>NZ_JACYUB010000001.1:0-1219736 GCF_014841545.1 Frigoribacterium sp. CFBP 8751
AAGACCGACGCCGTCCAGGACGAGATGCTCGTCGGCGTCGCGAAGATCACCGCCGCCACGGAGTAACACCCGTCCGGCCGGCTACCCGCCGGCCCGGCCCCAGGGCCGCACCCCGCCTCGCGAGGTGCGGCCCGGAACCCGGGTCGTCTCCGTGACGACGCACCGGCCCCGCCCTGCTCGACGGGGTCGGCGATCCCGGTGGACCCCGCCTCGTGCTCACGCACGGGGCGGGGTTTTTCCGTGTCCCGCCGCCGCGCGCTCTGCGCCCCGCGCCCCGCGCCCCGCGCCCCGCGCCCCGCGCCCCGCGTCCCGACCAGCCGTGAACCCGGTTTCGAACGATGCACCCCGTTTCTTCTGGGTTCATCCTTCGAAACCGGGTTTTTCGCGTGCAGTCGGGCTCGCGCTCAGGGGGTGCGGCGGCGGCGACCGGCGGCAGGCTCAGGAGGCGCGGGGGGCGGCCACGGGTCGGGCTCGGCGGTGCTGCGGGCGATGAGCGCGCGGACGTCGGCGTCGTGCTGCAGCGTCCACGCGACGGCCGAGTTCAACGACGACGCCGTGTGGAGCCACGGGCGACGCCCGCCCTCGTCGCGGCAGTGGGCGTAGACGTCGAACGCGAAGCCGCCCGTGACCGGCCGCTGGCGCACGAAGCCGAGCGCCGGCGCCTCGCCCTGCCGGATCAGCCACAGCCCCTGCCCGCCCGGGATCGGGGGGATCGCGCACGGGTGCTCGGCCGGCGGCTTGCGCAGCGCCGCCCGCGCGTTCTCGAACTTCGTCTGCACGCCCATGTCGGTGACCGTAGGCGGGACCACCGACGCCCGGCTGGTCCGGGCGGGGGAGGCACCGGCGTACGACGAAAGTCGTACGCGAGGTCCCGACTCCTGCACCCGGTGTCGCGGCGGCGCAGCCGCGAGCGTAGAGGCATGATCACGACACCGACCCGAGAAGCCCCTCCGTCCCGGCGGCGCCACCCGCGCCTCCTCGTCCGAAAGTCCCTCGCCGCCGCGGCCGTCGTCGCCCTGGGCGTCACCCTCGCCGGGTGCGCGTCCGGGGCGACGGGCGCGACCGCCGAGCCCGCGCCTCCTGCACCGCCGCAGCACCAGCCCGGCGGTCACTCGCTCACGCAGGACGACGTCGACACGTGGCTCGACGGCGCCGTCGGCTCGGCGCTGCAGACCACCGGCATCCCGGGGGCGACCGTCTCGGTCGTCGCCGACGGGAAGCTGCTGACCGCCCGCGGCTACGGCATGGCCGACACCGGCACCGGCGAGACGCCCGCCGAGGCCGTCGACCCCGAGCGCACGCTGTTCCGCGTCGGCTCGGTCTCGAAGGTCGTCTCGGCCACCGCCGTCATGCAGCTCGTCGAGCAGGGCGACCTCGACCTCGACACCGACGTGCAGCAGTACCTCGACTTCGACCTCGACACCCCGAAGGGCGCCGTCACCCTGCGGCACCTGCTCACCCACACGGCCGGCTTCGAGGAGGTCATCGCGGGACTGATCGGCACGCCCGGCAGCGAGAAGACGCTGCGCGAGGCCGTCAGCGAGGCTCCCCCGGCCCAGGTCTTCGTGCCCGGCACGACCCCGGCGTACTCCAACTACGGAGCCACCCTGGCCGGTTACGTCGCCGAGCGCGTCAGCGGGGTCCCGTTCGCCGACCTGCTGCAGAAGGACGTCTTCGACCGGGCCGGCATGACCTCGTCGTCGTTCGCCCAGCCGCTGCCCGCCGACCTGGACGCCCGCCTGGCGCACGGTTACCCCGACGACTCGAAGCCCGCCGTCGCCACCGAGGTCGTCAACGCGGCACCGGCCGGTGCGATGTCGGCCACCGCGACCGACATGGCCCGGTTCATGCTCGCCCAGCTCGGCGACCTGCCCGACGACCAGGCGCTGTTGCAGCCCGACACGCTAGCCGAGATGCACCGCCCCGCCCTCGACGCGGACGACCTCGGCACGCTCGTCGCCGGCCAGCGCATGGACCTCGCGTTCTTCGACGACAGCACGCCCGGCCTGGCCGCCTTCGGCCACGACGGCGACACGCAGGTGTTCCACTCGGCGATGCGGATGTTCCCCGAGCACGACACCGGCATCTTCCTCAGCATGAACGGCAGCGGACGATCGGCCACGGCCTCCCTCGACCTGCGCACCACGGTGCTGCAGGGGTTCGCCGACCGGTACCTGCGTGACGCGGCGGCCGCGGACTCGACCGACGCGTCCGACTCGACCGACTCGACCGACTCGACCGACGGCCCCGTGGCCGCCGACCTGGCCGGCACGTACCTCTCGTCGCGCTCCCCCGTCACCAACCCCGGCGCCCTGCTCGCGCTGAGCGGTCAGACCACGATCGTCCCCCGTTCGGACGGCACGGTCGCCGTCAGCCCGAAACCCCTCGGCGTGACCACCGGCGTCTACGAGAAGGTCGGGACCGACCTGTGGCGCGAGGTCGGCGGAGACGCCCTGCTCGCGACGCGGACCGCCGACACCGACGGGGACTCGACGGTCGAGGCGATCTCGTGGGGCGCCTCCTTCACCATGCTGCGGGCGCAGCCCTGGCAGGCGGCGTCGGCCGTGCTGCCGGGCGTGGTCCTGGCCGTCGTGGTGCTGCTCGCCTCGATGATCGTCTGGCCTGCCACCGCCCTCGCCGGTGTGGGACGCCGCCGTCGGGACCTCCGGGCCGGCCCGTCGACCGGGGCGGTCGCGACCACCCCGCGTCGCCGCGACCGCACCCTGCTGCTGTCCCGTCTGGGACAGGCGTCGACGCTGCTGGCCCTCGTCGGTTGGGCGGTCGTCGCGGTCCAGGCCATGTCGTTCGCCGAGGTGTCGGCCGTGACCCTGCGCGTGCTGCAGGGGCTGCAGCTGCTCGGCGTCGTCGCGATCGTGCCGGCCGCCCTGGTCGCCTGGCAGGCCGTGCGCGAGCGTCGCGGCTGGGCCGTCGTGACCGGACGCGTGCTCGTCCTCGTGTCGCTCGTCGTCCTCGCCGGATTCGCCTTCGGCTTCCGCCTCATCGCCCCGAGCGTGAGCTTCTGATGCCCCGCCCCCAGCGCGACACCCGGGCCGACGGTGCACAGCAGTCGTCGGTCCGGGGCCGGGAGGCCCGTGGCACCTGGCATGCTCGGACCGTGACCACGAGCCCTGACACCCCGCCCGCCGCGGCGCCGGCCGCCGACCGGGCCGGCCCCGGGGTCGACACGGTGCGCCGGGTCCTCGACCGGCTCGGCGTGCACACGGTGCTCGGCCGCGACGTCGTGCTCGCCGGCGTCTGGGCGCTCGTCACGATCGCCTTCCTCGCGACGCTGCTCGCGGCGGGCGAGTTCTACGGCGCGAACCGCAGCATCCCGACGGCCCAGATCGTCGCCGTGATCGTGCTGGCGCTCGTCCAGCACGTGCCCCTGGCGCTCCGACGCGTCCGACCCGTCACGGCCCTGCTCGCGGTCGCCGTCCTGCAGGCCGCCCTGCTCGCGGTGCTGCCGACGGGCCTCGCCCTGTGGACGGCCGCCCCCGTCGTCACGGCGTACACGGTCGCCACCCTGCGGCCCACCCGGGCCGTCGTCGGAGCGGTGCTCGCCGCCGTCGGCATCGAGGCCGTCGGGGCCGCCGTCGGGGCCTCGGCCCTCGTGAAGGACCAGCTCGGTGCCCCCGCGGGGCTCGGCGAGGTCGGCGTCGTCGTCGAGGCGCTCGCCCTCGTGGCCAGTGCCGTGCTGATCAACGGCGTGAGCGCCGCCGTCGGCTCATGGGTGGCCCTGCGCCGCGCCCACGACCGTGACGCCCGGGCCCGCGCGGCCGAGGGCGTCGAGCACCAGGCGACGCTCACCCGGGCCGCGGTCGCCGCCGAGCGCACCCGCATGGCCCGTGAACTGCACGACGTCGCCGCCCACCACCTCACCGGGCTCGTCGTGCAGGCGGGTGCCGCCGAACGCCTCGTCGACGGCGACCCCGAGCGCGCCAAGGAGTCCCTGCGCAGCGTCCGCGCCCAGGGCCGCGAGACCCTCGACGCGCTCCGGTCGATCGTGGGCATCCTCCGCGAGACCGGCGACGGACCGAGCGGCACCGTGCCCGTTCCCGGTCTCGGCGACGTGGGCGACCTCGTCGACCAGGCCCGCGCCTCCGGGGCCGTCGTCGACTCGCACGTCGACGGGACGCTGCCGTCGCTGGCCCCGCTCGCCGACGTGACGGCCTACCGCACGGTGCAGGAGGCGCTCGTCAACGCCCGTCGGCACGCGCCGGGGGCGACGGTCGAGCTGCGTCTCCGCGCGACGGCCGAGTCCCTCGTGATCGTCGTCGAGAACGACCTGCCCCTCTCTCGCGCCACGTCGGGGGGCGGCGGCTTCGGGTTGGTCGGCATGCGCGAGCGGGCCGACCTGGTCGGCGGACGGCTCGACACCGGGGTGACCGCCGAGGGGCAGTGGCGGGTGCGGCTCGAGCTGCCGGTCGAGGCGGACGCCTCGACGGCCGGGCCGTCGGCACCCGCTGCGACGCCCGCGGCGACGCCCGGGCCCGGTGTGGGGCTCGCCGGCGGGGGTGCGGAGTGATCCGGGTCGTGCTGGTCGACGACCAGGCGATCGTGCGCACCGGCTTCCGGGTCGTGCTCGAGACGGCGGGCGGCATCGAGGTCGTCGGCGAGGCGTCCGGCGGGCGCGAGGCGGTCGAGGTCGTGCGACGCACCCGCCCCGACGTCGTCGTCATGGACGTGCGCATGCCCGGCGGCGACGGCATCGAGGCCACGCGGGCGATCGTCGACGCCCGGGTCGGGCCCGGTGGCGCGGGAACGGCCGCTGCCGGCGGCCTCGGCTCGTCAGCGCCCCTCGGCGGCGGTTCGGCCCTCGGCGGCGACCCGCCCCTCGGCGGCGATGCCGTCGACGGGCAGGAGGCGCGGGTCGGGTCGGCGAGCACCCCCGCGGTCCTCGTCGCCACGACCTTCGACCTGGACGAGTACGTGTTCGGTGCCCTCGAGGCGGGCGCGAGCGGGTTCGTGCTCAAGGACGTCGAGCCCGACGAGTTCGTCGGTGCCGTCCGGGCCCTGGCCTCGGGTCGCGCCGCGATCGACGGCGCCACCACGCGGCGGGTGATCGCCGAGTTCACGCGGCGCCGGCGGACGTCGGCGGTCGAGCCGTCGCCCGACGTCCTGACGGAGCGCGAGCGCGAGCTCGTCCGCCTGCTCGGCGAAGGGCTGTCGAACGACGAAATCGGCGAGCGCCTGGTGGTCGAGACGAGCACGGTCAAGTCACACCTCACCCGCATCACGACCAAGCTCGGCACCCGGGACCGCCTGCAGACCGTCGTCTGGGCCTACCGCTCGGGCCTGCTGCCCTGAGCCCGGGGTCCGAGGCCGATCGGCCTCCCGTCATCGGCCCGGGTCGCACCACGAACCGGACGTCGCACCGCCGATCTCGACGGTGCGACGTCGGGTCCGCGGTGCGACGCGCGGGCCCGAGCAGCATCACGACCCGCTGGTAGCCTCGGGGCGTCGCGGGACCACGGGGGTGCCCGGACGGAGGGGACGACATGTCGATCAGGACCACGCTGCCCATCGGGGCCGCCACTCTCGTGTTGCTGTTGACCGGGTGCTCAGGGGGTGCCGGCGACGAGCCGACCACGACGCCGAGCGCCACCACCGCGGCGAGTCCGTCGGCCACGGCGACCGCCGACGCCTCGTCGGCCGCCCTCTCGGACGCCGAACTGGCGTCCGTCTTCACGGGCATCCAGTTCGTGCCCGACGAGTTCGACACGACCGACCAGCTGCTCGACTCGGTCTACCCGGGGCTGACCGCGAGCGACCCGAGCTGCCTCGCCCCGTTCGGCGTCGGCTGGGACGACGCCGCCCCCGACGGCGCGCTCGAGTTCGGCACGAGCAACGACCGCTCGATGACCACCGTCGTCGCGAGCACGGGTGACGACGACGCGGCTTCGGCCCTGGTCGCCGAGGCATCCGACGCCCTGACGCGCTGCGCGGACGGCACCGCCCTCTTCACGATGCAGGGCCAGCCCGTGCAGACCACGGTCGAGACCACCGAGCCGACCCTCACGGGCACCGACGAGTCGCTCGGCTGGCGCGTCACGGGCACCGTCGGCGGCGGCAGCTTCACCCTGGTCGGCCTGACCGCCCGCGTCGGCGGCGACGCCGTCGCGGTCGTCGGCTGGGACCCGTCGTCGAACGCCACGAACGTGCCGCTCGCGACCCAGATGTTCGTCGACGCCCTCTAGTCGGGCCTGCCCGGAGCCGTCACCGCGCCGACGTCGGCCGTGCTGACGAGGCATCGCCGAGTGGACAGGACACCGCGGCGTTCGGCGGTGTCCTGTCCCCTCGGCGGTGTCGCAGGGGCGGGGCGGTCAGGCGACGGGCTCCACGAGCGTGACGTGCTGCGTCGCCACCCGCACGGGCTGGCCGGCGAACGCCGCGGCGCGCGCCTCGGACTGCAGGTAGGCGGCCTCGACCTCGGCGAAGCGCGCGGCGTCCCCCGGGGCGCTGACGGCCCAGACGAACTGGTTCGCGTCACGGTCGGCGTAGGCGAACTCGATCTCGAAGCCCTCGGACAGCCGGGCGGGGATCAACGTCGAGGCGAACCAGGCGACGAAGTCGTCGAGCACCCCCTCGACGAGCTCGTAGCGGCGCAACTGGACGGTCTTCGACGAGTCGGTCATGCCGCCACCCTACTGACGCCCCCACCGCACCACGAGATGGACACCGCACCACGACTAGTCCTGGCGCCGTGCCCATCTCCTGGCGTAGTACCCGCCGGTTGCCCACAGCGGCGCTGCCCTGCCCCGCCCGCCCCGCACCCACGCCCGGTAGCGTGACGGCGTGACCCCGCTGACGCTCGCCCTCGCCGCCGCGGCCATCGTGGTCGGCGCCCTGACGCAACGCATGGCGGGCATCGGCTTCGCGCTCACGGCCGCACCCCTGCTCGTCGTGGTCCTCGGCCCCGAGGCCGGCGTCTCGGTCGGCAACGCCCTCGCCGCCGTGCTCGCGCTGGTCGTGCTGGCGAGCACCTGGCGGACGGTGCGGTGGCGGACGGCGGCCCTCCTCGTCCTGCCCGCGCTCGCGACGATCCCGATCGGTGCGTGGGTCGTGCAGACCGCCCCGACCGGCCCGCTGACCGTCGCGGTGGGCACCCTGGCCCTGGTCGGTGTGCTGGTGATGGCGTTCTCGAGCCGCGCGCGCCTCCTGCCCGGCCGGGTCGGCGCCGTGGCCGCGGGCGCGCTCGGCGGCTTCATGAACGTGACCGCCGGCGTCGGCGGCCCGGCGCTGACGGTGCACGCGACGAGCGACCGGTGGCCCCGCGAGGTCTTCGTCGGCACCGGCCAGGTGTTCCTGCTGGCGGTCAACCTGACCTCGGTGCTGACGAAGGGCATCCCCACCGAGCCGGTCCCCGTGTGGGCGGGAGCGCTCGGCCTGCTGTTCGTCGGCGCGTTCGTCGGGCACCACCTCAGCAAGGTCGTGCCGGCCCGGGTCGGCCGCATCCTCGTCCTGACGCTCGCGGCCGTCGGCAGCGCCCTCGCCCTCGTGCGCGGCATCACCCAGCTCTGACCCGGCCGCACCCGGCCGAGGAGGCGCGGGTCGCCACGCCCTCCCCCTCGCCTAGACTCGGCCCGCCATGCAGTGCGACTACTTCGACGCGGGGCTGTGCCGTTCGTGCACGCTCCTCGACCGCCCCTACCCGGTGCAGGTCGCCGAGAAAGAGGTGCGCGTCCGCGACCTCCTCGGCGAGCGCCACGCCCCCGCCGCCTGGCTGCCGACGCTGACCGGCCCCGAGTCGGGGTTCCGCAACAAGGCGAAGATGGTCGTCGGCGGCACGATCGACGAGCCGACGCTCGGCATCCTCGACGGCCGTGGGCAGGGTGTCGACCTGCGTGGCTGCGGGCTGCACACGGCGGGCATCCAGGAGGCGCTGCCGACGCTGGCGGCGTTCGTGACCCGGGCGCGCCTCCTGCCGTACGACGTGCCGAAGCGCCGCGGCGAGGCGAAGTACGTGCACGTGACCGAGTCGCCCTCCGGCGAGTTGATGGTGCGCTTCGTGCTGCGCAGCGAGCAGGCCCTGCCGCGGCTGCGGGCCGAGCTGCCCTGGCTGCTCGAGGCCCTGCCCCGGGTCGCGGTCGTGTCGGTCAACCTGCTGCCCGAGCACAAGGCCGTGCTCGAGGGCACCGACGAGATCGTGCTGACCGACCGCGAGACGCTCACCATGCAGCTGGGCGAGGTCGACCTCGAGCTGCGTCCGCAGAGCTTCTTCCAGACGAACACCGCGATCGCGGCCGGGCTCTACGCGCAGGCCGCCGAGTGGGTCGACGCGATCGACCCGGCCACGGTGTGGGACCTCTACTGCGGCGTCGGAGGCTTCGCCCTGCACGTCGCGCGCCCGGGCGCCGGCCGCACGAGTCGGCACGCTCACCGCGAGGTCGTCGGCATCGAGACCAGCGAGGAGGCGGTGGCCAGCGCCCGGGGCAGCGCCCGTCGTGCAGGCCTCGAGCACGTACGCTTCGCGGCGGACGACGCGACCCGGTTCGCGACGACCGCGGCCGCATCCGCGTCGGCGGAGCCGGGGTCCGCAGGGGCCGGCACCGCGCCTCCCGAGCTGGTCATCGTCAACCCGCCGAGACGCGGCATCGGCGCCACGCTGGCCGGCTGGCTCGAGGGGTCGGACGTCGAGCACGTCGTCTACTCGAGCTGCAACCCCGTCACCCTGGCGAGCGACCTCGACGCGATGCCGTCGTTCGACGTGGTCGCCACGCGCGTGTTCGACATGTTCCCGCAGACGCCGCACCTCGAGGCGATGGCGCTGCTGCGCCGCCGCTGAGGCGGGCACGGCTGCCCGCCGCGTGACTGCCCGCCGCGTGACCGTCCGTGGCCCGCGGCGGCGCGGCCGCCGCACGCCCGTGCACCCGGTTTCGAACGATGAACCCACGAGCTTCCGGGTTCATCGTTCGAAACCGGGTTCATGGGGCGACGAGGACGACGTGCGGCCAGTCGTCACGAGCCCTGAGGTACGAGCCCCGAGCCCCGGGGCACGACCTCGGACCACGAGCCTCGGCGACCTCAGAGCACGACGGTGCTGCTGCGCCAGCCGAGCGAGTCGGCACCCGTCTGCCACACGACGGTGAGGCCGCGGCCGGCCCCGCCGGACTCGCCGATCTCGGTCGTGAAGCGCTTGCCCGAGCCGGCCGACACGGCCTGGATCGACGGCAGCTGCTGCCCGTCGAGGAAGACCCAGAGCGTGTCGGGGTAGCCGACGACGCTCGGCTCGGTCTGGTCCTGGCTCTGCGGGCTGGCGAACGAGATCGACGCGGGGGCCGTGGTGTCGTACACCGCGCCTCCTGCGGTCTGGTCCTCGGCGCCGGCGGCCGGGTTGTCCCATTCGTAGAGCGAGTCGCCGGTCGGCGGCACGCCGGCGTCGTCGACGCGCAGGCCGTCGGCCGTCTCGCGCACGATCCAGGCGTCGGCGAGGTCGTCGGTCGTGGCGCTCACCAGCGTGAAGGCGCCCTCGGGCCCCTCGGCCACGGTCAGGTCGGCGTCGACCAGGGCCGACGCCTCGTCGGGCGTCACCGTGCCGTCCACCGGCGAGTACTCGGCGAAGGTCCGCTCGGCGCCGTAGAACTGCTGCGCCTCGGGGGTCAGCAGGGCCCAGGCCGCCGCCGTGTCTCCGCCCGAGATCGCCTCGAGGTAGCGCACGACGATCGCCTGCTCGGCCGAGTCCTGTTCGGAACCGGCCGGGGTCGCGGTCGCCGCCGGGGCGCTCGGCGCGCCCGTGGCCGCGGCGGTCGGAGCCGTCACGGCGGGGTCGGACGTGCATCCGGTGGCGGCGACCAGCGCACCGACGGCGAGGGTCGAGGTCATGAGTAGCTCTCGTGTCTTAGCCATGCGTGGCACGGTAGCGACGGCCCGGCCGGGTTCGTCGCGACTCCCAGGGGATGCCCACGGGCATCGGAGGGACCGCGGAGGCGCGGGCCGGTTCAGGCGCGCGCCGGGTCAGGCGCGGGCGACGACCGCCCAGCCGTGCGGCCCCACCGACAGCACGTCGCCGTCGAGGCCCGCGTCCCGACCGGCCAACCACCCACCCGGCGCGGGGTCGGCCACGCGCAGCTCGTCGTCGCCGAGGTTCAGCGCGACGACGAGCGCCTCGCCCGCCCCGACGCCCGTGACCTCGAGCACGAGCGACTCGTTCGCGACCGACACGGTGCGGCTGCGGGCGGTGTGCAGCCACGGGTGCCGACGTCGCACGCCGATCAGTTCCTGGTGCAGGGCGAGGACCTCGGGGAGGGCGTCCGGGACGCCGGCACCCGGAGCCTCGGCAGGCGTCGAGGGGAACGCGGGACGCACCGCGTCGTCGCCGCCGACCCGCGCCTCCTTGACGGCCCGCAGGCCGAACTCGTCCCCGTAGTAGACCGAGGGCGTGCCGCCGAGGGTGAAGAGCAGGACGATCGCGTGGTCGTGGTGGCGCTCGTCGTCGATCTGGCTGGCGATGCGCGTGACGTCGTGGTTGCCGACGAAGGTCAGCGGCACGAAGTCGTCGAGGAACCCGTCGTGACGCTGCAGCGCCCACTCGAGCTCGAACAGGTTGACCTCGGCCAGGGCGTGCCAGACGCCCTGCCACAGCTCGTACTGGGTGACCGAGTCGAGGCCTCCGTCACGGACGGCCGCCGCGTAGTCCCCGTGCAGCACCTCTCCGACGACGTACACGTCGGGATGCCGTTCACGCAGCGGCGGCAGCACGGTCGCCCAGAACTCCGAGGGCACCGAGTAGGCGGCGTCGAGGCGCCAGGCGTCGGCCCCGCGGTCGGCCCAGTACGTCAGGACGTCCTTGACGGTGCGGGCGACCTCGGGCGACGAGTGGTCGAGGGCGATGAGCCCGCCGTGCCCCTCGAAGGTGCCCAGGCTGCCGTCGGCCTCGCGCCGGAACAGGGAGGCCGCGCTCGAGTCGGGGTCGCGACGGGCCTCGACCAGCGCGGGGAACTCGGGGCCGACGTGGTTGAAGACGCCGTCGAGCATGACCTTGACGCCCTTCGCGTGGGCGGCCTCGATCAGGGTGACGAGGTCGGCCTCGGTGCCGAGGCGCGGGTCGATCGTGAACCAGTCGACGGTGTCGTAGCCGTGGGTCGACGACGCGAAGACCGGCCCGAGGGCGAGCCCGTTGGCGCCGAGCGCCAGTAGGTGGTCGAGCCACGGCACGAGATCGAGGAGGCGCGGTGCCGGCGAGCGGTCCGCTCCCGTCGTGTCCGCCCCGACGAATCCCAGGGGGTACACGTGCCACCACACGACGTGCTCGGTCCAGTCGGGGCCCGGCAGGGCGGTGGCCGTCGTCGAGGGCTCGTGTTCGCTCATTCGCGCCACCCTAGTGACGGGCGGTCGTGAGGTGTCCCCCGGAGGCCGAGGGCGTCGGCCCGCCGGGCGGCGGCGTCGACCCGCCGGGCTCCGGCGTCAGCTCGAGGGGCCGAGCAGGACGGCGAGCAGCGCGGCGGCACCGCCGACGATGAAGAGCATCGTGCCGGCCTGCATGGTGCGGGTCTTGTTGCGGTCCGCCGTGGGGACGTCGACCTCGAGGATCGGGCAGCCCGACCAACCGATGAGCCCGACGCTCAGGGCGACGAGCGCGGCACCGACCCAGAACAACGTCGCCAGCCCGGCCGAGAGGAGGGCGGGACGCCAGCCGGTCGCGAGCAGCAGCCCCAGGGCCACCGCCACGCTGCCGACCGCGGCGACGAACCAGATCGTGCCGGTCCACATGATGCGTTGGACGTTCTTCTCGGGGGTCATCAGGTCGTGCAGCTCGTGGGTCACCAGAACATCTTTCACCCTCTGCAGCGATCCGGCACACCCGGGCGCCGCGGAACACGCAGGAACGGGCGGGTCCGTGCGATGCGGGCGTCCGACGACGCCCGCATCGGACGAACCCGCCCGTCCTGCTCGCCGCGATGCCGACCGCGGGCGCGGCGACTACTTCGAGGCGCCCTCGAGCAGCGGCACCAGCTGGTCGAGCGCGTACTGGCGCGAGAGCGCCGAGCCGAGCGAGTACGCGGCGGCGACGTCTCCGTCGATGACGACCGCGTGGCCGTCCTGCACGGCCGACAGGGCCTTCCACTGCGGGTCGTCGGTGATCTCGGTCGTGTCGATGTAGATCGGGAACGCCACGATGACGTCGGCGTCGATCTGGTCGAGCTGCTCGCTCGAGATCGACACCGAGAAGCCGCCGGCGTTCGGCTTCAGCGCCGAGATCGCGGGGTTCTGCTCGAAGCCGAGCGCCTCGAGCTGCTCGACCCGCTCGCTGTCCTCGACGTAGGCGCCCCAGCCCTCGCTGGTCTTCGTGGCGGCGGTGATCGTCTTGCCCTTCCACTCGGGGTGGGCGTCGGCGACGGCCTCGACGGCCTTCTCGTTCTCGTCGACGAGTCGTTCGCCCTCGGCCTCTTCACCGAGTGCCTTCGAGACGAGCTCCATCTGGTCCTCGAAGTCGGTCAGGTAGCTGTCGCCTCCCTCGGGCACGCCCACGGTCGGGGCGATGCTCGACAGACGGTCGTAGCGCTCCTGGTCGCCCGAGCTCTTCGTGTCGAGGATGACGTCGGGCTCGAGGGCCGCGATGGCCTCGTAGGAGGGCTCGAGGGTGCCGATGATCTCGGGGGCCTGGTCGTAGAGACCCTGTGCCCACGGGCCGACGCCGTCGGCGTCGTCACCGAAGGCCAGCCAGTCCGACGCCCCGACGGGCTGAACGCCCAGCGCGAGGGCCGCCTCGGCGTCGCCCCAGCCGAGTGCGACGACGCGCGTCGGCTTCTTCTCGACGGTGACCTCGCCGAACTTCGTGTCGATCGAGACGGGGAACGCGCCCGACCCGCCCGAGGCACCGCCGGTGGCGTCGTCGGAGTCAGTGTCGGCCGAGCAGCCGGCCAGGGCGAGGGTGGCGACCGCGACGGCGGCGGCGATCGAGAGTTTCTTGCGCATGTGTTCCTCAGGGCTGTGACGTCGGTGCTGTGACGTGGTGTCGGGCGGAAGGTGGGGTGCGGGGGTCGGGTCCGGGCGGCGACGTGCGCCGCCCGGCCGGACTCCAAGTGAGGGTAGCCTAAGCTAATCATCATGGCGATGCCCCGAGCGCTCACGGTCGGCCGTGCCCCGCGACCGACGCGAGGCTCCCGGCGAACCCGCACGCGCCTCCTCGCCCTCGTGGCCGCCCTGGCCCTGTTGGCCCTCGCCGTCGTGCTGGGACTCGCCGTCGGCGCGCGGCCGGTCGCCTTCGACGACGTGCTGCGCATCCTCACCGGGGCCGCGAGCCGCGACACCGCCGACGCCACCGCCGTGCTCGACCTCCGCCTGCCGCGCACGGTCGCCGCGATCGTGGCCGGCGCCGGGCTCGGGGTCGCCGGGGCCGTCGTGCAGGCCGTGACGCGCAACCCGCTGGCTGACCCGGGCATCCTCGGCGTCACCTCGGGCAGCGCCTTCGCCGTCGCCCTCGCGGTGGGCTTCGCCGGGGTGACCTCGGCGAGCGGCTGGGTCTGGTTCTCGTTCGTCGGCGCCGGTGTCGCGACGGTCGCCGTCGCCCTGATCGGCGGCGCCGGACGCGGAGGCGGTGGTCCCGCCCGCCTGACCCTCGCCGGCCTCGCGCTCGGGTCGGTGCTCGCGGGCATCACCTCGTCGATCGTGCTGGCCGACCCCCGTCGCTTCGACGCCGTCCGCGCGTGGGAGGTCGGCTCGCTCGCCGACCGCGGCTGGGAACCCGTGCTCACCGTGCTGCCCTTCGTCGCGGCCGGGGTCGTCGTCGCCCTGATCGCCTCGCGCCCGCTCGACGCCGTCGCGCTCGGCGACGAGCACGCCGCGTCGGTCGGCGTCTCGGTGCCGGCCGTGCGCGTCGTCTCGTTGGTCGTCGTCACCCTGCTGGCCGGAGGCGCGACCGCGGTGGTCGGGCCCATCGCGTTCGTGGGGCTCATGGTCGCGCACGCCGCCCGCGGCGTCGTCGGGCCCAGCCAGCCGTGGATCACCGCCCTCTCGGCCGTGCTCGGGCCGGTGCTGCTGCTGCTCGCGGACGTCCTCGGCCGCGTGGTCGCTCCCCCGGGTGAGCTGGCCGCGGGGCTCGTCACTGCGGCCGTCGGCGCCCCCGTGCTCATCGCGATCGCCCGACGCCGACGGGTGGGCGGCGCATGAGGCGGGCGGACGGGCCGGGCACGCGCCCGACCCGGGGCACGGGCACGCCGTCGGGTCCGCGGCCGACGCCGGCCTCCCCGGGTGTCGGCCCGCGCCTCCTGCGCTCGCGGCGCTCGACCGGCGGGCGGCGACGCACGGCGACGCTGACGCTGGTCGTGGTGGCCGTCGTCGTCGCGATCGTCGCCCTCGGCATCGGCGACTACCCGCTCAGCCCACCCGAGGTCGTGCGGGCCCTGTTCGGCGGCGACGGGTTCGCCTCGACCATCGTGCTGAACTGGCGGCTGCCGCGCGTCCTCGCTGCCCTCGTCTTCGGCGCCGCCCTCGGCGTCTCGGGCACGATCTTCCAGTCGCTGACCCGCAACCCGCTGGGCTCGCCCGACGTGATCGGCTTCTCGACCGGCGCCTACACCGGGGCGATCGTCGTCATCGTGTCGGGTGCGGCCTCGACGATCGGCACGGCGGCCGGAGCCCTGATCGGCGGGCTCGTGACCGCGTTGGTGGTCTACCTGCTCGCCTACCGCCGCGGTGTGCACGGGCTGCGGCTGATCATCGTGGGCATCGGCGTCACCGCCCTGCTGCACTCGGTCAACAGCTGGTTGCTGCTGCGCGCCCAGACCGAGGTCGCGCTGACCGCGTCGTTCTGGGGGGCCGGCTCGCTCGCGCTCGTCGGCTGGAAGCAGCTCGTCCCGGCGCTCGTGCTGCTCGTCGTGCTGACCCCGCTCGTCATGGGGTTGTCACGGCCGCTGCGCCAGCTCGAACTCGGCGACGACGCCGCCCGGTCGCACGGCCTCGGCGCCGAACGGTCCCGCCTGGCGCTCGTCGTGGTCGGCGTCGCGCTGACCGCCGTGGTCACCGCCAGCACCGGGCCGATCGCGTTCGTGGCCCTGGCCGCGCCGCAGCTGGCCCGCCGCCTGGTGCGGTCGGCCGGGGTGCCGCTCGTCGCGGGCGGGCTCGTCGGCGGGGTGCTGCTGCTCGTCGCCGACCTGGTCGCCCAGCACGTGGCCGCCAACCCGGTGCCGGTCGGCCTCGTCACCCTCGTGATCGGCGGGGTCTACCTGATCACGCTGCTCGTCTCGGAATCCCGGAGGTCCGCGTGAACGCCGACGCCACCCGCCCGCCCGCACCCGACGCGACCGGTGCGCCCGACACGACCGGTGCGCCCGACGCCGCCCGCGCCTCCGACGGGGCCCGCGCCTCCCGCCTCGTCGCCCGCGGAGCACACCTCGCCTACGACCGCCGGACGGTGAGCGAGGCCGTCGACGCCGACGTGCGCGACGGCTCGTTCACGGTCATCGTCGGGCCGAACGCCTGCGGGAAGTCGACCTTGCTGAGGGCCTTCGCGCGCCTCCTGAAGCCCCGGTCGGGGTCGGTCCTGCTCGACGGACGCGAGCTCGCGGGCGTGCCGGCGAAAGAGGTGGCGCGCATCGTCGGGTTGCTGCCCCAGACCTCGACCGCGCCCGACGGCATCACGGTCGCCGAACTCGTCTCGCGTGGCCGCTACCCGCACCAAGGGCTCTTCCGGCAGTGGACCGCGAACGACCGCGAGGCCGTGGACGCCGCCCTGGTCGAGACCGACCTGACCGAGCTGGTCGACGTGCCCGTCGACGAGCTGTCGGGCGGTCAACGCCAGCGCGTGTGGGTCGCGATGGCGCTCGCGCAGCAGACCCCGGTGCTGCTGCTCGACGAGCCGACGACCTACCTCGACATCGCGCACCAGTACGACCTGCTCGACCTCTTCGCCCGGCTGCACGGGCAGGGCACGACCGTGGTCGCGGTGCTGCACGACCTCAACCAGGCCGCGCGGTACGCGACCGACCTGATCGTGATGGCCGACGGCGACGTCGTGGCGACGGGCACCCCGGCCGAGGTGCTGACCGAGCAGCTGGTGACCGACGTGTTCGACCTGCCCTGCGTCGTCGTGCCGGACCCCGTGACCGGGTCGCCGATGGTCGTGCCGCGCCGCCGCTGAGGCCGGGTGAGCACCCGGGGTGCCGGCGAGCAGGATGGACCCATGAAGATCGAACTCGACGGCACCACCGCACTCGTCACCGGATCGACCCAGGGCATCGGCTTCGCGATCGCCCGGGGGCTGGCAGCAGCCGGGGCCCGCGTCATCGTGAACGGACGCTCGACCGAGACCACGGACGCGGCCCGGGCGCGCCTCCTCGAATCGTTGGCGAGCGACGCCGACTTCGCGGCCCTCGACGACGAGACCCAGGAGGCGCGGGTCGTCACGCTCGCGGCCGACCTGGCCACCGAGGCGGGCGCCCAGGCGGCGGTCGCGGCCTTCCCCGAGGTCGACGTGCTGGTGAACAACCTCGGCGTCTTCGGCTCGGCCGACGCCCTGAGCATCGACGACGACGAGTGGCGGCGCTACTTCGAGACGAACGTGCTGTCGGCCGTGCGGCTGACGCGGGCATACCTGCCCGGCATGATGCAGCGCGGCTGGGGTCGCGTGCAGTACATCGCGAGCGACTCGGCGATCGTGACGCCGGTCGAGATGATCCACTACGGGGTGTCGAAGACGGCGCTGCTGGGGGTGTCGCGGGGGTTCGCGAAGGCGGCGGCGGGTTCGGGCGTGACGGTCAACAGCGTCGTCGCCGGGCCGACGCACACGGGCGGCGTCGAGGAGTTCGTGCGCGAGCTGGTCGGCGACGACCTGCCCTGGGAGGAGGCCCAGCACGAGTTCATGCTGAAGCACCGGCCTCAGTCGCTCATCCAGCGACTGATCGAGCCGGAGGAGATCGCCAACATGGTGGTCTACCTCAGCTCGCGCCTCGCCTCGGCGACGACGGGCGGGGCACTGCGGGTCGACGGCGGCTACGTCGACGCGATCGTCCCGTAGGGCCGGCAGCGATGTCGCACCACCGATGTGCTGTCGAATCACGCACATCGGCGGTTCGACACCACATCGGTGGTGCGACCCCGGGCCGAAGGTGCGGAACGGACGCTTCGTCGTCGAGCGTGTCCTCGCGGCGGGCCTGCAGATCGGCCCCCGGCAGACCGTGCCGGGGGCCGTGGTCTCGGAGCCCGGGCTGCGTTCGCCTGCCCGGGCTAGCGGGTGCGGGCGGCGGGGCGTCCGCCGCGACCACGACGGTCGGCACGCGGGGCACGGGAGGGCAGCACCGCCGCGACCAGGAAGAAGACGATGCCGAAGATGACGACGATCGACCCGATGACCATGAGGGCGATGATGACGGTTTCCATCCGCCCATCCTCCCGGGCGGGCGGGACGCGCACAAGGCGCGACTGCTGAGCATCCGCCGCCCGCGCCTCCTCGGGGTACGCCTCCCAGCGTCACGATCGCCCGCCGTGGGCAATCAGTCGTACCACCGGCGCGGTCCGTACGCCCTCATTGGGCCCGATGACGGTGGCGGGACGTAGCGTCGACCTCGCCGAGACGACGGGGGACGTCGCCCGGCACCACGTCTTCTCCGAGGAGCCCGAGTGACCAGCGACACCACCACACGCCCCACCCTGTTCTGCCTGCACGCGCTCGGCATGAGCCGGCTCGAGTACGGTCCCGTCACAGACGCGCTCGGCGACGACTTCGAGGTGGTCGCCCTCGACCTGCCCGGCTTCGGCGACGCCACCACGGTCGACGGCGTGACCGTCGACGACATGGTCCGTCAGGTCACCCGGCAGATCCGGCGCCACGGCGCCACCCGCTGGCTGCTCGTCGGCCACAGCATGGGCGGCAAGATCGCCTCGATCGTCGCCGCTCGCACGCTCACCGGGCAGGGCGGCCTCTTCGGTCTCGCCGGGGTCGTGCTGCTCGCGGCGTCCCCGCCGTCACCCGAACCGATGAGCGAGTCGAACCGCGATCAGATGATCGCCGCGGCCGCCGACGGCCCGCTCGACGCCGACACGACCCGCTCCTTCGTCGACGACAACGTGGGTGCCCCGTTGCCCGCCGTGCTCGACGACCAGGCCCTCGCCGACCTGCACCGCACCTCCCCCGAGGCGTGGACCGCCTGGTTCGACCGCGGCAGCCGCGAGGACTGGTCGGCCGAGGTCGGCACCCTCGACCTGCCCGCCCTGATCGTCGCCGGTGGCGCCGACGGGCCGCTGGGCGAGGACGCCCAGCGCCGCCTCAACGGTGCCGTCTACCCGCGCGCCACGCACCTCACCCTCGACGGCGCCGGCCACCTGTTGCCGCTCGAGCGCCCGACCGAGGTCGCTGCGGCCGTCCTCGACTTCTGGCGCGACGACGCGGGGCGGGCTCCGGTCATGTCGGACGACTTCGCCCGCGTCATCGCGTCGAGCCGCACCGCCTCGAACACCCGCGGCATCCTCGCCCGGCGCGCCGTCGCCGACGACCGGCGATACGCCCCGCAGGTGCTGACCGAGGCGCAGCTGACCACGTTGCGTGCCGTGGCCTCCCGCGTCGTGCCGCAGGACGACCCCACGCACGCGATCGACCTCGCCGCACGGGTCGACGCCCAGCTCGCCGCCGGCTACGGCGACGGCTGGCGCAACGCCGACCTGCCGAGCGACCCCGAGGCCTACGCGCTGGGCCTCGACGCCCTCGCCGACTTCACCGAGCTGACGGACGAGCAGCAGGACGAGCGGCTCGCCGCGATCGTCGCGGGCGATCCCGACGACGCCCTCGGCACCGTCGGCGACAGCGGTGGCGGTGACTCGCACCACGGCGGCGACCAGGACGACGCCGGCCTGACCGGCGGCACCCCCGGGGGGACGGGGCAGCCCAGCGCCGACGAGGCGCATCCGTTCTCGGTCGAGCAGCTCACCGCGTGGTTCGAGGACTGCCGCGTCGACCTGGTCAAGCTCTGGCTCGCCCACCCCGCGACGATGGAACGCATCGGCTTCGACGGTTTCGCGAACGGCCGTGCCGGTCGCGCCCTGCAAGGATTCAGCCGGCTCGGTGCCGGCCAACGAGAGGGCTGGGAACCAGCCATGGAGGTCACCCGATGAAGCTCGACGGACAACGCACGTACGACGAGTCCGAGGTCGTCGACGCGGTCGTGATCGGCACCGGCGCCGGCGGCGCCCCGATCCTCGCCAAGCTCGCCCTGCAGGGGCTCACGGTCGTCGCCCTCGAAGCCGGCCCGAACTTCGAGCCCGACGAGTACACGCAGGACGAGATCGAGGCCGTCAAGATCAACTGGATGGACGAGCGCCTCAGCGGCGGCGAGACCCCGACCGCCTTCGGCCAGAACAACAGCGGCAAGGGCGTCGGTGGGTCGACCCTGCACTGGGGTGCGTTCACGCCCCGCCCGGACGAGCGCGATCTCAAGCTGAAGTCGCTGACCGGCAAGGGCGAGGACTGGCCGGTCGACCACGCCGAGCTGATCGGGTACATCGAAGAGGTCGAGCACTTCGTCGGCGTCTCCGGGCCGGCCGACTACCCGTGGGACCCGTCGCGTTCGTACCTGATGCCGCCGCCCGCCCGCAACGCGTCGAGCGACATGATGATCCGCGGCTGCGAGGCCCTCGGCATCCGGGCCACGGATGCCCCCGCCGCCCTGGTCAGCCGTGACTGGCGCCAGGAGCACGTCGGCACCCGCCCGGCCTGCGTCGGTTGCGGCAGCTGCCACCAGGGCTGCCGCAGCGGCGCCAAGGTCAGCATGGACACCAGCTACCTGCCGATGGCCGTCGCGAACGGGGCCGAGATCCGCCCCGAGTCGATGGTCACAGGCATCGAGCTCGACGACGCCGGTGAGGTGTCGGCCGTGGTCTACGTCCGCGACGGGGTCGAGCACCGCCAGCGCACCGCCGCGCTCTTCCTCTGCGCGGGCGGCGTCGAGACCCCGCGCCTGCTCTTGCACGCCGGCATCGCCAACAGCAGCGACCAGGTCGGCCGCAACTTCATGGCCCACGGGGCCACCCAGGTCTGGGGCACCTTCGACACCGAGATGCGCGGCTACCGCGGGTACCCGTCGTCGATCATCACCGAAGACACCATGCGGCCCGAGGGCGTCGACTTCGTCGGCGGCTACCTGATCCAGAGCCTCGGCGCGATGCCGTTGACGCTGGCCACGACCCTGGCGCGCGGCGCCGGCCTCTGGGGCCCCGAACTCGTGAAGGCGCTCGACGACTACCGCTTCATGGCCGGCGTCGGCATCAACGCCGAGTGCCTGCCGAGCGAGCAGAACCGCCTGACGCTGTCCGACGAGGTCGACGAGTTCGGCATGCCCAAGGTCGTCGTCACCTTCACGCCGGGCGAGAACGAGAAGGCGATCGACGACCACGCCGTCGAGACGATGACCGCGATCGTCGAGGCAGCCGGGGGCCGTGACATCCGCGTGCTGGCCCGCACGGCGCACACGATCGGCACCTGCCGCATGGGCACCGATCCGACGACGGCCGTGGTCGACCCCGACGGACGCAGCTTCGACGTGCCCAACCTCTGGATCGCCGACAACTCGGTCTTCCCGAGCGCCGTCGTCGCCAACCCCGCACTGACGATCATGGCCCTCGGCCTGCGCACCGCCGACCGCTTCCTGGCGAGCGCCGGGCTGACGGGCGTCGTCGCCGGCGAGCGCGTCGGCGCGGACGTCTCGCGCGTGGTCGACGCGGCCTGAGCCGCCCGACCCGACCCGCGCCTCCTGAGCCCCGAGCCCAGGAGGCGCGGGTCGCGTCGGCGAGGAACACCCCCTGGCGCCGTCGATCGGCTGGTCGGGGTCGTCCTCCCGGCGCGCGGCGTGGTCCCCGAGACGGACGCGACCCGGCTCGCCCGTTCGTAGGCTCGAGACATGGCCTCTCCCACGCTGCACCGGGCGATCGCGGCATCGGTGGCGACCGTCGTCGTCGCGTGGGGCCTCACGTCGTGCTTCTTCGCCGAACCACCGCCCGAGGGGTCCGAGGAGTCCCTGGCCGAGCTCGCCGATCGGATCGCAGCCGTCGACGGTGTCGCCTCGGTCGAGACCCGCCTGCAGCAGCGTGACGCGAAGGACGACCCCTTCACCTGGGACGCCTACGTCGAGGTCACCGCGGACGGCCCCGACCTGGCGGTCGCCACCCTCGTCGACGGCGTGGTGGGCGACGGCGTCACGGGCACCACCCTCGACATCGACCTCGACGTCCCCGGCGGTCCGGGCCTCGCCCCGGTCACCGTCGATCCGACGTCGGAGGTCCAGGTCGGACTGGCGGGCGACCTGCGCGGCGAGAGCACCCTGGCCTCCGTCGACACCACCCGCTACGCCTACTCGGCGGTCGTCGCGCCCGGGAACTCGTTCGCGGACGCTGCGGCGGCGGTCCAGCCGCACCTCGGCACGGCCGGCCCGACCTTCGCCCTCCACCTCGACCAGGCGACGACCACGACGTCCGTCCCTTCGTCGGTGGCCCTGGGCCCCACCTCGCCGGCACCGACGATGCTCGCGACGATCGACGCGGTGCTCGCGCTCGACGGCGTCACCGGACTGGCCTTCATCCCCGGTGACGTCACCGCGAGCAGTCGACCGTCGCTCGACGTCTCGACCTACGAGCCCGACACGGTGCTCGCCGTCCTGCGGGGTGCGGCCGACGAGCAGGCCGACGCCGGGGTCGCCCGCCGGACCGAGTTCTGGGTGCGGAAGCCTCGGGCGACCACCCCGGAGACCGGCTGGATCGGCCTGCCGATCGGCGCACCCGAGCCCGACGACGGTCCGGAGCCCCAGCCGGGCGACATCGGTGAGAGCCCGTTCGTCAACGAGGGCCCGCTCGCCGAACTGCCCGAGCAGGAGGCCGCCGTGCGCGCCTACGTCGAGGCGTCCGTGGCGGCGACGGGAGTGCCGGCCGAGGTCGAGACCAGGCGCGAACTG
The DNA here is from genome assembly GCF_014841545.1 of Frigoribacterium sp. CFBP 8751. NCBI lineage: Bacteria > Bacillati > Actinomycetota > Actinomycetes > Micrococcales > Microbacteriaceae > Frigoribacterium > Frigoribacterium sp. CFBP 8751. The sequence goes on from NZ_JACYUB010000001.1 coordinate 21,873, forward strand.
TGCGAGACCGAGTACGGCACCCGGGTGGTCGGCTCGGTGCTCGTGCCGGTGTTCACCGTCCACGACGACGCGCAGGGCCCGTTCGACGCCGTCGTCGACGGCTGGTCGGCCGACGGGTTCCACCAGGCCGGTCGCGCCATGGGCCGGGACTACTGGTCCGCGCCTCCGGGCCGTCCCGACGGCATCGAGTCGGCGAGCATCCGCGGCACGGCCGACGGCTTGTCGTTCGGCGTCCAGACCGGGTGCCTCCCGTGACCCCGCCCGCCGAGTGGTCGAGAAACGTCCCTCCCGCTGTGCCGGAGGACGGTTCGCGACCACTCGACCCGCGGGCCCGACGCTCGGGGGATGCTCGACGACTGCGGGCGGTGACGGCGGTCGCGGCGGCGGCGACCGTCGCCCTCGGCGTCGTCGCGAAGCTGGCCGTGCCCGGGCTGGCGGGCGACCTGCTCGGCTCGGCGCTCTACACGGTGCTGCTCGCCCTGCTGCTCGCGCTCGTCGCCCCGCGCCTGCCCGCCCTCGTCACGACCGGGGCCGCCACCGTGGCGTCGGTCGGGGTCGAGCTGCTCCAGCTGACCGGGCTGCCCGCCGCCGCCTCGGCCGCGGTCCCACCCGCGGCGTGGGTGCTCGGCTCGACGTTCACGCCGACCGACCTGCTCGGGTACCTGGCCGGGGGCGTCGCGGGGCTGGTGCTGCTCCGGGTGCTGCACCGCGCCTCCTGACGCCCGGACCCCGGGAGGCGCGGGTCGAGTGGGCAGGAAACGTCCGTCGTCGAGGCGCGAAGGACGTCTTCTGCCCACTCGACCGGCGCGAGAGCCGGGGCCAGGGCCGGCGCCGGCGCCGGGGCGTCAGCTCGCCGAGGCCCGCCCGCGCCAGAGCAGCCAGACGAAGTACGGCGTGCCGATGACGGCGGTCAGCAGGCCGGCGCCGAGCTGTGCCGGGGCGATCAGGGTGCGGCCGAGCACGTCGGCGGCGCAGACCAGCACCGCGCCGAGCAGCACGGCCACGGGCAGCACCCGCGCGTGCCGCCGTCCGACCAGCGACCGGGCGGCGTGCGGGGCGACGAGCCCGACGAATCCGACCACGCCCACCGCGGCCACGGCCGTCGCCGTGAGCAGCACGGCGAGCGACAGGAAGACCAGGCGCGACCGCGAGAGCGAGACCCCGAGGAGGCGCGGGGTGTCGTCGTCCACCCCGAGCAGGTCGAGGCGGCGGCGCAGCAGCACGACCACGACGAGGGCGGCCACGAGCACCAGCGACACCGGCAGCGCGTCGTCCAGCCGGCGTCCGTAGGTCGAGCCCGACAACCAGGTCAGTGCCTTCGCACCGTTGAACGGGTCGGTCAGGACGATCAGCAGGCTGATCGCCGCCGCCGTCGCCGTCGAGACGCCGATGCCGATCAACACGAGCCGGTTCTGCGGGAAGCCACCCCGGGAGGCGAGGCCGAACACGACCACGGCCGCCACGACGGCTCCGGCGAACGCCGCGCCGGCGATGCCCCAGCCGGTCGCGAGCGGCACGGTGGTGACGAGCAGCACGGCCCCGAGGCCGGCTCCGCCCGTCACGCCGAGGATGCCCGGCTCGGCGAGCGGGTTGCGCGTCACGGCCTGCACGAGGGTGCCGGCGAGCGCCAGCGCCGCCCCCGCGGCGAGGGCGGCCACGACCCGGGGGACGCGGGTGTCGAGCACGTAGGTGACGACGCGGCCGGATCGACCGGCGACCCAGTTGGCGACGTCGCCGAGCAACAGCTTGGCGTCACCGAGCAGCACCGAACCGAGGACGACGGCGACGAGGGCGGCGAGCACGACCACGACGACGACCACGAACCGCAGACGGGAGACCACGGGGTGCCGGTCGGTCGGGGTGACGCCGCCGTGGTCGCGGGCACGGAAGGCCAGCACGACGAGGACGACGGCCCCGAGCAGCGAGGTCACGACGCCGGTCGGCACCTGGACCGAGGTCTCGGCCCCGACCAGGGCGCGCAGCAGCACGTCGGCGCCGAGCACGAGGGCGGCGCCGGCCAGGGCCGTGAGGGGCAGGAAGACGAGGAAGCGGCGGACGGCGGGCACGGCACGACGCAGCAGCCGGACGAGGGCGGGGGCGCAGAGGCCGACGAAGCCGATCGGCCCCGCGAGGGTGACGGCGGCGGCCGAGAGCAGCACGGCGGCGAGGACGGTCACCACGCGGGTGGTGCGGACGTCGACGCCGACGCTGCGGGCGGCGTCGTCCCCGAGCGCGAGGGCGTCCACGCGGAGGTTCATCGCGACGAGCACCAGCAGGCCGATGACGATCACCGGGGCGAGCTGGACGACGCCGTCGAAGCCGTTCTGCGAGATGCTGCCCTGGCCCCAGGCGTAGAGGCCGGCGGTCTGCTGCGGGAAGAGCAGCAGGAGGGCGCTCGTCACCGAGGCGAGGCCGAGGGCGAGGGCGCTGCCGGCGAGCACGAGCCGCACGGTGCCGGCGCCCAGCCCGGACACCGCGAGCACGAGCCCCGCGGCGAGCAGCCCGCCGACGAACGCGACGCCGGACGAGGCGAGCAGGGGCAGGCTCAGGCCCGTGACGGCGGCGATCGCGAGCGCGACGTAGGCGCCGGCGTTCACGGCGAGGGTGTCGGGCGAGGCGAGCACGTTGCGGCTCATCTGTTGCAGGGCCGCCCCGGCGGCGCCGAGGGCTACGCCGACCAGCAGGCCGGCGACCATCCGCGGGAGGCGCGAGGCCACCACCACGGACGCGTCACCGGCCGTCGCGGTGCCGGTCAGCGCCTGCCAGACCTGTCGAGCGCCGACGTCGGCGGTGCCCTGCGTGACGTCCACGAGGGCGAGCACCACGACGACGGCGACCAGCCCGACCGTCACGCCCACCGACCCGAGCGTGAGCCGACGGGGGGCGGCGAGCCGCGCCTCCTGGGCTCGTGCCGCGCGGAGCGCCCGCTCGTCGGGCCCGGCGGCGGGCTCGCCGAGCCGGGGCGGCGCGGGGTCGGTGGGGGTGACGGTCGTGCTCACGGTGCCGGTTACTTCGTCAGGGTCGACACCAGCGAGTCGACGTAGGCGGTCATCGCGGCGGGGCCACCGAACATCCAGATGCCGTCGTCGAGGCGGTGCACGTCACCGGACTGCACGAACGGCAGCGACGTCCAGACGGCGTTCGAGGCGAGCGACACCGCGAACGGGTCGTCGGCACCGGCTGCCGTGTTGTCGATGTAGAGGAACTGCACGTCGGCGGGCAGCTGCGTGAGGCCCTCGACGTCGGTCGTGGCGAGGCCGTACGCCTCGTCGCCCTCGACGGTCCAGGCGTTCGTCAGGCCCAACTCTTCGGTGACGTCGGCGACGAGCGAACCCTTGGCGTAGGGGCGGATGCTGACCTGGCCGGCGTCGACGTAGCCGTCGGCGAAGGCGAAGGGCTGACCCGCGAGACCGGCGTCGGCGAGGGCCTGCTTGCCCGCCTCGACGGCGTCGGTGAACTCCTTCTTCACCTCGGTCGCCTTGTCCTCGGTGCCGGTCGCCTTGGCGATGAGGTCGAGGTTGTCCATGCTGTGCTCGATCTGGCGCGAGGCGTCGGCCGAGGTGACCTGCAGCACGGGAGCGATCTCCTTCAGCTGTTCGACGGCGTCGGCGCTCAGGCCGTCGGTCGCGACGATCAGGTCGGGTGCGAGCGACGCGACGGTGTCGAGGCTCGGCTCGCCGCGGGTGCCGATGTCGGTCGGCTCGTTGGTGAGCGGCACGGCCGAGTCCCACTCGCTGTAGCCCTTCACGTCGGCGACGCCCACGGGTTCGACGCCGAGGGCGACGAGGTCCTCGACGACGTTCCACTCGGTGCCGACGACCTTGGTCGCCGGGCCGTCGAGGGTGATCTCGGCCCCCGTGCCGTCGGTCAGGGTGATCTGCTCGCCGCTGCCCGAGGTCGAGCCGGCGTCGGCCGACTCGGTGGTGCCGCAGCCGGCGAGGGTCAGGGCCGCGGCGGCCGCGACGGCGGTGACGGTCAGCAGTCGGCGGACGGGGCGGCGGGCGACGCCGCCGGAGGTCGGGGTGTGGCGGGGCGTCGTCAGAAGGCGCTGGGTCACGGGTGGTGTCTCTCTCATCGGACGGGCGTCTCGGCCCGGGTGTGGTGTCGGCCGATCGCGCGGGTGCGCAGGTGGCCGGTGGTGGGGTCGGTGTCGACGTCGATGCGGATGCCCCAGACGTCGGTCAGGAGGCGCGGTGTCAGCACGTCCCCGGGGTCGCCCTCGGCGACGATGCGGCCCTCGCTCAGCACGACGATGCGGTCGGCGAGCGCGGCGGCCTGGTCGAGGTCGTGCAGGACGACCCCGACCGCGATGCGGCCCGAGTCGGCCAGGTCGCGCACCAGGTCGAGCAGTTCGACCTGGTAGCGCAGGTCGAGGTAGGTGGTGGGCTCGTCGAGCAACAGCACGCCCGTGTCCTGCGCGAGGCAGCTGGCGAGCCAGACGCGCTGCAGCTGGCCGCCCGAGAGCTGGTCCACGCCGCGGTCGGCGAGGTCGGCCACGCCGGTGAGCTCGAGCGCCCGGTCGACGGCGGCGGGGCCGTCGGGGTCGGAACGCCCCCAGCGGCCGCGGTGCGGGTAGCGGCCGAACTCGACGACGTCGCGCACGCTGAGGCCGCCGGGGGTCGGACGCCCCTGCGTCAGCAGCGCGACGCGCCGCGCGAACTGCCGCAGCGACAGCTCGAACCCGTCGACCGTCTCGTCGCTCGCGCTCGTGCGGTCGAGTGGTCGCGAATCGTCCTTGCCCGAGGCTCGAACGACGTTCTCGGACCACTCGACCCCCGCAGGAGGCGCGGCGAGGGTGAGCGAGCCCGTGCGCGGCTTCTGCAGCCGGGCGAGGGTGCGCAGCAGGGTCGACTTGCCGCTGCCGTTCGGGCCGACGAGGGCGGTGACGCAGCCGGGGCGCAGCTCGAGGCGAGCCCCGCGGACGACGTCGACGCCGTCGTAGGCGACCGAGACGTCGTCGGCGCGGAGGGCGGCCGAGGAGGGTGCGGTGGCCGCGAGGGGCAGGTCGGTGGTCACGTGTTTAGGTTAGCCTAACCTCACCCCGATGCCGCAACCCGACCTCTCGACGTCGAGCCGACCCGCGCGTCCCGGTCCCCCCGGAGCGGGGCTTCCGGAGGAGACGGTCGATCGGACAGTATTCAGCGGTGCTCGTCCCCGCCTCGCGTTTCATCCGCTACAGCAGCACCCTCCTCGGAGCCCTCGTCGCCGCCCTCGGGATCGTCGCGGGCCCGGGGGGATACGAGGGCCCAGCGGACATCGGCATCGTGGTCGGCATCATTTCAGGCGGCGTCGTCGGGGGTGCGGTCCTCGTGGTGCGTGCGCTCTCGCTCGGCGTCCTGTGCGAGCCAGGAGCGTTCGTGGTCCGAGGACTCTTCCGCAACCGACGCATCCCGCTCGACGCCATCCGCCGGATGCCCGGGCCGGAATCGGTGGGCACCCTGCCCTGGATCGCCTGGACGAGCCCTCGCCTGCCCTGGCGCGCCACTCCCCTGACGGCGTTCTGGGTCTCGGGGCCGTTCGCGCCGCTGGTGTCGGTCGAGCCGACCAGGGCCCTGCTCCGGCTGCACCGTCACTGGATGCACCACCGCTCGGACGGTGTGGAGGGACACCCCGTCGTGTCGTGACGCCCGCGGGGTCGATGGTGGTCTCGCCTATCGTGGTGACCGCTCCTCCGCCCGACGACGAAACGAGCCGCATGCCCTCCCGCGCCTTCTCGGCCTCCCTCGCGATCGCCGCCCTCGGGCTGGGTCTCGGCCTGGCCGCCTGCTCGACGCCCGGGGCGTCGGCACCCGCCCCGAGCCCGACCGCCACGCCGGTCCCCCTGCCCAGCCCGATCGCGGCACCCGACCTCGCGACCCCCGAGGTCGAGGCCGCACTGGCCGACCTCGAGACGCGGTACGACGCCCGGATCGGTCTGAGCGTGCTCGACACCGGCTCGGGCGCGACCCTCGACCACCGCGCCGACGAACGCTTCGGGTATGCGTCCAGCCTCAAGGCGTTCGCCGCGGCGGCCCTGCTCGACTCGACCGACGACGCCGAACTCGACCGCGTCGTCACCTGGACCCAGGCCGAGGTCGACGCCGCGGGGTACTCGCCGCTGACCAGCACGCACGTCGCCGACGGCCTCCCGCTGCGGCAGCTCGCCGAGGCGGCCGTCCGGCAGAGCGACAACACGGCGCTGAACCTGGTCCTCGCCGAGCTCGGCGGCCCGACCGGACTCGACGCCGCCCTTGCCGCGCAGGGCGACGACGTGACCGACGTCGTGCACAGCGAGCCCGAGCTCAACCGGCTCACCCCGGGCAGCACGGCCGACACGAGCACGCCCGCCGCCTTCACCGCCACCCTCGCCCGCATCACGGACGGCGACTGGCTCGCCGCCGACGACCGCGCCACCCTGCTCGAGTGGATGTCGGGCAACGCGACCGGCGACACCCTGATCCGCGCCGGCGCCCCCGACGGCTGGCAGGTCGCCGACAAGTCCGGAGGCGCGGGCGGCATCCGCAACGACGTCGCGATCGTGGTCCCCCCGTCGGGCGACCCCGTGGTGATCTCGGTGCTCACCACGCGCAACGACCCCGCCGCGAGGTACGACGACGCCCTCGTCGCCGAAGCCGCCCGCATCGCCCTCACCGCCGTCGCCGCCGCCCGCTGACCCGGCCGGCCCCGCCCCTCCTCCTCGCCCCCGTCGGCCGCACACCCCGCCACCACCTGTTCGCCCCGCGTTCACGCGGCCTCCCCCGGGACGTCGCCGCGCCTCCTTAGCGTGCCCAGCGGGCCGCCCGGTCCCCCGTCGCCGTCCCCGGCGAGCCCCGGCCCCGCACCCGAAGGACCCACACCGCATGATCGACAAGCGCCTGCTCGTCTCGGCCGCCACCCTCGGCATCGCCGCCCTCGCCCTGACCGGCTGCTCGGCGAGCGCCGACGCCGACAGCGCGGGAGGCGCGGCGAACGGCACCGACGCCGCCACCGCCACCAGCGCCGAGGACTTCGGCGGCATGGACGCCCTGGTCGGCGCCGCACAGGCCGAGGGCGAGCTCAACGTGATCGCCCTCCCCGACACCTGGGCGAACTACGGGAAGATCATCGACGGGTTCGAGGAGAAGTACGACATCACCGTCAACTCGGACAGCCCCGACGTCTCGAGCGCCGAGGAGATCACCGCCGCCCAGAACCTGAAGGGGCAGGACACCGCCCCCGACGTGTTCGACCTCGGCTCGGCCGTGACGCTCGCCAACCTCGACCAGTTCGCGCCGTACGAGGTGTCGACCTGGGACGACATCGCCGACGACCACAAGGACGCCGACGGCAAGTGGGTGTACGACTACACCGGCCTGATGTCGGTCGGCTACGACGCCGACGCCGTGCCCGCCCCCGAGAGCCTCGACGACCTGCTCGGCTCGGACTTCGAGGGCAAGGTCGCGATCAACGGCGACCCGACCCAGGCCGGTGCCGCCGCCGCGGCCGTCGAGTGGGCCGCGCTGCAGTCCGGCGGCAGCGCCGACGACGTCAGCACGGGCGTCGACTGGTTCTCGAAGCTCGCCGACGCCGGCAACTTCCTGCCCACCGACCCGACCCCGGCGACCATCGCCTCGGGTGAGACCCCGGTCGTCTTCGACTGGAGCTACAACAACCTGGCCGCCGCGGCCGACGCCGGCGGACGCGACTGGAAGACGGCCGTGCTGCCCGGCACCGCCCTCGGCAGCTACTACAACCAGGCGATCAACGTCGACGCACCGCACCCCGCCGCGGCCCGCCTGTGGCAGGAGTACGTCATGAGCGACGACGCGCAGAACCTCTACCTCGCGGCCGGCGCCTACCCCGTGCGCCTCGCGGCGATGACCGAGGCCGGCACCGTCGACCAGGACGCCCTCGAGAAGGTCGGCGAGCAGCCCGCCGACACCGTGCAGTTCACGGCCGAGCAGACCGAGGCCGCCTCGAAGGTCCTGGCCGACACCTGGGCCACGGCGATCGGCTGATGGTGACGACGTCGACCCGCGCGGCGGACACGACCGCCGACGCGCGGTCGGCGCACGAGGGGGACCGTGGCGGCCTGTCGCCCCGCGCCTCCTCGTCCTCCGACGGCGTCGGCCCCTCGCGGGGTCGGCGCCGTCCGGCGGCGTGGTGGGGGCTGACCCCGTTCGCCGTCTGGGTGCTCCTCTTCCTGATCGTGCCGTGCCTGCTCGCACTCGGAACGGGCTTCGTCGACGGCGACGGCGCCCTCACCCTCGACAACCTCTCCGCGCTCGGCGACCCGCTGATCGTCCGGGCCTTCGCCAGCTCGGCGGGCGTCTCGGCCGTCACCGCCGTGGCCGGGGCCGTCGTCGGAGCCGTCGTCTGCTGGGGCCTCACCTCGCTGCGCCCCGACGGAGCCGTCCGCAGCGCGATCGACGCCGCGTCGAGCGTGCTCGCCCAGTTCGGCGGCGTCATGCTGGCGTTCGCGTTCATCGCGACGATCGGCATCCAGGGCGTCGTCACGCGGCTGCTGATCGACGTCGCCGGCGTCGACCTCTACGCCGACGGGGTCTGGTTCTACCAGGTGCCCGGGCTGCTGCTGCCCTATCTGTACTTCCAGGTGCCCCTGATGGTGATCACCTTCATGCCCGCCGTCAGCGGCCTCCGCCCGCAGTGGAGCGAGGCCGTCGCCACCCTCGGCGGCACCCGGTGGCAGCACCTCGTCCGCGTGGTCGTCCCGGTGCTGGCCCCGGCGTTCGTCGGCAGCCTGCTGTTGCTCTTCGCCAACGCCTTCTCGTCGTACGCGACCGCCGCCGCCCTCATCAGCCAGGGCGCGCAGATCGTGCCGTTGCAGATCCGCGCCGCCCTGATCAGCGAGACCGTGCTCGGCCGCGAGAACGTCGCCGGCGCGCTCGCGCTCGGCATGGTCGTCGTGATGGCCGTGCTGATGACCGGCTACTCGCTGCTGCAGCGCCGCACCGAGCGGTGGCAGCGATGAGCGCCCGGACGACGGGCGCTCCGCGGTCGACGACGGCAGGAGGCGCGGGCACGGTCGCGCGCCGCACCGCCCTGGTCGTCGTGGGGGCCCTCTTCGCGGTGCCGATCGCGGCGATGGTCGCGTTCTCGCTGCGCAGCGCCGACGGCACGGGCCACGACCTGGACCACTGGCTGGCGATCGTCGACCCCGAGAACGAGCGGATGTACCGCAACCTCGTCGAAGGAGTCACGAACTCGCTGCTGCTCGCCGTCGTCTCGGCGCTGCTCGTGCTCGTCCTGCTGGTGCCGGCGATGGTGCTCGTGCACCTGCGCTACCCGCGCCTCGTGCGGCCCCTCGAGTTCGTCTGCCTCGTGCCGATCACGGTGCCGGCGATCGTGCTGGTGGTCGGCCTCGCGCCGGTCTACTCGGTCGTCTCGCGGGTGGCCGGCTCGGGCGCGTGGACGTTGGCGCTCGCCTACGGCGTCACGGTGCTGCCCTACGCCTACCGCGCGGTGCAGTCCGACCTGGCGGCCACCGACCTCCGCACGCTGACCGAGGCCGCGCGCACGCTCGGCTCGAGTTGGCCGCGCTCGATGGCCCTCGTCGTCGTGCCGAGCCTGCGCCGGGGACTGCTCGCGGCGGCGTTCATCACCGTGGCCGTGGTGCTCGGCGAGTTCACCATCGCCTCGCTGCTCAACCGCGTGAACCTGCAGACCGCCCTGGTGCAGGTGTCCCGTTCCGACCCCTACGCCGCCGTGATCCTCGCCCTGATCTCGCTGGCGTTCGCCTTCGTGCTGCTGCTCGTGATCGGCCGGGTCGGAGCCCTCGGGGCCGCCCGCCCGATCCCCACCCGAAAGGCCCTCTCGTGACCGCCACGCTCCCCCGCCCCTCCCTCACGAGTCCGACCGGCGTCGGTGCGGGTGCCGCCGTGGCGTTCCACGACGTCACGAAGCAGTTCGCCGGACACCGGGCCCTGACCGGGCTCGACCTCGAGCTGCAGCCCGGCGAGCTCGTCGCCGTGCTGGGCCCGTCGGGCTGCGGCAAGACCACCGCACTGCGCAGCCTCGCCGGGCTCGAGGACGTCACGAGCGGACGCATCACGATCGACGGCCGCGACGTGGTCGGCGTCCCCACGCACCGCCGCGACGTCGGCATGGTGTTCCAGGCGTACTCGCTGTTCCCGCACCTGACCGTGCGGCAGAACGTCGAGTTCGGGCTGCGCATGCGTCGGGTCGACAAGGCCGCCCGCGCCACCCGGGCGGGCGAGATGCTCGACCTCGTCGGGCTCGGCGACCTCGGCGAGCGCTACGCCCACCAGCTCTCGGGCGGCCAGCAGCAGCGCGTCGCGCTGGCCCGGGCGCTGGTCACGCGGCCCCGCGTGCTGTTGCTCGACGAGCCGCTCAGCGCCCTCGACGCCAAGGTGCGGGTGCAGCTGCGGGACGAGATCCGGCGCATCCAGCGCGAACTGTCCATCACCACGCTGTTCGTCACCCACGACCAGGAGGAGGCCCTCGCCGTCGCCGACCGCGTCGCCGTCATGCGCGCCGGGTCGATCGAGCAGGTGGGCACCCCGGAAGAGCTCTACTCGGCCCCCGCGACGGCGTTCGTCGCCGAGTTCGTCGGGACGAGCAACCGGGTGTCCGGCGAGGTCATCGGCACGCTCGTCCGCCTGGCCGGCTGCCCCGAGGTGCCGGTCGTGGGCACGCCGGACGAGGGACCGGTCTGGGCCTACGTGCGCCCCGAGGACGTGTCGTTCGTCGAGCAGGGCGGACTCGCGGGCGTCGTCGAGTCGGTGTCGTTCCTGGGCGCCGTGTGCCGCACCCGCGTGCGCGTGGACCGCGAGACCCTGCTGGTGCTCGACCACCGGGCCGACGAACGACGCGAGCCGGGGGTGCCGGTGCGCGTCTCGTTCACGCCCGCCCGCGTGGCCGTGACGACCCGTGCCTCCTGACGCACCCCACCGCACCGGGTCAGCCGGGCGACGGAGGCGGCACGGCCGAGCCCGCCGCTAGCCTCGGGGCATGCCCCCGGTGACCGGCCCTGACGACGCGCCCCGCGCCTCCTCGGTGTGGCACGCCGAGATCGTCACGACCCGGCGGCCCCGGCTGCTCGTCGCCGGACGGTGGCTCGTCTCGGTCGTCGTCGCGTTCTTCGTCGGCTCGTTCGAGGGCGAGTGGCCGGGCTTCGACGTCGTCGTGCGCGAGCGCTCGACCGGTCGCGAGATCCACCGTCTGCCTCCGCAGGGCCTCACCGGAGCCGACGAGTCGAAGGTCGACATCGAGGCGGACCTCGACCGGCTCACCTGCGACGAGTACCGCGCCGAGTGGAAGCTCACCTGACCCACATCTGATACTTCAGGTGGATGCGCACCATCACCGCGGGGGACGACCAGGAGGCGCGGGTCGGCTTGGCTGGGCACATGACCTCCGCTGCGCCCGCCGTCGACTCCCCACCCACCCCCGGCACCCGCTGGAGGTTCGTCGACTCGCTGCGCGGGTTCGCACTGTTCGGCATCCTGCTGGTCAACACGCTCGACATCACCCGCCTCGGCATCGACCTGGCGATCGAGAACGCCGGCCCGGTCGACGACCCGGCGCGCGACCTGCTGTACCTCACGGTGCAGACCCGGTTCGTGCCGATCTTCGTGTTCCTCTTCGGCATGAGCCTGTGGTTCGTGCTCGCCGGCGCCCGGTCGCGCTCGCCCCGACCCGCGCTCGTCATGGTGCGCCGCCTGGTCGGGCTCGTCGCGATCGGCGGGCTGCTCATGCTCGTCTACCCCGGCAACGTGCTGCTCGAGTACGGCGTCGTGGGCCTCGTCGTGCTGCCGATCGTCGTCTTCGCCCCGCGCTGGGCGACCCTGGCCCTCGGTGCCGCGCTGACCGTCGCCGCCTACGCCCTGACCGGTGGCGGGCTCGTCTCGACCCCCGGCCTCATGCTGCTCGGTGCGGGCGCCGCGGCGTGCGGCCTGCCCCGCGTGCTCGAGTCGGCCGGGCGCGGCGTCGCCCTGGTCTTCGCCGCGGCCGCGGTGCTCACGGTGCCGGCCCTGCTCTGGCAGGCCACGACCCCGGGCGACCCGCGCTTCTCGACGCCGGGCGGCATCGCCGGGCTGGTCATGGCCGTCGCCTACGCCACCGCCCTCGCCCTGCTCTGGCGCACCCCCGCCCGCCGCGTCGTCGCCGCCGTGTTCGAGCCGCTGGGCCGCATGGCGCTGACCAACTACGTCGTCGCGGCGATCGTCGTGGCAGTCCTCGCCCTCGTGGTCGACTTCGGGCACATGACGAGCGTCGTGCCGGGGGTGGCGATCAGCGTCGGGCTCATCGCCCTGCAGTCCGTGCTCAGCCGCCTCTGGCTCGCCCGGTTCGCGTACGGACCGGTCGAGTGGGCCTGGCGGAGCGTCACCTGGTGGCGGCCGGCCGCGCTGGTGCGCCGGGCGTCCTGAGCGACGCGACCTGCGCCTCCTCGGGTCGGCGGCGGTCCTGACGGAGGCGACCCGCGCCTCCTCGGGTCAGCGGCGGCTCCACGATGCCCGCACGACGGTGTCGAGGGCGCTCGAGAGGTCGGTGCACCAGAGGCGGCGACCGGGGTTCGCGGCGAGGGTGAGCTCGTAACCCGCCTCGGTCTGGGCGACCGATCCGATGACCACGAGGGCTCCGCGCTCCGACCGGCGCACGTCGACGATGCGCCAGCGGCCGCGGCCGATCACGTCGAGCCTCAGGTCGAGGGCACTGGCGAGCGGGCCCCGCCCCGGCCAGGCCGTGCCCGACCGGCGTCCCCCACCGTCGTTCAGCATGGTCGCCTCTCTCGCGGCCCGCGCCGATGCGGTCCGACGAGGTGCACGGTAGACACGCGACCTGACAGCGGGAGGGGTTGACTCCGACGGCCCGGCGTGATCCTTGTACCCCGACCCGGGCCCGGGACGCTTCCTGCACGCCCGGACGCACGGGCCTCGGCCTGTCAGGGTGGAACGATGCCGTCCCCCATCCCGTCGTCCGACGCCGCGTCCCTCGAGGCCCTTCGCGCCTCCGTCCTCTCGACCCGAGGAGGCGCGGTGGACGACAGCATCCCCCAGCTCGCCGAGGCCGACCCCGAGCTCTTCGGGGTCGCCGTGGTGCGGCCCACCGGCGAGGTGGTCGCGTCCGGCGACTCGGGCCACGCGTTCTCGATCCAGTCGGCGGTGAAGCCGTTCCTCTTCGCCCTGGCCCTCGCCGACACCGGCGGAGCGGCGCTCGACGCGGTCGGCATCGAGCCGACCGGCGAGGCGTTCGACGCGATCAAGCTCGAGGGCGGCACCGGGCGGCCGCCGAACCCGATGGTCAACGCCGGAGCCCTGCTCACGGCCGCCCTGGTCGACGGCGACACCTGCGACGAGCGCACGGCGCGCATCCTGGCGGGCCTCGGGGCCTTCGCAGGGCGCGAGCTCGACTACGACCGCGAGGTCAGCGAGTCCGAGCAGTTGCACGGCGACCGCAACCACGCGCTGGCGCACCTGATGCGGTCCGAAGGCAGCCTCGAGCACACGGCCGACGACGCGGTCGCGCTCTACGCCCGGGCCTGCTCGGTGCTGGTCGACACCGAGGCCCTCGCCGTGATGGGGGCGACGTTGGCGTTCGGCGGCCGCAACCCGGTGACGGGCGAGCAGGTCGTCGACACCCGCGTCGCCCGCGACGTGGTGTCGGTCATGGCGACCTGCGGGGTCTACGACGGGTCGGGCCGCTGGATGCGCGGCGTCGGGGTGCCGGCGAAGTCGAGCGTGTCGGGGGCGATCGTCCTGTCGGCGCCGAACCGGCTCGGGGCGGCGGTGTTCAGTCCGCCGATCGACGAACAGGGGACGAGCGTCCGCGGTGCCGAGCTGAGCCGCCGGCTGAGCGAGGAGCACGGCCTGCACTCGTTCGGCTTCGGCGGCTGAGCGGCGCGACGGGCCGCCCTGCCGGCGCGCGCCTCCTGCGCGGCCGAGCCGCGCCTCCTGCTGTGCCGAGCCGCGCCTCCTGCCGGTCCGCGCCTCCTGCGCTGCCTGGCCGCGCCTCCTGCTGTGCCGAGCCGCGCCTCCTGCTGTGCCGAGCCGCGCCTCCTGCCGGTCCGAACCCGACCGCTCGCACGCCCCCGGACGTGCAAATCGCGACAACTGCCGTCCGACACGCCGCCACATCGTGGCGTCGTACCCGGAGAACCGGCGAGTTGTCGCGATTTGCTCACCCCGGAGAGGCGAGGCGAGCCCGGACTCAGGCCTGGACGTCGCCGCGCCAGGCGCCGTCGACGTTGCCCTCGCGCTCGATGAACTCCTTGAAGTTCTTGAGGTCCTTCTTGATGGCGTGGTTGTCGGCGCCGAGAGTGTTGCCGACCTTCTCGAGGAAGCCCTCGGGGGTCCAGTCGATCTGCACCGTGAGGCGCGTCACGTCGTCGCTCAGCTTGTGGAACGTGATGACGCCGGCGTGGTCGACCTCGCCGCCCGTGCTGTTCCAGGCGACGCGCTCGTCGGGGTGCTGCTCGGTGATCTCGGCCTCGAAGGTCTTCTCGACCGGTCCGACCTTGACCTTCCACACCGTGAGGGTGGGGGTGGTCTGGGTGATGGACTCGACCTCGTCGAGGAACTTCGGGAACGACTCGAACTGGGTCCACTGGTTGTAGGCGACGCTGACGGGGACGTTGACGTCGATGGTCTCGATGGCCTGTGCCATGGTGCACTCCTTGCTGACGGTGTTCAGAATTGTCGGGCGGCACCGTGTCGGCGTCGTGCCCTGCCGTGAACGGTAGGAGGCGCGGGTCGGCTTCGCCCACGTGCGGAGGCAACGGTCAGGTGCCGGGTGACACGGCCGACCTGGGCACCGCACAGTACTCGTGCGCCCGCGGCCGAGTACGTGCGCGCCCGCGACCGACGGCGGAGCGGTCGGGCGCCGGCGGAGCGGTCGAGCGCCGGCGGAGCGGTCGAGCGCCGGCGTCGCCGGAACGGGACCACCCCGCCACGACGGATCGTGACGGGGTGGTGGGGCCGACGGCGTGGCCGGGGTCGACGGCCAGACCGCCTGAGGGTCAGCTCGCCGTGTCGTGGGCGGGTGAGGCGTCGATCGCGTCGACGGTCTCGTGCGCCTGGCCCGAGACGACCTCGATCTTGCGCGGCTTCGCCCTCTCGCTGACCGGGATGACCAGCGACAGCACGCCGTTGTCGTAGTGGGCCGTGATGCGGCTCGAGTCGATGCCCTCGCCCACGCTGAACTGGCGGAGGTACGAGCCGTGCGGCCGCTCCTGCGCGAGCCACTTGACGCCGTCACGGGTGTCGGGCGTGCGGTTGGCCCGGATGGTCAGCAGCTGACCGTCGACATCGACGTCGACCGACCCCGGGTCGATGCCCGGCATGTCGGCGTTGAGCACGTAGCGGTCGCCGTCGCGGTAGAGGTCGACCGGCATGACCCTGGGCCCCTGCCGCAGGCCCGTGAGAGCGCCGGTGAGACGGTCGAGCTCGGTGAAAGGATCGAAAGACATGGCCATGATGAAGAGTCCCCTTTCGGTTGATCGGTGTGACCCGGGACCCCGTGGCCCCGGCTCGTTGACGACACGAATGTACCTCTGATCAGCGTTTCGTACCTCAAACCAAGCTTGAACGCTGCCGAGAGATCACTGAGGACGCTGTGCCTGCCGTCGGGCGGCCAGCTCGGCGCCGATCTCTTCGATGCGGGCCAGGTTGCCCAGCAACCGGAGGAAGTCGGCTGCGGCTGCCTCGACGTCGTCGTAGGTGCGGATGCTCTGCTCCTCGACGAGGCCTCGCTCGTCGAGGAAGTAGGTGCTCCACACCTCGTCCCGTCGAGCGAGGACGAGCGCGAAGGGCTTCCCCGTCGTCGCGTCCCCGATTACGGCGTTCAGGTGGCCGAGTCCACCGGCGTCGACCTGGGTTCGGAGGGCGGCCAGGGTGCGCGCGACCATCGTCATGACGGTTCTCCTGCTCGTCGGCGTCGGTCACGGAGTTCGTCCTGGATCTCGAGCTTGCGATGCTGGGACCTCAGACGGTCGAGGAAGTCGGCCACGGCCGAGACCTCGTCGGGGAACGTGTGCAGGCTCCGTTCATCCACGGCAGCTAGTTCGTCGACGTAGAAAGTGCTCCACACGCCGTCACGTCGCGCCACGGCGAGACAGTCCGGGCGCCTGAGGTAATCGTCACCGAGAGCGACACGAATGCGGTTCACGTCCTCCGCCTCCATCTGCGCAGGCAACGACGCGAGGCTCATCGCCGCCCCCTCAACGCGCTCGAGGTCGCGCTCCCGTTGCAGGTCGCGGAGGAGCTTCTTCAGCCGGAGCAGGACGAGGAAGTCCTCCAGGGCCTCGGACTCGCTCGGGTAGGTGCGCATGCTCTCGTCGACGACCGCAGCACGCTCGTCGGTGGAAAAGGTCACCCAGGCATCGTCGCGTCGGGTGACGACGAGGCAGTCCGTCCTGTTCGCGTGGTCACCGACGAGGACGTGCGCCAGGTCATCGAGTCCCTCTGCCGCCATGACGACGCGCACCGATTCGATCGTCGCCATGTCAGGCCTTCCCCGGTCGGTCGTCTCGTGACGCCTGCCACGTCTCGTGGGCGAGCCTGTTCTTCTCCCTGATGCGCGACATGAGTGCGTCCTCGTCGGCCCTCAGCCTCATGAGACGCAGGAAGTCGTCCAGAGCGTCGGAGAGTTCCTCGTACGTGCGAACGCTGGTCTCCTCGACACCGGCACGTTCATTGGTCGAGAAGGACGTCCAGACGCCGTCCCGTCGGGTCAGGACCAGGGCGTCCGCCGAGCCGGCGTGATCATCACCGATCACGTAGGCGAACCTGTCGAGCCCCTCGGCCTCGATCGTGGCGACCGTTTCTTGGAGCGTCGTCATGAGTTGCTCCTCCCCGTGTAGTCGCCGTCGATGACGTGGTCGTAACGAAGGAGGGCTTCATCCCTGAGGACGGCCAGGGTCTCGTCAAGCGTCGGCACGACACCCTCGCGGTCGGCAATCAGTCATCGGGGTCCAAGCCTGCATCGAGGAGGGCCCGCAGTTCCTCCAACCGGGCGAGGTTCTGTAACTGGAACATGAACTCTGTGACGGCAGAGCGCTCATCCGGATGCTCGACGAGTGTCAGCTCTTCGACGAGACCACGTTCGTCGCGCAAGAACGTCACCCACACCCCGTCGATCTGCCCGATCACCTGCGCGCCCGGGAGGTGTAACGACGTGTCACCGATCAGAAAATTCAGATGACCGAAACCGGCCGCTTCCACTTCTGCTCGGAGTCCGTTCACATCAGTCGCGCTCATGTTGCCTTTCCGATTTCCTCGATGAGACCAATGTCCATCAAGTCTTGGACGCTCATGGGTAGGAGAATCTGCTCTCCGCCGCCTGGCAAGCCGAACGCACGAGCAATAGGCCCCTGCCGAGCATGCATCCGATCCCAGGTCATCTTGTGCTTGATCATCGATCGATCGAAGATTTCTTTGCGGAGGGCAGAACTACGGTCGTACGCGCCTCTGATGTCCCCGAGGTCCCCCGTCGTTCGGTAGACGTGTTCGAGTCCCTCGTCCCGCACCCAAGGTGTGGCCCGCTGCTCATGCGTGTAGGGCACCCCGTCATGAGGAACGGGTGAAACGAAGACACCATCCGGTGACCCCGCTCGATCCAGGAGAGTGCCCGCCGGAAGGTGTGGGTTCTCGTCGATGATGGACGCGCCGCTATCGTTCAGCGCGAAGCCCTTGTAGGGAATGTCCTCCCAGTCGACGAGACCGTCCTCGCCGAGGAAGCTGGCATCAGCGGGAATCCGCTGGTCTTCCGGCCACTTGCCTTCGTCCCGGAACACCGCACCCGCCTTGGGGTCCTTCACGTCCAGGTAGTCGGCCAACTGGTTACGGGTCATCGAGCTAGCGTCGATGATCGGGGTGAGGTCCCTCGTCCCCGTGACGTCGGTGATCGGACCCGTCGGGGCGTCCTTGACCGGGGCTGGCTGAGCAGGGCCGTCGCCGTGGCCGCCGCCCGAGCCACCCGTTCCGGCATCGCCGTCGGCGTGACCGGGCTGGTCGGCCGCGGGGGCGTCGTCGGCGTGACCCGCGCCTCCTGCGTCCTCGCGGACCGGCGGGGCCGACGCGTCCTCGCGGACGGGAGGGGCGGACGCGTCGTCACCACGGACCGGCCCGGGCGTCGTGTCGGGGCCGTCGACGCGGGTGGGCGGCGGCGCGAGGCCGTCGGCGCGGACGCCGACGACGTCGTCGAGCCGGGCGACCTGCTCGTCGAAGCGCGAGGGCGCGGCGTCCGGCCCACGACCGGCCGAGCCGTGCCCTCCGGTCAACAGACGCGTGGTCTCCGACATGGCGTTCAGGGCGTGACCCGCGTGCGTCAGGCCGATCCGCGACAGGGATCCCTCGGGGGCACGGAGCGCAGCTCGTTCCGCAGCGCCGCCGAGCCGTGCGAGGCCCGTCGCCGCCTTCGTCCCGCCGACGGCTGCGCCTCCGACCGGGACGAAGAACGAGGCCACGCCGAGGGTGGCGTAGGTGCCGGCCGCGACCGGGTCCTCGTCGTACATCTCGGGCGTGCCCACGATGCCCTGCGTGACGCCCTCGATCGTGGTGCGGTACCAGTCGACGGCCGGCTGGGCGGCCGCCGGCACCGTGCCGGGAGGTGCGTACGCCAGCGCGATCGTCGCCGGACTCGTGATCGCGATGGCCCCGAGCCCCTGGAGCAGGCCGCCCCAGGCCTTGAGGCCGAACTCCTTGGTGACGCCCGTGCCGCCCTGGATGTCCCAACCCACCAGGGCACCGGCGCCGTAGGCCGCCTCGGCGATGAACATGCCGAGCCCCGTGCCCATCGATTCGGAACAGGTCTTGTGCGGGTCGCCCGGCGCGCCGTAAGGCAGGTCCTTCATCGAGTCGAGCTGCTCGGCCGTGATCGCGACCTGCTCGGGGAAGCACATCGGGTCGGTGCGCAACGCGTTGATGCCGTTCTCGCATTCGGCTCGGGCCGCGTCGATCTTGGCGACCTCGGCGTTCACCTCGCCGAGCAACTCGTCGTTGCGGTTGCGCGAGGGGATGTGGTCGTACCACTCGACCGTGGTCTCGTCGGGCCCGCTCGAGATGTACGAGTTGTAGCTCTCGGTGCTGTAGGTGACGCCGCCGGACACCTCGGCGGTGAAGGCCTCGGCCTCGGTGACGAGCTCCCTGAGCCGGGCGACGGGCGCGGCGACGGCCGTGGCGAGGTCGTCGAGCAACGTCGCGACCTGGCCGAACGTGTCGCCGAGGGTCTGCGTGCTCGTGCCGACCGGGTCCATGGCGACGAACAACTGCTCGGCCTCGGGCGCCGCGTAGACGCCCGACAGCCCGGACCAGGAGGTGACGACGCCCGCACCCTTCTCGGCGATGGAGGTCGCCGTGCTGCGGAAGGTGGCGGCGGACGTCGAGATCGCCGCCGGGTCGATGGTGACGCCGGGGATCGCACCGGGGACGATCAGCGAGGGGCTCATCGGGGCACCCCCGGGGTCGAGACGGGCGGGATGCCGGCGGCGCTCTGCTCGCTCGCCAGCGCGGGTGCCTCGGCGGCCGCCGTCACGGCGGCGGATTGAGCGTTCGCCGCCATCTCCTCGTCGCCCGCGACGTAGGCGATGGTCGCCTCGGCGGCACCGGTGCCGCACGACTCGATGCGGTTCACGACCGACGTGAGGGTCGTCGCCTCGGACTCGATCAGCCCCAGCACCGCGTTGGCCACGCCCACGAGGAGGTCGCCGACACCGCCGCTCAGCTCTTCGTGACCGGTCTCCAGGCCTCCGGCCGCGGTGCCGAGGTCACCGGCCGAGACCTGGACGTCGGCCAGGACCGACTGCACCCCGCTGGGCGAGATCGACCACGAACTCAAGAGCGTGCCCCTTCGTCGGTCGTCGCGGGCGCAGCCGTCACGGGCGCAGCCGTCGCGGGCCTCGGCCCACCCGGAACCGCCTCGACCACGACGCGCCCCCCGGTGTTGCGGACGAGCGCCTGGACCACCGCGTCCGACACCGGGTCGGTCCCCGGCGCATACGCCTCGGTCAGCCAGCTGCCCGCCTCGACGTCGACCCCGAGCAGGACGGAGGCGTCGGCCGGGTCCTCGACGTAGGTGCTGCGCACGATCGCCAGCACGAGCCCGTCGTCGGTCGCGATCTGCAGCCCGCCGCCGTTCCAGAGCTTGCCCAGACCGAGGTAGGGGTCGATCTCGGCGGCCGCACGGGCACCGTCGACGGCGGTCACGGGCTCGGGCGTCACCACGGTGTACTCACGAGGCACGGCGCACCCCCGGCGGGGTCATCGCAGCGAGGATGTCGTCGGCACCGACGACCTCGACCGCGTCGGCGAAACGGTGCCAGCGGGCAGCGGCGGCGGCACCGTCGACAGCACCGGCACCAGCACCGACCTCGGCGTCACCGGCCGGCCCCTCGTGGAACGACACGAGCACCGACGGCGTCCGCGACGACCCGAGCACCCGTCCACCCACCCGGCGGACGAGACCCTCGACGTCCAGCTGCATGCCCCGGACGCTCCGCGCCCCGACGACGGCGGCGAGCGGCTGCGGCGCCACCCGGTCGTGGGCGGACACCGTCCCGTCGGCCCGACCGGACATTGACCACGCCGTGGCGAGCAGGACCTGCTGTCGACCGGCCACGTCGGCGAGCGCGTCCGCGACGACGCCCGGTGCGACGGCTCCGGTCACGACGATCCGGGTCTCCTCGATCACCCCGTCGTCGCTGCGCGCGATGCGCACCCAGCCCCGGTACCTCGGCCCGGAGGCGTCACCGCCGGCCACGTGGAACCGCGTCTCGGAGGGCATGCGGCTGCGCGCGGCGGCCGTGAAGAAGTCCCGGTCCCAGACCGTGGTGGCCGGCTCGGTCGTCCCCCACAGGGTGCGCGTTCCAGGCGCGAGCGCCTCGACGAGTCGTTCGAGCGTCCCGCCGAGTCGGGCCTCGGCCCGCGCCCGGTGGTGGGTGACGACGGCGAGCTGCGTCCACGGGACGGCGTCGGGGTCGACGGTGCGTCCCTCGTCGAGCCGGACCGACGACGGCGCCTCGTCCTGCGGCAGCGGGTAGCCGTCCTCGGTCACCCCGAGGCCGTGGGCCGGTGAGCGCACCGGCTCGAGCGTGACCGCCCGACGCAGCGAACCGTCGGAGGCGCGGGTCAGCCAGACCCCGCCGAGCACGTCGAGCAGGTGGAACAGCGAGTACGTGAGCCGCGATGCGGGATCGGTGACGAGGGCGACGCGGGTGCCCGGCCCGGCACAGTCGACGAACAGGGCCGAGAGGCCGCTGGACACCCCGACGACGGGCTTGCTCGACCGCGACTCGACCCAGCCGGGCCCGTGCGTGTCGAGCATCGGGTGCAGCAACGAGACGGTCGTCGTGGCATCGTCGGTCATGGCTTCCCCCCGGTAGCGTCGACGTCGATCGTACGCGGGCGGCGCTCCCGGCCGCCGTCGGCCGAACGCCCCACGGGCGCGTACCCCGATGACCAACGCGCATCTCACCTAGGGCGATTCCCCGGCCACCCCCAGAGTGACTTCGTCGAGCCTTCGCACACCCTGCGGGCGCTGAACATTGGTTTGTGCGCGAACGCGGAATCACCAAGGAGATCTCCTCGTACGGAGTCCCGTCGTCATCGCACGGCTCTCGAGCGCCGCAATGTGTGGACGGACCTGGCCCCCTTCGTCCATCGCGTCGGGGCCAGCGCGTCGTCAGAGGATCTTGCTTGCGATGAGGCGTCCGAGGTAGGTGACGTCGAACGACCCCCGGAATTCGAATCGGACCTTGCCCAGACCGCTGAACCACAACTCGAGTTCGGCGTCGAGGTCCAGAGTTCCTGCTGTCTCGACAGAGAAGGCCTGCACCTTCGAGTAAGGAAGAGAGCTGAAGTCCCGCTTCTTGCCCGTGATGCCCTGGACATTGACCGCGATGATGCGTTTGTCCGTGAAGACGACGAAATCTCGGACTGTCTTGGCCGCGACGAGCAAGACCTCGCCCTCGAGCAGCAGCCCCGCGATCTGCGGCTGGATCTCGGCGGGATCGATGTGGCTCAATTTGAAAACTGAGCTTGAGGAAAAGTCAATCATGCGGCGACCCTACCGAAGTAGGTGCTGAAGGCACAGTTGGAGCGAGTGACGGGAATCGAACCCGCGCTATCAGCTTGGGAAGCTGAAGTTCTACCATTGAACTACACTCGCGCGGCGCCTCAGAGGCGCGTCAGACCACTATAGCGGCCCGCGCCTCCCGTGCTCCCTGTGCCCTGCCGAGCGTGCGGCCCCCCCGGCAGGAGGCGCGCTCAGGCCCCGGTCGCGACCGAGACGATGCGCAGGTCGACCGATGCCGGCGGAACGGGCTCCCCGCTCACCCGGTCGAGCAGCGCCTGGGCGACCGCACGGGCCACGAGCGGGCCGGAGCCGCTCTCGTCGACCGCGATGTCGAGGGTGATGCGGGTCTCGAGGTCGGCCACGGCGATTCCGACGAGGGGCACGGGTCGGCCGGGGGCGGCGGCCTCGGCGGAGGCCGGGTCGGCGCGCTCGGCCTCGGGGATCTCGGAGGCGGGGACGCCGGGAGCGGTCGACGTGGCTCCGGCGATCGAGGCGTCGCTCTGGACGGTCGAACCCACGACCCCTCCGCCACCGACGACGGCGCTCAACCCCTGCAGGGCCGAGCGGACGACGCTGCCGAATCCGGGCCGGGCCCGGACGTGCACGACGCCGTCGACCGACGCCGCGATCTCGCCGAGCTCGGCGGCGAGCAGGGACAGGTCGGCCGGGCTGATCGGGGCCCGCAGGCCGTCCTCGTCGCTCATGCCGCGCCTCCTTCGCTCTGCAGGTGGACGTCGTCGACGACGACGTCCACGCTCTCGAGGGTCAGTTCGGTCTGACGGGACAGGCTCGACGACACGGCCGACTTGACCGCCTCGGCGAGCGCGGGCAGGGGTTCGCCGAACAGGCCGCTGACGACGACCTCGACCCGGACGAGCGCCCCGGGCACGCTGACGTCGCCGTGGATCGTGCACGAGATGACCATGGCGCCGTCGACCCCGTCGCCGGCCTCGCGGATGAGTGCCCGCACCGCGCCCTCGGTGATGTGCAGGGTGGAACGCTCGTCGATCGAGGCGAGTGGGATCTGCCGTCCGGCCCGCGACTCGAGGCGCACGCGGTCCATCACGCCCGAGATCCAGCTCGGGTCCGGTGCGGGACTCGCCTCGGCGTCGGACTCGAGCAGTCGGGCCCCCATCGCCCGCAGGCGTTCGAGGGCGGCGAGCTGGGCCCGGGCCTCGGGCGACTCCTCGATCTCGGGGTCGTAGGGCTGCCGACCGGCGTCGAGGTAGTCGACGAGTCGCTCGGGCGAGACCCCGTCGTCGGCAGCGTCGACGACCTCGTCGGGCGCCGGGTCGGCATCGACAGGCGCACCCGGGTCGATGGCCCCGCCCCGGTCGACGGATTCACCCGGGTCGACGGCCTCGCCGAGGTCGACGGGCACGTCGGGCGGGGTCGGGTCTTCGTGGGCGTGGTCGGTGCCGTGAGGACGGTCACTCATCGCCAGGCCTCCATCTCGCGGGTCAGGGTCTCTCGGGCCCGGGCCAGTTGCCCCCGGACCGCGGTCACGGTGGTGCCGGTCCGTTCGGCGATCTCGGTGTACGACTCACCACCGACCTCGCGCAGCGCCCACACCTGCCGTTGGCTGGCCGGGAGCCGCGCGAGCGCCGCACGCAGCGCCTCCATGGCGTCGTTCGACGACGCCCGGCGTTCCGGATCGGTCGTGGGCGTCGCCGCCGGCAGCTCGAGGTCGTCGACGTCGTCGGTGAGGCGGCGCGACCGGATCAGGTCGAAGGCCTTGCGCGACACGATGCGCATCATCCAGCCCTTGACCGCGGCGGGCGTCTGCAGGGTCGGCAGTTCGCGCCAGATCGTGATGGACGCCTCCTGCACCGCGTCGGTCGCGTCGGCTCGTGAGCCGGTCAGTCGGGTGGCGTACGCCGTCATCAGCCCCAGATGGCGTCGGAGCAGCACCTCGAAGGCCCGCTCGTCGCCCTCGGCGGCGCGCGAGGCGAGCACGGCGTCGGTGGCCTCGGTCAGGTCCGCCGCCATGTCCGCCTCCTCTGCTGCTGCGTTCGCCCGGGCCCTCGGGACGAGGAGGCGCGGGTCACGACCCGTGGATGAGTACCGACGCGTTCCGTGACGTTCGGGCCCCGCAACGCGTCTCATCCCTGGATACACCGGAACCACCTGAACCGGTACCGGTTCTCCGGCGCGTCGGTGTCCGCCCTCGGCACCCCCCATCGGGTAGGACCGAAGGGTGGCATCGACACGGCCCGCATCGAACACCTCGAACGACGAGAAGGAGTCACCCATGGCACCCGCCGACAAGGCCCCCCGCAGCACGGTCCCGGGCAGGACCGTCCCGAGCAGCACGGTCCCGGGCAGCACCGTCCCGAGCACGACCACCACGCCGGGCCGGACGGTCGTGGCCGACGGCGTCGTCGCCAAGGTCGCCGGCATCGCCGCCCGCGAGGTGCCCGGCGTCTTCGCCCTCGGTGGCGGCACCGCTCGCGCGTTCGGCGCCCTGCGAGACGTCATCGGCACGACCGACCTCGGTCAGGGCGTGCGCGTCGAGGTGGGCGAGACCCAGGTCGCCGCCGACGTCACGATCGTCGTCGAGTACCCGGCTCCGATGCACACGGTCGCCGAGCAGGTGCGCGCGGCCGTGGCCCGGACGATCGAGCAGCTCGTGGGCATGGAAGTCGCCGAGGTGAACGTCGCGATCGACGACGTCCACATCCCCGGTGACGACGCCGACGCCGACTCCACCCGCGAGAGCCGCGTCTCGTGACCGCCACCACCACGGGCATGGCCGTCGGCGCCGTGCTCGCCGTCTCGGCCCTGGCCTTCGGCTTCTGGGGTCTCGTCCTCGTCGCGGTCTTCATCGCGGTCGGGGCGCTCGTCGGACGCGTGATCTCGGGCAAGACCGACGTCAAGGGCCTGCTCGACGCCCTGCGCGGACGGCGTTCGTCGTCATGACCGCCGCCACCACCGCCTCCTCCGCCGTCGAGCGCACGCCGGCCGTCTCCGACGACGTCCGCCGCACGGACCCCGTCGTCGCCGGGCACGTCAGCATCCCCGGCAAGGTGTTGCAGAAGGTGGCCACGGCCGTCGTCGCCGAGACCCTGCGCGTCCGTCGGGCCGACGTCCGCGTCGAGGCGGCGGACGATGCCGGGCGCCTCGCCCTGCGCGTCTCGACGCCGGTGCGGGTGCCCATGCTCTCCGAGGCCATGACGATGCCCGAGGGCGGGGTCGTCGCCGTCGTGCGGGACCTGCAGTCCACCCTGACCCGCCGGGTCGCCGACCTCGCGGGGCGGACCGTGTCCCGCGTCGACGTGACGGTGAGCGGCAGCCGTCTCGAGCGGACGGGGCACACCTCGTGAGCGGGATCGACCCCGGCCTGTACCGCCGCGTCCTACGGCGCGAGCTGCACTCCTCCCGCTCGGGCAGCACCATCGTCGTGCTCGTGCTGCTGACACTCGCCGTCGGGTACGTCGGCGTCGAGGCCGTCTACGCCGCGCTCGGGCGACCGGCTCTGCTCTTCTCCCCGGTCGACGTCCTCGCGATGCTGACCTCGTCCGTCGACGGCGGCGGCACCTCGGGCCTCGTGCTCGGCGCGGGTGTCGTCGCGGCGATCGTGGGTCTCGTCCTGATCGGCCTCGCCGTGACGGCCGGCCGTCGCGGACGCCACACCATCGACGACGACCGCGTGGCGGTCGTGGTCGACGACCGCGTCATCGCGTCGTCCCTCGCCCGGACCGCCCGGACGTCGGGTCGTCTGTCCGAGCAGCAGGTCTCGGCCTGGGTCTCGAGGCGCCGGGCGCAGATCGACCTCACGCCCTCCTCGGGCCTCGCGGTCGACGACGGCGCGGTCGAAGCCGCTTCCCGTGCCGAGCTCGAGTCCGTCGCCTACCGCCCGGCCCTGTCGGCCCGGGTCCGCACCACCGATCAGGGACGGCTCGGCGCATGACCTCCAGCAACCGGTTCGCGAACCGCCTCTTCCTGTTCGTCGTCGGGCTCGTCACCCTGGCCGTCGGCGTGTTCCTCGCGATCGTCGCCCTGCCCGGCGGCGGCGTGCTGCGCGACCTGCTGTCGCCCGCGTCGTCGGCCGTCGACGACGCCGTGGCGACGACGCCGATCGACCCGACCGGCGGGACGGGCGGCAGCTGGCTGCCGCTGGCCCTCGCCCTGCTCTGCCTGCTGCTGGTGATCGTCTTCGTCGTCGCGATCTTCACCCACGGGCACGGTCGCACCGACAGCGTGGTCGTCCACGACGACCCGGCCGGCTCGATCGCCGTGTCGAGCTCGTTCGCCGACACCGCGATCACCGACGCACTTCGCGACCGACGCGACGTGGCCGCGGTCGGCGTCTCGGCGTGGACGGTCACGGGCCGACCGGCCCTCAAGGTGCGCGTGCGCCTGACGGCGGGGTCGTCCCCGGCCCCCGTGGTCGCCGCGGCGTCCGACGTCGCCCGCGGGCTCGACCGCGTGCTGGGCGAGACCGTCCCCGTGCTCGTCGAGATCACCGGGGCCTCGGTGGTGCGCAAGGGAGCCGACAGCCGCGTGTCCTGACGACCCGCGCCTCCTCGGTCAGGCGACCCGCGCCTCCTCGGTCGGGCCGGGCGTCAGCGGACGGCGAGCAGGATCTTGCCGCTGTGACCGCCGGACTCCATGCGCTTGTGGGCCGTGGCGACGAACTCGAGCGGGTAGACGCTGTCGAGCACCGGCCGCACGGAGCCGGCCTCGACCAGCGGCCAGACGTGCTCGCGCACCTCGGCCATGATCGCGCGGCGTTCGTCGAGCGGGCGGGCGCGCAGCGTGGTCGCCCAGACCCGTCCGCGCTTCGCCATCAGGCGCGACAGGTCGATCGTGGCCGACGCACCGCCCTGCACCGCGATCACCATGACGCGGCCGTTCACGGCGAGCGCCTCGACGTCGCGGGCGATGTAGTCGCCGCCGACCAGGTCGAGCACGACGTCGACGCCGCGGCCCTCGGTGAGCTCGTCGACGACCGCGACGAAGTCCTCGGTCTTGTAGTCGATGCCGCGGGTGGCGCCGAGCTGTTCGCAGAACGACGTCTTGTCGGCCGACCCGGCGGTGGCGTAGACGGTCGAGCCGAGCGCCACGGCCATCTGGATGGCGATCGAGCCGACGCCGCTGGCGCCGCCGTGCACGAGCAGGGTCTCACCCGGCTTCAGCCCGGCGCTCATGAACACGTTCGACCAGACGGTGGCGACGGCCTCGGGCAGGCCGGCCGCCTCGACGAGGTCGACGCCTCGGGGCAGGGGCAGCACGAGCCCCTCGTCGACCTGCACGCGGTCGGCGTAGCCACCGCCCGGCAGCAGGGCGACGACGTAGTCGCCGACGGCCACCGCCGTGACGTGCTCGCCGATCGAGACGACGGTGCCGCTGACCTCGAGACCGGGCCAGGACGGCGCCCCGGCGGGCGACGGGTAGTGCCCCTCACGCTGGTTGACGTCGGCGCGGTTGACGCCCGCGGCGGCGACGTCGATCACGACCTCGCGGGGGCCGGGCACCGGTTCGGCCACCTCGGAGACGACGAGGGCGGAGGGCCCTCCGGGCACGGGGACGGTGATGGCACGCATGCGTCCATCCTCCCCCCGCTGCCCGGCACGCGCTGACTAGTCTTGTCGCGTGCTGCTCTCCGACCGCGACATCAAGCTCGAACTCGACGCCGGGCGAATCGGCCTCGACCCCTACGACCCGACGCTGATCCAGCCGTCGAGCATCGACGTGCGGCTCGACCGGTTCTTCCGTCTCTTCGACAACCACAAGTACCCGTTCATCGACCCGGCCGACGAACAGCCCGAGCTGACCCGCCTGGTCGAGGCGAAGGCCAACGAGCCGTTCATCCTGCACCCGGGCGAGTTCGTGCTGGGCAGCACCTACGAGTTCGTGACCCTGCCCGACGACGTCGCGGCCCGTCTCGAGGGCAAGAGCTCGCTCGGGCGCCTCGGCCTGCTGACGCACTCGACCGCCGGCTTCATCGACCCCGGCTTCGGCGGACACGTCACGCTCGAGCTGTCGAACGTCGCGACCCTGCCGATCAAGCTCTGGCCCGGCATGAAGATCGGCCAGCTCTGCTTCTTCAAGCTCAGCTCGCCCGCCGAGCACCCCTACGGTTCGTCCGAGTACGGCTCGCGCTACCAGGGCCAGCGCGGCCCGACCGCCAGCCGGTCGTTCCGGGGCTTCGTGCACACGGACGTCTCCGCGCGCGACTGACCGCCACGGGCTCGTGCCTCGTGCCTCGCTCGTCGAGAACGCAGGAGGCGCGGGTCGCTTCCCCGACGGACGCCCGCCCCACACATGGGAAGGGGGTGCGGAAGGAACCCGACTCCCTCCGCACCCCGGCGACACGAGAGAAACCCGACGTCGATCTCGTGCGCTGTGACTCGCGGTCCTGAACCTTTCACCGCGAGGCCATTTCATTCTGCGGCTCTCCGCTCCTCGGGCAAACCCGGCATTGTCCGAAAAACGAAATGAAAGCTCAGGTTGCGAAGCGGTGGCGAAAAGTCACCCGTCACCCCTCGAGGGTGTCGCGGGGTGACCGCCCGAACTCGGCCGTGTACTGGGCCGCGAAGCGGCCCGCGTGGGCGAAACCCCAGTTGAGCGCCACGCCCGCGACCGTGTGGCCGAGGGTCGGATCGGCCATGACGAGGTCCCCGTGCGCGCCGCGCAACCGCGCCCGCCGCAGTTCGGCCATGGGCGTCGAGTCGAGGTGGCGACGGAACGCCAGCTGCAGGGCGCGGGGGGTCACCCGAGCCGCCTCGGCGATCTCGACGACGCCGATGTCGTCGTGCGCGTGCTGCTCGATGTAGTCGCGAGCCCGACGCACGGTCGACGGGAGGGGCGTGACACCGTCGTCGCCGCCCACGCCGACGACGTTCGTCTCGAACGTCTCGAGGTAGGCCGCGACGAGCGACCGGAACGCCGAGCCCCGCACCAGGGAGCTCGCCATCGCCGCGTCGTTGCGGATCACGTTCTCGTGGACGTGGACCACGAGTTCGGACCAGTAGCGGGCCATCGCCGCGGACACCGCCTCGGTGGCCGTCGACCGGAGGCCCCCCGGGGCGGCGAGCCGCATCGCGCCCAGCTCACGCTCGACGGCAGCGCGGTCGAGCAGCACCTGACCGAGCACGAGGTCGAACGACTCCATGACCTTCGCCTCGTGCGAGGGAAAGGCGAAGGGGGCACCGGGGTCGACGCGGATCTCGTGGTCGCGGGTGCGCAGCGACAGCCGGCCCGCCATCACTCCGCCGGCCACGAGGAACCCGGCGGGCTCGCTCTCGGTCAGCAGCCGGCCACGCCGGTACTCGAAGCGACACAGCGCGAACCGCGTCTCGCCGGACACGGCGCGACTGTAGGTGAACGGCTCGGGGCCTTCACCTTCGAGTCGCGTGATCTTGTAGTTCTTGCGGATCAGCGCGTGGGCGACCTCACGATCCGAGGTCGAGACGCTGCGGACCCGCGGGTCGACGAACGCCTCGACGGGCAGCGCCCTGGGGGGCGCCACGGTCGAGTCGGTGGTGGCGCGGGTGGGCGCGGTGTGCGTGGGCGCGGTGTGCGCGGGCGCGGTGTGCGTGGGCGTGGTGCGGAGTGCAGCTGATCCGGCGACTGGTGAGGCCGCCTGCGGTGTGGACGTCACGGTCGTTCCCCTCGGGTGGGACGGTGATCCGGGGTGGTTGGTCCCGGGTGGTCCTCCCGACGTCGGTGCCGAGTGGCCTACCCGAGAGTATCCAACAGACGAACTGGACGCGCGCCGCATC
Source organism: Frigoribacterium sp. CFBP 8751 (assembly GCF_014841545.1). Taxonomy (NCBI): domain Bacteria; kingdom Bacillati; phylum Actinomycetota; class Actinomycetes; order Micrococcales; family Microbacteriaceae; genus Frigoribacterium; species Frigoribacterium sp. CFBP 8751. The sequence continues at coordinate 51,608 of NZ_JACYUB010000001.1, forward strand.
CTGGGGCAGGGCACCGCCCGGTCGGGTGCGGTCGCAGTCCGCGTAGCGTCGGGTCATGGACTACAGAACCCTCGGAAACAGTGGAGCCTCGGTGTCGGAGCTGACACTCGGCACCATGACCTTCGGCGCCGAAGCCGACGAACCGACCTCGCACGCCATCCTCGACGCCTTCGTGGCCGGAGGCGGCACGCTCGTCGACACCGCCGACGTCTACAGCGCCGGCACCAGCGAGACCATCATCGGCCGCTGGCTGGCGAGCCACCCCACCGACGCCGACCAGGTGGTGCTCGCGACCAAGGGACGCTTCCCCATGGGCGACGGGCCCAACGACGTCGGCCTGTCGCGTCGTCACCTCGCGAAGGCCCTCGACGCCTCGCTGACCCGGCTCGGCGTGGAGCACGTCGACCTCTACCAGATGCACGCCTGGGACCACCTGACCCCGATCGACGAGACGCTGCGGTTCCTCGACGACGCGATCAGCGCGGGCAAGATCGGCTACTACGGCTTCTCGAACTACCTCGGGTGGCAGGTGACGAAGGCCGTCGGCCGCGCCGAGGCCCTCGGGTTCGCCCCGCCCGTCACGCTGCAGCCGCAGTACAACCTGCTCGTCCGCGACATCGAGCACGAGGTCGTCCCGGCCTCGCTCGACGCCGGCATCGGGCTGCTGCCCTGGTCGCCGCTGGCCGGCGGCTGGTTGAGCGGCAAGTACGTCCGCGACCAGGCGCCCACCGGGGCCACCCGCCTCGGCGAGGACCCGAAACGCGGCATGGAGGCCTGGGAGGCGCGCAACGCGGACGAGCGCACCTGGACCGTCCTCGACGCGGTCACCTCGATCGCCTCGGCGCACGACGCCTCGGCCTCGCAGGTCGCGCTGGCCTGGTTGCTGCGTCAGCCCGCGGTCACCTCGGTGATCCTCGGCGCCCGCACGGTCGAGCAGCTCGACGACAACCTGGGTTCGTCGGCGCTGGCCGCGGCCCTCACCGACGACGAGGTCACCCGCCTCACCTCGGCGAGCGCACCCCGGGTCGACGACTACCCCTACGGCACGGCAGGGGTCGCCCAGCGCGACCGCAAGATCACCGGCGGCCGCTGACCAGGAGGTGCGGTGCGCCTCCTGCGGGCACCGCGCCTCCTGCAGACCCCACACGACGCCAGGAGATGGTCACGGCGCCAGGTCTTCCCCTGGCGTCGTGACCATCTCGCGGTGCGGTGCGGCGGCACGCGTGACCGAGCAGGTCAGCCTGGCGGACGGGGGCTCAGCGGTGCAGCGAGGTGGTGGCGCCGACCCGGCCGCGTGCGGCCCGCACGGCGATCGTGACGACCAGCACGACGGCGGCGGCGACGATCGCGGCCACCCCGGCGACGACGTTCTCGGGTTCGCCGGTCAGGCGGCCGACCGCGATCCAGGCGAGTCCCCACGACAGCGACAGGGCCGGAGCGATGCGGCCGCGGCCGGCGAAGGCCAGCACGACGCCGACGAGAGCGGCCACGCCGAGCACCACCGACGACCAGAACCCGGCCGCGAAACCGAAGCCGTCGAAGCCCGCGTCGACCAGGCCGGCGGCGATGTTGGCGACGGTCGCGACGCTCACCCACCCGAGGTAGAGGCCGAGCGTGCCGTCGGTGACGACCGCGTCGACCCATCCGCTCGACGCGGTGTGGAACAGGATCACGAAGATGCGCGCGAGCACGAGGAGCAGCGCGACGATCACGACGGCGCCCAGCCAGACGCTGCCGAGCTGGACGGCGGCGAACAGCCACGCCGCGTTGAGCAACAGCGAGGCCGCGACCCAGTAGCCCAGGCGACGGTGCCGGGTGACGGCGCGCTGGCCCGGGAGGGCCTGGTAGATCGCGTACGCGACGAGGCCGAGGTAGATGACGCTCCAGATGCTGAAGGCCGTGGTCGCCGGGGCGACCGTCGTGGCGGTCGCGCTGAGGGCACCGCCGGCCGCGTCGGACACCGAGACGCCGCCGAACGCGCCCGATCCGTAAGCGGCCAGCACGATCGCGAGGACCGCGGTGACGACCACGACGATCTGGCGGACGACGTCACGCGACGTCGCGGGGTCGGCGGGGGCTCGGGTGCTGGTGTCCGTGGTCATGAGGGGGACGCTAGTCGCGCCCGCCTCCCGATCTCTTAGTTGCTAAGAGGATTGTCAGGGAGGCGCGGTGCGGGCGGGCGGTCAGCCCACCGGCACGGGCGGCCCCGCGATCAGCAGCACCACGAAGACGACGACCACCGCGACGACCAGCAGCACGAGGGCGAGGACGAGGTGCCCGAGCATCCAGCGCAACAGGCGGTCGAGGGGACGTCGGTCGCGCGGGTCGTCGGTCGCCGTGCGGCGCCAGGCACCGGCGAGGAGGCCGCGGCGGTCGATCCAGCGCTCGACGGGCAGGGAGGCGAACGGCACCACGGCGCTGGCGAGGGCGGCCAGGGTCACACCACCCGACCAGCGCTGGTTCACCGCGACGACGACCCCTGCCACGAGGTACGCGAGGAACACGAAGCCGTGGATCGGCCCCGCCACGCTGACCGGCCAGTCGCCGACGCCCACCGCGTACTTGAGGATCATGCCCACGATCAGCAGCGACCAGGTCACCACCTCGGCGACGGCGAACGAACGGAAGAGGGTGCGAGGCGACACGAGCTGCTCCTGGTGAGGGGCCGACGGGGTACGACCCCCATGGTCGCAGCCCGCGGCTGGACGGTGGCCGTCCGAGCGGCGACCGACGAGGACGAGGAGGCGCGGGGCGAGGCGACCACGCGGCCTCCGTACCCCTCTGGCTGGGTGCCGGCCCGCACCTCCTCGGTTGGATGGGCTGCATGACGACACTCGCGATCATCGGAGCAGGCAAGGGGCTCGGCGCTGCCGTGGCCCGACGATTCGGCGCGGAGGGCTTCAGCGTCGCGCTGATCTCGCGGCACCAGGGCCGGCTCGACGCCCTCGCGGCCGAGCTCGAGGCCGACGGCGTCACCGCGCAGGGCTTCACCGCCGACGTGCGCGACCCGGCGAGCATCGCGGCCGCGCTCGAGCAGGCGACCGAGCAGCTCGGGCCCATCCAGGTGATGCAGTACAGCCCGCTGCCGCAGAAGGACTTCATGCGCCCGGTGCTCGAGACCATGCCCGCCGACCTCGTCGGCCCGGTCGAGTTCTCGATCTACGGGCCGGTCGCGGCTGTGCACCAGGTGCTGCCCGGCATGCGGTTCCTGCCCGACGGCGGTGGCACCATCCTCTTCGTCAACGGCGGCTCGGCCGTCACGCCCGGCGCGAAGGTCACCGGCACGTCCATCGCCTTCGCGGGGCTGACCGCCTACGCACAGCTGCTCCACGACGAGCTCGCCGGCGAGGGCATCCACGTCGGTCAGTTGATCATCCCCGGCGGCATCGAGCCCGAGAGCAGCGACAAGAGCCCGGAGGCGCTGGCCGAGCTGCTCTGGCAGCAGCACGTCACGCGCGGCGAGTTCCGCACCACCGCGCCCGAGAAGGGCACGCCCGCCTGAGGTCCGGCGCTCGGGCGGAGGGCTGGCACCTCCGCCGGACGGCCATGAACCCCGTTCCGAACGATGCACCCGCTTTCTTCTGGGTTCATCGTTCGGAACGGGGTTCTTCGCTGATCAGGTACGGACCGCATCGGCACACCCGAGCGTGGGTGCGGGCAACGGCGGGGGTGCGGGCGCGGGCGGGGCCCGGGTCGGCGGGGGCCGGCTCAGACGCCGCCGAAGCGCTCGGTCCGGACGCGGGTCGGGGCGTGCCCGAGCTCGACCAGCCACCCGGCGACGACCGCCACGAACGAGTTCGCTCCGCAGACGTAGACGAGTGGGTGCTCGGACGCGGGCAGCACCGACCGCTCGAGTTCGTCGCGCGTGAGTCGGCCGGCCCGCCTGTCGTGCCCCTCGGGAGCCGTGCGGCTGTAGACCCAGTCGACGACGAGGGGCGCGCGAGGCCCGGTCGCGTCGCGACCCGAGGAGGCGCGCGCGGCCTCGTCGAGCTCCGCCACGAACCACCGCGAACCCGGGTCGCGGACCGAGGCGAGCAGCCGCATCGGGGGTGCGTCCCGGCCTCGTGCCCGCACCATCGCCATGAGAGGTGCGACGCCCGACCCCCCGCCGACCAACTGCACGGGGGCCGACGTCGGCGGGGTCGCTCCCTCGGGCTCGGGCAGCACCGCGTGCACGGCCGATTCGGGGTCGAACTCGGTCGGCGGCCAGACGAACCAGCCCCCGATCGGGCCGCGCACCTCGATCGGGTCGCCCGGCTCGGCCGCGTCGACGAGGTAGGGCGAGACCTCGCCGTCGTCGAGACGCTCGACGGTGACCTCGATCTGCGGGACCGGGCCCGCGCCTCCTCCGCCTCGCGCGCCGCTGGCCGCCGGATCGGCGCCGTCACCGTCGACATCGGAGGCCCCGGACGCCCGGACGTCGCTCAGCGAATACGACCGGACGGCCGTGTAACCGTCATCGGCGGTGAGCCGCAGGTCGACGTGCTGGCCGGCTCGCGCGGGGCGGAGGCCAGGAACCGCCAGGGTCAACGACCGGGCCCGCGACGTCCGCGCGATCGACGAGACGATCGTGGCGGGCAGCCAGGCGTACGGATCGCCCGAGGGACCGACCCCGGCGGCCCCGCCGACCCCAACAGCCCCGGCGACCCCGGCCTCACCGGCCCCGGCGACGGACTCGCTCACGCGTACCGTTCTTCCTTCCACGGGTCGCCGTGCGGGTGGTAGCCCATGCTCTCCCAGAAGCCGCGGCGGTCGGTGGCCATGGTCTGGATGCCCTGCAGCCACTTGGCGCTCTTCCAGAAGTAGAGCCCGGGCACGAAGAGGCGCGCGGGCCCGCCGTGCTCGGCGTGCAACGGCTGCCCCTCGTAGGTGTCGACCACCCAGGCCTTGCCCCCGAGCAGCTCGCTGAGCGGCAGGTTGGTCGTGTACCCGCCGTGGCTGGTCGCCATCGCGAACTCGTGCGTGGTCTCGAGGCCGTCGAAGAGGGTGTCGAGCGAGACGCCGCGCCAGTGCGTGCCGAGCTTCGACCAGCTCGTGACGCAGTGGATGTCGGTCTCGATCGCCTCGTGCGGAAGCGCCTGGAAGTCGGCCCAGCTGAGCGAGCGGTGCCCGGTCTCGGTCGCGACCTGGAGCTCCCACCGCTTGATGTTCGGCGTGGGGCCGGCCGACAGGACCGGGAACCCGCTCTCGAGGTACTGCCCCGGGGGCAGTCGCGGGTCGGCCGCGCGCCGCCTGCCGAAGCCGGTGAATCCTGCCATGGTGCGCCTCCTCGGGGTGGAGCGGGGTCGTCGGTCGGTGAGACGTGCACCCGTCGCGGGTGCGTCCCACGCCCGTCAGCCTACGCACGACCCTCGACGGTGCCGGGCCCCGAGGCTGCGTCCGCGCTGGGAGAACGTTGACCCCGGCATGGGTGGAGGTCGTACGGTGGATGCAGGTCAATTCGAAAGGACCCCACATGGCTGAGTACACCCTGCCCGATCTGCCCTACGACTACTCCGCTCTGGCGCCGCACATCAGCGCGAAGATCATGGAGCTGCACCACTCCAAGCACCACAACACGTACGTCACCGGTGCGAACACGGCCAACGCCGCCCTCGCCGAGGCCCGCGAGACCGGCAACCTGGCGAACGTCAACAAGCTCGAGAAGGACCTCGCCTTCAACCTCGGTGGCCACGTCAACCACTCGATCTTCTGGACGAACCTCACCCCCGAGACCAGCGAGCCCACCGGCGACCTGCTCGAGGCCATCGGCCGCGACTTCGGCGACCTCGAGAAGTTCAAGGCCCACTTCACCGCCACGGCGCTCGGCGTGCAGGGCTCCGGTTGGTCGGTGCTCGCCTACGACGTGCTCGGCCAGCGCCTCAGCGTCTTCCAGCTCTTCGACCAGCAGGGCAACGTGCCGTTCGGCCTCGTCCCCCTGCTGATGCTCGACGTGTGGGAGCACGCCTACTACCTCGACTACCAGAACGTGCGCGCCGACTACGTCAAGGCCTTCTGGAACATCGTGAACTGGAGCAACGTCGAGGCCCGCCTCGCCGCCGCGACGACCAAGACCGACGGTCTGATCACGCTCTAGTCGCTCCACCCGCACCACGCCGACGGCGCGTCCCCATCCCGGGGCGCGCCGTCGCCGCGTCCCGGGGGCCCGACGGCTCGTCCCCACCGAGGTGCGTTCGTCCTCAAGGATGAAAACCCCGCAGGAGGCGCGCGCGGCCGGTCGGCGACGCCTTACGGTCGTCGACATGGACACCATCCCCGACGACCTGCGCACCTGGGTGCCGCGCCTCGCGGCCCCCGTCGCCGCCGCGGTCTTCGTGCTGCTGTGGACGATCGCCGAGGCCGGCCGGGGCGAGATCGTCGAGAACGTCGTCCTGTTCGGCCTCTTCGGCCTGGCCGTCGGCCTCGCGGTGTGGATGCCGTGGACCTCGATCGGCTTGACGGTGGCGATCCCGGCCCTGCAGCTCGCCGGCTGGGTGCAGCCCCCGACGGACACCACGTGGCCCACGTACCTGGCCATCGCGTTCGTGGCGTTCTTCGCCGCGTTCGCCCGGTCGATCGCCGTGCGGCTGGTCGCGCTGGCCGCCGCCGGCCTCGCCTCGGGGCTGGCCGCGATCGCGATGGCCGTGCCCACCCTCGCACGGCCGTACGTCTGGTCGTCGTGGGTCGGCGGCGGCCAAGGCACGAAGACCGACGTGATCACCCTGGCGGCCTCGCTCTTCGGCGCCGCGGCCGCGGCCTGGGCCGTCGGCATCTTCCTCTCGAGCGTGCTGCGCGTACGCCGCATCGGGCTGGTGCTCGAACGGACCGAGACACGCTTCCACGAGACGGACTTCGAGCTGCGCCTCGCCCACGACCGTGCGCGGATCTCCCGTGACGTGCATGACGCCCTCGCCCACTCGCTCGCGGTGGTCGTGTCCCAGGCGCAGGGCGCCCTGGCGCTGTCGGCGACCCGCCCGGAGGTCGTCGAGCAGGCACTGCGGACGATCGCGGACGTCGGCCGCACCTCGTTGGTCGACGTGCGGCATCTGGTCGAGCGCATCCAGCAGGACGCCGACGACGTCACGCCTCGCGAGACCCTCGCCGACCTCGACCGGCTCGCGACGACGATGCGCGACGTGGGCATGACCGTGACCCTGCGGCACCTCGGCGACGCCACCGAGTTGTTGCCCTCGCAAGAGCTCGCGGTCTTCCGCATCGTGCAAGAGAGCCTGACCAACGCCCTCAAGCACTCCGGCTCGTCGAGCACGGTCGACGTCGCACTCGACTGGCGGGGGCCCGGCCTCGCCCTGCTGGTGACGTCCTCGGGAGACGACCCGCTCGTCGCCGCCCGCCGCGGCACCGGCCGGGGCACCGGCATCGCCAGCATGACCGAACGTGCCCGGCTCGCCGGCGGCTGGCTGACGGCCGAGCTCGGCGACGACGGCGTCTTCGTCGTCACCTCCTTCCTGCCGACTCCCGAACCGATCGGACTCCTGCAGTCCTGGACGGAGCAACCCGCATGACCGACGTGACGACCGCGACGACGCGCACCGCGCCTCCTGCCCTCGTGAGGGTGGTCGTCGTCGACGACCAGCCCCTGTTCGCCTCGGGGCTGCAGATGCTGATCGAGGCGCAAGCCGACCTGATCTGTGTCGGCACGGCCGTCGACGGGGCGGCCGGAGTCGCCCTGGTCGAGCGGGAGCGGCCCGACGTCGTGCTGATGGACCTGCGCATGCCCGTGATGAACGGCCTCGAGGCCACCACGCGCATCGTGGCGGCGGCCGGCACCGACCCCGACTCGGCCCCGCGCGTCGTCGCCCTGACCACGATCCAGCGTGACGAGGCCGTGTTCAGCGCGTTGAAGGCCGGGGCCTACGCCTTCCTGACCAAGGACGCAACGCCCGACGAGGTGCTGACGACGATCCGCGCGGCAGCGGCCGGCGAGCCCGTGCCGACCGCGGCCGCCGCTCTCGACGTCGTGCACGCCTTCGCCGTGCCGACCCCGTCGCCGAAGCGGCGGACCGAGCCGCTCGAGGTGCTCTCGCCCCGCGAGCGCGAGATCTTCCTGCTCGTGGCACGGGGCCTGAGCAACGGCGAGATCGCCGAGAGCGCGTGGCTCAGCGAGGCGACGGTCAAGAGCCACGTGCGCGCCGTGCTGCAGAAGCTCGGCATGCGCAACCGCGTGCAGATCGTCGTCTTCGCCTACGAGAACGACCTCGTGGGCCCGGCCCGCGACGACGAGGGGGCCACGCGATGACCGACGAGAAGACCGTCCCGACCCGCGACGTCCCGCCCGGCGGCGTCTCGCCTCGACAGCGACGCGCGAAACGCGTGACGCTCGCAGCCGTGGTCGCGGTGGTCGCCGGCGTCGTCGCCTACGGCATCCCGGCCAACGCCGCCTACGCCCTGCCCGACCTGCCGGCGAAGGACGTCGACGCGTGGACGATGCCGCTCGACCGATACGTGCCGGTCGGCGAGACGTCGTCGTCCTACGCCCTCCTGCTCGTCGCGCAGCAGTGCATGGTCGCGGCCGGCCACGACGACTTCGTGGTGCCGTGGCGGGACGTGGCGGCGGGCGACCGGGCGGGCGAGCTGTCGATGAACGGCTCGCTGCGACTCCGGGCCTTCGACCTGGCGACGGCCGAGACCCGTGGCTACCACGCCCTGTCGGTCATCGACGCGGGGGCGGCCGCCTGGTCCGAGTTCTCGTCGCAGCCCTGGACGGCCGAGAGGTCCGCCCGGTTCGACACCTGCGTGCAGCGCGCCCGCGGGACGGTGCCGTCACTGGACGACTACTCGAACCGCGCCCAGTCGCTCGTCCGCCTGAACAACGCCGCGTTCGAAGGAGCCCGCCACGATCCGACGGTGACCGCGACCTGGGACGACTGGCGCGGGTGCATGCAGGACGCCCGGGTGGGCGACGTGGCCTCCGACCCGTCGGGCATGCCGACCCTCGAGATGGCCGACCGGTTCGAGACGCTCGACTCGAGCACGTCACCGACCGACGACGAGATCGAGATCGCGACGGCCGACGCCCGGTGCCGTGAGTCCTCCGGCTACCGCGACGCCCTCTACGAGGCCGAGTGGCAGCGGCAACTCACCGTGCCGCACGACGACGGTGAGCTCCTGTCCCAGATCGACACCGCGGCCCTCGCGGCCGACAATGCCACGATCCGGCAGGTGCTGACGGAGCTCACCCCACCGCGGCCGTCGTCCTGACCGGCCCCCTCCTTGAGGGGACTGGAAAACCGGTCGGCCAGTATCTAACCTGGGTGCACAGAGGACACGTCGGGGGGCGGGGGCACATCCGACGGCCTGATCAGCGGGGGCAACGAGCTGGTCAGGCCTTCGTGCCCGGGGGCCACGACCGTCGGCAGCACGAAGGCCCACATGTCGCGCAGCCGGTCGAAGAGGTCGGCCCGGCCGGTCAGGGCCTGCGACACGATGTGGACGCCGGCGTACGACCCGACGACGAAGCGGGCGACGCTCTCGACGTCGGTGTCGGCACGGAAGTCCCCGTCGGCGACCGCCCGCTCGACGAGACCCGAGATCTGGGCCTGCCAGTCGAGGTACGGGTGCTCGACCCGGAGGTCGCGGCTCGGCGACTGGGTGGTCAGGCGGATGCCCGCGGTCACGAGCACCTCGGTGGTCAGCTGCGTGGCGAGCGACGCACACGAGAGCATGAGCGCCTCGGCACCGCTGCCCGCGGTCTCGGACACCTGGTCGGCGTAGGCCCGCGAGAGGGCGTGTTGCTCGGCGATGACCGCGTTCGCGAGGTCGGCCTTCGAGCGGAAGTGGAAGTAGAGCGCACCCTTGGTCACCGTGGCGGTCTCGGCGACGAGGTCGAGCGAGGCCTCGCTGTAGCCGTGCTCGTCGAAGACGACGGCGGCCCCTCGGATGATGGCGGCGCGGGTCGCCTGGGCGCGTTTCTGCTGGGGCATCGGGTGGGTTTCTCCTGCGGGTCGAGACGGTGCCCCTGTGAGGCATCGCACGGCCGCCCCCCGCCGGCCGCTGCACACGTTACCGGGGCGACCTGCGCCCTCCGACAGCCGCCGGGGTACGCGTGGCGAAGCGTTTCGGGGTACGACCGACCTGTCCGCCTGCGGCTCGTGACGTCGCGTGCCGCGCCTGGTCACGGCGCGCTAGCGTGCGGTCATGACGCTCAGCCTCGTGCCCATGCCCACCTCCCGCCTCGTGCCCTGGATGCGGCGCTCGACCGCCGAGTACGAGAAATCCCGCGTGCTCGCCGGCGAGACCCCCGAGCAGGCCGCCGAGGCCGCCCGACGCTCGTTCGGCGAGGCCTTTCCCGACGGGGCGCCGGCCGAGGGGCACCTCGTCTACGACGTCATCGACGACGCCCGGCCGGGTCAGCCCGTCGGCATCCTCTGGATCGCACCCCGCGTGCCCGGCTCGTCGGACTGGTGGGTCTTCGACGTCGAGATCGACGAGGCCCACCGCGGCGCCGGACTCGGCCGGGCGACGATGCTCCTCGCCGAGCAGGCCGCCGCCCGTCACGGCGCCGAGACCCTCGGCCTGAACGTGTTCGGCTACAACCAGGTCGCCCGCCACCTCTACGAGTCGCTCGGCTACGAGACGACCGCCGTGCAGATGAAGAAGCCCGTCACCGCCTGAGGGGCGACCCGGGAGGCGCGGTGCCGGTCTCGGGGACGGGCACCGGCTCGGGCGGGGCGACCCGCGCCTCCTCGGGGTCGCCATCGCGGGCGCGGGCCCTCGGCACGCGGCTGGCGTAGAGCACACCGCCGACCACCGCGACGCCGGCGACGAGCTCGACCAGGTCGGGCACCTCGCCGAACGCCAGCCACGAGGCCAGCACGCCGACCACGGGCACCAGCATCGAGAACGGTGCGACGGTCGCCGAGGGGTAGACCGAGAGCAGGCGCGTCCAGATGCCGTAGCCGACGACCGAGGCGATCAGCACGAGGTAGAGCAGGCAGAGCACCGACGGCAACGCCTCGAGCGTGAGGACCGTGCCGAGGCTCTCGCCGATGCGCTCGGGGCCCTCGACGACGAACGACAGGGCGAGCATCGGCACCGGAGCGACGATCGACATCCACAGCGTCAGGTGCATCGGGTTCGGCGGGGCGGCCCGTCGGACGGCCACGTTGCCGATCGCCCAGCCGAGCGCGCCGCACAGCGTCAGCACGACGGGCAGCAGCGCCGCGACCTGCGACCGGTGGCCCGCGATGACGACGAGCCCCACGACGGCGATGCCGATGCCGATCGCCTGCCGACGGGTGATGCGTTCACGGAGCCAGAAGCCGGCGATCACGACGGTGAACGGGGCCGAGGCCTGCAGCACGAGCGAGGCGAGCCCTGAGGGCATGCCCGCCGCGATGCCGAGGTAGAGGAACGCGAACTGCAGCATGCCGAGCGTCGCCCCCACCAGCAGGAGGCGCGACCACGGGATCGCCGGACGCGGCACCAACAACACGGTCGGCACCGCGAGCAACGTGAAGCGCAGCGCCACGAGCAGGAACGGCGGGAAGTGCTCGAGGGCGATCGCCGTCACGGGGAAGTTGATTCCCCAGCACACGGCGACGACGAGGGCGAGGAGGCGGTCGCGGACGGTCACCGGTCCATCGTGGCGTGCCGGACCGTTCAGGACCAGCGCAGATTGCTGCGACATCTTTGTAGGCTGCCTTCATGGACCTCACCCACCTCGACCTGCTGCGAGAACTCGCCGACCGCGGCAGCGTCACCGCCGTCGCGGCCGCGACGCACCGGTCGCCCAGCGCCGTGTCGCAGCAGCTGAAGACGCTCCAGCGCCAGCTCGGGGTCGAGCTCGTCCGTCGCGCCGGCCGGGGCGTCGTGCTGACCGACGAGGGCCACGCCCTGGCCCGGGCGTCGGTGGGGGTCGCGACCGCGGTCGCCGAGGCCGAGGCGGCGTTCGACGCCGTCCGCGGAGGCACGGGTGGCGTGGTGCGGGTGTCCGTGTTCGCCTCGGCGGCCGAGCTCCTGCTGCCCGGAGTGCTGCACCGCATGCGATCGCACCCGGGCATCGAGCTCGACGTGGCCGACCGCGACGTCTCCGAGGACGAGTTCGCCCCGCTGACGGCGGACTTCGACGTGGTGCTCGCCCACCGGTCGGACGGCGTGCTGCCGCCGGGCCGAGCATCGACGACCGTCGTGTCGCTGCTGCGCGAGCCCCTCGAGGTCGCCCTCCCCCTCGGCCACCGACTGGCCGACCACAGTCGGGTGGCCGTCGACGACGTCATCCGCGAGCCCTGGATCGGCGTGCCCGAGGGCTACCCGATCGACCGCGTGCTGGTGTCGATGGCCCTGCAGTCGGGCGTCGCACCCGAGGTCGTCCACCGCACGGTGCACCTGCCCCTGATCGAGAACCTCGTCGCCGCGGGGCACGGGGTGGCACTCGTGCCCCGCCACACGTCCGCGTCGCGCGCGCCCGGAAGGTTCCACCTGGCGACGCTCGAGAACGTCCGCGCCGGGCGCCATCTCGAGGCCCTGATGCGACCGGACCGGGCCGTCCGCCCGGCCGTCCGCACCGTGGTCGACGAGATCCGGGCCGAGGCCGCGTCGATCCAGGTGCACGACGACCTGGCGGGCGCGGCCGACTAGCGCGCGACGGCGGGCGAGTTCGGCGGAGACGGTCGGATGCGGACGCCCGGAACCGCCGAACACGCCCGCCTCACGGCAGCTGACGCCCGACGGTCGTCAGCGGACGCCCTTCGACGCGAGGAAGACCACGGGGTCGGTCGGGACGCCGCCCTGCCGCACCTCGAGGTGCAGGTGGCAGCCGGTCGAGCCGCCCGAGGTGCCGACGCCGGCGATGTTCTGGCCGGCCTGGACCTGCTGGCCGACCGAGACGTAGATGCCGTTCCGCTCCATGTGGGCGTAGGCACTGCTGACCCCTCCGCCGTGGTCCACGACGATCAGGTTGCCGTAGCCGCTCGACGGCCCGGCGTAGCTGACGCGGCCGGCCGAGACCGAGTAGATCGGCGTGCCGCAGGCCGCACCGAAGTCGGCGCCCGCGTGGAGTCGACGATCGCCCGTGATCGGGTGGATGCGATAGCCGTAGGCCTGGTACGAGCTGTACGAGCGGATGGCCGCGACCCACCCGGTGCCCGGATCGGGCACGGTGACGCCCGGGCCGGGTCCTCCGGTGCCGGGCGCCACGGGACCGGTGCCGCCACCGGCGGCCGGGGCGGGGCGGGCAGCAGCGGCAGCGGCGGCCGCCGCGGCCGCCTGCTCCTGGGCGTAGGCCTGCTCGAGCGTCATGCGGTCGTCTTCGAGCAGGGCGACCTGCGCGGCGAGGGTGGCCTTCTCGTCGTCGACGGCGGCCAGGTCGGCCTCGGCCGTCACGCTGGCCGCGGCCGCGTCGTCGAGCGCGGTCTGGGCGTCGGCCGCGAGCCGGTCGCGCTCGGCGAGCGCCACGGCGGCCTGGTCGGCCAGCGAGGTCGCGAGGTTGTCGGCGGCCTGGGCCCGTTCGCGCAGCCGCCCGATGTTCTCGCCGAGCTTGCTCGACAGGCTCAGCCCCTTGAGCACCTCTTGCGCGTCGTCGCCGGCCGCGAGCAGGTCGCCCACCAGTCCCCCGCTGCCGGGGCGGGCCATCAGCGCGGCGGCCTGGCCGACGACCTGTCGTGCGGAGTCGGCCGTCTCACGGGCCTCGGCCCGACGCGTCTCGAGCTGCTCGTGCCGGGCGGTGGCCTCGTCGACGGCGGCCTGGGCCTCGCCCAGCACGCGTCCGGCCTCGTCGGCCGAGGTGTGGGCGGCCTCGGCACGGGCCGACGCGGCGTCGAGCGCGGTCTGCAGGTCGGCGAGGGCCTTCTTCTTGGCCGACTCGTCGTCGCGGGCGGCGAGGACGGCCTGCCAGGTCGGAGCGGCGGCGGTCGCCCGCTCGGGGAGGAGGAGCGCGGCCAGCATGGCCAGCGCGACGATGACGGCGACGACCGGCGTGCGACGGAGCATGCCCCGGGAGGGAACGGGGCGGAACGAAAAGGGAACGGGGCGGACCGAGTGGTGCATGGCTCTCTGTCTGTCTGATGCGCACGACCCGTCCGGTGAGGACGGGGGTGCGCCGCGGTGCAGGGGCGTCCGCGCTCGGGCCTCGCGGACCACCCACCCTACCGAGGCGGGCGGGGACCGAGCCAGCGCGGGCACCCGGCACCGCGCCTCCTCGGGGTCGTCGACGACCTGGGGACGAGACGTCGACGCCGTGGCGACGCGGTGCGGCCCGCGGTGCCGCCCCCGCGGTGGCGAGAGGCGGGGGTCCCGGTGCCCGCGAGGTACGGCCGTGTCCCCCTTTCGGCCCCTGTGCCCGCGGCCGCATCCGTGGTCGACTGTCCCTTCCACCACCGTCGGGGCAGCACCCCCGACTGCGCCGAGAGAGGCGCAGATGGCATCGTCCCGACCGGCCCGGACCACCCTCGGCCTGCTCGCCGCGGCCGCCGTCGTCCTCTTGACCGCCTGCTCGTCGGGCGACACCACCCGGCCGACGCCGTCCGACGGGTCGGCGACTCCGAGCCCGACCCCGACGTCGCAGGCGACCCGGGTGACGCCCGAGACGATCCGCACGGCTCCGTCCGGCACGGTCTTCCACGGCGGCATCGCGCTCGAGCCGAACTCGCTGGCGGTGCGGGCCGAGGCGACCCTGAGCGCCGACGGAGAGACGGACGCCGCCCGGGCCGCGGCCCTGATCGCCGAGCGTCCCGTCGCGATGTGGATCGGCGACGGCTACGACGACGCCCAGCTCGTGAAGGTGATCACCGACTACCTCTCCGCCGCCGAGGAGCAGGGCGCGACGCCGGTGTTCGTCACGTACGCGATCCCCGATCGGGACTGCGGCAACTACTCGGCCGGCGGCCTGTCCGTCGAGCGCTACCCCGCCTGGAACGCGACCATCGCGGCCACCCTCGCCGGGCACCGGGCCGTCGTCATCGTCGAACCCGACTCGCTCGGCATCCTGAGCCGGTGTCCGCAGCTGGCCGACACGCGCCTCCCCCTGCTGAAGCAGGCCGTCGCCGACTTCGCGGCGGCCGGCGTGCCCGCCTACCTCGACGGCGGCAACTCGCACTGGGTGCAGCCCGAGGTGATGGCCGAGCGACTCCAGGCGGCGGGCGTCGACCAGGCCCGGGGCTTCTTCACCAACGTCGCGGGCTTCTACCCCGTGGGCGACGAGCAGCCCTACGCCGAGGAGGTCGCCGCGATGACGGGCGGCAGCCGCTACGTGATCGACGTGTCCCGCAACGGCCGCGGCTGGAAGGGCACCTGGTGCAATCCGGAGGACGTCGGCCTCGGCCAGGACCCCCGCGTGGTGTCCAACGACGGCCGCCTCGACGCCCTGCTCTGGGTCAAGACGCCGGGCATCAGCGACGGCGCCTGCAACGACGGACCCCCGGCCGGCCAGTGGTACCCGTCGTACGCCGAGATGCTCGTCGACCGCCGCCCTGAGTGGGCCCGCAGCTGACGCGCGGCGCTCAGCGCAGGCGGGCGCGCAGCAGCTCGAGGAACTCGTCGGCCATCGCGAGCTGTCGCTCGAGCTTCGCGCGACGCTCGACGGTCTCGTCGACGAACGCCGCCAAGGAGGCGCGGGTCGCCTGGTCGCGCCCGTCACCCTCGTCGCCCGCCCCGGCCTCGCCCGCCCCGGCCGCGTCGCCCGCCCCGCCGTCGAGCGCATCGACGACCCGCAGCAGCTCGGCCATCTCGTCGAGGCTGAACCCCAGCGGCTTCATGCGTCGGATCACCATGAGCCGCAGGTAGTCGTCGTGCGTGTAGAGCCGGAACCCGCCCTCGCTGCGGCCCGACGGCGTCAGCAGACCGACCTCGTCGTAGTGGCGGATCGTGCGCAGCGACATCTCGGTGCGGTCGGCGAGCTCGCCGATCTGCATCGTGGCGGTCTCGTCGGGCATGAGGTCTCGTTTCATCTCTACCCTCACGTAAGGGTAGGGTTGCATCGTACGGCAGTGTCGCCGGCTCCCCTCATTCTTCCGCACACCCCAGGAGTCCCCCGTGACCACTGCCCCCGACTCCGACCGCGCGCGCCCTGAACCCGCCGCGCGGTCGGTCCGCCCCGCCCGCCCCGCCGACACGGTGCTCTCCGTGTTGCGCGACCCGCGCCTCCTGACCCGCGAGGCCCTGGCCGGCGTCGTCACGACGCTCGCCCTCGTGCCCGAGGTCATCTCGTTCTCGGTGATCGCCGGGGTCGACCCGATGGTCAGCCTCGTCGCGTCGATCGTGCTGGCGCTCGTCATGTCGGTACTCGGCGGCCGCCCCGCGATGGTCACCGCCGCCGCCGGGTCGGTCGCCCTCGTCATCGCGCCGCTGGTGCGCGAGCACGGCACCGACTACGTGCTGCCGACGGTCGTCCTCGCCGGGCTCGTGCAGCTCGCGTTCGGGCTCGCCGGTCTCGCCCGGCTGATGCGGTTCATCCCCCGCTCGGTCATGATCGGCTTCGTCAACGCGCTCGGTGTGCTGATCTTCGTGGCGCAGGTGCCGCACATCATCGACCAGCCGTGGGTCGTGTACCCGCTGTTCGTCCTGACCATCGCGATCGTCGTGCTGCTGCCGAAGGTGACGAAGGCCGTGCCGGCGCCGCTGGTCGCCATCGTCGTCGTGACGGTCATCGCCGTGGCCGCCCGCCTCGACGTGCACACCGTCGGCGACGAGGGCCCGATGGGCGGCGGCCTGCCCGGCCTGACCCCGTGGCTCGCCCCGTTCACCCTCGAGACGTTGCAGATCATCTGGCCGACCGCCCTCAGCGTCGCCTTCGTCGGCCTGATGGAGACCCTGCTGACCGCCAAGCTCGTCGACGACCTCACCGAGACCCCGTCGCACAAGGGCAAGGAGTCCTGGGCGCTCGGCGTCGCGAACATCGCGGCGGGCTTCTACGGCGGCATCGCCGGCTGCGCCATGATCGGCCAGACCGTCGTCAACGTGAAGATCGGGCGGGCCCGCACGCGGGTGTCGACGATCGCGGCCGGGCTCTTCCTGCTGTTGCTGGTCACCGGGCTGAGCGCCGTGATGTCGACGATCCCGATGGTGGCGCTGGCCGCGGTCATGATGATCGTCGCGATCACCACCGTCGACTGGCACTCGCTGAAGCCGTCGACCCTCCGCCGCATGCCCGTGCCCGAGACGCTCGTCATGGTGGTCACGGTCGCCGTGGTCGTCGCGACGAACAACCTCGCCCTCGGCGTCGCGGTCGGCGTGCTCCTCGCGATGGTGCTTTTCGCGCGCCGCGTGGCCCACGTGATCACGGTCGAGCGGCACGTGACGCCGGGTGCCGTGGGCGGCACCGAGGCCGGTTCTCGCGTCGCGGAGGCCTCGGACGCCTCGAACGCAGGAGGTGCGGCAGCTGGCCTCGACGGACCCCCGTCCCCCGAGACGGTGCGGTACGACGTCATCGGCCCCCTCTTCTTCGGCAGCAGCAACGACCTCGTCGAGCACTTCTCCTACGGAGACGACCCCGAGGCGGTCACCGTCGACCTGTCCCGCGCCCAGGTGTGGGACGCGTCGAGCGTCGCGGCCCTCGACTCGGTCGACGAGAAGTTCCGGGCGCACGGCGTGACGGCGACGTTCGTCGGACTGGACGACCGCAGCGAGGCCTTCCACGGCCGCCTCACCGGCCGCCTCGGGTAGCGCGCCCGCGTCGGCCGCCCGACCCGCGCCTCCTGACCCTGCGCCCCCGTCGCCCGCCGTCCCGCTCTGGTGTCGCCCGCCGCCCCGCTCTGGTGTTCAAATCGCGACAACCGCGACCGGACGACCGGCCCTGGACGAACATGAGCGGCGCGGCGCCGGCCGGTTGTCGGGTTCGGCACGCGAGATGGCACGTCGCAGGTCGGGAATTGCACACGCGGCACGCCGCCGTTGACGTGCCGCAGGCGGACCTCCCGGAAGGCGGACCCCGGGAGGCGCGGGTCATCACCCGCGGACGACCACACCCGGAGGCGCAGATCACCACCGCAGGACGACCACCCCCGGAGGCGCGGCTCATCTCCGCAGGATGACCACCCCCGAAGGTGCGGCTCACCACATCAGGACGACCACCCCCCGGGAGGCGCGGGCCACCACCCGAGGACGACGACTCCCGGACGCGCGGGTCGTCACCTCAGGGCACGCGGCGACCTGAGGCGGCCGAGGCCCGAGGGCCCGGCTCAGCCGTCGATGCGGACGAAGTGGTGCGCCTGGTTCCAGATCGGGCGGACGTCGACGAAGCCGCCGGGCTTCGGGGCGTCGAGGATCATGCCGTTGCCGGCATAGATGCCGTCGTGGGCCAGGTTGTCGAACACGACGAGGTCGCCGGGCACGGCCTCGGACTCGGGGATCGTGCGCCCCTCGGTGTTCTGCGTCGGAACGTAGTGGGTCAGCTTGATGCCGAACTGCGCGTAGACGAAGGTGATCAGGCCCGAGCAGTCGAACTTCGAGGGGTCTTCGCCGCCGTGCACGTACGGCGTGCCGATGTACTGCAGCGCCACGGCGAGCACCTGGTCGCGGTCGAGCTCGGGGTAGAGCGGGTTCGCGAGGTAGTCGGCCGTGGTCGGGCCCTCGTAGGTCGTGTTCGCCGCGGCCTTGCGGTTCTGCAGGTTCTGCGTCACGACGTCGATCATCGACGTGGCCGAGTAGGCGTCGCGGGCGGTCTCGTCGGACTCGTCGGCCAGTGAGGCGGTGTCGACCGACAGCGTCTGCGAGCCGAGCGACGATCGCGCCGACGCACCCGCGGCGACGGCCTGGGCCTCGTCGCCGGTGGTCGCGAGCAGGGGCAGCACGCCACTGGCGGCGAAACCGACGATCGCGGTGACGATGGAGAGCTTCTTCACGGCGGTGCCGACGCTGCGCGCCGCACCGGCACGACCGGGGGCACCGGCACGACCGGCGGCACCACGGGTCGGCGACACCGGACGGGCGGCCACGACCGCGGCACGGCGAGCGCGACGCGAGGGACGGGCAGGCGCGGGGTGAGCGGTGGCCGAGGAGGCGCGGGCGGCGACGGCAGGACGAGCGGCCTCGGTCGCCGCGGACTCCTCGAGACCGAGCAGCGGGCTGGTCCGGACCGGAGCGTCGGCGCGTCGGGGCCGGACGCGCGGGGCGACCGCGGCCTCGGCGGCACCGACGAGGGCGGCGCACTCGACGAAGGACTCGCGGTGCGAGGTCGGTAGCACGTCGCGACGGGCACGGCGTTCGCGACGCTCGAGGGCCAGTCGGGCCGAACGCTCACCGAGCGGCCGAGCACCGTCATGACCAGTGGGGTTCTGACCAGCGAGGTTCTGGCCAGCACTTTCGACGTGACCAGCCGTCGCGCCACCCTGATCCGGAGAGGTCGGGGAGGCGGGCTTCGTCACGCGTGCGGTCCTCTCGTCTGGGGGTGGTGCGAACACTCGACCCTAGCGCGCATCATCCTCGAGGTGTAGTTGTCGTCGGAAAAAGATCACGAATCGGTCACGGGATCATGCGGGTGAGCTCTCGTCGGGTGAGTGCGGGTCACCCTGCTCGGTGGACGGGCCCGGCACCCCGCGACGCCGCTTGAGCTCGCGCCGCAGCGCACGCCTCTCACGCCAGCTCGGGGGCGGGGGCGGCACGGCCGCGGCCTCGGCGGCCCGACGCGCCTGGCGCCGCTCGTGCCACAGCAGCACCTCGCCGTCGACGTCCCGCGTGGGCGTCACGACCGGCGGGCCCCCGGACAGCTGGCGCCTCGCCTCGACGATGCGCGCGTTGAAGTCGTCGAGGTGCGACCGCACGGCGGCCTCGGAGCGCAGCCGGTCGAGCTCGGCGTGCAACCCGGTGCTCTCGGCCCGCAACGACAGGGCCGGAGGCGCGAGCCCGGTGAGCCCCTCGCGTTCGATCAGGCCGCGCAGCCACCAGTCGGGGTCGACCGTGCCCGCCGCCAGCCCGGGCAGCGGCTTGCCGGCGAGCGGCAGGTCGTCGAACTCGCCGCGGGCGATCGCCAGGTCGATGGCGGTTCGGGCCCAGGCTCGCATCTCGGCCGCCGTGCGGGTGTCGCGAGGCGCGTCGTCGCTCGGCACGTCGCCGTCGACCCGGTAGCGGGCCGCGTCGACGCGGTGGTCGCGACCCTGCGGTCGTCGTTCGGGTTCTCGGTCCATGCGCCGTGCCTCCTGCGCTCGTCGTGGGCGGCAGGCGGTGCCCCACCGTCCCCTCGGCTCGTTCGTGCTCTGCCCGTTCGCGCACTGCCCGTTCGTAAACTGCTCGTTCGTGCTCTTCGGGGTTCGTGGCGTCGAGGGTACGCCGCACCACCGACGGTGGCCGGGCCTACCCTGGAGGCCTCGCCCGCCGTCCGAGGAGGCCCGATGCGCGACGCCGCCCCACCCGCCCCCCGCACGATCTCTGCGGCGTACGTCCTGTGGATCGTCGTGGTCGCCCTGGCCGTCGTCGGTGCCGTCCTGCTGATGCTGTTCGGCGGGCCGGCACGGGTGTCGACGTCCGGCGGGGCCCTGGCGAACCCGCGAGGGGCCGACATCGCCGGTGGGGTGTTCGCGATCGTCGTCGCCCTCGTGCAGCTCGCCGTCGTGCGGTCGATGCGCGACGGCCGCCGCTGGGCGCGCACCGTGTTGCTCGTGCTGACCATCCTGCAGGTGTTGGGCGGCGTGAGCGGGGCGAGCGGCGGCGGGGTGCTCGAGTGGGCGTCCGTCGTCAGTGCCCTGATCGCCTGCCTGCTGATGCTCGTGCCGCCGTCGACGGCGTTCTTCGAGCGGCACGCCCGCTAGGCGTACCGGCCCCCGCGACCTCTCGAGGAGGCGCGGGTCGTCAGGTCAGGAGGGGCGGGTCGTCAGGGCAGGAGGCGCGGGTCGTCAGGCCGAGCGGCCCCGACCCCGGGCGCGCAGCACGTCGACGACGACCGCGCCGACGACGGCCCCGGCACCGAGCAGGGCGAGCACGGTGCTCGACCGGACGAAGTCCGAGCGGCGACCGCGGGGCAGGCGCCCGGCGGCGAGGTCGTGGAGCAACTGGCCGGACGCCGCGAGGCAGGCGGACTCGGCCGCGGCGTCGTGCAGGGACCAGTCGGGCACGGAGACGTCGCCGATCACGCTGACGTCGCCGTCGTCGGCGTCGAACCAGACGTCGATCGGCGCCCGCCGTGGGCCCGTGATCGTCAGCACGCGCGACTGCCAGCCGGCACGACGGATCGCACCACCCGGCACCTCGTCGCCGACCCACGAGTGGACGACCCGCAGGCGTCCGCTCTCCTCCGCGGCGGCCAGGTCGAGGGCACGCCGCAGCCGGTCGACGAACGGCGGACGCTCGGGTTCGGGCAACGAGATGGTCGGCAGGCCTCGGTACATGCCGACAGTGTGCCCCGCCCGCCTGGACGCCGCCGCACCCGCCGGCCCCCCGCCGCCACCGCCAGCCCGCCAGCCAGCCCGCCAGCCCGCCAGCCCGCCAGCCCACCAGCCCGCCAGCCCGCCACGAACTAAACAGCCCGCCACGTAAAAAGGTGGCGGCATGTTTACCTCGTGGCGGCGAGGGCAGGAGGCGCGCTGCAGTTCGCCATCTCGCACGACGCCAGGAAGTGGTCACAGCGCCACGACCAGTCCTGGCGCGGTGTCCATCTCGTGGCGGCGAGCGCAGGAGGCGCGGGTCGGCCGACACCCGCCCCTTGCGGACCGGCGTGGGCACGACCTACCGTGGCGGGGTACCCCGTCGCGAGAGCAGGCACCGGTGCGGCCGACACACCGGCCGGTCGACCGCCCTCGCGGGCACGGGGGCCCACCGCACAGAAGGCAGAGCGTTGCGTCTCATCACCGGTACTGCGCCCCTCGCGCAGCAGTCGCCCTCGCACTGACGACACTCCCGCCCGCCCCGTGAACCGGGCGCCGCCTCGCTCGAGGCGCCGCGCCCCCTGCCGGGTCGTTCCCCCGCCGCAGCCGACCTCCGTCGCCGGCGAGGGACGGGTGGTCGTCGTGCTCCGACACCATCCACCGGGAGCCCTCGTGCCCACCACCACACCCTCCATCGTCCTCTCCGACCTCTCGTTCTCCTGGCCCGACGGCTCCGGGGTGATCGACCACCTGTCGACCGCGTTCGGGCGTGGCCGCACCGGCCTCGTCGGTGCGAACGGCGCCGGCAAGTCCACGCTCGTCCGGCTCGTCACCGGCGACCTCGTCCCCACCGGCGGACGCCTCACGACCACCGGCGAGGTCGACCTGCTGCCGCAACGGCTGCGGTCCCGCGCCGGCGACACCGTGGCGGGCCTGCTGGGGGTCGGCCCGCGCCTCCTCGCCTTGCGGGCGATCCTCTCCGGCGACGCGACCGAAGGGCAGTTCGAGCTGCTCGCCGACGACTGGGACGTCGAGTCGCGCGCCGCCGCGGCCCTCGCCGACGTCGGGCTGGGCCACCTCGACGGCGGCACCGGCATCGGCACCGGCCCCTCCACCGTCCTCGACCGCCCGGTGTCGACGCTGTCCGGTGGGCAGGCCGTGCTCGTCGCCATCGCCGGCGTGCGGTTGCGGGGTCGGCCGATCGCCGTGTTCGACGAACCCTCGAACGACCTCGACCGACGATCTCGCGGCCTGCTGCTCGACGTGGTCGACCGCTGGCGCGGGGCGCTCGTCGTCGTCAGCCACGACCGCGAGCTGCTCGAGCACGTCGACGAGATCGCCGAGCTGCGCGACGGCTCGATGACCGTGTTCGGCGGCACCTGGTCGGCCTACGAGCAGCAGCTAGCGGTGTTGCAGGCGGCGGCCGAGCGCGACGTCCGGGCCGCCGAGCAGGTGTTCAAGGCCGAGCGGAGGCAGCGCATCGAGGCCGAGACGACCATCGCGCGGCGGGCCAAGGCCGGAGCCAAGGCCGGCGAATCGATGCCGAAGATCATGGCGAACCAGCTGCGCGGCCAGGCCGAGGCGACGGCGGGCTCGCTGCGCAGGGCGCACGCGTCGTCCGAGCAGGAGGCGCGGGTCGCGGTCGACACCGCCGAACGACGCCTGCGTCGTGACGACACGATCGTGGTCGACCTGCCGGACCCGGCGGTCCCGGCGTCCCGGCGCCTCGCCGAGCTGACCGTGCGCGGCCGCACCGTGGTCGTCCAGGGGGTGGAGCGCATCGCCGTCGTCGGCGACAACGGGTCGGGCAAGACGACGCTGCTCGAGCAACTCGTCGGCGCGCCGGACGCGCGGCCGCACTCGCTGCCCGACACGCACGCCGTCACCCTGACCGCCCGGGTCGCCCACCTCGGGCAGAAGAAGGACTCGCTCGACGACGCGCTCACGGTGCTCGAGAACGTGCGGCGGGCTGCACCGGAGGTTCCCCCGCGCGAGGTGCGCAACCGCCTCGCGCGGTTCCTCGTCCGGGGAGACGTCGTGGACCGGCTCGCCTCGACCCTCTCGGGCGGCGAGCGGTTCCGGGTCGCGCTGGCCGGACTGCTGCTCGCCGACCCTCCGCCCGAGCTGCTGGTGCTCGACGAGCCGACGAACGACCTCGACATGGCGAGCACCGACCACCTGCTCCAGGCGCTGCGCGGCTACCGCGGGGCGCTCGTGATCGTCAGCCACGACGAGGAGTTCCTCGAGCGGCTCGGGCTCGACGCCCGGGTCGAGGTCGGCTGAGCCCCGGGCACCCGCCCGCCAGCCCGCCGTCCCGCCCTCGCCGCCAGCCCGCCGCACGACGCCAGGAAATGGTCACGGCACCACGACTAGTCCTGGCGCTGTGACCATTTCCTGGCGGGGAGCGCGGGAGGCGCGGCGCGGGCCGGACGGGCGAACACAGGAGGCGCGGGTCGGCCCGCCGACGCAGCCCGCCCCCGTCACACGCTTGGCACGGCGGCCCGCAGGCAGTTGACTGTGTCCACCCGTCCGGCCCGCACCGCCGGCACCCCACAGCACACCCGTTCCCGGAGGTCCCGCCTCATGTCCGTCCACCCCGCCACGTCCGCACGCCCGGCAGAACGCCTCGGGGCCGCCCGCCTCGGGGACCGCTCGTCGTCCCGCCTCCGCCACCCGCGCCTCCTCGGGGTCGCCGGCGGCCTCGCCGGTCTCGCACTGCTGGCGGGCTGTGCCAGCGCCCCCGCCGAGGGAGGCGCCAGCACCTCCGCCGCGGGCGAGGACTGCGCCCGCATGGTGACGAACTCGGGTGGGCTCGACGACCGCTCGTTCAACCAGTCGAGCTGGGCCGGCCTGCAGAAGGCCGAGAAGGACGACGGCATCCAGGCCCGCGTGCTCGTCTCGACGACCGAGAACGACCTGGCCCCGAACGTCGCGCAGGCCGTCGACTCGGGCTGCGGCTTCGTGCTGACGGTCGGCTACGAGCTCGCTCCCGCCACCGAGGAGCAGGCGAAGGCCAACCCCGACATCGACTTCGCCATCGTCGACGAGACCGTCGAGGCCCCGAACGTCAAGCCGATCCTCTTCGACACCGCGCAGGCCTCGTACCTCGCCGGCTACCTCGCGGCGGGCGTCAGCAAGACGGGCAAGGTCGCGACCTTCGGCGGCGGCAACCAGCCCCCGGTCACCCTGTTCATGGACGGCTTCGCGGACGGCGTCGACGCCTACAACGCCGCGCACGGCACGAGCGTGCAGCTGCTCGGCTGGTCGAAGGAGGCGCAGGACGGCTCGTTCACCGGCGACTTCGAGGACGTCAACAAGGGCAAGCAGCTCGCCCAGGCGTTGATCGACCAGGGCGCCGACGTGATCATGCCGGTGGCCGGGCAGGTCGGCGAGGGGGCGGCGTCGGCCGCACTCGCCACGGGCGGCGTCGACGTCATCTGGGTCGACAACGACGGCTACGACACGTTGCCCGCCGAGTACCGGCCGATCCTGCTGACCAGCGTCATCAAGGACACCGAGAAGGCCGTCCAGCAGATCGCCGTCTCGTCGACCGACGACTCGTTCACCAACGAGCCCTACGTGGGCACGCTCGACAACGGCGGCGTCGGCCTCGCGCCGTTCCACGACCTGGCGTCGTCGGTCAGCCCCGAGCTGTCGTCCGAGCTCGACGCCCTGCGCGACCAGATCGCCAGCGGAGCCGTCACCGTCACCTCGCCCAGCCAGCCGTAGGCCGGGCCCGGCCCCCGGGAGGCGCGGTGCGCGAGATGTCGCACCGCGCCTCCTCGAGGCGGGCGGGTTCGCGTGACCCGGGCGTTCCTGAGCGCCCGGCGACGCCGAACTCGCCCGTTCCGGCATCGGACCAGGTCAGGCCCTCGCGGCGCGGCCGACCGCGGCCCGGGCGGCAGCGGCGCGCACCGCGGCGACGACGCGGTCGGTCGTCATGCCGCGCTCGCGCAGCGCGTCGGCCGCGGGGGCCGACAGGCCGAACTCGTCGATGCCGACGACGACGCCGTCGGGGCCGGCGACGCCCTCCCAGCCGAAGCTCGCGGCGGCCTCGACGACGACCCGGGCCGACACCGCGCGGGGCAGCACCTGCTCGCGGTACTCGGCGGGCTCGGCGTCGAACCACTCGCGGCAGGGCATCGACACGACGCGCACGGCGAGGTCGTCGATCCGCGCGACGGCTTCGAGCACGAGGGCGACCTCGCTGCCCGTGGCGACGACGACCACGTCGGGCGTGCCCCCGTCGGTCGAGCCACCGGCCGAGCCACCGGCCGAAGCCGGCGCGTCCTGCACCACGTAGGCCCCGCGGCGCACGCCGGCGAGCACCACGTCGGCCGGAGTCGCCGCGACCGGCAGCGGCTGGCGGGCCAGCACGAGACCGGCCGGACCGTCCTTCTCGAGGATCGCCAGCCACGCCGCGGCCGTCTCGGCACCGTCGGCCGGGCGCACCACCGAGAACCCGGGCATCGCGCGCAGGCTCGCCAGGTGCTCGATCGGCTGGTGGGTCGGGCCGTCGGCGCCGAGGGCGACCGAGTCGTGCGACCAGAGGTAGGTGACCGGCAGCTGCATGAGCGCCGCCAGCCGGATCGCCGGGCGCTGGTAGTCGCTGAACACGAGGAACGTCCCGGCGAAGAACCGCGACCCATCGATCAGCGCGATGCCGTTCATGGCCGAGGCCATCGCCCCCTCGCGCACGCCCCAGTGGACGTTGCGACCGGCGCGGCCGGTGCCGGGGGCTTCCTCGGGGAGGTACGACGCGCCTCCTGCGATCGCCGTGCGGTTGGGTTCGGCGAGGTCGGCCGACCCGCCCCACAGCTCGGGCAGCGCCTCGGCGAGCGCCTGGATGACCTTGCCCGACGCGTCCCGGGTGGCGAGGGTGTCGCCGGGCGAGAAGACGGGGAGGCGCGACCCGAGGTCCGCGGGCAGGGTGCGCGACCGCGAGCGCCGCAGTTCGGCGGCGGCCGCGGGGTGGTCCAGCTCCCAGGCGTCGGCGGCGACCTGCCAGGCCTCGCGGGCGGCCCGGCCGCGCTCGAGCACGGACCGGGTGTGGGCGAGCACGGCGTCGTCGACGGTGAAGGGCTCGGAGTCGACGCCGAGCTCGACCCGGGTGGCGGCGACCTCGGCGGCTCCGAGCGGGGCGCCGTGCGAGGCCGAGGTGTTGCGGGCGTTCGGGGCGGGCCAGGCGATCTGCGACTTGAGCACGACGAGGTGCGGGCGGTCGCCGCGGCGGTCGGTGGTCGAGAGCACCTCGTCGAGGGCCTCGACGTCGACGTCGCCGTCCGAGGCGAGCCCGACGTGGTCGACGCGCCAGCCCTGCGCGGCGAACCGGGCGCCGACGTTCTCGCTCGAGGTGAGGCTCGTGTCGCCCTCGATCTGGATGTCGTTGTCGTCGTAGATCACGGTGAGGTTGCCGAGGCGGTGCCGCCCGGCGAGCGCGCCGGCCTCGTACGAGAGGCCCTCCTGCAGGTCGCCGTCGGACGCGAGCACGAAGACGCGGCGGTCGAAGACGGACTCGCCGGGGGCGGCGTCGGGGTCGTTGACGGCACGCTCGTGCAGCATCGCCATCGCCATGCCGACTGCCGTGGCGAGGCCCTGCCCGAGCGGCCCGGTCGTCGTCTCGACGCCGGGGGTGTGGCCGAGCTCGGGGTGGCCGGGGGTGCGCGACCCGAACGACCGGAAGGCCTTCAGGTCGTCGAGCGACACGTCGTAGCCGGTGAGGAACAGCTGCGTGTAGAGCAGGACGCTCGCGTGCCCGCAGCTCAGCACGAACCGGTCGCGGCCGGCCCAGTCGGGTGCCTGCGGGTCGTGCCGCAGGTGCTTCTGGAAGAGGAGGTGCGCGACGGGGGCCAGCGCGGCCGCCGTCCCCGGGTGGCCGGACCCGGCACGCTCGACGGCGTCGAGGGCGAGCAGGCGGGCGGTGGTGACGGCGGCGGCGTCGAGAGTGGCCTGATTGACAGCATGGGTCACGTGGGGGGCTCCGGTTCGGGGTGGGACGGGCTGGTCTCCGACGACCGTACCGTCGGTCATCAGGACGTCATGATGAATCAAGACGACTGCCGACTTGCACCCGTGGTCGGCGAGACGTACCCTCGTCGAAGTCATCATGACGACTTGACGACCTGACGACTCGACGCCCTGTCGACGTCGGTCGGGCACCACCCACTTCAGCAACGGCGCGGAGGCACCAGATGAGCACCACGAGCGGCACGAGCAAGTACGTGGCCGTGCGCGAGCACCTGCTCTCCCGCATCCAGAAGCTCGAGCCCGGATCGCAACTGCCCGCCGAGCCCGTGCTGTGCGACGAGTACGGCGTCAGCCGCATCACGCTGCGGCACGCGGTCGACGGCCTGATCGCCGACGGCCACCTGGTGCGCGAGCACGGCCGGGGCACCTTCGTCACCGAGCCGCAGTACCGCCTGCACTACCGCGAGCGCTTCGCCGACGAGGTCAAGGGCTTCCACGCGCAGCAGACGGGCGAGGGCTTCGCGGTCAGCACCCGCGTGCTCGACCAGAAGGTCGTCCGGGCCGGCGAGACCGTGGCGAGCCACCTCGACATCAACTCGGCCGACGAGGTCGTCGAACTGACCCGCCTGCGCTTCGTCAACGGCTCGCTGCACCACCTCGTCGTGACCTGGTTGCCGTACGCGCTGTTCCCCGAGACGGCGACCGTCGACTTCACCGACGGCTCGCTCTACGGGCACCTCGACCGCGAGCACGGCGTCACGCTCGCCCGGCAGGACCTGTTGGTCTCGCTCGACGGCGCGAGCACCCTGCACGCCGACGAGCTCGACGTCCCCCTGGGGACGACCCTGCTGAAGATCGCGTCGACCGTGTTCGACGGCGACGAGCGGGCCGTCGCGTACGGGACCAGCCACTTCACCCCGCAGAACAGCGAGATCTTCTTCGGCCTGCACGGCTGACCGACCGGGTGCGCCTCGTCCGCCGAGCCGCGCCTCCTGAACCCCTCCCGACCACCACGACCACCGACGCCCGTCCCGACGCCGACGTCACCGACCCCCACCAGGAACGACAGTGCTGACCGACCTCCTCACCCCCGAGACCATCCTCTTCGCCGACCGCGTCGACGGCTGGCGCGACGCCGTCGAACGCGTCGCGCAGCCCCTGCTCGACAGCGGCGCCGTCAGCAGCCACTACGTCGCGGCGATGACCGACTCGATCGCCGCGGGCGGCACGTACATCGACCTCGGCTTCGGCATCGCCCTCGCGCACAGCCGACCCGAGAACGGCGTCGAGCGCACCGGGCTCTCGAGCCTGCGCGTCGGCGAGACCGTGCTGCTGAACGACGAACCCGCGCACCCGATCGACCTCTTCTTCTGCCTCGCCGCGACCGACCCCCAGAGCCACCTCGACACGATGATGGCCCTCGCCACCCTGCTCTCCGACGAGACGCTCCGCGCCGAGCTGCTCGCCTCCTCCACCCCCGCCGACACCCTGGCGGTCCTCACCAAGATCGGACAGAACGCATGAAATTCCTCGCCGTCTGCAGCTCGGGCCTCGGTTCGAGCTTCATGGTCCACATGAACATCGAGAAGGTCCTCAAAGAGCAGGGCATCACCGGGGTCGACGTCGACCACGCCGACCTCGGCTCGGTCGGCCCGGGTGCCGCCGACGTCATCTTCGTCGGCGCCGACCTGGCCGACTCGGTCGGCGGCCTCGGCGACGTCGTGGTGCTCGACAGCATCATCGACCTGGCCGAGCTGCGCACCAAGGTGCGCGAGACCGCGATCCGCAAGGGCGTCACCGTGCCCGACGCCGGGGCCAACTGATGGAGGGCGTGCTCTCCGTCCTGCTGGACGTCTTCCGCCAGCCCGCGATCATCGTCGCGCTGATCTCGCTCGTCGGCCTGCTGCTGCAGCGCAAGGCGTTCAGCGACGTGCTCAAGGGCACCGTGCGTACCCTCGTCGGGTTCCTCGTGCTGGCCGCCGGTGCCGGCGTGGTCGTCGCCTCGCTCGACCCGTTCGGCGCCATGTTCCAGGAGGCGTTCGACGTCCAGGGCGTCGTGCCGAACAACGAGGCCATCGTCGGTCAGGTGCTGCTCGACTACGGGTCGGCCGCGGCGCTGATCTTCTTCTTCGGGTTCATCGTCAACGTGCTGCTGGCCGCGACGACGCACTTCAAGTACATCTACCTCTCGGGTCACGTCGCCTTCTACATGGCCGCGATGATCGCCGTGATCCTCGGCGTCGCCGGGTTCCCGGTGTGGGGCGTCGTGCTCTGGGGTGCGCTGCTGCAGGGTCTCGTCACGACGCTGTCGCCGGCGATCGTGCAGCCCTTCATGCGCAAGGTCACCGGTTCGAACGACGTCGCCCTCGGCCACACCGGCGGTGCCGGCGTCGCCCTGAGCGGCCTGGTCGCCACGCTGACCCGGGGCAAGGGCACGCCGTCGAAGTCGACCGAAGACATCACGTTCCCGAAGGGCCTCGGATTCCTCCGCGACACCACGGTGATCGTGGCGCTGTCGATGGCCGTGATCTACGTGATCGTCGCCCTGTTCGCCGGGTCGGCGTTCGTCGAGACCGAGCTGAGCGACGGCCAGAACTACATCGTCTACGTCGTCATGCAGGCCGCCACCTTCTCGGCGGGCGTCTTCGTGATCCTCGCCGGCGTGCGCGTCGTGCTGGCCGAGATCGTGCCCGCGTTCAAGGGCATCAGCGAGCGCCTGGTCAAGAACGCGATCCCCGCACTCGACGTGCCGATCACGTTCACCTTCGCCCCCAACGCCGTGCTGATCGGGTTCCTCGCGAGCTTCGTCGGCGGCATCGTCGGCATGTCGGTGATGATCTTCGCCGGCACCGCAATCGTGATCCCGGGCGTCGTCGCCCACTTCATGACCGGAGCCGCCTCGGGCGTCATCGGCAACGCCGCGGGTGGTCGACGTGGTGCCGTGCTCGGTGCCTTCGCCAACGGTCTCGCGATCACGTTCCTGCCGCTGTTCCTGCTGCCGGTGCTCGGCGACATCGGACTGTCGAACTCGACCTTCTCCGACTCGGACTACGGCGTGGTCGGCATCCTGTTCGGTCAGATCAGCCTGGCCGGCGGCCAGATCGCCGTCATCGTCGCGATCCTCGCGTCGCTCGTGCTGGTGTACGCGTCGAGCCTGTTCGTGCGGGCTCGTGCCCGCCGGGCCGGTGGCCGCGACGGCGGCGACGACGCGGGCGACGCTCCGACGGACGCCGACGGCACGCGCGTCGGCGAGACCGCCTCGGCTCGCTAGGCCGACCTCCCGCCAGGACGGGCGGGTCCGGTGTGAGCGGTCGTCTTCGGACGCCCGCCTCGCCCGGACCCGCCCGTTCTGCACGTGCGTGTCCGCCGCGCGTGTCCGCACCCTCCGTCGGACGCCTGCACCGCGCCTCCTCGTCCCGACTGCTCGGTCGAGTGGTCCGAGATCGTCCTTCCCGACGGGGCGAAGGACGATTCGGGACCACTCGACGGAAACGTCAGGGCGTCAGGGCTCGAGATGTGTGTAGTCGGGCAGGTCGAGCGCGTCCGCCGGCGGGGTGGAGAAGCGCGCCCCGAGCCGACCCGCGACCCGGGTCGACGCGAGCCGCACCCCGTCGTGGAACAGCGCGACGCCGGCGCGGGACGTCGGGTTGGCGACCCGCGGCACCCCCGGCGGCAGCCGCTGCGCCTGCTCGACGTAGGGACGCATCAGGCGCTCGTACCCGGCGAAGGCGTCACGGTGGTGACGGTGGGAGGCGAGCTCGCCGGCCAAGACGTAGGCCCCGGCCAGCGACAGGCTCGTGCCCATGCCGCTCACCGGCGAGGCGCAGTACGCGGCGTCGCCGAGCAACACGACCCGTCCCGTCGACCATCGCGGCGCCCGCACCTGCCCGATCGACTCGAAGTAGAGGTCGTCGGCGTGGTCGAAGCCGTCGAGCACGCGTCGGGCCTCCCACCCCGCGTCGTCGAAGATCTCGTGCAGTCGGGCCCGCTGCTCTGCGACGGTGCGGCGCTCGGCCCCGCCCCGCTCACGGGTGCGGTCGGTGACGAACGACATCGCGGCGCGGATCGTCCCGTGGGCGTCGGGCCGCAGGGTGATCGAGCGACCCCCGGCGGCGTTGTACCAACGCCACCAGTCGTCGTCGGCGGCCGTCCGCGGGATCGTCGCGTACGAGGTCTCGAGCCCCAGCGATCGGATCGTCGGCTCGTCGCCGAACACCAGGCGCCGTGTCGACGAGCCGATGCCGTCGGCGGCGACCACGAGGTCGAAGCGTTCGTCGGGAGCGTGCTCGAAGGACACGACGACGCCCCGCGCGCCGGACCCGGGAGGCGCGGTGCCGACGGGCGTGGAGGCCTCGGTGGTCGTCGGGTCGCCTCCGGTGGCGGCATCGGCTGCGGGGCCGGCGGCCCCCACCTCGACCCCGGCCCCGTCGTCCTCGCGAATGCCGGTGATGCGATCGCCGAAGCGGTACGTGGTGCCACGACCCTGACCGTCGCCCCTGGTACGCCCGACGAGGAGCCGCGCGAGGTCCCCCCGCAGGATCTCGAGTTCGGCGGTCGCGCCTCCCGAATCGGAGGTTCCGGCGGGGAACTCGGCGACCGTGCCACCCGTCGGCCCGACGAACCGGGTGCCGACCTCGCCCGTGGTGGCGGCGCGGACCTCGCCCTCGAGGCCCATGCGGCGCACGACCTCGCGGCCCGCACCGCGGACGTCGACGTTCTGTCCGCCGGTCCGCAGCTCGGGGGCCCGTTCGACGATCGTCGTCTCGAACCCGTAGCGATCGAGCCAGTAGGCGAGGGCGGGACCGGCGATGCTGGCGCCCGAGACGAGGACGCGGGTGCGCGGGGTGGGCATGGTCACGGATTGCTCCTCCGGTTGATTATCAATGTCATTGGCAATCTACACGGCTATCGTTGGGTCGTGACCGAAAGCGATGCCCTCGACCGCCCCGACCGCGACGACCGCACCCGGGCGCGGCGTGACGGTCGCCAGCTGCCCGCGGACGACATCCGCGCTCGCGTGCAGCAGGTGGCCGTCCGACAGCAACGCTTCGAGCGACACCTGGCCGAGAGCCTCGGCGTCGACCGGGCCGGGCTCGACGCCATGGACCACCTGATCACGACCGGCCCGGCGACCCCGAGCGAGCTGGCCCGCCGCGTCGAGGTGTCGACGGCGGCGATGACCCTCGTGTTGAACCGGCTCGAATCGGCCGGTCACGTGCGGCGTGAGCGACACCCCTCCGACGGCCGCAAGCTGATCGTCACGGCCGAGCAGGCGTCGGCCGACCGGGCCTACGAGCAGGTGCTGCCGATGATCGACGGCATCGAGCGCCTCGTCGACGGCATGGACGAGACCGAGCGGGCGGTCGTGCAGGGCTTCCTCGACCGGCTGATCGCCGTGTACGACGACGCCACCCCCTGAGGCCGCCCCGAGTTCGTGGACGAGACGTCACGACGTGCCGAGACGCGCGGCCGTGCGTTCAGTGCCCTGCGCCTCCGGACGCACCGTGATCCGTCAGCCACTCGTGGGCCGCCGCGACGAGTGCGTCCACGCCGTTCGTCAGGGTCGGATCGACGACCGGCGCGTAGAGCGGCGAGTGGTTCGAGGGCAGTCGTCCGACGATGCGGGCGAGGTCCGCAGGCGAGGCGGCCTCGGCGAACGACGTGGGATCGGCGCCCCCGAGCAGCCAGAAGCTGCACGGGGCACCGGCGGCGGTGGCGAGGATGCCGACGTCCTCGCTACCCGTCACCGGCCCGGGAGCGATGACCTGCCGCTCGCCGAAACGACGCACCAAGGAGGCGCGGGTGCGGTCCGCCGCGGACGGATCGTTCACGACGGCCGGGAAGCTCTCGTAGTGCTCGACCGTGGGCGGCTGCGGTGCGCCGGCCGCCGCGGCCTCGCCCTCGGCGATGCGCGTGACGGCGGCGAGCGCGCGTTCGCGGACGTGCTCGTCGAACGATCGCATGCTGATCAGGATCTCGGCGGTGTCGGGGATCACGTTGTTCTTGGTGCCCGCGTGGATCGACCCGACGGTGACGACCAGCCGCTCGGCCGCCGACGTCTCACGCGACACGACGGTCTGCAACCGGAGGACGGTCGCGGCCGCCAGCACGATGGGGTCGACGGTCGTCTCGGGGCGCGACCCGTGCCCACCGCGACCGTGGAAGGTGATGCGGATGCCGTCCTGCGCGGCGAAGGCGGGGCCGGACTGCAGGGCGACGAGACCGGCCGGGAACGGCGCGACGTGCTGGCCGAGGACGACGTCGGGGGTGGGGACGCGGTCGAACAGCCCGTCGGCCACGAGCGCGCGGGCGCCGGCACCGAGCTCTTCGGCGGGCTGGAAGAGCACCTCGAGGGTGCCCGACCAGGTGTCGCCGGTCGCCAGCTGGCGGGCGGCACCGACGAGGCAGGCCACGTGCACGTCGTGACCGCAGGCGTGCATCACCGGCACGTCGCGCCCGTCGGGGTCGGTGCCTCGGGCCGTGCTGGCGTAGTCCAGGCCGGTGGCCTCGGCGACGGGCAGTCCGTCCATGTCGGCCCGCAGCAGCACGGTCGGGCCGTCCCCGCGGCGCAAGACGCCGACCACACCCGTGCCCCCGACGCCGGTGTGCACCTCGAAGCCGAGGGCGGTGAGCTCGGCCGCGACGATGGCGGCCGTCGCGTCCTCGTGGAACGACAACTCGGGGTGTCGGTGGAGGTGCCGGTACAACTCGTCGAGCGGTGCGCCCACGGCGGGCGGTCGGGCGTCGTCGGGGAGGGGGCGCGGCTGGTCGGTGCCGGTCGAGGTCATGAGGTGCTCCTCTGGTGGTGCGTGGGTGGTTCGTCGCGACGACGCTACCCACCACCCCCGTCACTCGCCACGTGCCACGTGCCCGCCGCCCTCTCGCCGCCCCTCGTGACCGCCGACCCGGCCTACGCTCGAGGGGTGATCGAGACGACCGACGGCCTCATCCCGCTCGTCGACCGGTGGGTCGAGGGCTGGGCGCTCTCGCGTGGCGCCGCACGTCACCGCGACGGCGACGCCTGGCAGGTCGACGTCGCCGCCGCGACCCGCGCGGTCGAACGCATCGTGGCCCGGCCGACGCCGGCCGAACTCACCCGCCTCGTCGACGAGACGACCACGTCCGACGTCTGGCTGTCGGTCGTCGGCCCCCTCGACGGCGTCGCCCACGAGACCCTGGCCCGACTCGAAGCGGTCACCCACGCCGAGCGCATGATGACGGCCCCCGTGTCGGCGACGCTGCTACCCGCCGACGTGATCCTCGACGGTGACGGTGACGGTGACGACCAGGTCGTGCACGTGAGAGTCGAGGTCGACGGCGTCGTCGCCGCCCGCGGCCAGGCGGCGGTCGTCGGCGAGCACGTCGTCTTCGACCGCATCGCGACCGAACCCGACTTCCGGAGGCGCGGGCTGGGTCGCCGCGTCATGGCCGGCCTCGAGCACGGGGCCGCCGCTCGAGGAGCGACGACGGGCCTGCTCTTCGCGAGCGTCGACGGTCGCCGCCTCTACGAGAGCCTCGGCTGGCGCGAGGTCGCCGAGCTGGGGACCTGGCGAGGCCGCGGCCTCCCGGGGTGACGACCCGCGCCTCCTCGTCGGTGGCCCCGTGGCCGCGGTACCGCGCGGGGCGGTCACCTGCCACGATGACCTCGTGACCGAGCGCGCACCCGATCCGACGGCCCGAGCCGAGAAGCTGTCGAGCCGCGGCCCGGCCCGGGTGCGTGAGGTGCTGGCGGCGTTCTCGGTGCTCGGGGTCACGTCGTTCGGCGGTCCGGTCGCGCACCTCGGGTACTTCCGGGCCGAGGCCGTGAGCAGACGACGTTGGCTCGGGGACACCGGGTACGGCGACCTCGTCGCGATCGCTCAGTTCCTGCCCGGCCCGGCGTCGAGCCAGGTCGGGTTCGGGCTCGGCCTGCTCCGGGCGGGGCCCGTCGGAGCGCTCGTCGCCTTCGTGGCCTTCACCCTGCCGTCGGCACTCGTCATGTTCGTCATCGCCACCGGCATCGGCCTGTTCGAGGGGCCTTTGGGCTCGGCGATCGTCGCGGGGCTGGGGATCGGCGCGGTCGCGATCGTCGCCCATGCCGTGATCGGCATGTCCCGCGCGCTGGCACCGGACCCGACGCGGGCGAGCATCGCCGTGGCCGCGGCCGTCCTCGCGCTGGCGCTGACCGGTCCGGCCGGGCAGCTCTCGGCCATCGCGCTGGGGGTGCTGGCCGGGCTCGCCTTCTGTCGGGGGTCCGACCCGACGGCCGGAGCGGCGGTGCCACCCGTCCACCCCGAGCCCCTCCTGTTCCCCGTCTCGCGGGCCGCGGGCGTCGTCTGCCTCGTGGCCTTCGCCTCCCTGCTGGTCGGCCTTCCCGCCGTCGCCGCCGCGACCGGCTCGGGGACGATCGCGCTCGTCGACGTCTTCTACCGCGCCGGCGCCCTGGTCTTCGGCGGCGGGCACGTCGTCCTGCCCCTCTTGCACGCCGGCCTGGTCGAGCCGGGCTTCGTCGACGACGACACCTTCTTGACGGGTTATGCCGCCGCCCAGGCCGTCCCCGGCCCGCTGTTCACCCTCGCGACCTACCTCGGCACCGTGGCCGACATCGGGCCGGGAGGCGCGCTCGGGGCCGCGCTCGCGACCGTCGCGATCTTCGCGCCCGGGTTCCTCCTGCTCGTCGGGGTGCTGCCGTTCTGGAACGCCCTGGGGAGCCGGGGGCCGGTCCGGGCTCTGATGCGCGGGGCCAACGCGGCGGTCGTGGGCCTCCTGGTCGCCGCCCTCTACGACCCCGTCGTCACGACCGCGATCACCGGGGTGGCGCCGTTCTGCCTGGCGCTCGTCTGCTTCGTGCTGCTGGTCGTGTGGCGGACCCCGCCGTGGGCCGTCGTCGCGGTGGCGGCGGCCGGCGGACTGGTGCTCGGGGCCCTGCCCGCCTGACCCCCCGGACCGGGCGGGGCCCGGCGAGGCACCCGCGCCCCGCCCGCACCCCGTGTTCTGCTGGAGGCATGCCGTTCGACCAGAGCCTCGTCCCGTGGATCATCGCCGCCGTCCTGCTCGTCGCCCTGATCGTCGTCGCCGTCGTGCTGCGCGCCCGGGCGAAGCGGGCCCTGGCCACCGCGAAGGCGGCCGCCGACGAACAGGCCCGGGCCGCTCGCGAGCAGCACGAGGCCCTCGCCGCGGCCCACGACGACGCCCTCGCCCAGGCCGCCGCCGACCACGCCCGCGAGCGCGACGCCCTCGGTGTCGAGCGCCAGGCCGCCCTCTCCGAGGCGAAGCAGGCCCGCGACCTCGTCGCCGCCGGCCTCAAGTGGGAGGCCACCTCGCGCGACGACATCGCCGACGCCTGCCGTCAGCTGGGCGTGGACGCCGTGCTGCTGACCAACGTGGTCTTCGTGCCCGTGGCGACCAGCGCCTCCTCGCGGTTCGTCGCGCAGGTCGACCACGTCCTGCTCGCCGAGACCGGCGTGATGGTGATCGAGAACAAGGGCTGGAACGGCATCGTCTTCGACGGCCTCACGCCGAGCAGCGTGTTCCCGGCGTTCGCGGGCCTGTTCGACGAGAGCACCATGACGCCGCCGTTCGCGCTGCAGGTCGTCAAGGACTCCCCCACCGTGCTCACCGTGCGCACCCACCTCGGCCGCGAGGCCCCCGCGTCGCAGGCGCGGCGCCAGGCGCAACGGCTGTCCGACCGGGTGCAGGCCGAGACCGGCGTCCGGCTCTGGTTCGACACCTGCGTCTTCTACTCGCACCGCGACGCGACGGTCTTCGCGACCGAGCGCGACGCCACCGACGGAGGCGCGGCCACAGCGGTCGTGTCGCACCGGTCCCAGCTCGCGGGCGTCATCCGTGAACTGACCTCGCGCCCGACGAAGAAGCTGTCCCGGGCCCGGGTCGACGACCTGGCCCGGCTGTTCGCGTCGTACGGCGCCGACGTGCTGCGCTTCGGCGCCTACGCCCAGGAGGCGCGGGTCACGCCGACGCCGGAGGCCGCGGAGGCGCAGGAGGCGCGGGTCGCGTCGAACCCGGAGGCCGCGGAGGTGCAGGAGGCTCGGATCGCGTCCACGCCGGAGGCCGCGGCCCCCGCCACCCGGGATGCCCGGGGTTCCGACCCGACCGAGTGAGTCCAGGCGTCGCCCGGGGACGACGCCTCGCCCCCAGGAGGCGCGGTGCACGTCGTGCCCACACCGCGCCTCCTCGGGTCGTCCTTCCGTCGGTCGCACCCTGTAGCGTCGTCCCGAAGGCGAGACAAGACGACACCTGTGGTCGATGAACGACCCAGGGGCGAGGGGACCGGCATGGGACGCGTGACCGAGGGTGCCGACGCGGTCGGGCGGGCACTCAACACGGCCCTGCGGCGCGTACCTCTCGAGAAGGTGCCTCTGTTCCGACAGTCGTTCATCGCCCTTCTGGTCGTGCTGGCCGCGGTGCTCAGTGCGACCCTGCCGTGGCTGATCGTCACCGACGCGGTCACGATGTGGCTCGGCGTCGGGGTGGCCGTCGCCGCTCTGACGTTCGCCGCCCTGATGGCCCGGCACGCCGAGCTCCGCCGGTGGGAGATGCTCGTCCCCGCCGCCGACTTCGTCGCCGTGGGTCTGCTGCGCTACGGGACGGGCGACCAGCGGTCGGTCTTCCTGCCGATCGTGCTGCTGGCGGTGATCTGGGTCGCGTCCTGGCCCGGCCGACGCAACGTGCTGCTACCGCTGCTCGGAACGTGCGTCACCTTGCTGCTGCCGTACCTGTTCAGCTCGGAAGGCCGTGGCCCCAGTGAACTGATCCGCCTGGCGTTCGCCCTGATCGTCTACGCGACGGTGGCCGCGGCGGTCAACGAGCTGGCCCGACAAGCCAAGGCGCGCCTCGAACGGGCGCGGGCCCAACAGCACGCCGTCGAGCGAGAACTCAACCGGGCGGCCGTGGTGCAGCAGTCGCTGCTGCCTCCGGACGCCTCGACCCTGCCCGACTCGTTCGCGGTGTTCGGGGCGTGCGTGCCGGCCCGCGAGGTCGGCGGCGACTTCTTCGACTGGTACCCGACCTCGTCCGGCATCGCCGTGACCGTCGGCGACGTGATGGGCAAGGGCGTCGGCGCGGGCATGATCGCGGCCGCGGTGCGCTCGGTGATCCGCAGCAGCGTCGACGACGGCGACCCGGCCGAGGCCTTCCACCGCGCCTCCGTGGGGTTGACGACCAGCGCGTACGACACCGAGACGCAGTTCACGACGTCGTTCCACGCCCGCATCGACGCCGACGGCGGCGTGCTCTGGGCCGACGCGGGGCACGGGCTGGCGTTCATCCGGCGCGCGGCGGGCGGCGTGGACCGTCTCAACTCGGCCGACCTGCCGATCGGCGTGGGCACCGGCTGGCAGCGGCACCGCTCACAGCTCGACGAGGGCGACGTGTTCGTCTGCGTCAGCGACGGCGTGCTCGACCTGTTCCCGATCGAGCTCGAGGCGCTGCACGACCTCGAGCAGCTGCTCGCCGCGACCCCCGAGCCGGCCCGCATCGTCGAGGTCGTCGAGGGGCTGGCCCGCGAGCGCGAGCGCAGCGACGACGTGACGGTCGTCGCGACGACGCTCGTGCCGACGTCGGTCCCGGCGCGCACCTGAGCCGGGCGGCGACCGGATCGCGGGAGGCGCGGTGCCCGTCGGACGCACACCGCGCCTCCTCGTCCCCGCCCTGGGCGCGCAGCCTGGCATGCTGGCCCGATGACCCGCGCCCTGCTCATCGTCGACATCCAGCTGGACTACTTCCCCGGGGGCGCGTTCCCCCTCGTCGAGCCCGAGGCGGCGGCAGCGGCCGCCGGCGACGTGCTCGAGGCGTTCCGGGCGTCGGGCGAGCCCGTGGTGCACGTCTTCCACGTCTCGACCGGCGACGGCGCGACGTTCTTCCGACCGGGGACGGCCGGCCTCGCCTTCCACCCGGCCGTCGAACCCCGGGACGGTGAA
This sequence comes from Frigoribacterium sp. CFBP 8751, assembly GCF_014841545.1. NCBI lineage: Bacteria > Bacillati > Actinomycetota > Actinomycetes > Micrococcales > Microbacteriaceae > Frigoribacterium > Frigoribacterium sp. CFBP 8751. The sequence continues at coordinate 90,720 of NZ_JACYUB010000001.1, forward strand.
CTGGTCGTCGAGAAACACGTGCCGAACAGCTTCGTGGGCACGGGACTCGAGGCGAGCCTCCGCGAACGCGGCGTGACCGACCTCGTGATCGTCGGGATGATGAGCAGCATGTGCGTCGACTCGACCACACGGGCCGCGCACGAGCTCGGCTTCACCTGCACGGTCGTCGCCGACGCGTGTGCCGCCCCCGACCTCGTACACGGCGGGACGACCGTCGCCGGCCGCGACGTCCACGCGGCGTTCATGGCCGCCCTCGACGGCAGCTTCGCGACCGTCGTCACGAGCGAGGCGCTGCTCGCCGCCTGACCGGTCGGCGCGCAGGGCCGCGCAGGGCCGCGCAGGGCCGCGCCGGGTCGGGCCGGGCCGCGTTGTCGGCCGGGCCTTCCCGCCACGAAGTAAACATGCCGCCATCTTTTTGCGTGGCGGGATGTTTACTTCGTGGCGGGCTGGTCGGCTGGCGGGCTGGGCGGCGGGCGGGCCGGCTGCCGGTCGGCAGGCGGGCAGGCCGTTGCTGACCTGCGAGACGTGAGGGCATCCGACCGGCTCGATAGGGTTCGGTCATGTTATGGATATCCGTCGTCGGGGTGTTGGCCGGAGTCTGGTGCCTGGTCGCGCCGCCCCGCGCCATGTTGTTCGGCTCGCGCTGGCAGGTGCGCGACGGCGACCGGGCCGAGCCGAGCGACCTCTTGATCCGTTACACCCGGGTCTCGGGCGTGATCCTGATCGTGCTCTCGATCGGCTTCGGGTTCTGGGGCTTCACCGCGCAGCGACAAGCGGAGGCGCGCGAGTCGTTGCAGGACGCCTGGGACATCGGCGTCTTCTCGTCCTACGGCGACCTGCAGATCGACCTCGACCCCGACGTCGAGCAGACGACCAGCGCGGCCGGTGTCATGTCGCGAAGCGCGGGCGAGCAACAGGGGCTGCCGGTGTGGCAGGCGAAGGTCGTCGGGCGTGACGACCTCGGTGAGCTGGGCGGAGACCTGGCCGACGGTGACGTCGTCGTCGCCGTGCGGCAGGGCAGCTGTCAGCCCGGGACGGTCTTCATCGAAGAGGGTGCCGATGAGGTCTCGGTGGCGGTGACGGGCGTCTCGACGATCCGGTTCCAGGGCGCGCCGTTGCGCTGCGGCACGTCGAACCCGCTGACGAAGCCCGACGCCGACGAACTCCGCATCGTGCACGTGCCCCTCTCGGCGCCCCTCGGCGACCGTGAACTCGTGCTGCCCGACCCACCGGCGCGCGACTGACCGGCCGCGCCGCGCCTCCTGACCCTCGAACGGCGCCCACGCCGCCACGAAGTACACATCCCGCCACCTCTTCCCGTGGCGGGATGTTTACTTCGTGGCGGGGTGGCCGGGCGGCGGGGTGGCGGGGTGGCGGGGTGGCGGGGTGGCCGGGCGGCGAGGCGGCGAGGTGGCGGGGCTACCCGCGACGGCGGCTCGCCACCAGCGCGACCACGAGCCCGGTGATGACGGTGGCCCCCACGGCGTTGGTGACGCGGGCCCGGCGGCGGTAGCGCTGGTGGGCCTGGTCGGTGGCCTCCATCGCGGCGATCGTGACGGTCTCGGCGACGTCGCGCACGGTCTTCTCGGCGCGGTCGGCGATCACCTCGGCGCGGTCGACCAGGTCGTGGGCCGACGACCCGGCCCGGTCGGTGACGTCGCGCACCACGGTCTCGGCCCGGCCCGCGAGGTCGTGCAGGGCACCGCGGGCCACGGGCGGCACGACGTCGGAGGTGTCGATGAGTTCACGGGCCCGTCGTGCGGCGCGGGTGACGAAGTCGTCGGGGTCGGTGGTGCTCATGGTCGGCTCTCTCCGTTCGCCCGCGCACGGGTGCGACGGGTCCCCGCCATCGTGCTCCCCTCCGACAGCGGGTGCGCACGGCCGACGCCCCGAGCCCCGAGGAGGCGCGGGTCGCGTCCCCGAGGAGGCGCGGGTCGCGTCCCCGAGGACGCCCGCCCCCAGCGCACCACGCCAGGAAGTGGGCACAGCGCCAGCCCTTGTCCTGGCGCTGTGACCACATCCTGGCGTCGTGCGCCCTCCCCCAGCACACCGCACCGCACCGCACCGCCGCCGAGCGCGCAGACTGGCCTCTGACCCTCCGACGGAACGAGCCACTCCCCCATGACCACCACCGTCCTCCTCGCCGGCGCGACCGGCGACCTCGGCCGGCGCATCTCCCGCGAGCTGCTCCGCGACACCACGAGCGACGTGCGTCTGCGCGTCCTGACCCGCCCCGGCAGCACCGGCGCGACCACGCTGTTCGGTGACGACGACCGGGTCGAGGTGACCCGCGCCTCCTACACGGACGTGCCCGCCCTGACCGAGGCCGCCCGCGGCGCCGACGTCGTCGTGTCCGCCGTGAGCGGCGTCCGCCCCGTGATCGTCGACGCGCAGCGTGCTCTGCTGACGGCGGCCGTCGCGGCCGGGGTGCCGCGGTTCGTGCCGTCGGACTACTCGGCCGACTACCGCAGCATCCCGCCGGGCAGCAACCGCAACTTCGAGCTGCGGCGCGAGTTCGCGGCCAGTGTCGACGCGGCTCCGATCCGGGCGACGTCCGTGCTGAACGGCATGTTCACCGACCTGTTGACCGGGGACGCGCCGATGGTCCTGTTCGACCGGAAGCGGGTGCTGTTCTGGTCGTCGGCCGACCAGGTGCTCGACTTCACGACGAAGGACGACGTCGCCCACATCGTCGCCCGCGTCGCGCTCGACCCCGAGGCGCCGCGCGTCGTGGAGGTCGCCGGCGACCGGGTCACGGCGCGCCGGGTCGCCCGCACGATGAGCGAGCTCACCGGCCAGGACTTCAAGCCGCAGTGGGCCGGCACGACCGGCACCCTCTCGGCGATGGCGGCCGTCATGCGTCGCACGTCGAAGGGCGACGACACGTTCCCCGCCTGGCAGGGCATGCAGTACTTCGTCAGCATGTTCAGCGGCGACGCGCAGCTGCGCCACGTCGACAACGACCGCTACGGCCCCGAGCGCTGGACGACCGTGCGCGACGTCCTCGCGACGCGGACCGGCTCGTCGGCGGGGTCCACCGCCTGACGACCCCAGGAGGCGCGGGTCGCGTCGATCACGCCTCCGTCGCTTCCCGAGACCGCCCGACGACCCATGTCGTCCCCGGGTCGCGCCGCTCTCAACCCCCGGGTGGACGCCCGCCGCGGCCCTCGTCGGCCACGATGGCGTGTGCCGTTCACCCCCAGCCATGCCGTCGTCGCCCTGCCGTTCGTCCGCACGCCCCTGCCGTTCGGGGCGGTCGCGGTCGGATCGATGGCCCCGGACGTGCCGCTGTTCTTCCCCGTCGGCGTGACCTACGAGCAGACCCACGGGTTCCCGAGCCTGCTGCTGTTCTCGGTGCCCGTCGCGGTGCTGCTGTACCTCGTCTGGCGCGTGCTGCTGCGGCCGGCGGCCCGCGCCCTGCTGCCGACGTCGATCGGGTCGCGCCTGCCCGCGTCGTGGGACGGGCGCGAGGCCGGACGTGTGCCCGTGGCCGGCTCGCGGACCGGCCTCGCCCGCACCGCCCCGTGGGCCCTCCTCGCCCTCGTCCTCGGCGTGCTCACCCACGTGCTCTGGGACGCGTTCACGCACCCGGACCGGTTCGGCAGCACGGTGATCCCGGCACTGGCCCAGCAGTGGGGGCCGTTGGTCGGCACGCAGTGGGCGCAGTACGTCTCGTCGCTCGGCGGGCTCGTCGTGCTCGGCATCGCGGCCGTCCGGTACCTGCGGCGCACTCCGCCGACGGCGTCGGTCCACGGGCCGGCCACCGTCCCGACCCCGCGGATCCGCCACGCCTTCTGGGTCTCGCTCGCCGCGGCCCTCGTCGCCGGCATCGTGATCGTGGCCGTGACCCGGGGACTGCCGACCGACGTCCACACGGCCAAGTCGTTCACGTTCTTCGCCGGCACCCTCGCGGGCGCTCTCGTCCTGGTCGCGACGGCCGTCGCGGCGGTGGCCGTACAGCTGGCACGGTCCGCCCGCGCCCGGCGGGCCTGAGGCCGCGGCCAGTCGCCCGCGGCTCCCAACTCGGACCCCGGGGCCCGGCGCTCCGACACCAGGAGGCGCGGGTCGCCTCGATCGAGGAGCGCGCTACCGTGGCCCCATGAGCACCGATGCCTGGGAAGACCGCGTCGCCGCCCTCTGGGCCGACGAGACCGTCGACGACGCGCAGCGCATCGAGCGCATGACGGCGCTGGCTGCCGATGCACCCCACCCCGCGCTGGGCGAGTTCGAGGTCGGCGGTGCGCACGACTCCGGGGGCCGTGAGGCCGAGGCTCACGTGCACTACGCGGCGGCGACGGAGGCCGGGCTCGATGCCGTCGACCCGGCCCGTGCCGCGCAGATGGTCGTGCAGCACGCCTCCACGCTGCGCAACCTCGGCCGCGTCGACGAGGCCATCGCCATGCTGCGTGACGCCCCCGAGCACCCCGCCACCGGAGCGGCGCCGAAGGTCTTCCTCGCGCTCGCCCTGCACAGCGCCGGCCGGGTCGACGAGGCCCTGCGGGTCGCGATCGAGGCCGTCGAGCCGACCCTCCCCCGCTACCACCGCTCGGTCCGCGCCTACGCGGCCGCGCTCACCGAGCGGTGATCCGGCCGCTGCCCGTGCGAGACATCGACCCGGCGGTCGGGATGGCCACCGTGCCGCGCCGCCCGTAAGGTTGTCACGACATACGTTCGGCTGAGGGGACCACATGACCGACGCGAAGCTTCCGGCCGATCTCTTCGCCGACCTCGACCGCGGCAGCCCCATCCCGTTGTGGTTCCAGATGTCCACGCGACTCGAGGCGGCCATCCTGGGTGGGCAGCTGCCGGCGGGCGCTCGACTCGAGAACGAGGTCGGACTCGGCGAACGTCTCGGCCTGTCGAGGCCTACCGTCCGGCGAGCCATCCAAGAGCTGGTCGACAAGGGGCTCGTCGTCCGGAGGCGCGGGATCGGCACCCAGGTCGTCCACGGCCCCGTGACCCGCAACGTCGAGCTGACCAGCCTGTTCGAAGACCTGACCGACAGCGGCAAGGCCCCCACGACACGCCTGCTCGCCCACCAGGTCGTCGCGGCCGACGAGAAGACCGCCCTGGCTCTCGGCATCGAGGTCGGCGACCGGGTCAGCCACGTACGGCGCCTCCGCCTGGCGGACGGGGTCCCCGTCGCGGTGCTTGAGAACTACCTGCCCCTCGACCTCGCTCCGTTCTCGGACGCCGACCTCGCCGCCCAGGGCCTGTACCAACTGCTCCGAGCCCTCGGCGTCACGATCCGGGTGGCGAAGCAGCGGATCGGGGCCCGGGCCGCCCACGCCGACGAGGCCCAGCTGCTCGAGATCGAGCCGCGCGGGGCCGTGCTGACCATGACCCGCACGGCCTACGACGCGTCGGGGCGGGCGGTCGAGGTCGGGCACCACTGCTACCGGCCCGACCTCTATTCGTTCTCGATCACCCTCGTCGACAAGTAGTCGACGAGCGACGCCGGGCGGTGGCGGCCGGCGCCGGGCGCCGATGCCCGGCCGGCGGGTCAGTCGGCCTGTCCGGCGGCGGAAGGCACCTGCAGTTCACCCGTCACGTACTGCGCCACCCCGAAGCCGAACGACCAGTCCTGCGGACCGTTCTCGACGTAGCCGATGAAGACGTCCTCTCCGGCCACGCCGACGGTCTCGAGGCCCGAGGCGATCCGGGCGTAGAGGGCCTGCTTGGCTTCGTCGGTGCGCCCCCTCTGGGTGAAGATCTGGATCATGACGACTCCGCCGGAGCGTTCGAAACCGAGCCCGGCGTCTTGCGCGATGATGCGACCGGCTGGCAGTTCGCTGATCACCTGGAAGCGGTCGCGAGGCGGGATGCCGTAGACGTCGACGATCGCGTCGTGAACGGCGTCGGCGATCGCGGTGATCTGATCGGGGCTGCGACCGGGCAGGAGGTCGATGCGGACGAGGGGCATGGGTTCTTCTTTCGTCGGGTGTGGTCGGGGATGGCCAGGGTGCCGCGGGTGCCGCGGGTGCCGCGGGGGCGGCGGGGGCCGTGGGGGCCGCAGGTGCCGGGCGAGTCGGCGACTCAGGCGCGTGACGCCGCGTGGATGCGCGCCAGGATCTGCTCTCGCTGGTAGCGGCTGACGCCGTCGACGGCTTCGTCCTCGGCGAAGACGCTCGAGACGGCGATCGTGTCGTCGCGATCGAAGAAGCCCAGCCCGTGCAGGCCTCCGAAGAAGCCGTCCCAGTCGACGTCACCGTCCCCGATCTTCAGGTGCTGGTGGACGCGGGCCGCGTTGCCGGGCGGGTTGCTGATGTACCTCAGCCCGTGCGAGCGGCGGTGGTCGAACGTGTCGGCGATGTGGACGAGGCCGAGTGATCGCCCGGCGGCGGCCATGATCCCGGCCATGTCGCCGCCGTAGTGGAAGGTGTGGCACGCGACGTAGGCGAGACCGACCTGCTTCGTGTTGAGGCCGCGGATGACCCGGAGGGCTTCGAGACCGTCCTCGACGAAGTCGTCCGGGTGCGGGTCGATGAACACACGGATGCCCTCGCGTTCGAGGACGGGCAGCAACTCTTCCATCGACCAGTAGAACTGACGCTCCGATTCTTCGGACAGCTCGGGACGACCACTGAACTCGGTGTTGATGACCCCGACGCCGAGGCGGGCGGTGATCTCGATGACGCGCTTCCAGTGCTTGACGGCGGCCCGACGGGACTCCTCGTCGGGACCTGACCAGCGCAGGACGGGCAGGACGGACGCGATCTCGACCCGCGCCTCCTTGCAGGCCGCCGCGAAGGCGTCGACGAGGTCGTCGTCGGCCTTCGGGTGTCGGAAGAACGGGATGAAATCGCGGTGCGGCGTCAACTGCAGGTGGTCGTACCCCAGTTCGGCGACCTTGGCGGGCAGCTCGAGCAGGGAGTGGCTGTGGTGCAGCGGGGTGGGGTCGAGGGCGATCTTCACCACCGGTCACTCCCCCGTCGCGGCGGCACGGGGCAGATCGTAGAACGACGGCTTGGCCATCGCGTAGTCGACCTCGACGCGGCGGCCGGTCTTCTGCGCCTCGACACCCGCCGTGGCGACCACGCTCGCGAGGTAGCCGTCCCAGGCGCTCGGACCGTCGATGGTGCCGCGGTGCGCGGCGTCGACCCAGCGCTGCACCTGGGTGTCGTAGGCAGCGCCGAAGCGCTCCTTGAACGTCGGCGGCACGGCGACGCCCGACCGGGCGGCCGTGGTGAGCTGGAGTCCGGACTCGCGCCCGATGGAGGCGACGCCGCTCTCGAAGACGGCGTCCGTGGTGACCTGGTAGCCGAACTGGATGTTGACGTTGATCTCGACGATCGCCATCGTGCCCGACTCGGTCTCGAGGATCACGAACTGCGGCTCTCGGAGCCCCTCGGGCGCGAGCGAGTTGCGGCGGGGCTTCTTGACCTCGACCGCGACGATCGGCTCACCGGCGATGAAGGGGACGGCGTCGATCTCGTGGATGACGGAATCGAGGATGAGCATCTCTTCGGAGTAGCTCGGCGGCGTCGTGGCGTTGCGGTGGGCGCAGTGCAGTGCGAGCAGGGCACCGTGCTCGCCGGACGCGACGAGGGCCCGGAGGTCTCGGTACCCCTGGTCGAAGCGACGCATGAAGCCGACCTGGATGTGCGGCCGGTCGAGCTTCTGCTCCGCCTCGAGGACGCGGAGCGAGGCGGCCTCGTCGGTGGTGAGGGGCTTCTCGCAGAGGATCGCCAGGCCGCGGTCGAGTGCGGGCAGGAGGACGGCCTCGTGGAGGAAGCCCGGGGTGGCGATGATGACGGCGTCGATCTCGGTGGCGGCGAGCGCCTCGTCGAAGTCGGCCGCGGTGATCGCGCCGGGGGCCGTCGCCGCCGCGGCGTCGGCACGAGCGGTGTCGGGGTCGACGACGGCGACGACGGTGGCCCCGCTGATGGTGGACGTGATGCGGGCGACGTGGTCGGCGCCCATCATGCCGGCACCGACGACGGCGACGCGGAGGTCGGGGGTTGTGGTGTTCACGGGTGTTCTCCTTCGGGGCGGGGGTGTCAGCGGCGGGACGTCAGACGAGACGGGAGCGAGGCGAGCAGCTCATGATGTGCTCGCGCGTGCGGGTCGCGATCCCGAGGGGCAGGTCGATCGATTCGACCGGGAACATGTCTTGCTCGACGATGGCGAAGATCTCGGGATCGATGCGGCTGACCGCGTCGAGCACCGGCGCCAGGTCGGGCACGCCGTGCGGCGGTTCGACCATGACGCCCTGAGCGACGGCATCACCGAACGGCACGTCGTTCTTGAGCACGGTGAACCGCAGGTCGGAGTCGACCTGCTTGAGGTGCAGGTAACCGATGCGGTCGGGGTACTCCTCGACGAGGCGCACGGAGTCACCGCCGTAGTAGGCGAAGTGCCCGGTGTCGAGGCACAGGTTCGTGTAGCGCACGTCGGTCTCGGCCAGGAACCGCTCGGTCTCTCGGTACGTGCCGACGTGGCTGTCCGCGTGGGTGTGGAACTGCTGCTTGACGCCGAATTCTTCGAGGAGCGCCTTGCCGAGCTTGTCGTGGCCGGCGCCGAGCGCCGCCCACTGCTCGTCGGTGAGGGTGCGGGCCTCGAGCACCTCGCTCGTGGCGTCGCTGCGCCAGAGGTCGGGGATGACGACGAGGTGCTCGGCACCGAGCTCCGAGGCGAGGCCGGCGACGGCGAGCGCTTGGTCCCACGCGCGTCGCCACTGGTCGTCGCCCTTGTGGAACCCGGTGAAGACCGTCCCGGCCGAGAGCTTCAGGTCGCGCCGACCGAGCTCGTCCTCGAGCTGGTGGGGGTCGGTCGGCAGGTACCCGTAGGGGCCCAGTTCGATCCAGTGGTAGCCCGCCTGCTGCACCTCGTCGAGGAATCGCGGCCAGGGGATCTGACCGGGGTGCTCGGGGAACCAGACGCCCCACGAGTCGGGTGCGGTCCCGATGCGGAGTCCGCGCCCACCCGGGCCGGTGGGCGTGGCGTCGGGGTCGGTGACGGTGTCGGTCATGGCGGCGGTGCCTTTCGAGAGGGTGCGGGTGAGGTGTGGCGGTGTCAGCCGAGCAGCGGGCGCTGCGCGGCCTGCTGCTCGCGGTAATCGGCCAGGGCGGCCGTGGTGCTGTCGAGGGTCGAGACCTGCGCGACCGGGACGTCCCACCAGCCCTCGCCGTCCGGGGCGTAGACGAGCGGGTCGCTGTTCAGGTGGATGAGCGTGCTGGTCGACGAGGCCTTGGCCGCGGCGAGGGCTGCGGAGAGGTCGGCGACCGCGTTCGGCGTCGGTTCCACCTCGACGACGTCGAGCCCGTAGCTGCGGGCGTTCATCGCGAGGTCGACCGGCAGCACCTCGGTGCCCTGGAAGTCGAGGGAGTCGGGATCGAGCTTGCGGTAGAGCGTGCCGAAGCGGTCGGCCCCAACGGTCTCGGAGAGGTGGCCGATCGAGGCGTAGCCGTGGTTCTGGATGAGCACCACAATGATCTTGATGCCCTCGGCGACGGCGGTGACCAGTTCGGTGTGCAGCATGAGGTACGAGCCGTCACCCACCATGACGATGACGTCGCGGTCGGGTGCACCCCTCTTGACGCCGAGGCCACCGGCGATCTCGTAGCCCATGCACGAGAACGCGTACTCGACGTGGTACCCGAGCGGGTCGCGGACCCGCCACAGCTTGTGCAGGTCGCCGGGCAGCGACCCGGCCGCCTGGACCACGACGTCGGTCGGGTCGCTGGCGGCCTGGACGGCACCGATGATCTCGGGCTGGCCGGGCAACGCGAGCCCGGACGGCTGGAAGGCCTCGTCGACGAGGGCGTCCCAGGTCGCCTTCTCGGCGGCCACGCGAGCGGAGTGCTCGTCGGGTACCCGATGCCCCGCGAGCGCCGCGGCGAGCGCGTCGAGCGTCTCGCGGGCGTCGGCGACGACGGGCAGTTGCGAACCGTGCTTGTAGGCGTCGAACGACGTGACGTTGACGTTGACGAATCGCACGTCGGAGCCCTGGAAGGCCGTCCGCGAGGCGGTGGTGAAGTCGCTGTACCGGGTGCCGACGCCGATGACGAGGTCCGCCTCGGCGGCGATGCGGTTCGCGGCGGTCGTGCCGGTGGCACCGATGCCCCCGAGGTACTGCGGGTGGTCCCAGGCGAGGGACCCTCCGCCGGCCTGCGTCGTGCCGACGGGGATGCCGGTCGCCCTGGCGAGGGCGTCGAGCTGCTGCTCGGCGCCCGAGTAGAGGACTCCACCGCCGGCGACGACGACGGGGCGCTTCGCGGCCTTGATCGCGGCGACGGCGCGCTCGAGCGGCCCTCTCTCGGGCACGGGCCGACGGATGTGCCATTCGCGGGGTTGCAGGAACTCGTCGGGCACGTCCAGCCACTCGGCCTGGACGTCCTCGGGCAGGGCGATCGTGACGGCGCCGGTCTCGGCCGGGTCGGTCAGCACCCGCATCGCGGCGAGCGCGATCGAGAAGAGCTGCTCGGGCCGGTCGACCCGGTCGAAGAATCGCGACAACGGCCGGAACGCGTCGGTCACCTGCAGGGACGTGTCGTGCGGCATCTCGATCTGCTGCAGCACGGGATCGCTGACCCGGGTCGCGAAGGTGTCGCTCGGCAACAGCAGGGCCGGCAGGCGGTTCGTCGTCGCGAGCGCGGCGGCGGTGAGCATGTTGGCGGCACCCGGACCGACGGAGGCGGTGCTGGCGTAGGTCGCGCGCCTCCGGTGCATGCGGGCGTAGCCCACGGCCTGGTGCACCATCGCCTGTTCGTTGCGGGCCTGCAGGTACGGCATCAGGCCCGGCCGATCGACGTGGTACTGCTTGAGCGCCTGGCCGACGCCCGCGACGTTGCCGTGGCCGAAGATGCCGAACATGCCGGGGATCGTGCGCTCTCGCACGTCGCCGTCGACGGTCCACTGGTTGGCGAGGAACTCGACGAGCGCCTGGCCCACGGTGAGTCTCTTCGTCGTCATCGACGCGGTCCTTTCGAGGGTGCGGTGGGGAGGTAGGGCAGCCGGGGGTCGGGGGCCTGGGACTCCCAGCCGGCTCGGACCCACCCGTGGGCGGGGTCGTCGGTGATGAGCCAGGCGCGCTCGGGGTCGGGCCCCGCCATGACGTTGAGGTAGTAGAGGTCGTAGCCCGGGGCGGCGACGGCGGGGCCGTGGTACCCGTACGGGACGAGGGCGACGTCGCCGGTGCGGACGAGGGCGTTCACGTCGATCTGCCCCGCGGGTGAGCTGTAGGTGGCGAACATGCCGAACGGGTCGGCCTGCGAGGGGGCGTCGAGGCCGCGGCCGACGGCGGATTCGAAGTAGTAGATCTCTTCGAGGCGGGACTCGGTACCGGGCACCCCGTCGTCGTGCTTGTGCGGAGGGTACGACGACCAGTTCTCGGCGGGCGTCACGACCTCGCAGACGATGAGCTTCTGGGCGTGCAACCCGTCCGGGGTGCCGAAGTTGTGCACCTGGCGGGTCGATCGACCGGCGCCGCGGATCTCGACGGGGATGTCGTCACGACGGAGCACCTGCACGTCGAGCACCTGGTCGGCGGGTGCCTCGGCGATCGCGACCCGACCGCTCCCGGTGACCACCGCCTCCGTCCGGACGCCGAGGTAGGCGACGTCGGCCGGCCCGTCGAAGACGGAAGCCCGCCCGGCGAGCTCGACGGTGCCCGACCCACCTCGGCCATCACTCCACTCGACCACGACGTCGCCGACCAGCGGCACCACCATGCGCTCGACCCCACCGGCGGCGAGGGGCAACGAGACACCGTCACCGAGCTCGCCGACACGCAGGCCGGTGTGCTGCCAACCGTCGAGGTCGCCGTCGACGACGGTCTGCCAGCCGTCGCGGGTCAGGTCGCCGCGGGGGAAGAACCAGCGGGGGTCGTCGTTCATGTCGTCCACCTCATCATCGAGCGGGCGGCCCGGGGGCCACGGGGGTACTGCCTGGGGACAGATCGGGCGGGCGGTCAGTTCTGGGGGAAGCCCAGGTCGACGCCGCCGTGGCTGGGGTCCAGCCAGCGCGACGTGATCGCCTTCTCGCGGGTGTAGAACTCGAAGCCCTGAAGTCCGTAGGCCTTGTCCGAACCGAAGATGCTGTCCTTGAAGCCGCCGAACGAGTAGTACGCGACGGGCACCGGGATGGGCACGTTGATGCCGATCATCCCGACCTCGATCTCGGCCTGGAAACGCCGCGCCGCGCCTCCGTCGTTGGTGAAGATCGCCGTTCCGTTGCCGTAGGCCCCGGCGTTGATGAGGGCGACGCCCTCGTCGTACGACGCGACGCGCACGATCGACAGCACCGGCCCGAAGATCTCTTCGGTGTAGACGCGGCTGGTGAGCGGCACCTTGTCGATCAGGGTGGGCCCGAGCCAGAAGCCGTCGGCCTCACCGTCGACGTCGACGCCCCGGCCGTCGACGACGACGTCGGCTCCGTCGGCGAGGGCGATGTCGATGTAGCTCGCGACCTTGTCCCGGTGCTGCTCGGTGACGAGAGGGCCCATGTCGCAGCTGCGGCGACCGTCGCCGACGGTGAGGCCGGCCATGCGTGAGGTGATCTTCTCGATCAGTTCGTCGGCCACGGGTTCGACCGCGACGACCACGCTGATCGCCATGCAGCGCTCGCCCGCCGAGCCGAATCCGGCGTTGATCGCACTGTCGGCGACGAGGTCGAGGTCGGCGTCGGGCAGGACGAGCATGTGGTTCTTGGCACCGCCGAGTGCCTGGACGCGCTTGCCGTGCCGGGCGGCGGTCTCGTAGATGTACCGGGCGATGGGTGTCGACCCGACGAACGAGATGGCTTTGACGTCGGGGTGCTCGAGCAGGCCGTCGACGGCCTCCTTGTCGCCGTGGAGGACGTTGAACACGCCCTCGGGCAAGCCGGCCTCGGCGAAGAGGCGGGCGAGGAACATGGCGCTGGACGGGTCTTTCTCGGACGGCTTCAACACGACGGTGTTGCCGACCGCGATGGCGATCGGGAAGAACCACATCGGCACCATGGCCGGGAAGTTGAAGGGGCTGATGACGCCGACCACGCCGAGGGGCGCCTTGGTCGAGTAGACGTCGACCCCGGTGGACACCTGCTGCGAGAACTCGCCCTTGACCAGGTGGGGGAACCCGGTCGCCAGTTCGACGACCTCGAGGCCGCGGGTGATCTCGCCGAGGGCGTCGCTCAGCACCTTGCCGTGTTCGCTCGTGAGGATCTCGGCCAGTTCGCCCTTGCGTTCGTTCAGCAGCTCACGGAAGCGGAACAGGATCTGCTGACGCTTCGTGATCGAGAGGTCGCGCCAGGCGGGGAACGCCCGTCGTGCCGAGGCGACGGCGGCCTCGATCTCGGAGGCGTCGGCGAGCGAGACGTCCTTCGTCGCGACCCCGAGGGCCGGGTCGTAGACGGGGGCGGTGCGGCCGCTCGTGCCGGGCACCTCGGCGTTGTCGATCCAGTGCGCGACCAGGGGGCGATCGGTGGCGGTGGCGGTGTGCGTGCTGGTGGTGCTGGTCATCGTTCTGCCGATCCGTTCGTGGTCGAGGGTGGGTGGACGAGCCCGGCGGCGTGGTCCACGGCGGCGGCGACGTCGTCGTCGCTCGGGTAGAGCAGGGTGCGTCCGACGACGAGCCCGCGGACGCCGGGGAGGGCGAGGGCCGCGGCCCAGCGGGCGTAGGTGTCGGCCGGGTCGACGGCGGGGTCGCCCCCCAGCAGCAGCGTGGGCAGGGTCGTCGCCGCCATCACGCGTTCCATGTCGTCGACGACGGGCAGCTTGAGCCAGCTGTAGGCGGAGGATTCGCCGAGGCCCGACGCGATGGCGACCGACTTGATGACGGCGTCGGCCGTGAGGTCGTTGGTCACGCGTCCGTCGAGCCACGAGCTCATGAAGGGCTCGAGCATGATCGGGAGGCGCAGCCTGGCCGACTCGGTCACCGCGCGTGCCGTGGCGGCGAGCGTCGAGGCCGTGCCGGGGTCGTCGAGGGCGACGCGGACGAGCAGTTTCGCGAAGTCGAACCGGGAGTCGGCGATCGACGCGGCCGAGTACGCGGTGAAGCGGTCGTCCAGCTCGAACGTGGCGCCCTGGAGTCCGCCGCGGTTCATGCTGCCGACGACGACCTTGCCGTCGAGGGCTCCGAGCAGGGCGAGGTCCTCGAGGATGTCGGGAGTGCCGAGCACACCGTCGACGCCGGGTCGCCCGAGGGCGACGACGAGTCGGCGGAGGAGGTCGTAGCGGTCGGCCATGGCGGTCGCGTCGCCTCGGACGCCGAGGGCACCACGGGCGGGGTGGTCCGCCGCGACGATGAAGAGGCGTCCGTCGGCCGCCAAGGGGACGGGCCGCGTGCGGGCGGCCAGGACCTCGGCCACCCGGTGCGGTTCGGCGGCCCGGAGGGTGCGGAGGCGCTCGAAGTCGAGAACCGGGGCGGTGCGGTCAGACATGGTGCGCCTCCTCGAGGACGGCCTCGACCTCGTCGGTCGTGGGCATGGCGGTGGAGCACTCGAACCGGGTGGCGACGATGCCCCCGGCCGCGTTCGCGAAGCGCAGGGTGCGGTCGAGCGACCATCCCTCGATGAGGCCGTGGCAGAGGGCTCCCCCGAACCCGTCGCCCGACCCCAGACCGTTGATGACCTGGACGAGGTGGGCCGGCACCTCGATCCGTTCGTCTCGCGTCTTGGCGAGGACGCCCTTGGGGCCCTGCTTGACGACGGCGAGTTCGACGCCTCGTTCGAGGAGGGCGTCGGCCGCCCGCTCGGGCTCGGTCTCGCCCACGGCGATCTCGCACTCTTCGCGGTTGCCGACGGCGACGGTGACGTGCTCGAGGGCGCGCCCGACCTCGCGAGTGGCGACCTCGGGGCTCTTCCAGAACATGGGGCGGTAGTCGAGGTCGAGGATCGTCAGGGGACGACGACCCCGGGCCTGCCAGGCCACGTGGTGCGCCTGCCTGCTCGGCTCTTCGCTGAGGCCGGTGACCGTCGCCCAGAAGACGGTGGCCTTCTCGACGGCGGCGAGGTCGAGCGAGCCCGCGGTGATCATGAGGTCGGGTGCCTTCGGCTGACGGTAGAAGTAGAGCGGGAAGTCGTCGGGCGGGAAGATCTCGCAGAACGTGACCGGGGTGTTCAGCCCGTCGACGGTCGAGACGAGCCGGGTCGAGACGCCGAGCCGCTCGAGCTCTCGGACGATGTAGCGGCCGAAGGGGTCGTCGCCGGTGCGGGTGACCACCGCGGACCGGCGGCCGTGCCGGGCGGCGGCGATGGCGACGTTGGTCGCGCTTCCCCCGACGGACTTGCTGAAGGTCTCGACCTCTTCGAGGGGAACACCGGACTGCTGCGGATAGATGTCGACGCCGACGCGGCCCATGGTGAGGACCTCGTAGGGGGCGCTGTCGTTGTGGTCGGTCATGACGTGGTCGTCCTTTCGGGAGCCAGGCGAGCGGTCGCGGTCACTTCTTGCCGTTCTTGACGACGTAGATGGCACCGGTGCTGAAGTCCTCTTCGAGTTGCTCGAGCGACCGCCCGTTCGTCTCGGGCACCTTCTTGACGGCGAAGAGGAACGACCCGGCGTTGAGCACCGCGAAGATGAAGAACGTCGTCGAGATGCCGATGCCGGCGACGAGGATCGGGAAGAGCAGGCTGACGGCGAAGTTGGTCAGCCAGAGGATCAGCACCGTGAGCCCCATGCCGACGCCACGCAGCTTGAGGGGGAAGATCTCGCTGAGCATCAGCCAGACGAGCGGGCCGATGGTGCCCTGCATGGTGCCGACGAAGCCGATGACGAAGACCAGGACGACGATGGCCCGGCCGAGCCCCTCGGGGATCAGCAGCGACGACAGGCCGATCAGCAGGTGGAAGATCGCGACGCCGGCGAAACCGACCATCAGCATCGTGCGCCGTCCGACCTTGTTGATGATGCGCAGGGCGACGAGCATGGCGACGACGGCGATGACGCCCGCCCCGACGTTGGCGATCAGGGCCCCGCTCTGCGAGAACCCGGACTGCTGCAGCACCTGGGTGCCGTAGTACATGATCGAGTTGATGCCCGTCAGCTGCTGTGCGACGGCCAGGCCGATGCCGATGAACAAGATCTTGCGGAGCCAGGGCGCGGCGATGAGGTCGGCGAGGCGGGCGCTCTTGGCCTCTTTCTCCTCGTCGGCGAGGAGGCGCACCTCGGCCATCTCGGCCACCGCCCGGTCGTCGGCGCGGATCTGCTTGAGCACGGCGAGCGCGTCGTCGTCACGGCCCTTGGCGATGAGCCAGCGAGGGCTCTCGGGGACGCGGAACATGCCGATGAAGAGGGCGATCGCGGGCAGCACCGCGACGGAGAGCATGTAGCGCCACACGTTGTCGTGCTCGCCCCAGACGCTGCCGATGACGGCGTTGATCGTGAAGGCGGCGAGCTGCCCCGAGACGATCATCAGCTCGTTGCGGCTGACGAGCCCGCCGCGCTGCTCGGTGGGCGCGAGTTCGGCGAGGAACACCGGAACGGTGACCGAGGCCCCTCCGACGGCGATGCCGAGGAAGAACCGTGCCCCGGTGAGGAACTCCCACGTGGGCGCGAGCACGCAGGCGAGGGCGGCGAAGAAGAACAGGATGGCGAGGGTGTTGATGGTGGGCTTCCGCCCGAAGGCGTCCGAGATGCGCCCGATGAAGAACGCCCCGACCGCGGCCCCGATGAGGATGGCCGAGACCATGACCCCCTCGCTGGCCGGCGTGAGCCCGAGGCTCTCCTCCATCGAGTCGAGCGCGCCGTTGATCACGCCCGTGTCGTAGCCGAAGAGAAGGCCACCGAAGGTGGCGATGACCGCGACGGTGCCGAGGCGCTTGGTGTGCGGGCCCGAGACCAGGGCGGGAAGAGCTACTCGGGGCGAACTGCCCGATGTGTCGGTGACCACGATTCCTCCATTGGTTGTGGTTACAGCTTCCCGCGTCGGTGCGGGTCGTCGCCCTGCCGCTGCGACAGGACGAGGTTATCCATGTCTTCATGTCCTGTCAATCGGTCATGACATGTCCATGGGAGGGGAGGGAGGGACGCGTCCCTAAAATCGGAGCATGCCTTTCGACGAGTGGTACGACGACGAGACGCGAGAGGCCGCGACGGCCCGCGTGCTGCAACGTCGGATGACCAATCCCACCGACCGCAACGTCCTGACCGTCGTCGCGGAAGAGTTCAACGTCCCGCGGCAGACCCTCAGCGACTGGGTCGACGAGGCTTCACCCGAACCCGCCAAGCCGAAGCGGAAGCCCCGGCCCAAGTTCTCGCAGGTCGTCAAGACCACCAAGGAGGCGCGGGTCGAGTCCCCCACGGACGACGAACCGATCGACGCTCCGCAGCCCGCCGCACCTCCGGAGCCCGCGCGTGAGCCCGAGCCCGACGCCGAGGCCGGGCCGCAGACCGCGGCCGTGCCCGAACCGCAGCCCGAGCCCGAGCCCGAGCCCGAGCAGGACCCCTGGGCGGCATCCGGTCCTGCCCCCGATCCCGAGCCGACACCCGAGAGCGAACCCGAGCCGCGGCCGGAGCCGGAGTCCGCACCCGCACCCGCTCCCGCACCCACACCCCCACCCGCCGACAGCCGCCTCACCGCCCTCGAGGCCGAGGTCGCCGCCCTCCGCGCCGGCAACCGGGCGCTCGTCGACGCCCTCCGCATCCTGGTCGACTGACGACGCTGGTCGGTGGCTGGCCGAGCCGAACGACGGCCACGAGGCCGTCCGGTCACCGTCGTCGTGGTGACGGCCCCGGCTTCGTGAACCGGGACCAGCGCCGGTCGGCCGCGCGCGCCTCCCGGGGGAGGCGGTAGCCGTCGCGGTAGACGCCGACGACGTCGAGGGCGACGCCCACGAGGGAGCGGACGGCGGTGCGCCGCTCGCGCGAGCCGTACCAGTTGCGGTGGAGGCGCCAGAGCTCGACGATCCCCCGCACGAGCAGTCCCCCGCCGAAGAAGACGGCGGCGATCCAGGCGATGCCGGTCGAGCCGAAGGCGACGACGGCACCGATGCAGACGACCAGCGTCGCCACGAAGGTGATCGTCAGCGTGCGCGGGCTCGGTAGCTGTCGGCCGTGCTCGCCGGTCCAGTACGACGAGAGCAGGTAGAGGGCGTCCTCGCGGGAGCGTCCGCCCTCGCGCAGACGGTCGACGGCGGCGTCGGTGCGCGCGAACCGTTCGGGCCCGTCGGCCTGGCGCACCGCGGCGCTGGTCAACGCGACGATGCGGATGACGGGAGGTTCGCGTCGAGCCACGAGGCCATCCTGCCGGACGCCGGTCGCCCGACGCCGCACACCGCACGCACGCCGCCCGACACCCGACGCCGCACACCGCACGCCGCACACCGCACACCGCACACCCTCCACCGGACAGGCCCGCACTGTCCCCCGCCTGGCCGCTTCGCGAGTGCGCCGCGACCCCAGGCTGGAAGCTCGCTGGAGGTCGATGACGGGTGGGCTGCCGCTCGCGTCCGAATGGTGTGTCACCGAGACACGGCGTGTCCGCACCGCGGCACAGCGATCCCCGGCCACCGACCCGAGTGGCCCCGCCGAGAGAAGGACCACCCCATGAGCGCAGACGACGAGAAGCAGGCCGACGCAGGCTTCGCGGGCAGGTTCCGCGACCAGCTCGGCAGCCGGGCGATCGAGCCCCTCATCAAGGCCGTCCGCACCGAACTGCGGTCGGCGCGCGACGAGATCGCCGGCCGGGCACGGGATGCGCGATCCGGCGCCGTGCTGCTCGCCGTCGGGGCCGTCCTCGCGATCGTGACCGTGATCCTCCTCGCCGGCACCGCCGTCGCCCTGCTGGCCCTGGCCCTCCCGCTCTGGGCCGCCGCGCTCATCACGTTCGCCGTCTTCGCCGTCGTGACCGCGGTGCTCGTCGCCGTCGGTCTGAAGGGCGTGAAGCGAGGCATCCCGCCGGTGCCCTCCGACACGGTGAAGAACCTCACCTCGTCGGCCGACTAGCCGCCCACACCCCTCCGAACCCGACCCCCTTCCACACCCGACCCCCTCCCCACCCGACACCGTCCGCACCCGACACCGGAGAATCCCCCATGCCTCGCACCACACCCGCCAGCCGGTCCACGAAAGAACAGCGCACGCAGCACGCCGAGACCTATACGCCCCTCGCGCGGTACGGCTCCGAGGCGTTCGGGGCGTTCCTCCTCGTCGTCGGAGGCGTCGGCACGGCCGTGTTCGCGTCGTCGTTCCCGGACGACGGCAACACGCTCGGTGTCGGCTTCCTCGGCGTGGCCCTGGGGTTCGGCCTCAGCGTGATGGCCGGCATCTACGCCGTCGGCCACATCTCGGGTGGCCACTTCAACCCGGCCGTGACGGTCGGCTTCGCCCTGGCCGGCCGGACCACGTGGGCGAGCGTGCCCGGCTACGTCGTCGCACAGCTCGTCGGTGCCGCCGCCGGGGCGAGCGTCGTGGCGCTCGTCGCCGCCGACGGCCCCGCCGGCTACTTCGCCGCGGCCCGTGACTCAGGCTTCGCCTCGAACGGCTTCGGTGCGTCGTCGCCCGGCGGTTTCGGCCTCGGAGCCGTGCTCGTCACCGAGATCGTGCTGACGGCCGTCTTCGTCGGCGTGATCCTGTCGGTAACCGCCAAGAGTGAGTACAAGGCCCTGGCGCCCTTGGCGATCGGCCTGACCCTGACGCTGATCCACCTGATCAGCATCCCGGTGAGCAACACGTCGGTGAACCCGGCCCGCTCGCTGGCGGCGGCCCTCTACGGCGGCCCCGACGCGCTGGCCCAGGTCTGGGTCTTCTTCGTGGCACCCCTCGTCGGCGCCGCCCTCGCGGGCCTCGCGCACCGCGTCCTGCGCCGTCGCGCCTGACCGGCCCGAGCGGCAGGGAACGCAGGAGGCGCGGGTCGCGTGACCCGCGCCTCCTGCGTTCTCGTGCGGTCGCGCCGGTGCCGACCGACTCTCTAGCAGAGGCGACGACGTCGCCCCGCCCGTCGGGCGGCGACGACCTAGACGACCGTCGCGCTCCGGACGCGGTCGGCGGCGGTGGCCATGTGGTCGCGCATCGCCGCGAGCGCCGCGTTCGGGTCGCGGGCCTCGATCGCCCGGAAGACGGCCCGGTGTTCGCGGTACGCGGCCTCGGCCTGGTCCTTCTCGGTGAGCCCGCGCTCGACCCAGAGGCGCAGCAGCGACCGGGTGCTCTGCAGGAGGTCCTTGAGCACGACGTTGTCGGCGCTGACGGCGATCTGCAGGTGGAACCGGATGTCGGCCTGGAGGAACGCGTCGAGGTCCTCGAGCGAGTCGGCCATCACCTCGATGTAGCCGCGCAGCTTCTCGACGTCGGCGTCGGAGGCCCGCTCGGCGGCGTAGGCGGCCGCCTGGATCTCGAGCCCGCCCCGCACCTCGATGAGCTCGCGCGTGCGTGCCGCGTTCAGCATGAGACCCCAGCTGAGGGTGGTCGGCAGCAACTCCGAGGTCTGGTCGCGCAGGTAGGTGCCCGAGCCCGGACGCACCGTGACGATGCCGAGGATCTCGAGGGCGGCCAGGGCCTCGCGGACGGCCGACCGCCCGACGCCGAGACGTTCGGCGAGCTGCCGCTCGGGTGGGAGGCGCGACCCGGGGGTCAGTTCGCCGGCCGTCAGGAGGGCCACGAGCTGCTTGACGACCTCGCTGACCGCGGTGCCGCGCGGGACCATCTCGAGCTCGAGATCGAGGCTCGCGGGGTCGCTCTCTGGGTATGCCGGCACGCTGCGAGCTTAGTCAGCGGGGCCCACGGGTCCACCTCTCGGGGCCCAGGGGTCGACCTCTCGGGGCCCATGGGCCCACCTCTCGAGGCGCTCGCTCCGCCTCGCTCCGTCGCTCAATTGGTCAACCGGTTGACAGCTTTCGTGGAAAAAGGCACGATGGTTCCTGCGCGCCACCGGCATCGGTCGAAGGCGTCATCCAACAACGTCGTTAGATCCGAAGGAGTCGATGTGGACACCACCACCCGAACGAGCGCGCAGCAGAGCGCGGTCGAGAAGTCCGCGATCAAGAAAGTCGCCGTCCGGCTCGTGCCGTTCGTGGCGTTGATGTTCTTCATCAACTACCTCGACCGCACCGCCATCGGCTTCGCGGCGCCGAACGGCATGGAGTCCGACCTGGCCCTGTCGGCCGCCCAGTTCGGCTTCGCCTCGGGCGTGTTCTTCATCGGCTACATCCTCTTGGAGGTGCCGTCCAACCTCGCCCTGCACAAGTTCGGTGCCCGCAAGTGGCTCGCCCGCATCATGGTGACCTGGGGCATCGTGGCGTTGCTCTTCACCTGGGTGCAGAACTTCGAGCAGCTCGTCGCCCTGCGCTTCCTGCTCGGCGTCATGGAGGCCGGCTTCTTCCCCGGCGCGATCCTCTTCCTGAGCCTGTGGGTGCCGGCCGCCCACCGCAGCAAGATCCTCGCCCTCTTCTACCTGGCGCAGCCCCTCACCACCGTCATCGGTGCCCCGCTCGCCGGCTGGTTGATCAGCCACGACGGCGTCTTCTTCGGCCTCGAGGGCTGGCGCTTCATGTTCATGGGCGTCGCCATCCCCGCGATCGTCGTCGGGATCGTCGCCTGGTTCTACCTCAAGGACAAGCCCGCCGACGCCAAGTGGCTCACCAAGGAAGAGCAGGTCTGGCTGACCCAGGCGCTGGTGAAGGAGGCCTCGACGAAGACGGGTGCCGTCTCGACCACCGGCAAGCACCCGGGCCTCGGGGTCGTCTTCAAGAACGGCCGCGTCTGGATGCTCTCGTTCATCTACTTCGGCTTCATCTACGGCCTCTACGCGCTCGCGTTCTTCCTGCCCACCATCATCGGCGGCTTCCAGGAGCAGTTCGGCACCGAGTTCACCGTCACCCAGCGCGGCTTCATCACGGCCATCCCCTACGTCCCCGCGGCCATCGCCCTGTACTTCTGGTCGCGTGACGCCTCGCGTCGCGGCCTCAAGACCTGGCACATCGTCATCCCCGCCGTCGTGGGCGGTCTGAGCATCCCGCTGGCGCTGTACGCGCAGTCCCCCGCCCTCACCATCGCGGTGATCGCGGTCACCGCCATGGCGATCTTCGCGGCACTGCCCAACTTCTGGACCCTGCCCACGCAGTTCCTGACCGGTGCCGCGGCGGCCGCGGGCATCGCGCTCATCAACACGGTCGGCAACCTCGCCGGCTTCAGCGCCCCGTACATCACGGGCCTGGTCACCGACGTCACCGGCGACTACCGGGTGCCGATGTTCATCGTCGGGTTCTTCATGCTCCTGTCGGCCGCGCTGATGATCGCGCTCAGCCGGATGAAGAAGCCCGAGGGCACCCTGAGCCCCCGCGAGCAGGCCGACCTGGCGGCGACCGCCGGGCTCGACTGACCGACGCTCACCCCTCTCCCCCCGCGGGGCCCGGATGATCCCCGACCCGGGCCCCGCCCCCTCCGCACCCCGTCGCCGTGCCGTCGCGCCGTCGACCGGACCACCGCCTCCTGGAGTTCTCATGACACGCCTCTTCAACGATCCGGGCGACTTCGCCGACGAGATGATCGACGGCTTCGTGGCCGCCAACCAGCGCTGGGTGCGACGGGTGCACGGCGGCGTGGTCCGGGCGACCCGCTCGGCCCCCGGCAGCGTCGCGCTCGTCGTCGGCGGTGGCTCGGGTCACTACCCGGCCTTCGGCGGACTCGTCGGGCAGGGGCTCGCCCACGGCGCGGCCCTCGGCAACCTCTTCGCCTCGCCCTCGTGGCAGCAGGTCAGGTCGGTCGCGAAGTCGGCGCAGAACGGCGGGGGCGTCCTGCTCAGCTACGGCAACTACGCCGGTGACGTCCTGAACTTCGACAAGGCCCAGCAGAAGCTGATCGACGAGGGCATCGAGACCCGCACGGTCGCCGTCACCGACGACATCTCGAGCGCGTCGATCGCCGACAAGCACAAGCGTCGCGGCATCGCCGGCGACCTCACCGTCTTCAAGTCCGCCGCGGCCGCCGCCGAGGAGGGCGCCGACCTCGACGACGTCGTCCGCGTTGCCGTCAAGGCGAACGAACGCACCCGCAGCGTCGGCGTGGCGTTCTCGGGCTGCTCGCTGCCCGGGGCCGACGAACCGCTCTTCACCGTGCCCGAGGGCCGCATGGCCGTCGGCATGGGCATCCACGGCGAGCCGGGCATCGGCGAGACCGACGTCCCCACGGCGGACGGCCTCGCCGAGCTGCTCGTCGAGGCGCTGCTCGCGAGCGACGAACTGCCCGACGGGGTCGACGAGGCGCGCGGGCGCAAGGTGGCGGTGCTGCTCAACGGACTCGGCTCGGTCAAGTACGAAGAGCTCTTCGTCGTCTACGCCCGGGTCGACGCCCTGCTGCGCGAGGCGGGCGTCGAGGTCGTCGAGCCCGAGGTCGGCGAGCTCGTCACGAGCTTCGACATGGCCGGCGTCTCGCTGACCCTGTTCTGGCTCGACGACGAACTCGAGCGCCTCTGGGCGGCCCCGGTCGACGCCCCCGCCTACAAGAAGGGCTCCGTCGACGTCGCGTCGCGGACGGACGACGCCGAGCAGGAGGCGCGGGTCGAGATCGCGATCCCGCCCGCGACCCCGGCGTCCCGGCAGGCCGCCCAGCTGGTGCTGAGCGCCCTCGAGGCGGTGCGGGCCACGGTCGAGGAGAACGTCGACGAGCTCGGACGCATCGACGCCGTCGCCGGGGACGGCGACCACGGCATCGGCATGCAGCGCGGGGTCCACGCCGCCGTCGCCTCCGCCCGCGAGGCCGTGCTCGCCGGTGCGGGGGCGGGCACCGTCCTCGACCTCGCCGGCGACGCCTGGTCCGACCGGGCCGGGGGCACCTCCGGGGCCCTCTGGGGTGCCGCCCTCGCGAGCCTCGGCGCGGCCGTGGGCGACGAGGCGGCCCCGGACCGCGCCTCCGTGTCCCGCGGCGTCTCCGCCGCCACCGAGGCGATCCTCGAGTTCGGCGCCACGGTCGGCGACAAGACCATGGTCGACGTGCTCGTCCCCTTCGACGCGGCCCTCTCCGCGGCGGTCGACGACGGGGCCGACCTCGCCACGGCGTGGGCCACCGCGGCCGAGGTCGCCGTGACGGCGGCCGCGGCGACGGCCGACCTCCTGCCCAAGATGGGCCGCGCCCGGCCGCACGCCGAGAAGAGCCTCGGCACGCCCGACGCCGGCGCCACCTCGCTCGGGCTCATCACGCGGGCCGTCGGACGCGTCCTCGCGCCGCAGCCCGCCGCGTGACCCTCCCCTCCCCACCCTCCACGAAAGGCACCACCATGGCTGACCAGCTGCGCATCGTCGTCGGATCGGACGACGCCGGGTACGACTACAAAGAGGTCCTCAAGAAAGACCTCGAGGCGAACGACGGGGTGGCGAGCGTCGCCGACGTCGGGGTCGCCGCCGACGGCCACACCGCCTACCCGCACGTCGCCGTCGAGGCGGCCCGCATGGTCGCCGACGGCCGCGCCGACCGCGCGATCCTGATCTGCGGCACCGGTCTCGGCGTCGCCATCGCGGCCAACAAGGTGCCCGGCATCCGGGCGGTGACCGCGCACGACACGTTCTCGGTCGAACGCGCCGTCCTCTCGAACGACGCCCAGGTGCTCTGCATGGGCCAGCGCGTCATCGGCGTCGAGCTCATGCGCCGCCTGGCGAAGGAGTTCCTCACCTACCGCTTCGACACCTCGAGCGCCTCGGCCGAGAAGGTCGCGGCCATCTGCGGCTACGACGGGTCGGGCGAGCCCGTCGGCATCGACGCGGCGTGAGCGATCCGGTGACCGCCCCCGTCCGGCCCCCCTCGGCCCGCTTCACGATCGGGGTGAGCCTCAAGATGTACTTCTCGCACGCGAGGACCCTCGCGTGGAGCGCCGAGGTGGCCGAGATCGCGCGGCGCCACCCGGCCGTCCGGCGGGGCGTCGTCGACCTGTTCGTCGTGCCGACGTTCCCGTCGCTCGTCCCCGTGCAGGAGGCGCTGGCCGGCACCTCGGTCCGCCTCGGTGCCCAGGACCTCGCGACCGACGACGCGGGCGCCTTCACGGGCGAGGTCAGCGGCGCCGAGCTGGCCGAGATCGGCTGCGCCCTCGCCGAGATCGGCCACGCCGAACGGCGGACGCTCTTCCACGAGGACGACGCGGTCGTCGCGGCCAAGACGGCGGCGGCGCTGCGCCACGGCATCACCCCGCTGCTCTGCGTGGGCGAGGCCGACGAGACGTCGCCCGCCCTCGCCGCGCTCGAGGTGACGCAGCAGATCGACCTCGCCCTCGCGGCGGCCGACGAGGCCGGCCTCCCGGGTGCCCTCGTCGTCGCGTACGAGCCGCTCTGGGCGATCGGCGCACCGGTGCCGGCGTCCGCGGGCCACATCACCGCGGTGGTGGCGGCCGTCGAGGACCACCTCGCGGGGCTTCCCGATCGCGCCGGCAGCCGGGTGATCTACGGCGGCAGCGCCGGTCCGGGACTGCTGACCGGTCTGGGCGGCCAGGTCCGGGGGCTGTTCCTCGGTCGCTTCGCCCACGACGCCTCCGCGGTGGAGCGCATCCTCGACGAGGCGCTCGCGCTCGACGAATCGCTGGCGCTCGACGCCGCACGCCGGGACGAGGTGGCCTCGTGATCGGCCTCAGCACCTACGCGTACTTCTGGCGGGGCAGCGACCTCGTCCCGGGGCCGATGACGCTCGACGACATGCTGCGCGACACGGCCGCGCAGGGCGTCCGGCTGTTCCAGATCTGCGACCACGAGGCCCTGACCGGCTACACCGACGAGCAGCTCGCCGCGCTGCGCGACCTCGCCGACGAGCTCGGGCTGACGCTCGAACTCGGCACCCGGGGCACCGGGCCGACCGTCCTGCGGACGTGGCTGCGTCTCGCGGTCGCGTTGCGCGCCTCCTTGGTCCGCAGCATGTGGACGGCGGGTGACGACCGTCCCGACGCGGCCGAGACCGAGCGTCGGCTGCGCGAGGTGCTGCCCGAGTACGAGGAGGCGGGGGTCACCCTCGCCCTCGAGACCTACGAGCAGGTCGGCTCGACCGAGCTCGTGGCCGTCGTACGGGCAGTCGCCAGCCCGCGGCTCGGCATCGTGCTCGACCCGGCCAACACCGTCGCGAACCTGGAGCACCCGGCCGACGTGACCGCGCGCTGTCTGCCCCACGTCGCGAACTGGCACGTGAAGGACTTCGCCTTCTCGCGGAAGGACGGCTGGGTGGGGTTCGCCCTGACCAGCACGCCGCTCGGCGAGGGCCTCCTCGACTACGACGGCATCCGTGCCGCGCTCGACGCCCGCGACGGCGGCACCAGACCCGTCAACCAGGTCGTCGAGCACTGGCTGCCCTGGCAGGGCGACCCCGAGACCACCACGCGGCTCGAAGCCGAGTGGACGACACGAACCATCTCTGAACTGAGGAGCAAGAACAATGACTGACACCCACGACACGACCGCCCCCGAGAGCACCGTCACCTACGCCGACGGGCAGGGCTCGTCCGACGTCACCGTCGCCGTCATCGGCGCCGGCGGCAAGATGGGCCAGCGCGTCTCGAACAACCTCGCCAAGAGCGCGTACACGACCCTCTACAGCGAGGCGTCGCCCGCCGGCGTCGAGCTGATCGAGTCGCTCGGCCGCACGGTCACCGCGACCGACGTGGCCGTGGCGGACGCCGACGTGGTCATCCTGGCCGTGCCCGACGTGGTGCTCGGCAAGGTCTCCGAGCAGGTCGTCCCGGCGATGAAGACCGGCGCCGTCATCCTCACCCTCGACCCGGCGGCCGCCTACGCGGGCCTGCTCGCCGTGCGCGAGGACATCCACTACGCGGTGGCGCACCCCTGCCACCCCAGCGTGTTCCTCGAGCGCACCACGAAAGAGGAGTGGGCCGACACCTTCGGTGGCGTGGCCGCCCCGCAGGAGGTCGTCGCCGCGCTCGAGGGCGTGGCCGAGGACTCCCCCGTCCGCGAGCTGATGACGCAGGTCATCTCGACGATCTACGCACCCGTCATCGCCGTGCACTACGTGACGGTCAAGCAGCTGGCCGTCCTCGAGCCGACGCTGGTCGAGACGATGGCCTGCATGATCGGCGCGTTCCTCAAGGAGGCGCTCGAAGAGACCGTCGACGGCGTCGGGGTCCCCTACGAGGCCGCTCGCGCGATGCTCTACGGCCACACCTGGATCGCGCTGACGAACGGCCTGCGCGGCTCGAACCCGTTCAGCGACGCCTGCCACATCGCCATGGACTACGGCCGCGAGTCGATCGTCCGCGACGACTGGAAGAAGATCTTCGACGACAGCCAGCTCGACTCGGTCATCGCGCGCATGCTGAAGATCGACGCCGTCCGCCGCTAGATCGCGACGACGGGAACGCAGGAGGCGCGGGTCGCGTGACCCGCGCCTCCTGCGTTCGCGCGTGGGGGCGATGCCGCCCGGGCCGACCGCCGGGGCGACGCCCGTGTCAGGATCGGGTGACCTGCCGCGACGAGCGGCGACGACGAGGGGATGCGCGGATGGCCGACACGGACGAGATCGTGCACGTGGTGTTGGTCGAGTGGGCCGAGGGAGCCCCGGCCGACGTGGCCGAGCAGGCGACGCGGCTGTCGACCGAGCACCTGACCGGCATCGACGGCGTGCTGTCGGTGTCGAGTGGCGGCAGCGTCAGCCCCGAGCAGCTCGAGGCCGGCTTCGACTGGATGCTCGTGGTGCGCTTCCGTGACGCCGCGGCCCGCGACGGCTATCTGCCCCACCCCGCGCACCAGCCGGTCGCGAGCTACCTCGGCGACGCGTCCGCCCGGGTCGTCGTCTTCGACGTCGCCGCGTAGGGGCCTGGCCCAGGAGGCTCGGTACGGCTGGCCGGCGCCCGTCACGCAGTCGACGCCACGAGCCCATCGACGACGACGAGCCGCACCCTTCTCGGGTGCGGCTCGTCGTGTCGGTGTCGTTGATCAGGGGCGAGCGGTACCCCCGACGGCGCTGACGGCATCGCTGATGGTGCTGCCCGGGTGGGCTTCGCGGTAGGCACGGACCTCGGCGGGGTCGACGTCACGCTCGGGGCGTCGGGACGGGCGGCCGAGAGCGCTCTTGCCGGCGATGAACGCCGAGGCGAGGGCGGCCACGATCAGCAGCATGCCGACGGTGCGATCGGCCGTGAAGAAGACCACCAGGGCGATCGCGGTCA
This sequence comes from Frigoribacterium sp. CFBP 8751, assembly GCF_014841545.1. Classification (NCBI taxonomy): domain Bacteria; kingdom Bacillati; phylum Actinomycetota; class Actinomycetes; order Micrococcales; family Microbacteriaceae; genus Frigoribacterium; species Frigoribacterium sp. CFBP 8751. The sequence goes on from NZ_JACYUB010000001.1 coordinate 118,724, forward strand.
GGGCGAGCGGGGCGAGGGCGCGGAGCCAGTTCGTCATGAGAAGCACTGCTCCTTGATCTGGGTGATGCCGATGAGCTCACCGGCGAGTGCGGCAGCGGCGCCGCCCAACGCCTTGACCTTCTCGTACGAGAAGCTCGCGCCCCACATGATCTTGGCCGCCTCGGTGACACCGCCCAGCTGCTTGATGAGCGCCTTGGCCTTGAGGATCTTCGCCGCGGGGAAGGCGGTCGAGGCGATGACGGTGGCGATGGCGCCGGCGCAGCCGAGGACGTTCGCCTGGAGGGTGACCTCTCCCCCGCCTGCGCTCGGGGCCGGGGCGTTCTCGGCGAGCCACTGCTGCGTGGCAGCGTCTCCGGCTTGGAGGACCGAATCGGGGATGCGTTCGATGATCGAGAGCGCCTCCTCCATCTCGGCCAGCTGCGCCTCGGTGGGGGCGGGCGCGGCTTCCTGGGGGGTCGCCGACACGGTCTGCGCCGACGAGGTCGGGGTCGGTGCGGCCTGCGCGGCCGTCGCCCCACCGAAAGCAAGGGCGATGCCCAGGGTGCCGGCGAGGAATGTGGTGGAGATCTTTCGGGTACAGGTCATTGGTCTGCGTCCTCTCGGTCGGATTCCGTTGGTGTACTGATCGGTCTGGAAAAACGCTAGAACGCCCTCGGCGAGCGACGCCAGCCGATTGACGTGATCCTCAGGAATCTCCGCCGGGCGATGGAATCCGCGCGAACGAGACGGCCACCGCATCGGGGCTGGGGGCGGGAGGCGCGGGTCAGGTGACCAGCGCCTCCCGCGGCTGCGTTCCCTCCGCCTCGCCGGCACCGGGTGGGCGGTAGGTTCACCTCATGAAGGTCCTGGCCGGCATCGTCACCGCGCTGCTCGTGGTGTCGGTGCTGCTGGTGCTCGCGGTGCGGGCCGACCCGGACGTGCCGCTCGTGCTGTCGGGCTCCGACGCGCGCCTCCCGTACTGCACGACGTACGAGCCGGTGATCGTGGCCGACCTCACGACGGAGACCCTCCCGTCCTGTTCACCGCACGGGGTCGAGCTGCGCTTCCCCGACGGCTTCGTCATCGACCTGCCCGACGAGCCCGGCGCCGGCGGACGCCCCTCGGAGCGCTACGACTACGGCTACGTCGACGTCGGGGCGTTCGGCATGTACGCGTCCCGGGCCGACCACGCCTGCGAGTATGTCGAGCAGTGGGGCACCCCGGAGGCCATCCGCCGCGTCACCGACGCCTTCGGCGACGACTACGCCTGCGTGCCCGACCAGCAGTGAACAGAGGAGGCGCGGGTCACGCGACCAGCGCCTCCTGCGGTCCCGCAGGGTGGATGGCCTCAGCCACCCCCGTGCCGACGAGTGAGCTCGCGCGCGATGGCGAAGGCCACCCAGTCGGCGGGGCGATCGTTTCGCCAGGCGCCGGCGTGGAACGAGTTGACGGGAGCACCGGTGTCGCCCAGATGGATGGCGAGGCGGATGGCGACTTCCTCGACCTCTTTCAACACCTTTTCCTCTCGCCATTCATCCACGAACGGGCGCGCCGTCGGGGAGAGTCGACCGTCCGAGATCAGGTCGTCCACCCAGCCGAGATCGACGGCGACTGCAGCGTCGACGCTGCCGGTGACGACCACGGCGTGAGTGCGCTCGAGCGCGATGCCGTGCGCGTGGTCTCCCCCTCGCCAACTCTCCTCGTTGGTGGTTCTCGTCTTCAGACCACCTTCACCCTCGGCGATGCCGATGTAGAGCACACCTGATCGCAACGGGTCGTCGTCGCGCGCACCATGAACCCAGCAATAAAGACCGGTGCTCTCGGCGACTTCCTCGTCACTGACGCTCCACACGACGCCGATGAGGCGAAGTCCGGCCTGAAGGGTCAGCGGCGTGACGAGTCGCAACGTGGTCTCGGAGAGAAGCGCCGACGGGGGCGCGAGTTCATCCGACTCCTCCGGAGTCGAGACCTCGTGGGAGGGAACAGCAGGCTCGGTCATCTCGTGCATTCCTCACGTCTAGGGAGTCCGCCCCATCATCCCAGGGCCCGCAGTACGTAGAGCCCGGCGGCCGCGCCCTCGGTTCACCCGTTCGGAGAGACCAGCACCTTCGCGTGCTGCGTCTCCCCGCTGTCCAGCTCCACGAGCAGGGCCGGCAGCTCGTCGAGCCCGACCGTGCCCGTGATGAGCGGCCCCGCCTCGACCGAGCCGTCGGCGAGCGCGCGCATCGCACCGACGAAGTCGGAGTGCGTGTAGGCGAGGCTGCCGACGACGGTGAGCTCGCGGCTCTGCCAGTCGCCGTACGAGACCTCCGAGGTGGTCATCGGGTAGCCGAGCAGCGCGAGCGTGCCGCCGCGGCGGACCAGCTCGGCGCTCGACTGGAACAGCGAGGAGGCGCCGGTGCACTCGTAGAGGACGTCCGCCCCGAGCCCGTCGCTCAGCTCGAGGACGCGGGCGCGGAAGGCGTCACCGGGTTCGTGGACGTCGGTGAAGCCGAGGCGGCGGGCGGTCTCGCGCCGCGCCTCCATGGGCTCGACGATGACGACGGCTCCAGCGCCGGCGTGACGGGCGTGCTGGGCGGTGAGCAGGCCTATGGGGCCGGCGCCCTGGACCACGACGACGTCGCCGAGGCGCTGGCCGGCGCGGCGGACGGCGTGGAAGGTGACGGCGGTGGGTTCGACGAGGGCGAGCTGCTCCTCGGTGAGGCCGTCGAGGGCGCGTTGGACACGGCGTTCGTGGACGGTGACGTGCTGGGCGAAGGCTCCGTGGGTGGGGGCGTCGGGCGAGATGCCGTTGGCCTCGGCGAAGGCGGTGTCGCAGTGGTCGGGGTGTCCGGCGCGGCACATGGCGCAGGTGCCGCAGGGCGGGCCGACGCTGGCGACGACGCGGTCCCCCACGGCGACGGTGGTGACCCGGCTGCCGGCCGCGACGACGGTGCCGGTCCATTCGTGGCCGAACACTGCGGCCGGGATGAGCCCGCCGGACGCCCACCCGTGGGTGTCGGTGGCACAGACGCCCGTGTAGCGGATGCGCACCACGACCTGCTGCTCCCCCGGAGCCTCGAGGTCGACCTCGGCGAAGGCGACCGAACGCTCGGCGTCGACGGTGGCGAAACGGGTGCGGGCAGGCAGATCGGTCATGCCCACCAGGGTAGACGTGGACGACAGGTGTCGTTCTGATCGCCCTCCGGACGGCAGGGCACGCGCCGCTAGTCCGTCGTCAGTCGGGCCCGGCGCAGCGGCCCGATGAAGAAGGCTGCGGCGGCAGCGAGGACCACGAGGCCCGCGCTCGTCATGAAGGTGGCGTCGAGGCTGGACAGCGTGACGCCCTGACCGAAGAGGACGTAGGCAACCGGGGTGAGGCCGAGCGCCGAGAAGTTGACGAGTGCCATGACGCGTCCCAGGTAGCGACGTTCTGTTCGCGCCTGGATGAGGCCGACGAGCAGTGCGCTCCCCGGGCCGAAAGCGAAACCGGCGAACGCCACCGCGAGCGCGGCGAGCGGCAGGTTCGGTGCGAGAGGGACGAGCCCGATGGCGAATCCGCCGAGCATGATCCAGACGAGCGCCACCAGGGCCGGGCGCCGGACGCGCTTTTGGAAGGCGACGGTCAGCGCACCCGAGATGGCACCGAGGGCGTAGGCGCTCAGCACCAGGCTGTACATCGCCGCCCCCCAGCCCCTTTCGCCGCTCAGGAGCACGAGCCCGACGTTCAAAGGTCCTGCCAGGCCGAGGTTCAGCGCGGTCACGACGATCAGCGTGCTCAGAAGGGCCTTGTCCGTGGCCGCGTATCTCAACCCGCCCGTCAGGGAAGCCCAGATCGATTCGTCGTCGGCGTTGTGCTCGGGGAGGGTCGCGGGCCCGTCCGTGACTCGGTGGAGCGATCGCAGCATGAGCCACGCCACCGAGAACAGCACCATGTTGACCACCATGGCGGTGGGCAGTCCGCCGAACGCGACGACGAGGCCACCGAGGGGCGCTCCGGCGACGAGAGCGCCTCGCTCGAGGGACTGGACGAACCCCTGACCGGCGGGCAGGTCGTCCGGCTCGAGGAGTTGGGGCGGCAGAGCGGCCGCGGCCGGCATGTGCGCCGCGTCCAGCACGCCGAAGAGCAGGGCGATCATGAGCAGCGGCCACAGCTCTCCGGCACCGATGACGAACACGAGCACCGCGCCGGTCGCCATCACGAGGATGCGGCCGATCTGGCTTCTGAGGGTGACCGTGAGTGCCCCGAAGCGATCTGCCACCGCCCCTCCGACCAGCAGGAAGAGCGCTCGAGGAACCGAGCCGGCGGCCATGACGAGAGACGTCTGTCCCGGTGAGCCCAGCTGACTCGCTGCCCAGGCCAGGGAGACGAACCAGATCTGATCGCCGACGAGGGAGGCGCCGAAACCACCGATGTAGACCCGGAACGGCTTGTTTCGAACGGCGTTGCCGCGTCTAGGTGCCGAGCTCATCGACACCGCCACCCTCCGAGCCGATCGGGAAGGCGTGGAAGAACGTGAAGATGCGCGCCCGGACGGGTGCCGTGTCGTCGGCTGGGTTCGCCTTGGCGGCCCGTGATCGATCGACCCAGCGGGCGACGACGGTCTCCATCTCGGCCCCGAACTGCTCGAGTTCGTCCTGCGACAAGGTGAGCATGGAGTCCGAGCTGCGAGCCGCGGCCGACCATGCAGGTCCCCACTCGGCGGAGCCCGAGTCGAGCCATTCTCGGAGGCGTGCGACTCGACGGGTCGCGATGACGTGTTCCGCAGCTCGGAGGACGGCGCGCGACCCCGGTGAATCCGGGAAGTCCTCGGCCGACCAGTGCAGCCCCCCAGGTGATGCGCGCCACCATCGTTCGCGCCCGTCTCGCGAGAGGTCGTCGGCTTCGTGCACGAGGTCGTGGCTGGAGAGCTGACGGAGGTGGTAGCTGAGGGTGTTCGACGGAATAGACAGCTGTCGAGACAGCTGGGTGGCCGTCGACGGACCTTCGGTGGCCAGCAGCTCGTACAGCCTCACGCGGAGCGGGTGGGCGATCACCCGGAGGGTCTCGAGTTCTCTGATCCGCCCGGTTTCGTCCGTCATGGGCCCGCCTCTCAGTTACGCAAACAATATTGCGCAATCGCTCTTGCGTCTACTTTCGACGGCCATCTAGCGTCAGGTATATGAGGTGAAAGGGGGTGGGGAACATGGAGATCGACGTGTACGAGATGGAAGACGAAGCGCGTGACGTCTGCGGCGTCAAGGGCTGAACCAGGGCTCGACCGGGGCTCGAGGCCGCTGAACTCATCGGCCCACCGCCTGGCCCGACCGTCGGGTGGTCCTCCCCCGAGCAGGAGGACCACTCGATGATCGGACTCGAACAGCGAGAAATGAGAGGCTCATGAACCAAGCCACCGTCGAACAGGTCGTCGACAGTTCCATCCGAGTCCTTCCCGGCGCCGAAGGGTGGTGGGCTGTCTCTGGTTCGCAGATCGCACGGCTGCCCCGAGAAGCTGTGCCCGACGTCACTTCGCGCCGCCTGACCGAGGTCGCGATGTCAGCACTGGCCGAGAAGGGCTTTCCTCGCGTCGTCGAGGACTCCAACTACGCCGTCACCGTCTTGACCGCCACGGCCTGCAATCTTGGCTGCGCTTATTGCTTCCAGAACACCGCCTTGCCGCAAGAAGGAAGCTCCGCGCCGCCCCGCATCAAGACAGCCGTCCTGACCCCTGCTCTGGTCACGCAGGTGGGCGCCTTCGTCAGACAGCAGATGACCAGTAGTCGACTGGAGACCAGCAGCGTCCTCATCTTCGGTGGGGAGCCCCTGCTGAACCCTCGCGGGGCTCTCGGAGTACTGCACGAGTTCGGGCAGAACAACATGCGCATGTCCGAGATCGTCACCAACGGCGTTCTCCTCAAGAAGCAGCTGTCCCGAGAGCTCGAGGACGCGGGTCTGCATCGCGTCCAGATCACCTTCGACGGCCGGCGGGACGTGCACGACACGATCCGCGTCACTCGCAACGGACGTCCCACGTACGACAAGATCCTGTCGAACGTCGCCGACGCCGTGGCTTCGACCGATCTCACGTGGAACTTCAGGGTCAACGTCTCGCACCGGAACCTGGACGGCCTCGAGACGGTCATCGACGATCTGCAGCAGGCGTTGTGCGGCAAGACCGCGAGCTTCCATCTGGCCTTGATAGACGACGTCGGCCTGGGCTATGACAACGACGTCGTCTACAGCGCGGAGAACGCCGAGCGTTTCATCGAACTCAACTCGCGGGCCATTGGGGCAGGAATGACCGTACCCGTGTCGAAACCGCTCACGGATTGTCCTTATTGCGGGGTCAAGGGCGGCGCCCAGGGTGCCGTCGTCAACGCCGACGGGCTCCTCTACAGCTCGTGGGAGACCGCCGGTCGGGCCGAGTGGGCGGTGGGCACACTCAGCGACGGCTATCGGCCGACGGAGGAACTCGACGATCTCTGGGTGGCATGCGACTTCGACATCGCGGAGCACGGCACGACCGAAGAGACGCGGGGCTTCTTCGACCGCGTCGACGGCGCCGCTCTCGACGACATGTACCTGACCGAAGATCCGGCTAGTGCACCGATGCACGTGACCACACAGGGGCGATCATGAACAGTTTCGACACCATCCTTCGGGCCCTCGGCGGCCCGGACACCTTTCGTGCTGCCTTGGGCGAGCGTCACCTCGTCGGGACGAGTCCCGTCGACCCGTCGACATTGATCTCGTGGTCAGATCTGGACGAACTGGTCACCACGCGTCGACTCGTGCCGCCCCACCTGAAGGTGGTCAACGACGGCCGGTCGTTCCCGGCGAGCGCGTACCTGGATCAGGCCAGCTCGCCCCGCCGCCGGCAGCAACCCGTAGTCGACGCGGGGAAGCTTGAAGCCATCCTCTCGAAGGGTGCAACGCTCGTCATCAACGACCTGCAAGAGATCGCTCCCAGGGTCACTGAGGCGGCTCGAGCACTGTCCGAGCTGACCCACGAGCGGGTCCAGGCCAATTCGTATGCCACCTGGGGCAAGACACGGGGGTTCGATCCGCACTGGGATGACCACGACGTCCTCATCGTCCAGGTCGAGGGCCAGAAGTACTGGGACATCTTCGGACCCGGAACGCGGGCACCCCTCGATCATCAGGTCGACGCCGACAACGAACGCCCCTCCCTTCCCGTGTGGAGCGGCAATCTGTTTCCTGGCCAGGTGGTCTACCTCCCCCGTGGTTGGTGGCACGCCGTCCGCGGTTCGGGCGACCACTCCTTGCACCTGACCTTCGGTTTCCAGCGGCGTACCGGTCTCGATTACTTCCGTTCTCTCATCGGCCATCTAGAACACGAACCTGCGTTCCGGGAAGACCTCCCGGCCTTCGGAAGCCCTCACGAGAAGGAGGCGCACCAACAGCGACTGCTGGGAGCCTTGAGTGCCGTCCTGGCCAACCACGACAGCCAGAGTTTCCTCGACGACTTCCGACAGCTCCTTCAGCCCACGCCGTCACTCGACCTCGGCGCGATCGCTTCATCGCGCGAGAGCGAGTCCGCCCAAGACGCTGTCGACGAGCAGCCGACCCCCGCCTCCGCGACGGCCTAGACCCGAGGCGAGACACGGACGACGAAGGCCACCTGACCTGGTCAGCCCTCGTAGCTCGTCTGCCAGGCACCTCCGGCGCATCATCTGCCTCCTGACGGGCGGCTTTCGCGGGGCGCTCGGGCCGTGTCGCCTGGACGATCTGAAGGTTCATGAGCCCGATGATGAGGAGCCCCAAGAAGACCGACCCCTCCGGGTCGACGGACTGGACGCCGCCCATGAGAGCGAGGACGGAGCAGTTCAGGACGACCGTCCACTGCAATTCGTAGCGAGTGGGAACGGGGGCGGCGTCGCTGATCTTCCCTCAAGAAGCACCCAAGAGCTCTCATTCCAAGCGCTCCGGCTCCTGATGGAGCGGCTTCACCGGAACGCTGCTTTGGTCAACACGAGTGCATATGCAACTTGAGGCTTCGACATTCCCGTGAGCAACAGGGGACTGCCCTAGTATTGAGGGGTTACGACGAAGTCACTTCCGGGGGAGAAACATGAGAATCACCAAACTCGAGATAAAGAACTTTCGCCTTCTTCGCGAGGTCTCGGTGCAATTAGATGCCAGGACAACAGTCGTGGTGGGCCGGAATAACAGCGGCAAGACCTCGCTCGGAGAAGTTGTAAAGCGCATTTTTGCTGGTTCTAGCGCGCCTTTCAACGCTGAGGACTTCTCCGCTGCTGCCTGGAGTGAATTTCAAGCTGCCCTGAGTATGTACAAGACTGACGCTGAGAACGAAGAGGTGCGCAAATCCCTTCCCCGCATCGAAATCCGTATGCACATCGACTATTCCGACAACATAGACGACTACGGGGCCCTGTCTCCCTTCATCATCGACCTAGACGACACTCGCACCGACGCACTGATAGTTGTCAGTTACGAGCTCGCTCCCGGCAGATTGAACCGCCTGTTCGACGGCCTGGCCATCCCGACCAAAGACGAAGAACCAACAGAGTTTTACCGCGCCTTGACCACGCGGATCGCCAAGACTTACCGTCGCCGTGTTTGGGCGGAGGACTCGAGAGACTCGACGAATGTCCGGCAACTGGAGTTTTCTGACGTAGAGAAAGTCATTCAGATCGGTCACGTTGGGGCTCAACGAGGCTTGGATGATGTGACTACAAAGGACAGCGACGTCCTCGCGAAAGTCATGGAGCGTCTTTTCAACACTTCGATGACCGACGGAGAATCCGCGGAAAGTCGAACAAGCACCCTTGTGGATGAGGCCCTCGTGAATGTCCACAAGACCATCGACACCAACTTTAATGACAACCTGGTCGCCCTAGAGCCCATCTTCAAGCTGTTCGGGTTCCCAGGAGCCGCGGGCACGCGAATCGCGACACAGACCACCTTGAATATTCAAAGCATGCTCTCGAACTATACGAAAGTTGGCTACCCGTCCGAGATAGGCCCTTCGCTGCCAGAGGCGTATAACGGGCTCGGAACGAGAAATCTGCTTCACATCCTTCTTCAACTTGTCGGCCTGCACCGCACCTGGCTGCAAGAAGGCCAACAGGCCGGACTCCACCTCATTTTTATCGAAGAGCCGGAAGCTCATCTGCACCCTCAAATGCAGGAAATTTTTATCCGTCAACTCGGAGAGATTGTCAAGAAGCTTTCCGCTGAGGCTCCGCAGAAGTGGCCTGCCCAATTTGTTGTTTCGACACACTCCTCGCACATCGCGAACGCCGTCGAATTCAAAGCGGTGCGCTACTTCCTAGACAAACCTGTCAGACGAGGCATCAGGCACACAGTCGTCAAAGACCTGCAGCTCGCAGCAGACCGAGACAGTCAAATCGATTCTCGATTTCTTCATCAGTATCTGACGCTGACGAGTTCAGATCTTTTTTTCGCGGATAAGGCGATACTGATCGAAGGAACGACCGAACGCCTCATCGTGCCGAAACTCATTGCTGAAATGTCCGAGGAGGCCCGAAGCGACTACGTAACCCTCCTTGAGGTAGGAGGCGCTTACGCACATAAGTTCTTCCCCCTAATCGATTTCCTTGAGCTGAAATGTCTTATCGTGACGGACCTGGATGCCGTGTCGAGAAATCAAAATAATCGCCTGACGGCGTCAACGGTCCACGCAGGCAGTGCGACAAGTAACGAGGCAATCAAGGCGTGGTTCGGGACCGAGCCGCCCCTTACCCCCGCGATTCTGCTGACCACAAAGGCTTCAGACAAAGTCTTCCAGCATCGACGTATTGCATTTCAAGTGCCCGAGATCGATGAAGGCCCCTGCGGAAGAACCTTTGAGGATGCCTTTATTCTCGCGAACCCCGAGTTGTTCAAGCCTGCGGCGGGCACTCTCTACGAACGAGAGACGGCAGCCCGAGAGTTGGCTCTGCAGTACAAGAAGAGCGACTTTGCAGTGGAGTTCGCGGTCGACAAAACAGGGTGGCAAACACCGCGCTACCTCACGGAAGGTTTGGACTGGCTCTTCGCGCCCGAGGAGACTGGAGAAGATCTCGAGGACAGCGTAGCTTCGGCGGCTGTAGGAGATGCAATGGAGCACGCCGATGAGCTCTGAGAATGTGGCCACGAATGCGTTCCATTTGGCTACTCAAGCCCAAGCGCGCATTTCTGAGTGTCTAAGCAACTCCAAAAACTTCCTCGTTGAGGCTGGTGCCGGCGCCGGGAAGACCGCCTCACTCATCGAAGCGCTTAGGTTTCTTCAGGTGTCATCTCTGGGTAGCCTTCGTCCTGGCCATAAAGTCGCATGCATCACCTACACGAATGTTGCAAAGGCCGAAATCCTCGAGCGGATCGACGCGGACCAACGCTTTCTCGTGGCCACTATCCACGAATTTTTCTGGTCAGTCATCCAGCCGTTTCAAAAGGACATGCGAGATCTCCTTGATTCAGAAAAATTTGCCAGCGCACTGCAGAAGGCCGGGCTGGAAGGATTCACGAATCAGCGAATCGAGTATGCCCGAGGTCATCGTCGCGTCACGGACGCAGTCATCTCCCTCGACCACGACGACGTGCCGTTCTTAGCTGCTGCGCTTTTTAGCCGCCCCAAGTTCGTGACGCGACTCAAGAGCCAATACCCCATTGTTCTAATCGATGAATATCAGGACACAAATGACGCTTTAGCGCGGGCCATCATGGCTCACTGCGTCGTTCCAGCAGTTGGCCCGGTCTTTGGATTTTTCGGCGACGACTGGCAGCAGATTCACCCAGGTTCGGTGGGCCAACTGAGCCACGAAAACTTGGAAGTCATTCTGAAGGGCACCAACTTTAGATCCGGCGCTCCAGTAGTCAAACTCTTGAACGCCATGCGGCCGGCTTTGCCTCAGGCGCTACCAACGACGAAACCCGGGGGAGAAACGCTCGTCTTCCATACGGACAAATGGGAAGCCGGGCGCGTGCCGGGTCCTCACACGCAGGACGACCTCGACGCCGACCTTATCGACGTCGCGCTGGAACAGGTCCGCGAGATCCTTGCTAAGAACGGCTGGGATCTGACACCGCAGAAGACCAAGACCCTGATCTTGACGCACAAATCAATCGCTGCGCGTCAAGGGTATCCGCAGATCGCAGAACTGTTCGACAACAACGATGACTTCGCCAAGCTAGAAAACCCCATTGTTCGGTTTCTCGTTGAGGACGTGGAACTTGCGCTGATGCACTACCAAGCCGGCCGAACCGGACAAATCTACGAGGCCCTGGGCATGAATCGCCCCTACGTCCACAAACCGAGCGATAAAGCGCGCCTGCGTACTGCGCTAGACCAAATTGTCGAGACCGCCAAAACTGGAACTGTCGCCGGAATGTTAGAGCTCTTTCGCGCTGAACCATTCCACTGTCCGGCAGATGTCATCAGACGACTCGACGAACTCCTGGATTTGGACGAAGACGCTGAGCGTTCCCCAAGACAAGCCGAACTGGAGACGCTTCTGACTGTCGCCTACGCCGAAATAGTGGCGCTTCGCGAATACGTCAACCATCACTCTCCATACGAGACAGAGCACGGCGTGAAGGGCGCCCAATTCGAGAACGTCGTCGTTCTCCTTGGGGGCGGCTGGAACTGGTACAACTTCCCGAGATTCCTGGCTTATGCAGCGCACCCGGACAAAGTAGCCGCCAAACACCAGTCCGGTTATCGCCGAGCTCGAAATCTGCTCTACGTATGTGCCTCAAGACCCACGACAAATTTGGCCGTTCTTTTTACTCAAAAACTGAGCTCGGAAGCGCATATGGTTCTCACTGACTGGTTCGGTGCCGAGAATGTCGAGTCCCTAACTGCCCCGATCGGTTAGTAGTGAGCTTGGGACCATGGAGTTCCGGGGGTCCTCGGCGTGAGCACCGATTTACAGACGGAATCGCCGATCAAATTGGTAAAAATAAAATGTTACCGGGCATAGGCTCGTAGATGTGGGCGACCTGCTGAATCTTGTCGCCAGCCCTGCCATGTGCACCGTTGGGTGCTGTCCCGTCTGCTTCGCACAGTAGTCGCACCAGAACTGAACGCAGTACGAACCATGCCCACAGATCGAGAGTCGGTTTCATCACGTGAACATGATCTCGCCTGCAGCGTTCGAGGCTCTTCCGGCTTGACTTGACCGTCATCTCCGGAATCTTGGAACCAATGCGTTTTACCCAGTTTCCTGCTTGCACCGCGGAAGGCGAGCAAAACTAAATTATGACGCGAAGCCGCTTGAATCAGCCCAACGTCACGACAAGAAGGCCTGGAACACGACACTGACCTGTGGCAGTCACAAATCCAGTGAAACCTAGTTGGCCATGTCGACTAACCGCGAGAACATCCTGTGGAACGCCACCGTGACGGTGTCAGTTGGGCCGTTGCGGTGCTTGGCGACGATGAAGTCGGCCTCGCCCTGACGGGGGTTCTCCCTCTCGTAGGCGGACTCGCGGTGCAGCAGGATGACCATGTCGGCGTCCTGCTCGAGCGAACCGGACTCTCGCAGGTCGCTGATCGCGGGCTTTTCGTCGGCACGCTGCTCAGGGCCACGGTTCAGCTGCGACAACGCGAACACGAGCATCTGCATCTGCATCTGCACCTGCACCTGCACCTGCACCTGCACCTGCACCTGCACCTGCACCTGCACCTGCGCCGCCGTCACCACCCGTGCCAGCCCGCACGAGCCCCCCGACACCTCTCGACGACGACGCTCACCGCGCCTCCCGACCCCGACAGTCTTGGCTAGCCGGGCCGATCCGGCGACCCGCCCCGTGCCTCCTCCCGGACCCCATCCGATCCACGTAACAACTGACGGCCGGGCGGTGTCAAGGGTCGAAAATTCCTCTCGCAGCACGGGCCGCGCGGTGCGCACACTGGGGTCGAACGGGCGGCCGGGGGGCAGATCCAGGGACCGGTCGCCCGCTCACCCATCCAGAGAACTGCGCACTCGCGCGAACCGAGGAGGTCGAGATGAACACCACCGATCCGCAGCGGGACACCCCCGCTCCCCCGACGAGGTGGGCCGCCTGATGGCCGGCCGCCTGGCCGGCGCCGGAGCCGGCGTCGGCGTCGCCGCCGTGGCGACCGCCGCAGCCGCCGTCGTCGGACGACGACACCGCCGCCGCCCCGACGAGGGCGCCGGCTCCCCCCAGGAGTCCCGTTCCCGGTGGCAGGCCGTCACGATCCTCGCCCAGCCGCAGGACGTGCTCGGTGCCGACGACACCCCACCCTTCTTCGACGACCTCCGGGACACCGTCGAGGTGGAGGCGCGGCCCGCACCCGCCGACAAGGGCACCGAACTGCGCGCCCGCCTCCGCGAACCCGCCTCGTCCGAGGACGACGCCGCCGAGGCGGCCAAGGAGATCCGCGTGGCGCTCCGACGGGCGAAGCAGGTCATCGAGGCCGGCGAGGTCCTGCGGGTCGACCCCACTCCCCACGGCGAGCGCAAGGCCACCCCCACCGGCGCCCTCGTCGACGAAGCCACCGACCGTGCCGACGAGGAGGGACTGCTGTGAGGGCCCTCACCTGGACCGGCGTCAACGAGACCTCGGTCGAGACCGTCGACGACCCGACGATCCTCAACGACCAGGACGTCATCGTCAAGGTCCACCTCAGCACGACGTGCGGGTCCGACCTGCACCTGCTCGGCGGGTACATCCCCACCATGCGGTCGGGCGACGTCCTCGGCCACGAGTTCATGGGCGAGATCGTCGAGGTCGGGTCGGGCGTCCGCAAGCGCAAGGTCGGCGAGCGCGTCGTGGTCTGCTCGTTCGTCGCCTGCGGCCGGTGCTGGTACTGCACCCACGAGCTGTACTCGTTGTGCGACAACGGCAACCCCAACCCCGCCCTCACCGAGACCCTCTAAGGCTCCCCCATCGGCGGATGCTTCGCCTACAGCCACGCCCTCGGCGGCTACGCCGGCAGCCACGCCGAGTACATCCGCGTGCCCTACGGCGACCACGGCGCCTTCCCCGTCGCCGACGGCGTCTCGGACGAAGCAGCGCTGTTCGCCTCGGACGCCGCCCCCACCGGCTGGACCGGCGCCGACCTCGCCGGCATCACGCCCGGCGACACCGTCGCCGTCTGGGGTGCCGGCGGCGTCGGTCAGATGGCCGCCCGTGCGGCCATGCTGCTCGGGGCCGAACAGGTCGTCGTCATCGACCAGCTGCCCGAACGGCTCGACCAGGTGCGGCAGCACGTCGGCGCCGAGATCCTCGACTTCGCGCAGGACGACGTCCTCGCCGAACTCAAGGAGCGCACCGGCGGCCGCGGCCCCGACGTCTGCATCGAGGCGGTCGGCATGGAAGCCGACGGTACCGGCGCGCAACACCTCTACGACCAGGTCAAACAGCAGCTGCGACTGCAGACCGACCGGCCCACCGCACTGCGCGAGGCGATCTACGCCTGCCGCAAGGGCGGCAGCGTCTTCAGCCTCGGTGTCTTCGGCTGGCTCGTCGACAAGTTCCCGCTCGGAGCCGTCATGAACAAGGGCCTCACCCTGCGCGGGGCCCAGCAGCACGGCCACCGCTACATCCCGATGATCCTCGACCGCATCGCGGCCGGCGAACTCCACACCGAGCACCTCGCGACCCACGTCCTCCCACTCGAGCAGGGGCCCGAGGGCTACGAGATGTTCAAGAACAAGGACGACTGCTGCGTCCGCGCCGTCTTCCGCCCCGGCACCTGACACCGTGCCCGCCACCCCGAGGAGGCGCGACCCACCCACCCGAGGAGGCGCGCCTCCCCGGCACCCGACGCGCGCCTCCCCCACCACCCGACACCGCGCCTCCGTCGCCCCACCACCGAAGAAAGGGAAGAGATCATGAGAGCAGTCGTCTACGAAGGGCCGAGGAAGGTGTCGGTGAGCGACGTCCCCGACGCCCGCATCGAGCGGCCCACCGACGTCCTCGTCCGCATCACCAGCACCAACATCTGCGGGTCCGACCTGCACATGTACGAAGGCCGCACCGACTTCGAGACCGGCCGCTGGTTCGGCCACGAAAACCTGGGCCAGGTGATCGAGGTCGGCTCGGCCGTCGACAAGGTGCAGGTCGGCGACTGGGTCGTCCTGCCGTTCAACGTGGCCTGTGGCCACTGCAAGAACTGCGAACGCGGCCTGACCAACTACTGCCTCACCGCCCAGCCCGAACTCGCCTGGGCCGGCGCCGCTTTCGGGTTCGCCGACATGGGCCCGTGGCCCGGCGGGCAGGCCGAACTGCTGCGCGTGCCGTGGGGCGACTTCAACTGCCTGCGCCTCGGCGAGGACGCCGAAGAACGGCAGACCGACTACGTCATGCTCGCCGACATCTTCCCCACCGGGTACCACGCGACCGAGATGGCCCACGTGACGCCGGGTGACCAGACCGTCGTCTACGGGGCGGGGCCGGTCGGCGCGATGGCCGCGTACTCGGCGATCCTCAAGGGGGCGAGCAAGGTGATGGTCGTCGACCGGCACCCCGACCGGCTCGCGGCGATCGAGGAGATCGGCGCGATCCCCATCGACGACTCGTCCGTCGACCCGGTCGAGGCCGTCCTCGACCTGACGATGGGACTCGGGGCCGACAACGGCTGCGAGTGCGTCGGCTACCAGGCCCACGACCCCGACGGTGCCGAGCAGCCCAACCTCACCCTGAACCGTCTCGTGCAGTCGGTGCGGTTCACCGGTGACCTCGGCGTCGTCGGCGTCTACGTGCCGCAGGACCCGGGCGCGCCCGACGAACTGGCGAAGCAGGGCGTCATCCCGTTCGACTACGGCCAGTTCTGGTTCCGCGGGCAGTCCATGGCTACCGGCCAGTGCCCGGTCAAGAAGTACAACCGGGCCCTGCGCGACCTGATCGCCGGCGGCAAGGCGAAGCCGTCGTGGATCGTCAGCCACGAGCTGTCGCTCGAGGAGGCCCCGCAGGCCTACGAGCACTTCGACGCCCGCGGCGAGGGCTGGACGAAGGTCGTGCTGCACCCCGACGCCGTGCCGTCGGCCGGCTGATCCGACCGAACCCGATCCCGACCCCGACCCCGACCCCGACCCCTACCCCGGACCGGACCCGAACCGGCCCGAGAACCGAGGAGCACCGATGGACGACCGCATCCTGTCCCCCCGACGGACGGGCCTCTACGTCGCCATCGGGGTCGCCGTCGGCGTGGGCGTGGGGCTGGCCGGTGCACCGACGCTGGGCCCCCTGGCGGCCTGGTGCACGGCCGGCCTCATCGCCCTGGTGCACGTCTGGCGGGGCTGCTGGCCACAGGACGCGGCCGGCACCGAGCGCCTGGCGAACGAGGAGTCCAGCTCGCGCCTCACCGACGACGCCCTCGTCGTGGCGTGCCTCGCGAGCGTCGGGGCCATGCTGCTGGCGCTCGTCCAAGCACGCGACGCCAGCGACCCCGTCTCGGTCGTCACCGTCGTGCTGGGCATCCTCGCGACGATGGTCGCCTGGGCCCTCGTCAACACGATGTACGCCCTCAAGTACGCCCGGATCTACTACGTCGACCACGACCGCGACGGCTTCGACGCCAAGCAGGAGGCGCCTCCCACCTACAGCGACTTCGCCTACCTGGCCTTCACCATCGGCATGGCGTACTCGGCCCCGGACGTCGAACCCGACGACACCCGCACCCGACGCACCGCACTCCCCCACGCCCTGCTGTCGTACTTCTTCGGCACCGTCCTGATCGCCACCACCCTGAACCTGGTGACGAACCTGGCGCAGAGCTGACCATGTGCGTGCCCGAGCCCGACGTCCGCGAGGCGATTCGCTAGCTGGGCATGTCCACGAAGCGGGAGAACATGCCGTGGAACGCCACGGTGATGGTGTCTGTGGGGCCGTTGCGGTGCTTGGCGACGATGAAGTCGGCCTCGCCCTGGCGGGGGTTGTCCTTCTCGTAGGCGGACTCGCGGTGCAACAGGATGACCATGTCGGCGTCCTGCTCGAGCGAACCGGACTCTCGCAGGTCGCTGATCGCGGGCTTCTTGTCGGCACGCTGCTCGGGACCACGGTTCAGCTGCGACAGCGCGATCACCGGCACCTGCAGCTCTTTCGCCATCAGCTTCAGCGCACGCGAGAACTCCGACACCTCTTGCTGACGGCTCTCGACCCGCTTGCCCGACGTCATCAGCTGCAGATAGTCGATCACCACGAGCTTGAGGTTGTGCTGCTGCTTCAGGCGACGGCACTTCGCCCGGATCTCGACCAACGTCATGTTGGGCGAGTCGTCGATGAAGAGCGGCGCGTCGTTGATCCGGCCGCGCACCTGCGCGATGTTCGTCCAGTCCCGCGCGTCGACCGTTCCTTTACGCATGTTCTGCAGCGGCACACTCGACTCGGCCGACATCAGACGCATCGCGATCTCGCTGCGCCCCATCTCGAGTGAGAAGAACACCGACGCCTGCCCGTGCTTGATCGACGCCGCCCGCGCCAGGTCGAGCGCCAACGTCGACTTACCGAGCGCTGGTCGCGCCGCCACGATGATCAGCTGACCCGGGTGGAACCCGTTCGTCAGGGCGTCGAGCTGCGCGAACCCGGTCGGCACACCCGTCATCTGACCGTCACGACCCTTGGCCGCCTCGATCTCGTCGATCGCGACCGTCACCGCCTCGTTCAGCGGCACGTAGTCCTCGGTCTGCACGCCACCGGCCACGTTGTAGACCTCGGCCTGCGCGTTGTTGACCAGGTCGACGACCTCGCCCTCGCTCGCGTAACCCATCTGCACGATGCGCGTGCCGGCCTCGACCAGACGGCGCAGCACCGCCTTCTCGGCGACGATCGACGCGTAGTACCCCGCGTTCGCCGCAGTGGGCACGACGCCGGTGAGGGTGTGGAGGTACTCCGCTCCCCCGGCACGCGACAGGTCGGCCGACTTCATCAGCTCGTCGCTGACCGTGATGACGTCGGTGGGCTCGCCGTGCGAGTACAGCCCCAGGATCGCGTCGTAGATGACCTCGTGCTTGGGCACGTAGAAGTCCATGCCGCGGACCGTCTCGATCACGTCGGCCACGGCGTCCTTGCTGAGCAGCATGCCGCCCAGCGCGCTCTGCTCGGCGAGCAGGTCGTGCGGCGGGACGCGGTCCATGTTGACGGGGCCACCACGGTCGCGATCGCGGGCGTTCGACGCATCGGGAGCGAGACCGAGATGGGCGATCGACATGGGTCCTCCAGCGAGAATCGGGTGGGTGCGGGGCAGCACCGAAGACGCTCAAGGCAGTTGTACGACAGACCCCCGACATCCCCCTGCCGAACCGCCGTGATCCACCCCTGACGAGCGCGGGTACACCTTATGGACACCGAGTTCTCCACAGCAAATGCACCTGTGGATAACTCTGGGGAGAACAGGTGAGCAACGCCGGACAACCCTGGGGAGAACTGTGGATCGTGCTGTGGACAACGAGATACTTTAGTCAAACTAGGGGCTTCTGACCTGGGGTTTCGTCATTCCACACCTGTGTGGAGAAAATTGTCTAAACCGGGGGTTGAGACATCCGATTTGACATCCGCCTGTGCACAAGGGATTTGACTTTCGGGCTTCTGAACCGGTAGCGACGCAGCGCGCGTTCAGCTTCCCGTAACCCCCGAAGGGGGGCCTGCGAAGAGGCTGGTCAGGGCGGTATCGGGGGCCGGCACCGCGCCTCCTGACGGGCTCGGACGACGAAGAACCCCGTTCCGTGCGATGAACCACGAAGGTTCGGGGTTCATCGCACGGAACGGGGTTCGAGGGGGAGCAGGTGCCTCAGAAGGGGACGCCGCAGCGGAGGACGACGTTGGCGTACGGGGTCGCCTCACCCGTCCGGACGAGGAGGCGCGCCCCACCCGAGAGCCGCTTCAGCTCGTCGTGCGAGACGTAGGCCACGTCGTCGAACCGGGACGTGATCCAGTCGCCGGCCTCGCGGCCCCGGCTCTCGTCCGCGGCCGTGCAGGCCTCGAACACCACGTCGGCTGTCAGGGCATCCAGCACGTCGGAGAAGGCGGGCAGGCCATGGACGACGGCGAGGTCGACCACGGGGACTCCGGCAGGCAGGGGGAGTCCGCAGTCGGCGACGACCACGAGGTCGCCGTGGCCGAGGCCGCTGACGGCGTGGTTCAGCTGGGCGTTGAGCAGGCCACCGCGCTTCACGAGGTCACCCCGGCAGCAGCAGGCAGCTCGTCCTCGAGCGTCGGGTACGACGCCTGCGTGCCGACGCCCGTCACCGAGAAGGCCCCGACCCGCACGGCGTCCTGAGCGGCCTCGAGCAGCGACGCACCCGCGGCCAGCCCGGCGGCGAGGGCACCGACGAAGGCGTCCCCGGCTCCGGAGGAGTCGACGGCAGCGACGCGAGGCGAGGCCACCAGCACGGTGCCCGACGCGTCGGAGACGATCGCGCCGGCGGCACCGCGGGTCATGACGACCGAGCTGACTCCCTGGGCGCGCAGGGACGCGACGACCGACTCGTCGTCGACCCGCGCCTCCTCGGCTTCGGAAGCCGCGGCAGAACCAGAAGCGCCCCACGCGGCCAGCAGCAGCCGACCCTCGTGCTCGTTGACGACCAGCGGATCCGCGGCCTTCACCACGTCCGCCGGCACGTCGATCACCGGGGCGAGGTTGAACACCACGCGCCCTCCGGCGTGCTGGACGGCGGCGGCGATGCCGTCCACGGGGATCTCCCCCTGCAGGACGACCACCGCAGCATCGGCCAACGCGCCCGCGTGCCCTCCGACGAACGACGCCGAGACGGCACCGTTCGCCCCGGGGACGACGACGATCGTGTTCTCGCTGTCGCCTCCGACGCTGACGATCGCCAGGCCGGTGGGCCCGGGGACGGTGTCGACGCCGCTGACGTCGATACCGCTCGAGCGGAGGTAGGGCAGGGCGTCGTCGGCACGTCCGTCGTCGCCGACCGCACCGATCATCACGGTGCGGGCTCCGCGGCGGGCGGCGGCCACGGCCTGGTTCGCGCCCTTGCCACCGGGGGAGAGGGTCATCGACGAGCCGATCAGCGTCTCGCCGGGCAGGGGCAGGCGGTCGACGGTCACGACCTGGTCGACGTTGATCGACCCGACCACGACGACCGTGCCGGCGCCCTGCGATTCAGAACCACTCATTCGGTGAAGTCACCCACGTTCTCCTTCGTGACGGTGATGACCTCGACGGCCTGGTCCGAGGGGCCCTCGTCGCCGCTGCCACCGTTGACGGCCTTGACGGCCTGGTCGACCGCGAGGGCGCCGAGCTCGGCGGGCTGCTGCGCGATCGTGCTCGAGAGCGTACCGGCCTCGATGGCCTTGAGGCCGTCCTCGGTGCCGTCGAACGCGGCCACCTGGACGTCGGTGCCGGCGCGCGAGCCGAGCGCCTGGATCGCTCCGAGGCCCATCTCGTCGTTCTCGGCGAAGACGCCCACGGCGTTCGGGTGCGCCTGCAGCAGGTTGGTGGTCACGTCGAGCGCGGTGGCGCGGTCGAAGTTCGCGGTCTGCTGCGCGACGACGGTGATGTTCGGGTAGGCCGAAATGCCCTTGGTGAAGCCCTCGCCGCGGTCGCGGCTGGCCGAGGTGCCCGCGACGCCCTGCAGCACGATGACCTCGCCCTTCTCGCCGATCGCCTCGGCGAGGGCCTTGGCGGCCTGCTCGCCACCGGCGACGTTGTCGCTCGCGACGAACGACGCGACGTCGGCACCGTTGACCGCGCGGTCGACGGCGACGATCGGCACGTCGGCCTCGTTGAGCGCCTTGGCGGCGGGGCCGGCCGCGTCGCTGTCGACCGCGTTGAGGATGACGGCGTCGGCGGTCGAGGCCGCGGTCGCCAGCTGGTTGGCCTGGGTGGCCGAGTCGTTCTGGGCGTCGACGATCTCGAGGTCGACGTTCTGCTTCTTCGCCTCGGCGGTCGCGCCGTCACGCAGCTCGACGAAGAAGGGGTTGTTCAGGGTGCTGAGCGACAGGACCACCGTGGGGCGGTCCGCCTCTCCGGCGGGAGTGCGGTTGCAGCCGGCGGTGCCGGTCGCGACCAGGGCGGCGATCGCCGTGACGGTGGCGGCCTTGCGGAACGAGGTCAACTTCATCGTGTGTCCTTCGGGTTGGGTTGGGTGTTCAGGAAAAAATGAGGAGGCGCGGGTCATCTGGTGGGGGACCGTCGCCGTGGCTGCGCCGCAGCCCCAGGGCCGGGCCCCGCAACTGCCGCCGCCCCGCTGAGACGCGACGCCGCGCGTCCGCGCCGCACCGCGCCTCCTCGGCTGGCGGTGCCACCCGCGCGGCAGCACCCGGCACGGCCGGCCGGTCGCCTCAGCTGCTGCGCGTCTTGCGCCGCAGCACGTCGACGCCCACGGCGAGGGCGATGACGAGGCCGATGACGACCTGCTGCCAGAACGACGTGACGTTCAGCAGGTTGAGGCCGTTGCGGATGACGACGAGCACGAGGGCGCCGATGATGGTGCCCGAGATGCGTCCGACGCCGCCGGCCAGGCTCGCGCCGCCGATGACGACCGCGGCGATGGCGTCCAGCTCGTAGCCCGAGGCCGCCTGCGGCTGGGCCGAGTCGAGGCGGCCGGCGAGCAGCAGACCGGCGAGGGCGGCGAACAGCCCGGCCAGGCCGAAGACGGTGACGACGATGCGCTTGACCGGCAGACCCGACAGGCGGGCGGCCTCGGCGTTGCCGCCGACGGCGTACATCGAACGGCCGATGACGGTGCGGTTCAGGATGAACGACGCGACGATCGCGGCCAGCACGAGCACGATGATCGGCACGGGCACCGGCCCGATGTTGCCTCCGAGGAACGACACCGCCGGGGGAGTCGCGATCGGGCGACCGTCCGAGACGACCAGGGTCAGGCCGCGCGCCACGCTCAGCATGGCGAGCGTCGCGATGAACGACGGCAGCTTGCCGTACGCGCTGGCGAACCCGTTGACCAGGCCGGCCACGAGGCCTGTGCCGAGCCCGAGGGCGAGCGCCAGGCCGCCGGGCAGCCCCGCCGTGGCGAAGAACCAGCCCGAGACCATCGCCGACAGCGCGGCGACCGAGCCGACCGAGAGGTCGATGCCGCCCGCGACGATGACGAAGGTCATGCCGAACGCCAGCACGGCGACGGTCGACACCTGGATGCCGATGTTCAGCAGGTTGCGGCCGGTCAGGAAGTCCGGCGTCGCGATGAAGAGGGCCAGGCACAGCACGACGAGCCCGACGAGGGCCCCGTTCGCGGCCAGGAAGGTCTTGATGTCGAAGGAGCGTCGCTGCGCCTTCACGGTGGTGGTGGTCATGGGTGTCGTCCTCGGGTCCGTGCTTCTCGGGTCAGTTCGTCGGGGGGACGTCGCGTGCCGCGAGCGTCATCAGCGTGTCCTGGGTGGCGTCGGCCGCGGCGACCTCGCCGGCGACGACTCCGTCGCGCATCACGAGGATGCGGTCGCTCATGCCCATCACCTCGGGCAGTTCGCTGCTGACCATCACGACCGCGCCTCCGGCGTCGGTGATGCGGTTCACCAGCTCGTAGATCTCGACCTTCGCGCCGACGTCGACGCCGCGGGTCGGCTCGTCGAGCAGCAACACCGTCGAGCCGGCGATGATCCAGCGGCCGAACACGGCCTTCTGCTGGTTGCCGCCCGATAGCGAGCCGATCTCCTGGTCGATGTCGCGCATGCGGATGCGCAGGGTCGAGGCGACCTCGTCGGCCTTCGCACGCTGGCCGGCGAAGTCGACCAGGCCGGCCTTCGCGCTGCTGGCGAGCGTCGCGTAGCCGAGGTTGTCGTTGACGGAGGCGCCGAGCACGAGCCCCTGCGCCTTGCGGTCTTCCGGCACGTGGCCGACGCCCGCGGCGATGGCCCCGGCGACGTCGCCCTTCTTGAGTCGCTTGCCGCGGACCGTCACGCTGCCGGAGTCGTACTTGTCGACCCCCGCGATCGCGCGGACGACCTCGGTGCGACCGGCGCCGACGAGCCCGGCGATGCCGAGCACCTCGCCCGCCCGCACCTCGAACGAGACGTCGCGGAAGGTCTTCGACGTCAGGCCCCGCACCTCGAGGACGACGGGGGAGTCGCTCTCGCTGCCGGGGGTGCGCGGGTACTGGTGCGCGATGTCGCGACCGACCATCAGGCGGACGAGCTCGTCCTCGCCGGTCGACGCGGGCACCTCGGCGACGAACGCACCGTCGCGCAGGACGGCCACGGTGTCGCCGATCTCGGCGATCTCGTCCAGGTGGTGGCTGATGAAGAGCATGCCGACGCCGCGGGCGCGCAGCTGCTCGACGACGCGGAAGAGGATCTCGGTCTCGTGTCGGGTCAGCGCCGCGGTCGGCTCGTCGAGGATCAGGATGCGCGCGTCGATGCTCAGCGCCTTCGCGATCTCGACCAGCTGCTGGCGGGCGATGCCGAGCTCGCCGACCTTCTGGTCGACGTCGACGTCGAGCCCGATCAGGTCGAGGGCCGCGCGGGCCCGCTTCTTCAGCTCGCGACGGTCGACCAGGCCGAACCGGGTCGGGAACCGCCCCATCATCACGTTCTCGGCGACGCTGAGCGACGCGACGAGGTTGAGCTCTTGGTGGATCGTCGCGATGCCGAGCTTCTCGGCGGCGTGCGTGTTGGGCAGGTGGACGGCCTCGCCGTCGACCAGCACACGGCCGGCATCGGGCTGGTACACGCCCGACATCATCTTGATCAGGGTGGACTTGCCGGCGCCGTTCTCGCCGAGCAGCACCTGCACGCGGCCGGGCCGGACGTGCACGGTGACGTCGTCGATGACCCGCACGGGGCCGAACGACTTGCTGACGTTCTCGAGCGTGAGCAGGGGGCGATCGTCGTCGATCGAGTGGGGCATGGGTCAGTTCCTGCCGAGGGGTCGGGGTGGGGTGGGGTCTGTCGGGTCCGTCGAGGTCGAGGAGGCGCGGGTCGTCGACTCGCGCACGATCAGTTCGCTGGGCAGCACGACCGAGTCGGGCGTGCGCCCGTCGATGACCTCGTGCAGCAGCTGGACGGCGATGCGGCCCATCTCCTCGACGCTGTGCGCGATGACGGTCAGGGCCGGGTCGAGCAGCGAGAACCACTCGATGTCGTCGAACGCGACGACCGAGACGTCGGTGCCCATGCGCATGCCGAGCCGGTTGAGCATGGCGATCGCTCCGACGGCCATGAGGCTGTCGGCGGCGAGCAGGGCGGTCGGCGGCTCGTCGAGCTCGAACAGGGCGTGCACGGCGGCCGACCCGCTGGCGGACTGGAAGTCGCCGACGTAGACCAGGTCGGGGTCGGTGCTGAGTCCCAGCTCGGCGGCCGCGGCGGTCCACGCCTCGAGTCGCTCGCGCCCGGTGGAGACGCTCTGCGGGCCCGCGACGTAGCCGACGCGCTCGTGGCCGAGGTCGACGAGGTGCTGCACGGCGGCTCGGATGCCGGGGACGCTGTCGGTCGTCACGCTCGGCACGTCGACGCCGGGGATCGTGCGGTCGACGAACACCGTCGGCACCTCGCGGGCGAGCAGCGAGTCGATGCTGGCGGAGTCGGTGCCCTGCGGAGCGACGATGACGCCGTCGACGCGGCGCGAGATGAGGGTGTCGAGGTAGCGGTCCTGCTGCTCGCGGTTCTCGTTGGCGTTGCCGAGGAGGGTGACGTAGCCCAGCTCGAGCAGCGACTGCTCGATGGTGTGGGCGAGGTCGGCGAAGAACGGGTTGCGGACGTCCGAGACGAGCAGGCCGACCGTGTCGGAGCGGGTCGAGCGCAGCGCCCTGGCCTGGGCGTTCGGGCGGAAGTCGAGCTCGCGCACGGCTCGTTCGACCTGGGCCCGCGACTCGGCGGAGGTGGCCGGGTTGCCCGACAGCACACGCGATGCCGTCGCGGCCGAGACGCCGGCGCGCTGCGCCACGTCCCTGATCGTCACGGTGTTCATCGGGCTCTACCTCGTCGTAGTGGTGCGGGTCGCAGGGCGTGTCCGCTGCGTGGAATCGATTCCATGGAACCGATTCCACGACAGTAGACGAGCCACCTCCTCCTGTCAACGCGAGCCCCGAGTGCCGAAGAACCCGGTTTCGAACCGAACACCCGGTTGCAACGCGGTGCATCGTTCGAACCCGGGTGCATCGCGACACAAGACGCCCCCCGAGGAGGCGCGGTGCCCGCCCCAGCCGCCCCGCGCCTCCCCGTCCCCGCCCTCCCAGCCCAGCTCAGCCCTCCCAGCCCAGCTCAGCCCTCCCAGCCAGCCCAGCCAGCCAGCCAGCCAGCCCAGCCCAGCCCAGCCCATGAACCCCGTTCCGTGCGATGAACCACGACGTTTCGTGGTTCATCGCACGGAACGGGGTTCATCGCGACCCGCCACCAGGCCGGCGCACCGCACGCACCCGGCACGCAGAAGAGCGGCGGCCCCCCGAGGGGGACCGCCGCTCTCGCGTTCAGCAGGCGCCGAAGCGCCGGGGTGCTACTTGGCCGAGACGACCGTCAGCGTGATCGTCGCGATGACGTCCTCGCGCAGGCGGAGGGTGGCTTCGTGCTCACCCGTCACCTTGATGGTCGTGGGGATCTCGACCTTGCGCTTGTCGATCGTCGCGACGCCCTGGGCGGTGACCGCGTCGGCGACGTCGGCCGGGCGGACCGAGCCGAACAGACGGCCGTCGGCACCGGTCTTCACCGTGAGACGGATCTTCTGGGCCTCGAGGCGCTGCTTGAGGTCGTGGGCCTCTTCGATCGTCTTGAGCTCGCGGGTCTCGCGGGCCGTACGGATCTGAGCGACCTGCTTCTCGCCACCGCGGCTCCACGCCACGGCGAAGCCCTGGGGCACCAGGTAGTTGCGGGCGTAGCCGTTCTTGACGTCGACGACGTCACCGGCGGAACCGAGGCCGGAGACCTCGTGGGTCAGGATTACCTTCGACATGGTGGTCCTTCCGATCAGCGGCCGGAGCCGGCGTAGGGGAGGAGCGCCATCTCACGGGCGTTCTTCACGGCACGGGCGATGAGGCGCTGCTCCTGGACGGAGACGCCGGTGATGCGACGGGCGCGGATCTTTCCACGCTCCGAGATGAACTTGCGCAGGGTCGCGACGTCTTTGTAGTCGATGACACCGACGCGGATCGACTTCGCGGGAGCGGCGTTCTTGCCGCCCTTGCCGCGGAGGGGCTTGCGGCGGTCGCCGCTGCTCTTTCCAGCCATTGGTTTCTACTTTCGATGAATGAAGAAGTACTAAAAGGGAACGGCGATGCCTAGAAAGGCGTCTCGTCGTTGTAGGTGCCGTTGCCACCGGGGGTGTTCCACACGTCGCCGCCAGAGGTGTTGCCACCCTGCTGACCGCCGGCGGGCTGACCCCACGGCTCTTGCGCCTGACCGCCGCCGACCTGAGCCGGCTGGCCTCCACGGTTGCCACCGCCGTTGCCGCCCCCGAAGGAGCCGCCACCGGCAGCGCCGTCGCGGGAGGACGCGGCGCGCGTCACCTGAGCGGTCGCGTAACGCAGCGAGGGGCCGATCTCGTCGATCTCGAGCTCCATGCTGGTGCGCTTCTCGCCCTCTTTGGTCTCGTACGAGCGCTGCTTGAGTCGGCCCTGAGCGATGACCCGGCTGCCCTTGGTGAGGCTGCTGGCCACGTGCTCGCCGAACTCGCGCCACACGCTGGCACGGAGGAAGAGCGCCTCGCCGTCCTTCCACTCGTTCGACGCGCGGTCGAACGTGCGGGGGGTCGACGCGATGGTGAAGTTCGCGACCGCGAGCCCGTTCTGCGTGTAGCGCAGCTCGGGGTCACTGGTGAGGTTTCCCACCACTGTGATGACGGTCTCGCCAGCCATCGGACTACTCGGCAGCCTTCTCGGCGGCGGGAGCAGCCGGGGCGGCGGGCGCGGCAGCGGCGTTGGCGGCCTTGCGGGCGGCCTTCTCGTCGCTGACCTTCTTGGCGGCGGCGACCATGGCGATCGCCTCTTCGGCACGCAGGACCTTGGTGCGCAGCACGGCCTCGGAGAGACCCAGCTGGCGGTCGAGCTCGACCGTGGCGGCCGAGTTCGAGGTCAGGTTGACGACGGCGTAGATGCCCTCGGTCTTCTTGTTGATCTCGTAGGCCAGGCGACGACGTCCCCAGATGTCCACGTTGTCGATCGTTCCGCCATCGTTGCGGATGACGTTGAGGAACTTGTCCAAGCTCGGGGCGACGGTGCGCTCATCGATCTCGGGGTCCAGGATGACCATCAGTTCGTACTGGTGCATGACTAACCCACCTCCTTCGGACTTAACGGTCACAGACGGTCTGTGACAGGAGGGTATTCATGTCGCGGCGTCGACCGTGAGGCAGACGCAACCTTCCCAGCGTAGCCGAGCGCGCCTCCTGAATCAATGCCGCCGCAGCGGCCAGTGGCCTTCGAGAGCCGAGGAGGCGCGGGTCGACACCCGCAGGACGGGTTACGCCCCTGCGCCCTCGCGTGCGTTCCACCAGGCGAGCAGGCGCTCGGTGGCGACCTCGGCGCCGAGCGGCCCTTCTTCGGTGCGCAGCTCGAGCAGGAAGCGGTAGGCCTCGCCGACCTCGCGGCTCGGGCCGATGCCGAGGACGCGCTGGATCTCGTCGCCGTCGAGGTCGGGCCGCAGCGAGTCGATCTCTTCGCGTTCGCGCAGCTCGGCGATGCGCGCCTCGAGGTCGTCGTAGGCGAAGCCGAGCCGGTCGGCCTTGCGTCGGTTGCGCGTGGTCACGTCGGCCCGGGTCAGCATGTGCAACCGCTCGAGCTGGTCACCGGCGTCGCGGACGTACCGGCGCACGGCCGAGTCGGTCCAGCCGCCCTCGGTGTAACCGAAGAACCGGAGGTGCAGCTCGATCAAGCGGGAGACGGCGGCGATCGTGTCGTTGTCGAAGCGCAGCGCCTTCAAGCGCTTCTTGGCGAGCTTGGCGCCGACGACGTCGTGGTGGTGGAAGGTGACGACCCCGCCCGGCTCGAGGCGGCGCGTGGCCGGCTTGCCGCAGTCGTGCAGCAGTGCCGCGAGGCGCAGGGTGAGGTCGGGCGCCTCGCCTGGGTGCCGCTCCCGCTCGTAGCCGATGGCCTGGTCGAGCACGGTGAGGCTGTGCTCGTACACGTCCTTGTGGTGGTGGTGCTCGTCGACCTCGAGGCGCATGGCGGCGAGCTCGGGCATCACGTGGTCGGCCAGGCCGGTGTCGACCAGCAAGCGGACACCGTCTCGGGGGGTTTCGGTCTTGAGCAGCTTCGACAGCTCGTCGGCGACCCGTTCGACCGAGACGATCGACAGGGTCTCGGCCCGCGCGGTCATCGCCTCGCGCACCTCGTCGGACACGGTGAAGCCGAGCTGCGCCGTGAACCGGGCGGCCCGCATCATGCGCAGGGGGTCGTCACGGAACGAGTCGACCGCGGTGCCCGGGGTGGCGAGCCGCGCCTCCAGCAGGTCGTCGACGCCGCCGGACGGGTCGACGAGCACGCGCTGGGGCAGACGCAGCGCCATCGAGTTGACCGTGAAGTCGCGACGGACCAGGTCGCCCTCGAGGGTGTCGCCGAACTCGACGACGGGCTTGCGGGTCTCGCCGTCGTAGACGTCGCTGCGGTAGGTGGTGATCTCGACGGTCTCGCCGTCGACGCGGGCGGCGATCGTGCCGAACGCGCGGCCGACGTCCCAGTGGGCCTCGGCCAGGGGGACGACGATCGCCAGGATCCGGTCGGGGTCGGCGTCGGTCGTGAAGTCGAGGTCGTTGACCGGCCGGCCGATGAAGGCGTCGCGCACCGGACCGCCGACGAGGGCGAGCTCGTGACCGGCCGCGGCGAACGCGGCGGCGAGCTTCTCGATGCGGGGGGTGGCGGCCAGATCGTCCAGTCGCTGCAGGGCCCGTGCGACGCTGTCCATGACGAAACAGCTTGCCACAGCCGAGGAGGCGCGGGCTGAGTCCCCGACGGCGCCTCGCGACCCCGTCCTCCCACCTCGCAGGCGCTTCGCCGCTGCTTCTTGGTCGTCGTTGCCTAGACTCGGCATGCTCGAACGGCCCCTGTCGCCGTCGACACCTGACGCCTATGAGACTCTTCTTCGCCGTGATCGCCGCCCTGTTGGCGGTGTTCGTCGTGTCGGTGGGGCTGCCCGCCACCGCGGCACGAGCGGCGTCCGCGCCCTCCGACGACGGCGTCACGATGACCGTCGAGCCGGCCTCCGACGGCGTGCTGCGACCCGACGACGACCTCACCCTCGGGGTCACCGTGACGAACGACGGAGACAGCGACCTCGCGGCGACGAAGGCCCGGATCTACCTCGACCGCGAACCGTTCACGACACGGTCCAAGCTCGCCTCGTGGCTCGACCCCGACGACGTCTCGGGCGACGACTACCTCGGGCGACAGCTCGTCCAGGTCGACGTGCCCGCGGTCCCCGCTGGGTCCTCCGTCGCCCTCGACACCGTCGTCGTGCCCGCCGACCGCCTCGGCCTGACCGGCCGCGCCTTCGGGGCGCGCGCCCTCGGGGCCCGCGTGCTCGACGCCTCGGGCGGCCAGGTGTCGCAGACCCGCAGCAGCGTGGTCTGGTACCCCGCCGACAGCTTCCAGCCGACCCGCGTGGCGGTCGCCGTGCCGATCACGACGCCCGAGAGCGAGACGGGCGTCCTCGACGCCTCCGCCCTCGCCGCCTACACCTCGGACGGCGGGGTGCTGCGACGCGAACTCGACGCGGTGTCCGGCACGGGCGCGACCCTGGGCGTCGACCCGATGATCATCGCGTCGATCCGCCTGCTCGGCACCGAGGCCCCGCAGCCGGCCGTCGACTGGCTCGACGAGCTGCAGGCGCTGCCGAACGACATGTTCCCGTTGGCGTACGCCGACGCCGACGTCGCCGGGCTGCGACAGGCCGGCGCGACGACCGTCCCGGCCGTGACCTCGCTCGACACCCTGGTCGACCCCGACCGCTTCGAGGACATGCCCGCACCGACCGACACGCCCACCGAGGCCCCGGACCAGGGCACGGACGACGGCTCGGGCACCGGCGTCGCCGGATCCGACCCCTCCGCCCTGCCGAGCGACGGGGTCACCGACCAGCCGACCGGCGAGCCGTCGCCCGACGAGACGCCCGGCGACGGCGTGGTCCTGCCGACCACCGCCCAGCTGCTCGACTTCCCGTGGACGCAGCGCGACGTCGTCTGGCCGCGCGAGTCGTCCGTCGTGTCCGCCGACCTGACCGCGTTCGCCGGCGGCTCGTACACGTCCACCATCGTCTCGAGCGGCAACGTCGACGTCGACGGCGACTCGACCGAGAACGCCGCGGTCACGATCGGTGACGTCCCGGCCGTCGTCTCGGACGACCCGTTGTCCGACCTGGTCACCGAGGCCGCCGAGGCGACGAGCCTGGCCGAGTGGCAGGCCACGATGGCCCGGCTCTCCGCCACCGTCGCCACCATCGCCTACGAACGGCCCAGCGACGCCCGCACGCTGCTGACCACGCTCGAGCGCGAGTGGCCCTCGACCGGTCAGTTCCTCACCCGCACGCTGCAGGCCGTCGACGGCCTGCCCTGGGTCAGCGGTGCCACCCTGACCGACGCCTTGGCGAGCACCCCGTCGACGGCGACGGTCGTCGACAGCCCCGAGAGCGACGCCCGCCTCGACCAGCTGCGCGACCTGGTGTCCGCCGACGAGAGGGTCGTGGACTTCTCGACCGCCCTCGCCGAACCGCAGCTCGTCACCGAGTCGGCCCGACTCCGCACGATGGCCCTGGCCTCGCACGCCTGGCGCGACAACGTCGACGGCTTCCCCGCCGAGGTCGCCTCGGCCGTGGCCGACGCGACCGCGACGTCGGGTCTCGTGGCCGTCGTCCAGGGCTCGCCGATCTCCATCCTCGGCGACCGCTCGGCCCTCCCCCTCTACCTCGAGAACAAGACCGACTCGGTCGCGACGGTGATGTTGAACCTGACCCCGTCGAACTCCATCCTCTCGATCGAGCGCAGTCCCATCGAGGTGACGATCCAGCCGCAGTCCCAGACGCGGGTCAGCGTGCCCGTGCAGTCCGTCGCCAACGGGACGGTCTCGGTGCAGCTGCAGCTGGTCAGCCTCTCGGGCGTGGCGATCGCCACCCCGGTCGACGTGCCGCTCTCGGTGCAGGCCGGGTGGGAGACCGCCATCACCTGGATCTTCGGCGTCGCCTTCGCCGCCCTCTTCGTCGGCGGCCTCTACCGCACCTTCCGCAAGCGCCGCCGGGCGCGCGACGAGACCCGGTCGTCCGGCGACGGCCCGTCGGCCGATGCCGCCCCGTCACCCGATGCGGCCGCCTCGCCGCCCGTCCAGGAGTCCATGTGAGCAACCAGGGCGGTCTCGGTCGCGCCAGCATCCTCCTCGCGTCCGGGACGATGGTCTCGCGCGTCCTCGGCTTCGTGAAGGCGGCCGTGCTGGCCGCCGCGATCGGGCAGTCGGCCAGCCGCGCGGCCGACTCGTTCGCCCTCGCGAACCAGCTGCCGAACAACATCTACGCGCTGATCGCGGGTGGCCTGCTCAGCGCCGTGCTCGTGCCCCAGATCGTGCGGGCGGCGACCTCCGACGACGGGGGGCAGCGGTTCATCAACAAGATCGTGACCCTCGGCACCATCGTCTTCGCGGCCGTGGGCCTGGCCGGCACGCTGCTCGCCCCCGTGCTCGTGCGGCTCTACGCGCAACAGAGCACGGACGGCGGCGCCGGATTCACCTCGGACCAGCTCGCTCTCGCGACCGCCTTCGCCTACTGGTGCCTGCCGCAGATCTTCTTCTACGCCATGTACTCGCTGCTGAGCGAGGTGCTGAACGCCCGACAGGTGTTCGGGCCCTTCACCTGGGCCCCGGTGCTCAACAACGTCGTGGCCATCGCCGGCCTGGTCGTCTTCATGGTGATGTTCGGCGGTGCCGTCGAGAACTCCGCGGTCGACGTCTGGACCGGCGACCGCATCTTCGTCATCGCCGCCACGGCCACCCTGGGCGTCCTGGCGCAGGCGGCGTTCCTCTTGCTGTTCTGGCGCCGTGCGGGTCTGACCTTCCGCCCGGACTTCCGCTGGCGCGGCGTCGGCCTCGGCGCCACGGGCAAGGCCGCCGGGTGGCTGTTCGGCATGGTGCTCGTCACCCAGCTCGCCGGGCTGGTCCAGAGCCGCGTCGCCACCCTGGGCAGCGAGGTGGGTGCCTCGAACGCGGTCCTCGCGAACGCCTGGCTGCTCTTCATGCTGCCGCACGGCATCATCGCCGTGTCGATCGGCACCGCCTACTTCACGCGCATGAGCGGCCACGCCTCGCGCGGCGACCTGCGGGCCGTCCGCACCGACATGTCGCAGTCCCTCCGGGCCATCGGCATGTTCATGGTGTTCGCCGCGGTCGCCATGTGCGTCGTGGCCTACCCCTTCGCCCGGTTCTTCGAGGTCGACTTCGCCGGGTCGACCCGCACCGCCGAGGTGATCCTCGGCTACATGCCCGGCCTCGTCCTGTTCAGCGTGCTGTTCATCGTGCAGCGGGTGTTCTACTCGATGCACGACCAGCGCACGCCGTTCTTCCTGCAGCTCGTCCAGTCGGGCATCTTCGTCGCCGGCGTCGCGGTCTCGGCCGCCGTGGTGTCGCCCGAGCACATCGCCATGGCCATCGCCGTCACGACGTCGATCGCGGGCTCCAGCCAGGCCGTGGTCGCGCTCGTCGTCGTCAAGAAGCGGCTGGGCGGCATCGACGGCCGCTGGGTGCTGCGCCGCTACGTCCAGTTCTTCGTCTTCTCGCTCGTCGCCGGGGCCGTGGGCCTCGTCGTCGTGACCGTCCTGGGTGGTTTCTCCGCCGACGGCTTCGCACAGTCCGGCCGCGTGCCGGGCGTGCTGACGGTCGTCGTGGCCGGGGCCGTCATGGGCCTGGTCTACGGCGCACTGCTCTGGTTCGCGCGGATCCCCGAGCTGCGGGTGCTGACCACGCCGGTGACCGCACGTCTCGCACCGACCGTCTCGCGCCTCCTGCGTCGCTGAACGCCGCTGAGCGCCTTTGCCGAGCACGGCCGGGCCCCGGACTGCCAGGCCCGCGGGAATGCCCCGTCGGTAGGATGCGTTCCATCAGACGATCGAGGGATCCGACCGCCCGAGCCACCGCTCGCGGGTCGTCTTCCCGCTCGTGAAGTTCTCCCCAGGAAGGTGCCCATGCGCCAGGTCATCATCATCGGTTCCGGCCCCGCCGGCTACACGGCCGGCATCTACGCCGCCCGGGCCGGTCTGCGCCCCCTCATCGTCGCGAGTTCGGTCGAGGCCGGCGGCGAGCTCATGAAGACCACCGAGGTCGAGAACTTCCCCGGCTTCCCCGACGGCATCCAGGGCCCCGAGCTCATGTTCAAGATGCAAGAGCAGGCCGAGAAGTTCGGCGCCGAGGTCCTGCTCGACGACGTCACCGCCGTCGACCTGACCGGCGACGTCAAGAAGGTCACCCTGGGCAACGGCACCGTCGAAGAGAGCCTCACGGTGATCTTCGCCACGGGCAGCGCGTACCGCAAGCTCGGTCTCGCCGACGAGGAGCGCCTCAGCGGCCGTGGCGTCAGCTGGTGCGCCACCTGCGACGGCTTCTTCTTCAAGGAGAAGGCGATCGCCGTCGTCGGCGGCGGCGACTCGGCGATGGAAGAAGCGACGTTCCTGACCCGCTTCGCCTCGAAGGTCTACGTGATCCACCGCTCGAGCAGCCTGCGCGCGTCGAAGATCATGCAGGACCGGGCCCATGCCAACGAGAAGATCGAGTTCCTCTTCGACAAGCAGGTCACGGCGATCCTCGGCGGCGAGAAGGCCACCGGCGTCACCCTGACCGACACGGTCGACGGCAGCACCACCGACCTCGACCTCGACGGCCTGTTCATCGCCATCGGCAACGACCCCCGCGTGCACCTGGTGCACGGTCAGGTCGACCTGACCTCCGACGGCACGATCGCCGTGCAGGGACGCAGCTCGAAGACCAACCTGACCGGTGTCTTCGCCGCGGGCGACGTCATCGACGCGACCTACCGGCAGGCGGCGACCGCCGCGGCCTCGGGCACCGTCGCGGCGCTCGACGTCGAGCACTACCTGGCCTCGCTCGACCAGACGTTCCTGGCCGAGCAGACCGTCGGGTCGGCCGAGGGCGTCGAGACGTCCGAGTCCGTGGTCGCCTGACCCGCGCCTCCTGAAGCCAACCCAGATCACCCTGACGAAAGGAACACCATGAGCAGCGCCAAAGCAGTGACCGACGCGTCCTTCGAGGCCGACGTCCTCAACTCCGACAAGACGATCCTCGTCGACTTCTGGGCCGAGTGGTGCGGCCCGTGCCGCGCCGTCTCGCCGATCCTCGACCAGATCGCCGCCGAGCACGGCGACAAGATCGAGATCGTCAAGCTCAACGTCGACGACAACCCCCAGACCGCCATGAAGTACCAGATCACCTCGATCCCGGCCATGAAGGTCTACCGCGGCGGCGAGGTCGTCAAGACGGTCATCGGCGCCAAGCCCAAGCCGGCCCTCGAGGCCGACCTGGCGGAGTTCATCGCGTAGTCGACGCCGACACCACGACGAGAGCCCGCCCAGCACACGCTGGGCGGGCTCTCGTCGTCTCCCGCCCGCACGGGCATAGTCTTGACCGAATCACCCTCTGACAGAACCGGGACACCGATGAGCGACAAGGGCACCAACCTCGACCCGTGGTACGACTCGTACGCCGACCGTACGGCCGGCCTCAGCGCCTCCGAGGTCCGAGCCCTGTTCGCCGTCGCCTCGCGTCCCGAGGTCGTCTCGCTGGCCGGCGGCATGCCCTACGTCTCCGCCCTGCCCCGTGAGCTCGTCACGGGGGCCATCGACCGCGTCATGGCCGACGGGGGAGCGATGGCGATGCAGTACGGCAGCGGCCAGGGCACCCCGGCGATCCGCGAGCACATCATGCAGATCATGGCGACGGAGGGCATCCGCGGCAGCGCCGACGACGTCGTCGTCACCACGGGCTCCCAGCAGGCCCTCGACCTCGTCACCCGCCTCTTCGTGAACCCCGGCGACGTCGTGCTCGCCGAGTCTCCGAGCTACGTGGGCGCCCTGGGGGTCTTCAAGGCGTACCAGGCCGACGTCGTGCACGTCCCGATGGACGAGCACGGACTCGTGCCCGAGGCGCTGCGTGAGGCCATCGCGGCCGTCACGGCCCGTGGGGGTCGCATCAAGTTCCTCTACACGATCCCGAACTTCCACAACCCGGCCGGCGTCACCCTCACCTGGGCCCGACGCGTCGAGATCCTCGAGATCTGCCGCTCGGCGGGCATCCTCGTCCTCGAGGACAACCCCTACGGTCTGCTCTACTTCGACCAGCCGGCCCCCCAGGCGATGCGCTCGATCGACGACGAGGGCGTGATCTACCTCGGGTCGTTCTCCAAGACGCTCGCGCCCGGCTTCCGGGTGGGCTGGGCCCTCGCCCCGCACGCCATCCGCGAGAAGCTCATCCTCGCCAACGAGTCCGCCACGCTGTCGCCGAACTCGTTCGGGCAGTTCGTCATCACCGAGTACCTCGACCAGGCCGACTGGCGTGGGCAGATCGAGACCTTCCGCGACCTGTACCGCGAGCGGCGTGACGCGATGATCTCGGCGCTGGGGGAGTACCTGCCGTCGCTCACGTGGAACGTGCCCGACGGGGGCTTCTTCGTCTGGGTGGGGCTGCCGGCCGAACTCGACTCGAAGGCCATGCTGCCCCGAGCGGTCAAGGAGCTCGTGGCCTACACGCCCGGCACGGCGTTCTTCGCCGACGGCGACGGTCGGCAGAACATCCGCTTGTCGTTCTGCTACCCGACTCCCGAGTCGATCCGCACCGGTGTGGCCCGCCTGGCGAACGTCGTCAACGGCGAACTCGACCTGTTGCGCACGTTCTCACCCGCGAGCCTCTCGAACCCGGCCACTCGCCCGCAGAGCGTCGTCGTCCCGCCGCCGAACACCAACTGACCAGGACTTTCGGTGCGTGGTGGGTGTTCCGCACCCGAGACCGGCCGCCGTCGTGACACGAGAAAGAGACCCCCATGGCATCCAGTGAGCTGCGTACCGTCACCGTTCTCGCCGGAGGCATCTCGCACGAACGCGACGTCTCCCTCCGATCGGGGAGGCGCGTGGTCGACAGTCTCGTCACCCACGGCATCCAGGTCGAGCTCCGGGATCCCGACGCCGCGTTGCTCGGTCACCTGACCGCATCACGTCCCGACGTCGTGTGGCCGGCCCTGCACGGAGCAAGCGGTGAGGACGGAGCACTGCGCGGCCTGCTGGAAGCACTAGACGTCCCCTTCGTCGGCAGCACGGCGGCAGCGGCGCGACTTGCCTGGGACAAGCCGACCGCGAAAGAGCTCGCCCGACGTGCCGGGGTCTCCACCCCGCGAGGCATCACCCTGTCTCACGACGCCTTCCGCGAGCTCGGCGCCGTCGGCGTGTTGGCCGCCATCGCCGAGGAGCACCCGGTGCCCGTCGTCGTGAAGCCGGCACGGGGTGGCTCCGCCCAGGGCGTCACGGTCGTCGACGACATCGGTGTGCTGCCGCGGGCCATGGTCGATGCGTACACGTACTGCGACGACGTCATCGTCGAGCAGAAGATCACGGGTACCGAGGTTGCCGTCGGGGTCATCGACACCGGTGACGGACCCCTCGCCCTGCCTGCGGTCGAGATCGTGCCTCGTCAGGGCTTCTACGGTTTCGAGGCCCGCTACAACGCAGGGGAGACCATGTTCTACACTCCCGCACGGATGGACTCCGCGGCTTCCGAGGCTGCCGCTCGAGCCGCCGTGGCCGTTCACGAAGCCCTGGGGCTCCGTCACCTCTCCCGGGTCGACCTCATCGTCGACGCCGCCGGCACCCCGTGGTTCCTCGAGGTCAACGTCCTGCCCGGATTGACCGAGACGTCTCTGGTTCCGATGGCACTGGAGTCGGCCGGCTACGAGCTGGGCATGTTCTACGCCGCCCTCGCCGAGAAGGCCGTCGCCGACCACCGGCGCTGAGAAGCTCCCGCGCCTCGCCGCGCCGCGCCGCCCTTCGTTTCACGTGAAACCGTCCTGTCTTCAGAACCATGAGCGCCGCCTGATGTGCGTCGCGTCCCCGTGGGGACACGCCCTTCGGCCAGTCATCGTGGCGTCTGATGCGCTCGTTCTGATGCATCCGAGGTAAAGACGCTCGGGCCACGACCGAACCATCGACTCAGAGGGATGGCCGCCAAGCTCTGACGCAATCGGGTTCAAACCGGTCGTGACCAGCCTGATCGTCCTCGGCTGAGAGTCGTGAGTGCATTCTGATCGAGCAGCTTGGCTTGGTCCTCTGACCTCTGCCGGCCCGCGTGTGTTCTGCCAACTCGAGATGGCTCGAGGAACCCCGTCACCCGCCGTGTCTCGGCGAGGCCTTGCGCGCCCGGCCGAAACGACGTCGTCCCTCTCGATGAGGGGGTCACCCATCAGAGTGGGACGGAGTTCCTGACCACCAGGCTCAGCCTTCACCGGCATGACGAGCGGAAAGGTCACCTCCACACGACGCCGGAGACTACGCCTGCCATGAGCGCGCACGTTCGACTGTCATCCAGGGTCCATTCGACGACCGAGCGAGCAGTGGGGTAGGCGCCTGAATGCGAGGGGTTTCACGTGAAACACTCTGAGCACGCGGTCTAAGTCACTGACGGTCTGCCTCGACAACAACAGCCCCTGCTCCAAGGAGCAAGGGCCGTCGATGTTTCACGTGAAACAGGCGACACGCGGCGCCTGTGAACGCAGCGTTATTCCTCCTGCTCGTGTCCCAGCTGGCCGAGGATGCGATCGAGATCTTGCATGGAGGCGAAGTCGATCGTGATCGACCCCTTGCGAGCACCCAACGACACCTTGACACGGGTCTCGAACCGGTCGCCAAGACTCTCGGCCACCTCGTCCAGGTGAGCCTGGTGTTTGCCCGGGGTCGACGTCCGCGTGGATTTCGGCTTGGCACTCCCACCCGCGGCGATGGCCTCGGCTGCACGCACGCTGAGGTCTTCGTTGACGATGCGATCTGCGAGACGAGCCATGAGCACCGGGTCACCTGTGCTCAGGATGGCTCGGGCGTGGCCGGCCGTCAGGACGCCCGAGGCGACCCGGCGCTGGACGGCTGCAGGCAGCCTCAGCAACCTCAAGGTGTTCGTGATCTGCGGACGACTACGACCGATGCGAGTCGCCAACTCGTCCTGCGTGATGCCGAAATCGGCAAGAAGTTGCTGATAAGCGGACGCTTCTTCGAGTGGGTTGAGCTCCGCTCGGTGGAGGTTCTCGAGCAGGGCGTCGCGCAGCATCGCGTCGTCTGCAGTGTCCTTGACGATGGCGGGGATCGTCGCCAGACCCAGCTCTTTGGTCGCGCGGAGGCGTCGCTCGCCCATGACGAGCTCGTACTGCGCTGCCCCTTTGCCGCTCTTCTTGATCGGACGGACCACGATGGGCTGCAGCACACCGACCTCGCGGATGGACGTCACCAACTCGGCGAGCTCTTCGGCGCGGAATTCGGCCCGCGGCTGCTGCGCGTTCGGGGTGATGTCCAACGGGTTGAGGTTTGCCAGGCGTGCGCCCGGCACGGCGATGAGTTCGTCGGCCGTCTGCTGCGCCGTCGGGAAGAACACGTCGACCGGGCGGTCCTGGCTCTCGTCCGAGACGGGGATGAGGGCGCCGATGCCGCGCCCGAGTCCGGTTCGCTTCGTTGCCATTACTGGGGTGCTCCTCGACGTGCTAGTTCGGCGGCCGCCTCGAGGTACGAGATCGAACCGGGGGAGTTGGTGTCGTAGCTGATGACCGTCTGACCGTAACCAGGTGCCTCGCTGATCCTGACCGACCGCGGAATCAACGTGTTCAACGCCTCATCAGGGAAATGCTCGCGGACGTCGGCGACGACCTGCTGAGCGAGGTTCGTCCGTCCGTCGTACATCGTGAGCAGGATGCTCGACACCTTGAGCTTGGGGTTCAGGTGCTTCTCGATCAGCTGGATGTTGCGCAGCAGCTGGCTCAATCCTTCGAGCGCGTAGTACTCGCACTGGATGGGGATGAGCACTTCACTGGCGGCGACGAAGGCGTTGATCGTGAGCAGGCCGAGAGACGGGGGACAGTCGATGAAGACGTAGTCGTACCGCTCGCCGGCCTCCTCGGTGGCGCTGAGGTACTCGGACAAGGCTCTGCTCAGTCGCTGTTCACGAGCGACGAGCGAGACGAGCTCGATCTCGGCACCGGCGAGGTGGATCGTGGCCGGGATGCAGAACAGCGTGTCGAACTCGGGACTCTTCTGGACGACGTCCGCGACCTCGCCGTCGTTCACCACGACGTCGTAGACGCTGGGCGTCTCGGCGCGGTGTTCCACGCCCAAGGCCGTCGAGGCATTGCCCTGCGGATCGAGGTCGATCACCAACACCTTCGCCCCACTCCGCGCCAGGGCCGCCGAGAGGTTGACGGTGGTCGTCGTCTTGCCGACACCACCCTTCTGATTGGAAACGGTGATGACCCGTGTCTCGGCAGGGGAGGGGAGGGGCTCGCGCGACAGGGCCTGCTTGCGTCGATTCAAGTCGGCGAGCTCCCGAGCCAGGGGAGTGCTTCTGTCGTCGTCAGCCGAGGAACTCACTGAAGGGGTCTCCGTATCGCCATGTTTCACGTGAAACGACCAGCCCGGAGGTGTGACACCACGCCGCTCGCAAACGGCTCGGTGATCATCGGGGATCGAAGGCCGAGTCTATCGTCAGGCCCCGACAAAGACAGGGACCCCGCGTCCGCGTGCCCGACGAGACCTAGCACCCGCGGATCGTCCTGAACGACCAGTTGGGGCATAATCCCTGGTCAGCAGGCCCTCATGCTGAGTTTGACCGCTTGATCAGTCCAGAGTCGCGACGAAGACCCGGGTCGTCTCGTCGACGAGTCCGACGCCGAGCTCACGGGCCTCGACATCGATGAGGTGATGGCGGGCGATGACCTTGCGCGCAGCAGCGATCTCGTCGTCGACCCGCGCGCCCTTCATCAACAGCAGTTGTCCGCCGGTCTTCACCAGCGGGGCGGTCAGCGGGATCAACTTGGACAGAGCCGACACCGCACGGGCGGTCGCCTGATCGAGCCAACCGTCCAGCTGTACGTCTTCGGCACGGGCACGGACGACCTCGACGTTGTCGAGACCCATGCGCTCGGCTTCGGCCGTCAACCAGTCCACGCGTCGCTCCATCGGCTCGATCAGGACGAGCGTGGCATCCGGGCGAGCGGCGGCGAGGACGAGTCCTGGCAGACCGGCACCCGACCCGATGTCGCCGACGCGGCCGGAGACCAACAGGGGCGCCAGCAGACCGCAGTTGACGACGTGGCGGGTCCAGAGACGCGGCAGCTCGAGCGGTCCGATCAGGCCGAGTTCTTCACCGTGCTGGGCGAGGTCGGCGACATAGCGGCGCACGACGTCGAGTCGGTCGCCGAAGATCGTCGCCGCGACGGCCGGCTCGACCTCGAGGGTCGACGTGTCGGTCATGTCGGTGCGCTCAGGGACGGGTGATGACGGTGTGACGGTCGCGGCCTTCGCCCTCGGACTCCGAGGTGAAGCCCCGCGCAGCCACGATGTCGTGGACGAGTTTGCGCTCGTAGGACGACATGGGCGGCAGGGAGGCCGACGTGGCACCGTCCTCGAGTTTCGCGACGGCGACGTCGACCAGGCGGCCGAGCTCGGTCTCGCGCGTGGCACGCGAGCCTCCGATGTCGAGGATGAGACGCGAGAACTCGCCTGTCTTGGTCTGCACCGCGATGCGCGTCAGCTCTTGAAGGGCATTGACCGTGTCGGGCTTCGACAGGACGCGCAGCTTCTGCTCGCCACTCGAGTCGACGGAGATGTACGAACGACCGCCGCGGACCTCGATGTCGATGTCGCCGTCGAAGTCGCAGATGTCGAGCAGTTCCTCGATGTAGTCGGCTGCGATGTCGCCCTCGTCGAGGACGTCGGCCGCGTCGTCCGAGCCGACCCGCGCCTCCTGGTCGTCGCTCGAGGCGACGGCACCGTCGTTCTCGGCGGCGGGCTCGACGATGTCGGTCGTGGAGTCGTCAGAGGTCATTTCTTGGGGCCGTTCTGCTTCTTGGAGCGGTTCTTGCCGACTGGCTGGGTGCGCTGGGTCGTCTTCGGCACGGCGGGCGCCGACTCGATCTCGGTCACGGTGATGCTGGGCAGGCCCTTGCGCTGCTGCTTGCGCGCGAGGCGCTCCTCACGCGCCAGAGCCGCCTCGCTGCCGGGCGTGGGCATGTTGCGGATGACCAAGAACTGCTGGGCCATGGTCCAGACGTTGGAGGTGAGCCAGTAGAACATGACGCCCAGGGGGAAGGACAGACCCGAGAAGACGAACACGAGGGGCAGGAAGTACAGGAGCATGCGCTGCTGCTTGAACATGGGGCTCGCCTTGGTCTCGGGCGACATGTTCTTCGAGACGATCTGCAGCTGCGTGATGAACTGCGACGCCGTCATGATGACCACCATGGCGCCGGCCATCAGGCGGACCTCCCAGGTGGTGGCACCGAGGAATGTCTCTTTCAGGGGTGCACCGAAGAGCGCCGACTCACCGAAGGAGTTCGACAACGCCGAGTTCAGCAGGCCGATGCCCACCTTCTCTTGCTGGGCGTTGTGCAACACGGTGTAGAGGCTGAAGAAGATTGGCATCTGGATCAGCAGCGGCAGGCACGAGCTGAGCGGGTTGGTACCCGTGTCCTTGTAGAGCGCCATGGTCTCGCGCGACATGGCCTCGCGGCTGAACTGGTCGCGCTTGCCCTTGTACTTGTCCTGGATCTTCTTGAGCCGGGGCGCGATCTCCATCATGCGTCGCTGGCTCTTGATCTGCCGGACGAAGATCGGGATGAGGCAGGCCCGCACCACGAGGACCAGGCCGACGATCGAGAGCACCCACGTGCTGCCGGCCGCGGTGTCCATGCCGAACGCCGTGAGGACGTTGTGGAAGCCGACGAGGATCGCCTCGACGACCCATCTCAGGGGCCAGAGGATGGTGCCGATGAAGTCCATGGTGTTCGGGTCAGCCCTTTCCGTGGCTCTGTGCGACGATGCGGCCCGCCCCGACGAGTTCGGGGGTGGTGGTGCCGGATCGCGGTGTCACGAAGCCGGACTTCGTGACGCGGTACTTCTGTGTACGGGGCTCGGGGACGTCGTCGACGCCTCCGGCTGCCCAGGGGTGACACCGGGCGATGCGCCAGCTGCCCATGGCCACGCCCCGCACGACGCCGTGCAGCTGGATGGCCTCGAGGGCGTACCGGGAACACGACGGGTAGTAGCGGCAGACGTCTCCGTAGAGCGGGGAGACGACGGCGCGGTAGACGCGGAGCACGAGGACGCACGCGTTGCGGGGAAGCAACGCGACGAACTGCACAGCTCTTGTCACGCTTTCACGCCCCTGTCGACGACCTCGGAGATATCCGACAGCAGGGTAGACCACGCAACGTCGGGGCTGCCTGGCAAGGCTCTGATCACGATGTCGAGCCCCCGGGGGAGTGTCGGCAACATCTCGTGACAGACACCCTTGAGCCGACGACGGACCGTGTTGCGGACGACCGCGTTGCCCACGGTCTTGGCCACGATGAAGCCGAACCGGACCAGGTCGTCGTCACGACGACGGACGTAAACGACCGAATGCGCCGTGCCCGACTTGCGGCCACGGCGCACGGTGGTTCGGTAATCGTCTGCGCGGACGATCCGGTTGGCCCGGGCCAACACGGAGGTGGCTACGCCGAGAGCTCGGTGCGGCCCTTGCCACGACGGGCGGCGAGGATGGCGCGGCCGGCGCGGGTGCGCATGCGGGCACGGAAACCGTGCTTCTTGGCGCGACGACGGTTGTTCGGCTGGAACGTTCTCTTGCTCATGGTGGTCCTCCAGGAAAGCGGACCAGGCCTGTTGCCACGATCCGAGAAGTCTTGTACAGCCAACGCGGCTGAAATCAACTGATTAAAAGTACGCGTGATCGGAGCCGCGGTCAAACGGCGACTTCTGGAGGCGCTTGTCCACAGTGTTGAAAACTCCGGTTGCGGACTCCACACCCGGTCGAACTAAGGTGGGTACTTCTCGCGGTACTTCCGCGTGACGACGGGGAACACGCAGCGATCCCGGCCCGAACGGCGCCAACCGATCGGTGGAGAAAGCTGTGCATAACTCGTCCCGCACTCGTACCCTTCGAACACCGGCGGGTGAACGCGACCCGCACGCGGAGGCGGTCGGATCCGTCCGCTGCCGAACCGCGAGAAAGAGACTCCCAGTGGCGCACACCGTCGACCCGGTCCAGGACCTGTGGCGTTCCGTCCTCGCGACGCTGACGACCGACGACCGCATCACGCCGCAGCTGCACGGCTTCATCAGCCTCGTCGAGCCGAAGGGCGTGCTGGGCGGCACCCTCTATCTCGAGGTGCCCAACGACCTGACGCGGGGCATGCTCGAACAACGGATCCGTGAGCCGCTGCTCGAGTCCATCGCCGGACTGGGCGACACCACGGTCTCGAGCTTCGCCATCACCGTCAACCCCGACATCACCCCCGACACCCTCACCCAGCAGGTCGAGCAGTCGGAGCCGGTCCACTACATCGAGGCGCCCTTCGTGCCGGCGCCGGTCGAGACCAGCGCGAGCGGCAAGCGGAACGACTCCCGCCTGAACCCGAAGTACAGCTTCGACAACTTCGTCATCGGGGCGTCGAACCGGTTCGCCCACGCCGCGGCCGTCGCCGTCGCCGAGGCTCCGGCCAAGGCCTACAACCCGCTCTTCGTCTACGGCGAGTCGGGCCTCGGCAAGACCCACCTGCTGCACGCCATCGGCCACTACGCCGAGACCATGTACCCGGGCATCCGCGTCCGGTACGTCAGCAGCGAAGAGTTCACGAACGACTTCATCAACTCGATCGCCAACAACCGGTCGAGCCTCTTCCAGCAGAGGTACCGCGAGATCGACATCCTGCTGATCGACGACATCCAGTTCCTGCAGGGCAAGGACAGCACCCAAGAGGCGTTCTTCCACACCTTCAACACCCTGCACGACCACGACAAGCAGCTGGTGATCACCAGCGACCTGCCGCCCAAACACCTCACCGGCTTCGAGGACCGCATGCGGTCGCGCTTCGAGTGGGGCCTGATCACCGACGTGCAGGCTCCCGACCTCGAGACCCGCATCGCCATCCTGCGCAAGAAGGCGCAGAGCGAGAAGCTGCAGATCCGCGACGAGGTCCTCGAGTTCATCGCGACCAAGGTGTCGAGCAACATCCGCGAACTCGAGGGCACCCTCATCAGGGTCACGGCCTTCGCCAGCCTCAACCGCACCGCCGTCGACCTGGCCCTCGTGCAGACCGTCCTGAAGGACCTCATCACGCTCGACGAGGACAACATCATCGCGCCGGTCGACATCATCAACCACACGGCGGACTACTTCAAGCTCACCGTCGACGACCTGTACGGGTCGTCCCGCTCGCAGGCCATCGCCACCGCCCGACAGATCGCCATGTACCTGTGCCGTGAACTCACGAGCCTGTCCTTGCCGAAGATCGGTCAGCTGTTCGGCAACCGCGACCACACGACGGTCATGTACGCCAACAAGAAGATCAGCGAACTGATGAAGGAACGCCGGTCGATCTACAACCAGGTGACCGAGCTGACCAGCCGCATCAAGCAGGACACCCGCTACAAGTGACCGGTCGGCGGGCCAGGCCGGCCCGTCCGCCACGACCGTCCCGAACGGGCGCCGACCACGTGTCGGCGCCCGTTCGTCGTCCCAGGGGGCGCCGGACGCGTCTCGAGGGGCCCTGAGGAGGCACGTTCCACACAGTGTGGATAACTTGTGGAAACTCGTGGATAACCTCGACGACGTTGTTCACGGATCCGGGGGACCTGTGGGATCCCGCTCGGCCCGGACGACCACCCATCAGGATTCTTGTCATTCCGTTCCACA
Source organism: Frigoribacterium sp. CFBP 8751 (assembly GCF_014841545.1). Lineage (NCBI taxonomy): Bacteria > Bacillati > Actinomycetota > Actinomycetes > Micrococcales > Microbacteriaceae > Frigoribacterium > Frigoribacterium sp. CFBP 8751. The sequence continues at coordinate 163,436 of NZ_JACYUB010000001.1, forward strand.
CCCCGTCCACAAGTCACACGCGTGTAGTTCCGTTGAGGCACGGGGTTTTAAACAGGTTATCCACACTGTGCACAACGGTTAAGACTGTTAATCCCGATTACAAGAAATTGATGGAGAGACAACCTTGTGGATCGATCCGGGCCCCGGCCCTCGGCTTTCACCCGCCGGAAGGGCGGACCCCGATGCTGTGCCACTATTAACCGGCCATCCACGAGAGCGAAGTCGATAGGGGTCCCCGCGTGAAGTTCCAGGTCAACCGTGACGTCTTCAGCGATGCGGTCTCCTTCGCCGTCAAGCTGCTGCCCCAGCGCACCACCTTGCCGATCCTCAGCGGTGTGCTGATCGAAGCCGACCCCGACGGGCTGACCCTCTCGTCCTTCGACTACGAGGTCTCCGCCCAGACGAGCATCCCCGCCGAGATCGACGAACCGGGGACGATCCTGGTCTCGGGCCGGCTGCTCGCCGACATCGCCAGCCGTCTCCCCAACGCACCGGTCACCTTCTCCACAGAAGAGAACCGCATCGCCGTCAGCTGCGGATCCGCGAACTTCTCCCTGCTGAGCATGCCGGTCGAGGAGTACCCGACGCTGCCCACCGTCGGCGACCGCTCGGGCGTCGTCCCGGGCGACTCCTTCGCCCTCGCGGTCTCCCAGGTCGCGGTCGCCGCGTCCCGCGACGACGTCACCCCGGTCATCACCGGAGTCCAGCTCGAGGTCAGCGAGAACGCCCTGTCGCTGGTCGCCACGGACCGCTACCGAGTCGCCGTCCGTGGCATCGAGTTCGACCCCGGCACCGTGGCCAGCACGACCACGACGACCGCACTCGTCCCGGCGCGCACCCTGCAGGAGGTCGGCAAGACCTTCGGCAACGCCGGCACCGTCTCGGTCTCGATCACCGGATCCGACGAGCGCGAACTCATCGCGTTCCAGGCGGACAACAAGACCGTCACCTCGTTGCTCATCAAGGGGAACTTCCCCCCGGTGAAGCGTCTCTTCCCTGACACCGTCGAGAACTACGCCGTGATCAACACGGCCGAACTCGTCGAGTCGGTCCGCCGCGTCTCGCTCGTGCTCGAGCGCGAGGCGGCACTCAGGTTCACGTTCACGATCGACGGCCTCACGCTCGAGGCCATCGGCAGCGAACAAGCGCAGGCGTCAGAGTCGATCGATGCGTTGTTGACGGGAGAGGACACGGTGGTCTCGTTGAAACCGCAGTTCCTCCTCGACGGTCTCGGAGCGGTTCATTCCGAGTTCGTCCGCATCTCCTTCACCAAGACGGAGAATCCGAACAAGCCCGGTCCCGTGCTGATCACCAGTCAGTCCTCGAGGGACCAGGCCGGTGCTGACAGCTACAAGTACCTGCTGCAGCCCAACCTCCTCCTGCGCTAAGAGCGCTCTGCACGCAACGGTGCCGCCTCCGGGCCCCACCGCCACGAACAAAGGATCCTCATGCACATCGGCCTCGTCGGTCTCGGCAAAATGGGCAACAACATGCGCGCCCGCCTGCGCGACAGCGGCATCGAGGTGACCGGTTACGACGCGAACCCCGCCGTCTCCGACGTCGCCAGCCTCGCCGAGCTCGCCACCACCCTCCCCGCCCCCCGCATCGTCTGGGTCATGGTGCCCGCGGGCGACATCACCGCCGGCGTCATCGAAGAGCTCTCGAACGAGCTCTCCGAAGGCGACCTGGTCATCGACGGTGGCAACTCGAAGTTCACCAGTGACTTCGCCAACGAGAAGCTCCTCGGCGGCAAGGGCATCAAGTACGTCGACGCCGGCGTCTCGGGCGGCGTCTGGGGCAAGGACAACGGCTACGGCCTCATGGTCGGCGGTTCCGCCGAGAACGTCGCCCTGGCGCAGCCGGTCTTCGACGCCCTGCGTCCCGAAGGCCCCCGCGAAGAGGGCTTCGTCCACGCCGGCGACACCGGCGCGGGTCACTACGCCAAGATGGTCCACAACGGCATCGAGTACGCGATCATGCAGGCCTACGGCGAGGGCTACGAGCTGCTCGAGGCCCGTAGCGACCTGATCAAGGACGTCACCGGCACCTTCAAGGCCTGGCAGCGAGGCACCGTCGTGCGTTCCTGGCTGCTCGAGCTCATGGTGCTCGCCCTCGAGGCCGACCCCAAGCTGGCCGAGATCTCGGGCTACGTGGAAGACAGCGGCGAGGGCCGCTGGACCCTCGAAGAGGCGATCAACCACGCCGTCCCGATGCCCACGATCAGCGCTTCGATCTTCGCGCGCTTCGTCTCGCGTCAGGGTGAGGGTTCGCCGACCATGAAGGCCGTCGCGGCACTCCGCAACCAGTTCGGCGGCCACGCCGTCAAGAAGGCCTAGCGCCTCCACCGGCCCGCGTGCGAGTACTGCATCTCAGCCTGACGGACTTCCGCAACTACACGTCTGCCGAAGTCAGCCTCGCGCGCGGGCCGAACCTCTTCGTCGGCAGGAACGGCCAGGGGAAGACGAACCTGGTCGAATCCCTCGGCTACCTGTCGAGTCTCGGATCCCACCGGGTGTCGTCCGATGCCGCGCTCATCCGTCAAGGACGCGACTCGGCCGTCGTCCGGGCCCGGTTGCTCGCCGACGACCGCGAACTCCTGGCCGAGGTGCAGATCAACCGGTCGTCACCGAACCGTGCGCAGGTCAACCGTGGTGCCATCAAGCCGCGCGAACTGCCGCGTTACTTCACGAGCGTCCTCTTCGCTCCCGAGGACCTGGCGCTCGTCCGGGGCGAGCCCTCGGGTCGTCGACGATTCCTCGACGAGTTGCTGGTGGCCCGGTCGCCCCGGTTCGCCGGCGTGCAGACCGACTACGACCGGGTGCTCAAGCAACGCAACACGCTCCTGAAATCGGCCCGCGCCTCCGGGGTGAAGGCCGGGCAGCTCGGCACGCTCGACATCTGGGACGAACGTCTCGTGGCCCTCGGCAGTGAACTCGTCGTCGCGCGCGACCGGCTCGCGGCGGACCTGGCCCCCGAGGTGGCTCGTGCGTACGCGGCCGTGGCCGGCGCCGACCACGCCGCGCGGTTGTCGACGGTCCTGAGCATCCGGGGCGCGACCCCCGACGACGAGACGACCGCGGCCGAGGGGCCGACCGAGTCGATCCCCGCCGACGAGGTGCCCGAGGTCTTCCGCCAGGCGCTGGCCCGCGTCAGACCGACCGAGCTCGAACGGGGCCTGACGCTCGTCGGGCCGCACCGCGACGACCTCTTCCTCTCGCTCAACGGGTTGCCCGCCCGTGGATACGCGAGCCACGGCGAGTCCTGGTCGTTCGCCCTCGCCCTCAAACTGGCTTCGGCCGCCGTGGTGCGGGTCGACTCGCCGACGGGCGACCCGGTGATCGTGCTCGACGACGTCTTCGCCGAGCTCGACGGATCCCGTCGCGAACGCCTGGCCGACGCGGTCGCCGACTACGAGCAGGTGTTGATCACGGCGGCGGTCGAGGGCGACGTCCCCTCACGGCTCAAGGCCCACACGGTCCGCATCGCCAAGGGGACGATCGTCGACGAGGCCCCCGCCGCCGGCGGCCCGGGTGACGGTGCGGTCGTCCCCGAGGCGGGCGACGACGAGCGGCCCCGTGAGGCCGACACCGAGGAGGCGCGGTGAGCGTCGACGACGCACCGCAGCCTCCGGCGTCCACGCCACCCGCGCCTCCTGAACCCGAGGCGCAGCCCGACAGCGAGGCCCAGCGGGTCTACCTGCGGTTCCGGCGGGTGTTCGGCGACCCCAACTCGCGGTCGCGCGACGCCCGCAAGCGCAAGTCGATCAAGCTGGGCTCGCCGAGCCAGCCGTTCGGCACCGGACGCGAGCCCCGAGGGATCGCCGACGTGCTGTCGGCGGTCACCAACGAACTCGGCTGGAACAGCCCGTTGGCCCAGTCCGAGCTGATGACCGCCTGGCCCGACATGGTGGGCGCCGAGTTGGCCGGCCACTCGGACCCGGTGTCGATCGACGACGGCACCCTGACCGTCCAGTGCGACTCGACGGCCTGGGCGACCCAACTCCGGTTGATGCGCACGCAGGTCACGACGACCATCGTGCAGAGGTACCCGGACGCGGGCATCCAGTCGGTGCGTTTCCTGGCACCCAACGCCCCGACCTGGAAACGCGGCCCCAGATCGGTTCCAGGGCGGGGCCCTCGCGATACTTATGGTTGACGAGGGTGAATCGTCCAAGTGCGGTGGGAAAATCCGTCTGAGGGCGGATTTCGCCCCGCGACGGACGGGCCTGCGGTAGACTCGGAAGGTCGTCCGAGGGCCGCCCAGACAGCGGTCTCGACCGGTCGGCACACCTTCGTCCCGTCCGGCAGGAGCCCCCACGCACATGTCAGCTGATCCCACCGACGCCCAGCCCGACGACACTTACGGCGCCAGTGCGATCCAGGTCCTCGAGGGTCTCGAGGCCGTGCGCAAGCGTCCCGGCATGTACATCGGCTCGACGGGTCCCCGTGGCCTGCACCACCTGGTCTACGAGATCGTCGACAACTCGGTCGACGAGGCCCTCGCCGGCCACTGCGACCACATCGAGATCACCATGCGCGAGGACGGCGGCGTGCGCGTCGTCGACAACGGCCGCGGCATCCCGGTCGACGTGCACCCCGTCGAGGGCCGGTCGACCGTCGAGGTCGTCCTGACCGTGCTCCACGCCGGCGGCAAGTTCGGCGGCGGCGGTTACGCGGTGTCGGGTGGTCTGCACGGCGTCGGCAGCTCGGTCGTCAACGCCCTGTCGAGCGAGCTCGACGTCGAGGTGCGCCGACAGGGCAACGTCTACCGTCAGAGCTTCACCGACGGCGTCCCCGTCGCGCCGCTCGCCAAGGGCGAGGACGACGACACCACCGGTACGACGATCACGTTCTGGCCCAACGCCGAGATCTTCGAGACCGTCGAGTTCGACTACGAGACGCTGCGCACGCGGTTCCAGCAGATGGCCTTCCTGAACAAGGGCCTGCGCATCGAGCTCAGCGACGAGCGCGTGCAAGAGGACGACGCCGAGCCCCGTCACGACGTCTTCCACTACGAGAAGGGCCTCGTCGACTACGTCGAGTACCTCAACACGACCAAGAAGGTCGAGACCGTCCACGACGACATCATCGCCTTCGAGCAAGAAGACACCGAGAAGAAGATCTCGCTCGAGGTCGCGATGCAGTGGAACACCTCGTACCAAGAGAGCGTCCACACCTACGCGAACACGATCAACACGCACGAGGGCGGGACGCACGAAGAGGGTTTCCGCGCGGCGCTGACCACGCTGATCAACCGCTACGCGCGCGAGAAGAACTTCCTCAAGGAGAAGGACGACAACCTCTCGGGCGACGACGTCCGCGAAGGCCTGACGGCCGTCATCTCGATCAAGCTCGGCGAGCCGCAGTTCGAGGGCCAGACGAAGACCAAGCTCGGCAACACCGAGGCCAAGTCGTTCGTGCAGAAGGTCGCCGGCTCACAGCTGAACGACTGGTTCGACCGCAACCCCAAGCAGGCCGCCGAGATCGTCCGCAAGGGCATCCTCGCGTCGCAGGCCCGTCTCGCCGCGCGCAAGGCGCGTGAGCAGACCCGCCGCAAGGGCGTGCTCGAGTCGAACGGCATGCCCGGAAAGCTCAAGGACTGCCAGAGCAAGGACCCCTCGCGCAGCGAGATCTTCATCGTCGAGGGTGACTCGGCCGGTGGCTCGGCGGTGCAGGGGCGCAACCCCGAGACCCAGGCTATCCTGCCGCTGCGGGGCAAGATCCTCAACGTCGAGAAGGCCCGTCTCGACCGTGCCCTCGGCAACAACGAGGTCCAGGCCATGATCAAGGCCTTCGGCGCCGACATCGGTGAGGACTTCGACCCCGACAAGGCGAGGTACCACAAGATCGTCCTGATGGCCGACGCCGACGTCGACGGCCAGCACATCACGACGCTGTTGCTCACGCTGCTCTTCCGCTACATGCGCCCGCTGATCGACCTCGGCTACGTCTACCTGGCGCAGCCGCCGCTCTACAAGCTCAAGTGGAGCAACGCCGCCCACGAGTACGTGTACAGCGACGCCGAGCGCGACGCGGTGCTCGTCTCGGGCCGCGCGGCCGGCAAGCGCATCCCGAAAGAGAACGCGATCCAGCGTTACAAGGGCCTCGGCGAGATGGATTACAAAGAGCTGTGGGAGACCACCATGGACCCCGACACCCGCACGCTCCTGCAGGTGACCCTCGAGGACGCCGTGGCCGCGGACACCATCTTCGACACCCTGATGGGCGAGAACGTCGAATCGCGACGCAACTTCATCCAGCAGAACGCGAAAGACGTCCGCTTCCTCGACATCTGATGCGCGCATCCGGCTGATCCGGAGCACGCCCGCGCCCCGACGAGCACCACGGGGCAGACCACGACAAACGGAGAATCATGGCCGACGAGCCGACAGACACCCCCGAGGGCATCGACGCCGAGGGAACCCAGACCTTCGCCGAGGCGCCGAAGCGCGACAGCATCGAGCAGGTCGACCTGCAGCTCGAGATGCAGCGCTCGTACCTCGACTACGCGATGAGCGTCATCGTCGGCCGGGCCCTGCCCGAGGTGCGTGACGGCCTCAAGCCCGTGCACCGCCGTGTCATCTACGCCATGTACGACGGCGGCTACCGCCCCGACCGCGCGTTCTCGAAGTGCTCGCGCGTCGTCGGTGACGTCATGGGCCAGTTCCACCCCCACGGCGACACGGCGATCTACGACGCGCTGGTCCGCCTCGTCCAGCCGTGGAGCCTGCGCTACCCGCTCGCGCTCGGCCAGGGCAACTTCGGCTCGCCCGGCAACGACGGCGCCGCCGCCCCGCGGTACACCGAGACGAAGATGGCCCCGCTCGCGCTCGAGATGGTGCGCGACATCGACGAGGACACCGTCGACTTCCAGGACAACTACGACGGTCGCACCCGCGAGCCGGCCATCCTGCCCAGCCGGTTCCCCAACCTGCTGGTCAACGGCTCGGTCGGCATCGCCGTCGGCATGGCGACGAACATCCCCCCGCACAACCTGCGCGAGGTGGCATCGGGCGCCCAGTGGTATCTCGAGAACCCGACCGCGTCGCGAGAAGAGCTGCTCGAGGCGCTCATGCAGCGCGTCAAGGGCCCCGACTTCCCGACGGGCGCGCAGATCCTCGGCGTCCGCGGCATCCAGGACGCCTACCGCACGGGCCGCGGCTCGATCACGATGCGTGCGGTCGTCAACGTCGAAGAGCTCCAGGGGCGCACCTGCCTCGTCGTCACCGAGCTGCCCTATCAGGTCAACCCCGACAACCTCGCGATCAAGATCGCCGAGCTCGTCAAGGACGGTCGCATCGGCGGCATCGCGGACATCCGCGACGAGACCTCGGGGCGTACCGGCCAGCGACTCGTCATCGTGCTCAAGCGCGACGCCGTCGCGAAGGTCGTGCTGAACAACCTCTACAAGCACACCAGCCTGCAAGAGAACTTCGGCGCGAACATGCTCGCGATCGTCGACGGCGTGCCGCGCACCCTCGCGCTCGACGGCTTCATCTCGGCGTGGGTCGACCACCAGATCGAAGTCATCGTCCGCCGGACGCAGTTCCGCCTGAAGAAGGCCGAAGCGGACGCGCACATCCTGCGCGGCTACCTCAAGGCCCTCGACGCCCTGGACGAGGTCATCGCCCTCATCCGGCGGTCGCCGACCGTCGAGGAGGCGCGTGCGGGTCTCATGGACCTCCTCGACGTCGACGAGATCCAGGCCTCGGCCATCCTCAACCTGCAGCTGCGTCGCCTGGCCGCCCTCGAGCGTCAGAAGATCCAGGACGACGCCGACAAGCTCGAGCGAGAGATCGCCGACTACCAGGACATCCTGGCCAAGCCCGAGCGTCAGCGCACGATCGTCAGCGACGAGCTCGCCGAGATCACCGACAAGTACGGCGACGACCGCCGCACCGAGATCATGTTCGGCTTCGACGGCGACATGAGCGTCGAGGACCTGATCCCCGAAGAAGAGATGGTCGTCACCATCACGCGGGGTGGCTACGTCAAGCGCACCCGCAGCGACAACTACCGCAGCCAGCACCGCGGCGGCAAGGGAGTCCGCGGTGCCCAGCTGCGTGCGGACGACGTCGTGGACCACTTCTTCGTGACCACCACCCACCACTGGTTGCTGTTCCTCACGAACAAGGGCCGGGTCTACCGCGCCAAGACGTACGAGCTGCAAGAGGCCGGCCGTGACGCGAAGGGCCAGCACGTCGCCAACCTGCTCGCCATGCAGCCCGACGAACAGATCTCGCAGGTGCTCGACATCCGCGACTACGAGGTGGCCGACTACCTCGTGCTCGCCACTCGCGACGGTCTGATCAAGAAGACCTCGCTCACCGAGTACGACACGAACCGCACCGGTGGCATCATCGCGATCAACCTGCGCGACGACGACGAACTCGTCTCGGCCCTGCTCGTCGACGAGCACGACGACCTGTTGCTCGTGTCCCGTCACGGCATGTCGCTGCGCTTCACCGCGACCAACGAGTCGCTGCGCCCCATGGGCAGGTCGACCTCGGGCGTGAAGGGCATGACCTTCCGCGACGACGACACGCTGCTCAGCGCGTCCGTCGTCGGTGAAGAGGGCTACGTCTTCGTCGTCACCGAGGGCGGCTACGCCAAGCGCACGGCCGCCGACCAGTACCGCGTCCAGAACCGTGGCGGCCTCGGCATCAAGGTCGCCAAGCTCGCGGAGGCGCGGGGCGACCTCGCCGGCGCCCTGATCGTCGGCGAGGACGACGAGGTGCTCGTGGTCCTGTCCGGAGGCAAGGTGGTCCGTTCCGCCGTCTCCGAGGTGCCCGCCAAGGGCCGTGACACCATGGGCGTCGTCTTCGCCCGATTCGCGAGCGACGATCGCATCATCGCGGTGGCCCGCAACAGTGAGCGCAATCTCGCTGCCGAGGTGGACGAGAGTGCGGACGCCGTGGCCGAGGCCGTAGTGTCTGTCGAGTCCGTCGAGTCCGTCGACGCCGACACCGAGATCCCCACGACCGACGCCACGTCGGTCGACGCCGAGTCGACCGACGACGAGGCCACCGGAACCTCCGGAGAGGAAACGAACAATGAGTAGTGTCGCCGAGAGACTGCAGAAGAAGGCGAAACGACCGTCCGGCACCAAGCAGGTCCGCCTCAAGCTCGTCTACATCGACTTCTGGTCGGTCGTGAAGCTGGCCTTCCTGATCTCCGTCGCGATCGGCATCATCACGGTCGTCGCCACCTTCCTCATCTGGGCCATCCTCAACCAGACGGGCATCTTCGACGATCTCGACGCCCTGCTGCGGGACATCCTCGGAGATTCGAGCTTCTCGATCCAGGACACCTTCAACGTCGGCCAGATCATGCTCTTCTCGATCGTCGTCGCCATCCTCAACGTGGTCGTCGGCACGGTCCTCGGGGCCATCGTCGCCGTCCTCTACAACCTGAGCGTGCGCATCACCGGCGGCCTGCTCGTCGGTTTCACCAACAACTGATCCACTGCTCGCGTCGGTGAAATCCGCCGATTCGAGTTCGCCGTCGTCGTGCTGTAGGCTTTACGACGGTCCGGGGGCTATAGCTCAGGCGGTTAGAGCGCTTCGCTGATAACGAAGAGGTCATAGGTTCAAGTCCTATTAGCCCCACGCAGTACCGGTCTCATCTCGAGTTCGTCTCACGACGCGCACAGGGTGAGATCGTGCTCGTTCCCCCGGTGACCGGGGGGCCGGGGCCTTAGCTCAGTTGGTAGAGCGCCTGCTTTGCAAGCAGGATGTCGGGAGTTCGATTCTCCCAGGCTCCACGATCGAATTGCCTTGCCCCTGTCCGCTGACGATGTCAGCTGACGGGGGCAATTCTCGTTCTGCGCTGTGTGCTGCGCCGCCGCCCCTGCGGCGCAGGGGGAAGCGTGCTGGCCGGGGGGCCCTCCGGGCCCGTGTCGGCTTCGCCGACGTGCGTGCAACGTTGGGCCTTAGGCAGTGTCTGTGCTGGTGCTGGTGCTGGTGCTGGGGCCGGATCAGCGTCGACTGCTGCAGCCGTCGGGGGCAGGGACGACGAAGGGCCCGCCTCCGGGGAGGCGGGCCCTTCGTGGGGGTGCGGAGACTACGCCTTGGCGTCGGCGTCGTCGTCGGCGACCCAGAGCTCGTCGTCGGCACGCAGCGTCTGCACGGCTGCGAACACCAGGGCACCGAGAGCGACGACGCCCACGCCGATCAGCAGGACGCCGCCCACGCCGGGGCCCGACTTCTGCTGGCGAGGCACGTACTTGGCTGCAGCCTTCTTGCCCTGCTTCTTGGCGTTCTTCACGGCCTTCTTGACCTTCGGGTCGTTCGCGAGGTCGAGGTTGCCGAGAGCCGACGAGAACGCCGGGTACACGTCGTGCTTCAGGCGGTCCTGAGCGACCGACGCGTAGTGCGAGCCGGTGGAGAGGCCCTGCGAGACCACGGGGCGGACGTTGGAGTCCACCGCGTGCTTGATCTGGGGGACGACCTTCTTGTTCGCGATCTTGACGGCGTCGTCGCGGTAGCCGCCGATGACCTTGCCGGCGTGGTCGATCACGCCGCGCTGTTCACCCCACACCGCCGCAGCGTGCTTCTTGAACTTCTTGAGTTCTTTCTTCTGCTTGCGTGACAGGGCCATGAACGTTCCTCCAACGAGTAGGCAGTGGAGCCAGAGTTGCTGGCCCGTCCCAGTGTGGCACGGAGGTTCCTGACAGGTCACGGAACGGTGCCTGGGGAGTCCCTGGTGCGTCGAGGTGGCTGTGGAAGAATGACGACATGTCAACGCACACCGCTGTCGCCACCCTGACCACCAACCACGGCACCATCAAGGTGAACCTCTTCGGCGACCACGCCCCGAAGACCGTCGCCAACTTCGTCGGCCTCGCCACCGGCACCAAAGAGTGGACCCACCCGGCCACCGGCAAGGTCAGCACCGACAAGCTCTACGACGGCGTCGTCTTCCACCGCATCATCAAGGACTTCATGCTCCAGGGCGGCGACCCGCTCGGCCAGGGCGTCGGCGGGCCCGGCTACCAGTTCGACGACGAGATCCACCCCGAGCTGAACTTCAACGCCCCCTACATCTTCGCGATGGCCAACGCCGGCACGCGCGGTGGCAAGGGAACCAACGGTTCGCAGTTCTTCATCACGACGGTCCCGACTCCGTGGCTGCAGGGCAAGCACACCATCTTCGGCGAGGTCGCCGACGACGAGTCGAAGAAGGTCGTCGACGCGATCGAAGCCGTCAAGACCGATGCGCGCGACAAGCCGCTCGAGGACGTGGTGCTCCAGAGCGTCACCGTCGACGAGGTCTAGGTGACCGATCCACACGATCGGTCGAACTACTGCTACCGCCACCCCGATCGGCAGAGCTTCGTCCTCTGCCAGCGGTGCGGTCGCACCATCTGCGGCGAGTGCCAGACGCCCGCCGCGGTGGGCGTGCACTGCCCGGAGTGCGTGAAGGAGGCGCGGGGCAACGCACCGCGCCTCCAACCGCAGGTCGTCGGCCGCGTCCGTAGCGCCTCCCGGCGTGGAGCTCCCGTCGTGACCTACGGCATCATGGCCGTGACCGTCGCGGTGTTCCTGTTGCAGCTCGTCACGGGGACGGGCAACGGCGTGGTCACCCGCGCCCTGGCCTTCTACCCGCCGCTCGAGATCGTGCAGCCCTGGCGTGCGGTGACGACGATGTTCGTCCACGGCAGCATCCTTCACGTCCTCTTCAACATGTACTCGCTGTACATCTTCGGGGCAGAGCTCGAACGACAGTTGGGGCGAGGTCGGTTCGCCGCCCTCTACTTCCTCTCGGGCATCGGTGGCTCGGCCGCGGTCGCCCTGCTGGCACCGGGCAGTTTCGTGGTCGGCGCCTCCGGGGCGATCTTCGGTCTGATGGCGGCGTTCTTCGTCATCGCCCGCAGCCTCGGCGGACGCAGCATCCAACTCCTGGTGCTCGTGGGCATCAACCTCGCGATCGGTTTCGTCGTGCCGGGCATCGCCTGGCAAGCCCACCTCGGGGGCATCGTCGTGGGCGGGGCCATCGCGTTCCTGTTCTCGAAGACACGGCACCGTTCCAAGCACGCCCTGCAGACCGCTGCACTCGTGGCGATCGGCCTGATCGTGGTCGTGGCGCTCCTGGCCAGATCGGCCCAACTCGCCGGGCTGATCTGACACGATCGGCCTGCGAACGACGAGAGGCGGCTCCCCATCGGGGAGCCGCCTCTTCTCGTCGGCCGACGCGATCTCACCTGCCCGAGTTATCCACAGGAAAGTTATCCACAGGGTTTCCCACAATGGGGATAGTTACAGGCGTGTAAGTTCGAAGGTGCGTTCTAGCGCCACCGGGTGGTCATCAAGAAGCCGATGAACATGATGCCGAAGCCGACCAAGATGTTCCACGAGCCGAGCGACGCCACCGGCAGGGTGCTCTGGCTGACGTAGAAGACCACGATCCAGGCGAGACCGACGAGCATGAAGCCGAACATGACCGGCTTGAACCACACGGGGTTCGGTGCGTCCTCTGCGGTGCGGGCGGGCTTCGTGCTGCGGTTCGTGTCTTTGGCCATGGCGCACAGTGTACCGTGAGGCCCTTTTGGGTCCTGGGAAGGCCGTCTCGGCCGTCCATGGGAACGGCCGGGTTCTCCACATGCTCTCCACACGTTGTCCACCGGTGGTCTCCGCCGTCTCCGGGGACCGGATGCCCGCCTAGAATCGAGTCATGACGGACCACGGGGGCGAGGCCATGATCTCGAGGCGCACGAGGCGTCGACCTCGTTCACGCGCCTCCTTCGTCAGCGTCCTCGGAGAACTGCTCATCACCGCCGGTGTGCTGGTGCTGCTCTTCATCGGGTGGCAGCAGTGGTTCAACGACCTCGTCGTGGCCGACGCCTACAAAGGCGACGCAGCACGACTGAGCGAACAGTTCGACCAGGTGGCGACGCCGGCACCCGAGCCGTCGAGCGACGGATCGTACGGCGAACCGCCCGTCGGGGCGGCGCCGGCAGAGGCCGAGACGTTCGCGAACTTCTACGTCCCACGGTTCGGCGCTGACTACGCCGTCCCGATCGCCGGGGGCACGAGCACCGTGCGCACCCTCAACAAGATCGGCATCGGTCACTACGACGAGACCCAGATGCCCGGTCAGGTCGGCAACTTCGGCATCGCCGCCCACCGGACCACCTACGGGGCGCCCTTCAACAAGATCGCCGACCTTCAAGAGGGCGACAAGATGTACGTCCAGACGCAGGACGGCTGGTTCACCTACTCGTTCCGCAACCTGCAGTACGTCCAGGCCACCCAGGTCTCCGTGCTGCAGCAGGTCCCCGACGCCCCCGACGTGTCGGCGACCTCGGGCGACCGCCTGATCACCCTGACCAGCTGCAACCCGATGTTCACCGCCCAAGAACGCATCGTCGCCTACGGTGTGTTCGACTCGTGGCAGCCGTTGTCGGCCGGTGCACCCGCCGAGCTCGCCGCTGCCGGAATCGGAGGCTGACCGTGTACTCCGCCCTCTGGCGCATCCTGCCCGGCCCCTGGTGGGTGAGGCTCGTGCTCGTGCTCGTCCTGATCGCCGCCGTGCTGTTCGCCCTCGTCGAGTGGGTCTTCCCCTACGTCAACGAACTCCTGCCCACCCCCGACGTCACCGTGGAGCAACCATGACGCGCATCCTGGTCCTCGACAACTACGACAGCTTCGTCTACACGCTGAATGGTTACCTCCAGCAGTTGGGGGCCGAGACGGACGTCGTGCGCAACGACGCCTTCGAGGCGGCCGACATCGCCGACCGCATCGCCGAGTACGACGCCGTGCTGCTCTCGCCCGGCCCGGGGACACCCGCGGCCGCCGGTGTCTCGATCGACGTCGTCCACGCCGCCCTGGCCGCTGACAAGCCGCTGCTGGGCGTCTGCCTCGGGCACCAGGCCATCGCCGAGGCCCTGGGGGCCACGGTCACCCATGCCGACGAACTGATGCACGGCAAGACGTCGGCCGTCGAGCACGACGACAGCGCGTTCTACGACGGGGTCCCTCAGCCCTTCACCGCGACGCGGTACCACTCGCTCGCGGTCGTGGACGAGACGGTGCCCGAGACGCTCGAGGTGACCTCGCGCACCACGGGTGGCGTCATCATGGGCCTGCGCCACCGCTCCGCGCCCGTGTACGGCGTGCAGTTCCACCCCGAGTCGGTGCTGACGCAGGGCGGCTACCAGATGATCGGCAACTGGTTGTCGTTCGCCGGCCTGCCGGAAGCGGCCGAGACGGCGAGAGGGCTCGATCCGCTCGTCGACCTGGGCTGACCGTCACGGTCTCTGCGTCGAACCGTCGGCACAGAACCGTCGGCAGGGTGCTCTCGCGTCGAACCCGCAGAGGGAAGTCTGGATCGCGAGGGGATCAGCCGGTGCAGATGCGGAGGGTGACGGCCGAGCCCGCAGCGACGTCGCCTGGCGGGACGCTCATGCCCGACACGGTCTCGCCGGTGCAGCCGGGGTCGGCCTGAGGGGTGACCGTCAGACCCAGCTGGTCACGGAGGGTCGTGATGGCCTCTTCGGAAGGCTGACGACTGACGTCGGGAAGCTGCACGAGGCCGTTGGACACCACGAGGTCGACATCCGAGCCGAGGGCGACCTGCGAGGCCGCCGCCGGATCCGACGAGAGCACGGAACCCTCGGGCACCGTGGGCGAGTAATCGGTGCTCTGCTGACCTCGTTCGAGACCGGCGTCGGTGACGGCCTGCCACGCGGCATCCACCGTCTGGCCGGTGACCGAGGGCATCGCGACGAGTTGCGGCCCGGACGAGACGGTCACCGTGACCGCGAACTCTTTCGGGACGGACGTGCCGGGCAGGGGATCGGTCGAGACGATGTCGCCGGCGTCGATGGTCGGGCTGCTGGCGTCGGCACGGACGACCGTCAGGCCCAGGTCGTCGAGGCGGGCGGACCCGGTCTCGAAGCTGACCCCGACGAGGTCGGGAATGCGAGACGACTGGGCGTTGTCGACCGTGGGCGGGGTGAGATTGACCACCCAGAAGACGACGGCCACGATGACGACGGCCACGAGCACGATGCCCGCCCAGATCCAGGCCACCGGAGGGCGGGTCTGCGTTCGCTGGGGTCGTCCCGTGTCGTCGGACTGGAGCTCTTTCAACGCGGCCTCGCTGCCGGCGCTCGAGTGCGGGTTGACGCCGAAGAGCGTGGAACCTGCGTCGACGGCATGCGGGCGGCGGGCCGGCGCGCGACCGGCACCGGCGGCCTCGAGGTCGTCACGGAACTCGGCGGCGCTCTGGAAGCGGTCGAAGCGGTCTTTGGTGAGCGCGTGCAGGACGACGGCGTCGAGCGCCGGACTGACGCCCCGCTCGACCGTGCTCGGCGGGACGGGGGGCTCGCTGACGTGACGGTAGGCGACCGCGACGGCGCTGTCGCCGGTGAAGGGCGGCTTGCCCGTGAGCAACTCGAAGAGCATGACGCCCGTCGAGTAGAGGTCGGTGCGGGCGTCGACGGTCTCACCGCGCGCCTGCTCGGGGCTGAAGTACTGGGCGGTGCCGAGGATCGCCGTGGTCTGCGCGACGGTGGCCGCGGAGTCGCTGATGGCTCGGGCGATGCCGAAGTCCATCACCTTGACCTGACCGGAGTTGGTCAGCATGACGTTGCCGGGTTTGATGTCGCGGTGCACCACACCCGCGCGGTGCGAGTACTCGAGGGCCGTCAGCACCCCTGCGGTGACCCGGACGGCCTCGTCGGGGTCGAGCGGACCCTCGGCGACGATGTCCTTGAGCAGACGCCCCTCGACGTACTCCATGACGATGAACGGGACGACCACGTCGAGCCCACGGCTGTCGCGGACGACCTCTTCGCCGGCGTCGAAGACCCGGACGATGGTCGGGTGCGCCATGCGGGCGGCGGCCTGGGCCTCTTGGCGGAACCTCGAGCGGAAGGCCGGATCGGTGGCGAGGCTGGGCTTCATCAGCTTGACGGCAATCTTGCGACCGAGCCGGGCGTCGGTGCCGACGTGGACGTCGGCCATGCCACCGCGGCCGATCAGGTCACCGATCTGGTACCGGTTGGCGAGGAGATGGATGCTCTCTCTCACACCTTCAGCCACGCCTGTTCTCCCAACGACCCACCCCTGTCTGGCGACACGGTCGGAGCCAGTGTACCGGGGCGGCCGCCCCCGGACTGGGTACGGGCCTAGGCCGCAGGGATGATTGTCAGGCCTTCGCGACCCCGGTCGACCGCACGACCGGGGTCACGAGGAACCTATTGCTGGTCGGGGCCTTCCGAGGGGCTCGGAGCGGGCGACGTGGCCGGCGCCGTCACGGTGACGGTGACGCCAGGAGACGGCTCGGACGCGATCTGACCGCAGTTGGCCACGTAGCTGACCGTGAGGTTTCCGGCGGCCGTGGCCGTCACCGTGAGGGAGGTCGCGTTCGCGCCGAGGCCGCCGGCCGACTGACCGGAGGTGTCGGTTCCGCCGGTGATCGTGTACGAGTACCCGGTGAGCGAGTAGCCGGTCGGGCACCCCGTGTAGGCGGGCCAGTTGATCGTGGCGGTCTGGCCGGCGGCGATCTGACCCGGCGTCGCCGTGGGCGTCGAGGGCTGGGCAGGGGTCGGGGCCGCGCGGTAGATGTAGATCGTCACCGAGGAGCCCTTCTCGAGGGCGCCCGTCGGGTCGATGCTGGCGACCGTGCCGACCTGGTCGGGGCTCGGAGCGCTCGATCCGGCGTCGGCCGAGTCGACCTGCAGGCCCAGCTCTTCGAGGGAGGCGCGGGCAGCGGCCTCGGTCAGCCCCACGTAGTCGCCCGAGGACACCGTCACGGATGTCGGGGTCGGGGTCGGCGTCGGAGTCGTCCGGGTCGGCGACGGCGTGCTGCTCGAGGTCGTCGGCGCGGGCGCCGGGTCGTCGGTGTTTCCCACCGCGAAGACGATGCCGACCACGAGGGCGATGACGGCCAGGACGGCCAGGACGATCAACGGCCAGAACCAGGGGCTGCGCTTCTTCTCGTCGGCGGGCTCGTCGTCGCCGTCGCGCAGGGCGTCGGGATCGGCCGAGCCGGCCACGTAGCCCGCGGCCGCACCACCCGCGGCGCTCTGGGCTCGGGTGGCCATCGGATCGAACAGCTGCGTCGTGGCGTCCTGGGCGTTGAAGGCCTGGGTCGCGGCGTCGGCGGGCGTGGCGGCTGCCGCACCGATCGCCGGCACGGCGACGGTCGCGGCGGCGACGTCGCCGCGACGGAGGGCGCGTGCCGCCTGGGCGAGGGCCGAGGCCGTCGCGGGCCGTTCTCCGGGCTTCTTGGCGATGCACGACAGGACGAGACGGCGCACGGGTTCGGAGACCGTCGACGGGAGATCGGGCGGCTGTTCGTTGATCTGCGCCATGGCGATGGCGACCTGGGACTCGCCCGTGAACGGGCGGCGACCGGCGAGGGCCTCGTAGGCGACGATGCCCAGCGAGTAGATGTCGGTGCTCGGGGACGCCGGGTGGCCGCTCGCCTGCTCGGGTGAGAGGTACTGCACGGTGCCCATGACCTGACCCGTGGCCGTCAGCGGCACCTGGTCGGCGATGCGTGCGATGCCGAAGTCGGTGATCTTCACCCGGCCGTCGGGGGTGACGAGCAGGTTGCCGGGCTTGATGTCGCGGTGCACGAGTCCGGCGGCGTGGGCGGCCTGCAGGGCCGACGCCGTCTGCGCGACGATGTCGAGGACCTTGTCGGTGGGCAGGACCCGATCGCGCTCGAGGACCGTCGACATGGCCTCGCCGGGGACGAGCTCCATCACCAGGTAGGCGCTGCCCTCTTCCTCGCCGTAGTCGAAGACGTTCGCGATGCCCTCGTGGTTGACGAGGGCCGCGTGGCGGGCCTCGGCGCGGAAGCGCTCGAGGAAGCCCGGATCGCCCAGGTACTCGTCCTTGAGGATCTTGATGGCGACCGTACGGCCGATGACGAGGTCGGTGGCTTCCCAGACCTCGCCCATGCCGCCGATGGCGACTCGGGTCGACAGCTGGTAACGCCCACCGAAGGTGACTCCGCCGGATGGTCTCATTTGTTCAGCACCGCCTCTAGTACTTTCTTCGCGATCGGTGACGCGACACTGTTGCCGAATGCGGACTGGCCCTGTCCGCCGCCGTTCTCGACGACGACGGCGACCGCGACCTCGGGGTCAGCAGCAGGCGCGAACCCGGTGAACCAGAGGGTGTACGGCTCGCCGGGGCCGTTCTCGGCCGTTCCTGTCTTGCCGGCGACGTCGACGCCGTCAATTCTTGCATTGCTCGCCGCACCGTTCGCGACGTCCTGCACCATCATGTCGGTCATCGTGGCCGCAGTCTGGGAGCTGATGGGCTTGCCGTACTCGGAGGGCGAGAAATCCTCGACCGGGCTCAGGTCGGGGTTCAGGACGCTCTCGATCAACGTCGGGTTCATCTCGGTGCCGCCGTTGGCGATGGCGGACGAGACCATGGCCATCTGCAGGGGCGTCACTCGGTCGGACCCCTGCCCGAACGACTGGAGCATGAGGGTGGCGTCGTTGATGGCCTGGCCCTTGGAGTCCTCGATGGGGAACTGGCTCGGCGTGACGGCCTGGGGGACGCCGATCGACTCGTCGCCGAAGCCGAACTTCTCGGCCTGCTCTTGCAGGGCCTTCGCCCCGAGGGCCTGACCGAGCTGGGCCATAGGGATGTTGCACGACAGGCGGAGGGCCGTCGCGATCGTCGCCGTCTCACCGCCGCCGCAGCTTCCGCCCTCGGCGTTGTTGATGTTCGTGCTGGTGCCGGGCAGCGTCAGCGTCGACGGGTTGGGGAACGCGCTGTCGGGCGTGTAGTCACCGCTCTCGAGCGCCGCCGCCGTCGTGATCAGCTTGAAGGTCGATCCCGGCGCGTAGAGGTCGCCCTGGATCGCCCGGTTCTGCAGCGGGGCCGAGGGGTCGGCGATCAACGAGTCGTAGGCGTCGGTGACGGTCTGGCGGTCGTGGCTGGCGAGCGGGTTGGGGTCGTAGCTGGGCTTCGAGACCATGGCGAGGATCTTGCCGGTCTTCGGGTCCATCGCGACGACCGAGCCGGAGTTCGAGCCGAGCGCGTCGTACGCGGCCTGCTGCACCGTGGGGTCGAGGGTGAGGTTGACCGTGGCGCCCTCGGGGTCCTGACCCGTGAGCAGCGAGTTGACCTGGTCGAAGAACTGCGAGTTCGCGTTGCCCGTGAGGTACCGGTTCATGGCGTCCTCGATGCCCCGGGACCCCTGGCCCAGCGTGTAGTAGCCGGCGACGGGTGCGTAGAGGTCGGGCTGCGAGTACGTGCGCTGGAACTCGTACTGGTCGTCGACGGGGGTCGACTGCGCGATCGCCTGGCCGCCGACCAGGATGGGGCCGCGCTGGGCCGAGTAGCTGGCGAGCAGCGCCCGCGAGTTGCGGGCGTCGGCGTTCAGCGCGTCGGCCTGGAACGCCGTGATGTAGGTCGTCGAGAGGAAGAGCGCGACGAACATGGCGAGCACCACGTAGCTCACGCGTCGGAGTTCTTTGTTCATCAGCCGATCACCAGCCTCGGTTGGTTGCGCACGGAGTCGGACAGTCGCAGCAGCAGGGCCACGATGATCCAGTTGGCCACGAGCGACGAACCGCCCGCGGCGAGGAAGGGAGCGGTGAGGCCCGTGAGCGGGATCACCCTCGTCACGCCACCCATGACCACGAAGACCTGCAGGGCCACGACGAACGCGACGCCGACCCCGAGCATGCGACCGAAGTCGTCCTGACCCACGAAGCCGATGCGGAACCCGCGGGAGACGAGCAGGAGGTAGAGCGCCAGGATGGCGAAGAGCCCGGTGAGGCCGAGTTCTTCACCGAGGGATGCGAAGATGTAGTCGCTCTCGGCGAGCGGTGTGGTCTGCGGACGGCCCTGACCGAGCCCCGTGCCGATCAGTCCGCCGTTCGCCAGGCCGAACAGGCCTTGGACGAGCTGGAACGACCCGCCGACGGCGTCGTACTCGGACTGGGCGAAGGGGTTGAGCCAGGCGGCGAAACGGCCCTGCACGTACCCCAGGAAGGTGCTGGCGATCAGGGCCCCTCCGAGGAAGAGGCCGACGCCGAGCACGATCCAGCTCGCGCGCCCCGTGCCCACGTAGATCATGACGAGGAACAGCCCGAAGTAGAGCAACGAGGTGCCGAGGTCGCGCTGGAAGATCAGGACGCCCATGGCGACGAGCCAGACGATGAGGATCGGCCCGAGGTCGCGCGGCCGCGGGAACCGCATGCCCAGGATCTTCGGCCCCATGAGCGAGAGGTTGTCGCGGGCGGTGACGAGGTAGCCGGCGAAGAAGATCGCCAGCGTGATCTTGGCGATCTCACCCGGCTGGAACGAGAACGGGCCGATGTCGATCCACACGCGGGCGTTCAGCCCCTCGCGGCCGATGCCCGGCAGGAGGGGCAGCAGCAGCAGCACGATCGACACGAACATCGCGATGTAGCGGTACCGCGACAGCACCCGGTAGTTGCGGATCACGAGCAGCACGGCGAGGGCGATCACCATCGCGAGGACGGTCCAGACCATCTGCTTGATGCCCAGCGCGCCCCAGCCCTCACGCCCCTCGGCCAGGTCGAGGCGGTAGATCATCGCGATGCCGATGCCGTTCAGGGTGACGGCGATCGGCATGACGAACGGGTCGGCCTCGCGGGCGACGACCCGCAGGACGACGTGGAAGATCAGGGCCAGGCCCAGCACCATCGAGCCGGCGATCAGCACGGTCGGGTCGACCTCGCCGGTCGCACCGAGCTGGACCAGCACCATCGCTCCGGCGGCGACGCCGCAGGCGATCAGCAGCATGAGCAGTTCGAGGTTGCGGAGGCGCGCGGGTTCGCGCAGGCGCAGCGAGATCGCCTGCGTCATGTTCGTGGGACGCGACGCCTTCGCGGACGGCTTGCGCGCGCCTCCTACGCGACCGATGACCTCGGTCGCGTCACCACCGGGTGCGTCAGGGGTTGCTGGCATCGGCCAACCTCTCGACGATGGCCCGGGCGTCCGCGAGGGAACCGGCGTTGATGGTGTCTTCGACGGTGGTCTGCGTGTAGTTCGGCAGGTCGTCGACCTGGACGTCGGTGGTCTCGTAGACGCTCGAGAGGCCGATGGGCCCGAGGCTCTGTTGCACGCCCTTGTAGATGACGACCGTGCCCCGCTCTTCGCCCACGTAGTAGTGGTCTTGCGTCCACTGGTAGGTCAGCACGAGCCCGGCGACGAGCGCGGCGATCGCGACGACGAGGGCGGTCAGCCAGGTGATGCGGCGACGGCGACGGCGACGTTTGTCTTCGGCGATGAGCTCGGCGAGGTACTCGTCGCTCTCGGGCTCGAAGTGGCTGTCTTCCGGCGTCGTGGCGACCTTGAGCGGGTGCAGCAGGATCGTCGGCAGACGGAGCTGCTTGCGCCCGGCGTCGCTGTCGAAGCTGAGGGGTGCGGCGGCCGACCCGACCGTGACGGGTTCGTCGAGTGCCGAGTCGCCCGACTCGTCGACGTCGACGATGACGACGGTCACGTTGTCGGGGGCGCCGTGGTCGAGGGTCTCCTTCACGAGGCGCCGGGCCGTCTGCTCGGCGTCGAGACCCATGGCCATGGCCTTCTTGATGCGCTCCTCGGCGAGGTAGCTGCTGAGGCCGTCCGAGCAGATCAGCCAGCGGTCGCCGGGCTGCGTGCCGAGGGTGGCCGTGTCGATCTCGGGTGCCGCGTCGACGTCGCCGAGCACGCGCATCAGCACGCTGCGTCGGGGGTGGACCGCCGCTTCTTCGGGCGTGATGCGTCCGCTGTCGACCAGGCGCTGCACGAAGGTGTGGTCGGCGGTGATCTGGCTGAGCTCGCCCTCGCGGAACAGGTAGATGCGCGAGTCGCCGATGTGGGCGATCGCCATGCTGTCACCGACGCGCAGCATGGCGCTGACGGTGGTGCCCATGCCGGTGAGCTCCTGGTGTTCGAAGACGGTCTCGGCCAGCAACTGGTTCGCGGCGATCAACGACGACTGCAGCGCGAACTCGGCGTCACCCGGCGAGGTGTAGACGCGGTCGGTCTCGCGGATCCGTCGGATCGCGATGGCCGAGGCCACGTCGCCGCCCGCGTGCCCGCCCATGCCGTCGGCGACGACGAAGAGTTGCGTGCCGGCGTAGCCGCTGTCTTGGTTGTTGGACCGGATCTTGCCCACGTTGGACAGAGCGGCACTCTTGGCGTGCGTCGTCATGAGGGCCTACCGCCGGAGCTCGAAGCTCGTCTGCCCGATCGTCACGGTCGCGCCCGTGGGCACGGGGGTGGGGACCGACACGCGCTCACCGGCGAGGAACGTGCCGTTGGTGGAGTCGAGGTCTTGCACGACCCAGCGGCCGTTCCAGAGCATGAGGCGCGCGTGGTGGGTCGAGGTGTAGTCGTCGCGGATCACGAGGTTGCTCTCTTGGGATCGCCCGATGGTGAGCGGCCCGTCGCCGAGGGGCATCTCGAGGCCGGCCTTGGCGCCCTTGGTGATGACCAGGCGCGTGGCGCGCCCGTCACCCTGCGGCGTCGGTGCCGGCGCGGCGGGCGCGGGACGCGGGGCGGGGGCAGGAGGCGCGGTGGCGGTCGAGCTCGCCTTGCCGGGTGTGGCGTCGGCGGGCATCTTGCGCGCCCGCTGCCCGAAGAGGTCGCTCCGCAGCGCGAACACGATCACGAAGACGAACAGCCACAGGACGGCCAGGAAGCCGAAGTGGAGCACCAGCAGGGTGAGGGCTGAGGTCATCGTCGGCCACCCGTGGAGTCGGGCCCGTCGAAGGGGTCGGGCGTCGATGACTGGGGGAGCACGCGGAACACGATACGCGTACGACCGATCTGGATCACCGAATCGGGCTGCAGCGGCGCCTTGGTGAGGGGGTTGCCGTTGAGCTTCGAGCCGTTCGTCGAGCCGAGGTCGCGGACCTGGGCGCGTGACCCGTCCCACAGGATCTCGACGTGCTGACGGGAGGTACCGGTGTCTTGAACGGTGATGTCGGCGTCGCTGCCGCGGCCGATGATCGTGCGGGCACCGCTGAGCTCACGGCGCTTGCCGTCGATCTCGACGAACGGCTTCCACTGCACCTCGCCGCGCAGGTTGCGAGAGTCGACCGACATGATGCCGACGCTCAGCGAGTCGTCCTGGCGGAGGCGGATGCCGAGGGGCCCGGCGAACTGGTACCCCTGGGCGGTGGCGTGCCGCTGGGTGAGCTGCGTGAGCTCGTCGATCAGGGCCGGACCGATGCCGGACATCTTCTCGTAGTCGATGGGGGCGAGGCGCACCTGGAGCTCGTTGGGCACGAGGATGCGGTCACGCGAGACCACCGCGGCCTTGGTGTCGAGCTCACGGCGCAGCGCGTTCGTGATCTCGAGTGGTTGCACGCCCGAACGGAACGTCTTGGCGAAGGCGCCGTTGACGGCGCGCTCCAGCCCGCGTTCGAAGTTGTCGAGCAGTCCCATGGGTCTCCAGGTTCGGGGTCTCTGGTCGCCCGATCTTAGCCCGAACGAGTGAAAGGGACTCACCGGTGCTCTTTCGGACGTCCCACGCATGCTAAAGTCTACGAGTTCGCGCGAGTGGCGGAATTGGCAGACGCGCTGGCTTCAGGTGCCAGTGCTCGAAAGGGCGTGGGGGTTCAAGTCCCCCCTCGCGCACGAACGAGAAGGCTCACCTCCGGGTGGGCCTTCTCTCTTTCCCGGCTCTCGTCCCACCCGTCGCCGTCGGCCCGTGCAGTGGTTGTCTGGTGCGATGAGCCAGCAGAGCGCGGTCGTGTTCGAGTTCGCCGAGGTGCTCTTCGACGAGTTCCCGAAGGCCCTGTGGGTGCCCCGCAACCAGCGCATCGTCGTCGACTCCGACCGCCGCGTCGTGGGTCGCCGCGACGGCATCGTCGTCAGCGTCACCGACCTGCCCCCGGTTTACGTGCACGCCGACATCGGGCCGAAGATCAGCAGCATGCAGTCCTTCATCACCGTCGGCGACCACGTCTCATGGATCGTCCGGACCGTCGAGGGTACGCGGTTCACCTCGTCCGCCGACGGCCTCGACGAGGAGGCGCGGCTCGAGATCGCGAGGGACGCCACCCTGCACGGGTTCCTCGACGACCTCGAGTGCATGGTCATCACCGACCTGTCGGAGATGCGATTCGGACAGGACCGCGAACTGACGCGCTGCCGTCTCGAGGTGACCCGCGCCTCCGGGGGTCCGGTCGCCTGGGCGCTCGTCGTCGAGGGCACGGGGCACCGGATCGAGACGGACACGGTCGAGGCCGCGGAGTTCGTCGGCCGGCAGCTCAACGACATCGCGATCGACGGCGACCCGCTCGCCCTCGAGGCCGTGCTGCCGCTCTGAGGCGTCTCGGCCCGATCAGCCCGTGAGGCCGGTCACGGAGAGCCTCCGGCCGATCGCGAGGCGACGACGGCGGCGAGCCAGCCAGGGATCGCCTCGGCGGGCCGTGGGTACGACTCGAGATCGTCGAGGTAGGCCTGGTCGTCGATCCAGGTGTGAGGAGCGCGGTGGTCGAAGTCGAACGAGGTGCCGAGCTTGCCGGCGGCGGTGACCCGGAAGCGGGCGCTGAACCACGATCCAACGTCGGCTCGGTACATGAGCCGTCGGAGGTCGGAGGCGGCGGCGCCCGCCTCGTCCGTGTCGGGAGTGGACGACTCGTGGCCGGCTTCGTCGAAGAAACCCACGGATGCCACCCGGACGCCTCCGACCTCGGAGAAGTCGAACTCCGCCCGGACGGAGCCTCGAGGCATCATGCGGTGGACGGCGAGACCCACCCGACGGAGGGCATCACGTTCGGTCGGCACGCGGCCACCGCCGTCGTCGTGTTCGCTCATCGCTCGGCCCCGCCGCCACCGTCGGCTCGGCCGGCCAGGTCGTGGCGGGTCGGGGCGCCGGCGAGGATGGCGGCGAGCCAGTCGGGGGTGTTCTCGGGGGTGCGGGGGAACTCGTCGAAGTCGGCTCGGTAGGCCTCGGCGGCGAAGTGGCCCAGCTCGGGTTCGTTGTCGTAGTCGTACGACGCGCTCATCTTGCCGGTCGCCGTGACCGTGAACACCGCGGTGAACCAGGTACCCGAACCGGGTCGGTACATCGCCTTCCGGAGGTCGCGTGCCGCCCGGAAGGTCGTCTCGTCGGGCAGCGCGTGGTCCTCGCTCCCGTCGATGCGGGGCAGGACCGTCTCACCGGCCATGACGCCCCCAGCGATGCTGGTCTTCATGACGATCCGGTCGAAGCCGGTCGGGAGCAGGCCGTACAGCTGCCGGCCGATGTCTCGGAGGATCGTGCGCTCGGCCTCGATGCCGGTCGTCGGTGGGCCGTCGGACATGCGTGTATCCCTTCGGTCATCGATCACTTGCGGTCGTGGCGGGTCGGGGCGCCGGCGAGGATGGCAGCCAGCCAATGCGGGGTGTTCTCGGGGGTGCGGGGAAATCGAGCCAGATCGGCCCTGTAGGCATCCGCCAAGAAGTGGCCCAACTCGGGCTCGTGGTCGTAGTCGTACGACGCGCTCATCTTGCCGGCCGCCGTGACCGTGAACACCGCGGTGAACCAGGTCCCCGCATCTCGACGGTGCATGGCGCCGCGGAGGACTTCGGCCGCCTCGAACGCATCGACAGGCCCGATGATCGATTCGAGCGAACCGTCGAGTCGATGGACACGGGTCCGGCCGGCGAGGACGCCGCCCGCCACGCTGACCTGCATCTCGACACGATCGTGTTCTGAGTTCAGAGTCGGATACAGCAGACGACCGATGGCGCGCAGTTGGACGCGTTCGGCTTCGAGTCCCGCCGGCTGCCCGTCACGTGAAGCAGAGCGGCTCTCCTCAGCGCCGGTCATCGTGTCCGAGGCGAACGAGGTCGTGGCGGGTCGGGGCACCGGCGAGGATGGCGGCGAGCCAGTCGGGGGTGTTCTCGGGGGTGCGGGGGAACTCATCGAAGTCGGCTCGGTAGGCCTCGGCGGCGAAGTGGCCCAGTTCGGGTTCGTTGTCGTAGTCGAATCGCGTGCGGAGCTTCCCTTCCGCCGTGACCGTGAACGAGGCGGTGAACCATGTTCCGGCCCCCGGCCTGTACATGGCCTCTCTGAGTTCACGAGCACGGAGGGTGGAGTCCCTCGTGCCCATGATGGAGTCGTCCGTCCCGTCCGGGCGGTAGAGGCGCTTCTTTCCGGAGGAGACACCACCGACGATGCTGATCTCGGCCTCGATGCGATCGAAGCCCGCTGCGATCTCGCCATGAAGAGCCAGACCGACCCCTCTCAGCGCAGAGCGCCCTTGCTCGAGTCCGGGTGGGTTCTCATGTCGTGTCATGACTCGGGTTCTCCCTTCGGCTCATGTGTGCCACCCCTGCCGACGAGGTCGTGGCGGGTCGGGGCACCGGCGAGGATGGCGGCCAGCCAGTCGGGGGTGTTCTTCGGCGTGCGGGGGAACTCGTCGAAGTCGGCGCGGTACGCCTCGGCGGCGAAAGACCCGAGCTCGGGCTCGTGGTCGTAGTCGTACCTCGCACTGAGCTTCCCCCCGGCGGTGACGGTGAACACGCCCGTGAACCACGTCCCGGCTTCGGGTTTGCTCATGACCCTCCGGAGATCGCGGGCCGCCCGGAAGACGCCACGACCGGACGAGAGAGAGGTCGAGCTGCCGTTTGCGGCATGCAGCTCGATCGTGCCGGCTGTCACTCCGCCGACCACGCTGATCCGGGCGATCACTCGATCGTGGTCGCGCGGGATGACGGCATGGAGCGCTTTGCCGAGGATGCGGAGTGCGTCCCTCTCGGCAGGCATGCCGTGGGGCTCCGAGTCGTGAGCGGACGGCACGGGCCCGAGTACTCCTGAGTCCGCCAGTTCTCTCGAGGTCGTGAGGCATGCCTCGAGGTAGGCATCGGGCGATGTGCCGCCTCCGACGAGGATCAGGGTCCCGCCCGTCGTCGACTGCGCGGTCGCGACCGACAGCCCCACCTCACGTGCAAGTGGATGCGAGCATGCGGCGTCTGTGCCGCTGGCGTGAGTCACGGCAGTGGGCCCGCGACGGAGGAGATCAGGAGGACGTGCTCGCGCATGTCGACGACCTCGAGGGACGCAGCAGATCGTCGGCCTCCGAGGGCGAGCAGCGGGCTGAAACCGAAGCATTCGTCGGAGCGGGGCACCCCGAGACGCTCCCGCGCCTCCGGGAAGGGGCTCCAGTCGAAGTAGTCGGGGTCGGCCAGGAACGACTCGTAGCCGAGGATGACGAGGAGCGTCGAGAGCCTGTTGGCGATGATCCGGCTCGTGCCCCGTCGAAATTCGAGGAGGTGCGCTCGGCCGTCGAGCCAGACGACCAGGTCTCCGAGGGCGGACGACATCAGGGGCGTGGCCGCCGCGAATCGAGGTGCGACCTCGGCGAGGACGTCCTGCCACGCGGTGGGCTCGACGATGCGCAGGTACCCGTCAGCCGTCGCGCCCAGCCCGTGGTCACGCCACAGGGCCACGACGTCGTCGGGAAGACGCTCGACAGCGGCGTCGAGGCTGGCGGAGGACAGTGGAGGCCCTGGCATCAACGGCTGCGTCACGTGACTCCAGCCCTGTTGCGCGAGTCCATGTCTCGACTCTCAGACGGGACCCTCGTCACGGCCGACGAGGTCGTGCCGGGTGGGCGCACCCGCGAGGATCGCGGCGAGCCACTCGGGCGTGTTCTCGGCAGTCCGGGGAAAATCCTCGAAGTCGGCACGATATTCCTCGGCACCGAAGTGACCTAGTTCGGGTTCGTTGTCGTAGTCGTACTGTGCGCTGAGTTTCCCGGCGGCCGTCACGGTGAAGACGGCGGTGAACCACGTGCCTGCCCCTGGCTTGTACATCAGGCGCCTCAGTCGACGAGCCGCTTCGAACGTGCGTCGCGCGGGAGCAGCCGACTCCTGGGAGCCGTCGGCTGCGAAGAGCAACGTCTCGCCGGCCATCACACCCCGAGCCATGCTTGTCTGCATGCGGATGCGGTCGGAACCCGAAGGAATCAGTGCAAGGAGCTGCGAACCCAGTTCTCTCAGTGCATCACGTTCTGCTTCGAGACCCGACTTCACCTTGTCGTCACCGGACATTGTCGTAGAACTCCTGTCGTAGCGGTTGACCGTGAGCCTGGATCTTGACTTGGACACCGGTCGGGACTGTGTTCGTGCCCTCGTACTCCGGAAGCACTTTGAGGTCGGCGGCGCCTCCGTCGGACGCGGTCAGGGCTTGCCGGAGTTCGCGTTCGAGGTTACCGAAGGAGTGGCCCCGGCCGCGATTGACCTCTCGGAGCATCGGCACGATGTTGATCTTCTCGCCGCCGCCGCCGAACATGTTGGCCAGGAGGTGGCCTCCCTCGTACCCGACACCGCCCTCCTTGCCGATGCGCTTCTGCACCGACTCGGACCGGTCGGCATCGCCGAGTTGGAGGTCGTCGAACTCGGCGAGCACCGTGCGGCTGGCGTGGTCCGTGACGTAAACGTGCTTGCCACCGACGACGTAGGTCGTGTCCGCGGCGGGCTGCATGAGGTCGTAGTTCAGGTTGCCCTTGCCGCCGTACTCGGTCTCGACGTGGACGATGCGACCTGTCGCGTCGGTCGAGAACACACCCCGGCCAGGCACCGTGT
This sequence comes from Frigoribacterium sp. CFBP 8751, assembly GCF_014841545.1. Taxonomy (NCBI): domain Bacteria; kingdom Bacillati; phylum Actinomycetota; class Actinomycetes; order Micrococcales; family Microbacteriaceae; genus Frigoribacterium; species Frigoribacterium sp. CFBP 8751. Next base: position 191,952 of record NZ_JACYUB010000001.1, read on the forward strand.
ACGCCGTGTCCGGGGCGAGGACCTGACCGTGGGCGAACGGCTTCTCCTTCGTCGGCAGGTCGGAGCCCGAGACCGTCACGTGGTGCTCGACGGCCGGTGTGGCGTGCGGCGTCGGTTCGGTCGGGGTGGGCGTCCGGTCAGGGCCCGACAGGTCGAGCTCCCCGATGTCCGTGTCATGGCCGCCACCGGCTGACCGGTCAGGGGTTGCACCCGCGCCGTCGACGGGACCGTCGGCCCGACCGGGCTCGTCCGTCCCAGGGCCGTCCGCGCGACCTGCGTCGCTCGTCCCAGGGCCGTCGGCCCGACCGGCATCGCTCGATCCGGCACCGTCGGCCCGACCTGCATCGCCCGCTCCGCCTCCGTCGCCACGTTCGAGCAGCGTCGTGCCGCCTGATCCGGGGTCGGCGGCGCGGGCGGCACCGGCGGCCGGGTCGGAGCCGGTGCCACCACCCGCGTGAGCGGACGCGTCGGCGTGCGTGGCGGACGCGGCTCGCGCCTCCTCGGCTGTTCGACCGAGGTCGCCGTAGTCGGCGAAGTCCTCGAGCTTCGACAGCGAGCCGAAGTCGACGGTCTCGCCCGCCTTCAGGGCGCCGGTGAGACCGGAGAACTCGACGTCGGTCATGCGCTCGAGGGCGGCCATCGTGTCGGTCAGACCGTCGAGGTCGTCGAGTTTCGACAGGCCGCCGGCGTGCTCGCCGAACTCCGCGACGAGGTCCTCGACCCGTGACAGGCCCTTCGGCAGGTGCGACGCGTCCTCCGCCACCTCGGCCAGCCGGCCGGTGAGGGTCGCCGCCCGGGCCGCGCCCGACCCGACCTTGAGGCCCGCTCCGACCTGGCCCGCACCCGGGATGAAGAACGAGGCGACGTTCGCCACCGCGAAGGTGCCGGCGGCGACCGGGTCCTCTTCCCACTGCTCGGGCGTGCCGACGATTCCGCCGACCATGCCGTCCATCGTCTGCTTGTAGTTGTCGCGGAGGCCGCGCAGCGATTCCGGTACGGCCGAGTCGGGCAGGTTCGCGAGGGCGGGCGCCACCGGGAAGGCCACCGTGATGGCGAGGGCGCCGAGACCGGTCAGCATGCCGGTCCACGCCTCGCCGGCGAACGACCAGTCGTGCTTCCAGCCGTTCGCGGCGTCGAAGCCGACGAGCGACACGGTGCCCTCGACGAAGCTGGTGCCGAACTCGACGAGTCCGTCGCCGACCGACTCCTGGCACGACCGCTCGCCCTTGCCCTGGGCACCCCACGGGTTGTCCTCGGCGAGGTCGAGCTGCTCACCCGTCACGGCGGTCTGCGGAGCCACGCAGAGGTCGTCACGCAGGGCGTTGACGCCGTTCTCGAACTCGACCCGGGCCGCGTCGATCTTCGCGATCTCGGCGTTGTACTGCGACTGCAGCTCGTTGTTGCGCTCGACCGACGGTGTGTGCTCGTTCCACGGGATGGTCGTCTCGCCCTGGCCCTCGGGCACGATCGGCACCCCGCCGCCGCTCATCTGGCTGGCCTGGAAGAGCGGGTTGTCGGGGTCGTAGAAGTCGAGGGTCACGCCGCCGGCCACCGACGCGCGGAAGGCGTTCGCCTCGGTCACGAGCTCTTTGATGCGCGCGACCGGTGCCGTGACCGACTCGGCGAGCGTCTCGAGGAGGTCGGCCACCGTCGAGAGCTTGCCGGCGACGGCCTCGGCGTCGGTGCGCACCGGGTCCATCGAGGCGAACAACTGCGGCCCCTCGGGTGCGGTGTACGACGCGGACAGCCCCGACCAGTCGGTCATCACGGCCTCGGCGTTCGTCGTGACCGCGGTCGACGTGGTCTTGTAGCCCGCCGCCGCCGACGCGATCGACTCGGGCACGATGTCGAGACCGTAGAACTCGGACGGTGCGATCAGCGACCCCTTCGTGGCCATCAGCGACCCCCCTCGAAGAAGCTGAGGTCGCCCGACTCGGCGGCCTGCACGGCGGCGGCCTGCGTCTGCGCGGCCATCTCCTCGTCGCCGTTCACGTAGGCCAGCGTCGCGTCACCCGCCCCGGTCGCGCAGGCGAGGATGCGCGCGTTGATGCCCTGCACGCGGTTCGTCTCGGACGAGATCAGGTCGACGACGGCCACGGCCGACGACACGAGGATGTCGCTGCCCACGCCGGCGTTCAGCTCGGTCTGGGCCGTCTCGACGCCGGTGAAGGTCGCCGCGAACGTCTCGGCCGAGCCCTGCACCTTGGTCAGGACGCTCACGACGCCGTCGGTCTGGATGCTCCACGAGCTCATCGGTCGTCTCCTGTCGTCACGAGGGTGCCCTGCACGTCGTCGGCCAGGCGCCGGGCCAGCGCCTGGGTGAGAGGCCCGTCGAAGGGGCCGTAGGCCTCCGTCCACCAGCGGTCGGTGGCGGGGTGGTCGTTCGGTCGGCCCGCGGGGTGGTCCTGGGACGCCGGGTCGATCACCGGCAGGCCGAGGCCGCGCCGCGCCTCCCGGGGGTCCTCGAGCTGTGTGCTGCGCAGCACGGCCAGGACCAGGCCCTCGCCGGACGCGATCTGGATGCCGCCGCCCTGCCAGAGGCGCCCGGCACCGAGGCCGCCGTCGACGGCCGCGGCCGCGGTCACGACCTCGACGGCCGTCACGGGCTCGGCCGAGAGGATCACGAACTCACGGGGCACGGCGCACCGCCGGGGGGAGGAGGGCGTCGGCCACGACACCCGGGCCGATCGCGTCGAGGGCCGCCGCGAAGCGCTGCCACCGGGTCGCGTCGGCACCGAACGGCACCACGAGCGAGGGCGTGCGGGCGTTGCCGGTCGTGGTCCCGCCGTGCTCGGCGGCGAAGGAGGCCGCGTCGAGCCCCAGGCGTCGCACGGCCCGCGCGCCGACCACCGCGGCGAGGGGCTGCGGCGTCGTCGGCCGGTAGGGCGTGATCGTCGCGTCGGCCGCTCCCCGCAGGCTCCACGCCGTCGCCAGCAGCACCTGCTGCTTCTCGGACAGGCTGCGCAGAGCCGAGGAGGCACGGGCCGCGTCGTCGACGCCGGTCGCCTCGGGCAGCGCGAACAGCAGCCGGGTCTCCTCGGTCAGTCCGGTCTCGCTGCGCGCGATGCGGATCGTGCCGGTCCAGACCGTGCCGTCGGGCGCGGAGCCGGCGACGTGCACCCGGGAGTCCCGCGGCATGCGGGCCCGGGCCAGGGCCGTGATGCGACCTCGGTCCCAGACGGTGGCGGGGGGTTCGGAGGTGCCCCACACGGTGGGCGCGACGCCCGCGACGGCGGTGACCAGCGCCTCCGTCGTCGTGCCGGTCAGGGCCTCCGCCCTCGCCGCGTGGTGCACGGCCACGGAGAACTGCAGCCACGGACGCGTCGTCTCGACCGCCGGCTGGGGCAGGAGGGCGAACTCGTCGGCGGGCGCGGTCGCCCGCGCCGATCCGTCGACCGGGTCGGCGAGGGGGTCGAGCAGGGCCTCGTCGTACGACGCCACCCGGGCACCGCCGATGGCGTGGCGCAGGTGGCCGTCGGCGTCCCGCACCAGCCAGGCCCCGGCGACGAGGCGCAGGGCCTGGTAGAGCGCCCAGCTGAGGCGGGCGTCGTCGTGGGTGACGACGACGACGCGGACGCCGGCGCGGGTCGCGTCGGTGAGCAGGGCCTGCCGCCCCGAGGTCAGGCCGACGACGGGGGCGGTGCTGATCGTCGCGATCCACCCCGGCCCGCTCGCGTCGGCGAGCGGGTGGGGCAGGGTCGTCGCCCGTGAGTCGCTCACGGGCCCGGCCTAGATGCCGTCGACGGCGGCCTTGGCCCGCTGCATGGCGGTCTGGGCCGACTCGTCGTTCGACGCGAGCGACTGGCGGAGCGTGTTGATGATCGTGCGCACCTCGGTGGCGACGCGGTTCCAGCGCTGCTCCTTGCCCGCGTACTCCTCGCTGGAGCCGTCGGCCTGGTAGTCCGCCATGGCGGTCTTGACGTCGGAGTCGCGCTGCGTGATGAGCGCCTCGAGGCGGCTGGCGACGGCGTTGAAGTTGTCCTGGGCGTTGCCCGAGGCTCCGAGGTCGAAGTCGCGGCGGTCGGTTGCGTTGGCCATGGTCGTTCCCCCTTATGCGCGCGATCCGCCGAAGCGGGCGCTCTCGAATCCGGCACCGGACTGGGCCGAGGTGGTCTCGTCGGCGATCTGCTGCTCACCCTCGACGAAGGCACGGTTCTGGCCCGTGATGCCGGTCAGCACCGACGACAGGGCGGCGTTGAGCTCGACGGAGATGCCGTCGACCTCGCCCTTGAAGCGGTCGAAGGCGGCGCGGCCGGCTCCGTTGAAGCGGCCTTCGAGCGGCGCGGCCGCGTCGGCGAGCTGGCGCACGAGCGCGCCGAGGTCGTCGCCGGCCCCGCTCGTCTTCTGGCTCAGTTGCGTGAGGGTCTCGCTCCCCATGGCGAACTTCATCATGTCGTTCTCCCCTTGCTTCGATCTGATGGCGACCCGTCACGGGTCGACTCATGAGGAAATCACGATTACGTCTCGATCGCCACCCGTTCGCGGGGTACATGTCGGGGGACCAGGGCGGGGGACAGGTGCGTGTCGACCCCGGAACGGGTGTCTCACCGGGGGACGCGGGGTCGGCTAGCCTGGGGCCGATCGTGCGCTCCGGGGACGCGGGCGGTCGCTCTTCGTCGGCCTCGACGACCTGGTCCGGACCCCGCAGGCGAGAGGCGGAACCGTGGGCGCACTGGTGGGCGCGCGAAGCTGCGGACGCTGCGGTCAGCCGCTCGGTGCGGGCGCGACCTGGTGCTTCTGGTGCGGCGTGCGGATCGTCTCGGCGGCCACCGGCAGCGCCATCGGCACCTACTCGGGTCTGCTCGCGGGCGTGCAGACGGCGACCCCGTCGAGGCGTCGCAGCGCGGTCGCGATCGACTGGGGAGTGCCCCTCCTCCTGCTCGGCGTCCTCGTCGTCGGCGTGGCCACGGGCGCCTCGTCCGCCACGGCCGGCGCGGCGCTCGTCCCCGTCCCCGTCGAGGTCGCCGTCGTGGTCGTCGCCTTGGGCTTCGTGGCGCTCGACGTCGTGCTCTACGTGCGCGGCGGTCGCTCGGTGGGCCGCCTGCTGCTCTCGTTGCGAACCGTGGACGACCTGACCGGCCGTCCGCCGGCCGTGCTGAGGGTCGACCGGCGCGGGCGCTTCAGCATCCGTCGTCAGGCGGTGACGGTCGACCTGCGGCGGGGCCGCGATCCCATGACGTCGTCGCCACCGCTCGTGCAGAGGCCGGCCCTGCCCGCCGCGGCCTCCGCCCCGCTGCCGCCCCACCCGACCGATCCGCTCGACGCCGCGGGACGACCCGACGAGAACACCTTCGGGCGCACGGGCCAGGGCCGACCCACGACCACCGCGCCGTCGATCGTCCTCGAGCTCGACAGCGGCGAACGCCTCGACCTCGAGTCGACCCTGCTGATCGGCCGCGCCCCGGTCAACCGCGAGGGCGAGGAGCACCCGGTCTTCGCCTGGGCGGATCTCGCCCGCAGCCTCACCAAGACCCACGCCCTCTTCGCGTGGGAGGGGGCCGTGCTGTGGGTCACCGACCTCGGCTCGACCAACGGATCGTCCCTCGTGGCGCCGGACGGCACGCGCCAACCGCTCGTGGCGGGCCTGCGCGGGCCGGCCGCACCGGGATACGTCGTCGAGCTCGGCGAACGGACCCTCACCGTGCAGCCGTCTGGGGTGGTGGACGCATGAGCGGGGACCGCGACGTCGTCCTGCTCGAGACCGTCAAGACGCACCGCGCCCGCCTGGTCTCGGCCCTCCTGTTCGGCGAACTCGACGAGCGTCGACTGGTCAACGACAACGTGCGTCGCCTGGTCGTGAGCCTGGTCATCGCGGCGGTCGCCTGCGCCGGCTGTGCCGGCACGTCCTTCGTGCTCTCGGTGCTGGCCGACCAGCGCGCGACCCAGTCGCAGACCACCGGAGGGTCAGGAGGCGCGGTGCCGGTCACCGGCTCGCCGTCGCCTTCTCCCGCGTCGACCGACGTCCCCGACCCCACCCCCACGACGGAGCCCCGATGACCGACTACACCCGGCTGACCATCGTCGGCACGGCGCGCAAGGCCGAGATGGTCGTGCCCGCCGACGAGCCGATCGGTGGTCTGATCCCGCGGCTGATGGAGCTGCTCGACGAGCGCCCGGGTGCCGTGTCGCGCCCGCTGACGCTCGTCCGGTCGACGGGGGAGCAGCTCGACACCTCGCTGTCGGTCGCCGAACAACGCATCGTCGACGGCGAGTTGCTGCGGTTGCTGCGCGAGGACGCCGCGCCCCCGCCGCCCGAGGTCGCGGACGTCACCGACGTGCTGGCCGAGTCGCTCGCCAGCCGACCGGGCCTCTGGACTCGACGGTCGCGCACGGCGACGGCGGCCGTCGCGATCGGCCTGCTCTCGCTGGCCCTCTCGACGGTGCTGGCCAGGGCGTCCGACGTCGAGCCCGTCGGCACGCTCGCGATCGTCTACGGGTTCGCCGTCGTGGTCGCCCTCGTGTCCGGCCGGTTCGGCGGCCGCTGGCTCGCCGTCGCCGCGACCTCGGTCGCCCTCGGCTGTGCGGCCCCCCTGGCGGTCGTGCTCGGAGCCGTCCCGGCCCTCGAGCTGCCGCCGGTCGACGTGGCGCTCGCCGTGATCGTGCTCGCCTGGGTCGCGCTGGCGCTCGGCGCTGGCGCCGGTCTCGGCTCCCGGTCGGCCTGGTGGGGCGGCGTCCTCGGCGTCGTGCTCGGGGCCGTGCCGATCGTGCTGCGGTCCCTCGGCGTCCAGGACGCGGGGGCCGTGGGCGTCGGCGCCGTGCTCGCCGTCGTCGTCTGCGGCCTGCTGCCCTGGTTCGCCATGAGCGCCTCGGGTCTGACCGGTCTCGACGACCAGGTGGTCGACGGGCGCCGGGGCCGCCGCGACGAGGTGCTGCTGACGGTCGGCGACGCCTACCGCACCCTGACCTGGTCGACCTTCGCGGTGGCGGGACCCGTGGCCGTCACGGCCGTCTCGTCCGTCGGGTCGGCCGATCTCTGGCAGGTCGGTCTCGGGGTCGCCGTGGTGCTCGTCGTCGCGGCCCGCACCCGGGCCCTGCCGATCGCCGCCCAGGGCTGGGTGCTCTGGGCCGCCGCCCTGATCGGCCTGCTCGGGGGCCTGCTCGTCCAACCGCTCGCTCCCGGGTGGCTCGTCGTCGTCCTGTTCGCGGCCGGCGTCGTGGTCGCGGTCGTGGCCGGCGGCGTCGACCCGGTCGCCCACCAGCGCGCCTCGCTGCGCCGCGTGGGCAACCTCGTCGAGGCGCTGGGCGTCGTGGCCCTGCTGCCCGTCCTGCTCGGGGTGTTCGGGGTGTACGCCGACCTGCTCGGGGCCTTCTCGTGAGCGCCTTCGACGCGTTCGTCCGATCGGCACCGCTCGCCCTCCTCGGCAGCGTGAGCGCCCGGGTGCACGAGGTGACCACGGTCGACGAGATCGTCCGGCGACCGCTGCCGGTGTCCCGCCGCATCGGCTTCGTGCAGGCGCGCGGCGGAGCCGGGGCGAGCTCGACCGCCGGCTACGTCGCCGCCCTCCTCGCCCGGCGTCGTCCCGGGCTCGTCCTCGGCGTGGACGCGTCGCGCGGTCCTCGCGGCATGCTCTGGCAGGCCGGTGCGCCGGTCGGTTCGAGTGCGGCGCCGAGCTCCCGACGACGCACGGCCCGCCGGTCGGTCGACGCCGTCGACGGCCTGCCCCGGACGCCCTCGGGCCTGTACGCCCTCTCGCTCGACCCCCGCGGTGAGTCCCGGGCCGTGGCCGCCGCGGCGGGCTGGTTCGACGAGGTCACGCCGATCAGCCGGTTCTTCGACCTCGTCGTGACCGACTGGGGAGTGCGCGACTGGCGCGCGGACCTCACCGACGTGGTGTCGGCCAGCCGGACGGTCTGCATCGTGGCCCGCGCCGACCGCCACGCCGCCGAGGAGGCTGCGGCGCTCGTGCCGGCGATCAAGGACCACCCCGACCGGCCCGACGTGGTCATCGCCCTGGTCGACGTCGGCGACGCCGGTCGCGCGGCGCCCGTCACGGTCGGTGACGACCCCACCGTGCCCGTCGTGCGCGTGCCCTACGACGCGGCCCGTTCCGGCGGTCGACCGGTGTCGAGCGCGGCGCTGGGCACCCGCACCCGCATCGCGTACGCCCGCCTCGCGGCGGCCCTGCTGCCCCTCGACGCCCCGTCGGTCCCGCGGGGCACCCCGCCCGTCGACGCCCCCGGCCCGGCCCCGTCCGCAGCCGACCCCGGCCCGTCGGAGCGCCGCCCCTCGGAACGCCGTCAGGCCCGGGGGCGGGACGCCCGCCCGGCCGTCACCGACGACCAGGAGGCGCGACGATGACCGTCAAGCTCGTCCACCGGCCCACGCGCATCACGCGACCCGTCCAGCCCGCCGAGCACGAGGACATCACGCCGCCGCCCCAGCTGGCCGACGGCAAGGTCGGCGGCGTGCCCGTGCAGGCCCTGCTGCCCGTCGTGGGCGCCCTCTCGAGCGTCGTGATGATCGTCGTCTACCGCGGCAGCTCGAACCCGCTCTTCCTGCTGGTCGGCGCGGTGCTGCTGATCGTCGCCCTCGTCGGCGGCCTCGCGGTCACCCTCAGCCAGCGGGGCAACGCCGCGCGGCAGCGACGACTGCAGCGCGAGCGCTACCTCGACTTCCTCGAACGACTGCGGTCGCGCATGCGCACCAAGGCCCGGACCGTCCGGGCGACGGCGGCCGTGCTCGACCCCGAACCCGCCGCCCTGCTCGAGTTGGTGCGAGACCCCGCGCGACTCTGGGAGCGCCGTCGCCAGCACGACGACTTCCTCTCGGTGCGGATCGGCGAGGGCGACCTGACCTGGTTCCCGATGTCGGTCCCCGAGGACCCGAACCCCGTGCAGCCGTTCGACCCGATCATGGCCAGCGAGGCCGAGTCCGTGGTCGAGCACCTCTCGACCGTCCGGGGCATGCCCATCACGGTCGACCTCGACCGAGCCGGATCGGTCGCCGTGCTGGGCGACCGCGAGTCCGCGCTGCGGGTCGCCCGCTCGATGATCCTGCAGCTCGCCGCCCTGCACTCGCCCGACGACGTGCACCTGGCCGCGGCGTTCCCCGAGAGCGCGGCCGCCGACTGGCGCGGCTTCGACCTCGTCCCGCACGCCGTGGACGACTCGTTGTACGACGGACCGGTGCCGGCGCGACGGGTCGCGACCAGCGCCTCCTCGTTGCTCTCGGTGATCGGCGGCGAACTGGGCGACCGGGCGCAGGAGGCCGCCACGACGAAGCGCTCGATCGGCACGACGGCGCGCACCGAGGGATCGCGCCTCGTCGTCTTCGTCGACGACTGGGGGCACGTCGCCTCGAGCATCCCGGTGCCCGACGCCGACCTCTCGCTGACCGACCTCGGCGTCACGACCGTCCACCTGCTCAGCGACCGCCTGCACGAGCCGTCGGACGTGACCCTGCGCATCACCGTCGAGGGCGACGAGGCGGTCGTGACCGACGCCCGCGTCGAGGAGGACGGCCAGGTCCGCGTGCAGACGGCGACGATCGACGCCACGACCCCGCAGCTGTTCGAGGCCGTCGCCCGCACGCTCACCCCCCTGCGCCTCAGCCTCAGCCGGCAGGACGAGGTCGACTCGGCCCAGGCCGTCGAGATCACCGACCTGCTGGGCATCGACGACGTGACGACGCTGACGCCGGCGACCGCGTGGACGCCGCGCTCGCCGCGGGACTTCCTGCGCGTGCCGATCGGCATCGACGACTTCGGGGCGCCGGTCCTGCTCGACCTCAAGGAGTCCGCGCAGCTCGGCATGGGCCCGCACGGCATCTGCATCGGTGCGACCGGCTCGGGCAAGAGCGAGCTGCTGCGCACGCTCGTCCTCGGCCTGGCCCTGTCGCACTCACCCGACGACCTCAGCATGGTCCTCGTCGACTACAAAGGAGGCGCGGCGTTCGCTCCGTTCGCGGGGTTGCCCCACGTCGCCGGGTTGATCGACAACCTGGCCGACGACGCGCAGCTCACCGAGCGCGCGCGGGTCAGCATCCAGGGCGAGGTCGTCCGGCGTCAGGAGCAGTTGCGCGACGCGGGTGGCGCGTCGTCCATCAGCCACTACCGCGAGCTGCGCGTCGGCCGCCCCGAGCTTCCGCCGATGCCGCACCTGTTCGTCGTCATCGACGAGTTCGGCGAGCTGCTCACGGCGGAGCCCGAGTTCGTCGACCTGCTGCTCACGATCGGGCGCATCGGACGGTCGATCGGCGTGCACCTGCTGCTCTCGAGCCAACGCATCGAGGCCGGCAAGTTGCGCGGCCTCGACACCTACCTCTCGTATCGGATCGGCCTGCGGACCTTCTCCGAGGCCGAGAGCTCGATCGTGCTCGACCGGCCGGACGCGTTCCACCTGCCCGCGGTCCCGGGGTTCGGCTTCCTCAAGGTCGACACCTCGGTGTACCGCAGGTTCCGTGCGGGCTACGTGTCGGGCCCCCTGCCGACCGAGGCCGCCCGCTCGCTCGCGGGCGACGACGCACGGCCGACCGCCCTGCTGCTGCCGACCTTCAACGGCATCGCGGGGGGTGACGACGAGGGCGGCGAGGAAGAACTCTCGCGCCCCGACGTCGGTCGTGCCGTCATCGACGAGGCCGTCGACCGCCTGATGGGCGGCGGCACCGACGTCGACCCCGTCTGGCTGCCGCCCCTGCCCGACCGGCTCGCGCTCTCGCGGGTGGTCGGGGCCGACCAGGCCGGCGGCCTGCGGGTGCCGATGGGACTGCTCGACGACCCGGCGCGCCAACGGCAGGACCCGTGGCTGCTCGACCTGGCCCGGGCCGGCGGACACGTGGCCGTGATCGGGGCGCCTCAGACGGGTCGCAGCACGTTCCTGCGCACGCTCGTCGCCTCGCTGGCCCTGACGCACACGCCCCAGGAGGTCGGCATCTACGGCATGGACCTCACGGGTGGTGGACTCGGCCGGATCGAGGGGTTCCCGCACGTCGGCGGTGTGGCGACGCGAGCGAGCAAGGACCGCCTCCTGCGCCTGCTCGAAGAACTGGCGGCCATGCTGACGACCCGGGAACGCGTGTTCCGCGACCACGGCATCGACTCGCTCGCCATGCTGCGGCGACTGCACGCGGCGGGCGAGGTGCCCGAACTGATCTCGGCCGACGTGGTGCTCGTCGTCGACGGCACCGGTCAGCTGCGCGGGGACTTCACCGAGCTCGAGACGGCGTTCGGCGACCTGCTGCTGCGCGGCGGCAGCTACGGACTGCACGTCGTGCTCGGGATGACGCGGTGGAACGAACTGCGGATGGCGCAGCAACCGCTGGTCGGCACCCGGGTCGAGTTGCACCTGAACGATCCGGCGGACTCGGTGATCGGTCGCAAGCTGGCCCAGACCATCCGGGCCGACCAGGCCGGTCGGGCCCTGACCGACGAGAACCTGTTCGCCCAGGTGGCGTTGCCGGTGCTGGACGACACGGACGACGACGAGGTCGGCGACGCGCTCGAGGCCCTCGCCCGCCGGTCCGCGGCGAGCTGGAACGGCCCCGCGGCCGCGCCGATCCGCTTGCTGCCCACCGAGCTGTCGCCGGACGAGCTGCCCGACGCGTTGGACGAGCCCGAGGCCATCCCGTTCGGCCTCCGGCAGGACACCATGCAGCCGGTCGCCCTCGACCCGGGCGCCGACCAGCACCTGCTCGTCTTCGGCGACTCCAAGGCCGGCAAGTCGACCCTGCTGCGCGGACTCGTCCGCGGCTTCGTCGACCGGGCGACACCGGACGAGCTCGTCGTGGCCCTCATGGACCTCCGTGGCGACCTCGTCGCCGAGGTGCCCGACGACTACCTGGGCGGGCACGCCTCGACGAGCACGGACGCCCGCGCCCTCGCGGTCGCCGTCGCCGACGAGCTCGCCAAGCGCCAGGCCGGCGACCGCGACGCCGGGCCGCGCATCGTGGTGGTGATCGACGACTACGACATCGTCGCCTCGGGGGGCACCGAACCGCTCAAGCCACTGCTGCCGTTCCTGCCGTCGGCGCGCGACCTCCGGCTGCACGTGTTGATCAGCCGGCCGGTCGCCGGCTCGGCACGGGCGCTCTACGACCCGGCGCTGCAGACGCTGCGCGACACGGGCGGGTCGTCGTTCATCATGTCGGGCGAGCGCAGCGAGGGACCGATCGTGCCGCAGGTCTACGCCGAGCAGATGACCGCCGGTCGTGGTCGGCTGGTCCGTCGCGGCCAGGCGCCGCGCATCGTCCAGGTGGCCCGGTTCGAGGCCGACGTGCGAGCCGACGCCGAGCGAGCCGACACCGAGCCGTCCGACGCCGCCGGAGCGGGCTCGTGACGGGCCGGACGGTCGTCGTCGCGGGCGTCGCCGGCGGCGTCGGGACGACGACGGTCACGGCCCTGCTCTTCACCCAGCTCTCGGGGGAGTCGGTGCCTCGGCTGATCGACCACTCGGGCGGTGACCTCGGGAGCCGGCTGACCGGGGGCGACGACGCGCCGCGGGTCGACCACGAGCTGACGCTGCACGACCTCGGCGCCCACGCCGACGGCGCCCTCCTCGACCTGCTCGACGACGCGAGCGTCTTCGGGGTCGTCGTGGCCCCGACGACCCCGGTCGGCTTCGCCGACGCCCAACGGGTCCTCGCCCGCATCCGCGAGCGGCACGGGGTCGGCGGCCTGCGTCGGGTGATGCTCGTGGTCGTCGGCGTCTTCGGCGAGCACCGGACCACGCGCTCGAGCGAGGCACTGCAGAACGAGTTCGGCCGTCGCTCGCTCGTCGTCGTCCCGCGCGACCCCGCCCTCGCGGCGGGCGGTCGCGTGCCGCTCAACCGGCTGACCCGGGAGTCCCGACGGGCCCAGGGCGAACTCGTGTCGTACCTGCGCGAACGCCTGGCGAGCCACCGCGACGCGCGCTGAGGCGCCGGCCTGCGCCTCCGGCCGGGACGCGAGCCGCGCCTCCTCGTCCGACGGGCGTCAGCGCAGGGGCTCGATGAGGTGCGGGCCGTTGTTGCGGACGTTGTTCGCGTCCCGGCTCACCTCGTGCTGCACGAGGTCGTGGGCGACATCGAACGAGTCCCGGTCGAGCAGCGCGAGCAGCTCGTCGGCGTCGAGGCCGTCGCCCAGCCAGTCGTCGTACGAGTCGGGGCTGAGGCAGGCCGGCATCCGGTCGTGCACCTCGCCCGGTGCCACGTGGGCGTCGCGCGTGATGATCGTCGTCGAGAGCACCCAGCGGTCGGGGTCGTCCTCGCCCTTCGAGGGGTCGGGCCACGCGGTGACGAGGCCGGCCATGGCGAGCCCGGCGTCGGGCTGGTGCACGTAGTGCGGCTGCTTGCCGGTCTCGGTCACGACCCACTCGTAGTACCCCTGCGCGGGCACGATGCACCGGCTGGTCGCGAACGCCCGGCGGAACATGCCGCTCGTCGCCACGGTCTCGATGCGTGCGTTGATCGGCTGCGGACGCTTCTTCAGGTCGGGGTACCACGACGGCACGAATCCCCAGCGGGCGCCGGGTAGCTGCCTCTCGCCGTGCCGCTCACGGACGACCGGCACGACGGTCGTCGGAGCGACGTTGAAGTCGTCGGGCAGGGGCCCCAGGCCGTCGAGCAGGCTCGGCAGCAGATCGGACGTGGCCCGGGCAACGACGTAGCGACCGCACATGCCGACAGTCTGCTCTTCCGCGGAGGGGTATGACGGTGGTTCACTGTGGCCGTGGCGCCGCGTGGGACGGCGACACGGTGAGAGGGTGGTGACCATGTCCGACGAGCAGAACCCCGCGCGCGGCTTCGTCGTCGCGGGCGTCGTGCCGAACTCGGGCGAGGCCGTCGTGGCGACCGCGGCCGACCTTGCGGCGCGCTACGGCACCGGTCTGCTCTGCGTCTCGGTCGAGCCCGACCGGCTCGCCTTCGCCGAGGGCATCGACGGCACCGTCCTGTCGTACCCCCTCGACCCCGACGACTACACCGAGACCCTGTCCTTCGACGCCGACCTGGAGGCGCGGCTGCGGCCGGTCGCCTCGGCTCGCGGCGTCGAGCTGCGCACCTCGATCGTCGCCGGCGACCCCGCCCGGTGCCTGTCGCACCTGGCCGAGCAGCTCGACGCCCCGCTGATCGTCGTCGGCAGCCGCGAGGCCGGCCTGCGGGGCAGCGTCCGCGAGTTCTTCGCGGGCTCGGTCGCCCTGCACCTCAGCCACCGTCAGCACCGACCGGTCGTCGTCGTGCCGCTCGCCCCCGTCCCCCGCAGCCAGACGCTGCCGTGGGAGGACGAACTGTGACGCGAGGCCGCCGGTGACGGGTGCCGCGCGCCCTCGCGCCCCGCACCTCCGTCCGTCCCTGATCGCCCTCGTCGCCCTGGGCGGCGCCCTCGGGACGGCCGCACGGGTCGGGGTGACGCTCGTCGTGCCGTCGTGGGGGGCGTTCGACACGGCGATCTTCGCGATCAACGTGGTCGGGGCGTTCGTGCTCGGCGTCCTGCTCGAGCGGTTGCTGCGCTCCGGGCCCGACGAGGGCGGGCGTCGCCGGCTCCGACTCCTCGTGGGGACGGGCGTCCTCGGCGGGTTCACGACCTACAGCTCGCTCGCGACCGAGACCGCGGCGCTCGCCGGGGCGGGTGGGGGCGACCTCGCCGTCGCCGCGCTCTACGGACTGCTGAGCCTGGTGCTGGGTGTGCTCGCCGCGGCGGCCGGCATCCGGGTCGGGGCACGTCTGGCGGGGCGCGCCTCGTGAGCCCGCTGCTCCTCGTCGCCGTCGCGGCGGCCGGCGGGATCGGTGCCGCCGCGCGCTTCGTCGTCGACGGCCTCGTCAAGGACCGCCTCGGCTCCGCCTACCCGTGGGGCACGACCGCCATCAACGTGTCGGGCTCGTTCGCGCTGGGGCTGGTGACCGGCCTCGCCCTGCAGGCGGTCGTCGCGCCCGAGTGGAAGGCCGTCCTCGGCACCGGCCTGCTCGGTGGGTACACGACGTTCAGCACCGCGAGCGTCGAGACGGTGCGGCTGCTGGCGGCCGGGCGCCGCGGGGCCGCGGTCGCGAACGGCCTGGGCATGCTCGTCGCGTGCGTGGGCGTCGCATCGCTCGGGCTGTGGCTCGGCTCGCTCGCCTGACGAGCTCGCCGGCCTGACGGGCCGGAACGCCGAGTGGGCAGGAACTGTCCTTCGGTGGCTGGTGAAGGACCTTTTCTGCCCACTCGACCCGCGCCTCCGGGGGATGGCGACGAGGAAATCCCCGCTCAGGCGTGCGTCTCGCGCTCGTGCCCCGCGTGGTCGGCCGGCTCGAGCTGGAACGTCGCGTGCTCGACCGAGAAGTGGGCGGCGAGGCACCGGTCGAGGGCGTCCAGGGTCTCGTCGACCTTCATGTCGCAGAACACCTCGCGCTCGACGACGACGTGCGCCGAGAAGACGGTCGCCCCGCTGGTGATCTGCCAGGCGTGGACGTCGTGTGCCGAGACGACGCCCGGGGTGTCACCGATGTGCGTGCGGACCGACTCGAGGTCGATGTCGCCGGGAGCCGAGCCGAACAGCACCCGGATGGCCTCGCGCAGCAGCGACCAGGCCCGTGGCACGATCATCGCCGCGATGATCAACGAGCCGACCGAGTCGGCCTGCGTGAAGCCCGTGGTCAGCACGACGACGGCGGCCACGACGACGGCCGCCGAGCCGAGCAGGTCGCCTAGCACCTCGAGGTAGGCCCCGCGCATGTTGATCGAGTGCGTCGCCCCGCCCCGCAGCACGAGCAGTGCCGCGACGTTCGTCGCCCCGCCGACCAGGCCGACGACCAGCATCGGCAGCCCGAGCACCTCGTGCCCGCCGACCGCCACGAGACGGGAGACGGCGGCGACGGCGACCGAGAGCGACACGGCGAGCAGCACGAGGCCGTTGACGAAGGCGGCGAACACCTCGGCCCGCCGGTAGCCGTAGGTCTGTCGGCCGCTCGCGGGTCGGGCGGCGACGATCGTGGCCACGAGGGCGATGACCAATCCGGCCAGGTCGGAGAGCATGTGCCCCGAGTCGGCCAACAGCGCGAGGGAGCCCGAGAGCCAGGCGCCGACCAGCTGGGCGACGAGCCCGAGGGCGATGATCGCGATCGCGAGGCGGAGCCGTCGTCCGTCGGCGGCGACGTGTCCGTGTCCGTGGTCGTGGCCCATGGGCGCCTCTCGTCGGGATGAGGGTCGGGGGTGGCGGATCGGGGTGGGTATCCGTCCGGCGGATCGGCCCGCCGGATCGGTCCGCCGGCGTTCCGGGCCGGCGTCGAATCTACCGGCGCCCGACGGCGACGGCCACCGATCCGGGCAGTCGATAACGAGTCTCGATCCCTGCAACGACGCCGATCGGGGCGCGCCGGGCGGACGAGGAGGCGCGGGTCGGCCCCGCCTGGGAGCCGCCCCCACCGCGCATGGTTCAGTGAGGCATGACCGACTCGACCGAGACCTCCTCCGCCTCCCTCGGGGAACCCGCCCGCGCCTCCTCGTCCGTCGTCGCCGTGACGGGTGCGACGGGTGCCGTGGGCGGCATCGTGGCCGCGCACCTGTCCGAGCGGGGCGTGCCGCTGCGGCTCGTCGTGCGCGACGCCGCCCGCGCGCCCCGGCTCGACGGGGCCGAGGCCGAGGTCGCCGTCGCGACCTACGGCGACCGGGAGGCCTCCGTCGAGGCGCTGCGCGGGGTCGAGACCCTGTTCATGGTGTCGGCGGCCGAGGCCCCCGACCGCGTCGACCAGCACCGCTCGTTCGTCGACGCCGCCGTGGAGGCGGGCGTGCGGCACGTGGTCTACACGTCGTTCGCCGGTGCGTCGGCCGAGTCGGTGTTCACGCTCGGGCGGGACCACTTCGCGACCGAGCAGCACATCCGCGAGTCGGGGCTGGCCTTCACGTTCCTGCGGGACAACTTCTACCTGGACTTCATCCCGCTGTTCGCGGACGAGCAGGGCGTCATCCGCGGCCCGGCCGGCGACGGGCGCGTGGCGGCGGTGGCCCGGGCCGACGTCGCTGCGGTGGCGGCCGTCGTGCTGCTCGACCACGAGTCGCACGCCGGGGCGACCTACGACCTCACCGGGTCCGAGGCGTTCACCCTGACCGAGGCGGCTGCCCGCCTCACCGCCCTCGGCGGGCGGTCGTTCACGTTCGTGGACGAGACGGTCGACGAGGCCTACGAGTCCCGCCGCGTCTTCGAGCCGGAGCCCTTCCAGGCGGACGCCTGGGTCAGCACCTACACGTCGATGGCCTCGGGCGAGGTGGCGCAGGTGACGTCGTCCGTGCGCGACCTGACCGGACGCGACCCGTTGACGCTCGAGGTGCTCTTCGCCGGCGGCGTGCAGCACTGACCCTGCCCGCCGGGCCCCCGGGCCGCCCGTCCGGGCGGCTCAGGGCACGCGTCGCGACGACAGCACGCCGCTGACGCCGAGCACGACGACCGCCGCGGCGACGCCGATCATCGGGATCTGCCAGTTGCCGCTGGCGTCGTGCAGCCCGCCGATGGCGAGCGGGCCGAGCGCCGCGATCGCGTAGCCGCCGCCCTGCACGAGGGCCGACAGGCGCCGCGCCTCGACGTCGGTCGACGCCATGCGCACGATGACGATGAAGATGATCGTGATCCCGCCGCCCTGCGCGGCTCCGCCGAAGATCGACCAGAGCAGCCAGTGCTCGGGAGCGAAGAGCAGGCCCAGCGGCATGGCCGACCAGAAGACGGCGATCAGCCCGATGACGACCGCCGGCCGCACGCGCAGCGCGAGGAACGGCACGCCCAGCGCACCCACGACCGCGAGGATCTGGAACACCGACGAACTCGCGCCGGCCGCCTCGCGGGTGAGACCGACCTCGTCGCGCAGCAGCGTCGGCATCCAGGCCGTGAGCCCGTAGTAGCCGAAGGCCTGACCCGAGAACGCCAGCGTCAGGCCCCAGGTGGTCCACCGACGCAGCAGCGGGGTGGCGCTGCGTCGGCGCTCGCGTGCGTCGGCCTCGGCCTCGCCGGGCTCGACGACGTCGATGCCCCCGGTGAAGACGTCGGTCGCCGAGGAGGCGCGGTGCCGGTCGTCGACGTCGGCCTGCGACCCCGGCACCACGGCCACGCTGCCGCCCCGCACCGCCACGCGGGGGCCCACGGCGATCGACCAGACGACGGCGGCCAGGACGGCGAGCAGCCCCCAGGTGACGAGGGCCAGGGGCCAGCCGACGACCGAGGCGATCGGGGCCGTGGCCAACGACGTGATCATCGATCCGACGTTGAGGGCCGAGGTGTAGATGCCCGTGACGAAGCCGGCCCGCTCGGGGCTGAAGTCGCGGCGGATGACGACGGGCAGCACGACGTTGCCGATCGTGATGGCGACGCCGATCACGATCGTGCCGACGTAGAGCCAGACCGTGCCACCGGCCGTGCGCAACAGGGTGCCGAGCAGGACGCCCGCGAGCCCCAGCGTGACGGCCCGCTCGGCGCCGATGCGGCCGATCAGGGCCGAGGCGAACGGGCTGGCCACGGCGAAGCAGAGCACGGGGATGCTGGTGAGCAGTCCGGCCACGACCGCCGTGAGGCCGAGGTCGGCGCTCATCTGGTCGAGCACGGGAGCCGGGGCCACGATCGGCCCACGCATGTTGAGGGCGATCAGCACGATCGCGAGGGTGAGCAGCCAGGCGGCGGGCGACCGCACGACGGCCGCGGCGCGGGTCACGCGGCGCCGCGCAGCAGGGAGACGCCCAGCAGGTCGGCCACCTCGTCGACGTCCGCCGCGACGGCGACCGCGCCGACGTGCTCGTCGGGCTCGCCGTAGCCCCAGCCGACCAGGATCGTGGGCACGCCGTGCACGGCCGCGCCCTCGACGTCGTGGCGGCGGTCGCCGAGCAGGACGGGCCGCGAGAGGTCGGCGCCGCGCGCCCGCAGTCGCTTCAGGGCCTCTTCGACGACGTCGGCCTTGGTGTTGCGCACCTCGTCGTCGGAGGCGCCGGTGATGACGTCGAGGTAGCGGTCGAGTCCGTGCGCCCGCAGGATCGCCGTGGCCGGGGTCTCGGGCTTCGAGGTCGCGGTCGACGTGGGGATGCCGGCGGCGTGCACGGCCGCCATGAGGTCGGGCACGCCCGGGAAGACCTCGCCCTCGAGGGCGCCGTGGGCGAGGTAGTGCGCACGGTAGAGCCGCATGGCGTCGACGAGGCGCTCGCCGTCGAGGCCGAGGCGCACCTCGAAGCTCTGCGGCAGGGGCGGGCCGACCCAGGCCATCAGGTCGGTGGCGGAGGGCACCGGCAGGCCGAGTGCGCCGATCGTGTGGGCGAGGCTGGCGGTGATCGCGGGCGCCGAGTCGGCGATGGTGCCGTCGAGGTCGTAGAGGACGGCCGTGTAGGGGAGAGTCATCGCCCCCAGCTTAGGGATCGGGGGTCAGCGCGGGACGGCCCGCAGTGGCCAGGTCGCCACGGCCGGGACCGCGGCCCGGGCCGACGGAGGCGTCACGGTCTCGAACGACCACATCGGGTCGTCGAGGCCCCGGGCCAGGGACTCGAAGAGCGGGGTCGCCTCGCGTTCGGCGGTCAGGGTGTCGAAGATCGGTGAGGTCACGGGTTGCTCCTGCGGTCGATGGGGCTCGTAGCAGGAATATAACCCTGAAATTTGAGTATCACAAGGGTCTTGGCGTGTCGTCAGAAGAGGCGGGAGTGCGAGTCGTCCAGGCCGCGCATCGCGTCGTAGTCGAGCAGCAGCGTGCGGATGCCCCGGTCGTGCGCCAGCGTGCGGGCCTGCGGTTTGATCTCTTGTGCGGCGAAGACGCCCGTCACGGGGGCGAGGTGCGGGTCGCGGTTCATCAGTTCGAGGTATCTGGTGAGCTGCTCGACCCCGTCGATGTCGCCTCGACGCTTGAGTTCGACGGCCACGGCCGCACCCTTCGCGTCGCGGGCCAGGATGTCGACCGGCCCGATGGCGGTCATGTACTCGCGCCGGACGAGGGTGTGGCCCTCGCCGAGCAGGTCGATCTGTTCGGCCAGCAGCTTCTGCAGGTCGGCCTCGACGCCGTCCTTGGTCAGGCCCGGGTCCACGCCCATCTCGTGCGAGGAGTCGTGCAGCACCTCGTGGATCGAGACCACGAGGATGTCGGCCGTCTTCGCCTGGGTGACCTTCCACAGCTGGACGACGCCGGCCTCACGTTGGTCGTCGTCGGGTTCGACCGTGCGGATCGTGCAGGGCGGGCTCATCCAGTTGAGGGGCTTGTAGCTGCCGCCGTCGGAGTGGACGAGCAGGCTGCCGTCGCTCTTCACCATCAGGAGGCGCGTGGCCAGGGGCAGGTGGGCGGACAGTCGACCGGCGTAGTCGACCGAACAGCGGGCAATGACGAGGCGCACCCGACGATCCTACGGGGCGACGAGAACGGCCTCAGATCACCGTGTTGACATGCATTCATATGTGAAATACATTCATGACAGATGGTCGGCAGGAGACCACCGAGACGCTTCCAGGAGGAACGATGCCCCACCCGATGCCCGCCACGACCCGTCCGCTGCGGACGACGACCCACGACACGGCCGAGCTGCTGCTGGTCGACCTGGCCACGGCGCGCTACGCACCCGGCAACTCCCTCGACGTGGACACCGTCGTGCGGGAGCACCGGGTCACCCGCGGCGAGGTGCACCTCGCCCTCTTCGAGCTGAGGCGCATGAAGGTCGTGGTGCGGGCTCCGTTCAGCGGGGCCCACGTCGTCGTCTGGCACCGGCGCTTCAACGAGGTGCTGCTGCGCGACCTCGTGCGCATGATCTCCGTGGCGTCGACGAAGGCCACCTCGCTCGAGGACGTCGCCGAGCCCGGTGTGCGCCGACCGGCCTGCACCGCTCACGGGCTGGTCCTGCCGGCGGACGTCGCACACTTCCTCGATCTGACCCGGGCGATCGCGCAGGTGCTCTCGCCGTCGGCCCGCCAGCACGTGCTGGACGACCTGTTGCTGCCGCTCGAGATCCTCTGCAGCGCGAGGGCCGTCGCGGTGCACGACATGCGGCCCGCCCTCGGCGAGACCGTCCGCGGCGCGATCGTCGACCTCATGGAGGCCGCCGCGCACTACGGCGACTGGGCACAGCTGCCCGGCCTCGCGTCCGACTACGTCACGGCCCTGGGCGTCGACGAACCGCCCGTGCGACCCGTCGACTGACACCCCGCCGACCGTCACCGGCCACCCGGAGGCCGTCCGGCCCCGTCGGCTAGGCTGCGGCAGCATGAGCCGGGCAGAGGGCGACGTCGCCGCCAGGCCGACCCTCGCGTCGGTCGCGCGGGTCGCCGGGGTGAGCGCGAGCACCGCCTCCTTGGCCTTCAGCGGGACCGGACCCGTGTCGGACGAGACCCGCGCGCGGGTGCTCGCCGCCGCCGACGAACTCGGCTACGCCGGGCCCGACCCTCGGGCGAGGTCATTGCGTCGCGGGCGCTCCGGCATCGTCGGGGCCGTCCTCGAGTCCACGCTCAGCACGGCCTTCCGCGACCCGATCAACGTCGCGATGCTCGACGGCATCGCTGACGTGACCGGGCCCGCCGACAACTCGCTGCTGCTGCTCACCGAGAGCGCGGGCGAGCGTTCCCGCCTGCTCGACGCCCCCGTCGACGCGGTCGTGTTGTTCGGCTGCAGCACCCGCCTCGACGAGTCCGTGTCGATCATGCGGCGGCGCGGCATCCCCGTCGTCTCGATCGAGGCCCCACCGACCGAGGGCGTGCTCGACATCGCCGAGGACAACGTGGGCTCGTCCCGACTGCTGGCGCAGCACCTGCACGACCTCGGCCACCGACGGGTCGCCGTCGTCGCCCTCGAACTCGGCCCCGGGCGCTCGACCGGCGGGCAGGACGACGAACTGACCGACGAGCGGGTGGCCCGCGGCACCTCGTGGCCGACCCTCGAGCGGCTGCGCGGCACCCGTGAGGTCTTCCCCGGCGTGGGCGGCCTGGCCACGCGCGGCAGCTGGACGAGCGAGGGGCACCGCGCCGGCCTGCGGCTGCTCGACGTGCCCGAGGCCGAGCGGCCGACGGCGATCGTCGCGCAGAGTGACCTGCTCGCGTCGGGCGTCATCGCGGCGGCGGACGACCTGGGCCTCTCGGTGCCGGGCGACCTGAGCGTCGTCGGCTACGACGGCGTGCGGCTCGACGACCCGCGAGCCGCCGACCTCACGACGGTCGTCCAACCCGCGGTCGAGAAGGGCCGCGCGGCCGGTCGCGCGGTGCTCGCGCTGCTCGCCGGCGACCCGGTCGAGGGCACGACCTTCACGAGCGTCTTCCGCCCCGGGTCGACGACAGGGCCGCCCGCACGCTGACTCCGCGCCGGGGGCGTGTGCCGGGCGGCGTGACGCTCAGCGCGCGCCGACCACCATCCACCGGTCGGTGCGGGCCCGCAGCCCGAGCGTGACCGCCCGCGCCCCGATGTACGCGAGGCCGAACGCGAGCCAGAGCGCGACGGCACCCGACGTCGTGGCACCGACCCGCGCCTCCACCGGGAACAGCACCGCGAGGTAGGCGAGCACGCTGACGACCGACGCGATCGCGAGGTAGCGGGCGTCGCCCGCGCCGAGCAGCACGCCGTCGAGCACGAACACGAAGCCGGCGAGCGGGATGCCGACCGCCATCGCGACGACCACCGAGGGCAGCAGCGCCTGCACGCCCGGGTCGGGGCTGAAGACGGGCGCGAGCACCGGCGCGAGCAGGGCCAGGACGGCGCCCAGCACCACGCCGCCGCCGACGCCGAGCAGCATCAGCCGTCGCGTGATCGCCCGCACCCGCTCACGGTCACCCTGCCCGAGGGCGTGACCGACCATCGCCTGCCCCGCGATCGCGAGGGCGTCGAGGGCGAAGGCCAGCGTGCTGAAGAGGGTGAGCGCGATCTGGATGGTCGCGAGGCCCGTCACCCCGGCGGAGGCGGCGGCCGCGACGGTCGCGAGGAGCGCGGCCCGCAGACCCGCGTTCCGCACGAGCAGCCAGCCGCCCGCCTGTGCGGTGCGGCCGACCCCGGCGAGCCCCGGGCGGAGGTCGGCGCCGACGGCCCGGGCCGCCCGCACCGCGATCACGACGTAGACGGCGCCCATGCCCCACTGGGCGACGACCGTGCCGGCCGCGGAGCCGGCGATGCCCCAGCCGAAGCCGTAGAGGAACAGCGCGTTGAGGCCGGCGTTCGCGGCGAAGCCGACGGTGGCGACGACCAGCGGCGTCCGGGTGTCCTGCAGGCCGCGCAGCAGGCCCGTCGCGGCGATCACGAGCAGCATGCCGGGCAGGCCGAGCAGCGAGACCGAGAGGTACGTCGTGGCGGCCGCGGCGACCTCGTCGGCCACGCCGAAGAGGCCCACGAGCGGCTCGGCGACCACCGCGCCGGCTCCCGCGACGACGATGCCGACGAGCAGGGCGAACCACATGCCGTCGACCCCGGCGCGGATCGCGCCCCGCTGGTCGCCGGCCCCCAGCCGCCGCGCGACCGTCGGGGTGGTCGCGTAGGCGAGGAAGATCAGCAGCCCCAGGGCCGTCTGCAGGATCACGCTCGCCACCCCGAGCCCCGCGAGCGGCACCGAGCCGAGGTGGCCGACGAGGGCGGTGTCGGTGAGCAGGAAGAGCGGCTCGGCCACGAGCGCCCCCAGCGCCGGCACGGCCAGGCGGAGGATCTCGCGGTCGAGGGGCGAGCGGAGGCGCACGCTCAGTCGGTGCCCCGGAGCCGACCCAGCACGCTCATCACGTGGAACACCACGATGGCCGCGACCGTGCCGAGGATGATGCCGCCGAAGCTCGCGCCTCCGAGGGCCAGGGTGAAGTCGGCGATGCCCATGATGAGCGCGACGCCGGCCGTCAGCTGGTTCTTCGGGCGGCTGAAGTCGACCTTGTTCTCGACCCAGATGCGGATGCCGATCACGCCGATCAGGCCGTAGAGCGCGGTCGTCACGCCGCCGAGCACCCCCGGCGGGATGGTGAAGATGACGGCGCCGATCTTGGGCGAAAGGCCGAGCAGGATCGCCACGACGCCGGCGACCCAGTACGCGGCCGTCGAGAAGATGCGGGTGGCGCTCATCACGCCGATGTTCTCGCCGTAGGTGGTCGTCGCCGAGCCGCCGCCGAGGCCGGCGAGCACCGTGCTGAGGCCGTCGGCGAAGAGGGCGCGGCCGGTCAGCGGGTCGAGGTTGCGCTTCGTGAGCTGGCCGACGCCCTTGACGTGGCCGACGTTCTCGGCGATCAGGGCGAGCACGACGGGCAGGAAGCCGAGGTAGATCGGCAGCTGCCCGAGGTCGAACGCGGGGGCCGTGAAGGTCGGGAGTCCCACCCACGGCGCGGCCGCGACGGCGCTGTAGTCGACGGCGCCCGCGATCACGGCGGCCACGTAGCCGACGACGACGCCGACGAAGATCGACAGACGGCCGAGCAGGCCCCTGAACAGCACGGCGCTCAGCACGACCGCGGCGAGCGTGATGAGGGCGATGCCCGGTGAGAGCGCGAAGTTGTCGCGGGCGGCCGGGGCCAGGTTGAAGCCGATCAGGGCGACGATCGAGCCGCTGACCACCGGGGGCAGCAGGGCGTCGATCCAGCGGGTGCCCGCGAGGTTCACGACCACGCCGATCACCGCGAGCAGGGCGCCGACGACGATGATGCCGCTGAGCGCGAGGGGGATGCCTCCCACGTCGGTGGCGGCCGCGATCGGGGCGAGGAAGGCGAAGGACGAGCCCAGGTAGCTGGGCAGCCGGTTCTTCGTGATGATCAGGAAGAGCAGGGTGCCGATGCCGGAGAAGAACAGCGTCGTGCTCGGCGGGAACCCGGTGATGATCGGCACGAGGAAGGTGGCGCCGAACATCGCGACGACGTGCTGGCCGCCGAGGCCGATGGTGCGCGGCCAGCTGAGCCGTTCCTCCGGGGCCACGATCTCGGTCGGGTCGACCGTCTTGCCGTCACCGTGCAGTGCCCAGGGGAGTGCCATGCCGAGAACTGTACTGGGGGTGCCGTTTCCTCCGTGTTTCCTGAGACGGCCTCGCCCGCTCGGGCCGCAGAGGGTTCGGCCCGGCCCGCCGTCGGGGGCCTCACCTAGGCTGACGAGCATGACCAGCGACGCACTGAGCAGCGGAATCCAGACCGACGAACTCGACCCGGCGGTCCGCCCGCAGGACGACCTCTTCCGGCACGTCAACGGCGCATGGATCGACCGCACCGAGATCCCCGACGACAAGGCGCGTTACGGCTCCTTCTACCTGCTCGCCGAAGAGGCCGAGAAGGCCGTCCGCGAGATCGTGGTCGAGTCGCAGTCCGCCGAGCCCGGCACCGAGGCCCGCAAGGTCGGCGACCTCTTCACCAGCTTCACCGACGAGGAGCGCATCGAGGCGCTCGGCGCCGCACCCCTCGAACCGCTCCTGGCCGAGGTCGAGACGGTCACCGACGTGACCTCGTTCACGCGCCTCCTGGGCTCGCTCGAGAAGCAGGGCATGCCGAGCTTCGTGCAGCTCTTCGTCGACAACGACCCGGGCGACCCCGAGCGCTACGTCGTCTTCGTCGAACAAGGCGGCCTCGGCCTGCCCGACGAGTCGTACTACCGCGACGAGAAGTTCGAGTCCGTGCGGACCGCCTATCGGGCGTTCGTCGAGCAGATGCTCGGGCTCGCCGGCCTCGACGACGCCTCGTCCCGCGCCGACCGGGTGATCGAGCTCGAGACCGCCCTCGCCTCGCACCACTGGAGCAACGTCGCCACCCGCGACAGCGACAAGACCTACAACCTGCTGCCCTGGGCCGAGTTCGACGCGCTCGCCGACGGGGTCGACCTGACGGCCTGGCGTGACGCCGTCGGCGGCCCGGCCGGCGTCTTCGACGAGCTCGTCGTGCGCGAGCCGTCGTTCGTGACCGGGCTGGCCACGTTGTTGACCGACGACCGCGTCGACGCCTGGCGCGACTGGCTGCGCTGGCAGATCGTCCGCTCGACGGCCGCCTACCTGTCGACGCCGTTCGTCGAGGCGAACTTCGGCTTCTACGGTCGCACCCTCACGGGCACCCCCGTGCAGCGCGCCCGTTGGAAGCGCGGCGTCTCGCTCGTCGAGGGCGCCCTCGGCGAGGCCGTCGGCCGCATCTACGTCGAGCGGCACTTCGCACCCGAGGCCAAGACGGCGATGGACGTCCTCGTCGCCCACCTCGTCGAGGCCTACCGTCAGAGCATCACGGGCCTCGAGTGGATGACCGACGAGACCCGTGCCCGGGCCCTCGACAAACTCGAGAAGTTCACGCCCAAGATCGGTTTCCCCTCGACATGGCGCGACTACTCGGCCCTGTCGATCGACCCCGCCGACCTGGTCGGCAACGTGCGCGCCACCGCCGCCTTCGGGTTCGACCGCGAGCTGGGCAAGATCGGCAAGCCGCTCGACCGTGACGAGTGGTTCATGACGCCGCAGACCATCAACGCGTACTACAACCCGGGCATGAACGAGATCGTCTTCCCCGCGGCGATCCTGCAGTTCCCGTTCTTCGACGAGAACCGCGACGCCGCCGCCAACTACGGGGCCATCGGCGCCGTCATCGGCCACGAGATCGGCCACGGCTTCGACGACCAGGGCTCGAAGTACGACGGCGACGGCAAGCTGACCGACTGGTGGACCCCCGCCGACCGTGAGGCCTTCGAGAAGCTCACCTCGTCGCTCATCGCGCAGTACGACGCGCTGGCCCCGAAGCAGGTGCCCGACCACCACGTCAACGGGGCCCTGACGATCGGCGAGAACATCGGCGACCTCGGGGGCCTCTCGATCGCCTGGAAGGCCTACCTCATCTCGCTCGACGGCAGCGAGCCGCCCGTGATCGACGGCCTGACCGGCGCCGAGCGGTTCTTCCTCAGCTGGGCCCAGGCCTGGCAGATCAAGCTGCGCGACGAAGAGGCGATCCGCCTCGTCTCGATCGACCCGCACTCGCCGAACGAGTTCCGCTGCAACCAGATCGTGCGCAACATCGACGAGTTCTACACGACCTTCGGCGTCACCGAGAGCGACGCGCTGTGGCTGCCGGCCGAGGAGCGCGTCACGATTTGGTAGGTCCGGGGCCCGGGCGCCGCGCCCGCCGCGAGAACGCCGACGGCGCCGACCACGAGCCGCGTCACGGCGGCGGTCGCGCGCTCGAGTCGTTCTCGTCGTCGTTCGCGGCCCTGGGCGATCTGGCCCTCGCGGGTGGTCAGGTCTCGGCGTCGGTCAGCGACCTCGACTCGGGCGTCGACCTGCTGGGCGTCGACGAGCACCTGGCGCTGCCGGTCGGGCAGCTCGGGGCCGTCCTGCTGCTGATCGAGGTGTCGGCCCGCATCGAGGACGGCACGCTGCGCCCGCTCGACGAACTCGACCGGCCGGGCGATCCCGGCGACCAGGGGCCCGGCGGTCTCTGGCCCTACCTCCGCCGGACGAGCCTCCCGGTGACCGACGCGGCGACGCTCGTCGGGGCCTTCCGCGACGCGGCCGCGATCGACGCGCTCATCGGGCGGGTCGGCTTGGCCGCGGTGCGGGCACGGGGCGAGTCGCTCGGTCTCACGAAGACCGCCCTCCTCGACGTCACGCGGTCGTCGCGCGGCCCCGACGACGCGCCCGCGCTCGCCGTCGGCTCGGCCCACGAGTTGGCCGGCCTGATGGTGTCCCTGGCCCGAGGCGAGGTCGTCGACCGGGCCGTGTCGAACCGCGTGCTCGGCTGGCTGTCGCTGGGTGCCGACACGTCGCTCGTCGCCGCACCGTTCGGACTCGATCCGCTCGGGCACCGACGTCTCGACCACGACCTCCAGATCGTCCACGCGACGGGCGGCGACCCGGGGGTGCGCTCCGAGCTCGGGGTGCTGCGCGGTCCTCACCGCAGCGTCGCGTACTGCGTGATCGTCACCTTCGACGACCTGACGCTCGCCCACCGTCTCCGCGCGCTCGACGCCCTGCGGGTTGTGGGCACCGACGTGCTCGAGTACGTGCACTGAGCGACCGCGTGCGCCGTGCGTCGGTTCAGTCGACCAGGTCGAGCCGCTTCAGGCGATCGAGCGTCGCGACCCCGGCCGGCGGGCACCGGTCGGCGTCGGCCGAGGTCACCCAGTGCACCGCGCCGACCTCGGCGGCGGGAGCCGGTTCGGGGCTCGTCGCCGCGAGCTCGGCGGCGAAGACCGTCATGGCGACCTGTCGGCCCTCGGGTTCGCCGTGTGCCTGCGTCACGACCGTGAAGAGTTCGGTCACGGTCACCGGGTCGAGTTCGACGCCGACCTCCTCGCGCGATTCTCGCACCAGCGCCTCGGCCGCGGTCTCGCCGGCCTCCCGCTTGCCGCCCGGCAGGTAGAGCACGTCACGACCCCGCGCCGTGACCATCAGCATCCGCCGGTCGCGGACGAGGGCGAGCGCGCTGACGACGATGGTGTCCATCAGGCCATCTTCGGGCACGACCGGGGGACGTCGTGTCGCGACGGCGGTCAGCCCGCCGAGGCCTGACGCTCGTCGTCGATCGCGCGCAGCGGCGAGGACGAGGAGGCGCGGCGCGCGTCGGTCACGCCGAACAGCGCCTCGAGACCGTCGCGGAACTCGTCGCCCCGGCCCTCGCGGGCCAGTTCGCGTGCCCGGACGGAGGGGGTGTGCAGCAGGACGCCGGCGAGGTGCCGCAGGGCCGACTCGGTGCGCTCGGACGAGTCGCCGCGCGACCGCGCCCGTTCGATCTCGGCGTCGAGCAGGTCGAAGACGTGCTTGCGCAGCGCGACGACCGACGGGGTGAGCGACTGCTCGGCGGCGACGGCCTGGAACTCGGCGGCCGCCGACGAGACGAGGGCGCGGGCGTCGTCGGCCGCGCTGAGCTGGGGCAACGGGGCGTGCAGGCTGATGGTCTCGAGGTCGAGCAGCTCGACGCCCTCGACGCCCGAGACGAGCGGGTCGACGTTGCGGGGCAGGCCGAGGTCGATCACGAGGCGGCGACCGCCGGGCTGCACGACGTCGCGGGTGACGACCGGCTCGGTGGTCGAGGTGCAGGTGATGAGCACGTCGCTCCAGGCGACGGCGGTGGCGAGGTCGTCGTAGGGCGTCGCGGCGTGCTTGAGGCCGAACCACTCGGCGCGGCCCG
The DNA here is from genome assembly GCF_014841545.1 of Frigoribacterium sp. CFBP 8751. Classification (NCBI taxonomy): domain Bacteria; kingdom Bacillati; phylum Actinomycetota; class Actinomycetes; order Micrococcales; family Microbacteriaceae; genus Frigoribacterium; species Frigoribacterium sp. CFBP 8751. Next base: position 220,869 of record NZ_JACYUB010000001.1, read on the forward strand.
AACCCGAGTAGACGGCGAGCTGGTCGGCGCCGCGGTCGCGGAGGGCGGCCACGGTGGTGGCGGCGTACTGGCCGGTGCCCACGATGAGGACGCGCGCCTCGGACCAGTCGGTCACCCGTGAGGACGCCAGTTCGAGGGCGAGGCGCACGAGTGAGCGACCCGCGCCTCCGACGTTCGTCTGGTTCTTGATGCCGCGCGAGGTCTGGGACGCCTTCTGGAAGAGGCGCTCGAGGTCGCGGGAGGTGGTGCCGTCGTGGCGGGCGCGTTCGAGCGAACGCCGCACCTGGCCCGAGATCTCGTCCTCGCCGACGACGACCGACTCGAGGCCCGAGCTGACGGCGAAGAGGTGCTCGACGACCTCGTCGCCCGTGATGACCCGCACGCTGTCGCGCAGGTCGTCGGGCTCGACGCCGCTGGCGGTGCTCATGGTCTCGATCGTGGCCTCGACGGCGAGGGCGCTGCCGGCCGTGAGGGGCTCGTCGACGTCGAGATAGGCCTCGAACCTGTTGCAGGTCGCGAGCACGACCGCTCCGCTGACGAAGTCGCTGCCGTCGACCAGGGTGCCCGCCGCCGAGGGTGCGCCGATGCTCAGCCTCTCGAGGAGGTCGAAGCTGGCGTTCTGGTGGGACGCCGTGAGGCAGATGAGCACTGAGTGATCCTAACTCTGATCGGCGTTTTCGGCTGGGCGTTGACTCGACGTCGAGTGGCCGGGAATGCCACACCACGGTTGCAGCTTGCAACAACGGAGCCCGGGGCCGCATTCCGGCCACCGGCCCGCACCGCATCGAACCAAGGAGACACCATGACCTCGACCACCAGCACCCAGTGGCAGCTCGTCGCCCGCCCGCACGGCGAGCCCACCCCCGACGACGTCGCCCGCGTCGAGGTGACCCTGCCCGAGCTGGGCGACGGCGAGGTCCGCGTGCAGAACGAGTTCCTGTCGGTCGACCCCTACATGCGCGGTCGCATGAACGACGTGAAGTCGTACGTCCCGCCCTTCGCCCTCGGCGAGACCATGACCGGCGGTGCCGTCGGCCGCGTCGTCGAGTCGCGGTCGGACGACCTGCCGGTCGGCACCGTCGTGCTCCACGAGCAGGGCTGGCGGGACGTGGCCCAGGGAGGCGCGTCCACGTTCCGTGCCGTGCAGCCCGTCGACGGCGTGCCCCTGTCGGCGTACCTGGGCGTGCTCGGCCTCACGGGCCTCACGGCGTACGTCGGCCTCACCGAGATCGCCGGCATCCGCGAGGGCGACGTCGTCTTCGTCTCGGGCGCCGCCGGGGCCGTCGGCACCATGGTCGGCCAGATCGCGCGCCTCAAGGGAGCCTCGCGCGTGATCGGCAGCGCCGGCTCGGCCGAGAAGGTCGAGCTGCTGACCTCGAAGTACGGCTTCGACGCCGCGTTCAACTACAGGGACGGCGACGTCTCCGAGTTGCTCGCCGAGGCCGCGCCCGACGGCATCGACCTCTACTTCGACAACGTCGGCGGCGACCACCTGTCGGCCGCCCTCGCCTCGTTCCGCACCGGCGGCCGCGCCGCGCTCTGCGGCTCGATCGCGAACTACAACTCGACCGGTGCCCCGGTCGGCATCACGGGGATGACGAACATGGTCACCCGCGGTCTGACGATGAAGGGCTTCACGCTGGGCGACTACCGCCACCTCGCACCCGCGTTCCAGGCCGAGATGGGCCCCTGGCTCTCCGCCGGCGACGTCGTGTACGACGAGACCGTCGTCGAGGGCATCGACAACGCGTTCGACGCCTTCACCGGGCTCATGCGCGGCGACAACGTCGGGAAGATGGTCGTCGCGGTCTCCTGACCCGCGCCTCCTCGTCCGCTCGCGCGTTCGAGGCGACCCGGCCGAGACGGTCCCGCCGTGGCGGGGCCGGCGGTGGGTCGCCTCGACGCGACGTCCAGCGGGCGATGGGACAATCGACCACGTGACCCAGACCTCCGCCCTGCCCGAGCAGCACCCGCTAGCCGCCGGCCTCACGACGCGTTCGCCTCTGGTCCGCGCGTTGCGCGGCGACCGGCCCGAGACGCTGCCGGTGTGGTTCATGCGCCAGGCGGGGCGCTCGCTGCCCGAGTACCGCGAGCTGCGCGTCGGCACCAAGATGCTCGACGCCTGCCTCACGCCCGACCTGGCGAGCGAGATCACGCTGCAGCCGGTCCGCCGTCACGGTGTCGACGCCGGCATCTTCTTCAGCGACATCGTCGTGCCGATCAAGCTGGCCGGCGTCGCGGTCGACATCGTCCCGGGTCGCGGGCCGGTGCTCGAGACGCCGATCCGCACGGCGGCCGACGTCGCGGCCCTGCGGCCCCTCGATCCGGAGGCGCTGGCCCCGATCACCGCGGGCGTCGCCCAGACCGTCGCGCAGCTCGGCAGCACGCCGCTGATCGGGTTCGCCGGTGCACCGTTCACCCTCGCCGCCTACCTCGTCGAGGGCGGGCCGTCGAAGGACCACATCCGCGCCCGCGCCCTGATGCACAGCGACCCCGAGACCTGGGACGCCCTTCTCACCTGGGCCGCCGACGTGACCGGCGCCTTCCTGCGGGCGCAGGTCCTGGCGGGTGCGAGCGCCGCCCAGCTGTTCGACTCGTGGGTCGGGTCGCTCTCGCTGGCCGACTACACCGCGCACGTCGCCCGCCACTCGGCCCGGGCGCTGTCGCACGTCGCCGACCTCGACGTTCCGCGCATCCACTTCGGCGTGGGCAGCGGCGAGGTGCTGACCGCCATGCGCGACGTCGGCACCGACGCCGTCGGCGTCGACTGGCGCATCCCGCTCGACGAGGCCTCGCGTCGCCTCGGCGGCTCGACCCCGGTGCAGGGCAACATCGACCCGGCCATGCTGCAGGCGCCGTGGGCCGTGCTCGAGGCGCACGTCCGCGACGTGGTCGAGCGTGGTCGGGCGGCCCCGGCGCACGTCCTCAACCTCGGCCACGGCGTCAGCCCCGACACCGACCCCGACGTGCTCACCCGCATCGTCGAGCTCGCCCACACGCTGTGACCCCCCCCGTCGTCACCCCGGGCGCCGTCGTCGACGTCGCCGTGGTGGGCGGCGGCATGGGCGGCATCGTGCTCGCCCGCGACCTGGCCGCCGCCGGGCTGAGCGTCGTCCTGTTCGAGGCGTCCGACCGTCTCGGCGGCGAGGTCTCGCGACACGTCGTCGCCGGCATCGCGCTCGACGCCGGCGCCGAGAGCTTCGCGACCCGTGGCGGCACGGTCGCCGGCTTCGCCACCGAACTCGGTCTCGGCGACGACATCGTCCTGCCGGACCCCCGCGGCGCCTGGTTGCACGAAGCCGACGGTGAGTCGTTCCCGATCCCGCGCACGGGGTTGCTCGGCATCCCCGGCGATCCGTCCGCCGCCGACGTCCGGGCCGTCGTCGGCGAGGACGGGGTGAGGCGCGCACTCGCCGACGCCGACCTGCCGGCCGAGGTCGGGACCGAAGAAACCACCCTGGGGGGTCTCGTCCGCGCCCGCATGGGTGAGGCGGTCGTCGACCGGCTCGTCAGCCCCATCGTCTCGGGCGTCCACTCGCTCCACCCCGACCTCCTCGCCGTCGACCGCGTCGCCCCCGGGCTGCGCTCGGCCCTGCAGCGCGAGGGCAGCCTCGCCGCCGCCGTGCTCGGGCTGCGGGCCCTGGCCCCGGCCGGTTCGGCGGTGGCGGGCATCCGCGGCGGCCTCGCGCGACTGGTCGACCCGATCGTCGCCGACCTCGAGCGGCACGGCGTCGACGTCCGTCTCGGCACCCGCGTCCGCTCGATCGACGAGACGAGCGTCGAGACCGCCGGCGGTGAGCACGTCCGGGCGAGACGGGTCGTGCTGGCCGTGGGAGACCACGACGCGGTGGCCCTGACGACCCGCGCCTCCTCGGTGCCGCCCGGAGCGATCACCCTCGCGACCCTCGTCGTCGACCGGCCCGAGCTCGACGCGGCGCCCCGGGGCACGGGCGTGCTCGTCGCCCCCGGCTCGACCGGACTGCGCGCCAAGGCCCTCACCCACGCGACCGTCAAGTGGAGCTGGCTGGCCGAGCTCGCCGGGGGACGCCACGTGCTGCGGCTCAGCTTCGACTCACCCGTCGTCGACCGCGGCACGCCCGACGTCGAGGTGCGCGACGCGGCGCTCGCCGACGCCTCGACCCTGCTCGGCGTCGACCTCGCCGAGCGTCACCTGGTCGGCTTCGGCCGGGCCACCTGGGACGCCCCGCGCCGGGCCGAGGCGGCGGCCGTCACCGAGCCCGTGGTCGAGGTCGTCCAGGCCGGAGGCGCGGTGGCGGGCCGCGGGCTCGCCGCGATCGTCGCCCACTCGCGTCGTCAGGCCGCCACCCTGGTGGCGGCGCTCTCGTCGCCCCCGTCCCGCGACTGAGGCCTCGGGGTCGGACCGCTTCGGTCCGGCGCGGGCGTCGGCCGCCCGCCTCGGGCTACATTGGAGGGACGTGTGCGGCACATGCCGTCGCGCGTACGACCACGAATGGAGTCCCCCGTGCGAGGCAAACTGATCTTCGTCGCCGGAGCCGCTGTCGGATTCGTGCTGGGCGCCCGCGCCGGCCACGACCGGTACGAGCAGATCACCGAGAGGGCGTCCAAGGTCTGGAACAGCCGGGCCGTGCAGCGCCAGGTCGCCAAGGGCCAGGACTTCGCCGGTGCCAAGACGGCCGACGGCGTCGACGCCGTCGTCACGGGCATCACCCGCGGAATCTCCAAGGCCTTCGGCGGCGGCCGCAAGAAATGACCGACTCGACGCGCAGCGACAAGGTGCGGCACAAGACCAGGCCGCGATCGCTCTTCGCCCTGGTGCAGGACGTCCCCACGCTGGTCACCGACCTGGTCAAGGGCGAGCTGGCCCTGCTCAAGTACGAGGTCATCGGCACGCTCAAGGCCTTCGGCATCGGTGCCGGCTTCCTGGTCGGGGCCCTGGTCTTCGTCTTCGCGATGCTCGGCGTCCTGCTGACCGGCATCGTCCTCTTGCTCGCCATCTGGCTTCCCGGCTGGGCCTCGGCCCTCATCGTCGCCGGCGTGCTGTTGCTCGTCGCGGCCCTGCTCGCGTTCCTCGGGTACAAGGCCATCAAGAAGGGGCTCCCCGCGGTTCCCGAGAAGACCATCGCGAGCCTCAAGGCCGACCTCAAGGCCGTCAAGGGCGTGGGGTCGATCCCCGGCGCCCGCCTCGACGAGCGCTGACGCGCCTCCTCGACACCCCCACCCTTCCCGTTCCCGACAGGAGCACCGTGAGCGACAGCAGCGACATCCAGGCCCACATCGACCGCACGCGCGCCGAGCTCGCCGCGACCCTCAACGAGCTCGAGGACAAACTGAACGTGCCCAAGCAGTTGGGCATCGCCGGGCACCGCGCCAAGGCGTCGTTCGACCGCGACAAGACCCCGTGGCTCGCCGCCGCCGGGGCGGGCGCCCTGGCCGTCGCGGGCGTCGTCGTCGCGGTCGTCAAGCGCCGCTGACCGGTCGCCGGGCTCGCCCGACGGCTCGTCCCCGACGAGCACCCGGACCCGTTCGCTCGACCGGGAGCAACCTGGTTGGGCTCCCAGCGTGCCGAGAGGGAGAATGACTGCATGAGTTCCAGCGCCGATGCGGCAGCGCCCGATCTGCCGACGTCCGATTCACCCGCAGCACCCGTCCAGACCGAGTCCGGTGACGAGGCGGCGAGCACCCCGCCGCCCGTCGAACGCCTCGGCTACACGCTCTGGGCGGTCCTGCGTCGCGACCCGCAGAACCCCTACGCCCCCGAGCTCGACGACGTCCCGCAGCTCGACGCCGTCGTCGACGCCCTCGCCGGGCTCGGCGTCACCGTGCGCGGCTTCTACGACGTCAGCGCCCTGCGGGCCGACGCCGACATCATGATCTGGCTGCACGGCGAGGTGCCCGAGGCCGTCCAGTCGGCCTACCGGCAACTGCTGCGCACCGACGTGCTGGGCGGCCTGCTGCCCACCTGGAACGCCATGGGCATGCACCGCGAGGCCGAGTTCTCGCGCAACCACAGCCCGGCCTTCATGCGGGGCAAGGCGCCCGAGACCTGGCTGACCGTGTACCCGTTCGTGCGCAGCTACGAGTGGTACCTGCTGCCCGAGGCCGAGCGCCGCCAGATGCTCGCGGAGCACGGCAAGCAGGGCTCCGAGCACCGCGCGGTCCTGACGAACACGGTCGCCAGCTTCTCGCTCGGCGACTACGAGTGGATCCTCGCCCTCGAGGCTCCCGAGCTCGTCCAACTGGTCGACCTCATGCGCGACCTGCGCTACACCGAGGCCCGCCGCCACGTCCGCGAAGAGATCCCGTTCTTCACGGGCCGACGCATCCCCACCACCGACATCATCGAGGTCTTGTCGTGACCGACACCAGCAACATCACCAACGGGCAGCTCGTCCGCAACGCCACCCCCGCCGCGGCCTCCGGCCCGGAGCACGTTTCCGAGCCGACCGACTACGACGCCATCCTGCTGGCCGGCTTCGGCGGGCCCGAGGGGCAGGACGACGTCATCCCGTTCCTGCGCAACGTCACGCGCGGTCGGGGCATCCCCGAAGAACGGCTCGAAGAGGTCGCGACCCACTACCGCCACTTCGGCGGCGTCAGCCCGATCAACGAGCACAACCGCGAGCTCAAGGCGGCCCTCGAGGCCGAACTCGAGCGACGCGGCATCGATCTGCCGGTCATCTGGGGCAACCGCAACTGGCAGCCCTACATGGCCGACGCCGTGCGTGAGGCCGACGAGCGCGGGTTCCGCAAGCTCATCGCGGTCGCGACCAGCGCCTACTCGTCCTACAGCTCGTGCCGCCAGTACCGCGAGGACTTCGCCATGGCGCTCGACGCCACCGGGCTCGAGGGCACCATGCAGATCGACAAGGTGCGCCAGTTCTTCGACCACCCCGGGTTCGTGCAGCCGTTCATCGACGGCGTGCGCGACGCGCTGGTCGAGGCTCGCGCCGAGAACGAGGGCCTCGACCTGTCGACCGAGGTCCAGGTGCTGTTCGCGACGCACTCGATCCCGTCGACCGACGCGGCCAAGAGCGGCCCCGAGGCGCGCGGCTTCGACGCCGACGGCGCCTACGCCGCCCAGCACAAGGCCGTCGCCGAGGTCGTCATGGCCGCCGCCGAGGCCGCACTCGACCTCGACCTGCCCGAGGGTGGCGGCACGACCGTCCCCTGGCAGCTCGTCTACCAGTCGCGCAGCGGCCCGCCCTCGATGCCGTGGCTCGAGCCCGACATCAACGACGCCATCGACGACCTGGCCGGCGGCCCGACCCGTGCCGTGGTCATCGTGCCTCTCGGGTTCGTCAGCGACCACATGGAGGTCATGTGGGACCTCGACAACGAGGCGATGGAGACCAGCGAGAAGAACGGTTTCTGGGCGACGCGCACCCCGACGCCGGGCATCGACCCGAACTACGTCACCGGGCTGGTCGACCTCGTGCTCGAGCGTCGTGACGGCGTGCCGGCCGAAGACCGCCCCCACGTGACCGATCTCGGGCCGTGGTACGACGTGTGTCGTCCCGGCTGCTGCGAGAACGTGCGACTCGGCTTCAAGCCCGCCCTGTCCGGGCTGGTGCCCTGACCCCGTGGCGACCATCCGCATCGGAACCCGGGGCAGCGCCCTGGCCGTCGCCCAGTCGACCACCGTCGCCGACCGCATCGCCGCCGCGACCGGCCACGACGTCGAGCTCGTCCGCATCAAGACCGAGGGGGACCGGTCGCAGGGCACCGGCGAGTCGCTCGTGTCGCTCGGGGGCACCGGCGTGTTCGCCAGCGCCCTGCGTGAGGCGCTCCTGGCGGACGAGTGCGACGCGCTCGTGCACTCGCTCAAAGACCTGCCCACCGCCACGCACCCCGGTCTCGTCATCGGCGCGACGCCCGGACGCGCGGACGCCCGCGACGCCCTCTGCGCCCGTGACGGACTGACCCTCGAGGGACTGCCCCAGGGGGCTCGCGTCGGCACGGGGTCACCGCGTCGTGCCGCCCAGCTGCTCTCGCGACGCCCCGACCTCGAGGTCGTCGACATCCGCGGCAACGTCGACACGCGGCTCGGTCGCGTCGGCGTCGACCTCGACGCCGTGCTGCTCAGCGCGGCGGGTCTCGGCCGACTGGGCCGCCTCGACGCCGCGACCGAACTGCTGGGGCTCGGCTTCTGGCCCAGCGCGCCCGGCCAGGGGTCGTTGGCCGTCGAGGTCCGCGAAGGCGACGCCGACGAGGCACTCGCCCGCGGTCTGGCCGCCATCGAGGACGTTGAGACCCGTCTCGTGGTGACGGCCGAGCGGGCCGTGCTGGCCGGCCTCGAGGCCGGTTGCGCGGCACCCGTCGGTGCGAGTGCGGTCGTCGACGCCGGGTTGCTGCTGCTCAGCGCGACCGTCTACAGCCCCGACGGCAGCCGACGCCTCAGCTCGTCGCATGCCGTCTCCCTCGACGACGGCCCGCTCGTCGCACGTCTCGCCGACGTCCACGAGGTCGCCGGCCGTGTCGTCGACGAGTTGCTCGACTCCGGTGCGGCCGAGTTCGCCCCGCTGGGTGGCGGACCGGCCGGCGGTGACCCCCTGGGCAGCGCCTCGTGACCGCCGACAAGCCGCTCAAGGGCGTGCGCGTCCTGGTGCCGCGCGGTGGCAAGTGGGGCGACGGGGTCGCGGCCTCGCTCCGGTCGCGCGGTGCCGCGCCGGTGATCGCCCCCCTCATCAACTTCGCCCCGGCCGAGACGCCCGAGCTGCTCGCCGCCGCCCTGGCCCGCCTCGAGTCCGGCGTCTACGAGTGGCTCGTCGTCACGAGCGCCACGACGGTCGACGTCCTGGTCGGCAACGGCATCCGGCCCCCGGCGTCGACCCGCGTCGCCGCGGTCGGCGAGACCACCGCGGCCGCTCTGAGCCTGGCGGGCATCCGAGTCGACTTCGTCCCCGAGGGCGACAACTCGGCCCGCGGACTCGTGAAGGAGTGGCCGGCCGACGAGGTCACCGGTCGCGTGCTCGTGCCGCAGTCCGACCTGGCCGAGCCGACCCTCGTCGCCGGGTTGTCGGCCCGCGGGTTCGACGCCGAGTTCGTCTCGGCGTACCGCACGGTGGGAGTGCCCGTCTCGGCCGAGGTGCGCGACGGCGTCGCCGACGGCTCGATCGGCGTCCTCCTCGTGACCTCGGGCAGCGTGGCCCGCCAGATCGCCGCCCAGCTGGCGCCCCTGCCCCCGCAGACCCTCGTCGCGTGCATCGGCCCGCGCACCGCCTTCGACGCCCGTGCCGCGGGGCTGCCCGTGCACCTGATCGCCGAGACCCGATCGGCGGCCGCCCTCGTCGAGGCCGTGGTGGACCACGCCCTCGACGGCCCGTCCGCCGGAACGCCCCCCACCGAGAAGGACTGATGTCCGATTTCCCCCGAGTGCGGCCCCGTCGCCTCCGCGCCACCCCTGCCCTGCGCCGCCTGACGGCCGAGACGCGCCTGCACCCCGCCGATCTCGTCCTGCCGATGTTCGTCCGCGAGGGCATCGACGAACCCACCCCGATCTCGTCCATGCCGGGCGTCGCCCACCACAGCCTGTCGAGCCTGCCCCGGGCCGTCGAGCAGGCCGCCGAGGCCGGCGTCGGCGGGGTCATGCTCTTCGGCGTACCCCTCGAGAAGGACGCCGTCGGATCGGGCGCGACCGACCCCGAGGGCATCCTCAACGTGGCAACCCGCGTGGCCGTCGACGCCGCGCAGGGCGCGCTGGTCGTGCAGACCGACCTCTGCCTCGACGAGTTCACCGACCACGGCCACTGCGGCGTCCTCGCCGCCGACGGCTCGGTCGACAACGACGCCACCCTGGTCCGCTACGACGAGATGGCGGTCGTCCAGGCCGAGGCCGGCTCGCAGCTGATCGGCATGAGCGGCATGATGGACGGCCAGATCGGCTCGGCCCGCGACGCGCTCGACGAGGCCGGCTTCGGCGGCACGGCACTTCTCGCCTACGCGGCCAAGTACGCCTCCGCTTTCTACGGCCCCTTCCGCGAGGCCGTCCAGTCGACCCTCGTCGGTGACCGCCGCACCTACCAGATGGACGCCGCCAACGGGCGCGAGGGCCTCCGCGAGGTCGACCTCGACATCGCCGAGGGTGCCGACGTCGTCATGGTCAAGCCGGCCATGAGCTACCTCGACGTCCTCGCCGAGACCGCCGCGACCAGCACCGTGCCGGTCTGGGCGTACCAGATCAGCGGTGAGTACGCGATGATCCACGCGGCCGCCGCGAACGGTTGGATCGACCTCGACGCCGCGTCGTACGAGAGCGTCCTGTCGATCAAGCGGGCGGGGGCGGACGCGATCCTCACGTACTGGGCCACCGAACTGGCCACGCGCCTCCAGAAAGAGCGGTTCTGATGACCGAGCAGAGCAACGACACCTACTTCACCCGGGCCAAGCGGTCCATCCCGGGCGGCGTGAACTCGCCCGTCCGCGCCTACGGCTCCGTCGGCGGGACGCCCCGGTTCCTCGTGGGCGCCCAGGGTGCGTACGTCACCGACGCCGAGGGGCGCGACTACGTCGACCTCGTCGCCTCGTGGGGCCCCGCGATCCTCGGGCACACCCACCCCGAGGTGCTCGAGGCCGTGCAGCAGGCGGCCGCGCGCGGCCTGTCGTTCGGGGCGTCGACCCCGGCCGAGACCGAACTCGCCGAACTGGTCCGCGAACGCGTCGCCGTCGGCGACCAGCGTCCGATCGGCAAGCTGCGCATGGTGTCCACCGGCACCGAGGCGACCATGACGGCCATCCGTCTCGCCCGCGGCTACACCGGTCGCGACCTGCTCGTGAAGTTCGCCGGGCACTACCACGGGCACTCCGACTCGCTGCTGGCCGAGGCCGGCTCGGGCGTCGCCACCCTGTCGATGCCCGGCTCGGCCGGCATCACGGCCGAGACCGCGGCCCAGACGCTCGTCCTGCCCTACAACGACCTCGACGCCGTGCGCGCGGCCTTCGACGAGCACGGCCCGCGCATCGCGGCCGTCATCGTCGAGGCGGCCGCCGCGAACATGGGCGTCCTCGCGCCGCAGCGTGGCTTCAACCGCAGCCTGTCCGAGATCACGAGACGACACGGCTCGCTGCTGATCGTCGACGAGGTGCTCACCGGCTTCCGTGTGGGCCGCGCGGGTTGGTGGGGTCTCGAGGCCGCCCAGGTCGTCCCGGACGGCGCCGGGTGGGAGCCCGACCTCGTCACGTTCGGCAAGGTCATCGGCGGGGGCATGCCCCTGGCGGCCTTGGGTGGACGTGCCGAGGTGATGGACTTTCTCGCCCCGCTCGGGCCGGTGTACCAGGCGGGCACGCTCAGCGGCAACCCGGTGGCCGTCGCCGCGGGCATCGCCACGCTCAGGCTCGCGACGCCCGAGGTCTACGACCGGCTCGACACCGTCGCCGACCAGCTGTCGGCCGGTGTCTCGGCCGCCCTGTCGGCCGAGGGTGTCGAGCACAGCGTCCAGCGCGCCGGGTCCCTCTTCTCGTTCGCCTTCACGCCGACGGCACCGAACGACTACGACGACGTCCGCGCCCAGCAGACCTGGCGCTACCCGCCGTTCTTCCACGCCATGCTCGACGCCGGGGTCAACCTGCCGCCGTCGGTGTTCGAGGCGTGGTTCGTCACGGCGGCCCACGACGACGACGTGGTGTCGCGCATCCTCGACGCCGTGCCCGCCGCGGCCAAGGCCGCCGCGGCCGCGCAGGCGCCGCACTAGCCCGCTCGAGCGCGCGCCGCGCCTCCGTTCCTGCTCGCCGGGGGCTCGGCCGACTCTGCGCGCCGGGCTCGCGTGCCCGTCATTCGGGGCCATGCCTGCTCAGCCGCATCCCGCCACGAGGTAAACAACCCGCCACATCATTTCTTGGCGGGTTGTTTACATCGTGGCGGGTTGGCGGGGTGGGCCGGCGGCGGGCACTCCGGCAGCGGCTGCGCGGGGCGCCGTGATGCACCGGTCGGGTCAGCGGCGGCGGGCCCGGGCCGACCAGCGACCGTCGGCCCGGTCGATGACGAGCGGGTGGTCGAACGCCCCCGACACGAGGTCGGACGTCAGCACGTCGTCGGCCGGGCCGGTGGCGAAGATCCCGCCGTCGCGCAGCAGCAGGGCGTGCGACGTGCTGCTCGGCAGGTCCTCGAGGTGGTGGGTGACGGTGACCGAGGCCATCCCGGGGTGGATCGTGCGCAGCTCGTCGACGGTGTCGAGCAGGTGTTCCCGTGCCGCGACGTCGAGTCCCGTCGCCGGTTCGTCGAGCAGCAGCAGGGCCGGCTGCGAGACCAGGGCGCGGGCGATCAGGGCCCGACCACGTTCGCCCTGGGACAGGACGCTCCACCGTGCCGACATGCGGGACGAGAGGCCGACGCTCGCGACGAGGTCGACGACCCGCGCCTCCTGCTCGTCGGTGGGGGACCAGCGGGGCACCGGGTCGCTGCTGCCGGTGAAGCCGCTCAGCACGACCTCGCGCACGGTGTTGTCGCCCACCATGCGGTGGCGGGGGTCGACGTGGCCGATGTGACGGCGGAGCTCGCTCAGCTCGACGCGTCCGAGGCGTCGGCCGAGGACGTCGACCGTGCCGGCGGTCGGATGGCCGAGCGCACCGCACAGCGTCAGCAGCGTGGTCTTGCCGGCTCCGTTGGGGCCGATCAGAGCCCAGTGCTGGCCGGCCTCGACTCGCAACGACACGTCGTGCAGCAGATCACGACCGCCCCGGGTCACCCGCGCGTCGACGACGTCGAGCACGGGCGGCGCCGGGGCGGCCGCGGGGGGAGCTGAGGTCACGCGCGGTAGATGCCCGCCTCGCGCACCTGGTCGAACAGGCCCTGGAGGCGCGCGGGCTGCTCGCGCACGGCGGCGGCGGCCGCCTCGGCGTCGTCCGCCTTGACGGCGTCACGGAACGCGACGGTGAACGCGTGGGCCTGCGGGTAGTCGAAGATGCCGTTGGCCGACGGGCGACGCAGCAGCAGCAGGAGGCGCGGGCCGGTGTTCGACCACAGGCGCGTCAAGGACTCGCTGTCGGCCGCGGCCAGCAGGATCTCGTTGGCCCGTACGAGGCCCGCGATGTCTTCTTCCTTCTTCGCCTTGAAGGCCTTGGCCCGGGTGTCGAGCAGGCCGACGACCTCGGCACGCTGAGCCTTGTCGAGCTTGGGCACGGCCCGCTCGACGAAGAGCGACCAGACGGCGTAACCGACGTCGACGGTGTCGACGAACTCGCCGTACGAGGGGTCGACGATGCGCGTGTATCGGTTGGCCTCGATGTCGACCAGGGCCTGGTCGGCGAGCTTGGCGATGGCCTCGCGGACGGGCGTGCGGGAGACGCCGAGCCAGGCGACGAGCTGGTCGTCGTTCAGGCGTTCGCCGAACTCGAGGGTGCCGTCGATGATCGCGGCGAACATCTTGTCGTAGACGACGTCGCGCAGCAGGCGGCGGGGAGCGGGAGTCTGGTCGTCGTTCTGGGGGATCGGCATCGGGGGCCTCCGTCGTGTGTGCGGATGGGTGGCGACGGTCGTCGGTGCGGGGCACCGCGGTCGGTCGGATTCGTCGACCCGGCCCTGAACCGGTCGCCGACATGTCGAGCATAAACCCGTGGGCTGAGTACGTATGGGTGATCCGGAGTTCTAGATTCGCGATGCGCCGACCCGCACGACCGTCCGGCCTCGGGTCCGACCCGCCAGGATCGCCTCGCCGGCGTCCACGACGTCGGCCAGGGCGACCTCGTCGGTCATCGAGTCGAGCAGGTCGAGGTCGAGGTCTCGCGCCAGCCGGTCCCAGGCACGCTGCCGCAGCTCGAGCGGCGCGTCCACCGAGTTCACGCCGGCCAGGGTCACGCCCCGCAGGATGAAGGGCAGCACCGTCGTCGGCAGGTCGGCCCCCTGGGCGAGCCCGCACGCCGTCACGGTGCCGCCCCAGCGGGTCTGTGCCAGGACGGTGGCGAGGGTGTGGCTGCCGACCGAGTCGACGCCGCCGGCCCAGCGGGCCCGCTGCATCGGCTTGCCCGCGCCGGACAGCTCGTCTCGGTCGATCAGGGTGGAGGCCCCGAGCGAGCGGAGGTAGTCGCCCTGCTCGGCGACGCGACCCGAGGAGGCGCTGACCGAGTACCCGAGGCGGCTCAGCACCGCGATCGCCACCGACCCGACTCCTCCGGCCGCCCCGGTCACCACGACGTCGCCGTCGTCCGGGCCGACGTCGCGTTCGAGCCGGAGGACGCTGAGCATCGCCGTGAACCCCGCCGTGCCGATGGCGGCGGCACGCCGAGCATCGATGCCGCGGGGGACCAGCACGGCGCTGCCCGGGTCGACCACGACGCGCTCGGCGAAGCCGCCGGGCCTGGTCTCGCCGTGGCCGGCACCGTTGACGAGCACCTCGTCGCCCGGTGCGAAGCGTGGGGAGCCCGAAGAGGCCACGACGCCGACCAGGTCGATGCCGGGCACGAGTAGATCGACCCGGGCGACCCCGGGGTCGCCGCGCAGGGCGAGCCCGTCCTTGTAGTTGACGCCGGACCAGGTGACGTCGACGACGACGTCACCCGGCCCGGCGACCGGTTCGTCGAGCTCTCTCAGCTCGGCGGCCCTGCCCTTCTCGACCACGATCGCACGCATGGGACCGAGGCTACGCGGGCGCGATCAGGCGAGGCCAGGGGAGGTCAGGGGCGGTCGACGGGGCCGGACGTCCCGGCCTTACCCCCGAGGAAGCCACCCAGCGCGCTGACGAGGTCGAGCCCCGTCGTGGCCTTCACGACGTCCTGCAGCTGCGTCATGTTGTTGGCGACGGACTTGGTCAGCTCGTTGGCGCCGTCGGTGGAGACCACCGTCAGAGCGTCGATGTTGCCCATCGGGGCCGCCATCTCGCGAGCGATCTCGGGCAGACGCGAGATGACCTGCGACGCGAGCGCCGCCTGGCCGAACTTGCCCTGCGCCTCGGCCAGGGCGTCGACCGCCTCGGCCTCGGCGAGACCCTTGGCCTTGATCGCCGCGGCTTCGGCCCGACCGGCGGCCTCGACCGCCGCGGCCTCGTTCTCGGCCGCGTTGCGGGCGGCGTCGGCGAGCTGGGTGCGGCGGAACGCCTCGGCCTCGACGGCGGCGTTGGCCGCGTCGCGCTCGGCCTCGGCGTTCTGCACCGACGCGTAGGCCGCGGCCTCGGCGGGCTGACGGACCTCGATGTTGAGTCGCTCCTGGTTGACCTTGGCCTGCTCGGCGACGGCGATGCTCTCTTGCTCGGCGACCAGCTTGTCTTGCATGGCCCGGGCGAGCTCACCCGCGGCGGAGGCCTCGGCCTGTGCCCGGTCGGTCTCGGCCTTGATCTGGGCCTGGCGCACGTCGAGCTGCAGCTGGCGCTCGGCCGTCTGCTGGGTGTTGCCGATGCGGGCCAGGGCGGCGATGCGCTCGGCCTCTGCCTCGGCGACGTCGGCGTTCTGCTTCGCGACGGCCGCCTCGGCGCGACCACGGTCGGCCAGGTAGGTGCTGCCCGGCGTCTCGATCTCGCGGATGTTCATCGTCTCGATCTGGAGGCCCAGCTCGGCGAGCTCGCCCTTCGTCTCGTTCACGGCGTCGGCCGCCAGGCGCGAGAAGTTCTTGACCAGGTCGTCGACCGGCTGGCCGCCGATGAGACCGCGGATCGACCCCTCGAGCGACTGCTGCACGATGACGGGGAGCTGCTGCTGCTGCAGCAGGTATCGCTGGGCGGCGCGGCGCACCCCGTCTTCGGTGCCGGTCACCTTGAAGTTGACCGTCGCCTTGACCGCGGTGCGGATGTAGTTGGCGTCGATCGCCTGCACCTCGACCGGGGTCTGGTACTGCTCGAGCGACAGCTTGAAGCCCTCTTGGAAGATGGGCCAGACGAAGGTGCGGCCACCGATGATGACCTTCTGCGGGCTCGAGATGCCCCCGCCCTCGGATCGTTCGGCGCCACGGCCGACCACGATGAGCGCCTCGTTCGGCGGGACGCGGCGGACGCGGCTGGCGACGAACGACAGCAGGGCGAGCACGATGACGACGGCGACGACGATGGCGACGACGCTGACGTTGGAGGAGATGAAGTCCACGGGGCTTCCTTTCAGTTGGTCTGGGGATCACGCGACGCGGAGGCGTCGTCGGCGTCGAGCGCCTCGACCTGCACGCGCGGGCCGTTCTCGGCCACGACGCGGACGCGGACGCCGCGCTCGATGCGCGCGTCGCTGGTCGCGAGCCGCCGCTCGAGCTCGCGGACGTCGTCGAGCCGCACCTCGCCGCCGGCCGGACCGGTGGCCTCGGTCGTGACGCCGACGAACCCGACGGGCGACCAGTGGCCCCCGCTCTCGCGGCGCGTCACGCGGCGGACGACGAGCTGGATCAACACGAGGGCGACGAGCGCCATGCCGACGGCGACGGCGTACGTCCACCCCGACGCGAGGTCGGTCTGTGACGTGACGACCCCGGCGAGCCCGAAGATGGCCAAGGCCGCGCCCAGGGCGACGCCCGAGACGAGCCCGTCGCCGACGTCGAAGACGTCGAGCAGGTCGCCCACGACGATGCTGACGAGCAGGAGCAGGAGTCCGATCGCCCCCACCACGATGAACGTGATCATGTGTCGAGCCTGTCAGAGTCCGGCCGGGCGCACATCGCCTGCGCGACGGACCCCGGGGTGACGACGAGATGGCCGGCCCTGGGGACGAGGCGACGACGGCTCCACGGGACCCCGCCCACGACCTGCCCGACCCCCGCCCCCCGCTCCCGTCAGCCGAAGAGGATCGCGGCCTCGTCGTAGCGGTTCTGCGGGACGACCTTGAGGCTGTCGAGCGCCTCCTCGAACGAGACGTGGACGATCTCGGTGCCTCGCAGGGCGACCATGCGACCCCAGCGTCCCTCGACCACCGCGTCGCTCGCCGCCATGCCGAGCCGTGTGGCGAGCACGCGGTCGTACGACGTGGGCGTGCCGCCGCGTTGGATGTGCCCCAGCGTCGTGGCGCGGGTCTCGATGCCCGTGCGCTCCTCGATGACGGGGGCGAGGCGCTCGCCGATGCCGCCGAGGCGCGGTCGGCCGAAGGCGTCCAGGCCGCGCTCGGAGTGCACGTCGCTCTCGTGGTCGGGCACGAACCCCTCGGCGACGACCACCAACGGTGCGCGCCCCCGGTCGTAGGCCGACTGCACCCACTCGACGATCTGGTCCATGCTCGTCGCCTGCTCGGGGATGAGGATCGCGTGGGCACCGGCGGCCATGCCCGAGTGCAGGGCGATCCAGCCCACGTGTCGGCCCATGACCTCGGCGACCATGCAGCGGCTGTGCGAGTCGCCGGTGGTGCGCAGGCGGTCCATGGCGTCCGTGGCGATCTGGACCGCGGTGTCGAAGCCGAAGGTGTAGTCGGTCGCCCCGAGGTCGTTGTCCACGGTCTTGGGCACGCCGACGATCTTGAGGCCGGCGTCCGTCAGCCGCTTGGCCGCGGCCAGCGTGCCCTCGCCGCCGATGGCGATCATGGCGTCGATGCCGAAGCGCTCCATGTTCTCGGCGATGCGGTCGACGCCGCCATTGCCCTCGAACGGGTTCGTGCGACTCGTCCCGAGGATCGTGCCGCCCTGCTTGGCGATGCCCTGGATCTCTTTGCGGGTGAGGGGCATCACGTCGCCGTCGACGACGCCGCGCCAGCCGTCGCGGAAGCCGACGAACTCTTGTCCGTGGATCTGCGTGCCCTTGAGCACGGCACCGCGGATGACCGCGTTGAGACCGGGGCAGTCGCCACCGCTGGTGAGGATTCCGATTCGCATCGAGGGGCTCCATCGCATCGAAGGGCCCGATCGACGGGCCGAGGTCGAGACCCATCATGGACCACGAGGAGGCGCGGCACCTGTCCACGGGGCCGGTCGCCGCCCTGCCCGGTCGCGCAGGCGGCCGTACTACCCTCGCCTGCATGAGCAACGAGCAGCCGGGGCGTCCGCCGTCGCCGTGGGCACGCTTCGCCCGGCCGACGCCGACCGAGCCCGACCGGGGCGAGTTCCCGTTCGGTCCGCCTCGCCCGGTGCACCCCGAGGCGGGCGTGGCCGATCGCGGCTGGCCGCTCGACCCCTCCGGCGCACCGTCGATGCCCGCCACGCGACAGCAGCAGCCGTTCTTCCCGCAGCCCACCTCGACGCAGCCCGTCGGCGGGCAGCCCGTCGGCGGGCAGGCCGCCGCGCCGACGTGGGACTCCGACGGTCGTCAGGTCTGGGCGCCGCCGCCCGGGCCCACGCCCGACACCGTCTCCGCGCCCGACGCCCGGCCCGAGAACGCGGGCCTCGGCTCGTACTTCTTCCCCGCCGACGACGACTGGTCGTCAGCGCCGCCCCGTACCGACGACGAGGGCCGTGGTCTCGCGATCGCGTCGATCGTCTTCGGCGTCTTCTTCGCGCCCCTCGGCCTGGTCTTCGGCATCGTGGCCGCTCGACGCGCCCGGGCCGCCGGCCGACCGGCCACCCTCGCCCTGACCGGCATGGTGATCGCCTCGATCGTCATCGTCCTGAGCCTCGCGTACGGCATCGCCCTACTCGACTACTACTCGCAACTCGCCACGGCCTGCGCCCAGCTCGGTCCGGGCGACTACGTGAACGGCGACGGCCAGACCGTCAGCTGCGGCTGATCCGGCCGGCCACCGCGCGGCATGCGCCCCGCCCGGCACCGTCCGCGGGCCGACACCGTGCGGGGACCGACACCGGACGCGGGACGGCGGGGGCGCGAGCCGTCCCGCACGACCCGCGCCGCGCCTCCTCGGCTAGAGCGAGACCGTGCCGGTGTCGGCGACGTTCTTCGGGTGTCCGCCGGTCACGGCCGCCTTGGCGTACTTGAAGAGGGTGACGGCCTTCGGCTCGTTGCTGACCCAGTACTCGGCCGTGTCGACGTCCACCTCGAGCAGGGCGACGGTCGGGTCCTCACGGCCCTTGTCGAACCAGGCCTCGGCGCCGGTCGTCCACAGCTCGTCGATGAGCGCGGAGTCCTTCACGATCGACGCCTTGCCCGCGAGCGACAGGTAGCCCTTGCCGGTCTCGACGGCGACGTTCACCTGCGGGTGCGCCTTGACGTCGTCGACCTTGGGGGAGGGGTCGCGCGTGAAGAAGTACACCTTGCCGTCGAAGTCGCGGTCGACGAGCGCGAGGGGGCGGCTCACGAGGTGGCCGTGGCTGCTCTGCGTGGTGAGGATGCCGATGCGGCCCGCGTCGAGGACCTCGCCGATCTTCTTGGTGTCGTTGGTCTCAGTCATGCCGGGGACCCTACGCCGGAGCCCCGACCGAGGTCACAGCACCGGGGGTCCGTCGGTCGTCACCGCGCCGGGGCCCCGTCGGCGGTGAGGACCGAGGAGGCGCGGTGCCGGTCGCAGGTCACGTCGCCTCGTGCCCCGCACCCGTCGCAGGCGACGAGTTGCACTCGGCACTGCACGTCGACGCAGTTCTGCATGCGACTGGTCGCGGTGCCGCAGACCTCGCAGCGACCGATCACGGCCGCGTGGTCGCTGAACTCGACCGAGCCGCGACCGTCGAAGACGTAGAGCGAGCCGTCCCAGAGGCCGTCGTCGCCGAAGCGCTCGCCGTACCGCGCGACGCCACCGTCGAGTTGGTAGACCCGTGAGAAGCCGCGGGCCGTCATCAGCGACGAGAGCACCTCGCAGCGCACCCCGCCCGTGCAGTAGGTGACGACGGGCTCGTCCTTCAGATGGTCGTAGCGTCCGCTGTCGAGCTCGGCGACGAAGTCGCCGGTGGTGTCGACGTCGGGCACGACGGCCCCGCGGAACCGCCCGATGCGGGACTCGAACTCGTTGCGTCCGTCGAAGAACGTGACCTGTTCCCGGGCGACCAGCTCGTGCAGTTCGTCGGGCGACAGGCGCTCGCCGGTGCCCACCACGCCGTGCTCGTCGACCTCGAGCTCGTCGGGGGCGCCGAACGTGACGAGCTCGTCGCGCACCTTGACGGACAACCGCGGGAAGTCGTCCCCCGTGCCCTCGCTC
Organism: Frigoribacterium sp. CFBP 8751; assembly: GCF_014841545.1. NCBI lineage: Bacteria > Bacillati > Actinomycetota > Actinomycetes > Micrococcales > Microbacteriaceae > Frigoribacterium > Frigoribacterium sp. CFBP 8751. The sequence goes on from NZ_JACYUB010000001.1 coordinate 240,756, forward strand.
CACTTCACCTCGAGCGGGCGGAAGGGTGCGTACTCGTGGGTGCGGCGCAGCCAGCGTTTCACCTCGGGCAGGTCGCCGCCGAGGGTGCCGTTGATGCCGTGGCGTGACACGATCACCCGCCCGGTGAGCCCGTGGGCCTCCGCCAGTTCGCGCTGCCAGAGCCGCACCGCGTCGGGATCGGCCAACGGGGTGAACAGGTAGAACAGGACGATCTTGGGTGTGGCCACCGGCTCACTGTAGTTGCACCTCACCGCCCTGGGTGCTGGCGACACGAGGCATGCATGCCTCATCATGGGATGAGACATGCCACGCGCCACCGAGAGGTCACCATGCCCGTCCCCGCCACCGCACGACCCGTCATCCCGCGCCGGCTGCACAAGGACGCGGTCTTCGACCATCTGCTCGCCGCCGTGTTCGACGGCACGTTGTCACCGGGGGAGCGCCTGCGCGACGTCGACCTCGAACGGTGGCTCGGCGTCTCGCGCACGCCCATCCGGGTCGCCTTGGCGAAGCTCGGCGACCTGCGACTCGTCGAGACCACCTCCAAGCGGGCGACCCGCGTCGTCGTGCCCTGCGCCGCCGAGGCGGCCGACCTGTTCGCCACGGCCTGCGCGATGGTCGCCGCCGAGGCCGACGGGCTCGTCGCGGCGTCGGACGACCCCGATCGGGCCCGACTCGCGGCCGAGCTGCGGGCGGTGGCGTCGAGCGGCGCGGGTGCCGAAGGGGCCGGGGCTGCCGGCCGTCTCGCCGAGCTGGTCGGGCCGATGGCCGACGCCCTCGACCGGGGGCTTCCCGGCGGGCTGGCGGCCGAACGGCTGCGCCTCGTCGGCCTGCCGTTGCGTCACCACCTGCGGGCGCTGCCGACCGGGCTGCCGACCGGGCTCGCCCGCGCCCTCGACCTCGCCGCCGCGGCGGTCGAGCGGGGCGACGCCCCGGGTGTCGTCGAGGCCGCGCGCCTCGCCGCGGCGGCCGCCGTGGCCTCGTTCCCGGCGTCGGCCCCGGGGGCACGGGGGGTCGTCGGACCCGGTCGTGAGCCGGGCGTCGTGGGGGCGACCGAGGTGACGGCCGCGTCGTTCCGGGCACCGCGCCTCCTGAGCGACGACGTCCACGACGCGCTGCTGAAGGTCGTCCTCGACGGCACCCTGGGCCCGGGCGAGCGTCTCGTCGACGACGAGCTGATCGCCTGGTTGGGGGTGTCGCGCACGCCCATCCGAGCGGCACTCGAGCGGCTCAGCGACGTGGGCGTCGTCGAGCTGGCCGCCAATCGCTACACCCGTGTGGCCCGACCCGACCGGGCCTCGTTCGAGGAGGCGCGGCACCTGTGTTCGGGACTGCTCGCCTGGTCGGCCCTCCGGGGGGACCCGTCGGCGTCGGCGGTCCGCCCGCTCGATCGCTCCGTGTCCGTGGCCGTGGCCCCGCGGGACGTGGCGCTGCCGGACGGGAGCGAGCCGATCACCCTCGCGGCGTTCTCGTGGTTGATGCGGCAGGCCCGACGGGTCGCCCTCGTGCCGCAGGTCGGCGCCCTCGCCCACGAGGTCGACCGACTCGAGCCGCGACTCGCGCACGCCGTGGTCGCCCGCCGGGGCCGTCTCCGCCCCGGGGCGTGGCAGGCCTTCGAGCGAGCGGCCGGTGTCGCAGGGGGCCCGGACGGCCGTCGCCGCGCCGAGGCCGTGCGCGGGTTGCTCGCCTCGATCGACATCGAGGCGGTGGAGCCTCAGTAGGCGCCGGTCGGCCGCAGGACGGCCCCGATCGTCCGGACGAGGACGCGGGCGTCGGTCGACGGCGTCCACGCGTGGACGTAGGCGAGGTCGAGTCGCAGGCCGGCGTCCCAGTCGAGATCGGAACGGCCGCCGACCTGCCAGGGGCCGGTGAGCCCGGGCAGGACGAGCAGGCGGGCCCTCGCGTGGCCGCAGTACTGGTCGACCTCGCGGGGCAGGGCGGGGCGGGGCCCCACCAGGCTCATCTCGCCCCGCAGCACGTTGACGAGCTGGGGCAGCTCGTCGAGCGAGTGCCGCCGCAGGAGGCGCCCGACGCGGGTCACCCTCGGGTCGGCCCGCAGCTTGAAGAGCGGCCCGTCCGCGTCGTTCGCCCCCGGCATCGGGTGCTCGGTCGTTGCTTCGGCGTGCATCGACCGGAACTTCAGCAGCGTGAAGGGGCGGCCACCGAGACCGCACCGCTCTTGACGGAAGAGCGCGGGGCCGGGGCTGTCGAGCACGATCGCGAGGGCCAGCAGCGCGAAGAGCGGGGCGAGGGACAGCAGGGCCAGGGCCGATCCCACGGCGTCGACGAGTCGCTTCAGGCGACGAGCCGTCGCGCGACGGGCACGAGGGACGGTCGCCACGGCCAGGGGGTCGTGGGCGTCACCCCGGTGGTGCCGCGGGCGGGTGGCGGAGCCGGGCCGCGGTGGTGCCACCACGATCCGGTGGGTGGTGAGTCTCGTGGTGCTCGTCATCGCGCGCGGGTGTCCTCCTCGACCTGGCATGGGGCATGAATGCCTTAAATATTGCACAGACGTTGAACATTCGGAAGACCCCGTCGGTGTCGGCGGCCGGGGTTACGATCGCGGCATGGACAACTCCGTGCCGGCCCCCGCTGCGTCCCGGGTCGACACCGTCTACCACCCCGACGGTCCCCTCGACGTCCGGGCCGTGTTGAGGCCCCTCGGCCGGGGTTCGGGCGATCCCACGTTCCGGGTCGTGGGGGGCAGCGTGTGGCGGGGCGTGCGCACGCCCCTCGGCGAGGCGACCCTGTGCGTCACCCCGACCCGCGCCTCCTCGGCGGTCGGCGCGAGCGCCTGGGGGCCGGGCGCCGAGTGGGCCATCGAGAACGTGCCCGAGCTGCTCGGCCGCGGCGACGACTGGTCGGGCCTCGACGTCTCGGCCAACCCGTTCCTCGCCGACGCCCGCCGACGGCTGCCGGGGTTGCGGCTGACCCGCACCAACCAGGTGCTGCAGATGCTCGTCCCCGCCGTCCTCGAGCAGAAGGTCACGAGCGTCGAGGCCTGGCGTGCCTGGCGCGAACTCGTTCGTCGTCACGGCACGCCGGCGCCCGGTCCGGCGCCCGAGGGGCTCGTCGTCCCGCCGGACGCCCAGGGCTGGCGTCGCATCCCGAGCTGGGAGTGGCACCGGGCCGGTGTCGGTCCCCAGCGGTCGGCGACCGTCATGAGGGTCTGCGCGGTGGCACCCGCACTCGAGCGCACGCTCGCCGTCGGTCGGGGTGGCGACGAGGTCGCGACGCGCCTCCGGTCGATCCCGGGCGTGGGCGTCTGGACCGCCGCCGAGACGACCCAGCGGGCCCACGGCGACCCCGACAGTCCCAGCGTGGGCGACTACCACCTGCCCGCCGTGGTCGGGTGGGCGCTCATCGGTCGTCCCGTCGACGACGACGGCATGCTCGAGCTGCTCGAGCCCTGGCGCGGCCACCGCGAACGCGTCATGCGGCTGATCACGGGCAGCGGGTTCTCGAAGCCGAGGTTCGGCCCGCGCATGACCATCCAGGACCACCGCTCCCACTGACGCGGTCGTCGGCCGAGACGGTCACGCGTCCGCGTCGGGACGCCGAGGAGGCGCGGGTCAGCCCTGCGGGTCGGGCGACGCGTCCGTGCCGATCGCCTCGAGCACACGGCCCGAGAACGCCTGGACGACCTCGGCGTCCGCCCCGAGCACGTCCGCGAAGTACCTCTTGATGGCGGCCGTGTGGCCTCGGGTCGCGGCGAGCATGGCCCGACGGCCGTCCGGGGTCAGCTCGACCCAGGTGCCGCGCGCGTCGGACGCGCACTCGGTGCGACGCACCAGCCCGCGGCGCTCCATGCGGGTGACCTGGTGGCTGACCCGGCTCTTCTCCCAGCCGATCTGCTCGGCGATGTCGCGCACGCGCGAGCGCCGGTCGCTGCTGCGACCGAGGCCGACGAGGATCTCGTACTCGGGGGCGGAGACGCCCGAGTCGCTCTGGAGGCGGACTTCGAGGGCACGGTCGAGCCGTCGTCTCATGGCGTAGAACGAGTCCCAGACGACCCACTCCTCGTCGGTGAGTTCGTCGGCCATTCGCCCAGTGTAGGGACGGTGGTGCGGCATATCCTCGACCCATGTCCGATGTGCACGCCGACGATGTCACGCAGCAGACCGTCGAGACGGCCCGTCGCTGGTGGGACGCCGCGCGTGCCGTCCCGGTGCAGGGCCCGGCCGCCCGTCTGACCGAGGTGCTGCGCGACCCCCGCGGGCTCGACTTCGCCCGCGACTTCGCCGACCGCGTCGTCCGCCCCGAAGACGACCGGGCGGCCGCGTCCGCGCTCGACTCGCTCAGCCGCCGCACTCCGGCGCTGCTGCCCTGGCACCTACGGGCGGCGATCTCGTTCGGCGGCGGTTTCGGCCCGCTCGCCCCCAAGCCGATCATGCCGGTCGCACGGCGGGCGCTGCGCCACATGGTCGGGCACCTGCTCGTCGACGCGCCACCCGAGAAGCTCACGCAGGCCCTCGCCGGCCTGCGGAACGACGGCGTGCGGCTCGACCTGACCGCCTGGGGGCCCGTGGTGTCGGGGCCGACCCAGGCCCAGCGGCGCGTCGCCGCGGTCCGGGCCCTGATCGAGCGGCCCGACGTCGAACGCGTCACGACGACCGTCCGCGAGCTCGTCGGACCGACCTCGCCGTGGGCCTTCGACGAGACGAGCGACCTGGCCGAGTCGACGCTCGGGCCCCTGCTCGAGCTCGCGGCCTCGACGGGCACCCTCCTCACCCTCGGCGTCGACCGGCACGCCGACGTCGACCTCACGATCGACGTCTTCACCCGACTGCTCGACCGTCCCGGGCTCGAGTCCGTCACGGCGGGCATCGTCGTCCAGTCGTACGTCCCCGAGGCACTCGACTCGTTGCGGCTGCTCACCGACTGGGCCCGGGACCGTGTCGACCGGGGCGGCGCCCCGATCTCGGTCCGGCTGGTCAAGGGCGGCTCGCGCCGTGACGAGATCGTCGACGCCCGCCTGCACGACTGGCCCGTCGTCACCTTCGAGGCCAAGCACGAGACCGACGCCAGCCACCTCCGGCTGGTCGAGTTCGCCCTGAGGCCCGAGAACGCCGCGGTCGCCCGGGTCGGACTCGCCGGGCACGACGTCTTCGACCTGGCCCACGCCGTCACGGTCGCCCGTCGCCACGGCACCGAGCACCTGCTCGACGTCGAGATGTGGCTGGGGTCCGCGGCCGGTCTCGCCGAGGTCGTCCGCTCCGAGCTCGGTTCGCTCGTCCTCCAGGCGCCGGTGATCGTCTCCGGCGAGTTCGACTCCGCCGTGCGACACCTGGTGGGCCGGCTGGACGCGCTCGCCGACCCCGAGGGATTCCTCTCGAGCACCCTCGACGTCGACCACGAGGCCGCGTTCGCCCGCGAGGCTCGTCGGCACGACCGGGCCGTCGCGGCCGTCTCCGAGCTGCCCTCCGTGCCGCGGCGGCGGCGGGACCGGTCCGGACCGCTCGACGAGGGCCCCGACCACATCGTCGACTTCGCGGCCGAGGCCGACACCGATCCCTCGCTCGACGGCAACCGCCGGTGGGCCCGGGGCGTGCTCGGGCGCGCTCGTCGGTCGGTCGCCGGCGTCGAGACCGCCGACGCGGCCCCCTCCCTCGGGCTCGCGTCCCCGGACGACGCAGCCCTCGACGACGCAGCCCTCGACCACGCAGCCCTCGAGGCCGTCGTGACCCGCGCCTCCGCGGCCGGGGCGGCCTGGGGCGGCCAAGACCCCGAGACCCGTGCCGAACTCCTCGACCTCGCGGGCCGCGAGCTCGCGCTGCGGCGCTCGCGCCTCGTCGAGGTGTGCGTCAGCGAGTCCGGCTCGACCCTGTCCGAGGCCGACCACGAGGTCGGTGCGGCCGTCGACTCGGCCCACCGGCTGGCGATCCTGACCCGCGACCTCGCGACCGTCGACACGGCCGAGCACCGGCCCCCGCGGCTCACGGTCGTCGTGCCCGACCTCGTCACGCCCGTCGCCAGCACGGTCGAGGGAGTGCTCGCGGCGTTCGGTGCCGGCAGCGCGGTCGTCGTCCACCTGCCCCCCAGCCGGCGGCGGGCGGTCGCCGTCGTCGCCGAGGCGCTCTGGGCGGTCGGCGTCCCCGACTCGCTCCTCGCCCTGGTCGTCGCCGACGGTCCCGACCACGAACGGGCCCTGCTGACCCACCCCGTGGTCGACCGGGTCGTCGCCCACGTGCCGGTCGAGACGGCCGTCGGCCTCCGCGACGTACGCCCCGACCTCGACCTCGCCGTGCGGACGAGGGGGGTCACCTCGATCGTCGTCACCCCCTCGGCCGACCTCGAACTCGCCGCCGCGGACGTCGTCGCGAGCGTCGTCGACCACGCCGGCCGCGGCCACGGTGCGCTCGACCTCGTGCTCGCCGTCGGTTCCGTCGGTCACGGCGAGACGTTCCGCCGCCTGCTGCGCGAGGCCTTCGAGGCGGTCGTCGTCGGTCCGGCCGACGACGTCGCCACCGTGATGGGGCCGCTCGCCTCCGCCCCGACCGGGTCCGAGCTCGGCGTGCTGACCGTGCTCGGGCCCGGCGAGTCGTGGTTGCTCGAGCCGCGTCCGCTCGACGGGACCGGGGCCCTCTGCTCGCCGGGCGTGCGCGACGGCGTCGACCCTCGAGGGGCCTTCGCCTCGAGCGCTCACGGGGTGCCCGTCGTCGGTCTCGTCGCCGTCGAGACGCTCGCCGAGGCGGTCGCGGTGCAGAACGCCGAGAACGGTGGCGACGTGGCGGGCCTGCACTCCCTCGACGTCGACGAGATCGACGACTGGCTGCACACCGTGCGGGCGGGCGACCTCGTCGTCGGTGGTCCGACGACGGGCGCGCGGGTGCGCCGCAGGCCCACCGGCGGGTGGGGCCGACGGGCGATCGGTCGGGGCCTCAAGCCCGGCGGCCCGAACGCCCTGATCGGCCAGGGGGCCTGGCGGCACCGTCCCCACGACCCGCGCCCCTCGCTGCGCCTGCACGACGTCTCCGAGGGAGTCACCCGCCTGGTCGACGCGGCCCGACCGACCCTGTCGTTCGAGCAGTTCGACTCGCTGCGCACGGCCGTCGAGAGCGACCAGCGTGCCTGGCAGTCCGAGTTCGGGCTGGCCCGTGACGTCACCGGCCTCGTGGTCGAGCGCAACGTGCTGCGCTACCGACCGCACCCGGTCACGGTGCGACTCTCCTCCGGCGCCGACCCGGCGGCGCTCGTCCGGCTCGTCGCCGCCGGTGCGAGGGCGGGGTCGACCCTGGCCGTCAGCTCGGCCGTGCCGTTGCCGGCGGGGCTCGTGCACCTGTGGCGCGCCTCCTCGTCCCCGGTGCGCGTGCGCGACGTCGTCGTCGAGAGCGACGAGGCGTTCGTCGCGCGGGCCGCCGCGGGGGCCCTGCAGGGCGCCACGGCCGAGGCGGCCGGTCCGGACGTGCTCGACCTGCTGGCCGAGGCCGCCGGGGGCGAGCGGGCCTCCGTCGACGGGGGTCGGGTGGACGACTCGAGGCCGGCCCCGTCACCCGAGGCGGTTGCCGCCTACCGCGGCCTGCGCATCCGGATGATCGGCGGAGACCCCGCCGCGCTCGCCCGGGTGCTCCGGGGCAGTCCCGACGTGACGATCTACTCGGGCGAGGTGACCGAAGAGGGGCGGATCGAACTGCTGGCGTTCGTGCGAGAGCAGTCGGTCTCGCTGACGGCGCATCGGTACGGCCGTCTCGACCCCGCGCTGGCCGACCTGCGGCTCTGATCGCGGCGGGCCGGCGTGGGGCCGCAGTCGGGCCGCCGTCAGGTCGCCGTCAGGCCGAGCGGCGGCTGATGAGCTTCGACAGCACGATCGCGCTGCGCGTGTGGTCGACGTTCGGGGCGTTGCGCACGCGTTCGAGGGCCTCTTCGAGCGACGGGATGTCGCGGCTGCGCATGTGGACGATGGCGTCGGCGCTGCCGGTCACCGTGCCGGCGTCGACGACCTCGGGCACCGTGCCGAGGATGCGTTGCAGTTCTTGGGGCGAGACGGTGCCGCGGCAGAACAGCTCGACGTAGGCCTCGGTGCCGAGCCCGTCCACGGCGGGGTCGACCTGCACGGTGAATCCCTTGATCACCCCGTCGGCGACCAGGCGGTCGACGCGGCGCTTGACCGCCGAGGCGCTGAGGCCCACCGAGGCGCCGATGTCGCCGTACCCGGCACGGGCGTTCTGGCGCAGGAGGTCGATGATGCCGTAGTCGAGATTGTCCACGACAGCATGGTACGCGGATAAGATGCATCGAAGCTGACAAATACGCAAGAATATTGCGCGAGAGCCCGTCCTCGTGCGCGCTCGCGATGTGACACTGATCCGGTGAGCCTGACGATCGAACCCTCCGACCTGCCCGACGCGACCGCCCGACGGGACGCCGCCCGCGTGGCGAGCCACCGCACCATCTTGATGTGCCGACCGGAGCACTTCACCGTCAGCTACAAGATCAACCCGTGGATGGACCCCACGCAGCCGACCGACACCTCGTTGGCGCTGGCCCAGTGGCAGACCCTCTACGACACCTACGTCGGCCTCGGGTTCGACGTCGAGCTTATCGACCCCGAAGAGGGCCTGCCCGACATGGTCTACGCGGCCAACGGCGGCTTCGTCCTCGACGGCGTCGCGTACGGTGCACGATTCACCTACCCCGAGCGCCAGGCCGAGGGCCCGGCCTACATGCGCTGGTTCGCCTCGGCCGGCTTCGAGGTGGCCGAGCCCGCCGAGACCAACGAGGGCGAGGGGGACTTCCTGCTGGTCGGCGACGTCATCCTGGCCGGGACCGGCTTCCGCAGCGACTCGAGCTCGCACGACGAGATCGGTCGCGTCTTCGGGCGCGAGGTCGTCAGCCTCACCCTCGTGAACCCGAGCTTCTACCACCTGGACACCGCCATCGCCGTGCTCGACCCCGAGCCGGTGGACGGCCGCCACACCATCGCGTACCTCGAGAGCGCGTTCGACGACGCCTCGCTGGCGATCCTGCGGCAGCGCTTCCCCGATGCGATCCTCGTCAGCGAGGAGGACGCGGCCATCCTCGGGCTCAACTCGTACTCGGACGGCTACAACGTCGTGATCGCCGCCCGGGCGACCGGTTTCGAGCGGCAGCTGCGTGAGCGGGGCTACAACCCGATCGGCGTCGACCTCTCGGAACTGCTGCTCGGTGGCGGCGGCGTCAAGTGCTGCACCCTCGAGCTCCGTCGCTGACCGTCAGGCCGGTGGTCGCGCGAAGAGGTAGACGACGCTGCGTCCGGTGCGGTGCTCCTGCCGGATCTCGTAGCCCTCGTCGCGCAGCTGGCGCAGGTCGGCCTCGCTGAGGACGTCGACCGAGAGACGTGCGATCCACAGGCGGTCGACCGACGTCAGCCGGTCGGCCAGCTCGACGGCGTCGTCCTCGTCGTCGAGACGCAGGGTGACGTCCGAGTACGAGCCCGATGGCAGCCCCGACCGCACGAAGGCGACGTCGTCGAGCTCGGCGAAGCGCTCCGGGTAGGCGTAGATCGCCTGACGGGGTCGCGTCGACACGGTGCCGGTCGCGTCGAGCAGGAACGCGTCGCCCGGACGGGCCTGGCTCTCGATGTAGCTCGAGAGCTGGGAGAGGTCGCTGCCGCCCCCCTTGCCGGTCGGCAGCCGCTGCAGCACGTAGGTCGGGACCGAGGCCGTCACCAGCAGGGCGACGAGGGCGATGCTGATCCAGCGCCGCCGGAAGCCGGTGACGGCGACCGCCAGCAGCAGGCACATGCCCGGCGCCGAGAAGGTCACCAGTCTCGACGTGTACACGGGCGCCAGGACGAGCCCCAGCGCGAGCAGCAGTCCGGCGGGCAGCGCGACCCAGAGCGCGCCGAGCAACACCACGCTGCCCGGCGTCCTCGACCGGTCGCGGAGGCGGGTGCCGAGCAGGATGAGCAGGACCGCCGAGACGACGGCGAACGCCAGGCCCGTCACGAACCACGGTTCGACCAGGACCGTCCACCAGGTGACGTCGGCACCCGTCGACGGGTCGGCCACCCCCAGGAGGCGCGAGCGCTCGGCGAGGACCGTCCCGATGACCGGCGAGGTCACGAACAGGGCCGCCCCGGTCGAGACGGACCAGCCGAGGAGGCGGTGGCGGGCTCCCCGACGTCGGCGCTGTGCCGGCGCCAGCAGCAGGAAGACGCCGTGCACCACGATGATCAGGCCGAGGGGGACGAAGGTCGCGATCGACCCGGCGAGGACGGCGCCGTACCCGATCCACCAGCGTCGACGGTGACGCCGGGAGGCCACCAGCAGCAGCACGGTCACCCAGACGGCCAGCGCGGCCGAGAGCGCGTAGGGACGCGCCTCGGCGGCCTCGAGCGTGAAGCGGGGCAACACCGCGAAGATCGCCGCGGCCAGGAGCGCGGTGCGACGGGTCGTCAGCATGCGCGTCAGGACGAGCACACCGGCGGCCCCGGCCCCGACGAAGACGGCCGACGGGAACCTCGCGGCCACCTCGGCCTCGCCGAAGGCGCCGATCCAGAAGTGCATGACGAGGTAGTAGACCGTGTGCACCGCGTCGCGCTGGTGCACGAACGCCAGCAACTCGCCGAGGGGGAGGCGCGCCACCTGCAGCGTCGTCGCCTCGTCGCTCCAGTACGAGGGCACCCAGCTGAAGGCGGCCCCGAGCAGCAGCGCCGCGAGGCCGGCGACGAGCGGGTCGAGCCAGCGGCTGCGGAGGGAGACGACCGCGGGGTCGTGTCCGATGCTCACGCGGCCGTCCCGCCGTTAAACGAGTCAGGCCCCGCCTGAGCGGGGCCTTCTGTGGCTGGACACGGCATCGATCCGTGGACCTTTCGATTTTCAGTCGAACGCTCTACCAACTGAGCTACCCAGCCGTGAGGGCCTGAAGCCCCCAGGCGATGAACTCGCCTTGGCGACCCTGACCGGACTTGAACCGGCGACCTCCGCCGTGACAGGGCGGCGCGCTAACCAACTGCGCTACAGGGCCAAACTTGCTGCTGTGAGACAGCGTACTCGATGTTCTGTTGTGATTGGTGCAGGTGGTGCCTCGGTGCTGTGTCGCTGGTGACCCCAACGGGATTCGAACCCGTGCTGCCGCCGTGAAAGGGCGGTGTCCTAGGCCACTAAACGATGGGGCCGTGTCCGAGGACGTCATAGCAACCGATCACAGAGCATACGGATGATCGCGGGCAAAAGCAAAACGGGGGCGGCGTGGATCGACGCGCGCGCCTCCTCGTCCCCCGTTCTGGTCACGCGACTCGCCCGCCACTCCGTCGCGATTGCCCGGCGATCGTCGGAGCGGAGGCTAGTTTCAAGTCGTTCTTGAGAGTTCGGGCCCGCCCCCGGGTCGGCCCGCCCGTCGCCACCGCCTGCGGTGCTGTACGGGATCGCGCGCCCGGGTTACCGTGTCCCACACGGCGACCACCGGTTCACGGACTCGACGCCGTCACGACGAATCGGACCCACTCGATGACCACCACCCGCCGACCCGGTCGAGCCCGCCTGGCGAGCCTCACGTCGGGTCCCCTCGCGCCGTCGTCGCGACTCGCCCGCGTCGTCGTCTCGATCGCCGCCGCGTCCCTGTTGCTCACCGCGGGCGTCGTCGGACTGCCCGCGTCGTCGGCCCACGCGGCCTCCTACCCCTCGTGGGAGGACGTCCAGAAGGCCCGGGGCGACGAGACCGCGAAGCAGGCCGAGATCACCAACCTCGAGGGCATCCTCACCCAGATGCAGTCGGACCTCGACGCCAAGAACGCCGAGGCCGAGAAGCGGGGCGACGAGCTGCAGAAGGCCCAGTCCGCCTACGACGACGCCCAGTACAAGACCGCGCAGCTGCAGTCGCAGGCCGACGCCGCCGACGAGGTGGCCGCCGCCAGCGAGGAGCGCGCGGGTCAGCTCGCCGCCCAGCTCGGTCGCTCCGGTGGCACGAACGGCGTCAGCGGCAGCCTGATCGCCGACCCGGGTGAGGCCGGGCAGCTGCTCTACAAGCTCGGCGCGATGAGCAAGCTCACCGAGCAGGCCGACGGCATCTACTCGCAGGCCACCCAGGACCGCAACACCGCCCAGGGGCTGAGCGACCAGGCCGCCGTCGCCGAGGCCGCCCTCGCCGTGCTGGCCGACACCGCGCAGAAGGCCCTGGCCGACGCGAACGACGCCGCCCAGGCCGCGAGCGACGCCCTCGCCGCGCAGCAGGAGAACCAGGCGCGGCTCCAGGCCCAGCTCGAGACCCTCAAGACCAACGTCGACCACACCGAGGCCGAGTACCAGAAGGGCGTCGAGGAGTCCCGGGCGGCCGCGGCCGCCGCAGCGGCGGCGACCGCCGGCACGGCCCTCGGGGTCGTCTCGCCCCAGGGTTGGACCCGCCCGGCCGGCGGCAACATCTCGAGCGGCTTCGGCATGCGCGTCAACCCGGTGACGCACGCGTACATCCTGCACGCGGGCACCGACCTCGCCGCGGGCTGCAACTCGCCGATCTACGCCGCGACCGCGGGCGTCGTGACCTACGCCGGCTGGTACGGCGGCTACGGCAACTTCGTGTTGATCGACCACGGCAACGGCTTCACGACCGGGTACGGCCACCAGCCGAACGGCGGCATCATGGTCAGCGTCGGGCAGGCCGTCGGCACCGGCCAGCAGATCGGTCACGTCGGCTCGACCGGCAACTCGACCGGTTGCCACCTGCACTTCGAGACCCGCGTCGGCGGCGTCGCGCAGAACCCGCAGCCGTTCATGGCCGACCGCGGCATCCGCCTGTAGGCACCGTCCGCGGACGGCGGCACGACGTAGGGCCCGACACCAGGTGGTGTCGGGCCCTACGTCATGCCGTGGTGCGGGAGGTCAGTGTCCCTCGTCGGCCAACTTCGTGATGCCGGCCTCGACGATGGCCTCGGCCTCGGCGGCGTCGCCCCAGCCCTCGGTCTTGACCCACTTGCCGGGCTCGAGGTCCTTGTAGTGCTCGAAGAAGTGCTCGATCTCTTTGCGCAGGTACTCGGGCACGTCGGTGACGTCCTGGATGTGCTCCCAGCGCGGGTCCTTCGCGGGGACGGCGATGACCTTGGCGTCGCTGCCGCCGTCGTCGGTCATGTTGAAGACGCCGACCGGACGCACCTTGACGCCCACGCCCGGGAAGAGCGGGTAGTCGAGCAGCACGAGCACGTCGACGGGGTCGCCGTCGAGGCCGAGCGTGTTCTCGAAGAAGCCGTAGTCGGTCGGGTAGACGAACCCGGTGAACAGGACGCGGTCGAGGTAGACGCGACCGGTCTCGTGGTCGACCTCGTACTTGTTGCGGCTGCCTTTGGGGATCTCGATCACGGCGTCGTACGCGGCCATGGGTGTGCTCCTTGCGATGCGTCGTTGGGGGGTCCGACCCGACGGGTCGGCGGTGTCGCTAACGTTACAAGATGCCCGACAGACCCCGCCTGACCCCCGCGACGGCCGACGTCCGACGTGCCGTGCGCGCCTCCTTGTCCGGTCACGACGAGGGCGACCTCGTGCTCGTCGCGCTGAGCGGCGGGCCGGACTCCCTCGCGCTCGCCGCGGGGCTCGCGTTCGAGGCGCCGCGTGCGGGGCTGCGCGCCGGCGCGGTCGTCGTCGACCACGACCTGCAGGGCGACTCGCGCACCGTCGCCGCACGTGCGGCCGAGCAGGCCCGCGGCCTCGGGCTCGACCCCGTCGTCGTCGTCCGGGTCACGGTCGGCACCGAGGGCGGCCCCGAGGCGGCGGCACGCACGGCCCGCTACGACGCGCTCGCGTCCGTCGCCGCCGAGCAGGGCGCCCGCACCGTGCTGCTCGGCCACACCCGCGACGACCAGGCCGAGACGGTGCTGCTCGGCCTCACCCGGGGCAGCGGTGCGACGAGCCTGAGCGGCATGGAGGCGCGCTCGGGCCTGTACGCCCGCCCCCTCCTGGCCGTCGGCCGCTCGACCACGGCGGCGGCGTGCACCGACGCCGGCCTCGAGGCCTGGGCCGATCCGCACAACGACGATCCGACCTTCACGCGGGTGCGGCTGCGGCGGACCGTCCTGCCGATGCTCGAGCGCGAGCTGGGCCCGGGCATCACCGAGGCCCTGGCGCGCACGGCGGACGCGCTGCGCGAGGACTCGTCCGCCCTCGACCACTTCGCCGACGAACTGGCCGAAGAACTGGCCGACCACGCCGAGGCGGGCATCTCGCTCGACGTCCGGGGGCTCGCCGCGAACCCGGCGGCCCTGCGCCAGCGACTGATCCGGCTCGCGGTGCAGAGCGAGTTCGGGGTCTCGCTCAGCCGCGTCCAGACCCTCGAGGTCGCCCGGCTGGTGACGGACTGGCACGGGCAGGGGGCGGTGTCGCTGCCGGGCATTACAGTGGAACGCACCGGAGGCGCGCTGCACTTCTCGGCGACCGGCGCCTCCTGAGACCCCCCTCGGCACCCCACGACCCCAGGAGCACGACACCACCATGGAACTCAGCGACATCGAGGCCGACCTGACCAGCGTGCTCTACACCGAAGAGCAGATCCACGCCAAGATCGCCGAGGTCGCCCGGCAGGTCGAGGCCGACTACGTCGGTCGCGAGCCGCTGCTGGTGGGAGTCCTCAAGGGCGCCGTCATGGTCATGGCCGACTTCTCGCGCGAGCTCAAGCTGGCCTCGGCCATGGACTGGATGGCCGTCTCGTCGTACGGCTCGGGCACCAAGTCGTCGGGTGTCGTCCGCATCCTCAAAGACCTCGACAGCGACCTGCACGGCCGCGACGTCATCATCGTCGAGGACATCATCGACTCGGGCCTGACGCTGTCGTGGCTGCTCGAGAACCTGCAGAAGCGCGGGGCGGCGTCGGTCGAGATCTTCGCGCTCTTCCGCAAGCCGGCCGCCGCCAAGGTCGCCGTCGACGTCAAGTACGTCGGCTTCGAGATCCCGAACGACTTCGTCATCGGCTACGGCCTCGACTACGACGAGAAGTACCGCAACCTGCGCGGTGTCGGGGTGCTGGCCCCGCACGTCTACAGCTAGCGGTCCGCTCCCGGGCGGGGCCGATCAAGCCCTCGGCGAACACCCATCCAGGGCATAGCAGCCCCGATGTACCCTTTTGCTCACGTTCTTCCTGCAGAAAGGTGTCGGGCGTCGCCCGTACTGACATGGACTTCAAGAAACTCTTCCGCGGTCCGATCATCTACATCGTGATCGCGGTCATCGGCATCGGCATCGGGTGGAGCCTCATCAGTGGGGCGGGCACGACCCAGATCTCGACCCAGAAGGGCCTCGAGGCGATCCAGACCGACAAGGTCAAGTCGGCGACGATCTTCAGCAACGAGCAGCGCGTCGACCTCGTCCTGAAGGACGGCGACAAGGCCGAGCAGTTCTACTACGCGACGCCGCGTGGCTCCGAGGTCGTCGACGCCGTCACCGATGCGAACCTCGAGAACTTCGACGACACCGTCACGCAGACCAGCTGGTTCATGTCGCTGCTCAGCATCCTGCTGCCGTTCCTGATCATCGGCGTCATCTTCTGGTTCCTGCTCTCGTCCATGCAGGGCGGTGGCAGCAAGGTCATGCAGTTCGGCAAGTCCAAGGCCAAGCTGGCCTCGAAAGAGACGCCGCAGGTCATGTTCACCGACGTCGCCGGGGCCGACGAGGCGATCGAAGAGCTCGAAGAGATCAAAGAGTTCCTGAAAGAGCCGGCCAAGTTCCAGGCCGTCGGCGCCCGCATCCCCAAGGGCGTGCTGCTCTACGGCCCTCCCGGCACCGGCAAGACCCTGCTCGCCCGCGCCGTCGCCGGCGAGGCCGGCGTGCCCTTCTTCTCGATCTCGGGGTCGGACTTCGTCGAGATGTTCGTCGGCGTCGGCGCCAGCCGCGTCCGCGACCTGTTCGAACAGGCCAAGCAGAACAGCCCGGCGATCATCTTCGTCGACGAGATCGACGCCGTCGGTCGTCACCGCGGTGCCGGCATCGGCGGCGGCAACGACGAGCGCGAGCAGACCCTCAACCAGCTGCTGGTCGAGATGGACGGCTTCGACGTCAAGACCAACGTCATCCTGATCGCCGCGACCAACCGTCCCGACGTGCTCGACCCGGCCCTGCTGCGCCCCGGTCGCTTCGACCGCCAGATCGGCGTCGACGCTCCGGGCCTCGACGGCCGCAAGCAGATCCTCGAGGTGCACGGCAAGGGCAAGCCCCTCGCCGCCTCGGTCAACCTCGAGGTCCTGGCCCGCAAGACGCCCGGCTTCACGGGTGCCGACCTGGCCAACGTCCTCAACGAGGCCGCCCTGCTGACGGCACGCTCGAACGCGCAGCTGATCGACAACCGCGCCCTCGACGAGGCCGTCGACCGCGTCATGGCCGGTCCGCAGCGCCGCAGCCGCATCATGAACGACCACGAGAAGCTCATCACCGCGTACCACGAGGGTGGTCACGCCCTCGCCGCCGCGGCGATGCGCCACACCGACCCCGTGACCAAGATCACGATCCTGCCCCGCGGTCGTGCCCTGGGCTACACGATGGTCCTCCCCCTCGAAGACAAGTACTCGGTCACCCGCAACGAGCTGCTCGACCAGCTCACGTACGCCATGGGCGGTCGTGTCGCCGAAGAGCTCGTCTTCCACGACCCGACCACCGGCGCCTCGAACGACATCGAGAAGGCCACGGCGACCGCCCGCAAGATGGTCACCGAGTACGGCATGAGCAACAAGGTCGGTTCGGTCAAGCTCGGCCAGGCGTCGGGCGAGATGATGATGGGCCGCGACGGCAGCTCGCGCGACTACTCCGAGAACATCGCCGAGACGGTCGACGCCGAGGTGCGCGTGCTGCTCGAGCAGGCGCACGACGAGGCGTGGCAGGTCATCAACGACAACCGCGACGTGCTCGACTTCCTCGCCCGCGAGCTGCTCGAGAAAGAGACCCTCGACCACGACGAGCTGGCCGAGATCTTCAAGGACGTCCGCAAGCTCCCCGAGCGTCCCCAGTGGCTCTCGAGCGACAAGCGTCCGGTGTCGGACCGCCCGGCGATCCCCATGCCGACGAAGTCGCCCGTCGACGCCGAAGCCGTCGACGGGGGCGTCGACTCCGAGCCGACGACCAAGCCGGCCCGCACGCGCCCGCCCCGCACGACGCCCGGCATCGCCACGGCCTGACGCACGACCGGCCCGACCGGCTGCGCCGAGGCGCAGCCGGTCGCTAGCCTGAGGGCTCGTCCCGAGCACCGAACGGAGGTACCGCTTCGTGACCGACCCGTCCCGCGGCACCCCCGCCGCGTCCGGTGACGACATCCGTCCGACCACTGCGGCCCGAGAGGGTGGCGACGCCCCGTCGAAGCGTCCTCGTGGTCGTGAGCGGTACCCGGCGGACGTCGTGGTCGACGCGCCACCCGCCTCTGCCCGGGCGGCCGCCGACGGGCTCGCCGCGGGTCCGATCACGCAGGGACGACTCGTCCTGGCGCAGAACGAGACCGCGGCCGTCCGTCCTCCGGCCCAGTTGCCGCCCGTCACGCACACGCCCGCGACGACCCCCGCGACCAGCCTCCCCGCCGAGGTGCCCGTCGCCGCGCAGCCGCCCGCCGTGGCTGCCGCCGTCCGCCCCGCGACCGGTGATCCCGGCCCCGCCCCTGCCGAGACCTCGGCGGCCGTGGCTCCCGCCGGCCGCTCGGGGCGTCGGCTGGTGGCCGGTGGCCGGTTCGAGGGGCCGCTGCACGAGCGGTCGTTCGACGAGGCCGACCCCGTGCTCGAGGCCCGGCCACGACCCGAGCGGCAGCGCAGCGGTTCGCACGCGGCACCGGCGGTGCATGACCGGGTCGCGACCGGCCCGGGGCCGGACGCCGCGCCTCCTGAGCCGGTCCTCCGACGCTCGCGCGACCGGTCCACCGTCCGACGACCCGGCCCGGCCGTCATGGGCGTGCTCAACGTCACGCCCGACTCGTTCAGCGACGGCGGTCGTCATCTCGACCTCGACGCCGCCCTGACCCACGCCCGCACCCTCGTCTCGCGGGGGGCCGACATCGTCGACGTCGGCGGGGAGTCGACCCGGCCCGGTGCCGCCCGCGTCGAGCCGGCCGACGAGCTCCGTCGAGTGCTGCCGGTCGTGCGTCAGCTCGCGTCCGAGGGGGTGCGCGTCAGCATCGACACGATGAACGCGTCGACCGCCGCCGCCGCACTCGAGGCCGGTGCCGAGATCGTCAACGACGTGTCGGGCGGTCTCGCCGACGTCGACATGGCCCGGGTCGTCGCCGAGAGCGGCCGCACCTTCGTGGTCATGCACTGGCGCGGTCGACTCGACGGCTCGGGGCACGCACCTTCCGCGGCGTCGCGCGACTACGACGGCGACGTCGTCGGCACCGTCGCCGACGAGCTCGCCGCACGGGTGGACGACCTCGTGACCCGGGGCGTCGACCCGTCGACGATCGTCCTCGATCCCGGCCTGGGATTCTCGAAGGACGCCACCCAGAACTGGCAGCTGCTGGCCCACCTCGACGTGCTCGGTGGCCTCGGCCTGCCCGTTCTCGTCGCCGCGTCGCGCAAGCGGTTCCTGGCCGACCTCCTGCCCGAGGGCGCGCCGCCCGTCGACCGCGACCCCGCGACCGCCGTGATCAGCGTGCTGGCGGCGCAGGCCGACGTCTGGGGCGTGCGCGTGCACGACGTCGCCGGCACCCGGGCGGCCCTCGACGTGCTGCAGGCCTGGACCGAAGCCGCCGCGGCTCCCCGACGACCGGCGAGGCACGCGTGAGCGGCGGCGCGACCGGGCCCGACGGCCTGCCCGGGCGCGAGCACGACTCCGTCGCCACGACCGGTCCGGCCGGCGTGCCGGCCCTCCGTGCCCGCGGCCTCGACGTGCTGCGTCTCGGCGGCGTGCGGGCCACCGGCCACCACGGCGTCTTCGACCACGAGCGCCGCGACGGTCAGGAGTTCGTCATCGACGTCGTCGTGCACCTCGACACCTCTCCGGCGGCGTCCGGCGACGACCTCGGCGAGACCGTGCACTACGGAGTCCTGGCCGAAGAGATCGTGGCCGCCGTCGAGCGCGACCCGGTCGACCTGATCGAGACCCTCGCCGAGCGCCTCGCCGGCGTCGTACTCGCGCACCGAGCGGCCGTCGCCACCGAGGTCACCGTGCACAAGCCGGGGGCCCCCATCACCGTGCCGTTCGGCGACGTGTCGATCACCATCAGCCGGGAGCGAGCGTGAGCGTGCTGAGCGTGAGCGTGCCGCGCGTCCGCCGTGCGGTGATCGCCCTCGGCTCGAACCTCGGCGACCGCGACACCCTGCTGCGCGACGCCGTCCGGGCCGTCGACGCGACGCCGGGCATCACGGTGGTCGCCGCGTCCGCCCCCGTGTCGTCGACCGCCGTCACGCTCGACGGCCTCGATCCGAGCAAGCCGACCTACCTCAACGCCGTGCTGCTCGCCGACGTCACGCTCGACGACGACGCCCTGCTCGACGCGCTGCAGGCGATCGAGGCCACGCACGGGCGCACCCGCGACGTGCGGTGGGGCGACCGGACCCTCGACCTCGACGTCGTCGCCCTCGACGACGAGCGCATCGACACCGAGCGCCTCCAGGTGCCGCACCCCCGCGCCGCCGAGCGCGCGTTCGTGCTCGAGCCCTGGCTCCGGCTCGACCCGGAGGCGCGGCTCGCCGGAGCAGGGCTGGTCGCCGACCTCGCGTCCCGCCTCACCGAGCGCACGAGGCCCGTGCCGGGGGCGACCTCGCTGCTTGACCCCGAGCCCGACCCTCCGCTGACCGACGCACCGTCCGACCACGGGTCCGCCCACGACCCGACCACCGACCCCAGCCCAGGAGCCCCGTGAAGCACACCCGCCCCTCCACCCTGGTCGGCCTGATCATCGTGGCCGTGGCCGCCGGCTTCGTCCTCGACTCGGTGCTGGTCGCCATGCGTCAGCCGTCCATCGTGCTGCCCGTCGCCCTCGGCCTCGTGCTGCTCGGCATCGGCGGGGTCGTCGTCTCGATGGCCGTGCCCGTGCACCGCGTCGCGACCGGGTCGAGCAAGGAGCGCGTCGACCCCTACTACGCGACGCGCGTGCTGCTGCTGGCCAAGGCGAGCAGCCTGTCCGGCGCCCTGTTCGGCGGCTTCGCCGGGGGAGTCCTGCTGTTCGTCCTCTCGCGTGGCGTGGGGGTCGCTGTAGGCTCGCTCGTGCCCGCGATCGTCGCCGTCGTCGGCGGTGTGGGGCTGCTGGTGGCCGGCATCGTCGCCGAACGCATGTGCACCGTCCCGCCCGCCGACGACGAGAACGGCCAGGGCCCGGGGACGCAAGCGGTCTGACCGCCCGCGGCCCCGCCGCCGTCGCACCACACCGCTGCCGCACGACACCGCCGCCGACCGGAAGAGACGCCGACATGGACCGACTCGACATCCCCGACGCGCAGTGGACCCGCGTCTCGCCCCGGTACGTCTGGCCCGAGCTGATCGGCTACGTCGTCACCGGGCTGATCGTGGCCGCCGCCACCGTCCCGCTCTGGTTCATCGGCGAGTGGTGGACCTACGCGATCACCGCCGCCGTCGTGCTCGTGACGATCGTCGTCGCCGCCCTGACCCCGCGTCGGGTCCGGGCGATCGGCTACCAGCTGCGCGAGGACGACCTGCTGCTGCGCAAGGGCATCCTGTACCTGCGGGTCGTCGCCGTGCCCTACGGCCGCATGCAGCTCATCGACATCAACCGGGGCCCGGTCGTCCGGGCGCTCGGTCTCAGCGACCTGAAGTTCGTCACCGCGGCCGCGGCCTCGGCCGTGACGATCCCGGGCGTCCCCGCCGACGAGGCCGAGCGGCTGCGCGACCGCCTCGTCGAGCTGGCCGAATCGCGGCGGGCCGGCCTGTGAGCGACCCCCGCACCGGTGCGGACGGGGGCGGGGGCCGACCCGCGCCTCCGGACGTCGCCGCCCTCACCGACGGCGAGTGGCACCGCCTGCACCCGGCCACCCCGCTGCTCAAGGGCGGCATCGCGCTGGCCGCGGTGCTCGTCATCCTGTTCAACAACGCGCGCGAGTACGTCGTCGAGCTGTTCGTGCCCGGCGGTCGGCGGGGCGACGAGGGCGACCCGTTCGGGTACGTCGTCGACCAGGGCTGGCTGGGCCTGCTGCTGCTCGCCGTGGTCGTGGTCATCGCCCTGTTCGTCGGCGGGTTCTGGCTGTCGTGGCGCATGCACACCTTCCGGGTCGGCGAGGACGTGGTCGAGGTGCGCAGCGGCATCGTGTTCCGCACGAACCGGCGGGCGCGGCTCGACCGCATCCAGGGGATCAACATCCAGCGTCCGCTGCTGGCCCGCGTCTTCGGCGCCGCCAAGCTCGAGGTCAACCAGGCCGGCCAGGACGCCAACGTCAACCTCGCCTACCTGCGGTCGGCGTCGGCGGACGACCTGCGCCGCGAGATCCTGCGGCGCGCGGGCGGGGCGCAGCAGCCGCACGCGCCGGCCCCGAGTGCGGCCGGTTCGCCGGTCGAGGCGCCAGCCGCCGGCACGGGCGATGTGACCGACGCCGCCGCCGTCGCGGGGACCGCGGGTCCGGGTCACCCCGACGCCCACGCTCCGCACCGCCAGGGCTTCGGCGGCCTCGTCGAGCAGCGCGCGAACGAGTTCCTCGCGCCCGAGCTCGACCCCGACGAGGCGCCGCCGCAGTCCGTCGTGGCCCTCTCGCCCGGCCGCCTGATCGGGTCGACCGTCCTCAGCGGTTACACCCTCTTCCTGCTGGCCGCCGTCGTGGCGATCGTGATCAGCGTGGTGACGACGGGCGAGTGGTTCCTGCTCTTCGTGCTGCTGCCGGCCGTGCTCGGGTCGGGCGGGTTCTACGTCAACCGCATCACGAAGTCGCTGCGCTACACGATCGCGGGCACGCGCGACGGGGTCCGCATCGGCTACGGCCTGTTCTCGACCTCGAACGAGACGCTGCCGCCCGGCCGCATCCATTCGGTCAAGGTCAGCCAACCGCTGCTCTGGCGCCCGTTCGGCTGGTGGGACGTCAAGATCAACCGCGCCTCGCGCTCGAGCACCAAGGGTGCCGCCGGACAAGAGAACACGACGATCCTGCCGGTCGGCGACGAGGACGACGTCCGCCGCGTCCTCGAACTCGTCCTGCCCGAGCTGGTCGGCGTGGCCGCCGTGGGCGTCGCCGCCGAGGAGGCGCGGGCCGGGTCGAGCGCGTCGGCCGACGTCCCCGAGGCGGTCGCCTCCGCGACAGGCCCGGAGACGGATGCCTCCGTGGCCGGCGACGCCGCGCCCCCTGCCGTCCGCGACGCCGTCGAGGCGACGACCGAGCACACCCTCTCGCTCGTCGAGGGCGGCCTGAGGTCGAGCGGCACCGACGGCGGGTTCACCGTGTCGCCGCGGCGGGCCGCCGTGCTGCGCTGGTTCTCGTGGCGGCGCAACGGGTTCCGCTCTGCACCGGGCGCGCTGCTGCTGCGCAAGGGCGCGATCTGGCGTCAGCTCGTCATCGTGCCGCTGCCCCGGGTGCAGAGCGTCGGCCTGGTGCAGGGTCCGTTGCGCCGCCGGCTGCGGCTCGCGACCGTGCACCTGCACACCGTCCAGGGGCCGATCGTGGCCGAGATCGGCGCGCTCGACCAGGACGACGCCCTCGGCTTCTTCACGACCGCCAGCCGCGAGGCGGTCGCCGCCGCCCACGCCGACCGCACCCACCGCTGGAGCGAGGAGACCCCATGACCGACCCCCGCGACCCCCGCGACTCGCGCGACGCCACCCGCCGGCCCGCGGGCGGCTCCGACCGCCGCAGCGGCCGCCTCGGCGTGGGCATCGTCGGTGCCGGTCGGGTCGGGCCCGTGCTCGGCGCCGCACTCGCCGCCGCGGGTCACGCGATCGTCGGCATCTCGGCCGTGTCCGAGCGCAGCCGCGATCGGGCCGAGGCGATCCTGCCGGGCGTGCCCGTGCTGACCGTGCCCGAGATCGTCGAGCGCAGCGAACTCGTGCTGCTCGCCGTGCCCGACGACCAGCTCGCGGACCTCGTGCAGGGCCTCGCGGCGACGGGCACCTGGCAGCCCGGCCAGCTCGTCGTGCACACGTCTCCCCGGCACGGGCTCGAGGTGCTGCGGCCCGCGCTCTCGTCGGGGGCGATCCCGCTGGCGATCCACCCGGCCCTCGCCTTCACGGGCACGACCATCGACCTCGTCCGGCTGCGTGACGCGTGGTGCGCCGTCACCGCGCCGACCCCCGTCCAGCCGATCGGCCAGGCGCTCGTCGTCGAGATGGGAGCCGAGCCCGTCATCGTGGCCGAGGCCGACCGGGAGCGCTACGCCGAGGCGATCGCGACGGCCACCGAGTTCTCGGCCGCGATCGTCGCGCAGTCGGTCGGACTGCTGACCGAGCTGGGCCTGCCCGAGCCCGGCCGCCTGCTCGCGCCGCTGATGCGGTCGGCCATGGACGCCGCCCTCGGCGAGGCCAGCGGCGCGGTCGGCCCCGGTACCATCGACATGGCCTCGTTCGACGACGGCCCCACCGCGTTCGGTGACCCGCGCGCCTGACCCGGCCCGCGCCTCCCGCCCCCTCCACCACCCCAGGAGCACCTGACACATGACCGCCGCGCCCGACCCGACCACCACCCCCGACGACGAGGCGGCCACCGCCGCGCGCGAGGCGTCGGAGCAGAAGCAGGTGCGACTCGACAAGCGCGCCCGCCTGCTCGAGGCCGGCGTCGAGGCGTACCCGGTCGGCGTGCCGATCACCGACACGATCGGTGCGGTCCGCGCCCGGTACGCCGAGCTCGAGACCGACAGCCGCTCGGGTGACGTCGTCGGCCTCGCCGGTCGCGTCGTGCACGCCCGCAACACCGGCAAGCTCTGCTTCGCCGCGCTGCAGGCGGGCGACGGCAGCCGCATCCAGGCCATGGTCTCGCTGGCCGAGGTGGGCGAGCAGCGCCTCGCCGACTGGAAAGAGCTGGTCGACCTGGGCGACCACGTCTTCGTCAAGGGCGAGGTCATCTCGTCGCGTCGCGGCGAGCTGTCGATCATGGTCACCGAGTGGTCCATCGCGGCCAAGGCGATCCTGCCGCTGCCGAACCTGCACTCCGAGCTCAGCGAAGAGACGCGCGTGCGCCAGCGCTACCTCGACCTGATCGTGCGCGACCAGGCCCGCGCCACCGTCCGCGCCCGGGCCGCTGCGGTCTCGTCGCTGCGCCGCACCTTCGACTCGTACGAGTACCTCGAGGTCGAGACGCCCATGCTGCAGACGATGCACGGCGGCGCCGCGGCCCGTCCGTTCCAGACGCACAGCAACGCGTTCGACACCGAGCTCTACCTGCGCATCGCGCCCGAGCTGTTCCTCAAGCGGGCCGTCGTCGGCGGCATCGACCGCGTCTTCGAGATCAACCGCAACTTCCGCAACGAGGGCGCCGACTCGACGCACTCGCCCGAGTTCGCGATGGTCGAGGCGTACCAGGCCTACGGCGACTACGACCAGATGGCCCGACTCACGCAAGAGCTCGTGCAGAACGCCGCCATGGCCGTGTCCGGTTCGCACCTCGTCACCCTGGCCGACGGCACCGAGTACGACCTCGGCGGCGAGTGGGCCCGCGTGCCGATGTACGAGTCGCTCAGCGAGGCCGCCGGAGTCGAGATCACGCCGTCGACCACCGTCGCCGACCTGCAGGCGCTCGCCACAACCGTCGACCTGGTCGTTCCGCACGAGACCCACGGCAAGCTCGTCGAAGAACTCTGGGAGCACTTCGTCAAGCCGTCGCTCGACCGCCCGACCTTCGTGGTCGACTTCCCGGTCGACACGAGCCCGCTCGTCCGCCAGCACCGCTCCAAGCCCGGCGTCGTCGAGAAGTGGGACCTCTACGTCCGCGGCTTCGAGCTCGCCACCGCGTACTCCGAGCTGGTCGACCCCGTCATCCAGCGCGAGCGCTTCGTCGAGCAGGCCGCCCTCTCGGCCCGCGGCGACGCCGAGGCCATGCGCCTCGACGACGACTTCCTCACCGCGCTCGAGCACGGCATGCCGCCGAGCGGCGGCATGGGCATGGGCATCGACCGCCTCCTGATGGCGATCACGGGCCTCGGCATCCGCGAGACGATCCTCTTCCCGCTGGTCAAGTAAGCGGCGGGCGGCGAGTCTGCTCGTCCGCCCGTGAACCACGTTCCGTGCGATGAACCCCGAGTCTTCGTGGTTCATCGCGCGGGACGTGGTTCGTGGGGTGCTCGAGTGCTCGAGTGCTCGAGTGCTCGAGTGCTCGAGTTCAGGAGGCGCGGTGCCGGTCGGGCACCGCGCCTCCGTCGTCTCGTCGTCGAGAGGTGCACGTGGTTTTCCCCGGGAGGGCGACGTACCCTGGTCGGGTGCCTGAGTCCCTTGCCGGAGCCATCGTCTTCTCCGTGACGCCCACCATCGTCGTGGGCCTCATCTTCTGGTTCATCGTCCGGGCACTGCTGCGCTCCGACCGCACCGAGCGGGCCGTCTACGCCAGGGTCGAGGCCGAAGAGCGCGCCAAGGCCGAGGCCGAGGAGCGCGCTGAGTCGCGCGACCTGGCCGACCTCGCCGACCGCGCCGGCGTCGCCGCTCGAGCCGACCGCAGCGGTCGCGCCGACCGCAGCGGTCGCAGCGCGGTCTGACCTCGGTCCGTCCCACCACCGGGGGCGTCGCCGACGCGCGCGTCCTCGGGTCACGGCACCGCGCCTCCTGGGCTCGCGGTGCCGTTCGTCGTACCCCGACAGATCAGCGGCCGAGTTTCCGGTGAGCGACCTGGGAATGTGTACCCCCGGCGTGATAGCGGTCGCCTATACCCGATCGGGGCTGCTGTCAAACGTCGTTCGCCTTCGTACCCCGTCGACGTCGAAACTCTGGACGTGCGCTCGGAGTAGTCCCGTCAGGGCCTGCACCAGCTTTTTCCCGCACGCCTCCGCACGCCAGACTCGAAGTACGCCGACGAGCTTCACGAACTAATCGACGCGACACCAGGTCAGTACTCGAGCAGGGAGAGAACGATGACGACCACTTCCGTCACCACGCGCAACACCACCACAGCCACCGACGACACCGAGGTCGAGGTCCTGTCGCAGGTCCGAGGGGCCTCCACCGACCAGGTCGGCGACTACCTCCGCCACATCGGCCGCATGCCACTGCTCGACGCAGCGGAAGAGACCGAGATCGCCCGCCGCATCGAGGTCGGCCTGTTCGCCGGCGAGAAGCTCAAAGAGCTGCAGGCGGCCGACGCGGTCAAGAAGAACCGCACCAAGGCCCACGCCGAGATGCTCCGCGACCTCCGCTGGCTGCAGCACGACGGCGAGCGTGCGAAGGACCGCATGATCACCGCGAACCTCCGCCTCGTCGTCAGCATCGCCAAGCGCTACACGCAGCGCGGCCTGCCCTTCATGGACGTCATCCAGGAGGGCAACCTCGGGCTGGTCCGTGCCGTCGAGAAGTTCGACTACACGCAGGGCTACAAGTTCTCGACCTACGCCACCTGGTGGATCCGTCAGGCCATCGCCCGCGGCCTCGCCGACAAGGCGCGCGCCATCCGCATCCCGGTGCACACGGTCGAGCGCATCAACCGCATCTCGCGGGCCGAGCGCGACCTGACCGTCGACCTGGGCCGTGCGCCCACCGTCGACGAGGTGGCCGAAGAGGTCGCCATGGACGTCGCCGACCTCATCGAGCTCAAGTCCCGTTCGCACGAGCCGGTGTCGATCCACACCGTCGTCGGCGATGCCGAAGACAGCGAGCTGGGCGACTTCATCGAGGACGAAGAGACCCCGTCGCCCACGCAGGCCACCGAGAGCTCGCTGCTCAACCGCGACATGCACGCCCTCGTGGCGACGCTGCCCGAGGACGAGGCGCGCGTGATCCGCATGCGCTTCGGCCTGGACGACGACCAGCCGATGACCCTCGACGAGATCTCGAAGCGCGTCCACTCGTCACGCCAAGCCGTCTCGCGCGTCGAGAGCCGTGCCCGCCTCCGCATGTTCGCGAAGGCCGTCAGCCAGGACCTGCAGCTCTACCTGCAGTAGGTCGTCTGCGGTCACGCCGCACGCCGCATGCCGCACCACGCGAGGGCCGTCGCCCCGGGTCATCCCGGGGCGGCGGCCCTCCGTCATGCCCGGGCCCTCGCATCGGCCCGCCTCGCCGGTCGTGCGTGGTCTCCCGCACCGCGCCTCCTCGGCCTCGGACCCTCGAGTGGGCAGAAGATGCTCGTCCGGAGTCGGCGAGCAGCATCCTCTGCCCACTCGTCGCCGTTCGGTCGTGCCAGCCGGAGTCCCGTTCTGCCGAGTGGGCAGAAGGTGCCCTTCGGGGGTCGTCGAGGAGCATCTTCTGCCCACTCGGGCGGTGGGTCGTCTGGTCCCCAGGGCCGATGTACTCACGCCTGTCCCCAGGCGACGACATCAGGAGGCGCGGGCCGCGTCCCGGCGGTCAGTCTCGACGGGTGCCGCGCATCGTCGTCCCCCTTCCGCTTGCCGATCGCCCCTTCGCCGTCGACGAGGCCCGCCGTGCGGGTCTCGGGGTCGGGCGTCTCCGGGGTGCCGACCTCGAGGCTCCGCACCGCGGCGTCCGGCGCCTCGTCGGCCGGGGCTCCGAACCGCACGACCCGGACGACCCGCACGACCCGCACGACCCGCAGACCGCCCTGCTGGCGAGTGCCCGGGCGTTGCTTCCGGTGATGCTCGACGACTGGCGTTTCTCCCGGGTGACGGCCCTGGGTCTCTGGGGGCTCCCGGTGCCGTGGCGGGTCCGCGACGGCGGAGAACCCCTGCACGTCACCTCGACCGACGGACGGGGTCCACGTCGGCCGGGCGTCGTGACGCACCGGGCACGGTCGTCCCTCGACGTCCAGGGTGTGACGAGTGCGGGTGCGGCATCGGCCGGGCCAGCTCGTCTGAGGTTGCTGGCCGACGGTCTGCCGGTCGACGATCCGGTCGTCGCCTGGGTGGAGAGCGGGTCTCTGATGACGGTCGACGACCTCGTGCGTGCCGGCGATGCACTCCTCGGCTCCTGGTCCGAGTTCGACGTGGCAAGAGGGCGCACCGTCGACGAACTCCGACGCGCGGTGGCGTCTGCCCGGGGTCGACGTGGTGTGGGACGTGTACGCGAGGCCCTCGAGCTCGTGCGGCCCGGGGTCGAGTCGCCGAAGGAGACCGAGCTACGCCTCCTCCTGCTGCGGGCTGGGCTTCCCGAACCCGAGATCAACGTGCGCACGTACGACGATCGCGGGCGTTACCTCGGCAGGCCCGACCTCCGGTACGCGTGGTGCAAGCTCGCCGTCGAGTACGAGGGCGACGAACACCGCCGCGATCCGTGGAGGTTCCGCACCGACATCCTCCGCCGTGAGCGCTTTGCCGACGCCGGGTGGTGGACCGTCCGATGCACGGACGACGACCTCCGCGGCCGCCGGGCCGACGAGCTCGTCGCCCGCGTGCGTCGTCGCCTCTCGTGACGCGATCGAGTGGGCAGAAGATGCTGTTCGTCGGGGTCCGAGCAGCATCTTCTGCCCACCCGGCCGATCGTTGGTCGGCCCCTCGGGCCCGGACGACCGTCGACAGGGGAGGCGCGGCGCGGTACCGTGAGCGGACCAGGGCCACGAGCTGGCCGGGCCACGAGACACTCCACGAGAGGGGTGATGAGCATGACTGCCGTCAACGCACGCCACGCGTACCCCACTCACCCCGAGACCCTCCGCCCGTAGCGACAGTCGCGCGACGCTCGTCGCGCCCACCGGGCCGGTCTCACGCCTCCCCTGGAGCACCGCTTGACCTTCTCCGACGATTTCGTCGTACCCACCTTCTCCGCCGTCGATCCCGACGCCGACCAGCGCTGGTCCACCTGGCCGGCCGCCACCCCCACCGAACGCGGGCCCCGGCCGTGGCCCGATTGGGTCGTCACCTCCGCCGCCGCGATCGACACCGAGCTCGGCGTCGTCAAGTCCGGCAAGGAGGCCGACGTCCACCTGATCGACCGAGCCGTGCCGGCGGACGTCGTTCTGGGCGCCGGTGACGGAGCCCGCGCCTCCTTACTGGCCGCGAAGCGGTACCGCGGGCCTGAGCAGAGCGACTTCCACCGTTCGTCCGAGTACCGCGAGGGCCGTCGCGTGCGCAACACCCGCGACGGCCGGGCGATGGCACGCGGGTCGGCCCACGGGCGCCGGGTGCAGGCCGGACTCTGGGCCGCGGCCGAGTTCGACGCGCTCTGCCGCATGCACTCCCTCGGCGTCGCCGTGCCGTACCCGGTGCAGATCAGCGGCACCGAGATCCTGATGGAGTTCATCGGGCACGGGGTCGAAGCCGCGCCACGCCTCGCCCAGGTCAAGGACGACGGCGCCACCCTCTGGCCGCTGTTCGAGCAGGTGCACGAGATCGTGATCGGCTTCGCCCGGGCCGGCTTCGCGCACGGGGACCTCTCGCCGTACAACCTGCTCGTCCACGACGGACGGGTCGTCGCCATCGACGTGCCCCAGCTCGTCGACGTCGCGAGCAACCCGACCGGCGTCGAGCTGCTCGAACGCGACTGCCGCAACGTCTGCGCCTGGTTCGCCCGGCGCGGGTTCGTCCGCGACCCCGAGCAGGTCTTCGCCGAGGCGCTGGGCGAGGTGTACTAGGCGGGGCGGGCCGGGGGCCGGGGGCCGGAGTCGGGGCCGGGGCCGGGGGTCGGGCCGGGGCCAGGGCAGGGCGGGCGTGTTCGTATGAGTCGGGCGGCCGCGACCGCCCGCCGAGGCCGAAGCCGCCCGGGTTCGTGCCGGGGCCGGGCCCGGGGCCGGGGCCGGGGGCCAGAGCAGGGCGGGCGTGTTCGTGTGAGTCGGGCGTCCGCGACCGCCCGCCGAGGCCGAAGCCGCCCGGGTTCGCGGCGGCCGAGCGGCCGGGCCGCACGACGGCGGCAGAGCGCAGGAGGCGCGGCGCGCGACCACCGCGCACCGCGCCTCCTGAAGGCGGGTGCGTCGGTGCCCGGGGCTGATGCCCCCGGGCGGCCGCGTCAGTGCAGGGGGCTGATGCCGGTGACGGCGGTGTCGTCGTCGTGGGCGACACCGGCGAGGCCGCCGGCGCGTTCGGCGCGTTCGCGGAAGCGGGCCCGGACGTCGGTCGGGACGAGCTCGAGCAACTGGTCTTCTCTCAGCGGCAGGTCGAGCAGGCTGAGCTTGAGGCGGCCCTTGCGGCCGT
This sequence comes from Frigoribacterium sp. CFBP 8751, assembly GCF_014841545.1. NCBI lineage: Bacteria > Bacillati > Actinomycetota > Actinomycetes > Micrococcales > Microbacteriaceae > Frigoribacterium > Frigoribacterium sp. CFBP 8751. Next base: position 270,770 of record NZ_JACYUB010000001.1, read on the forward strand.
GCCGGTCGGCGTCGAGCCGGATCACCTGGCCCGCGTCACGCCGCAGCACGAGCTTGATCACGCAGCCCTCGCTGACGTCGGCGACCACGCGGCCGTCGACCTCGAGCGCCGCCGAGTGCGTGCCGTCGCCGATCTCGAACCGCAGCTGCTCGCGCGGGCCGAGGACGACCGAGCGGTCGATGCCCGACATCGGCGCCACCGGGGTGACCACGACGGCGGCGATCGCGGGCGACAGGATCGGCCCGCCCGCGGCGTAGTTGTAGGCGGTCGAGCCGGCCGGCGTCGCCGCGACGATCGCGTCGGCCTTGTAGTAGCCGTAGGGCGTCTCGTCGAGCACGAGGTCTGCCGAGACGACGCCCTCGCCCGGGCGGCGGGCCACCGAGGCGTCGTTGAAGGCCAGGTAGGTGTTCTCGAAGCCGGTCGTCGAGTGCGTGACCTCGAGGGCGTGGTGCGGTTCGAGCGAGAACTGCTTCTGGCCGACGCGGTCGAGCGCTTCGGGCAACTCGTGCGGCTCGACCTCGACCAGGAAGCCCACGTTGCCGTAGTTGACACCCAGCACGGGCACGGGACGTTCGGCGACGAGCCGCATCGCGCCCAGCATCGTGCCGTCGCCGCCGAGGGCCACCACGACGGTGACGCGCTCGCGGAAGGTGCGCTCGTCGACCAGCTCGACGCCGTCGCCGACCCGGGCCGCGTCGCTCGTCATGGCGACGAGGTGCGCCTGTGAGCGGGTCGTCCAGCCGCGGATGATCTCGACGCTGTCGAGCACCGACTTCGTGGGGTGCGGAACGAGGCCGACCGTGAACTTGCCCATGGACGCGAGGCTAGCCGCCACCCCTGTCAGCGCGCCCTGTCAGCCCGCCTGCGCACTGCTCTATGCCCCCAGCGAACAGGGGCAGATTAAGCCGCGGGGCCTGGTTACTCTCTCTGTAAACCGGTGCCGAACCCTGCGGGCGCCAGATGCACATTCGGTGGCGACAACCACCCCGCCACCTAGGGAGCAAAGAAGATGTTCGAGAGATTCACCGACCGTGCCCGTCGCGTCGTCGTCCTCGCCCAAGAAGAGGCGAAGATGCTGAACCACAACTACATCGGCACCGAGCACATCCTGCTCGGTCTGATCCACGAGGGCGAAGGCGTCGCCGCCAAGGCCCTCGAGTCGCTGGGCATCTCGCTCGACGCCGTGCGCGAGCAGGTGCAAGACATCATCGGCCAGGGCCAGCAGCAGCCGACCGGCCACATCCCCTTCACGCCTCGTGCGAAGAAGGTCCTCGAGTTGAGCCTGCGCGAGGCGCTGCAGCTCGGCCACAACTACATCGGCACCGAGCACATCCTGCTCGGCCTCATCCGCGAGGGTGAAGGAGTCGCCGCCCAGGTGCTCGTGAAGCTCGGCGCCGACCTCAACCGGGTCCGCCAGCAGGTCATCCAGCTCCTCTCCGGCTACCAGGGGAAAGAGGCGGTGGCCGTGGGCGGCGAACAGACCCAGGGCGCGCAGGGCGGCAGCCAGGTGCTCGACCAGTTCGGTCGCAACCTGACGCAGGCCGCGCGCGACAACAAGCTCGACCCGGTCATCGGGCGCGAGAAAGAGATGGAGCGGGTCATGCAGATCCTCTCCCGTCGCTCGAAGAACAACCCCGTCCTGATCGGTGAGCCCGGCGTCGGCAAGACCGCCGTCGTCGAGGGCCTGGCCCAGGCGATCGTCAAGGGCGAGGTCCCCGAGACCCTGAAGGACAAGCAGCTCTACTCGCTCGACCTCGGTTCGCTCATCGCCGGCAGCCGCTACCGCGGTGACTTCGAGGAGCGCCTGAAGAAGGTCACCAAAGAGATCCGCACGCGCGGCGACATCATCGTCTTCATCGACGAGATCCACACCCTCGTGGGTGCGGGTGCCGCCGAGGGCGCCATCGACGCCGCGTCGATCCTCAAGCCGCTGCTCGCCCGTGGCGAGCTGCAGACGATCGGTGCGACCACGCTCGACGAGTACCGCAAGCACTTCGAGAAGGACGCCGCGCTCGAGCGCCGCTTCCAGCCCGTCCAGGTCAACGAGCCCTCGCTGCCCCACGCGATCAACATCCTCAAGGGGCTGCGCGACAAGTACGAGGCCTTCCACAAGGTGTCCATCACCGACGGCGCCATCGTCGCGGCGGCGAACCTCGCCGACCGTTACGTCAGCGACCGCTTCCTGCCCGACAAGGCCATCGACCTGATCGACGAGGCCGGCGCCCGCCTGCGTCTGTCGATCCTGTCCGCGCCGCCCGAGCTGCGCGAGTTCGACGAGCGCATCGCCGGCGTCCGCGGCCAGAAAGAGGGCGCGATCGAGGACCAGGACTTCGAGAAGGCCGCCTCGCTGCGCGACGAAGAGAAGAAGCTGCTCGGTGAGCGCCTCCGTCTCGAGAAGACGTGGCGTTCGGGCGAGGCCGGAGCCGGCGGAACCGTCGACGAGGGCATCATCGCCGAGGTCCTGGCCCAGGCCACGGGCATCCCGGTCTTCAAGCTCACCGAAGAAGAGACCTCGCGTCTCGTCTTCATGGAGAAGGCCCTGCACCAGCGCGTCATCGGACAAGAGCAGGCCATCGCGGCCCTCTCGAAGACCATCCGCCGCACGCGTGCCGGCCTGAAGGACCCCAAGCGTCCCTCGGGTTCGTTCATCTTCGCCGGGCCCACGGGCGTCGGCAAGACCGAGCTGGCCAAGGCGCTCGCCGAGTTCCTGTTCGATGACGAGGGCGCGCTGATCTCGCTCGACATGTCCGAGTACGGCGAGAAGCACACCGTCTCGCGTCTGTTCGGTGCCCCTCCCGGGTTCGTCGGCTTCGAAGAGGGCGGGCAGCTGACCGAGAAGGTCCGCCGCAAGCCGTTCTCCGTGGTGCTGTTCGACGAGATCGAGAAGGCCCACCCCGACATCTTCAACTCGCTGTTGCAGGTGCTCGAAGAGGGTCGTCTCACCGACGGTCAGGGTCGTGTCGTCGACTTCAAGAACACGGTCATCATCATGACGACCAACCTCGGCACGAAGGACATCACCGGCGGCCCCGTCGGCTTCCAGATCGAGGGCGACACGGCGACCTCCTACGAGCGCATGCGTTCGAAGGTCACCGAAGAGCTCAAGAAGCACTTCAAGCCCGAGTTCCTGAACCGCGTCGACGAGACGATCGTGTTCCCGCAGCTCAACCAAGAAGAGCTGCTGCAGATCGTCGACCTGTTCATCAAGCGCCTGTCCGACCGTCTGCTCGACCGCGACATGACGGCCGTCCTCTCGCAGTCCGCGAAAGAGCGGCTCATCGAGATCGGGTTCGACCCGTCGCTCGGTGCCCGGCCGCTGCGTCGTGCCATCCAGCACGAGGTCGAAGACCGCCTGTCCGAGCGCATCCTCCAGGGTGAGCTCAACGCGGGCGACCACGTCCAGGTCGACTTCGTCGACGGAGAGTTCACCTTCGCCACCTCGCGTCAGCCGGGTCGCGAAGAGGTCCTCGTGGGCGACGCCCCCGAGATCGAGAGCTAGGCGCGACACCAGCACGACAGCAACACCGGCACGACGGCAACACCGAAGGAGGCGCGGGTCGCCTTCGACGCCCGGGGCGGTCTTCCACGACGGAGGCCGCCCTTCGGCGTACCCGGGGCCGGGTCGCGAACGCGTCGCTAGGCTGGGCGGCGGCCCGCGCCTCCTCGGGTCGTGGTCTTCGAGGGAGTCCCATGTCAGACGCGGCAGACGCGCCCACCGGTGTCGACGGGCTCGGCGGGGCCGACCGGCTCGGCGGGGCCGACCGGCACGGCATCACGGTGCGGAACGCGGTCGTCAGCGACGTGCCGCACATCCAGCGGCTGTGCGAGCCGTTCGTGCAGAAGCGCATCCTGCTCGGCAAGGACCTCGTGACGCTGTACGGCGACGTGCAGGAGTTCCAGATCGCGGTCGGGCCCGACGGGGTGCCGATCGGTTGCGGTGCGCTGCACGTCATGTGGGACGACCTGGCCGAGGTGCGCACGCTCGCCCTCGACGCCGCCTGGATTCGCAAGGGGGTCGGCCACCGCCTCCTCGAGTCGCTCGAAGGGGCAGCCCGCAAGCTCGAGATCGGCCGGCTGTTCTGCCTGACGTTCGAGGTCGACTTCTTCGAGAAGCACGGGTACCTCAACGTGGGCGACGAAGGGCTCGTGCCGCCGGACGTCTACGGCGAGCTCGTCCGGTCGACCGACGAAGGTGTGGCGGAGTTCCTCGACCTGGCCCGGGTGAAGCCGAACACGTTGGGCAACTCGCGGATGCTGAAGGCGCTGCCCGCGCTGTAGTCGTTCGCGAACTCGCGCACGAACTCGCGTTCGCTGCGGCCGGTCGAGTGGTCGCGAATCGTCCCTCGTCGCGCCGGGAAGGACGATTCGGGACCACTCGACCCGCGCCTCCTGGGCTCTGGGGGCTCCGGCGCTAGCCGAGGGCCTTGAGGAGGTCTTCCGGGTTGGCGGCCATGGTGTGCGGGCCGGCGATGTCGAAGAAGACCTGCTCGATGACGTCGAGGTGGGCCTCGAGGAAGGCGCGCAGCGAGAGCGCGTCGTAGAGCATGACCTGGCGGTTCGGGTCGTCGGGGACCATCGCGGCGTAGGTGTCGTCCGACGAGAAGAGCAGCAGGATGCGCTTGTCGGTGTTCTCGCGGCCGAAGACACGGACCTGGTCGCCTTCGTCGGGGAGGGCTCCGTCGTCGGGGCCGCCGGTCGAGGGTGCGGCGTCGGCGGTGTCGTTCGTGGCGCTCGCGTCGGTCGGCAGCACGAGCTTCGGGACGACGACCACGTCGTGACGCAGGGCGAAGGCGACGGCGGCGGCGTCCTGGGCGGCGAGGGCCAGCTCGAGCGACTCGGAGCGGAAGGTGCCGTTGCGATCGGCCGGGTCGACGGGCTCGCGGGGGTCTACGGGCTCGGAGGGCGTGGGGGCAGCAGGGGTGGCGTTCACGGGTGGGTCACTGTCAGTTCAGGATCATCTGGGCGGTGTCGGCGGAGGTGATGTCGCCGACCGAGACGGCGAGGCGGTAGGTCGCGCCGCCGGCGGTGACGGGCTCACGCGAGGTCGACTCGCAGGTGTCGGCGGACGAGCGCGTGCGGTCCCAGGCGATGGGGGGAGTGCTGAGGGTCTGGCCGGCGGTGAGCGTGACGACCTGGTTGGTGCCGTTGACCTGGCAGTCCTTCGACGACCAGTACTGCTCTTCGCCGCTCGTGACGACGAGCGTCTGCTGCGCCGAGCCGAGGTCGATCGAGCAGTCGGAGCGACCCGAGTTGGTGATCGACATCGAGATCTGCGGCAGTTCGGTCGCGGCGTAGCTCGTCTTGTCGGTGACCGGCTTCAGTTCGATGTCGCGGGTCGAGCAGGTCGCGGCGTCGGAGGCGCCCTCGGTCGAGGTGTCGGCCGGGTCGGCGGTGGCGTCAGCCGCAGGGGCGGTCTCGGTGGCGGCCGGTTCGCTGGGGGCGGCATCGGCAGGGGGTGCGGAGGTCGTCGCGGCGGCACCGGGTTCTGCCGAGCCGGACCCGGGTCGGACGACGATCAACACGATGATGACCACGACCGCGATCAGACCGAGCGCGAGCACCGCACGACGACGCCAGTAGACCGAGGGCGGTTGCGGCCCGACCGGGTTCTTGAACGTCGACATGGGCACAGGTTAAGGGCCGGTCAGGGGGTTGGCCGGGACCAGCGCGGCGTGTGGGCTGAGAATCCGCGTGGAGCGGGGTGCAGGGGCCTGGTGAGGCCGCCGACCCGGGTGTACCCCGGTGCGGGCTCTGCCGGGTTGGTGCGGGGGATCGGGTGGTCGGGACGTGGGGCCGAGTGGGCAGAAGATGCTCGTCGTGGGCGAGGGAGGAGCATCTTCTGCCCACTCGTGCCCTGGCCTCGTGTGGGACGGGCCGGTGTGTGTGGCTCTGGTTCTGGAGGCGCGGGTCGAGTGGTCGCAGATCGTCCTGCGGGTGCGTCGGAAGGACGGTTCGGGACCACTCGGCGGGTGTGTGCTCGTGGGCGCGAAGGTGCGGGTGTGGGTTCGGGCGTCGAGTGGGCGGAAGGTGCTCGTCAGGTGCGTGGGAGCCGCATCTTCTGCCCACCCGCGCCCGGTGTCGGACGTGCTGGATCGGGCGCCCGCCGGCCGGGCCCGGCCCCTGGCCCGGGTCAGGAATCGCGGGACGCGTCAGCACGCCCGCGTCGGCCTCGGGTCAAGTGGTGCGGGTCGGGCCGAGAGACGGGGGTCCCGGGTCAGGAGGCGCGGGTCGACTCGACTCAGAAGGCCCGGTCGAGCTCGCGGTCGCGTTCGGAGCCCGCGGCGCTGAACGCCCGACGGAGCGCTTCGCGTAGGTTGCCCGATTCGGCGTCGACGAGCTGGGTGAAGCCGAGGCGTCGGGCTTCGGAGGCGCGTTGTTTGGGGGAGGAGACGGGGCGGATCTCGCCGGCGAGGCTGATCTCGCCGACGGCGGCCATGGTCTGGGGGAAGGGTTTCTCGCGGCTGGCGCTGGCGAGGGCGAGGGCGATGGCGAGGTCGGCGCCGGGTTCGGTGATCTTGATGCCACCGACGGTGCTGACGTAGACGTCGGCGTCGCCGAGGCGGATGCCGGCGCGGCGTTCGAGCACGGCGAGCAGCATGGCGACGCGGGACGAGTCGACGCCGTTGACGACGCGGCGGGGTTGGGGTGTCGAGCTGGCGACGATGAGCGCCTGGACCTCGACGGGCAGGGCCCGGCGGCCTTCCATGGCGACGGTGATGCAGGTGCCGCTGACGGGGGTGCCGTTGCGCGACATGAAGAGGCCGCTGGGGTCGGCGACCTCGGCGATGCCGTCGCCGGTCATCTCGAAGCAGCCGACCTCGTCGGTGGGTCCGAAGCGGTTCTTGTGGGCGCGGATGAAGCGGAGGGCGGTCTGCCGGTCGCCTTCGAACTGGCAGACGACGTCGACGAGGTGTTCGAGCAGGCGCGGGCCGGCGATCGTCCCGTCTTTCGTCACGTGCCCCACCAGCAGGACGGGCAGATTGCGGTCTTTGCTGACGCGGATGAGGGTCGACGCCACTTCGCGCACCTGGGAGGTGCCGCCGGCGATGCCGTCGATGGTCGAGGACGAGACGGTCTGCACCGAGTCGACGATGACGAGTTGGGGGTCGACCTGGTCGATCTGGCCGAGGATCACCGCGAGGTCGACCTCGGCGGCGAGGAAGAGGTTGTCGTGCATGGCCCCGGTGCGTTGGGCGCGGAGGCGGACCTGGGAGGCGCTCTCTTCGGCGGTCACGTAGAGGACGCGGGCGCCGGTGGCGGCGGCGCGGGAGGCGACCTCGAGCAGCAGGGTCGACTTGCCGACGCCTGGCTCGCCGCTGAGCAGGATGGCGGCGCCGGGGACGATGCCCCCGCCGAGGACGCGGTCGAACTCGGCGATGCCGCTGGGCCAGTAGGCGACGCTGTTGGCCTCGACCTGGGTGATGGGTCGGGCGACCCGGTCGCCTTCGACGCGGACCGAGGCGGTGCCGCGGGCGCTGACGAGGGCCGAGGTGACGTCGACGACGGTGCCCCACTTCTGGCACTCGCCGCAGCGCCCGGCCCACTTGAGCGACGTCCACCCGCACTCGGTGCAGCGGAACGGGGGAGTGGTGGTGCGAGCCATGCCGTCAGCCTAGGAGGCGCCCCCGACATCGGCGGAGGCCTCCGTCGGGGACGTGGTCGCGCCTCCTGCGGTGTCCGTCGTCGGGGTGTCGCTGCTGGTGCCGGCAGTCGGGGCCGCGGCTGCCGCGGCCGTGTGGGCCGCGACGGCTTCGGCCTCGCGGGCCTCGTGGGTGGTGGCGGCCTCGTCGGCGGCGATGCGGGCGAGGCGGGCGGCGATGGCGGGTTCGAAGGCGGAGGCCCAGACGCGGTAGCCGCGGTCGTTGGGGTGGAAGAGGTCTCCGGCCGAGTTGCGGTAGGTGCGGAAGAAGCCCTGGCGGCGGGTGGTCTCGTAGAGCGGGGCGACGGTGAGGCCGAACTCGCCGGCGATGCGGTGGACGATGTCGTTGGCCTCGACGAGCTTCTTCTCGCGGTCGGGAATCCACATGGCGGGCAGGTCGCCGACGATCGCGTGTGAGGGCAGGGCGCCGTAGATGACGCGGAGGTTCTTCTCGAACGATTCGGGGTTGAACTGGATGATGTCGTTGGCGCCGATGGCCACGGTGACGACGTCGGGTTCGTATTTCTCGAACTTGGGCAGCTGGTCTTTGCGGCAGAGCCAGGTGGTCGAGCCGCTGACGCTGAGGTTGACGACGCGCAGCGAGGTGTGGCTCTGGCGGCGCATGTATGCGGAGAGGCGGCCGACGTAGCTGCGGGCCGGGCTCGAGGCGCCGATGCCCTGGGCCGCGGAGTCGCCCATCGCGACGTAGAGCAGCTTGCCCTTGCGGTCGAAGCGGTCGCGCCACCAGGCGGAGTGGACGGGCAGCAGGGCGTTCAGGTCGGCGGCGGCGGCATTGCGGCGCTGCATGAAGCGGCTGACGCCGGCGCCGGCGGCGGCCGTGGTGGCGAGGGTGACGCCGACGCCCGAGAGGAAGGCGGTGACGGTGTGGCGTGAGGGCATGGGCCGAGGCTACGCCGGGCTCCGATGCCCGTGCCGGGCGTCTGTGCACCCTGTGCACGACCCCGAGGAGGCGCGGTGCGGTGGACGAGCAATCCCCCGGTTTCGTCCCTGCCGCCGGATGTACTAAACTCGTCCTCGGTACCGTGTCCGAGCGGCCGAAGGATCATGTCTCGAAAACATGTGTGGGGGTTAACTCCACCGTGGGTTCAAATCCCACCGGTACCGCCACAGGCTAGTTCAGCCCTGAAGGCGCCTCGGGTTCAGTGTTCTGGGCCCGAGGCGCCTTTGTTTGTCCGCATTTGGGATGTGCGTTTTCGGGGTGCGGCCGCGAAAAAGATGTGATGCTTTCGGCCTCATTTGGCGGCAATCGGGGTCTCATCTGGCTTTTCGGGATGTGCCAGATATTCGGGCGTTATGCGGAGGGGCCTGACTCACGGTCGGCTTGACGTTCCGCGCGAGACGCTACATCGACCCGACTTCCGAGTGGGTCGTCGTCCCGCTAGAGCGAGTCGTGGGCAGCGTCCGTCCGGGTCGCGCCGAGACTGTGTGACCAACACCTCGTTGCGCACACGCTTTGGCATCCCTGAGAAGGACAATGCGAAGGTCTCCCGCCTCATCCGCACACGAATCATCGAGGGCGTCATCAAGACCTACGACACCTCGGTCGGAGCGAAGGCCCGTTCCTATGTTCCTGACTCGGCGCCGAAGCGCTAATTTGCTTGCACGTCGGTGCGCCCTTTGAAACAGGTGCGACAAAAAGCTTGATCAAAGGCACCTTGCTATCCCAGACTTGCTTGCACCTTTGTTGCAAGTGCCTGCCTCCACAGGCTGGAAACGTCGCCCCGGGCCTGCTCACAGGCCTGTCTCGATTAGGCGTCCTGGACGGCTCCCGAAACGCGACTTTTACCCCGAAGAGCCATCCAGGCCAATCCTAGTGGCCCGATCGCGAGCGCGAGGGGCGCCTGGGTGGGTGACCCCGCTCACGCGTCGCCGATGCTGCGTTCCCTGGCCAGTCCCTCGTTGTCGGCCTTTTCCATCGCCCACTGCTTTAGGGCTCCGCGGACGGTACGTAGGATTTCTTCTCCTGTTGCGGGCGACGAGTTATCTGGGAGGTCGACAAATAGGAAGTTTTCTCCTGATAGCTCGGGCCCGTCGAGGCCTGACGCGAAGGCCAGAAGTGGCTCTTCCCCGAAGGCGTCCACGAGGCTCGAGATCGGGGCCCCGCGGTGCTGCCAAGAGGGCCATGTTCCATAAATAGGGACAAGGAGGGCTGCGGCTTCATCGAGCTTCCACGCGCCGCTGGCGACCTGATGTCGAAGAAATTCTTGGAAACGGGGGAGGTCGATGCGGAACATCTCCCAGACCCGTTTCATCTGAGCCGGCTGATCGACTGAGGGGGCTGGGACGTCGCGGAAATCAGAACGGATGGCGTCGAACGCCTTTGCAGCCAGTTCTCGCAGCTGTGGTGTAATTCGCATCCGGAGTTCTGGCGGCAGTTCATCTCGTCGGATTTCCCGAAGAATGTTGTGCCACTGGTCGGGATGCTGATCGGTCAGGATGAAAAGTTGATCGTGATCCTCTGTGCTCATGGCATAGGTTGCGCGCGAAGCCATCAAGCGAACCTGGGACCTCTCGGGGGCGTCGTCCGGTGATTGCGCGCCATCCCAAAGGACGAGTCGGAGAAATTCCAAGATTGCAGGCCAGTGCATCTCTGAGTCATCGACGGCACGCAGAAGAAGCCTAAGAACGGCCGGGGAGTCCTCCTCCAGCAGGCCTCGTAGAGTGTCCGTGCGTGATGCCATGTCTGGTCCAAGTCGAAGAGAACGTGCTTCGCGGATGACGCGCATGTCGGGGACCTGGCCCGGTGGCAGGTCCGCCCAGACGTAGCGGTCGAAGTACGGCATGACGCCGATGCCCTGGCGTTGAGAGCTTTCTTGGATCGAGGTCGACCCCAACACCGATCGGCCAGATGTGGTCGCGGCCGGGAAGAGAGCGGAGAGAAGATCGGCGACGGCCTCACCGAGCCTTCCTTTGAAACCGAGAGCGGATACCTCGCCCTGGAGGTCGACAGTGGCTTCTGAGGGCTCACGCCAAAGATGCTTCACGCCATGCGCCAAAAGTGCGTCGCGATGGGTCATGACGTACGTCCACGCGGAGGGGGCGACCGTCTTTATCCAGATCGAAAAAACCCAATCCGCGTAGTCCAGTTCCTCCTGGAGCGTGGCGGGTAGACGCTTGACGGCTTGAACAAACCGGTCGGCGAGCCTGACGGTAGTCAAATGCTCAACCAATGAGTAGGTGAGAACTGTTTCGAGCCGCTCGAGAGCAGTCTTGGGCACGGCGAATCCGGCTTGGGCTGGGTAGCCGAGCAGCGGCTCGATGACTCGTTCGGCGATTTGGCCGTCAGTCATGGGCGGCACGTTTATCCGCTGTTCGATCATCTTTTCTAGGTACATGCGTGCACGTACGGGGTCCCGTGCGCCCACCGTGGTGTCAGCGAGCAAGGCCAATACCGTGTCTTCATCGAACGCGAGCACATAGTGCAAGTTGGGGACATTGCCAAGAAGCCGAACGAGCTTGAACAGCATGAGCAGCTCCTCGCTGGTCAGTCGATCCACGTCGTCCACCAGCACACAGACGGGACCAGAAGCCACCATCGCGCTCGTTAGCGTCTCCTCAATGGAGCCGCTGGAACGCCCCGGGTCAATGCGCGAAGCAATGTTGCTCAGTGTCCCGGAAATATCCACGGAGCCAAATTTTGATGACGGGCCAGCAATTTCGAGCAGCTTGACCAGACGCCGCCGGCCGTGCTTTTGGCGGAGCTGTTCCAGTAGCAGTTGCGCGAATCCGGCGTAGAGGGAGTCTTCATCCGAGAACAACCAAGGGTTGAACCGGACGACTCGCACGAAAGCTTCACCCTCCTCCGGAAACTCAAGTGCTTGAGCTGCGCGGTCGAGAACAAACGACTTCCCAGATCCCCACGGACCGACTAGCGCAATTAGTCCACTTACATGGGGCCTGTCGGTGATGCGTCGACGAATCTGGAGGTGCAGATTTTGGGTGAGTCCTGCCCGTCCAAGCTGGTCCTGATCGCCCCATAGGTGCGGCCCCAGAGTGAGACCATTTTCTCCCTGCCGAAGGCCTGGGAACTGTCGCAGAAGGGTGCTTCGGAGGCGTCCGAAGGGAATCGGAATATGGACAGTCGCTTCACCCAGCGCCGCCGAAGAAAGTCCGGGCGCCACGTGCGCTCGAAGTCTGCCGCCAGCGCCCGCGTGGCGACGGCGTACAAGATGGCGGGTGAATGTCCACGCGCGCTCGTCGGTCCGTAGAACTAGAACTGCGTCGTCGGTGGAGCTGAAGTACAGAGCCCAGCGGCTGCTCTCTAGACGCGCTATCCAGGATGCCAATACGGCGGCGCCGAAGACAATCCAGAGGAGCGCGTAGGTCAGCAGGAAGGCTGCGAGCACGGCCCACGGGTGCAGGTGGCCCAACCTATTAGTGGCCCAGAGTGCCGTGATGAACAGGGCTGCACCACCCGCTAGGGCAACGTGAAGTCGGATGATTCCAAGCAAGTGTCGAAGCTCCCAGGTCCCGGCATTCAGGACGCGCGCAACCGTCGGCGCGGGGAGCCCTAGAGAGGAGCTAGAGGGAGCCCCGGGCGGTATAGCCATGTAAATACTCCCATCGAGCCCTCCTCGGCGGTTTGTCGCCGAGCAGGGCATGCGTTCAGAACGGGCCGACAAGTAGCTCAAGGTGGCCCACAAGAATGCATTTCTAGTGCGGCTGGCTGGAATTTGCGGGTGCCCTGCGCTGACCAATCCTTTCCGATGCGCCTACGGGCGGAGACGTTCACCGCCCTAGCCCTGGTGTCCACGACTAGGCGGCGCGCCCTTCCCGTCGCGTGCAAGGTGTAAAGGAGCCGACTCACGCGGTGTTTCCAGGAGGGTGCTCGGGTCGCACTTCGTCCTATGACTGCCTGCCTGTGTGATGATCGTTAGATGCTCCACGCATACATCGACGAGTCTGGTCAGCGCGGACACGGCGAAAAGTCGTCTCCGCATTTCTTGATGTCGGCCGCCGTCGTCCGTGATACAAACCTTGCTGCCGTTCCCCTACGCCTTGACCACCTGCGCAAGGACCTGAAGCGCAACGAGGGGGACTACCTCAGCTGGAAGAACTTCCGCTCTCACGCCGACCGAACCCACATAGCCAAGTCCCTCGGGGGTTTGCGGTGGCTGCGGACAGTCTCCGTAGTCGCTTGCAAACGGCACCTCGATCCGTCAGGGATGAACGAGAGCCAGATGTACCTCTACCAGTTGCGGTTCTTGCTCGAGCGGCTGTCGTGGCTGGCCAAGTCGCAGGGTGAGCAGCTGACCTACACTCTGGCCCATATCCGCCGTTTCAAACTGGAGGATCTGCGCGAATACGAGCACAAGCTTCAGTCCTTAGACACGAGTATTGACTGGCACTTCATTGACGCACGCGGTGGCCGAATTGATCAGCCGCAACGGCTTCAGCCTCTGCAGCTCGCGGATTTAGTGACGTCAGCCACCGCAGCCGCATTCAACCCAGATCGGTACGGCAATACCGAGCAGTCCTACCTGAGGCACCTGAGTGGCCGGATCTACCGCGGCAATGGCAGCGGCGCTGTCGAGAAATACGGTCTGAAGATGCACCCTTGGACCCAAACCACGAAGGCCGCTTATCCATGGATAGCGACCCTGTGAGCGTGTCGACCGGCGATGCCGCGATGCGGGTGCAACTTGACAGCTGCTGACGGCCACCCACGCGTAATCAGATTAACACGCATTTCCTCCGGCCGTAAGTACCTACCGCAGTCCTCCCTGGTCGTCAAGGATGTTCGTCGAGCGTCCGGGATGAGCCGCGCGCTGCGGTCTCAGGGCTCCCTGCCGCCCTGGCTGAGGTAGGGCGCGGCGGCCTAACCTTCGGCGTTGGGGGTGTCGCGCCGAGTTGCCTACCGCATGCGTGGAGCGTTTCGGGCGAGCCCCAGGTGACGGTCTCAGTTCCCGTGCATACCTCCGGGTCTGACAGGGTCGAGGCCTTGAGGCGGCCGCGTGTTCTCGTTTCCTTCGCAGGTCGTCGCCATCTGCGCGCCTCCGGCGTAGTCGGCTCAGAGGGTCTTCGCACGCCATCGGCCTCGTCGAGCACGCCACCGTCGTCGTCCAGACTGTCACTGCAACCGTCCCCGTGCGGCCCCAGCTGGGTGCTTGATGAGTGCCCGTGCCATCACACAGGTGCCGGGAGATCCTCGGAGCGAGACGCTAGGGGGTAAGCCTGGTCACTCCTTGGTCAGGTCTGCCTGAAGGCCCTGCAACAGTTCGTAGGTGGAGCTAGGCACTTGCGTCCCGGGGTGGGTATAGGCGTCTCCCTCGGCTACGAGGGGCGCGTCGAGACCCCGGAAGGTTGCTTCGAAAGAAATCTTGCCGGGCCATCCGGTGCCAAGGGAGCTGTCCTCATCAATGCGGGCCCCAACGGACACACAAAGTGCTTGCAGATTGGATCTTGGGATCACATGAGCCTGCGGCAGGGTCTTGGCTTCGCGGACAAGGTCTATCCGGGAGAAGATCACTCTCGCCGACGTAACGACGTGCACCTCGACAATGTCGCGCGCGTCGTCCACGAATTTGCCTCGCGCAAAGACAATCTTTTCGCCCGCAGCGGCGACGACGAGAGTGCTGAGCAGGTGGGCGTACCAGGGACTATATTTGCGTCCGTTGCCTTCGAGGGCGGCCTGGGAAAAGTAAGCCCCAGGATCGCCGGTGATGCCGAACCTTGTGTCGAGTTCCCTGCTTTGGGCATGGTCCGTCACATTCTGAGTCATCACCACAGCTTGCCCGGGTACCCGCTCGTCGGCTAGGCGAATAACCCAATTCAGTCTTCAGAAGCACGCGGAACATCGCCCCTACGCGATGCCGGTAAGTCCTCCTTAGGCGCCGTTCACTGTTTCCCAAAAATTTGGCACGCACGCCGAAGCGCATGGAGTCGCTCAAGTCAAACTCGCCTAGAGCCCCCGACAGGTCAACCAGGAGCGCTCGGTCCAGATCGCGGGGAATGGCCGGTCGTCCCGCCCTGAGTTCATTGACCTGCTCAGCGGAGGCCGTCGCCGCCCAAGCCGAGTAGGTCTTCCTCGCGACGGAGGTCATGCTCTCTGCAAGCTCCATCGGGCTGCGATTCGCCGGCTGCACCTGGGTTGCGCTCTCGTGCGGGACGGGGGGCCTGCTCGTCAGTGGCGGTATCAGTCGGGCCACCCCGGCAGGGCTCGGACGCGGGGAGGCGACCTCGTCGATCGGGGCAGAGCCGATTGACGGTTCGCCGGCCGTGGTCTTGACGGGTGGGTCGGTGGCTGGGGCCGGGGTGGGCGTCACAGTCCTGTCCAGAACTGCTGGATCGATGAGATCGAGGCCATCTGCGGAGTAGAGAAGGTGTCGGCTCACGCCATGTGGCCTCATGGAGGAGGAGGGAACGGCCAGGACGGTCACCTGCACCCCTTGCGCCTGGGCCTCTTCAACGGCCTCGGACAGGTCATCGTCCCCTGAAAGCAGCTACATCACATCAATCCTGCCCGCGCGGGAATGCCCGACCAGGTCTAGACCGATGCGGAGGTCGACCCCCTTCTGCTCCCCGTCAACACCGATTCGGCCGAGGCGGAGCTTGACGTTCGGCAGCAGCGCGATGCTCTCCTGCGCAGGGTTCGCCTTGCCGTCGCGGGCAGCGTCGTACCAGTAGACCCGGAGCAGTGGAAGTTCGGAGTCTCGCTGCACGGCCTCGATAAGGGCGGAGATCAAGGCCGTGTAGTTCACCTCGATGCCCCGACGGAGGGACGAGCCGGTGAGGCGGGTCGCCGCGCTCGACAGCAGGTACCCCGCATCGACGTAAAGGGCTGAATGAGATCTCATGGCTGACCGTCGCTCCCGGACTCGGTGCGTGCGGGACAAAGGATGCTGCCGTCCCCTGCCAAACATGTCACGACCTCGGGCGGCGGTCGAGTGCGAGATCGCCCCTAGATGGGGACCGCCGATGCTCGCGCCGACTGCGTGCGGTTCGTCGGCCGGTCGCGCGGCAAGACGTCGCTGGATTGGCTGCAGCCCTGATCGAGGCTGTGATGATTTTCAGCACCTTGTCATCAGGTGATGGTCACGCGGTCGGGTGCCCGGGGCCGGTCTAGGAGGCCGGTCGATCGAGTGAATCTTAAACCGGGTCCGCTGCTGGCGGCTGTCTCGGACGGCACCCTCGCCGTCGACTTGGGCAATGTCCTGTGGAGGCGGAGTAAGAACCTGCCACGGGGCCCGGGAGGCGGGTGTTTGTGGCTCTCCTGCCGTATTTGGTGACGCCCAGAACGGCTCCAGTCTGGCCAAGGCTTCGACTGCTAGCGCGCCCAGTCCAACACGTGAACTGCACGCGAAGTCGATTTGACACTCCCAGGGTTGTCCTTCGGGCCGGTGTCAGTGGTTCAGGGCAGACTAGTCTTGCGATTCAGATCGCCGACTATCCGTGACGGAAGTTTCCCAAGGCGTTCCAAGACCCGGCTATTGGCGCCGATGCGAAAGGATAACCAGGCATGGAACATGTGTCGGAGGTTGCAAAAATCCTTGACGGTGCAGTTCGGCACGATCCGGCACAGGCCATTAACTACGCGAACCTTCTCGTGACAAAGCTCGAGGCTGCCGGCGAATCACATCAAGCGCGAGTGATCCGAAAGGTACTCAACAAGTCCTCCGCTCGCGCCATTCACTCCGCGTCAGCGGCAGCACCGGCAGACAAAGACACCAACCTGTCAACCGTCACCATTGAGTGGCCGGACGGGGCTAAGCAGCGCCCTATGGTGTTGAACCGAAGCGCGGACGAAGCGATCGCGGGCTTCGTCTCCACCATTCGGGAACGGGATCGTTTAGCCAAGTACGGCATCGATATCCCTGCACGACTGCTGCTCCACGGACCGCCCGGGACAGGAAAAACATCGCTTGCGCGAGAAATTGCAGCCAGCCTCGAACTCCCTCTCGTCACCACACGCTCAGACGCGCTCGTGTCGTCCTTCCTCGGACAAACCGCGCGGAACATTCGCGACGTCTTCGACTACGCGTCTCGACAGCCGTGCGTGCTTTTTCTCGACGAATTCGACGCGCTGGCAAAGAATCGCGCCGACGCCCGCGAGGTCGGCGAACTCCAACGTGTCGTCATCGCCCTCCTAGAGAACCTGGATGCGTTCGACACCGGCAGCGTCCTGATCGCGGCGACGAACCATCCGCAACTTCTAGACCCGGCCGTCTGGCGCCGTTTCGCAACCACCGTCGAAACCGTGCTCCCCGGGTCGCGGGAGCGGCGCACCATGTGGGCGCACACCATCTCCATGCTTCCGATAGACGACACCACTCTCGATGTGCTCACCGAGCACTCCGACGGTATGTCCGGTGCAGCGATTCGCACCGCAGGCTTGGAAATTGCCCGCGGCGAAGTACTAGCGTTGGCCCCAGAAGTGAGGCTTCCGCATGCTCTACTGCGGCTGGCACGCTTGCGAGACTGGGGGAACCCCGAGGACACCCTCGGTGACGAAATTCGTCTGCTGCGGCGCGTTGCGCCCACTGTGTTCACCCATCGCAGCCTCGGTGACGTGTTTCACATCAGCACCCGCCAGGTGGCGAAGCACCTGAGGGGGGACGATGCCAGAGTTGAAACCGGCACTATTGATGCCGTACTCGAGAAGTGAGATGCGGCCGCGGCAGGTGACCAGCCGCACACCTGAGCCACTCGTGCCCGTAACTGACATGCTCCGGCAGGAGCTGCAAGCATCGATCCGCAGCGCTGTCACATTCGCCGTGCGAGCAGGTGCAACTGAAGCGGCACCGGCTGCCGTGAAACTCCGCTTGCGCCCCAAGGCTCTCGCGAAATCGAAACGCCCCTACGGGCTGCTCGCCGACGTCGGTCTTACCCCGATGGGGGCGACGGTCCCCGGTGAGCTTTTGCTGCCCGGGACGCCCGGACGGCTGCGGAGTTTGGCCGAGCAAATCGCTCGCGGCACCTCGAAACTCAGCCAGTTTCACATATCCACCCTCGAATCCATCGCCCCTTGGGACACCATCCGGGACGTGTTCGGAGTCGCCCGTCGAGAAGACGCGGAGGCGGTTCTCGAAGAAAGCGCAGACCTGCAGCGCAGCCTGCGCGTCACGTTCTTCCCCTGGGTATCCGACATCCTTGGTGCTCAGTTGCACGGCACCGCAACGTCGGCTTTGACCACCGGCAGTAGCACCGCGCTCGTTGAACTGTTCGCGTCCGAGTTTGGCCTCGACGTTGTCGCGCCCCGACTTCTCCGCGGACGTCCCGTCGCTTACCTTCGCCCCGACGCCCTTCCGGACCTTCTCACCCTCGAAGGGGTGCATGGCATCCGGACCGTGGCGTTGGCACCCGAGTTCTCCTCCTACGACATCGGTTCGGCGAAGGCCCCATATGCGTCCGTGGCGAGCATTACCTCGAACATGCTCACCTTGCCTACCGGCTCGGACCCAATCGTGGGTGTTCTCGACTCCGGAGTAGAAAGCATTCACCTAGAATCCGCCGTCACCGGCCGGCAAACCTCCGTCGCCGACTCCGACACCGACCGATGGCATGGAACGTTCGTCGCGGGGCTGATCATGGCCGGAGGGCAACTCAACGACGGGTACCCAGACGACGTCGCGCGCGTCCACGACGCCCACGTCGTTCCAAAGGACGCCGTTGCCGAAGGGGAGCTGTTCGAACGAGTGCGCGACGCGGTCATCGGCGCGCCGGACATCAAAGTGTGGAACTGCTCGTTTGCTAGCCGAGATGAATCCGCCCGCGAATACGGCACTTTCGCCGTCGCACTCGACGACCTCTCCGACGAGGCTGGAGTTCTCTTCGTCCAAGCAGCAGGCAACCTCGCCGGCGCATCACGATCCTGGCCACCGACGAAGACGCCTGTACTGCACGACGGTCTCGCCAGCCCGGCGGAAGCGCTCCGCTCCATCACGGTCGGTGCGAGGGCGCACCTCGGGGGCCGCGTCGCCAAATGGGCACCCGCCTCCTACTCGCGGCGCGGCCCCAACTTTGCCGACCTCACTAAACCCGATGTCTCCCACGCTGGCGGCGACCACGATCCGGACGGCGACATCGGTAGCTTCGGCATCCTCTCCGTCGTCTCAGACGACTTCATTGCCGAATCGCTGGGGACCTCCTTCGCCACGCCCGCTGTTAGCGCCATCGCCGCGAACCTGTGGGACGAGCTTCTCGACTCCGGAGCCACAACACCTACCCCAGAACTCATCAAGGGTCTCCTGGTGCACTCCGCATACCGGAACTCCGCCGATGACCCGACTATCGACGCCGCCGGCACCTACCGCCAGTTCTACGGGTGGGGCACCCCATCCGCCAGCAGCTATATCCTCGCCGATGAACCACACACGTTGACCACCGTTCACGAAGTCGTCATGACACCCGGCGTTAATTGGTACAAACCACTTCCGGTTCCGCCGCCCCTTCTGAGCGCTGACGGAAAATTTTCCGGCGAAGTCACCCTCACAATTTCTTATGCCCCGCCTATCGACGTGTCCTTCGGCGCGGAAGCTATTCGGTACGACGTCACCGGCGGATTCGGCGCGTTCCGCACCGACCACAACGGCATCGAGAAGTTCACGTCCATCACCCACGGCGGTGCGTCCAGATTGAACTGGGAGGCAGCGAGGAAAGCCGACGGCAAGTGGTCGCCGGTGAAAACGCAACGAGCCATCCATCCGCAAGGTGTCCAAGGCGGAGACTGGGCCTTGCGGTTGGAAATGGTCGAACGCGTCTCCGGGGAAATCTCCGGACAGCAACGCGTGTACGTCATCGTGACCTTCCGGTCACTGGACGCAAATGTAAACATCTACGCACCCGGCGTGCAGGCATTCAACGCCGCCACTATCGCCAGCAAAGAACTCATCCGGAGCGCGCGCATTCGAGTAAACACGCAGCCAACGACTTGACGGATGAAGACTTGAACGGCGCTGCGACCTCGTAGTGCAAGCGTCGCCCGATTCTCGTAGAATCGAATTGACCACGAACGGTGCCCGCCCGCATCGAACATCTCGGCGTAAGCCCCACGCGCCGAACCCCCGCCGGACCAACAAACGCTCACTGCCGAAACGACTAGAGTGCTCTCTCCGGTGTCACCCAAAATGTCGTAGGAGGAACAATGACAGCTCTACTGACAGGACTAGCTGCCGCGGAAGTCCAGGAACGCGCCGCCGACGTCCGCGAGCGCGCCGAATGGCGCACCGTCGTCGACGCCGCCCGCGGCGCTCTTCCCGCCGTTGGCGACAATCTGCCGCTCGAAATGTACCTCCGAGGCGTCATGGAGCGCGCGAACGTCGACTCTCTAACCGCCAAGCGAGCCCTCAGTGTTCTCCGCGCCCGTCATGAAGCGCTGTACACGTTCGGCGTCGGCGTCTGTCGCCCTACACCGTCGAACTAGCGCGTGAGCGACCTGGGGGACGCCGGAGACACGCCGAACTGGGGCGATGTGCGTCCTGTCGGCACCAAGGCCGAAGAAGGAGAGGACGCGCGAACGTTCGGGCAACGCGATTCGGATCGAGTCTTGTACGCTCCGGAATTTCGCCGCCTCGCCGGAGTGACGCAGGTTATCTCCCCGCAGGCAGACTTCGTCTTCCATGACCGGCTCACCCACTCGCTGAAAGTTGCTCAGGTCGCACGGCGCCTGGCGGAACAGCTTCGTTCCAACTTCCTCAAAGAGAATTCTGGCTTTGACGAGGCCAATCTCCTCCTCGATGGCGATGTCTGCTACACCGCGGCGCTCGCCCACGACCTCGGCCACCCGCCGTTCGGTCATGCCGCCGAAACGGCCCTGCAAGACATACTGAAGAAAAAACTGGGCGAGGACCCCCATAACGGCGAACTGTTGAATGACTCGTTCGAAGGCAACGCCCAGACGTTCCGTATCGTTAGCAAGCTCAGCTTCCGGAAGGAAGATGAGCCAGGGCTGAATCTTTCGTGGCGCACTCTTGCCGCCATCAGCAAGTACCCGTGGCAGCACGGCAACGAGCGGACCACTCGAGGTGACAAACCGAAGTGGGGCTTCTACAACACTGAAGCGGCCTACGAATCCCACCTGGCGCACTTCGGCTACATTCGTCCGCACGGTGATGACGATGACATCCTGCAGTCACTGGAAGCCCAAATCATGGACTGGGCCGATGACATCGCATACGCCGTTCACGACCTGGATGACTTCTACCGAACCGGGATGATCCCGCTGAACCTCCTCGGGACGTTCAACGAATCCGAAGACTGGGACGACATCAAGAGGGCCGGCATCACGTCCGTGCGGAATGCAATCAGGAAAGCCGAACTCGACGATGAGGCCCTCGATACGCTCGTCGACGAGCTTCGAGTGGTCCTGTCCGTTCGAAAGTTCGACGGATCCGCTCGCGCCCAGGAAGCGCTCCGAGAGCTATCTAGCGAACTGATCCGCCAACTTTCATCAGACTGTAGCGTGCAGCTTCGAGACGGCAGCGGCAAACCGTATCTTCACATCACCGTCGAAGGGCGTGCCCGGGCGGCGTTCCTCAAGAGCATCACCCAGTGGTACGTCCTCGGCGATTCCTCCGTCGAACTCATGCAAGTCGGGCAAACCCGTGTCGTCCGCGAACTATTTACCGAACTGTGGACTATTGGGAAAAAGCACTACTCCTCTGGTACCGGCAAACGCCGGCGGCCCCTCCCAGAGAGGTTTCAGCACTACCTGATGGAGAGCCTCAGGTTGCGAGAATTTGACGTGTACGGCGGGCCGGAACGCAAACTCGCCCGCGCTACCGTCGACTTCATGTGCACCCTCACCGATCAGCAGGCATCCTTGCTGCACCAACGTCTCACCGGTGACAGCGTTGGGCCCCTCCCCAATTACTGGCTACGCGTCTGAGAGCCCTTATTCGCCGGGCTGGGCTGCACCTTCTTGTGGCGCAGCGCAAGAATTGTGACCAGCGAATGATCTCGGCGGCCCCTCTTGGTCGCTGGCCCAGAACCATCCGGCAAAAGTCATCCTCGTCTCGGACAGGAAGGCAAGACGGAAGGGCGACGAGGCGCGGTTGCGGCATACATGAAGCGGAACAAGCCTCCGCAGCGTTCGACCGTTTGCCAGCCATGAACTCAGGCCTCGGGGCGAGTCAGCGAAGTCCCTCTCGAGGAGAGTCCTGCATCGCCGAACGCCCCGGTGACGATTCTTATGTCTGCCCTGATGGCCACACCCTGCCGGTCACCATCGACCCGAGTCCGCGCAGGACAACTCCCGCATCCTGGCCACGAAAATGCAGTAACTCTCTGCACGCCCAAGCTGGGCCTGCTCGGCTGTTCCGCGGGCATGTTCACAGGCTCGAACTTGTCTAGCCCTAAAGGCGCCCTAGTCTTCCTGGCGCGTATCATGCCAGGGTATGAAAATGACATCACTCAAACTCGCTAACGAGCTGGCTGCAGCAATTAAGGAGCATTCCTTCGAGCGAAATGTGGAAAATGCTGACCGCCTTGTAGCCGCTGTACGGGCGATCGTCGAGACTCCCGCCCCTTCGTTCGACGACTGCAAGGTCAGCTGAGCGAACCCTGCAGGCAGACGAAGCATCCTGCGCATACCGGGGATGACGAGGACCTCTTCGGCTGGTGCGCGGGCACCGTACGATGCCGCGAGGCCTGGCTTCCCACGGGCAGCCCGTGTCGTGCCCGGTGTTCCGCCATGCGACGCGTCATAGCGGGGCTCCCCCCATTGTCCCCAGGCGGCCTAGGTGCTCGGGCGACAGGTTCGGAAATAATGTCGCCGCACGCTCGGGGCGGGTCTACCGCGGCCGGGTATTAAGAGCACCAAAGGCCGAGAGACGGATGTCATGCCTCATCACACTGTGACCCGCGTTGCCATCGCCGGCGACTGGCATTCCAGCGGCTACTGGGCGCGTCGCGCTCTCAAGATGCTGCACGACCAAGCACCGGACGTCGAAACGGTGTTGCACCTCGGGGACTTCAACCTCACCTCGAGCACTCCCTGGACTGCATATCGTCGAAGTGTCGTCGAAGCTATGGAGACGAACGGCATCGACCGCATTCTGGTGACTCCCGGAAACCATGATGATTGGAGCCAGCTCGGGCCGCGTTTCAAATTGCATCCGGAGGAGCCGTACTTTCTGCCCCAGACGCAGACGGTTGCGTTCCTACCGAGGGGTTATCGCTTCGAGATCGGTGGCAGGACCTTTCTGTCCTTCGGTGGCGCTGCCTCGCCGGATCAGGGGAAGCGAATGGAAGGACGGGACTGGTGGCGAAACGAAGAGCCAACGAAGGCGGACGCCGCCCGCGCGCTGGCCGGAGGCAGTGTGGATGTGATGCTGACGCATGAGGCCGTCGACCTAGGCACTCGGCTCGTCGACATTGTCATTTCTCGACCCAACCGTCGCCTCTTTGACGAGCAGGGCTTGATCGCCTCTCGGAGAAGCCGTGCCCTTGTAACAGGTGTCTGGACTGAACTTGAGCCCGCCAGGCTATTCCACGGGCACATGCACATACGAGCCGAGGGGCACATGCCGGACTCGCGAGCCGTCTACTCCCTGGCCGCGAACAACTCGCCAGGGAACATCGGCATTCTTGACCTCCGCGACCTCAGCTGGTCCTGGCTCGACTAGTGCCCCTTGCCTTTCGGCCTTCGATAATGAAGCTGCTCGCGCACCAAGGATGGGCCGATATAACGATCCCCGACGCGTCTCTGGCCGTGGGGCTCATGGGCGTCACTTGAGCCCTCCGTTTAAAAGAGCAGGGCCGTGTCTCATGACGACGGCGCTGACCCGGACGTGGTCTATCGGACGATGCCCGCTTTTGGTGGGTACGGCCTGCATCAGATGCCCATCGCGCCCACTAAGCGTTGCTTTGAGCGTATAGCTTCCTGATACTCTTCAAGCATGCAAGCCCCTTCTGTTGGTCGCCGCCTCGCCGACATCGCGGCCGGCCAATGGGGCATGATCACCACGGCGCAGGCGCGGGTGCATGGCGTTGCCCGGGCGAATCTCGCTCATCGCGTCCGCACGGGCGAGTTGGAGAGGACCGACCATTACGGGGTTTATCGCCTCACAGCAGCTGCGTCGAGTCCTCTCGATGACCTTCGTGCGGCATGGCTGTCGACAAATTGGGGGGCGCTGGCGCAAGACCGAACTCAGGCCCCGCAGCTTGACGCAGTCGTCGCTTCCGCTGCCGCGGCGATGGTCCACGGCCTCGGTGATGTCTACCCGGCCCCATATCGGCTGATCGTTCCGAGCCGACGCCAGAGTGCGACCGGCGCAATTGCTTATTCCTGGCGCCCTCTCGACCCCGCTGACGTCGAGATAGTCGACGGCCTGCCCATAACGTCCCGCGAACGAACTATTGTCGACCTCTTGATCGACGAGGGCGATGCTTCCATAGCGGCAGACGCACTTCGCGATGCCTTTCGTGGTGGCTTCGAACTCGATGAAAAGCGCCTCGCAGAGTTGCTTGCCTCTCACGCGGGCAAACTCGGGTGCGTCCAAGGCGACGGTGCCGGCGCCCTCGCCTACCTCATGGTTGTGGCGGAAGTGGACGCCGTGTCCCAAGCGCGCCGTGCCCTTGATCGAGTCCTTATGTCCAAGGCCCTCTTGCCGGGGGTCGAGGCTTACGTCCATAAGCTCGTCGTAAGCCTGCCCGCCCTGGTCGCAGCAGCGCCAGTTCAGGTACCTCCCCTCCCGGACAAAGGGGTCTCCGCTCTAGGCGTCAGGCGGGAGACCTCCAGGCCTTGCGAATCGAAAGATTAGGCCCCTCGGTCTAGCGCCTCCAAAGTCATGCCGCTAGGTCACCTAGTCGCTCCTGTCAGCGCATCAAGCTGCGACGCTTTGGCCGTCTGGGGCGCCCTGATGAGAGGAGTCCGAGGCCTTCGGATGCTCACGACCGCCCGGGGCACCCATGGCCATGGAGCTGCACTGCCCGCAGGAAGGGATAGCCGAAAGCTTCGCCTTGCGACCGCGTCGCGCGAGTCATTGACGCCGGGTAGATGTGTGCGAGTCGATGGAGGGCTAAACGTTGGCGTCCTGCTCCTTCAATCGGACTATGAACCATTCCGGGTCTTGGGGTGCGAAGTAGTACTTGCCTGTTGCTGCCTTCCTGGTCAAAGCGCCGTAGTAGAGGAAGGAGCAGCCGACGAGATCGCTGGTGTCCGTTATGTTCTTCACAGCTTTGACGGAGTTCAGCATGGTCTCGTTCAGTCGGATACCGGGGGAGCCCTTGGTGCTCAGGTTCAGCCACGCACCGCCTCGTTCTTTGTCTTCGCGGACGTAGCTGACTATGTCCCAGTACAGCCGGCGGGGGCGAGCCTTCGAGGCGTCAATGGTGGAGGCGGGACGGCAGAATTTACGGATGGTGGTGGAGCTGTTGTCTGGCATCACTAGGGTCGCTTTGCTCCGACGGAACATCGGTTCTCGGACCAGGCGGCGAAGCAGTTTGTTCAGTGCCAGACTCTTTCGGGTCGTACGTTCCACTGCCAGCCCTGTATGACGGCGCCCAGACCGGTGAGAACGGCTTGGATCATCGTCGCCTTCGACGACGTGCGTGATCGCCCTTGGTCGAGACGGCTGAAGGACGAACACCGAGTCCGCCGCAACGACTGCATCGGCTTCCTCGAGTGATCCTGGCGCTGGACTTTCTCCGTCGGTGCTCGCCATCTCACAGTCGTCCCCGTGGGGACGAGCGCCAAAGCATGCCGCCCGTCCGTTCCGGGCGGCCCGGATGAAATATGCAGGAGCGCCGCATCCCGTGCAGGTCAGCGATCCTCGGTGGTACGAGCGAAGTGTCGGGTCAAGCGTTTCAAATTGTTCCGCCGAGAACACCCGGCCGGCCGTGGTCGAGCGCGCTTCGTACATGATTGTCAGGGTAGGAGTCGCCGACAAAGAAGAGAAGACCATACCCATGGGGCCGGCGCGTTGTCCTCTCAGCGGAGAGGAGGGCCGAGAGGCGCCCCTTCTATGTGTGGGCGAAGTTTGCCCTCCTAGGCCCTGCGCGTCGAGCGTCCGGCATGGCATCGGCGGCCAAGATGAGCCCGTGAAGAAAGTAATTGTTTTGGGCGCCGGATTCTCTCGAGCCATTAGCCACCACATGCCGCTTATGGTCAACCTAAGAGCCCAGTTCGAGGACAGGCTGGGCCTGAACCACACCACTTTTGATGCATTTGGGGGAGACGTCGAGGCTTGGCTCGCCTACCTCGCGAGTGATCAGCCGTGGCTAGGGGACAGCGAGAACTTTGGTAACCGGGCGCTTTTCTCCAAGTCGATTGACGTCCTCTACGACGTCATTATCAACGCGCAAGAGCAGGCCGAGAAAGTTGAGCCAAGCTGGCTTGACCGCATGGCCTGGCAGTGGTCTCACGAAAACGTGACTGTCCTCACCTTCAACTACGACACCTTGCTCGAAACAGCCTTTCAGCGAGTTGGATGGGCCCGGTCGGCGTCCGCCTTCTACTCCGCACCTCTTACGGAGCGTTACCCGGTCGGCTCCTCGAGGATGCTCTCCGCGTCCCCGCCCCGGAAGAGGGTGCCGACCGTCTTGAAGCTGCATGGTTCCGTGAACTGGTGGCACGGAGGCAGTAACGCGCCGCTCACTGAGCAGATGGTCTATCACCCCCACCCCAGCACACAGGAACGGTCTGAACCGCTGTTCGCCGATCTGCAGCCGTTTCTCGTCCCGCCGACCAGCATCAAGAACGGCTACTACGGGCGGTCTGGTCTCGTGACCCAATGGCGACTAGCAGCCGAAGCGCTGAGGGCCGCTGACCAAGTTGACATCATCGGTTACTCCTTTCCCGCGAGTGACCTTCCCACCCGAACTTTTCTCAGCAGTACTATGCGGCCGGGCGCCTATATCCGTGTCGTCGACCCGTGTTTGCGGGAAGGGGCAGCAGAGTCGGCGCTGCCCGGTCGCGAACTGCACTTACTGCGCCAGGACGCCCAGGCCTTCGCTGGGGAAGACGCCGGCACTCGCGTAAGTGCCTGGTACTCGCAGGAGGACGGTGGCGACTACCTCCTCCATTTTGAGGAGGACGGCGCAGTGCAAGCACTATCGATCCCGAACCAGCCATACCCCCAGGAAGCCTTAAAGCAGAAGCTCGTCGAGCTGTATGGTCCGCAGGAGTACACCCAGAGTGGGCGGCGAGGGTCATCTGAGGCGCCTGTGACCACCACGGAAATCTTCATTCCATCGAGCGGGGAACCGCATCAGAACGCGTCGTGACGAGCGGGTCTGAAGGATACCCGGGGGCAGTGGGCCCGGGCGATGAGCGGCTTTGTAGCAGTGCGCCGTCGGCGCCTCTAGATGCTGGTCACTTGTAGGAGCCAGTAGCCAATCAGAGCGTCTAGAGCAATCTCATGTGGTGACGACTGCCTCGGATAGTGTCGTAAGTCCGAGACGCAGAATTGCTCTCCTGAAAGCGGGCCACTTAGTGAGCGATACGGGCATCTTGGCCCAGCAGGGCGTCAATATCGTCGAGCAGCTCGTTTTGGGCGAGGGAGCAATTTTCCGACCTCAAGTTCTCCACGACCACGGTATCGATGGACACATTGAGATCAAGGTAAACGGTCGTGCTTCCGGTCGTCTCGTCGGAGTGCAGGTGAAGGCTGGCCGGAGCTACTTCAAGAATCGAGGGCGAGGCGGCTGGAGTCACCCGGTCAAGAAGCGACATCGAGATTACTGGGCACTCTATTCGCTGCCTGTAGTCGTCGTCCTTGTCGACGTCGAGACTCGTGTGGCGTACGTTCAAGAGGCGAGTCCGTCTCTGATGGTGCCATCCGGAAACTCGTACAAGCTTTACGTGCCCGCAGCCCAGTCTCTTTCCTCATTTTGGCCTGACTTGGTGACGCTGGCCCTCACTGAGCCATCCGCGACCGTTTTCGCCCAGCAGGTCGCGGCGCTCCCGCCACGTGTTGCTGACAACATCATCGACCTTGCCAATGAGGATCTCCGAACGGCGAACCGCCTCGGATCTTTGCTGATTGGGGAAAGTGCCAGTCCAGAGGTAGTCCTCGACGGAATTTGCTCTGATCCGCCGTACTGGTTGGGAGGGGGCGCCTGGAGTGTCGTCGCCTGCTTTGCTGAACAGCATGGTCTCCGTGAGCAAGCCGCCGACCTGTATTCCTCGCTCGCTACGAGAAGCAGTGGAGCACCTCGGGACGTTGCCGCACTCGCCGCCGCAACGCTGCTCAAGGAAGAATCCCCGATGAAGGCTCAAGCACTGCTTCGGCTGATGAGCCCAACCGCCCTGGCGGGGGCGTGGCCCCACCTTCTACAACGCATTGTGAATCGGGAGGGTGCTACCGAAGTCCTTGTAGGTGAAAACGAATTGTCTTCGGAGTCTGCACGGCAGGATTTGCACATTCAAGAGCTACTGGCCAAACAGGCGGTGGGGCTTGGCCATGAAGACGCGGTTGCGGCCTCGCAGCGTCTTCTTGATCTCGATGAACGTGACAGCGGGGCAATGCTTCTCCTTGCCCAAAGCCTCCTTCTCAGGTCCAGGGGTCAGGACCGGCGTTCGGCGGATCTGGTCTTAGCGGAAACCACCCTGGAGGCTGCCGTTGACCAGCGCCGCCGATGGAGGGGGAACACAAAGGGCTTTCTCGAGCTGCTCGGTCAGGTGAAAGGCATGCTTGGTCACCACGCCGCGATACTGGAGTGGTGTGCGGCGGCGCCCCTGGGGAAGGCCACTCGCGAAGAGGCCGGCCGTCACGAAGTCGCCCGAATGTCGCTGGCGGCCGCGATCAGCATGGGTAGCAGGGACCTATGCGACTCGATCCTGGCAAGCGTCGAAGATCTCGAAGCCCGGCAGCGACTAGAGGTCATGTTTGACATCGCAACCCCTCTGTCGGACGGGCCAGTCGCGTACTGGACCAGACAGCTCGACGAGGCCGTGGACGCAGATGACTTGCCCCTTGCGCTCCAGGCGTTGCAGAGCCTTGCCTGGGAGGGCGTCGATGACAGCGACAAGATGAAGGCCCTGTCTGATCACGAGTCTCAGGGTGCAGTCTTGGATCTGGTGCGGGCCCAGGCCTTAGCCATGTCCGGAAGTGTGGGCGGGTTGACCAGCCTGCGTCGTTTGTCCGCAACCAGCCTTGACGCCGTACATGTGTTGCTTGTGGCCCTCTTGAGGCAGGAGCGGTTCAGAGATGCCATAGATGCAGCTCGCTCTGGGGCCGATCGCTTTTCTACGCCTGAGTTCGCGACATACGAGGTTGACGCTCTGCGAAAGCTTGGTCAGCGGGCAGAGATGGAGAGGGTCGCCCTGCACGCTCTCGCCGCACCAGAACTCGCCGACGACGGTCGCCAGCACATGCTCCGCACTCTGGGGGAACTGGCAAATGACGAGCGGCGGTGGGAAGCTTCCGAACGTTTCTTCGCCGATCTGTGCGCCCTGGGCACTTCGCCCCGCCCGAGCGACGTCTGGTCGTGGGCTGCCGCTCAAGTGAATGTGGGGCGTCCTCGGGGAGCTTGGAAGCGAATCCACGACTTCGATCTGCAACCTACATCTGAATTTCAGGCCCGCATCTGGATCACGGCAGCCTCAGCATCCCCTTGGGCCCTAAACGACTGGACAACGTCAATTCATTTAGCGGAAACGTACGCCGAGTCCGACCTGGGGCCCGTGCTCACGCTCCACGCACTCGACAGGCACAGCGTTTTTGCCGACTCTTTTGTCGAAGTCGAAGGCGTATCAAGTGGTCCGGGATGGCTTGAGCGCTTGCAGCGCCTTGTCGCTCTCTTCGCGTCTGAGGACGAGCATGCGGTGCTTCGCATTGTCACCGGAGACATTGACGCACTCGTCGAGTTGCTGAAGAAGACTTTGGCCAGCCGCGCTGAGACGGTCCGATCACTTCTCGTAGCGATGCGCGGAAGCATGCCTGTGGGGAGCCTCGCATCCCTGACGAGAAAGCCGTACAGTCTGGTTTGCCTTGAACGACCCCTTGGGTACATCCGGGTGGCATCTAGCGACGATGAATTGCATGCCCTGGAGGTGGACGCAGCGGCTCGGGCCCTTGAATCAGAAGTTCTGGCCGACGCCTCCGCGGTTCTCTTCGCGGAAGCGGCCGGAAGGCGGGAGGAGCTTGCGTCTGAGTTCACATCGGTGCGTGTAACCCCAGGAACTTCGCGCGATCTGCTTGAGGGGTCGGCCGAGTATGACCGGATGGCACGATCATCCGGCTCTATGGGCTGGGATGCAGCAGAGGTTCGTCCAACCATGTCGGAGATGGACCAAGCCCAGGCGAAGGAGTACTCGCGCAAAGCGGCAACCCTAAGAGAGCTTCACGATCATGTAGCCGTTGAGCGCAGGCCTCTGCCAGTCGACATTTTTGGCGACGACGACGACGACGATGACTGGGACGGCCATGAGCGCAGGTCGCTCGCTCACGACTCCTGGATCGAGTCAGTCGCATACGCTCATGGCCACGATCTTCCCTTGTGGTCTGACGATGAAGCACAGCGCGCGTTCGCGCGCAGCGCCGGCGTTCAGACTTTCGGCTCCAACGCGCTTCTTGAGGCAGTCGCTATTCGCGACGTGCTCAGTGATCCGGCGGCCCTGCCGGAACGGGCGATTGAGCTGCAAGCTGCCCAGATGCACCTCGTCTCGATTGGAGCCGTCGGCACCCCCGTCCCGGACCAGGATCTCGAGATGCTGGCCCGCAAGAACGGTTGGACGATGGAGCTTTCCTACGTCGTTGCTCGACCTGACTGGTGGCTTGGCGCTGTTGACGCTCTTCAGAGCATTCGATGGATCTTCACCCAAGTGCTGCGAGACGACGCCGAGGCGCTGGGGACGTGGGAGGCAAGTGCATGCGAAGGTGCGGCCTATGTAAAATTTGGATCGTCCTCGGGTGGCGCCGAGAGCATTGCCATCGTCATGCTTCTGAGCTGGAGTCTTGATAGTCGGGAATCAAGAGGACTGAGCCTGATCCGCCTCGGCCGCAGGGCGGCACAAGCTTTCGAGCTGCCTGACCCACTCGCCCAACTAGGCGAAGCGGCTCGTGTTTTGAACGAGTTGGAGCGTGGAGTCGTGTCCGTCGACCAAGTCGACCTTCTGGCCCGGCTCGGTCGTGGGGAAGGCTATGCGGGCTGAAGCGCTTCGATTTCTATCTCATCCGCAACTAGTTCTCCGGTGCCTAAAGGGCCGAGAACTACTGCGGGCGAATGCGATTGCGTTCGACCATTGTCAGTCCATAAGGAGCAGCCTTCGGGTTTGAACTCGTCGCGCGGCAGCGTCAGTTAGTTGATGAACGAGACCCGACATGCACATCAGCCAGCTTCGCGATGTGCCAAAGACATGGCTTGCGATGTGCCTTGTCCTAATGCCTGTGGGCTCGAGGCTAGATAGGTACTGGCGCTCGAGGCTGTAGCTAACTAGCCGCCACAGAAAACCCCTGCTGAAGCAGGGGTTTTCGCTTTTCCCACGTGCCTCTTGGTGAACGTATCGTTCATTCTGCGTCAAGCAGCCCTTCACGAGACGCATCGCGGAGTGTCAGGCGGTGCGGGCTTTCAGTCGGGAATGCGCGCCGACACTTCCGCACTCGAGCCCGTGCCTCTGCGGGAGGACGAGTCGCGAGCAGCCCGCCAGGAAAGCGCCCCGAGCCCCTTGATGAAAGGGGCTCGGGGGCTCTCTTCGTCACTGCCCGGGCGCGGCTCCGCCGACGTCCTCACCTCGGACTCGTTCGAGCAGGTCGGTCCCACGAGCCATAGGAAGCGCATGGGTGGGTCATGGGGTCCTGAGGGTGTCGCTTCCTAGCGTGTTCCTCGTCCTGATCCCCGCACCGAGGAGAACCGTGTTCCTGACCTACCTGCTCAGAGAGCTGAGCAACAGACGCAAACAGACCGTGATCGTCGCAGCGGGGCTGGCCCTGGCCATCGCCCTCGTGATCGTCGTGAGCGGGGTGGCGGCCGGCGTGAGGAACGCCCAGTCCTCCGTCCTCGAGTCGGTCTACGGCGTCGGAACCGACGTCACCATCACCCAGACCGCCGAGCCGGGCACCGACGGGCCCGGCCAGCGGTTCGCCTTCGGCTCCGGTGACGGCACCGCCACCGACGACGGCAGCACCGACGTCGCCCAGAGCACCCTCTCCGCCGCGCGCGGCACCGCCACCTTCGACTCGTCGGCCCTGACCACCGTCGAGGGCGTGGACGGCGTCTCCGCCGCGACCGCGACCCTGAGCCTGCAGAACTCCAGCTTCTCGGGCACACTGCCCGACTTCTCCCAGGGCGGCGCAGGAGGCGCGGGTGCCGACGGTGCGACCGGTGACGGCACCGATGCGGGCGCGCAGGCCGCGTCTCCCACCGGCGGGGCCGACGGCGCGGGCGGCAGCGCGTTCGACGTCGACCAGTTCTCGGTCACCGGCCTCGACCCCGCCACGGACGCGGTCGGACCGCTCAGCAGCGCCTC
Source organism: Frigoribacterium sp. CFBP 8751 (assembly GCF_014841545.1). Classification (NCBI taxonomy): domain Bacteria; kingdom Bacillati; phylum Actinomycetota; class Actinomycetes; order Micrococcales; family Microbacteriaceae; genus Frigoribacterium; species Frigoribacterium sp. CFBP 8751. The sequence continues at coordinate 302,779 of NZ_JACYUB010000001.1, forward strand.
GCTCGTCGACGGCCGCGGCTTCACCGCCGCCGACGCGGGGACCGACGTCGTCGTGCTCGACCAGACGTACGCCACGAGCGCCGAGCTCGCCGTCGGCGACACGCTCGCAATCGGCGGCACCGACTTCACGGTCGTCGGGATCGTGGCGTCCACGTCGTCGGACGCCGCCACCGCCTCCGACACGTACGTGCCCCTCGACACCGCTCAGGCGCTCAGCGGGCTGACGGACCAGATCAGCAACGTCTACGTCACGGCGTCGAGCGCCAGCGGCGTCGACGCCCTCAAGACCGATCTGCAGGCGGCACTGCCGGACGCCACCGTGAACACCCAGGCCGACCTCGCGTCGAGCGTGTCGGGTTCGCTGTCCACTGCGTCCGACCTGATCGGGAAGCTCGGGACGTGGCTCTCGGTGGTCGTCCTCGCGGCGGCGTTCCTCATCGCGATCCTCTTCACCGTCTCGGGAGTGAGCCGCCGGACGCGTGAGTTCGGGACGCTCAAGGCCATCGGCTGGAGCAACTCCCGCATCACCCGCCAGGTGGCGGGCGAGTCGCTCGTCACGGGTCTGCTCGGCGGCGTCGTCGGCGTCGCGGTCGGCCTGATCGGAGTGCTCGTCGTGAACATCGTGGCGCCGACGTTGTCCGCGGCAGCCACGACCGACGCGGCAGGCCCCGGCGCCGGCGGCCCTGGCGCCGCTGCGGGCGGAGGCGGCTTCGGGCAGCAGGTCGCCCAGGCGACCACCGACGTCGCTCTGAACGTTCCCGTCACCGTCCCGGTCGTGCTGCTCGCCGTCGGCCTCGCCGTCGTCGGCGGTCTGCTCGCCGGGGCCGTCGGCGGATGGCGCGCCTCCCGCCTGTGTCCCGCCGAGGCCCTGAGGAGCGTCGCGTGACCGAGTCCCGCCCGACCTCGACCTCTCTCCCGGCTCCGGCCGGAACGACCCGACCGATCACCGCCTCTGGAGGCACCGGCCCCATGTACACGCTCACCGCCGTCACGAAGACCTACCAGCAGAAGAAGCGCACCGTGAAAGCCCTCGACGGGATCGATCTCGTGATCCCCGCAGGGCAGATGGTCGCGATCCAGGGACCGACCGGCGGTGGCAAGTCCACCCTGCTCCAGATGCTTGGCGCGCTCGACCGGCCCACGAGCGGCACGGTCCGACTCGGTGACTCCGAGCTCTCGGCGGCGGGCGACCACGCCCTGGCGGCGGCACGGGCACGCGAGATCGGTTTCGTGTTCCAGGGCTTCAACCTGATCCCCACCCTGACGGCCGCCGAGAACGTCGAGACGGCCTTCGCAGACGGGACGACGCCCCGGGCGGAGCGCCGGGACAAGGCCAAGGCGGCACTGGCGTCCGTGGGTCTCGCCGAACGAGCCGACCACCTGCCGAGCGAACTCTCCGGAGGGCAGCAGCAGCGCGTCGCCATCGCCCGGGCGCTCGTCAAGGAACCGAGCGTGTTGCTCGCGGACGAGCCCACGGGTTCTCTCGACGAGGCCACCCGCGACGAGATCATGGACCTGCTCGAGGGCGTCTGGCGTGATCGAGGGCTCACCCTCGTCATCGTCACGCACGACTCGGCCGTGGCCCGTCGGGCACAACGTCGTCTCCGCATCGCGGGCGGCGAACTCGCTGAGCTGGGTCCGACTGCCTGACCTGGCACGCCGTGGCCGGCGCTGGGCCCGGACGCGCCTCCCGTCGATCGTCCTCGCCTGCTGGCGAGGGCGGTCGTCGGCGTCGGGCGATCGACTGGTCGAGTCGGGGAGCCACCTGGGTGCGGGTGCCTTCGTGGCCGGAGCAGAGCTAGTCGTCGGCCCGATCCCGCATGACGCGTCTGCCAATCGTGAACACGAGCAGACCGACGGCGGCCGCCGCCCCCCACCTGACGAGCAGAGGCGCGTCGGTGGCGATGTCCAGGCCGACGTTCACGCCGAGTCCCAGCAGAACCGACGTCAAGAGGATGGCGCGCTCGCGTGCTCTGTGGCTCATGGCCTCACGGTAACGGTCCAGGTGGCCACCCCCGGGAGGCATCCCGAGGCCAGAGCGCCTCACCTGTCAGGAGCGGCGGCAGGGCCGCGATCGGGCAACTCGTGACGCAGAGGATCTCGTCCGCCCACTACCGCGACCTCCGCGTCCTGACTCGACCACGCCCACCTCTCCACGCCGTGCCCCCCCCCCCCCCCCGAACCTGGCCCCGACAGGGCCTGGTTGCTCCGAACCGCCGACCGTAGGGTCGGAGCCATGGACAACCGAGCCGAGGTCCGCGACTTCCTCGCCACCCGCCGCGCACGCCTCTCGCCCGAACAGGCCGGCGTCGTCAGCGCGGGCGGCCAGCGACGCGTCCCCGGGCTCCGCCGCGACGAAGTCGCCCGCCTCGCCGGCGTCAGCGTCGACTACTACACACGACTCGAACGCGGCAACCTCGGCGGCGTCTCCGACAGCGTCCTCGACGCCATCGCCCGCGCCCTCGGCCTGGACCAGGCCGAGACCGACCACCTCTACGACCTCGCCCGCGCCTCCGTCCCCTCCCGCCGCAAGCCCACGGTCACCAGCGAACAGAAGATCGCCCAGTCCCCGGTGCAACACATGCTCGACGCCATGACCGGCGCCGTCGCGATGGTCACCAACACCCGCATGGACCTCGTCGCCGCCAACGCCCTCGGCTTCGCCCTCTACTCCGACATGTACCGCAGCACCCTGCGCCCCGCCAACCACTCGCGCTACATCTTCCTCGACCCCGGCGCCCACGACTTCTACCCCGACTGGGAGCGCGCAGCCGCCGTCAACGTCGCCATCCTGCGACGCGACGCCGGACGCAACCCGCACGACGCCGGCATCGCCGCCCTCGTCGGCGAGCTGTCCATCCGCAGCGACGAGTTCCGCGCCCGCTGGGCCGCCCACGACGTCCGCCGCCACTACACCGGCGCCAAGGAGTTCCGGCACCCATCCGTCGGCCTGCTCGAGCTGGACTTCCAGGTGATGGAACTCCAGGACACCCCCGGGCACTCGCTCACCGTCTACACGGCCGCCCCGGGCTCCGCGTCCGACGAGGGGCTGCGCCTCCTCGCCTCGTGGGCGGCGACCGAGAACGTCGTCGAACGCGCCCGGTCCGCCGACCCCGTCACCTGACCCGCGCCTCCTTCTTCCTCCCGCACCACTGGGCCCACCCCCAGGAGGCGCATCCCCGCGCCCGAAAGGACCTCACCATGTCGACAGCCCCCGTCCCCACCCACGTGCCCCGCGCCTCCGTCGCCGAAGGGCCCGTCGAACGGCTGCCGGTGTTCTCGCTCGTCGTCCTGGCGACGATGGGGTTCATCCTCGTCGCGATGGAGACGATGCCGGCGGGCCTGCTGCCCGTCATCGCGAACGGTCTCGACACGAGCGAGGGGGCCGTGGGACTGCTGATCAGCGCCTACGCACTCGGCACCGTGGTCGCGACCGTGCCGGCCATCACGCTCACCCGGGGGATGCGTCGCAAGCCGCTCCTCCTGATCGCGATCACGGGCCTGGTCGTCGCGAACACGGTGACGGCGCTCTCGCCCGTCATCGCCCTCGCCCTCGTGTCGCGGTTCGTGGCCGGCGCGTTCTCGGGCGTCATCTGGGGCATGCTCGCGGCCTACGGTCGGCGGATCAGCCCGCCCGACCGTGCCGGCCTGTCGCTCGCGATCGTCTCGGCGGGTGCGCCCGTCGGCTTCGCGTTCGGGACGCCGCTGGGCTCGTGGCTCGGGACGGCCTTCGACTGGCGGTGGTCGTTCGGTGGGCTGACCCTGCTCGGGGTCGTCGTCTTCACGCTCGTGGCGAGCATCGTCCCCGACGCGGCACCGGCACCGGCGGGGGCACGGCTGTCGCTCGGGCGGGTGTTCCGCATCCCGGGGATCGCCGTCATCCTCGCCGTCATCGCCGCGTGGATGCTCGCCCACAACACGATCTACACCTACGTCTCGCCGTACCTGCGGGCCGGTGGGTCGGGGCTGGGCGTCGACGTCACGCTGCTGATCTACGGCATCGCCTCCATCGGCGGGATCGTCGTCACCGGGGCGCTGCTCGACCGGCACCCGCGGGCGCTGCTGCACGGCAGCGTCGCGCTGTTCGTCGTCGCGGGTGTGATCCTGCTCGTCGGGCACGCCTCGGTGCCGGCGGTGGTCGTCGCCGCGGTGCTGTGGGGCGTCACGTTCGGCGGGGCCTCGGCCCAGCTGCAAGCGGCGCTCACCACGGCAGGTGGCGACAACGCCGACGTCGCGAACGCCTTCCTGCCGGTGGCGTTCAACGTCGCGATCTTCTTCGCCGGGATCGTCGGGGCCGCCCTGCTGACCGTGGCGGACGGGCTGGTGCTGCCGGTACTGATGATCGGGTTCGGGGTCGTGGCGTTCGCGCTGACGGTGCACGGGCGGCGCTCCGCGTTCCCTGGGGCGCTCTGACCGGTTCGGCACTGGGCATCATCGATGCTCACCTCCTCAACGGCAAGGGGAAGAAAGTGCAGCAGATGCAACATCTCGAGGGGGGTTGAAAAAAAAGCAGACCCCTTTGTATGTTTGGGGCTTCAACGCACAGTTCAAGGGGGAATTGCATGAAGAAGCAGATGGTAGGCCTCAGTGTTGCGGCAGCAGTTTGCGTTTTGGGGACCACGTTGATGGGAGCGCCGGCGATCGCCGCCCCGGCGGGTGTGAGCCAGGTCGAACTCGAGAAGACGAAGTCGTCTCTCGCAGCTTCCGACATCGCTCCGGCGCAGCAGGCCGAGTTGTTGCAGAAAGTCACAGACGGCGAGCTGTGGGACGCCGCGTCTGGCAAGGCTGCGGTGTCGTCGACCACGAAGCAGCAGGGCGACTACAAGGTGACGAAGGACGTCTACGCAGACGGTTCCTACACCGAGATGGGCATTGAGCAGGGGCGCCAAGCTAGTCCCGCCGAACTGCAGGCCATGATCGCTCAGGCGAAGCCGTTCTTGGACGGAACCGCCAAGAGCAATGTCGTGCTGCCACCCAAGACGGGTGGAGTCTCCACTCAAGCCCAGGGCGTCAGCAACTGTGTCTTCGGTAACAATGGAGGCGTTCGCTACGCGCAGAGCTGCCACGTCTACTACCACGGTGTCACGTGGAGTAACAGTTTCAACGCGAATTACCAGATCACCCCGACGTCGTCCAAGTCGCAGCTCATCGCGAATTCCAACAAGGTCGTCACCGTGCTGGCCGTCTCGAATGAGATCGCGTTCTCACGAAACAACGGCCGCGACATCCGTCACCAGTTCAACCTGTCTGCCGGGGGATGGGGCAACACCCCGTTCTGGCTCGACCTGCGGACGACCACCGGTGGGGCATCCGTCGCCCGCGCCTAAAATAGAACGTAAGTTAGGAAGAAGGAGAACTTCATGTTCGGACTCGCACCACTCGACCTTTTCTGGTCCGTAGTCCTCTTGGCTGGCTTGGTTCTCCTCGTCAGTGCCATCGTCTCCATCGTTCGCGACAAGGCGATGTCGGCACAGATGATGACCATCTGGCTCATCGTGGTCGTCGTGGCCCCCGTTGTCGGGCCACTGGTGTGGTTCGCCCTTCGGAGTTCGCTTCACAAGAATGCGGCGAGGACCAGCTAACCCGCAGATGCGACCGGGGAGACCGCCATCCGTGCCCGGATGGCGGTCTCTCCTGTCTGCGGCACGGCATGCGACGCGACGCCCTGCTCTGTTGAACGGGCGCGCGTCGTGCCGACGTGACCACCGACGACGGCGAAGGGGCTCCGCAGATCGTGCGGAGCCCCTTCGTCGAACCGGTGTCGTAGCGACGCTCAGCGCGGACTGATCTTCACCGTCGCCGCGACGGTCTTCGCGGTGAGCATGGGAGGCAGGTACGGGCTGCCGTGGTACTTCGCCTCGTACGCGGCGTCGACCAGGTCGTCGGCGACACCCGCAGCGGCCTCGAAGGTGACGTCGTGTTCGTCGCCCGCGGCGCGGATGCGTCCTGCGCCCTGCTTCATCGAGGCTCGGTACCACCGGGACGAGGTCCCGTTGTAGGCGCGGACGAAGAGCGCGTCGTCGACGACCACGGACCAGATCCAGGTGGGGGTGCCGTGGGTGACGCCGTCGTCCCGCAGAGGAGAGACGTGCAAGTCGTCGGTGCCGCCGATGGCGGCCAGGGTGCCTGGGTCGAAGGTGGGCATCGTGAGACTCCTTCTGAGTTCGAGGGGAGGGGGGCGGGGGAGGTGCGGGACCGGTCGTCCGCGGGGAGGAGGAGGCGCCCGCTCGCTGGACAGGCACCTCCCCGGTCGTCACGGGCGGATGAGCACCTTGAGTGCCTCGCGGGAGTCCATCAGGCGGTAGCCCTCGGCGATCTCCGACAGGGGCAGCTCGCGGTCGAACACCCGGCCCGGGTCGATGGTGCCGTCGAGCACCTGCGGGATGGCGGCCTCGAGGTAGGCGCGCACCGTGGCAGGGCCACCGGTCAGGGTCGCGTTCTTGCCGAACAGCGAGGTGAAGCCGACCGGCGCCTCCTCGTATTGGGGCACGCCGACGCGGCTGATGGTGCCGCCGGGGCGCACGATGCCGTAGGCCTGCTCGTAGGCGGGCATGTGACCGACGGCCTCGAGGACGACGTGCGAGCCCTCGCCGCCGGTGATCTCCATGACCTTCGCGACGCCCTCGTCACCGCGTTCGGCGACGACGTGGGTGGCGCCGAACTCGCGGCCGAGGTCGGTGCGGGCGGTGTGGCGGCCCATCAGGATGATCGTCTCGGCACCGAGCTGCTTCGAGGCGAGGACGGCCGAGAGACCGACGGCGCCGTCGCCGATCACGGTGACCGTCTTGCCCGGGCCGACCTGCCCCTGCACCGCGGCGTGGTAGCCCGTGAGGTAGACGTCGGACAGGGTCAACAGGCTCGGCATGAGTGCCTCGTCCGTGCCGGCAGGGACCTTGACGGCGGTACCGTCGGCCTCGGGGACGATGAGCTTCTCGGCCTGGGTCGCCGAGGGCGCACCGTCGAAGAAGCCGCCGTGCACGCACGAGGTGGTGATGCCGTCACGGCAGAACGGGCAGGTGCCGTCCGACCAGGCGAAGGGCACGATGACGGTGTCACCGACGGAGAGGGTGCGGACGTCGTCACCGATCTCTTCGACGACGCCGATGGCCTCGTGGCCCATGCGGCGGCCCTCGGGGGTGTCGCCGAGGTCGTGGTACGGGTGCAGGTCCGAGCCGCAGACGCAGGCGTAGGTGACACGGATCAGGGCCTCGGTGGGCTTCTGGACGACGGGGTCGGGGACGTCTTCGACGCGGACGTCGCCGGCGCCGTACATGACTGTTGCCTTCATGGTGTTCCTCTCAGGGGTGTCGAGTCGGGGTCGACGGTAGGCGGGGCGCCACGAGGCAGGGAGGCCCGCTCAGGGCCTCCCTGCCTCGGCACCCGTGGTCGGCGGAGGCATCGGAACCGGTGCCGGGGCCGGCCGGGGTCAGCGGACGCGGGTCCAGGTGCCGTGCAGCTGGACGAACTCGCCACCGATGACGGAGCTCGCCATGCAGGCGCCGTTCGTGTAGTCCTCGATGTGGGTGACGTGGTCGCCCGAGTCGGGCTCGGTCCAGCGGACGACGTGCAGACCGTCGCGGACCTTCGTGGTGGTGTACTCCATCGTCTCGTGACGGCCCTCGATGGCACCGCCCGTGACCAGGAACGAGACCTGGGTCTCGGTGTCGAAGGTGATCTCGACGGTGAAGTGGCCGAGGGGCGTGTCGGGGCCGAGGTCGGCGAGCCAGGTCTGTCCGACGCTGGGGAGGGGTGCGGCGATGTCCATGGGATGTCCTTCTTTGGTGCTGGTGGTGGTGCTGGTGGGTCGGGGAGTGGGGATCGGTTGGGTCAGAACTCGAGGATCAGACGGCCGCGGAGGCCGCCCTGCTCGAGCCGGGAGTGGGCGGTCGAGGCGTCGGCCGCGGGGAGCGTGCCGGCGACACGGGTCGCGATCTCACCTCGGTCGGCCAGCTGCGCGAGTGCGCTGATGACGTCGTGGCGACGGTGGGACCGCATCACGTACGACGAGAAGACCTGGACGTCGCGACCGGGTGTGCTGTCGGTGGGGAGGTAGAACGCCGCCTGTCCTCCGTCGCGGACGGCACCGAAGACGGATTCGCCGACGATCGCCGGGTCGGCGAGGGTGTCGGCGCCACGGCCCCCGGTCAGGGCCAGGACTCCGGCGGCGAAGTCCTCGCCGCGGTCGATGACGTGGGTCGCCCCGAAGCCCCGGACGAGTTCCGCTTCCGCCTCGGATGCCGAGGCGATGACGGTGATGCCTCGGCGGACGGCGAGCTCGACGAGGTAGCCGCCCACGGCTCCGGTGGCACCGGTCACGGCGAGGGTCGCTCCGGGGTCGAGAGCGAGGTGCTCGAGCGTGATCTCGGCGGTCAGGGCGTTGGAGAGGAACGACGCACCCTCGACGAACGTGAGGTCGCCGGGCAGCCGGGTGACCGATTCCGCCGGGAGGACGACGTGTTCGCTGTAGCCACCGTGGCTGCCCTCGGGGACCACGAACCCGATGACCGCGTCACCGAGCTGCAAGCCCTCGTCGGTGGCGAGGTCGTCGCCGAGCTCGTCGACGACGCCGGTGACGTCCGTTCCGGGGACGACCGGTTCGACGACGGCGCCGTCGTTGCCGGCGAAGCCGCCGGAGCGGATGATCGTGTCGACCGGGTTCACGGCCGCGGCGCGGACGCGGATGCGGACCTCTCCGGGCCCTGCGTGGGGCTCGGGGACGTCCACGGGGTGGAGGACGCTCGGTCCTCCGAATGCGGTGAGGCCGATGGCCTTCATGGTGTCCTCCTGTCGCCACCGAAAGGGGATCTTCCGGTGTCGTGAGATCACGTTGCCACTCGCATCCGGCGCTCCACAGGGGAAGGAAAATGACCCCCCAGCTCGTCGCTCGCGGCAGGACCGACGCTCCCGCCGTCACTCCGGAGGTCTGGCAGGATCGGCGCATGGCAGCGGAACCGAAATGGCGAGAGCTCGGCGACTTCCTCCGTGCCCGGCGAGCGGAGCTGCAGCCCCACGACCTCGGTCTGACGGACGACGAGCACCCCCGACGCGTCCCCGGACTGCGCCGCGAGGAGGTCGCCCGGGCCGCCTCCATCAGCACGGATTACTACACGCGTCTCGAGCAGGGACGACTCCCGGCGTCGGCGCCCGTGCTCGACGATCTCGCTCGGGTCCTCCGACTCGGCCCGGATGAGCGGGCTTACCTGGCCGGACTGGCCGGGAAGGTCCTGCCCGACGACGCGCCTCCTGTGTCGGTGGGCGTCGCCCCCTTCGTCCTGAGGATGATCGAGGACCTCGGCGCCACGCCCGTCTTCGTCATGGGCCCCCGGACCGAGGTCGTCGCGTGGAACACCATGGCGGCGTCCCTCATCACCGACTTCTCGGCGGTCCCCGAGGGCGAGCGGTACTTCATCCGCCTGTTGTTCACCGACCCCGCCCTCCGCACCCTGTACTCGGACTGGCTCGGGGTGGTCGACCTCGCCCTCGCGCAGCTGCGGATGGACAGCGCTCGGGACCCGGAGGACCCGCGGCTCCAGGCCCTGATCGCCGAGCTCGTCGCCCTCGGCACCGAGTTCGCGGGGCTCTGGACGGCGCACGAGGTGGCGACGCGCGGCACGGGCACCAAGGTGTTGCGGCATCCCGTCGTGGGGGAGCTGACGCTCGACTGGGGAGCCCTCGATGCCGGAGGCGGCCACACGGCCATCGTCTGGACGGCGGAACCCGGGTCGCCCTCGCAGGAGGGGCTGCGGCGTCTCGCCGACCTCGGAGCCGCCGCACGACGCTCATGATCAGCGGTGAGCTTCGCCCGAGCGGTCGACCCGCACCGCGCCTCCTCGGCGTTCAGACCCCAAGAAGTCGCCGAGACCCCTGCTCGCGAGTGCGGGTCTCGGCGACTTCCTGGGGTCTCGGCGTCACCGCCGACGCCTCACTGCTCCCGCAGCACCTTCGCCATCGGGCGGCCGCGCGCGACCTCGTCCACGAGCTTGTCGAGGCGGCGGATGTTCGCGGTCAGCTCGTCGTCGAGGGCCTCGATGCGGACGCCGCAGATGACGCCCGTCACGAGCGAGGCCCGGGGGTTGAGGTCGGCGGCCGCGAAGAAGTCGCGGAACGTGGTGCCGTCGGCGACGTGCTGGTCGATCTCGCCCTGGTCGTAACCGGTCAGCCAGGTCACAACCCGGTCGACCTCGGCCTTCGTGTGGCCCTTCCGCTCGACCTTGGCCACGTACAGGGGGTAGACCCTGGCGAACGGCATGTCGTCCAAGCGGCTCATGCCGGAATCGTACGCGGGCCGGTCGACCGGCACCGCGCCTCCTCGGCTCAGACCCCAGGAAGTCGCCGAGACCCCTGCTCGCGCGTGGGGGTCTCGGCGACTTCCTGGGGTCTCGGCCGACCTAGGGTGAAGGCGTGCCCTACGAACCGGACGCGACCGCAGCGGCGGCCGACGACACCTCGCCCTTCGCGCATCGGCTCGCCGATCGATTCCTCGACGACTACGTGCCCGGCCTCACGCTGGAGCACGGCTCGTACCGCGTCACGGCGGACGAGATCGTCGACTTCGGCCGCCGGTTCGATCCGCACGACATGCACGTCGACGCCGAACGGGCCGAGGCGACGCCCCTCGGCGGACTCGTGGCCAGCGGCTGGCACACCACCGCCGTGATGATGCGCCTGATGGTGGAGTCCTACCTCAACCAGGCCGCCAGCGTCGCGTCGCCCGGCGTCGACGAGCTGCGGTGGTCGGCTCCCGTCCACCCCGACGACGTGCTCCGCGCCCGGTTCACCGTCGTCGACGCCCGCCCGTCGGTGTCGCGTCCCGACCGGGGAGTGGTCCGCACCCGCATCGAACTCCTCGACCAGCACGACCGGGCCGTGATGACGCAGGTCATGACGAACCTGATCCTGGCCCGCCCCGCCGCCGGCTGACCCCGCCTGCGACCAGCTGACCCCGCCCTGCCACCGGCCGACCCCGGCCTGCGACCAGCTGACCCCGGCACGGCCGCGAGGGCCCGGGTCACCCGGCCCGGGTCTCCGGACGCTCGACGCCGGCGTCCTCGAGGGCGCCGAGGTAGCTCGTGAGCGCGTCGCGGTTGTGGGTGAGGAAGTCGATCTTCTCGGTCATCCGGTCGCGCTCGGTCTCGAGCAGTTCGACGAGCCCCGGTTCGGCGTTCTCGACGACGATCGTCTGCGGCTGGCCGAGGCAGGGCAGGATGTCCGTCACGATCCGGGTGGGGATGCCCGCGTCGATCAGGCCGCGGATCTTGCCCACGCGGTCGACGAGGTACTCGTCGTAGTCGCGGTAGCCGTTCGCCAGCCGGGTCGGGGTGATCAGGCCCTGCTCCTCGTAGTAGCGGAGCATCCGCGACGGGACGCCCGTCCTCGTCGACAGCTCACCGATGCGCATGCGTCCTCCTCCGACTTGACCTTCACACTAGTGGCAACGTTCACACTGGAGGCATGTCTGACGTACGAGAAGAAGAACGAGCACACCTGACGATCGGGATCATCGGGGCCGGCTCCATCGGCTCGACCATCGCCCGCCGCCTCGCCCGCCACGGGCACGACGTCGCCATCGCCAACTCGCGCGGCCCCGAGACGATCGACGAGGCCGCCCTCCGTACCGGCGCCCGCGCCGTGGACGCCGCCGAGGTCGCCCGGGGCGTCGACGTCCTGATCGTCTCGGTGCCGATGAACCGCAACGCCGACATCGCCGAGCACGTCCGCTCGGCCCCCGAGGGCGCGGTCGTCGTCGACACGTCGAACCACTACCCGATGCGCGACGGCTCGGTGCACGACTTCGAGCAGGGCGTCCCCGAGAGCGTCTGGCTGTCCGAGCTGTTCGGACGCCCGATCGCCAAGGCGTGGAACGCGATCATCTCGCAGTCGTTCGACGCGAAGGCCACCGAGCCCGGCGACCCCGCCCGCGTCGCCATCCCCGTGGCCGCCGACCGCGACGCCGACCGCGCCGTGGCCATGCAGCTCGTCGAGCAGACCGGGTTCGACGCCGTCGACGCCGGCGTCCTCGCCGAGTCCTGGCGCCAGCAGCCCGGCTCGCCCGTCTACTGCACCGACCGCACGCGCGCCGAGATGCCCGGGTGGCTCGCCGCCGCCGAGAAGGAGCGCGTCCCGCAGCGTCGCGACCTCGCGATGGACGCCATCGGCGGCTACGTCGAGGCCGGCGGCACCGTCGACGGACCGTTCCTCGTGGCGATCAACCGCGCCTGCTACAGCTGACGCGACCGAGCGCAGGAGGCGCGGTGCCGGTCGGGCCGGCACCGCGCCTCCTGAATCCCACCGGTCAGCGCGCGGCGAGCTGCGGGTAGAGCGCCTCGAGCGGTGCCGACAGGCCCGCCTTCACCTGGCGCGAGGTCTCGTCGGCGAGGACCTCGTGCTCGCCGGCCTCGAGGGCGTCGAGCACGTCGGCGACCAGGGTCGCCGGGTCGGTCTTCGCGTCCGTGACGCCCGCGGCCATCGCGGTGTCGACGTAGCCGACGTGCACGCCGACGACCTGCACGCCCGCGGGCTGCAGCTCGAGGCGCAGCGAGTTCGTGGCCGACCACAGCGCGGCCTTCGTCGCCGAGTAGATGCCCGCGACGGCGAACCACGACAGCGCCGAGTGGATGTCGACGATGGCCGTGCCGCCGCCGTGCGCCGAGAGGAGCGGCGCGTAGGCGCGGGCGAGGAAGAGCGGCCCGAAGAAGTTGGTCTCGACGTTGGCGCGGATCTCGTCGTCGGTGTGGCTGAGGATGCCGGGCGTGGGGGTGTTCGCGCCGGCGTTGTTGATCAGCACGGTCACGTCGGGCGCCGCCTCGACGACGGCGGCGATCGAGGCCGGGTCGGTCACGTCGAGGGTGAGGGGCACGACGCGCTCGTCGTCCCAGGTGCGCGGGGTGCGGGCCGTGGCGTAGACCTTCGCGGCGCCGCGGGCGAGGGCGGCCTCGACGAAACGGGTGCCGATGCCCCCGTTCGCTCCGGTGACGAGGACGACGGAGCCGGTGATGTCGGTCATGGGTGTTCCTTCCGTGGGTGGTGCGAAGATGAGGCGACCCGTGATCGAGTCGCCCCGTTGCTGACTCCTGTCATAATTGAGTTCAGTCAGTTTCTATTCCGACCGCCGGCCTCCGTCTGTTCGACCGTCGTCCTTCCGTCCACCGTCACCCCAGGAGAACCCATGTCGTCGCTCGGCCGCCGAGAGCGCAACAAGCAGGAGAAGCTCGAGCGCATCACGCAGGCCGCGTCCGACCTGTTCAGCCGTCACGGGGTCGACGAGGTCACGACGCAGCAGATCGCCGAGGCGGCCGACGTCGGCGCCGGCACGCTCTTCCTGTACGCGAAGACCAAGGGCGAGCTGCTGCTGCTCGCGCAGAACGCGGCGTACGCGCGCTCCCTCGACGAGGGGATCCGCGCCTCCTCGTCCGCCTCGACCGCATTGGACGCGGTCGTCGCGGTGCTCGAGCCGATCGTGCACTGCAACCGGGCGCAGGTCGAGAACGGCCGCACCTACCTGCGCGAGATGGCGTTCGGCGACGCCGCCGAGCCGCACCACGCCGAGGCGCTCGCGATCGTCGCCCGGACCGAGGAGGCGGTGGCCGGGATCGTCACGCGCCTCACCTCGGCGACGCCCTCCGACGCGGCCGCGTTCGCGCACGTCGTGTCGGCCGTCATGATGCTCGCGATGTCGTCGGCGGTCGACGAGTCGGTGCCGGACGACGAGATCGTGGCGGGGGTGCGACGTCAGCTCGAGGTGATCCTGCCGCGCTGACGGGCGCTGGCGGGCGTTGACGGGCGCCGGCGGGTTCGTCGGCCGTGGTGCCGGCCGTCACGGGAGGGTGACGACCGCCTTGCCGCGGATGCGGACCTTGCCGAGGCCGTCGAGCGCGGTCGCCGTCTCGGCGAACGGGTGGGTCGCGCCGACGACCGGGCGGACGGCCCCGGCGTCGACGAGGGCCGCGATCTCGCGCAGCTGGGCACCGTCGGCGTGCATCCAGAGGAACTCGTACCGGACGCCGAGCGTCCTCGCCCGGACTCGGACCCCACGGCTGAGGGCCGCGACGGCGAGGCGGACGACCGGGTTCAGCCCTGCGGCCTTCGCGAAGGAGGGGGTGGGCGGGCCCTGGATGCCGACGGCGATGCCGCCGGGGCGGAGCACCCGGAGCGACTTCGCCAGGTTCTCGGCGCCCAGGCTGTCCAGGACGAGGTCGTAGCCGGACAGCTCCTGCTCGAAGTCCTGGGTGCGGTGGTCGATGACGACGTCGGCACCGAGCTCGCGCACGAAGTCAGCGTTCGACGAGGAGGCGGTGGTCGCGACGTGCGCGCCGAGGTGCTTCGCGAGCTGGATCGCGATCGAACCGACCCCGCCGGCGCCCGCATGGACGAGCACCTTCTGACCGGGCTGCACGTTGCCGCGTTCGACGAGGGCCTGCCAGGCGGTGAGGGCCACGAGGGGGAGCGACGCGGCCTCGATGGTGCTGATCGAGGTCGGAGCGAGGGCGACGTCGGCCTCGTCGACGGCGATGCGCTCGGCGAAGGTGCCGATCCGGTGGTCGCGGGGGCGGGCGAAGACCTCGTCGCCGGGCTTCAGGCTGCGGACCGAGCCGCCGACCTCGACGACGGTGCCGGCGACGTCGTGGCCGAGGACGAGGGGCGTCCGGTACGGGAGGATCAGCTTGAACGTGCCCTCGCGGATCTTGGAGTCGAGGTGGTTGAGGCCTGCAGCGGCGACCGCGATCAGGACGTCGTGGTCGCCGATGGTGGGCTCGGGCACGTCGACTTCGTGCAGGGGCTTCTCGTAGGCGTCGAACGCGAAGGCTCGCATGGGGTGCTCCTGGGGGGCTGGGGCTGGGGCTGAGGCTGCGGGTGGAGGGCTCGCCGGCGCGGCCCGTGACGTCCTCGGTCCGAGGGGTCCCGGCTCGAGCATCCGAGTGTGCTCAATTCTGAGTGCACTCAGCAAAGTTGTCAAGCGCGGACCTCGACGGTGGCCGACCCGTCGCCGACCGTCGCCGCGCCTCCTCGGCTCCGCCGTCCCCAGCCCACGGGGCCGTGCCCAGGCCGAGGCGTCGGGCGCGGCCCGCGGGGTGCCCCGGCCGGGGTGCTCAGTCCTCGGGGTGGAGGCTCTCGTCGGCGGCGGACGTCGTCCACGAGGTGAAGTGCACGGTGAGGTCGGCGCGCGAGGGGGCGCAGCAGAAGGGGCCGGCGCTCGCGGCGGCGTCGGGGGCGAGCGGGGCCACCCGGACCAGGCGCCACGGCTCGGCGTCGACGCGGGCCCGCACGGTGAGCGCGTCTCCCGAGCGGCTGGCTCGGATGGTCACGGTGCGGCCGGTCCACTCGACCGGGGAGAGCGACCAGTCGGACTCGCCCCGCGTCACGACGGCACCGAGGCTCTGCTCGCCGTCGCTGAGTTCGACCCCGGCCTTGACCCAGGTCTCGGGGTCGACCGAGACGAAGATGCCGGCCTGGTCGAACTGGGCCGTGAAGTCGAGCACGAACGACACCTCCATCGCGGTGCCCTGCTCGAACGGCGCGACCAGGGCGTGCTCGGTGTCGTGCACGAACCCGTACGACGTGAGGCGCCAGGCGTCGCTGCCCTCGGCCGCCGTGACGCGCAGGCCGTCGTCGGCGACGTCGACCGCGGTCGGTTCGGTGGTCCAGGTGCCGGTGGCCCAGGCGATGTCGGTCATGGCGTCCTCGTGCTCGATGGTCGTCGGGGGTGGCGTCGGTGCCGGCGTCAGCGCTCGTGCGTCGGCGGGTCGCCGGCCTCGAGGGCGGCGTGCTGCCTCTCGACACGGCGGGCCACGGCCATCGACCGCAGCCCGACCACGATCGAGAACGCACCACTGATGATCATCAGCAATCCCACGAGGTCATTGCCACCCCTCGTCAGCAGCGCGCCGCACACCACCACTCCGGCGGAGAGGATGAGCTGCAGGGTCGTCCACGTCGTCGTCGTCATCCCTCGACCCTACGAGCCCGCGGCCGCGAACGGCTCGCCCGCGCGGCGGAGCGCCCCGAGGAGGCGCGGTGCCGGATCGAATCGCACCGCGCCTCCTCGGTGGGGTGCGGTGCTCAGACCCCAGGAAATTGCCGAGACCCCTGCTCGCGAGTGGGGGTCTCGGCGACTTCCTGGGGTCTCGGCGCCTCAGCCGGCGTCCGAGCCGGCGTAGTCGGCGTCGGTGATGCGCTCGAGCCAGGTCGTGGTGGTGGCCGGATCGTCGGCCGCCTCGAGGATGGCGACGTGCTCCATGAAGCTGCCCTCGGCGGCGGCGTGGAAGTGCTCCTCGCCCGGCGCCACGAAGATGGTCTGCCCGGGGTGGACGTCGACGACCTTCCCGTCACGGGTGCCGAACCGGGCGACGCCCTCGGTGACGTACAGGAACTGGCCCCGCGCGTGGTGGTGCCAGGCGGTCCGCGCGCCGGGCGCGAAGCGGACCTTCGCGACGGTGGTGCGCTGGTCGTCGGTCTGCGGGGTGACGATGGGGTCGAGCCACACCTGGCCCGGGAACTGCTCGTCGGGGTTCAGGGTCGTGGGCTGCGGGGGCAGGATCTTCACGGGTTCCTCACTTCTCGTCGGTGTCGTCGTCTGCGTCGTCGGTGAAGAGCTCCTGGGCGACGCCCATGGCGGCCATCCCGCGGGGCCAGCCCGCGTAGAGCGTCACGTGGGTGATCGCCTCGACGAGCTCGTCCCGGGTGACGCCGTTCTCGACGGCGCGGCCGAGGTGGAACCGCAGCTGCTCGGTGTTGCCGCCGGCGGTGAGCACCGCGACGGTGACGAGGCTGCGGTCGCGCGCGGACAGTTCGGGGCGGTTCCAGACGTCGGCGAAGAGGACGTCGTCGGTGAGTTCGGCGAGCTTGGGGGCAAAGTCGCCGAAGAGGGTGCGCCCTCCGCCGACCTGGACGGGCTGATCTGACATGGGTCTGCTCCTGGGGTGGGTGTCGGGCCGGGACGTCCGGTGCCGGACGCCGGCTCGGGGCGGCGGGGTGCCTGCCCGGCCGGGTCGCTCTCGACGCTAGGCCGGCGCGGGCGGGGCAGGGAGGCCCCGCCAGGGTCCCTCAGCCCCGCCACGCCCCGCCCCGGCGGGAGCCGGGCGCCGACGTCGCACCGCCGACTGGACGTCGCACCGCGCACGTGGGCGGTGCGACGTTCAGTGGGCGGTGCGACGCGGGGCAGCGACGCGGGGCAGCGACGCGAGGGGGGTACTGCTGGTACCGGGGGCGGCGGGACCCGACGGGCACCGCGCCTCCTTGGTTGTCTGGGGTGCGGCGCGTCAGCGACCGCGACGCACGAGAGAGAAGAGACCACATGTCGACCTGGTTGATCACCGGCTGCTCCACGGGGTTGGGGCGAGCCTTCGCCGAGGAGGCGCTGGCCCGCGGACACGACGTCGTCGTCACTGCGCGCGACGCCTCGGCCGTGCAGGACATCGCCGACGCCCACCCCGACCACGCCGTCGCCACAGCCCTGGACGTCACCGACCCCGACCAGGTGACCGCGGCCGTCCGCCTCGCCACCGAGCGGTTCGGCGGCGTCGACGTCCTCGTCAACAACGCCGGCTACGGCTACCGCTCCGCCGTCGAGGAGGGTGACGACGCCCACGTGGCGCGCCTGTTCGACACGCACTTCCACGGCAGCGTCCGCACCGTCAAGGCCGTCCTGCCCGGCATGCGCGCCCGCCGCAGCGGCACGATCGTCAACCTGTCGTCGATCGGTGCCCGCCGCACGGGCCCCGGCTCGGGCTACTACGGCGCCGTCAAGGCCGCGATCGAGCAGATGACCATGGCCCTGCGCACCGAACTCGCCCCGCTCGGCATCACGGCGACGGTCGTCGAACCGGGCTCGTTCCGCACCGACTTCTCGGGGCGCTCGCTCACGCAGTCCGCCACGCCCATCGCCGACTACGCCGAGACCGCCGGACGTCGCCGCATCGAGGCCGACACCTCGGACGGCACCCAACCCGGCGACCCCGCCGCCGGTGCCCGCCTGCTCGTCGACGCGGTCGACTCGGGCGAGGCTCCGTACCTGCTGCTGCTCGGCTCGGACGCCGTCGAGATCGTCACGGGCGCACTCGACGACCTCCGCCGCGACGTCGACGCGTGGGCGGAGCGCAGCCGCGCCACCGACTTCGACGCCTGAGCCGGTCGCCTCACCTGCAGGAGGTGCGGTGTCGGTTCAGACGACCCCGCGCCTCCTGCAGGCCGTCACCTCCGGAGTGCCCGCGACCCCCCGCGGTCACACCGGCCCGACCGGTGACGCCCCTGCCACGACGACCCGACGGCGCCTCGTCGCCCGGGCCGGCCCACGCCGGTGACGTCGGCTGCCGGCGACGAGGTGACGCGATCGGCTGACGCGTGGCTTCGAGGTCACGCTAGTCCAGTTGGTACTAGTCATCAATGGACGGGACGAAAAAAAGGTGCCCCGCTCTACGGGGCCCTGGGTGCACCGATCTCGCCGTCACGCGAGTAGTCCTCGACCCAGGCCCGCTCGCGGCGCAGCTGGTCGAGCAGGTGCCGGAACATGGCGACCGACTGGACGGGGAAGCGCGTCGCGTCGTCGTCGCTGGCGTCGAGGTAGGCCTGGGCCGTCGCCATGCGCTCGTCGAGGGCCTGGAGGCGCGTGGCGAAGATCGTCGCCCGCGTCGCTTCGTCGACCAGGTCCAGCAGCGCGAACCGGACGTAGAACTCCTCGTCGTCGCCGGCGCGGGAGAGGGGGAAGTCGGCGACCCGCGCGATCAGCAGGTCGCGGCCCGCGTCGGTGAGCGAGAACACCTGGCGGTTCGGGCGACCCGTGGTCTCCACGGTGCGACGGTCGAGCGCGCCCCGGTCGTGCAGGCGCTTCAGCGTCGTGTAGACGGCGTTGTTGTTGACCACGCCGAGGCCCGGGCGCCGCACGTTCCGCTTGATGTCGTACCCGTGCTGCGGGCCGGCGAGCAGGTTGCTCAGGATGAGGATCTCGGTGACCATCCCCACATCATGGGGGGTCGCGGCCGGGTCGACGCGACCGCGGCACGGCCGGCCCTACCGCGACGTGACCGGACGCAGGAGGCGCGGTGCCGGTTCGACCGACACCGCGCCTCCTGCAGGCCCCGACGTCAGTCGGTCGGGGGCGTGTAGAACTGCAGGTCGTTGCCCTCGGTGTCCTTGAAGGGCAGGATGCGGCCCCACGGGTGCTCGCTGATCGTGCCCGTGACGTCGGCGCTGCGCGACTGCAGGTCGGCCAGGGCGTCCTCGAGGCTGCCGTCGGGCTGGAACGTGATGACCGCCCCACCCTCGCTCGAGGCCGCGGCCTCTTCGCGACCGTTGAGGCCGATCATCAGGCCGTTCGCGTCGATCTCGGTCCAGTCGTCGCTCTCGCTCGTCACCGTGAGGCCGAGCGCGTCACGGTAGAACGCCGTCGCCCGCCCCATGTCGGTCACGGGCACCCACACTGTTGCCACTCCGCTTGCCATGTCGACTCCTTCGTCCGGCACCGGACCACCCGGTGCTGCGTCTCGCTCCTTGCTACGCCGCGCACCGTGCGAGCCGAGCCGCGAGTCAGGGCACTTTCCCACCCGGAGGCGTGTCTCACGGGTGCCGTCGCCCTGCCGGGCCACCCGCAGGAGGCGCGGTGCCGGACGGACGCGCACCGCGCCTCCTGCGGGCCGTCGCGTCGGGGGCCCTGTCAGGGCCTCCCACGATCGGCGCGGGGGCGTAGCGTCGAGGACGAGGAGCCCGTCGTCGAGCACCGCGTTCCGACCCGCCCCTCGTCCCCGTACCGAATCCACCCCCAGGAGACCCATGCGCACCGTCAACGCCTACGCGGCACCGTCCGCCACCGAGCCCCTCGTCAAGACGACCATCGAGCGCCGCGACGTCGGCCCGAAGGACGTCATGATCGACATCGCCTACGCCGGCATCTGCCACAGCGACATCCACACCGTCCGCGGCGAGTGGGGCGAGATCCAGTACCCGCAGGTCGTGGGTCACGAGATCGTCGGCACCGTCTCGGAGGTCGGCTCCGAGGTCACCAAGTACGAGGTCGGCGACCGCGTCGGCGTCGGCTGCATGGTCAACTCGTGCGGTGAGTGCGAGTACTGCAAGCGCGGCGACGAGCAGTACTGCGCCAAGGGCAACGTCGGCACCTACACGAGCGTCGACCCGGCCGACGGCACCGTCACCCAGGGCGGTTACTCGCAGGCCGTCGTCGTCACCGAGGACTTCGTGCTGCGCGTGCCCGAGTCGCTCGACTACGACAAGGTCGCACCGCTGCTCTGCGCCGGCATCACGCTGTACTCGCCGCTGCACCACTGGGGCGTCACCGAGGGCACCAAGGTCGCCATCGTCGGCATGGGCGGCCTCGGCCACATGGGCGTGAAGATCGCCGCCGCACTCGGTGCCGACGTCACCGTGCTGTCGCAGACCACCTCGAAGAAAGAGGACTCGCTGCGTTTCGGCGCCAAGGCGCACTACGCGACCAGCGACGAGCAGACCTTCACCGACCTGGCCAACTCGTTCGACCTGATCATCAACACCGTGTCGGCGAAGGTCGACATGGGCGCCTACCTCGGCCTGCTGGCCGTCGACGGCACGCTCGTCAACGTCGGCGCCCCGTCCGAGCCGCTCGAGGTGCCCGCGTTCGCGCTGATCCCCGCCCGTCGCAGCTGGGCCGGTTCGGCCATCGGCGGCATCCGCGAGACCCAGGAGATGCTCGACTTCTGCGCCGAGCACGGCATCGTGCCCGAGACCGAGCTGATCGACGCCGACCAGATCAACGAGGCCTACGACCGCGTCCTGAAGTCCGACGTGCGCTACCGCTTCGTGATCGACGCGGCGACCTTCGCCTGATCCGACCCCGTCCCGCCGGACGCCCCCGCACCGTGTGTGCGGGGGCGTTCGTCGTCCCCGGGGGCCGCTCTTGCCGGGTTGCGGTTCGCCGGACCGCATCGCTCGACGCGCCATGCGTGACTTCCTTCGCCGATGAACCCGCTTTCGAACGATGCACCCGGAAGCTTCTGGGTGCATCGTTCGAAACCGGGTGTCTCGAGGCGGGCGTCGGCGGCTCAGCCCTTGCGCTGTGCCCGGTACGCCGTCGGCGAGACCCCGTGGACGGCCTTGAACTGGCGGGCGAAGTAGAAGGGGTCGACGTAGCCGACGCGCTCGGACACGAGGCCGACCGGCGAGTCGGTCGTGTCCAGCAGCTCGCGGGCCCGCGCCATGCGCAACTGGGTCTGGTACCGCAGCGGCGTCACGCCGGTCTCGCGGCGGAAGCGGGTGGCGAAGTGCGAGGGGCTCAGCCGGGCCATCGCGGCGAGCTCGTCGACCGAGACGCGCTCGGTGACGTGCTGACGCAGGTACTCCTGGGCCTGACCTACCGCGGACACCCGTGGTGCCCCGGCCGTCCGCTCGGACGACACGAGCGCCATGAGGTGCCACGCGGCTCCCGAGGCGGCCAGGGCGCTGGCGAAGGTCTGGTCGCGCTCCATGGCCTGGACGACCTCCTCGACCAGGGCCACGATGCGGTAGACGTCCGACAGCTCGCGCACCGGGGCGCCGGCCCGCACCCCCGCGACGCGGAGGAACTCGGCGAGGTCGTGCCCGGCCACGTGCAGCCACCAGAGGGTCCAGGGGGTGGCGTCGTCGGCACCGTAGGCGTGCGCGACGCCCGGAGGCACGATCACGACCTGCCCCGACCGTACGGGGTGCCGCACCCCGGCGACCTCGCACCAGCCCGAGCCCCGGGTGCAGACCAGCACCACGCACTGGTCGACGCCGTCGGGCCGGGTCATGCCGTGCGCCCGGGCCCGGGGGAAGTAGCCCGCATCGGTGACGACGAGGTGGGACGTGCCCGGCCGCGAGAGGGCGGCCCGCACCCGGGGTCGGGGCATGACGAGCAGGCGTTGACCGGGGAAGCCGTCCTCGAGGAGCATGTGGACGAGTCTGGTCCGCCGCAGTGGTTTCGTCCAGGCAGTCGGCAGGATCGGTCGTTCCGACGGGCTCGGAGCCTCCGTACGCTCGGACCATGCTCACCGCCGAGTCGAAGATGGCTCTTCCCCCCGTGCCCACTGATCAGGCCGACGCCGGAGTCGCCGTCTGGTCGGAACCCCTCGTCCTCGACACCTACCTGCCGGGCGAGCCCGACCGGTACCCCGCCTTCCTCGACGCCCGCGTCTACCAGGGATCGTCCGGGCGGGTCTTCCCGCTGCCGTTCCACGAGCGCATCTCCGCCGAGAAGCGGCCGCACGAGTGGCAGGCCGTCCACCTCGAGAACCGCTGGCTGCGCCTGGTGATCCTGCCCCAGCTCGGCGGACGGCTGCACGTCGCGTACGACAAGACCGCCGACTACGACGTCTTCTACCGCAACAACGTCATCAAGCCGGCCCTGGTCGGCCTGGCCGGTCCGTGGATCTCGGGCGGCGTCGAGTTCAACTGGCCCCAGCACCACCGCCCCGCGACCTTCCTGCCGACCGACGTGTCGATCGAGCGAGAGGCCGACGGGTCGGTGACGGTGTGGTGCTCCGACCACGACCCCTTCGCCCGGATGAAGGGCATGCACGGCATCCGGCTGCGCCCCGACTCGTCGCTCATCGAGGCCAGGGTGCGCCTCTTCAACCGCAGCGACGAGACGCAGACCTTCCTCTGGTGGGCCAACGTCGCCGCCGCCGTGGGCGACGACTACCAGTCGTTCTTCCCGACCGACGTGCGGCACGTGGCCGACCACGCCAAACGGGCCGTCGTGACCTTCCCCCGGGTCGAGGGCGACTACTACGGCGTCGACTACCCGGCCCGCGTCGACGACGAGCACCCCGACGCCGACCGCCTCGACTGGTACCGCAACATCCCCGTGCCGACCTCGTACATGGTGACCCACACCGACGACGACTTCTTCGGCGGCTACGACCACGGGCGGCGCGCGGGCTTCGTGCACTGGGCCGACCGGGCCATCTCGCCCGGCAAGAAGCAGTGGACCTGGGGTGACGCCCCCTTCGGCCACGCCTGGGACGCGAACCTCACCGACTCCGACGGCCCCTACGTCGAGCTCATGGCCGGCGTCTACACCGACAACCAGCCCGACTTCTCGTTCCTCACCCCGGGCGAGACGAAGACCTTCAGCCAGTACTGGTACCCGATCACCGAGATCGGCCCCGCCCACCAGGCGACCCGTGACGCGGCCCTGCGCGTCGAGCAGCTCGACGACCCCGCCGGGGCCGGGAGCGCCCTGCGCATCGGTCTCGCCGTCACGGCCGTCCACCCGCGGGCCGAGATCGTCGTCCGCACGGTCGACGGCACCGTCCTCGACTCGGTCACGGTCGACGTCGAACCCGGCCTGCCGTCGGTGCTCGACCGGTCCCTGCCGGCGGACGTCCTCCTCTCCGAGGTCGTCGTGGAGGCGCGCTCCGCCGGACGCACGCTCGTCACGGTGCTCGGCTCCACGGTCCAGGCGAGCCTCGACGCGGTGGCCGCGGCCGGCACCCCGGAGGCCGGCACCCCCGTGGACGGCACCCCCGAGGCCGCCCCCGAGATTGCCGCCCCCGAGGCCGCCGTCGCCCCGCCCGCCCCCGCCGACGTCGAGACCGTCGAGGAGCTCTTCCTCATCGGCCAGTACCTGCGGCAGTACCGTCACGCGACCCGCTCGCCCGAGCCCTACTGGCGTGAGGCGCTCCGCCGCGACCCGGGCGACGTGCGGAGCAACGTCGCCCAGGCGACCCTCCTCCACGCCGCGGCCCGCTACGACGAAGCCCTCGCGCTCCTCCGTGTCGCGGTCGGCCGTCAGTCGGCGTGGGCGCCGAACCCGGCCGACGGCGAGGCCCTCTACCGTCTCGGCCTCACGCTCGTGCGCCTCGGGCGCACCGACGAGGCGAAGGAGGCGCTGGAGAAGTCCGCCTGGAACGCCGCCTGGGTGGCTCCCGCGTCGCTGGCCCTGGCCCGGCTCGCCGGTCCGGCCGACCCCGTCCGGGCCGAGGCCCTCTTGCGCACGGCCCTGTCGCACGGCACCGACAACCTGCAGGTGCGCGACCTGCTCGCGCTGACCCTGCGCGGCCTCGGCCGGCACGACGAGGCGGACAGGCTGCTCGCCGAGACCCTCGAGCTCGACCCGCTCGACCAGTGGGCGCGACACCTCGCGGGCCGACGCCTCACGGACGACGCCCCGACGCTGCTCGACGTCGCGCTCGAGTACGGCTCGTCCGGGCACGTCGACGAGGCGCTCCGCGTCCTCGACCTCGCCCAGGGGGCCGTCGCGTCCACCGCGCTCGGGCAGGTGGCGGTCGGTCCGCTGCTCGCCTACCACCGCGCCTCCTCGTTGGCGAGGACCGGCCGCGTGGACGAGGCGCGTCGGGCACTCGCCGCGGTCCACGCCCTCGACGCGACCAACTGCCTGCCCTCGCGCCTCGACGACGTCGCGGCCCTGCTCGACGCCGTCGCCCTCGAGCCGGCCGACGGCCTCGCCTGGTCGCTGCTGGGCAGCTGGTGGTACGACCGGGGCCGCGGGCAGGACGCCGTCGACGCCTGGCGACGGGCCGCCGCGACCGACCTGGACGACGCGCAGGCCGCCGTCGTGCAGCGGAACCTCGGCGTGGCCGCCTACAACGTGCTGGCCGACCCCGACCTCGCGGCTCGTCACTACGACGACGCGCTGCGCGTCCGTCCCGACGACTCCCGGCTGCTCTTCGAGTCCGACGAGCTGGCCGGGCGGCTGGGGGCGTCCGCCGACGACCGGCTGGCCGAGCTCGAGTCACGGATCGACCTCGTCGCCGAGCGGGACGACCTCTGCGTGGTGCGCGCCCGACTGCTCACCGAGGTGGGACGCCCGGACGACGCGCTCGCCGTGCTCACCTCGCGCAGCTTCCAGCCCTGGGAGGGTGGCGAGGGCCAGGTGCTCGGCGCCTGGGACGACGCCTGCCTCGCCGTGTCCCGTCGGGCGCTGGCCGAGGGCGACGCCGAGCGGGCGCGATCCGCCGTCGAGGCCGCCCTCGCCCCACCCGCCACCCTCGGCGAGGCGCGGCACCCGCTCGCCACCACGGCCGAGCTGCACCTGGCCCTCGGCGACGCGCTCGCCGCGGCGGGTGACGCCGACGCCGCCCGGGCCGCCTGGTCCGAGGCCTCCCGGTCGACCGGCGACTTCGCGGGCATGGCCACGCAGGCCTTCACCGAGCGCAGCGCGGCCACCGTCCGTGCCCTCTCCCGTCTGGGCGAGGCCGAGTGGGCGGCCGACCTGCTGGGGGACTTCGACTCGTACGTGGACGAGCTGTCGCGCACACCGGGCGAGGTCGACTACTTCGCCACCTCGCTACCGTCGATGCTGCTCTTCCACGACGACCCGCAGGACGTGCGCGACGCCGAGGTGGCGACCCTGCGCCGCGTCGTCGCCGCCCTCTCGGCCGAGCTCGGGGTCACGACCGACCCGACCCGCGCCTCCTCCGACCCGACCGCACCCGTGGTCACGCCCGGCGACGACGCCGTGCGCCCCTAGAAAGGAACCCCGACCCATGTCACCCATCACCAGGACCCGACGGCGCGTCCTCGCCGTGGCCGCCGCGCTCGCCGCGTCGGTCGCGCTCGCGGGCTGCTCCATCCCCAGCGCCGACGGAGGCGACGGCGGCACCGAGCGCATCGGCGCCCTGTACCTCGACTCCCAGGGCTTCTACGGCGGCGTCAAGAAGGGCGTCCAGGACGCCGCGGACGCCGACTCGAAGAACGTCGACTTCCTCGAGTCCACCTCGGCGGGCGACGTGTCGAAGGAGAGCTCGTTCATGAACACGCTCACCTCGTCCGCCGTCAGCGCCATCATCCTGTCCGCGGTCTCGACCGACGGCAGCGTCCCCGCGGTCCGGCAGGCCAGCGAGGCCGGCATCCCGGTCATCTGCTACAACACCTGCGTCAGCGACGACGCCGTCGACCAGTACGTCACGGCGTGGGTGCTCGGCGACCCGCTCAAGTTCGGCGGCGACCTCGGGAAGCAGGCCGCGGCCTACTTCACCGAGGCCGGCATCACGGCGCCCAGGATGGGCGTCATCAACTGCGAGCAGTACGAGGTCTGCCAGCAGCGCTACAAGGGCTTCTCCGAGGCGCTGACCGCGGCCCTGCCCGGCACCGTGTTCGTCGCCAACCAGGAGGGCGCCGAGGTCGACACCGCCGTCTCGACCGCCGAGCAGATGCTCAGCGCGAACCCCGACCTCGACGGTCTCTACGGTGAGGCGGGCGGCGCGACCGTCGGCGCCTACAAGGCCGTGCAGACCCGAGGGCTCGTCGGTCAGGTCGCCGTCTTCGGTTCGGACATGACGAGCGACATCGCCGCCGAGCTCGCCGACGGTTCGGTGCTCAAGGCCGTCGTCGACATCAGCGGCATCGAGGCGGGCAAGCTCGCCTTCGCCGCGGCCCAGGACGCCATCGACGGCACGACGCCCGCCGAGAAGGTCGTGGCCGCACCGATCGACCTGTACCTGCCGGCCGACGCCGCCGGGTGGACCGAGACCCACCCCGACGGCCTCCCCTGATCGGCGCCGGGGGCCCCGGCACGACGCCGGGCCCCCGCCGCCCCTCACCCCGTCCCCTCGATCCCAGGAGGATCTCCTTGTCAGAGTCGACAGCTCCCATCCCGGACGCGCCGCTCGATCCCGCCCGTGACCGCGGCGCCCCCATCGCCGAGGCCCGCGGCGTCAGCCAGGTCTACCCCGGCGTCACCGCGCTCGACGGAGTCGACTTCGCCGTGCACGCCGGCGAGGTGCGGGCGCTGCTCGGCCAGAACGGTGCCGGCAAGTCCACGCTGATCCGGCTGCTGAGCGGGGTCGAGACCCCCACGACCGGCGAGGTCCTGCTCGGTGGCGTGCCGCTCGGCGCCGGCGGCGTGACCGCGGCCGCCGCAGCCGGCGTCGCCACGTGCTACCAAGAGCTCAGCCTCGTGCCCGGCGTGACCGTGGCCGAGAACCTGGCCATGGGCCGATGGCCGCGCGGTCGTTTCGGCATCGACACCCGGGCCATGGTCGAGCGGGCCCGTGCCACCTTCGAGCGCCTCGGCGCCGACATCGACGTGCACGCCGAGGTCGCCGGGCTGACCCTCGCGCAACAGCAGATCGTCGAGATCGGACGGGCGTTGCAGGACGACCCGCGCCTCCTGATCCTCGACGAGCCCACCAGCGCGCTCGCCGCCGCCGAGGTCGACCTCGTGCTCGACACGGTCAAGCGTCTCGCGGCGCAGGGCGTCGCCGTGCTCTACGTCAGCCACCGCATGGACGAGATCCGGCAGATCGCCGACACGGCCACGGTGATGCGCAACGGGAAGGTCGTCGAGACGGTGTCGATCGCCGGCAGCGACACCGCCCACATCATCGAGCTGATGATCGGTGCCGACCCCGAGGAGCGCGGCGTCGTCACACGCCCCGTCACGAGCGGCGAGGTGTTGCTCGCCGTCACCGACCTCGAGGTCGCCCCGAAGCTCTCGGGCGTCACCTTCGAGGGTCGGGCCGGCGAGGTGCTCGGCATCGCCGGCCTGCTGGGCTCGGGACGCACCGAGCTGCTCCAGGCGATCGCGGGCTTCCGTCCGGCGACCGGGGGCACCATCGCGATCGCGGGCTCCGTCGTCGACCGGCCCAGCGCCTCCCGCATGCTCTCGCTCGGGGTCGGCATGACGCCCGAGGACCGCAAGGGCCGCGGCGTGATCCCCGGCCTCGGCATCGACGAGAACATCGTCATGAGCGACTTCGGCCGGGTGACCCGGGGAGGCGCGCTGTCGTCGGGTGCGATCGCGGCGGCCACGAAGGCGCTCGCCGAGCGTCTGAACATCAAGGCACACGACCTGGGCCGGCCGATCGGCACGCTCAGCGGCGGCAACCAGCAGAAGGCGGTCATCGCGCGGTGGCTGCACGCCGACAGTCGCGTGCTCCTGCTCGACGAGCCGACGCGAGGCGTCGACGTCGAGGCGAAGGCGCAGATCTACGAGATCATGCGCGCCGTCGCCGACACCGGCAAGCTCGTCGTCTTCGTCTCGAGCGAGGTCGAAGAGCTGCCCCTCGCCTGCGACCGCGTGCTCGTGCTGCGCGACGGCGGCCTCCGCGAGGAGTTCCGCGCCCCCGACATCTCCCTGCCCGTGCTGCTCCAGGCCTCCATGGTCTCGAGCTGAAGAAGGACGACCCGATGACCACCACACTCGACCCCACGACCACCCCGACCGGCGGACCAGGAGGCGCGCCTCGCGACTCCGCGCTCGGTCGCGTCCGCGACGCCTTCCGTCGCAACACCACGCTCGTCAACATCGTCGGCCTGCTGGTCGCGATCGTGCTGCTGTACCTCTACCTGATGTTCAACGCGGTCGGCTTCTTCACCGTGGCGAACCAGAGCGGCCTACTGCGCGACGCCGCGCTGATCGGCATCGCCGCCACCGGCATGACCCTGGTGATCATCGCCGGCGAGATCGACGTGAGCACCGGCCCCGCCGTCGCGCTCTCGTCGGTGATCGTCGCCGTCGCCATGACCCAGTGGGGGCTGCCCGCCCTGCTGGCGATCGTCATCACGCTCGTGGTCGGAGCCGGCTGGGGTGCCCTCGCCGGCGTGCTGCGCGCGAGGTTCCTCGTGCCGTCGTTCATCGCCACCCTCGGTCTCTGGAGCGTGCTGCGGGGCCTCGGCCAGTTCGGCACCGACGCCCTGCCCGTGCCGCTGCCGCTCGACGACCCGGTCATGCCGTTCCTCACCGGCACGGTGTTCGGCGTCCCGACGCCCGCCGTCGTGATGATCCTGGCCTTCCTCGTCTTCGCCTTCGTCGCCCGCAAGACCGCGTTCGGCCGCTCGGTCTTCGCGATCGGCGGCAACGCGGCGGCCGCCCGGCTGGCCGGCATCAAGGTCGCCCGGGTGCGGATCGTGCTGTTCGCGATCATGGGCATGCTCGGCGCCCTCAGCGGCGTGCTGCTCGCGGCCCGCCTCGGCTCGGGCAACGCCGGCGCCGCCAACGGCCTCGAGTTCGACGTCATCGCCGCGGTCGTCATCGGCGGCACCGCGATGTCGGGCGGCCGGGGCAGCCTGATCGGCACCTTCCTCGGCGTGATCTTCATCACCCTCATCGGCAACGGGCTCGTGCTGCTCGGCGTCGACTCCTTCCTGCAGAGCGTCGTCCGCGGTGTCATCATCGTGCTCGCCGTGCTGCTCAACGTCACCCTGTCCCGCAAGCGCGGGTCGATCGAAGAGAGCTAGACCATGACCACCACCGCACCCTCCGCCACCGCGTCCTCCGCCGGGGACGCGACCCGCGCCTCCTCGTCCCCCTCCGGCACCATGCAGGGCGTGTTCCTGCCCGGCGACGGCACCGCCGAGCTGCGGACGCACGACGTGCCGACGCCCGGCCCCGGGCAGGTGCTCGTGCAGGTCGGCGCGAGCGGCATCTGCGGCAGCGACATCGGCTTCATCTACCACGGCTACAAGACCCACAAGGGTCTCGACGGCGCCCCCGCCTACCAGGGCGTCGTCGCCGGCCACGAGCCGAGCGGCCGCATCGTCTCGACGGGCCCCGGGGTCACGCGCTTCGGCGTCGGCGACGACGTCATCGTCTACCACATCCAGGGCTGCGGACGCTGCCGCAACTGCCGCTCGGGCTACTTCATCAGCTGCACCGACCAGCCGAACAAGGCGTCGTACGGCTGGCAGCGCGACGGCGGCCACGCCGAGTACGTGCTGGTCGACGAGTCGACCTGCGTGCCCCTGCCCGACGGGCTGTCGTTCGTCGACGGCGCCCTGATCGCCTGCGGATTCGGCACCGCCTACGAGGGCCTGCGCCGCACCGGCGTGCACGGCGGGGAGGACCTGCTCGTCGTCGGCCTCGGGCCGGTCGGCCTCGCCGCGGCCATGCTCGGCCGCATGCTCGGCGCCCGCCGGGTGATCGGCGTCGAGCGGTCGCCCGAGCGCATCGAGTTCGTCCGGGCGACCGGCCTGGTCGACGACGTCGTCCTCGCCGACGGCGACGCGGTCGCGAACGTGCTGGCCCTGACCGACGGCGTCGGCTGCCAGGTCACGGTCGACTGCTCGGGCAGCACGCCCGGCCGTCTGACCGCGGTCGAGGCCGCGGCCGAGTGGGGTCGCGTCGGCCTGCTCGGCGAGGGCGGGCGCCTCGAGACCGAGGTCTCGGACACCCTGCTGCACAAGCAGCTCACCCTCACGGCGTCGTGGGTCACCTCGGTGCAGGGCATGGAGGACGTCGCGCGCATGATCGCCGCGGACGGCCTCAGCCCCGAGATCGTCGTCTCGCACCGGCTCCCGTTGACCGACGCCGACGAGGCCTACCGCATCGCCGCGGCCGGGGCGACCGGCAAGGTCGTGCTGATCCCGGCGGGTGCGCCCGTGCGCGAGGAGGTCGGCTCGCGCGAACCGGCTCCGCGCGCGTGACGTCCCGTCCGGTCGTCGTCGAGGCGGGCACGCCCGAGCTGCCGCTGCTGCGGGTGACGACGCCCGACCTCGAGCTCGTCTTCGCACCCACCCGGGGCGGTCGCTTGCTGTCGCTGGTCGCCCACGGCCGCGAGCGGCTCTGGCGCGACCCGGCGCTGATCGACGCCGACCTCGCACCGGTCGTCCCCGTGGCCGAGTGGCCGGCGGGCGACGGCGACATGTCGACCTGGGCCAACGTCGGCGGCTCGAAGACCTGGCCGGCGCCGCAGGGCTGGTCGGGACCCGACGAGTGGGCCGGCCCGCCCGACCCCGTGCTCGACTCGGGGCCGTGGGCGGTCGGGTGGCACCTCGACGACGGAGCCGTGACCGTGGTGCTGACCAGCGCCGACGACGTCCGCTCGGGCCTCCGAGTCGAACGCCGCTTCACGGTGCCCGCCGTCGGTGCCGCGTTCCGCCAGACGGCGACCTTCACCAACGTCTCGGACGTCCCGCGCACCTGGTCGATCTGGGAGGTCTGCCAGGTCGACACCCGAGGAGGCGCGGGTCGCCCCCTCGAGGACGCCGCGGTCGTCGTCGCCCACGCCGCGCCTCCCCTCGAACTCGACCTCGGCGGCTGGGAGGGCGACGTCCCGTCGTCACGCCACGGGGACGACGTGCTGCTGCCGGTCGGGACCGGCGTGGCCAAGCGCGGCTACCCCGAGGCGTCGGGCTCCGCGGCCTACCGCGACCCCGACGGCACCACACTCACGCTCGCCACCGAACCCGCGGCCGGGGGCACCTGGCCCGACGGCGGGTCGAAGGTCGAGATCTGGCTGCAGCGCCCCACGGCGTCGCCGATCGGCGAGCTCGGCGACCTGCACCCCTCGGCGCACCTCGTCGAGCTCGAGGTGCTGGGGCCGCTCGTCACCCTCGCGCCGGGCCAGGCGACGAGCCTCGACGTCGCGTGGTCGGTGCGGCAAGGCTAAGCCGACCCGCTGCCGCCTCCGCCCCGCTGCCGCCTCCGCTCCGGTCCGCTCCGCGCGAGCCGCCCTCGCACCCGGTTCCGAACCATGAACCCCGAAGCTTCCGGGTTCATCGTTCGAAACGGGGTTCATCGCGACACGAGTTCACCCACCGGACACCCGCCGCCCCTACGCTCGCCACGACAGCGCCTAGGGTTCCGGGGTCCCACGATCCGACTGGTCCGAGCGGCGCCACGGTCGGGCGCCATCGCCCGGCCGTCATCTGAACGGACAAAAGCCTGGAGGACCCGTTCGGTGCGCCCCGCGCCGAGCCGATGGGTCCTCGCATGTCCACCACCGCCCTCCTGCTCGTCCTCGCCGCCGCCGTCTGCCACGCCGGCTGGAACGTCGTCGCCCACGGGGTGAGCCGCCTCGGCACGCCCTTCCTCTGGTGGGGAGCCGTCGCCAGCACCGTGCTCTGGCTGCCGGTCGTCCCGTTCACGGGCGGCCTCGGTGCGAGCGTCGGCGGGCTCGCGGTCGGGGCAGGCGTCTCGGCCGCGCTGCACGTCGTCTACATGACGGTGCTGCAGCGCGGCTACGCGGTCGGCACCCTGTCGACCGTCTACGCGACGGCACGCGGCAGCGGCCCCGCCGTCAGCGCCGGCCTCGCCGTCCTGCTGCTCGGCGAGCAGCTCTCGGTGACGGCCGTCGTCGGCATCGCCGTGGTGGTCGCGGGGGTCGTGGCGACCGGACTGATCGACCGGCGGCCGACGGGCTCTCCGGCACCGCGCCTCCTGCACGGGTCGTCGACGGCGTCGTCGCCGTCCGCCCCGGGCCGCCGGCGCCGCCTCGACCCCGGCATCGCCTGGGGCCTGCTCACCGGCCTCGCCATCGCGAGCTACACGATCTGGGACGCCCACGCCCTGCGCACCTGGGACCTCTCGCCCGTGTCGTTCATGGTCGGCGTGACCCTCGTCGAGGTCGTCTTCTACAGCGCGTCGCTCGGTCGGCGTCGGGGCGAGCTCGTCGCCGTCGCGCGCGCCCACTGGCCGCGCGTGCTGGCCTTCGGGGTGCTGTCGCCGCTGTCGTACATCCTCGTGCTGACGGCGATCCGGACGGCTCCGGTCGCCCTCGTCGCCCCGGCGCGCGAGACGAGCGTCGTGATGGTGGCCGTGTTCGGCGCCCTCGTGCTGCGTGAGGGCTCACTGGTGAAGCGGCTGGCGGCGTCGGGGGTCGTGCTCGGCGGCATCGCCCTGCTCGCCCTCTGACGGGCCTCGCCCGGGCCGCCGCCCACCCGTGAACCCGGTTTCGAACCATGAACCCAGAAGCTTCCGGGTGCATCGTTCGAAAGCGGGTTCACGGACGCACGAGCCCAGGAGGCGCGGGTCGGCCTACAGGAACCCGGTCACCGCGACGGCGACCGCCGCCAGCAGCGCCACCGCGGCCAGCACCTTCGACGACCCCATGACGAGTCGGCGCCTCGGCCCACCGTCGTACGGCTCGTCGTCGGCGTCACGCAGTTCGAGCGGGAGCTCTGCCTCACGGCGACGGCGCTCCTGCTCGAGGCGGGCGGCGCGTTCGGCACGCTCGACCCGGGCGACGCGCTCGGCCTCGTGCCGGCGGGCCAGTTCGGCCTCGCGGTCACGGGCGACGAGCAGCTCGAGTTCACGGTGCGCCTCGTCCGACCAGGCTTCGAGGTCGTCGTCCGAGGCGTCGGGGGTGCCCGGAGCACCGGGGGTGCCCGGAGCGCCGGACGCGCCCGGAGCATCGGGGACGCGGGGCGCGTCGGGCGGAAGGGCCGGGTCGTCGGGGGTGCCGTCGTCGTGTCGCATGCGGAGGCCTTCGTCGCGGGAGCAGGGCGGGGTGGTCGTCCGAGGGTAGACCGCCGCACCTGGACCCGTCATGGCCGCGACGGCACTCCGTCTCGGCCCGGTGGCCACCCACTCCATCTCGGCCCGGCGGCCACCCCGCCCGGGTTAGGCAGACAAGAGGTGAACTCTCGTTGAACGAGGCCTAAGGTAGGTTCCTATGTCGGTCGAGCGCGTGCCACCATCGTCACGTCCTGCTCCCACCCGAAAGGCCGTCATGACCCTCCGCCGTCCCCGCGCCGCGACCGCCCTCGTCGGCGCCGCCCTGCTCGCCGTCACGCTGTCCGCCTGCTCGACCCCCGCCTCCTCGGCCACCGGCTCGTCCGACGCGGCGGGTGGCTACGCGGTCGACGACAGCACCCTCGTCTTCGGCGTCGTGCCCGACTCGGTCGACACCGAGACGAACTACCAGCCGCTGATGGACTACATCGCGAAGGAGACCGGCAAGACGGTCGAGTACCACGAGTCGACCGACTACGCGGCCCTGATCGAGGCCTCGATCGCCGGCCAGATCGACGTCGCGTCGTTCTCGGGCTTCACCTACGTCACGGCCACGAACAACGGTGCCGAGCTGACCCCGATCTCGTCGATCACCACGGCCGAGGGCCAGGAGCCCGGCTACTACTCGCAGGCCATCGTGCCGAAGGGCAGCGACATCGAGTCGATCGCCGACATGAAGGGCAAGAAGATCTGCTTCGTCGACCCGTCGTCGACCTCGGGCTACCTGTTCCCGAGCTACGCGCTGCTCGAGGCCGGCATCGACCCCGAGAAGGACATCACCCCGGTCTTCGCCGGCAAGCACGACGTCAGCGTGCAGAAGGTCGGCGAGGGCACCGAGTGCGACGCCGGCTTCGCCGAGGACAGCGAGGTCGCCAAGAGCGACGCCGTCGAGGTCATCGACCAGCAGATGGTGCCCGGGGCGCCGATCGTGGAGTCGAACTCGCTGCCCGACGACGTCAAGGCCCAGCTGAAGGACATCCTCTCGAACGTCACCGCCGACGACATGGTCGCCGCGGGCATCGACGGTGCCGACAGCGAGGGCTTCCGTGCCGTGTTCTTCCAGACCACCCCGGTCGACGACGCGTACTACGACCAGATCCGCGACATCTGCGAGAAGACGAACGCGTCGCAGTGCAAGGCCTGACCCGCACGACCTAGCACCTCTCACACCCCAGGAAGTCGCCGAGACCCTCGCGCGCGCACGAGTGTCTCGGCGACTTCCCGGGGTCCGAGCAGAACGAACCGGAGACGAACATGACCCCGCACACCGCCCCCGCCGAGACCGTCGTCCGGCTCGAGGGCATCACCAAGCGCTTCGGTGAGACCCTCGCGCTCGACGACGCCTCGATCAGCGTCCGACGCGGCGAGGTCGTCGTGCTGCTGGGCCTCTCGGGCTCGGGCAAGTCCACCCTGTTGCGCCACGTCGACGGCCTCGAACGGCCGACCGACGGCCGCGTCACGGTGCTCGGTCGCGAGGTCACCGAGCTCACCGGGCGGGCGCTGCGGCGGCTGCGCAGCGAGGTCGGCTTCATCTTCCAGCAGTTCGAACTCGTGCCGTCGCTGACCGTGCTCGAGAACGTGCTGACCGGCTCGCTTGCCACCGTGCGCGGGCCCCGCCTCGGGCTCTGGTCGTACGGCCGGGCCGCGAAGGCCGAGGCGCTCGCCCGGCTCGAGCGCGTCGGCCTGCTCGACCGGGCCTACCAGCGCGCCGACACCCTCTCGGGCGGCCAGCAGCAGCGCGTCGCCATCGCCCGCGCCCTGATGCAGCGTCCCCAGGTGCTGCTCGCCGACGAGCCGGTCGCCTCGCTCGACCCCGAGTCGAGCGACCAGGTGATGGCGCTGATCCGCGAGATCGCCGCCGACGAGGGGCTCACCGTGATCTGCAGCCTGCACCAGGTCGACCTCGCCCTGTCGTGGGCCGACCGCATCGTCGGCCTGCGGCACGGCCGGGTCGTGCTCGACACCGAGACCGAGGGCCTGTCGAAGGCCCAGGTGATGGAGATCTACGGCCGCGTCGCCACGAGCACCGACCAGATGGCAGCCATCGAGCTCGAGCTCGCCGGGGACGCCGTCCGATGACCGCCGTCACCGAGCGCCCGCGCACGACCGGGGCGGCCCCCGCCCCCGTCACCGCGCCTCCTCGTCGCCGGGTCTCGCCCGAGCGCGTCGCGGCCGGCCTCACCCTCGTCGCCCTGCTGGTCGCGAGCCTCGTGGCGCTGCGCAGCGTCGACATCGACCCGGCGCGGATGCTGCAGAGCTGGGCCAACGCCGAGCGGTTCTTCGGCCGGGTCGGGGCGATCGAGTTCCCCCCGCTCGGCGAGCTGCTGCAGCTCACCGCGCTCACCCTCGGCCTCGTGATCTGCGGCACCCTGCTCGCCGCCGTCCTGTCGGTGCCGGTCGCCGTGCTCGCGGCCTCGAACACGACCCCCGGCCCCGGCTGGCGCGCGGCCGCCCGCTTCGTCACGGTGCTCGCCCGGGCCGTGCCCGACGTCGTGCTCGCCATGGTGTTCGTGCTGCTCTTCTCGCTCGGCACCCTGCCCGGCATCCTCGCCATCGGCCTGCACTCGGTCGGCATGATCTCGAAGCTGTTCGCCGACGCGATCGAGCAGATCGACGAGGGTCCGCGCACCGCGATCCGCGCCGCCGGGGGCAGCCGCCTGCAGCAGTTCACCGCCGGCGTGCTGCCCCAGGTGCTGCCGTCGTGGGTGGCGACCGTGCTGCACCGCAACGACATCAACCTCCGCGGCAGCGTGATCCTCGGCTACGTCGGGGTCGTCGGCCTCGGCATGGAGATGTCGTTCGCCTTCAAGTCGCTCGACTACGGGCTCGGCCTCGGCTACGCCCTCGTCATCTTCGTGCTCTGCGTCGTGATGGAGATCGTCTCGAGCAGCGTCCGCGCCGCCATGCTCGGCATCGCGCCGACCGGCCGCGGTCTCGGCGACCGCGTCGTCCGACGGGCCACCAGGAGGCGCGGTGCCGGTCACCCGGCCCCGTCGCGTCCCGCGATCACCACCGTCGAGTCCGCGCTCCGCCGCCCGTGGGACCGCGCCCGTCGGCGCGACGTCTCGTGGGGGTGGCTCGCCGTCGCCGTGGTCGTTGCGAGCATCGCCGTCTGCGACATCGCCTGGTCCGACCTCGTCACCGTCTGGGCGAAGGTGCCCGCCGTGGCGACCCGGTTCTGGCCGCCGTCGTTCGGCAGCTACGAGGCCTCGACGATGGTCGCCGCCATGGGCGAGACGATCGCCATCGCGCTGGCCGCGACCGTGCTGACACTCGTCGCCTCGGTCGTGGTCGGGTCGCTCGCGGCCCGCAACGTCGCCCCGAGCCGAGGGGTGCGCAGCGGCATGCGCCTGCTGCTCGTCGGCATCCGCGGGGTGCCCGAGGTGATCCTCGCCATCGTGCTGATCGTCGTCACCGGGCTCGGCACGCAGGCCGGCACCCTCGCCCTGGCGCTCGGCGGCGTCGGGCTGCTCGGCAAGCTGCTCGCCGACTCGTTCGAGGAGGTCTCGCCCGGCCCCGAGCGCGCCCTCTCGGCCACCGGCGCGAGTCGCGTGCAGGTGTACGCCGGAGCGACCCTGCCGCAGGGCACCCGCGCCCTGATCGGCCACACCTTCTACATGCTCGACACCAACCTGCGGGCCGCGACGCTGCTCGGCATCGTCGGTGCCGGGGGAGTCGGCTACTACCTGCTGAACGCCAGCCAGGGCTCGAACTACGGGACGGTCACGGCGATCGTGCTGATGATCCTCGTCACGGTCCTGGCCGTCGAGGGGCTCGCCGTCTGGATGCGGAGGGTCTTCCGATGACCGCGACACACCACACGGCCCCCGGCGCGGCCCGTCACGCCCCGGCCCCGGCCCAGGCCCCGGCCGCGGGGCACGCGGCGGCACCGCACGACGTGGTCGTCGTCGGCTCGGGCATCGTCGGCCTCGGTGCCGCCCTCGCCGCCGTCGACCGGGGGCTCTCGGTGCTGGTCGTCGACCGCTCGGCGGTGATCGGCGGCTCGACGGTGCGCAACTTCGGCCACCTCTGCCTCACCCCGCAGAGCGGCGAGGCCCGCCGGCATGCCCTCGCCGCCCGCGAGCTCTGGCTGCGGCTGGCCCGCGACGCCGGCTTCTGGCTGTCCCGGCGCGGCACGCTGGTCGCCGCCCGACACGTCGACGAGCTCGACCTGCTCGACGAGCTGGCCCTCGCCCGCACCGACCGCGTGCTGGGAGACCGGCCCGAGATCGAGCGGCTCGACGCGGCCGAGCTGTCGTCATTGGCCCCGGTCGCTCCCGGTGCGGTCGTCGGCGGCGCCCTGCTCCCGTACGACCTGCAGGTCGACCCGAGGGAGGCGGCCGACGCGATCCGCCGGCACCTCGAGACGCGAGGGGTGCGCTTCCTGACCCGCACCTCCGTGGGGTCGGTCTCGTCGGGACGCGTCGAGACGAGCCGCGGCCCGATCGACGCCGGGACGGTCGTCGTCGCGACCAATCACGACCTCGACCAGCTGCTGCCCGACCTCGCCGACCGGCACGCCCTCGAGCGGTGCGGCCTCGACATGCTGCGGGTGCGGGCCGACCTCGTCCGACCGCTCGTCGCCCCGCTGCTGACCGGCTGGTCGCTGATCCGCTACAGCGCCTTCGCCGGCACGGGCGCGGCCGAGGCGGTGCGGTCCCGACTGCACGCCGAGCGCCCGGACCTCGCCGCGATGGACCTCAACCAGATGTACACGCAGCTGCCCGACGGGTCGGTGATCGTCGGCGACAGCCACCGGAAGGGCGCCGCGATCGCGCCGTTCCAGGACGAGCGGATCGCCGACGCCTTCCTCGACGAGTTCCGCGTGCTGTTCGGCGCCGAGCCGGTCGTCACCGAGCGGTGGCAGGGCGTCTACGCCTCGGGCCGCGACGAGTTCGTCGTCGACGAGGTCACGCCCGGCGTGCTCGTCACGGTCGTCTCGACCGGCATCGGCATGACCACCGGGCTCGGGCTCACCGAGCACGTCGTCGGGGCGCACCTCGACGGCGGGCGCGACCGGGCGCTCGACCGCCCCGCCCCGACCTCGACCGTCCACTCGCCTGTCACCTCGCCCGTCCCCTCGCCCCTCACAGAGAGCCTCACCGCATGAGCACCACGACCGCCACCACCCCCGCCTGGTCCGGCACCCCCGCCGCCGAGGCCGCGACCCCGATCGAGCTCGTCGTGCTCGACATGGCCGGCACGACCGTCGTCGACGACGGCGTGGTCGAGCAGGCCTTCGCCCGCGTCGCCGACCGGGTCGACCTCGGCCCGACGCTGAGCCGCGACGAGGCCCTGCAGTACGTCCGCGACACGATGGGCCGCTCGAAGATCGAGGTCTTCCGGCACCTCACCGGGGGCGACGAGGCGCTCGCGCAGCGCGCGAACGACGAGTTCGAGGTGGCCTACGGCGAGCTCGTCGACGAGTCGGGAGTCGAGCCGATCGAGGGCGCGGGCGATCTCGTCGACGCATTCCGCGCCTCCGGGGTCTCGGTCGTCCTGACCACGGGCTTCTCGCCCGTCACGCGCGACCGCCTGCTCGACGCGCTCGGCTGGACGGTCGACGCCGCCCTCTCGCCCGTCGACGCCGGCCGCGGCCGCCCCGCACCCGACCTCGTGCTGACCGCGCTGCTGCGCACCCGTGCCTCGTCGGTCGCCGCCGTCGCGGTCGTCGGCGACACCGTCAGCGACGTCCTCTCGGGGCGCTCCGCCGGTGCGGGCCTCGTCGTCGGCGTGACGACCGGCGCGCACACCCGCGAGCAGCTGCTCGCCGCGGGGGCCGACGTCGTGCTCGAGAGCGTCCGCGACCTCGTCGGGCTGTCGGCCTTCGCCGGGGTCGCGGCCGCCGGCGCGTCGACGACCGCGGTCGCGTGACCACCGCCCTGCCGCGGACGGGGGTGCCGCCGCGGACGACGGACCAGGAGGCGCGGGTCGCGTCCGTGACGGACCCCACCTCCCCGGCCGCGCTGCCCCTCGACCCGGCCCCGACCGCCATGGTGTGGCTCGAACCCGGCCGTCCGCACGAGGCCGTCGCGGTGCCCTCGGTCGTCCTCGAGCCCGGCGACGCCCTCGTCGAGGTCGAGCTGGCGACGATCTGCGGCTCGGACGTGCACACCACTCGGGGCGACCGGAGCGCGCCCGCCCCGCTCGTCCTCGGGCACGAGCAGGTCGGTCGCGTGGTCGCCCTCGGGCCGGGGGCGGTCGCCGTGGACGGGACGCCGCTCGCCGTCGGGCAGCGCGTCGTCTGGTCGTTGACCGTGTCGTGCGGTGGCTGCGCGACCTGCCGACGCGACCTGCCGCAGAAGTGCGGGTCGGTGCGGAAGTACGGTCACGAGCGGCTCGTCACGGGGTGGGAACTGAGCGGCGGCTTCGCCACGCACGTGCACGTGCGGTCGGGCACGGCGATCGTCCCGGTCGAGCCCGACCTGCCTGCCGAGCTGTGGGCCCCGGTGTCGTGCGGCACGGCGACGGCCGTGGCGGCCCTCGACGCCGCCGCGGCGATCGTGCCCCTCGACGGCGCCGTGGTGCTCGTCACGGGGGCCGGGCTGATCGGCCTCACGGCGACCGCGCTGGCCACCGACGCCGCGGCCCGGGTGGTCGTCGTCGACCCCGATCCCGCCCGCCGTCGACTCGCCGTCCGCTTCGGCGCGGTCGCGACGGCCGACCCGTCGGCTGCCCCCGACGCGGACGACGGCCTCAGCACCGCGTTCTCCGTCGCGGGCGGTGCCCCGCTCGTCGCCGTGGAGGCCTCGGGGTCGCCGCACGCGGTGGCCTCGGCGCTCGCCGAGCTCGGCGTCGGCGGCGTGGCCGTGCTGGTCGGCAGCGTCTTCCCCGCCCCGGCGGTACCGTTCGACGCCGAGAGCGTCGTCCGACGACTCGTGACCGTCCGCGGCGTGCACAACTACGCCCCGCGGCACCTCGTCGACGCCGTCCGCTTCGTCGAGGAGCGGCACGCGGCCTGGCCGCTCGACGCGCTCGTGGGCGAGACGGTGGCCCTGCGTGACCTCGACGCCGGGATCGCGGCGGCTGCCGCGGGCGGGTCGGTGCGGGTGGGCGTCCGACCCGAGTGACCGGGCGCGGTGGCGGCCTGCGGGGGCCGCGCCGCGCCTCCTGCGTCCTCGGACGCGGACGCGGACGCGGGTGGGCGTCGCTCAGGGGCCGATCGCGCGGATGAAGTGGTCGCCCTCGCGGGCCCGGCCCGACGCCGAGACGGTGAAGCGGACGATGTCGCTGCGGTACCGGTCGTCCGAGGCCTCGAAGGTGCGGCCGTCGGGGCCGCGCGTGATGCGGTGCAGCCGCAGGATCGGCGTGCCGGGCTCGACCCCGAGCAGCTCGGCGTCGAGCTCGTCGGCGGCGACCGCGTCGATCTCGTGGTCGATGTCGGCGTAGCCGAAGCCCCGCGAGTCGAGGTACTCGGTGATCGACACCGTGTCGAGATCGACGTCGAACAGCACGCGACCGACCTCCTCGATGAAGGTCAGGCGCTCGAGCATGGTCGGGCGGCCGTCGACGAGTCGCAGCCGGACGACGTCGACCACGAGGGCACCCGGCTCGATGCCGAGCGACCGGGCCTTGTCGTCGTCGGCACGGCGCAGCGACACCTCTTGTGTGCGGGCACCGGGCTCGCCGCCGACGTCGCGCACCCACTTGGTGAAGGGGATCGACACGTCGACCGGGTGGTGCGCCT
This sequence comes from Frigoribacterium sp. CFBP 8751, assembly GCF_014841545.1. NCBI lineage: Bacteria > Bacillati > Actinomycetota > Actinomycetes > Micrococcales > Microbacteriaceae > Frigoribacterium > Frigoribacterium sp. CFBP 8751. Next base: position 343,602 of record NZ_JACYUB010000001.1, read on the forward strand.
TGCGCGCGACGACGCGCGCCGGGCGGCCGCGCCGGGTCTCGACCAGGCCCTCGGAGCGCAGCGCGGCGAGGGCGTTGCGGATCGGCCCCCGTGAGGTGCGCCACTGCTCGGCCAGCTCGCCCTCGCTCGGCACGTCGTCGCCGACCGCGAGGTCGCCGCTCAGGATGCGCCGCCGCAGGTCGTCGGCGATCTGCTCGTAGAGGGTCGAAGGCACGTGCGGATCTTACCGAGGGGTGTGGTCGGCCAGGGGCGGTCTTCGTGCGATGCTCCGTGTCGCCCTGCGTGATGACCAGCACCGTGGTCGGTACGGCGCTTGTCGGATGCTGTGGTGGTCATCACCGAGGGAGGCCCCACCAGGGCATCCCACCGCGACCCGCCCCTGTCGTAGCGTCGTGGGCATGGACACCGAGAGCGAGATCCGCGACTTCCTGACCAGCCGACGGGCGCGGGTGCGGCCCGAGCAGGTCGAGCTGCCGGGCGGGCCCGGACGCCGCGTGCCCGGACTGCGGCGGAGCGAGGTGGCACTGCTCGCGGGCGTCAGCGTCGAGTACTACACGCGGCTCGAACGCGGGCGCCTCGGCGGGGTGTCCGAGGTCGTGCTCGACTCGCTCGCCACCGCCCTGCTGCTCGACGACGCCGAACGCGAGCACCTGGCCGACCTCGCCCGCGCCGCGAACGAGTCGCCCGTGCGCGCCCGGCGGCGACGTCGTCCGCCCGAGACCGTCTCGCGCAGCATGCAGCTCGTGCTGGACGCCGTGACGGCCGGGCCCGCGTTCGTCCGCAACGGCCGCATGGACGTCCTGGCCGAGAACGCGCTCTTCCGTGCGCTCTACTCCGACCTCTACGCCCTCGACGAGCGGCCCGTGAACCTCGCCCGCTTCGTCTTCCTGCACCGCGAGCTCGCCGAGGCCTTCTACCCGTCGTGGTCGGTCGCCGCCGACATCAACGTCGCGATCCTGCGCACCGAGGCCGGCCGCGATCCGCACGACCGCGCCCTGCACGACCTCATCGGCGAACTGTCCACCCGCAGCGACGAGTTCCGGGTGCGCTGGGGCGCCCACGAGGTGCGCCACCACACGTCGGGCCAGAAGCGCTTCCACCACCCGGTCGTCGGTCAGCTCGACATGGTCTACGAGGCCATGGAGCCGATGGGTCGCCCGGGCCTGAACTTCCTCGTCTACAGCGCCGAGCCCGGATCGCCCACCGAGGAGCGCCTCCGCCTCCTCGCCAGCTGGGCGGCACCGCAGGCCGACCCGGCGGTCGTCCGCGCCGACGCGCCGGACCGACCCGACGTCGCGAGCGGACCGCGCGAGGCGGCCGGATCGTGAGCCGTCTCGCGACGTGGTGGCGCGCCTCCTGCGAGATCTCCGACCTCACGCGCGACCGAGAGCAGGAGGCGCGGGTGCTGGACGAGATGGCGGTGCGTCTCGAGCCGGGCCCCTGGGCGATCGCCGCGCTCTTCCACCGACGCGCGCCCGGCGCGACCGATGCCGCGCACCCCGCCATCGAGACCACATCACCCCCGAACGCCGAGGAGGCACGACCGTGAAGTACACCCGTCTGGGAACCACAGGCCTGCAGGTCAGCCGCATCGGCCTCGGCTGCATGAGCTACGGCGACCCCACTCGCGGCCTGCACTCGTGGACGCTCGACGAGGCGGCCTCGGCACCGTTCTTCCGCCAGGCCGTCGAGCTCGGGGTCACCTTCTGGGACACCGCGAACGTCTACCAGCAGGGCACCGGTGAGGAGTTCGTCGGCCGCGCGATGCGCGAGTACTCCCGCCGCGAGGACGTCGTGCTGGCGACCAAGGTCAGTGGTCGCATGCACGACGGCCCCGGCGGCTCGGGCCTGTCGCGCAAGGCGATCCTCGAGCAGGTCGACGCCTCGCTCACGCGACTCGGCACGGACCACGTCGACCTGTACCAGATCCACCGCTTAGACCCCGAGACCCCGTGGAGGAGACGATGGAGGCGCTCCACGACCTGGTCAGGGCCGGCAAGGTCCGGTACACGGGCGCCTCGAGCATGTTCGCCTGGCAGTTCGCGAAGATGCAGACCGCCGCCGTGGTCAACGGCTGGACGCCATTCTCGACCATGCAGGACCAGTACAACCTGCTGAAGCGCGAGGAGGAACGCGAGATGATCCCGCTCTGCGCCGACCTCGGCGTCGGGCTCGTGCCGTACTCGCCGCAGGGCAAGGGTCGGCTCACCCGACCGCGCGGGGCGACCACCGAGCGGTCCGCCGTCGACGAGGTCGCGAAGGCCTTCGACGTCGACGAGGACGGCCCGATCATCGACGCCGTCGAGCAGGTCGCCGCCGAGCACGGGGTGTCGATGGCCCAGGTCGCCGTGGCCTGGGTGCTGCGGAACCCCGTCGTCTCGGCCCCGATCGTCGGTGCGACGAAGCCGCACCACCTCGCCGACGCCGTCGCCGCCCTGGACGTCGAGCTGACCGACGACGACGTCCGCCGACTCGAGGAGCCCTACCGGCCGCAGGCACCGTTCTGGTGGTGAGGCGCCCGCCTCACGACTGCAGCGCCTCCGTCGGCGGGGTGCGTGCCGCTCGCACCGCGGGCCACAGCCCGGCCAGCGCCCCGATCACGAGCGTCGCGACGAGTCCGGCGACGAGCACCACCGGCGGGATCGACGGTGGCCACCCCCGCAGAGCGGCGAACACCGCGGTCACCGCCACGCCGAGCAGCACCCCGGCCACCCCGCCGAGCAGCGACAGGAACAGGGCCTCGGCCAAGAACTGCTGCCGGACGTGCGATCGCGTCGCCCCGAGCGCCCGCCGCAGCCCGATCTCGCGCCTCCGTTCGAGCACCGAGATCACCATCGTGTTCGCCACGCCGATGCCGCCGACCAGCAGCGCCACCCCTCCGAGTCCGACCAGCAGCCCGGTGAACGCCTGGTCCGCGGCCTGCTGCGCCGCCAGTGCGTCGGACGGCCGCGTCACCTCCACGTCGGACGGGCTCCGCGGCTGGATGGACCGGGCGAGCACGTCGCGCACCTGTGGCACCCGGGCGGGGTCGGCCCGCACGTAGACCGCGGTCGGGGGGACGGGCGAGCCGGCCAGCGCCTCCGCGGCTCGTTCGCCGATCAGCGCCGACGAGTCGATCTCGGGCGCCAGCGGCACCGGTTCGAGGATGCCCGCCACCACGTACTCGGTGCTGCCGACGATCACGTGCCGTCCCGGTTCGGTGACGCCTAACCGGTTCGCCGCCTCGGCGCCGAGCACGACCACGGGGTACCGCGCCATGCCGTCGGTCAGCCAGACGCCCTTCGCCACGCGGGCCTCGAGCACGTCCAGCAGCGTGGGTGACGCCGACCGCACCGTGATCCCGTTCGTGTTGCCCGCGGGCACCGCGCTGTTGCGGTACACGCCGACGTCTGCCACCGTGCCGGTCGTCGCGGCCGATCGCACCCCCTCGGTGTGCCCGGCCGACACCCCCGCCGTCAGGGGCAGGTCGACGGCCTCGCCGAAGAAGTCCTTCCCCTGGGAGGCCGAGAGCAGGTTCGTGCCGAGTTCGTCGAGGGTCGCCGCGAGCTTCGCCTGGCTCGACGTCGAGATGCCGACCACGGCGATCATGGCGGCGATGCCGATCGCGATGCCGAGCGCCGACAGCACGGCCCTGGTGGGTCGGGACGCCAGCCCGGACACCCCCAGTCGCACGACGTCCGACCCGAGGAGGCGCGAGGGCGTCTCGGAGGCGCTCATGCGGTCACCCCCGCGAGGGTCGCGCTGTCGTGCACCAGGTGCCCGTCGCGGATCGTCACCCGCCGGGGCAACCGCTCGGCGAGCTCGACGTCGTGGGTGATGACGACGATCGTGGTGCCCTCGGCGTGCAGCTCGCCGAGCAGCGACACGATGCCCTCGCCGGCCTTCGTGTCGAGGTTGCCGGTGGGTTCGTCGGCCAGCAGCAGTGACGGGCGGTGCACGACGGCCCGCGCGATGGCGACGCGTTGCCGTTCACCGCCCGAGAGCTGGTTCGGCCGGTGGGTCAGGCGGTGCCCCAGTCCGACCCGCTCGAGGGCCTCCCGCGCTCGTGCTCGGCGCTGCCGGAGCGGCACGCCCGCGTAGAGCAGGCCGTTCGCGACGTTGTCGGTCGCGCTGACGCCCTCGCTGAGGTGGAACTGCTGGAAGACGAACCCGATGCGGTGCGCCCGCAGGGCCGACAGCTCACGGTCGTTCTGCTCGGCCACGTCGACGCCGTCGACGAGCACGGTGCCCGAGGTGGGGCGGTCGAGCGTGCCGAGGACGTTCAGCAGGGTCGACTTGCCCGATCCCGACGGGCCGACGATCGCGACGAGCTCGCCGCGGTCGATCCGCAGCGACACCGACGACAACGCGGTCGTCGGGGGCCGGCCGTACTCGCGCGTGACGTGGTGCAGCTCGATGACGGCGCTCATGCGGGCACCACGACCTCGGCGCCGGCCCGGACGTCGCCGGTCACCTCGACCCGGTCGCCGGCGAACAGGCCGGCCTCGACCGGCACGGCCGTCGTCGTGCCGTCCGGCTGGAGCACCTCGACGACGAAGCCGTCGTCGACGGCCGCGCCCAGGGCGAGGACCGGCACGTGCAGCACGTCCTCCTTCACCTCCGAGACGAAGTCGACCTGCACCGACGCGTCGGTCAGGTCGCCGGCCGTCGCCGGATCGTCGAGCGACACCGTGACGGGGACCGTCGTCTTGCCCGCGGTCTCGTCGGCCACGGCCGCCCCCACGTCGGACACCCGCCCGGGAACGGTGCCGTGACCGGGCAGCGCGACCGAGACGACCCCGTCGACGGCGGCCAGCGGCGACCCGACGGGCAGGTCGACCGAGACGACCTTGTCGTCGCGGGCCGTGTCGTACAGGTCGCCGCCCGAGGCGTCGCCGACGGCCGCCGTGAGGGTGCTGACCGTGAACGACCCCGTGACGAACTGCAGGGCACCCCGGGCGATCGACCCGGTGCGCTCCTGGCCGGTGTCCTTCTGCCAGGCCGAGACGGCGTTCGCGGTGCGCCGGTCGAACGTGTCGTCCGGGGTGCCCGGGAAGTACCCCCAGGTCTTCAGGTTGTCCTCGAGCTGTCGCACGTCCGGGCCCTTCGCCATGCCCTGCTCGAACGCCCGCCACTGCGGCAGGGCGCCCTCGAACGCGGTGACCGGTTCGTCGTCGACCCGGAAGAGCTCGCTGCGTGCCGAGAGGGCGTCGCCGACCTTCGGCAGCGAGGTGATGGTGCCGGGTGCGGACCCGGCGATCGTGGGCCCGTCGAGGCGGCTGAGTCTGCCCGCCCTGGTCGTCGTGCCGGTCAGCGTGCCCTGTTCGACCACGGCCGTGGTGGGCCTCGTCGTCGTGTCCGCGGCGACCTCCGCGTCGGCGGCACGGGACGCCCCTGGCGGTCCGACCATGAACACGGCGGTGACGGCGGCCCCGACCACGGCCATGCCGGCGACGGACGACCAGGCGACGGCTCGGCGCGACGGGCTCACCGGGTCACCGTCGTGGGCATGCTGCCGAACGCGCCGCACTCCTCGAGCACGCCCTCGGGGACGTCGTCCATCGTGTCCGTGCCGCCGGCTCCGTCGAGCTGGTCGGTCACGTCGTACCCCGCGTCACGCACGCATTCGGCCGATTCGCGCAGAATCGCGTCGAACTCGTCCTGGCTCTCCTTCTCGGACGCGGTCACGGGGCGCTCGCCGAGTTCGTCGGTCGTCGACTCCCGGCACGTCTCCGAGGCGGCCAGCAGGGCGTCCATGTCGAGACCGTCGCCCCGGGAGATCGCCACGCCGCCACCGTCACCCGAGGGGTCGCCGATGTCGACGCCCGCCTCGCGGAGGCAGCTCGCGTTCGCGAGATCCCACGCCTGGGCGTCGGCGGCGATCTGCGACTCGGACCCGGCGGGGTCGTCGGCGGCCGTCGAGCAGCCGGCGAGGGCGACGACGAGCAGGGGAAGGGCGGCGAAGAGGGTGCCACGGGTTCTGGGCATGAGAGGACTCCTGGTCTTTCACGGTCACGGGCCGCGACCGACGGTCACGGCGTCGCCCTCGTCGGGCGACGGGGTCCAGACCACCGCACGGCTCGTTGCCAGCCCGTAAACGGCGATCTTTACAATTTGGTGACATCCGACATGTCACACTGGTGAGGGGTTTTCGCATCCCGTCCCCCTCGACCCGAACAGGAGCCAGCGTGCGCGTACTCATCGCCGAGGACGAGGTCTACCTCGCCGAAGCCGTCCAGAGCGTGCTCGAGCGTCACGCGATGGCCGTCGACGTCGTGCACGACGGTGACGCCGCCCTCCGGGCGATCGCGGTGAACGACTACGACGTCGTCCTGCTCGACCGCGACCTGCCCGGCACGCACGGCGACGACGTCTGCGCCTCGGTGACCGCCGCCGGTGACGGCCCGGGCGTCCTGATGCTCACTGCGGCCGGTCGCACCCGCGACAAGGTCGACGGCTTCGAGCTCGGTGCCGACGACTACCTCGTCAAGCCGTTCGAGTTCCCCGAACTGATCGCCCGGCTGCGCTCCCTCGCCCGGCGCCCGCGTCAGGCCCGTCCGCCGGTCACGGTCCGCGGCGACCTGCGCTACGACCCGTTCCGTCGCGAGGTGTACCGCGACGGCCGCTACGTGAAGCTGACGCGAAAAGAGTTCGCGGTGCTCGGCGTGCTGCTCGCGGCCGACGGCGGCGTGGTCAGCGCCGAGCGGCTGCTCGAGAAGGCCTGGGACGAGAACGCCGACCCGTTCACGAACTCGGTGCGGGTCACGATCTCGAACCTCCGGCGACGCCTGGGCGAGCCCTGGCTGATCCACACCGTCCCCGGCAGCGGCTACCGCATCGCCGCCGAGGCCGGCTCGTGACCGGCGGCGTCGACCCGGCGCCCACCAGGCCCAGGAGGCGCGGGCTGCGTCACCGAGGCAGCGCGCGTCTGCGGCTCACCGTCACCTTCAGTGCGGTGCTGACGGTCGTGGGCCTGTCGATCGTGGCCTCGGTCCTCCTCGTGATGCGCTTCGTGCCCGACTACCGCATCACCGCCCTGCGCACGTCGAGCGCCGAGCCGGGCGACCTCGCGTCGCCGACGGCCTCGTGGGCGCCCTCGGTCGACGCCGGCGTGGTCACCGGTGGGACACCGCCCGCCGCCGAGGCGCTGCCCGTCCCCGAGACGCTGCCCGTCCCCGAGACCGCCGAGTTGCGCCCGGCGGTCACCATCTCGGGCGAGAGCGACCTCCTGCGCGTGCTCCTGACGACGTCGTCGATCGTGTTCGTCGTCGCGCTGGTCGTCGGCGTCTGGCTGAGCTGGGTGGTCGCCGGGCGCCTCCTCCGGCCGATCGAGCACCTCGCGACCGCGGCGCGCGAGGCCGAGCACGGCGCTGCGGGGTCGTTCCGGCGACGGCTCGCCACGACGGCCCCCGGGCGCCCCGACGACGAGTTCGGACGCCTCGCGTCGACGTTCGACGACATGCTCGACCGGCTCGACCGTTCGTACGAGGCCCAACGCCGCTTCGCCGCCAACGCGTCGCACGAGCTCCGCACGCCCCTCGCGACGACGCAGGCGATGCTCGACGCGGCCCTCGCGCTCGACCCGACAGGCGTCGGCGACGCGGTCGGCTCACCGCCGGCGGTGACGATCCGACGCCTGCGCGAGATGAACACCCGCAGCATCGCGACGGTCGAGGCACTGCTCGCCCTGTCCGACGCGCAGTCCGGCGACGGCGTGGCCGCCGACCGGGTCGACCTCGTCGCCGTGGTCGACGAGGTCCTCGCCGCCACGGCGTCCGCTGCCGAGGAGGCGCGCGTCGAGATGCGCCGAACCGCCCGTCCCACGCAGGTCACCGGAGACCGGGCCCTGCTCTCCGTGCTCGTCGGCAACCTCGTCCGCAACGGCATCGGTCACAACGTCCCCGGCGGCCGGCTCGACGTGACGGTCGGCAACGACGCCTCGGGGGCGGCGACCCTGCACGTGGCCAACGGCGGCGAGGTCATCGACCCGGCCGAGGTCACGCGCCTGACCGAGCCCTTCTACCGGGCGGCGGGCCGGATCGCCGGCTCCCACGGCCTCGGCCTGGCCCTGGTCGCGGCCGTCGCCGAGACGCACGGGGCGACGCTGACGCTCGACGCGCCTCCTTCGGGCGGGCTCGCCGTGCGCGTGGTGTTCGCCGCGCCCGCGGTCGTCCCCTGACCACGCGGGCCGACGAGGCGACCGCGTCCGCTCGGCACCTCCGGGGGACACCGGGGTCGGCCAGCCAGCCGACTGTGCGGCGGATCGGGCGCTCCTAGGCTCGGTGGTGGGCCCGTCAGGCCGGGCCGACCGGCCCGGGAGGCCGGCTCCACGACCGGGGGTGAGACGTTGATCGAGCAGGGTGGCGTCCCCGCGGACCGCCCGACGCCGACGGAGCGCCCGACGACGACGGAGCGCCCGACGACGATCATGCGTCCGGGTCAGCCCCTCGGGCTGAGGCTCGACGCCCGGCACGACGAGTTCAGCGACCTGCTGCTCGACTGCTCGCTCGAGGACGTCGGCGCGACCGGCCGGTCGTGGTTGCGCGACCGGTACGCCGAGATCGTGCCGATCGTGCTCGGTCCGGCCCTCGCCGCGGTCGAGCACGGTCGTCCGGTGTCGGCCTCGTGCCTCGACGAGCTGCGTGCCGTCGCCCGCCGCAGCGCGGCCTGCCCCGACGTCGACCTGGCCGTCGTCCTGCGGGGCGCCCTGCCCGCGCTGCGCATCTTCTCGCTCGTCATGCACTCGGCGTCGGGCGGGCAGGCCGGGGCGCTCGTCCTCGCGATGGCGCGCGCCTCGCAGGTCGCCCACGAACTCGGCACCTGCTGGGCCGAGGAGTGGGCGCGGCACCGACCCCGTCTCGTCGCCGCCCCGCCCGGCGCGGGACCAGGAGGCGCGGGCGACACCCGGCCACCCCTCGCGGCCCCGGGGCCCGACGTCGTGCTCGACCTCGTGGCCGACGCCCCCGACCTCGACGACGTCGAGCGGCAGATGCTCACGCTCACCGCCTACGGCCTCTCGAACGCCGAGATCGCCCGCGAGACGGCCTACAGCCGCCAGGCCGTGGCCTGGCACCTGGCCCGTCTCATGCGGACGTGGAGTGCCCCGAACCGGACGGCGCTCGTCTCGGTCGCGTTCGTCAAGGGCGTCATCCGGTCGCGCATCGTGCGGCGGGGGCGCCGTCGGGACGGCCAGGCGGCGGTCGAGGCGCCGAACCGACCCGCGCCTCCTGCCCTGCCGCCGGCCTGACGGCGCACGCGGAACCGCCCCGGCGTCCGGTGAGGACGTCGGGGCGGTTCCGTGGTGCCGCGGCGGGGTCAGCCGCCGTTGATGCTGATGACGTTGTCGGTCTTGACGTTGTTGCCGAGCACGCCCCAGTTCAGGTAGCCGCCGTCACCGTTGTTGGTGACCTTGCCGGGGCCGTCGAACCAGTAGATGACGTAGCTGCCGCCCTTGATGTCGATCGGCTGGGCGTCGACGATCGAGCCCTCGACGGCGATGTCCTGGTTCTTGTTCACGACCGCGACCGTGAGCCGGTCGGGGTTGCCGGCGTTGTAGTAGCCGACGTCCAGGGCGGCCAGCACGGCGCCCGACCGGTCGCCCTGGTCGTTGACGGCGGCGCTGATCGCGCTGACGATCGCCAGCGGGTCGAGGGTGACGCTGCCCGTGATCGGGCTGCCGGTGCTGGACTCCGGCGAGGCGGGGGCGGTGGTCGTCGCCTGTGCCGGGGCGGCGGCGAATCCGCTCAGCCCCGTGACGGCGACGCCGCTCACGGCGACGGCGGCGATGATCGTGGCGGTCTTCGACTTCAGCTTGCTCATGGTTCGTCCTCTTTCGTTGTCGTAGGAGTTCGAGTTGCGGTGCTTCGTGTTGTCGAGTGGAACTGCCTTGCGAGAACGATCCTGTGGCCGACGGCGGCGCGATGCACGCGTTCGCCGTCGACGTTGGTCGGGTGACCAACGATGGGTCCGGGCGGCGCGTCACCGGTGTACGACGCCGACGACGGCCCAGGTCACCTGCGCGTCACCTGTCGTCCAGACGTGTGCCACTCCGCTTCCCTACCGTTCGGCGTGGCCCCACCGGGCCGCCGACGCAGGTCGGTGCACGCACCCACGAGAGGCACGATCATCACGACCACGACCCCCCGCCGCCCCCGACGCTCGGCCGACCGCCGACCCGTCCGCCGCGCTTCGGTGCTCGCCGCGAGCACGGGCCTGGGCGTGCTGCTCTCGGGCTTCGGAGCCCTCTCGGCCTCGGCGGCGACCCCCTTCGAGCCCGACCGGCTGAGCTACCCGTACACGTCGAACGCGACCTACGACTACGTGCCGATCATCGACCAGTTCACGACGCTGCGGGCCGAGCGCCCCGACATCATCGCGCTGAACGACGAGAAGACCGTCGCGATCAACCAGGGCGCCACCCCTGCCCGGGTCGACCGGGCGATCGTCGACCAGTACGCCGACATGTCCGTCTCGATGTCGGACGGCCTCGGCACCCGGCTCGGCGAGATCTACCGCACCGCCCGCGCCGCCGGCGAACTGCCGAAGACCTCCGCACTGCTCGCGAAGGACGGCGGGCTGGTCGGCTACTACTCGTCGTCGAACCCCGCCAAGGAGCACTTCGACTACGACCGCCCGTACATCCGGTTCCCCGAGCGACTCACCTACCGCGACAAGCCGGGTGGCGACGCCTGGGCCTCGACCTCGGGCGCGTACCCGAGCGGCCACACCTCGCAGGCCTACTGGCAGGGCGCCTCGCTCGCCACGATGCTGCCCGAGCTCGCCCCGCAGATCCTGGCCCGCACCTCCGAGGCCGGCGACAACCGCGTCGTCATGGCCGCGCACTATCCGCTCGACGTCATGAGTGGTCGCATGATGGGCCAGGAGATCGTCGAGCGCCGCTGGGCCGACCCCGAGTTCCGCGTGCTGTTCGAGGAGGCGGGCGCCGAGCTGCGCTACGTCCTCGAGACCGGATGCGGCGGCTCCTTGGACGTCTGCATCGCCGCCGACACCCCCTACCTCTCGGACCAGGAGGCGCTGGCCGTCTACCAGGACCGCATGAGTTACGACTTCCCCCTCGTCGGCACGGCCGGGCAGGCCATGACCGTCCCCGCCGGCGCCGAGTCGTTGCTGATCTCGAGCCGCCCGACCCTGACCGACGACCAGCGTCGCCAGGTCCTCGCCCTCACCGCCATCGACTCGGGCCGTCCGCTCGACGAGGGCACCGCCGGCAGCTGGCAGCGCCTCGACCTCGCAGCCGCCATGTCGGTGCCGATCACCGTCGCGGCGGACGGCACGGTGTCGCTCGCCGCCGCACCGGTCGACCCCGCACCGGTCGACCCCGCACCCGTCGACCCGGCACCCTCCGGCCCGGGCGCGACGGTGCCCGTCGTGCCGGCACAGCCCGTCGCCGGAGGCGCGGTGCAGCAGCACGCGCCCGGCACGATCACCGCGGCCGACGCGGCGACCCGTGACGCCGCCGCCCGTGACGCGGCTGCTCGCGCCGACCTGGCCTACACCGGCTCCGACCACGTGGTCGGCATCGTCGCCGCGGCACTGGGGTTGCTCGCCGCGGGCGTCGGCCTGGTCGTCCTCCGTCGACGTCGGGCCGCGCGCCGACCGTAGGCCTCGACGACAGGTCAGCATGCGCTGTACAGTTCAGCGCATGCTGACCATCGCCCCGCGCCTCGACGCGATGAGCCGGCTGGGGCGCGCGTTGAGCGACCCGACCCGCTCGCGCCTCCTGCTCGAACTGCTCGACGCGCCGGGGTACCCGGCCCGGTTGGCCGAGACGCTCGACCTGACCCGGTCGAACGTGTCGAACCACCTCGCCTGCCTGCGCGGCTGCGGCATCGTCGTCGCCACCTCCGAGGGCCGTCGCACGCGGTACGAGATCGCCGACCCGCACCTGACGGCGGCCCTGCGCGCCCTGGTCGACGTCGTGCTCGCCGTCGACGACGGGGTCGGCTGCACCGACGAGGCCTGCGACGTGCCGCTCTGCTGCGGGCCCGGCGCATGAGCCTGCCGATCGGGCCCGACGTCGTCGCGGGGCGCGTCCCCGGAGCGTCCGCCCTCACCGCCGCCCGCCGCCTCGTCCTGCAACGACGCATCCGCTGGATCGTCGCCGCCACCATCGCCTACAACGTCGTCGAGGCGGTCGTCGCGCTCGCCGCGGGCACCGTCGCGTCGTCGACGGCCCTGATCGGGTTCGGCCTCGACTCGATCGTCGAGGTGCTCTCGGCCGTCGCGGTCGCCTGGCAGTTCTCGGCCCCCGACCCCGAGAAGCGGGAGCGCACGGCCCTGCGCGTCATCGCCGTCGCCTTCTTCGCGCTCGCCGCCTACGTCGGGGTCGACGCCGTGCTCGCCCTGACCGGCCTGCGCGAGCCCGAGCACAGCGGCGTCGGCATCGTGTTGGCCGCCGTGAGCCTCGCGATCATGCCGCTCCTCAGCCTGCTCGAACGCCGCACGGGCCGAGAACTCGGTTCGGCCTCGGCCGTCGCCGACTCGAAGCAGACGTTGATCTGCAGCTACCTGTCGGCCGCCGTGCTGCTCGGTCTCGTCCTCAACCTCGCCTTCGGCTGGGCCTGGGCCGACCCGGTCGCCGGGCTCGTGATCGTCGTGTTCGCCGTGCGCGAGGGACTCGAGGCCTGGCGCGGCGACGCCTGCGCCGTGCCCGTCTCGGCGCTCACGGGCGAGCGCGACGTCGAGGCCTGCGACTGCTGCTGACGCTCGCCGCCCGCCCGCGACGAGGGAGTCGATCCGGGCACCACGTCGGAGAACGTGGTCAGTGCGCTCGACTCTTCCTCGGGGGCTCATCTCGCCTGGCTGTCCTGACCGCCGGCACGCCCACGTTCTTCGTCGACGGCGAGCTGGTCGAGCTGACCTCGCTCGACAGTCTCTCGACCGCGATCGAGGAGGCCCTGGCGCGCCGCGACGGATGAAGTCGACGAGGCCGCGCCGGGCGGACTGCGACGGGCCGCGGTCGGCCCGTGCTCTCACTGGTGCGCGATCGAGTGCGTGTGTCAAACTCGAGCCGTCGGGCTATCGCGGTAGCTGCGAAAGTGAACCCTGGGAGATCTCGCACGGCGAGGCCCAGGGTTTTGCGCTTAACCTGGCGCCGCTTCGCAGAACGTGATCGACGCCCGGATGGGTCCAGGACAGTCGCATCGCCGACCCCCGCGACGAGGGAGCCGATCCGGGCACCACGTCAGAGAACGAGGTGAGTGCGCTCGACCCTTCCTCGGGGCACAACTCGTCCGATCATCTTGCGCGATCGAGGAGGCCTAGGTCAGGCCGGTCGCGGACAGTGCTGCTCTCTTCAGGGCAGCATGCCCTGCGCGGTCGCGTCTAGGCATACGGGCGTGCTTTCGTCGTCGAAGCAAACGGTTCGAATAGCCGATGGTACGTCGGAGTCGGTCACGGTGTACTGCCTGAGCGCGTCGGGGTAGCGCTTGAGGCCTGATGCCCACTCGTCGACGCCCACGCAGTCGCGGACGGTGCGGTCGAATTCGATGTCATTGACCTCGTCAAGCGGAACGGCCGCGGCGGCCTCGAACGCTGACACGCACGCCGACCCCGGCGCGGCTACTGCGCTGGTCTCAGACGGCACATTGTCGCGACCATCGAGATAGGCCAGGCCCAGGGAGGTGCCCAGGAGTATCACTGCCGTCCCCACGAAGACCGGGATGAAGCCCCGGAACAGACTTTTCTCCCTGGGTGCCCGCCTCACGGCCGGCGCCGGTGCGTGGGGCGCCGCTTTTGCGCGCTGCGCCTCAGGCTTTGCAAACGGGGTGACGCGGGTCTGGCCCGTCCACTTCTGGCCGTCCCAGTACCGCTCTACCCATTCGTCGCGATGATCAGGCAGCCACCCCGCTGGCATGTTCTCCATGCGGTCAGTCTGCTCCAGCTCAACAGGTACGCGTGAACTGCTCAGAGGCTGCCCTGGGCCACCACCCACTGCTGCCGGAGACCGGGGTAGGCGCGGGCGATGTGGGTGAAATCCCGGTCGTAGTGCACGACGGTGGCCTGGTTCACGACTGCGTAGGCGGCGATGAGGACGTCGACGGCACCCGCTGCCCGGCCCATGTGAGCGGCGAAGAGAGCGGATCGGATGGCCGCCACGTCTCGCACCTCCGGATGCACCCGGCAGTCCGAGAAGGCACCAGCCAGCGTCAGGACGATCGCGGAGTGGTCCTCGAGGCTTCGGGCGCTGAAGCCGTATTCGGCCGCGACAGGCGGGCAGATGAGGATGTCGTCCGGCGCGGTCGTCCAGATGATCGCCTCGATCGCTGCACGAACCGCCGGCTCGGTGGCGACCCGCTGCCACGCCGAGTTGTCGATGATGACGCGGGGCCGCCGCACCTCCACCTCGTGCTCGTCGGGCTCGGCGAGGTGGAGCCCCGGACGGCCGGTGCTCACGCGTCGATCGTCCCCGGGCCTGCTGGCTGCGGATCGACGTCGACCTCGATCCCGCTCAACGCGGCCAAGGCCTCGAGCTGCACCTGCCGCTTCACGATGTCGCCGAGTGCCTGGTTGATTGCGTCCTTCGTCGTCCTCACGCCGAGGATGCCCTTCGCGGCTGCCAACAGCTCGGTGTCCACGTCCACGCTCGTCATCGCCATGGTGACCTCCATATGCTCGAGCCTCCGAGTTTATATGTCTCCGGCTTTCGGTGCCAGTCGCATCGATCATGCGACGACGCTTTCGCGACTCGACGCGGCGGAGCCGTCTCTCCACAGGCCGCCGCTCCGCGGCCCGCTCGGTGCGTGTCCGTGGAGGAGGCGACGGGCGGTCGGCGACGTGTCAGGCCGGGCGCACCGCGACGCCGTCGAACAGCAGCTCGACGGTGGCCTCGAGCGCGGCCGGCCCGGGGTCGCGGCGCGTCACGACGTGCAGCAGCACGGTGCCGATCAGCGACTCGACGAGGGCCTCGAGAGGGGCGCCGTCCCGGATCTGCCGCGCGCGCCTCCCGGACTCGAGGCGGGCGAGCAGCGCCGCCCGCGTGACCGAGGTGACGCGCTCCTCGTAGTGCTCGGCGACGGCGGCGTCCTCGGCCGTCGCCGCGATCGACGCGCGGATCAGCCCACCCGCCGCGGGCGAGGCGAAGGTCGAGAAGGAGGCGCGGAGCCAGTCGAGCACGTCCCGACGCACGTCGCCCGTGTCGGCCACCTCGAGGTGGGGCAGCAGATGTCCCGTGAGCATGCCATCGGCCACCAGCGCCGCCTTCGCCGGGTACCAGCGGTAGATCGTCGCCTTGCCGACCCCCGCCGCCGCCGCGATGCGGTCGAGCGAGAGCTTGTCGTAGCCGCGCTCGGCCAGCTCGTCGCGGGTCGCGTCGAGGATCGCTAGGCGGGCCGCCTCGCTGCGGGCGCGGCCGGGGCGGGCGGTGCGTGCGGTGGTCACCGGTCCATCCTCGTGCACGTCCCGCCCTCCCTCGCCCGTCTCGCCGGGCGCTCGTGGCTCCGGCCCTACTGGACCGACCAGCCGCCGTCGCTCGCCAGGATCGCGCCGTTCACGTTCACCGCGTCGTCGCTCAGCAGGAAGGTGATCGACGCCGCGAGCTCCTCGGCCGTCGCGATCGTCGGGATCGCCGCCTGGAACGGACGCAGCCGCGCCGATCCCGCCTCGGACACGTTCGCGGGGAAGGGGATGCCCGTCGCGACGCCGCCCGGCGCCACCGCGTTCACCCGGATGCCCTGCTTCGCGTACATGAAGGCCGCCGACTTGGTGAGGCCGACGACGCCGTGCTTCGACACCGTGTAGGCGTTGCCCGACGCGTTGCCGCGCAGGCCTGCCTCCGAGGCCACGTTGACGACCGAGCCGCGCCCGGCCCCGAGCATCACGGGGATCACGGCGCGCGACAGCTTGAACCCGCCGGTCAGGTTGATGCCGATGACCCGGTCCCACATCGCGTCGCTCGTCTCGTGGAGGGGCGAGAAGTCGTCGTTGATGCCCGCGATGTTCGCCAGGGCGTCGATGCGGTCGCCGGCGGCCGCGACGATCGCATCGATGTCGTCCTGCTTCGTGATGTCGCCGGCCACGGTGACCACGTCGGCGTCGGGCAGCGAGGCGACCAGCGCCTCCAGCTTGTCGGCGAAGAGGTCGACGGCGACGACGCGGCCGCCCTCGCGGGCCACGCGGGACGCGGTCGCGCGGCCGATGCCGGACGCCGCACCCGTGACGATCACCGTCTTGCCGGCGAAGCGGCCGGGGGTCACCGTCTCGCGCCACGGGCCGTCGGCGTCGGCCGTCTCGTCGGGCACGACGCCGTCGTTCACCTGCAGCACGAGAGCGTCGACCAGCTCCTGTGGCACCTGTCCCTGGCTCATCGCGACCAGCTGCTGCAGCGGCAGACCGCGGACCGGGGCGAGCGCGCTCTCGTCGAACGCGCCTCCCTGCCCGAGAGCGGCATGGATCGCGGGCCCGCCCTCGGGGTGGTCGAGCCAGGTGCCGATGGTGCTGGAGCCGGTCAGGGGAACGGTGGCGTCGGACATGTCGTCTCTTCTCTGAGGAGGGGCGGGTCGGGTCGGGCGCGGGAGCGGCACCCTGATTCGAAACAGATTGTCTCGCATTGCGACGGTACCGCGGGCGGAGGCCCGCGTGGCTGAGCGCCTGCCGAGAGAACGCCGACCGCCGACCCACCCCCGCCGCATCCCGCCTAGCGTCCGATGCATGACCGTCACCCTGCCTCCCGCCGCCCGCCTCGACGACCGGACCGTGGTCGTCACCGGAGCCAGCTCGGGCATCGGCCGCGCCGCCGCCCGCGAGCTCGCCCGCCGTGGTGCCACCGTCGCCGTGGTCGGTCGCAACCCCGACCGCACCCGCACGGTCGCCCACGAGATCGGCGGCACCGCCTACCTCGCCGACTTCTCCGACCTGTCGACCGTCCGCGAGCTGGCCGACCAGCTGCTCGCCGAGAACCCCCGCATCCACGTGCTCGCCAACAACGCCGGCGCCACGATCCCCGAGCGCGCGCTCACGGTCGACGGACACGAGACCACGTTCCAGGGCAACCACCTCGCCCCCTTCCTGTTGACCGCGTTGCTGACGCCGCGCCTCCTCGAGACGGCGAAGGAGGCGCCGGCCGGGTCGGTCCGCATCGTCCAGACCTCGAGTGCCGGCAACCTCTTCGGCAAGGTCGACCTGGACGACCTCGACAACGCACGGGGTGCGTGGGCCGGCGGCTTCCGCGCCTACGGCACCTCGAAGCTGCTCAACGTGCTGTTCACCCGTGAGCTCGCCCGCCGCCTGCCCCGCGCCGGCGGCGGGGTCGACGCGTTCGCGTTCCACCCCGGGTTCGTCGCGTCGGGCTTCGGCGGCGACGGCGCCTTCATGACCGCGGCCAAGCGCCTCGCGGTCTCGACGGAGGACGGCGCCGAGCCGCTGATCCGCCTCGCGGGTGCCACGACCGTGCCGGCACCGAGCGGCAACTACTTCGACCGCCTGAAGGCACCCGGCCGCGTGGCCCGTCAGGCGGCCGATGCCGACCTCGCCCGCCGCCTCTGGGAGGAGAGCGCCCGCCTGCTCGACCTCGACGAGACGATCTGACCCGGCCCGGTTCCTGGGCCCGGCCTGGCCGGGCCTGGCCTGGCCTGGGCGCCCGGCCTCGGCGGACCGTCGAGTGGGCAGAAGACGTCCTTCCGCCCCCTGGGGCGGGCACCTTCTGCCCACTCGATCGAGTTCGGTGAGAAAGTACTTGCGCAACGAGAAAGTACTTTCTAGAGTGGGAGTCTACGAGAGGACGACCACCATGACCACTGACATCACCGGCACCCCGGACTCCGCCGAAGCTCGGCGCCTGCTCGACCGGGCGGACGCCGTGGGGCGCAGCGCGACGTCGGCGGCGAGCTGGCCCGCCGTCGCCTTCCTGCTCGGCCTCGGTGCCGCCGCGTCGATGGGCACCCTCGCCATGGGGCTCACGACGGGCACCGCCTACTTCGTCGCGATGGGCGGCCTGCTCGTCTGGATCGCCGTCCTGGTCGTGGCGTTCGTCCTGCTGAGGAGGTCGGCCCGCGTCGGCTTCGGCCGGCGCTGGACGGCCTACCTGGCCGCGTTCTTCGCCTGCTACGTCGGAGCCATGCTCGTCGTCGGCTTCTCCCAGGGCCAGGACGTCGTCGGCAGTGCCGTCATGGCGGCGGTCCTCCTCGCGGTGTCGGTCGCCTGCGCGGCCGTCGAGGTGCGCGAGGCGCGACGATGACCGCGCGACCGCACCCGCGCCTCCGGCTGTCCGAGTTGCTGCACCAGCCCGTCCGCTTCTCGATGATGGCGGCGCTCGCCGCGGCCGAGGGGCTCGACTTCCGCGACCTGCGCGATGCCGTGCAGGTGACCGACTCGACGTTGAGCAAGCAGATCAGCGCCCTCGAGGCCGCGGGCTACGTCGCCGTGACGAAGGGGTTCGTCGGCAAGCGCCCCCGGACGAGCCTGAAGCTGACCCCGGCCGGGCGCGAGGCCTGGGCCGAGCACCTCGCCACCCTCCGCGAGATCGCCGCGGGCTAGGCGTCCGGGTTCGGGGGCGTCCCGCGGCTGCGCGCCGGGGCGCCCCCTCCGCGTTCGGCCGGCAGGACGAGGAGGCACGGCGCGGAGGGGTACGGAGGCCGCGTCCCGGCCGCGCAAGTCCCAGCGACTCCCCAGACGCTCAGGGTGCACCGAGTGCGTCGCTGCACTTAGTGTAGGCATGTGACCGTCAAGACCCTGGTGCCCGATCGCCGTGCCGCCCTCAAGGCGAAGCACCGTCAGGCCATCGTCGACGCCGCCGACGCGCTCATCGCCGAGCGCGGGGCGCCGCGGTTCAGCGTCGACGAGCTCGCCGAGCGCGCCGACGTCTCGCGTCGCACGGTCTTCAACCACTTCTCGTCGCTCGACGACGTCGTCATGACGGCCTGCGCCCGAGTGCTCACCGGCGCCGTCGACGAATTCCGGGCCGCGACCGCCGCGACGCCCGTCGGTGACGGCAGTCGTGCCTCCTTGTTCGCCGAGATCATCCAAGCCATGCAGGGCATCGACCTGCCGGCCGTCGTCTCGTACCTCTGGGGCGTCCTCGGCGACGACGGCAGCGACCCGCGGTCGCACAGCCTGATCCAGGACGTCTTCACCCGCGTCACCGAGCAGCTCTCGATCGAGATGGCCGAGCGCAGCCCCGCGACCGACCCGCTCGAGGCCGAGGTGCTGGTCAGTTCGCTGATGAACGGCATCGCCGTCGTCGCCCGGCACTGGATCACGCGGACCGGTGCGGTCGTCGACGCCGACAGCCGCGACGTCTGGGCCGACCTGCTCGACCGGATGACGACGAGCGTCCGCACCGGCTACGGGCCGCCGCCGGTGGCCACCCCTGCCGCCGCCGCCTCGACGGCGCCCGACGCGACCACACCCTGACCCGTCGGCCGGCGTCCCCGGCCGACCCGCACCTCCTTCTCGACGACGCGACGTGAGGCCCACCCCCCGCAACCCGCATCACCCCGCACCATCCCTGGAGGAACAGACACCCATGGCATCCCTGCTCTATCGACTCGGCCGGTTCTCGGCCCGGCGGGCCTGGCTCGTCATCGTGGCCTGGCTGGTCGTGCTCGGCCTCGCCGGCGGCGCCTTCGCGCTGTTCGGCGGCACGCTGACCACCGCCGTCAGCATCCCCGGCACGGCGACCCAGAAGGTCAGCGACGAACTCGCCGAGAAGTTCCCCCAGGCGAGCGGCGGCACCGGCACGGTGGTCTTCACGACCACCGACGACTCGGCCTTCACCGACCAGCAGAAGTCCGACATCGCGGCCCTGCTGACCGACGCGAAGGACCTGGACGACGTCAAGGGCACCACCGACCCCTTCGCGACGCAGCAGCAGATCGACGACCAGGCCCAGAAGATCACGGACGGCCGCTCGCAGATCACCGCGGGCGAGGCCCAGATCACCTCGGGTCAGGCCCAGATCGACGCCGCGAAGGCCCAGATCACCGCCGGTCAGCAGCAGCTCGACGCCGCCAAGGCGCAGGCGCAGGCCGCCGGTGGGGCCGCCCTCGCCGCCGCCACGCCGCAGCTCGAGGCCCAGCAGGCCCAGCTCGACGCGGGCACGCAGCAGATCGCCACGCAGCAGTCCACCCTCGACGCGAGCAAGACCGAGCTCGAGACCCAGAGCGCGACCCTCGAGCAGGGTGCCTCGCTGCTCGAACTGACCGACGGCATCCGCCAGGTGTCGACCGACGGCACCACGGCCGTGGCCAGCATCCAGTTCGACAAGGCCCTCAACCTCGTCACCAGCGAGAACAAAGAGGCCGTCGTCGAGGCGATGAACGACGCCGACATCGACGGCGTCGAGGTCGAGGTGTCGAACGACATCGCGGCCAGCATCCCCGAGATCCTCGGCCCGGGCGAGGTGGCCGGCGTCGTCATCGCCGCCATCGTGCTGTTCGTCATGCTCGGCACCCTGATCGGTGCCGGCCTGCCCCTGATCAACGCCCTGATCGGCGTCGGCGTCGGCGTGCTCGCCTCGCTGTCGCTCTCGGGCGCCGTCGAGATGCTGTCGGTCACGCCCGTGCTGGGTGTGATGCTCGGCCTCGCGGTCGGCATCGACTACTCGCTGTTCATCCTCAACCGGCACCGCACCCAGCTGAAAGAAGGGGTGCCGCTGCACGAGTCGATCGGCCTGGCCAACGGCACCTCGGGCAACGCGGTCGTCTTCGCCGGCTCGACCGTGCTGATCGCCCTGCTCGCGCTCAACCTGACCGGCATCCCGTTCCTCGGCCTGATGGGCACCGTCGGCGCGGTCTGCGTGTTCGTGGCGATCCTGATCGCCATCACCCTCACCCCGGCGCTGCTCCGCCTCGTCGGCCTGCGCATCCTCACCAAGAAGGCTCGGAAGGCCGTCGGCAACACCGGGGCCGTCCGGGTGCCGACCAAGCCGATGAGCACCACGCGTGCCGTGCTGACCCTCGTGGCCGGCGTCGCCGTGCTGCTGATCGTCGCGATCCCCGCGCTCTCGATGCGCCTCGGTCTGCCCGCCGGATCGTCCGAGCCGGTCGACTCGAGCGCCTACAAGGCGTACAAGCTGATCGACGAGAAGTTCGGCGCCGGCGTCAACGGCCCCCTGGTCGTCGTCGCCGACCTGCCGACCGCGATCTCGGACGACGACCTGGTCTCCGAGCAGGTGCGCATCGGCACGATCCTCAAGGACCAGGACGACGTCGCCGCGGTCGCCCCCATCGGCGCCTCGGACGACGACACCCTGCTGGCGTTCCAGGTCGTGCCGAAGGGCGGTCCGACCGCCGAGTCGACCGAGCAGCTCGTGCGCGACCTGCGCGGCCTCGACATCGACGACGTGTCGTCGCTCGGCGTGGCCGGCAACGCCTCGGGCAACATCGACGTCAGCGAGAAGCTGGCCGGAGCCCTGCCGCTCTACCTGCTCGTCGTCGTCGGGCTGTCGTTGATCATCCTGATCTTCGTGTTCCGGTCGATCCTCGTGCCGATCACCGCCACCATCGGGTTCGTGCTGTCGCTGTTCGCCGCGTTCGGCGGCGTCACCGCGGTGTTCCAGTGGGGCTGGCTCGGCCCGGTCTTCGGGGTGCACGACCCGGGGCCGATCCTGAGCTTCCTGCCGATCCTGATGGTCGGCGTGCTGTTCGGGCTCGCGATGGACTACCAGCTGTTCCTGGTCAGCGGCATGCGTGAGGCCTACGCCCACGGCTCGTCGGCCCGCCTGGCGGTGCAGCGCGGCGTCCACGCCGGTCGCACGGTGGTCACGGCCGCGGCGCTGATCATGACGGCGGTCTTCTCGGGCTTCGTGTTCTCGAACTCGGTGATGATCCAGTCGATCGGCCTGGGCCTCGCCCTGGGCGTGCTCGTCGACGCGTTCGTCGTGCGCCTGCTGCTGATCCCGGCCGTGATGCACCTGCTCGGCGACGCCGCGTGGTGGCTGCCGAAGTGGCTCGACCGCATCCTGCCCGACGTCGACGTCGAGGGCGCCTCCCTCGAGCGGTCGCGGCCGCACGCCTCGGCCGACGACGCCGCGGGCTCGGGCTCGGGCTCGGGCACCGGCTCGGGTGACGGGCACGTCTCGCACGTCGACCCGACCGCCCCCGTGGACGCCGTCCCCGACGGCAGCGACCCCGACCACCACGGGCGTCACGCGGGCTGACCCCGTACGTCGCACCGCCGACTGGACGTCGCACCGCCGATTTCGGCGGTGCGACGTCCAGTTCGTGGTGCCTCGGGGCCGGCGCCGGCCTCGAGGACGCGACCCGCGCCTCCGGAACCGGCGAAGCGCTTCGGGTCGAACCACCGGTGCGCCGTCGAACCGCGCATGTGCATGGTTCGACGGCGCACCGGTGGTTCGACCCCGATCGCAGGAGGCGCGGCCCCGTTGCTGAGGACGGCTCACCGTCGTAGGGTGGCCCGGTGATCATCCCGTCCGCACCTGCGACGCCCACCGGGCGTGAGGGGGTCGTCGGCGCCGCGTGCGCCGGCTGCAGGTAGTCGCGTCTCCGCAGCGGATCGTCCGTCCGGGTCGGTCCGTGCACCGCCGTGCCGCGTGGGCTGGAGCCCCGGCACGGTCCCACGAGAACACCCGGGTCGGCCGACGCGTCGACGGCGGGCAGCCGGGCGGTCGCCGACCGCTCGTGCCCGCCGACGCTGCCGCCGCCCCGGGCCCGACGACCGGAGAACCACATGATCCCCCTGACCGAGAAGACCGTCCGCGCCTCGTTCGTCAACGCGAGCCGCAAGGAAGCCACCGACCTCACCCTGCCCTCGGGCTTCGCCGACCTCGACTGGACCGACCTCGAGTACCTCGGCTGGCGTGACCCCAAGCTCGCCCGCCGGGCCTACGTCGTCGTGCCGACCCTCGACGCGGACGGAGAGCCGGGCCCCGCGGTCGCCGGCGTCGTGCTGCGCCAGGCCGAGGCGTCGCCCCGTCACCGCGCCCAGTGCACGTGGTGCCAGGACGTCAGGCTGCCGGCCGACGTGCTGTTCTACGCCGCCAAGCGTGCCGGCGCGGCCGGCCGCAACGGCGACAGCGTGGGCACGCTCGTCTGCGGTGGGTTCGAGTGCTCGGACAACGTGCACGTCGCACCGCCCGAGGCCTACCTCGGGTTCGACGTCGAGGCGGCCCGGCTCGAGCGCATCGTGAGCCTGCGCGTGCGGGCCGCGGGCTTCGTCGAGAACGTGCGCCGCGCCTCCTGACCGTCGCCGCGCCTCCTGACCCGGCGAGAACCGGGACGCACCATCGTGGCGTCGTCGAACCACCCTCGTGCGTGGTTCGACGACGCCGGCGTGGTGCGACCTCCACTCGGCGGACGTGGCGACGGCCGGACGGCCGGACCGCCGGAGCGCAGGAGGCGCGGGTCGGCCCGCTCACGGACCCCGGCGGTACCCTGGTGGGCATGTCGTCACCCGCCTGCCTGCCCCGCGCCCCGCGCCGGGCGCGCATGGCGCAGCAGGCGTTCCCGAAGCGGCTCGTGCTGACGAAGCGCACCTGCGGCACGAACGGCTGGATGAGCCTGTGGGGCAGCAACGCCCACGGCGAGATCGCCGGGTGTCCGCCGCCCGTGGCCTAGCACCGCTCCTCGTCGTCGACGGGTCGAGCGGACGCCCCGCCCTGCTCACCGACGCTCCCGAAGGACGACGACCTTGACCGACCGCACGCCCGCCGATCCCACTCCGGCCGCCCCCACTCCGGCCGCCTCCGCTCCCGCCACCGACCCGACGGCCGCTCCGCCCGCCCCCGCCCACGCGCCCCACGCCGACGGCCGGGCCGCACGCCTCTCGCGCTTCCTCAGCCGCGACACGACCGGCGGCCTGCTGCTGCTCGCCGCGACCGTGCTCGCGCTCGTCCTGGCGAACAGCCCGGCCGGCTCGTTCTACTCGGCCGTGCGCGACGTGTCGTTCGGTCCCGAGGCCCTGCACCTGCACCTGAGCGTCGGCACCTGGGCGGCGGACGGCCTGCTCGCGATCTTCTTCTTCGTGGTCGGGCTCGAGCTCAAGCAGGAGTTCGTCGCCGGCTCGTTGCGCGACCCCCGCGTGGCCGTGCTGCCCATCGCCGCGGCGGTCGGCGGGGTCGCGCTGCCGGCGCTGCTCTTCACGCTGGTCAACCTCGGCGCCGGGCCCGACGCGCTCCAGGGCTGGGCGATCCCCGCCGCGACCGACATCGCGTTCGCCGTCGCCGTGATCGCCGTCGTCGGCAAGCGGCTGCCCCCGGCCCTGCGCACCTTCCTGTTGACCCTCGCCGTGGTCGACGACCTGATCGCGATCACGATCATCGCGGTGTTCTACACGGCGGGCATCGCCTTCGTCCCCCTGCTGCTGGCGCTGCTGCCGCTCGCCGCGTTCGCCGTGCTCGTCCGGCGTGGCGTGCGGGCGTGGTGGCTGCTGATCCCGCTGGGCGTCGTCGCCTGGGCGCTGGTGCACGCGTCGGGGGTGCACGCCACGATCGCCGGGGTGCTGCTCGGCCTGCTCGTGCCCGCGGTGGCGACGGCCCGGGCCGGCGTCACGCACGTCGGTCCGGACGGCCACGAGGTGCGCCACCCCCTGACCCACCACTTCGCCGAGCGCTGGAGCCCGGTCTCGTCGGGCGTCGCCGTGCCGATCTTCGCCTTCTTCTCGGCCGGTGTCACCGTCGGCGGGTTCGGCGGGCTGGTCGAGTCGCTGAGCGACAGCGTCGCGATCGGCATCGTCGTGGCACTCGTCCTCGGCAAGTCGATCGGCATCACCGGGGCGTCGCTGCTCGTGACCCGCCTGCCGGGCATCCGGCTCGACCCGAGCCTGCGCTGGGGCGACGTGCTCGGGCTGTCGTTCGTGGCCGGCATCGGGTTCACCGTGTCGCTGCTCGTCGGCGAGCTCGCCTACGGCACCGGCAGCGAGCAGGACGACGTGGTCAAGGTCGGCGTCCTCGTCGGCTCGCTCGTCTCGGCCCTGATCGGCGGCACGATCCTCGCCGTGCGCGGCCGGGCCCGCGACCGCGTCGACGCCTGACGGGTCGGCCCCCGCCGCGACCCCAGGGACCCGCCGAGACCCCCGGGCGCGCGCCGGTGTCTCGGCGACTTCCCGGGGTCTCGGCGGGTCCTGCGTCGGCCGACCCGCGCCTCCTGCGGTCGCGTGCCTCGGTCACGGCAGCGCAGGAGGCGCGGGTCAGCTCGCGGGACGCGTCGCGACGATCGCCTCCGCGGCCGCGACGAGCTTGCCCTGCAGGTCGGCCTCGTAGGTGTTGCCCGCCCTGACCTGCAGCCACGAGCCGTCGGTCAGCACGTTGACGAAGCAGCTGCTGCCTTCGTCGTGGATGCAGACGTACTCCGCCTTCTCGGCACCCGCCACGGTGACCGGCGACCGCTCGAGCTGCGACATCGAGTCCACCGCGTCGACGGCCCAACCGCTGCCGGCCGAGAGCGTCGCGGTGACGTCGCCGATCTCCGAGATCGACGCGCCCTCGACGGAGGGCGAGGCCCAGTAGCACTGCAGCGTGCGGTCGGCGGCGAGGACGATGCCGCTCGGGTACTCGTTCTGCAGCTCTCGCGGGCCCTCGAGTCGAGGGGCGCCCACGATCTCGCCCAGGGGTACGGCCGGTGTCAGCGCCGCACAGTCGTCGACCTGCGCCCACGACGAGTCCGGTCGGGTCCACGAGGGGGCCGGCGAGAGACCGTCGAGGCGCGACACCAGGCTCGTCAGAGCGGCGGTGGTGTTCGCGGCACGCGTCTCGACCGACACGGTCCCGGACGTCGCGTCGACGTCCGACGTCCTGAACTCGACCCACCAGGTGCCCGACACGACGGTCGCCTGGCAACCCTGCTCGGTGCAGGTCATGGCCGAGGCGTCACCGGCTCCGGTCCGCTGGGCACCACCGGCCACGAGGCCGTCGACGGCGGTGAGTCCGGCCTCGCGTCCACTCGCCACCGAGAGGTCCACGCGGGAGTACGGCTGCTCGGTCGATCCCCACTCGCAGCCCAGCACGCCGTACTCGGACAGGCTCGCGTCCGTCGGCATCAGCAGGTCGACCCGGCCCTGGAGCGGCGACGGGATGAACAACTCCATCCGCACGCCGCTCGCCAGCGTCGCGCAGTCGATCGGCGCCGACGGCACCGGCGCGACCACCGGCGCCACCGTCGGCGTCGGCCGCGGCGTCGCCGTCCGCGTGACGGTCGGCGTCGGAGTGGGCGTGCTCGTCGGGGTGGCCGGTGCCGCGGCCTGGAACGGCGAGGGCAGCATGCCGAGCGCCAGGGCTCCCGAGCCACCGCCGATCGCCAGCAGGGCGGCCAGCCCCAGGCCGAGGCCGAGGGTGCGGTTGCGCTTGCGGCGCGGGGACGCCGTGGTGCGTTCGAGGACGTTCTGCTTCATCGTGACGAGCATGCTGTTCAGCTCGTCTCCGGTGGGGGGCTCAGAGTTCATCGTTCATCACCGCCTTCTTCTTCAGTCGCGATCGGGTGCGCGACACGCGTTGGGTGACGGCGCCGATGCTCAGGCCGACCTGGGCGGCGGCCTCGCCGTAGGGGCGCCCCTCGATCAGGCAGAGCTCGACGATCTGCCGGTCGACCGGGCCGAGGGCGTCGATCTCGTCGCGGACCCACCGCAGCCGGTCACGCGCCTCCTCGCCGTGGTCCGGGGCGACGAGGTCGTCGGGCAGCTCGTCGGTGGCGGCGCGGGCCTGCTTGCGGCGCAGGTTCGCAGCGTGGTTGCGGCAGACGACCAACAGCCAGGGCAGCAGCGAGTCCTCGGGCAGGTCGATCTGGTCGACCTTCTTCCAGAGGGTGACGAACGTGTCCTGCACGATCTCCTCGACGTCCATCCGGGTGCCGGCCAGCGCCCACGCGTAGCGGGTCACCGTCGTGGCGTGCCGGTCGAACAAGGCCGACAGCGCCCGTTGGTCACCCCCGACCGTGCGTCTGACGAGTTCGTCGTCGCCTTCCGTGTCGTGATCCACGTCCACCCCCTTCACTAGAGGAGTGTCGCGGAACCGGCGAACCTGACACGGGACCTCCGACGGATCGGCGGGCGCCCCGTCTCGACGGCACGGGGCCCGGCCACCCGGGGCCGGTACGGTGTGCGCATGACCCCGACCCGCGCCTCCGTCCTGTTCGTCTGCCAGAAGAACGGGGGCAAGTCGCAGATGGCCGCGGGGCTGATGCGCGACCTCGCCGGCGACGAGGTGACGGTCGTGTCGGCCGGCACGACGCCCGGCACCGACCTGAACGCGCAGTCGGTCGAGTCGCTCGCCGAGCTCGGCATCGACCTCGGCGACGAGCACCCCAAGGCCCTCACCGAGCAGATGGTGCGCGACGCCGACGTGGTCGTCGTCCTCGGGCAGGAGGCGCGGGTCGACGAGGTCCCCGGCACCCGGTTCGAGACCTGGGTCACCGACGAACCGTCCGAGCGCGGCATCGAGGGCATGGAGCGCATGCGCCTCGTCCGCGACGACATCCGGGCCCGCGTCGCCGACCTGCACGCGCGCCTCTGACGCCGAGACCCCACGAAGTCGCCGAGACCCCGGCGCGCGCCGAGGGGTCTCGGCGACTTCCCGGGGTCTCACGCACGAACGGAGGGGGGGGTGACCTCTCAACGTCACCACCGCCTCCCGGGCCGCCGCTGCCACGGCCACGGCCCACCCGCGCCGACCCCCACCGTGAACCGGGGGTCGGGGCGGGAGTCGACCGCCTACCCCTTGACGCCGCCCGCGCTCAGGCCGGACTGCCAGAAGCGCTGGAGGAACAGGAACGCCACGACCAGCGGCAGGATCGACACGAACGACCCGGTCAGCACGGTCGAGAACAGCACCTGGGCGCCGCCGCCGCCGGTGGCCGCCTGCTGCCACTGCGCCAGGCCGACCGTCGCCGGGAAGAGCGACGGGTCGTTCAGCATGATCAGCGGCAGGAAGTAGTTGTTCCAGGTCGAGACCAGGGCGAACAGCAGCACCGTGACGATGCCCGGCGCGAGCAGCCGCGACGCGATCGTCAGGAAGATCCGCAGCTCGCCGGCCCCGTCGATGCGGGCCGCCTCGAGCAGGCTGTCGTCGACCGCCTCGCTCGCGTAGACGCGCATCAGGTAGACGCCGAACGGGCTGACCAGCGACGGCAGGATGATCGCCCACGGGGTGTCGACGAGGTTGGCCGCGCTGAACAGCAGGTAGGTCGGGATCGCCAGCGCCGTCAGCGGCACCATCACCGCCCCGAGGATCAGGCCGAAGACGAACGACTTGCCCTTGAAGACGTACTTGGCCAGCGAGTAGCCGCACATCGTGGCGAGCACCGCGGCACCGACCGAGCTGACCACGGCGTAGAGCACCGTGTTGCCCATCCACTGCACGAAGATGCCGTCCTGGAACGTGAACAGCTGCGCCAGGTTGTCGCCCAGGGCGAAGGTGCGGCCGAAGGCCAGGCCGAACGTCGAGAAGATGTCGCCGTTGGTCTTGGTCGCCTGGATCGCCAGCCAGATGAGCGGCAGCAGGAAGTACGCCAGCGTGATCCAGAGGATCACGGTGAGGATCGGCGTCTTGCGCTTCGAGCGCTCGACGCGACGTCGCGGGCGGCGCCGACCCGCGCCTCCTGAGCTCTCGAGGCGGCGGACGGGGCGGTCGACCGACGTGGCCCCGGCGGTGTCGACGGGTGCGGGTGCGATCGTCACGACAGTCGCTCCTTGCGTGAGGTGGCGAGCTGCACCACGTAGCTGATGATCATGATGAGGAACCCGAGCAGGAACGCGATGGCCGCGGCGTAGTTGACGTCCTGGTTCTTGAACGCGACGTTGTACGCGTAGAGGTTCGGGGTGAAGTCCGAGCCGATGGCGTTGGGCGCGATGCTGTAGAGCAGGTTGGGCTCGTTGAAGAGCTGGAACGACCCGATCACCGAGAAGATCACGGTCAGCAGGATCGCCGAGCGGATCGCCGGGATCTTGATGCTCCACGCCACCCGCCACGGCCCGGCGCCGTCGATCTCGGCGGCCTCGTACATCTCGGTCGGCACGCTGCGCAGCGCGGCGTACAGCACGATCATGTTGTAGCCGATGAACTCCCAGCTGACGATGTTCATCGTGCTGCCGAGCACGTTCTGCGGCGACAGCAGATCGGGCGGGGTGAGGCCGACACCGCTGATCACCTGGGCGATCAGGCCGGACTCGCGCCCGTAGAGGTAGCCCCACATCAGCGTCGCCACGACGCCGGGCACGGCGTAGGGCACGAAGATCGCGAGGCGGACGAACTTGCTGCCGGCCACCCGGCCGGTGTCGAGCGCGAGCGCGACGAACAGGGCGATCACGAGCATGATCGGCACCTGCACGAAGAGGAACAGGGCGACCCGGCCGAGGCCGGCCCAGAAGCTCGGGTCGTTCAGCGCGCGGCTGTAGTTGGCGAGGCCCGAGAAGACCTGCCCGCCGACGAGCTGCGAGGTGAAGGTGCTCAGGTAGCCCGCGTAGCCGAGCGGCACGAGGAACATCGCCGCGAAGACGACCAGGAACGGGATCGCCAGGGCCCAGGCCGCGACGAGCTGCGGCCGGTGCAGCGAGCTCGTGCGCCGCGGGGTGGCGGGCTGACGGGACGAGGAGGCGCGGGTCGCGTCTCGACGAGGGGTGACGGAGGTGGACATGGGGCTCCTTGCCGGGCCGAGGGGGTGCCGCCCGAGGGCGGGCGGCACCCCGTGAGCGCTACTTGACGGTGAAGCCCTGCTGCTTCGCGTAGGCGGTGACGTCGTCCTGCCACGCCGTGAGGGCGGCGGAGAGGTCGGAGTGGTCGGCGATCGCCTTGCCGAGCGTGTCGTTGAAGCTCGAGTAGACGTAGTCCATGAACGGCAGCCACTGGAAGTCGGTGCTGACCGTGTCCGAGACGCCGGCGAAGAGCTCGTTGACCTTCTGGCCGCCGTAGAAGTCCGAGGCGGTGTCGGTGAAGTCGCTGCTCGACAGGGTGTCGGTCGTCGTCGGGAACAGGAACTGTTCGTTGGCGAAGGCGAGGGTCGACTCGGGGTCGCTGTTCAGGAACTTGCTGAACTCGGCCGCGGCGATCGGGTTCTGCGTGCCCGTGATGACGGCGTCGCTCGATCCGCCCCAGTTGCCCGAGACGTCCTCGCCGGCCTTCCACTGCGGGATCTTCGCGGCGGTCCACTTGCCGCTCGTGTTCGCGGCCGTGCCCTGCAGGAAGACGGGTCCCCAGGCGGCGGTCTGCCAGCTGGCGTACTTGCCCGACGAGAAGCCCTGGTACCAGGCGTCGTTGAAGTCGGCGTCGGTCGAGACGAGGTCCTTGTCGATCAGGTCCTGCCAGAACGTGACGACCTTCTGCGTCTCGGTCGAGTCGAGGTCGATGCCGACGGTCTTGTCACCGTCGTACGAGAACGGCTTGGCGCCGGCCTGCCAGAACAGCCCGACGATCTGGCCGGGGTCGTTGCCGGGCAGGTTCGAGATGTACGAGTCGGTCTTGTCCTTGATGGTCTGGGCGTCGGTCGCGAAGTCGGCCCAGGTCTCGGGGGCCTTCGTCAGCCCCGCCTGCTCGTAGATGTCCGAGCGGTAGAGGTTGCCGAGCGGGCCCGAGTCCTGCGGCACCGACCAGACGCCGGTGTCGTCCGCGACCTGGTTCCAGACCCACGGGACGTACTTCGACTCGAGGTCCGCGCCTCCGTAGGGGGTCAGGTCGACGAGGCTGCCGGTCTGGCGGAACGACGGGATGTACTGGTACTCGATCTGGGCGACGTCGGGTGCGCCCTTGCCGGCCTTGAGGGCCGTCCGCAGCTTCGGGTACTGCGCGGTGCCGGTGCCCACGTTGACGACGTCGACCTTGATCTTCGGGTACTTCGCCTCGAACAGGTCGACCTCCTTCTGGACGTCGGGCACCCAGGTCCAGAAGGTGAGGGTCGTGTCGGTGTCCATGGCCTTGTCGATGTCGGCCTGCGAGACGGGCGCGGTGTCGCCACCGCCACCCGCGCCTCCGCCGGACGGGGCGCAGCCGGTCAGCACGAACGCCGACACGACGGCGAGTGACACGAGCGCCTTTGCTGTGGTCTTTCTCTTCATGGTGGTTCTTCCTCGAGGGGGTGGGGGAGTGGTGCGGGGGATCGGGTGGTGCGGGGGACGTGGTGCGGGTCGGTGGGGTGGGTCGGGTGCGGCGGGGGACGTCGTGCGGGTCGGGTCGGACGGGTCGGGGCGCCTACGAGGCGTCGGCGTCGACGAGCTCGTAGACGTGGGCCGCGCGCGGGGCGAGGGTCAGGGTGGTGCCGGCGGCGACGACCTCCCGGGTCTCGAGGTCGCGCACCGCGGAGGGCGTGGTGACCGTTCCCTCGTGGGCCGACCAGTTCGACACGAAGGCGAGCCCGGGGGCTCCGGCCCGTGAACCGGTGGTGACGGTGACCGTCTCGGTCGCCGCCCACGCGCTCGCCGCCGTGGCCGGCACGAGCCACCGGGCGATCGAGCGCGAGAGCTCGGGGTTGGGCACGGTCGCGACGTAGCTGACGCGTCCGGCTCCGGAGGCGCGGGTCGTCAGCATCGCGTCGGCCCCGATCTCGGTCGGCGCGGCCCGCAGCACGACGGTGGCGTCCTCGACGTGCAGGACGTCGGCCCAGCGGGTGCCGGCCGAGCCCGGCTCGAGGACGAAGGGTGCGTCGGCCGGGTCGGTGGCGGCGTCGGGGACCGCGCCCGCGCCTCCGGCGGTCGTGTCGTCGGTGCGCTCGGCGGCGCCGGCGTCCGCGACGTGGACGGCGAGGGGGGCGTCGAGGTTCGTGTACTCCTCGTACCAGACGCCCGCGGGGCCCGAGAGGCGGGCGGGCGCCGGGTCGCGGCGTGCCCGGGCGAGCTCGTCGCCGTAGGCCGTGCGGATGCCGATCACGAGGTGGCCGCCGGCCTCGGCGTAGGCGGTGAGCGCGGCGAGGGTCGCGTCGTCGACCACGTAGAGCGCCGGCACGACGAGCACGGGGTGCGTCGCGGCCGACTCGGCCGGGTCGGCGGCGAGGAACTGCGCGACGTGCTGGATGCGCACCTGCACGCCCGCCTCGGCGAGCCCGCGGTAGTGCGCGTCGAACAGGTGGAGGTACGACTCGGGGTCGGGGCCGCCGTCGGGCAGGGCGAGCGGCGGGTAGGTCTCGAACGACCACTTGGTCTCGGTCGACCAGAGCATCAGCACGTCGGCGTCGGGTTCGAGGCCGTCGACCGCGCCGCCGACCGCCTTGAGCGTGGCGCCCAGGGCCGCGACCTCGCGGTGGATGCGACCGGGACGCTGGCTGTGCGGCAGCACGCCGCCCCAGTAGGTCTCGACGCCGAAGTGCAGCGTGTGCCAGTGCCAGTACTCGACCATGCGGGCGCCGCGCGAGACGAGCGCGAGCGCGGCCTGCTTGATCTGCCCGTCGAACGGCGGGTGGTTCTGCCAGGGGCCGCCGATCGACTGCGCGTTGGTCTCGGTGACGAGGAAGGAGGCCTGCGCCGACGAGAACGCCCGGTCGCCCCACTGCTGCAGGGCCCAGACGCCGGTGTGCCACCAGCCGGCCTCGCGGGGCACCTCGACGCCGAGCGTCAGGCCGTCCTGCATCTTGTAGTACGGGTTGCCGGCGGTGACGTCGAGGCTCTCGACGAGTCGCTCGTCGGCGACCTGAGGGCGCGAGTACGAGATGCAGGTGGTGACGAACTGGTCGTCGCGGGCGTACTCGCGGACGACGTCGGCCTGCCAGGCGATCAGCTCGTCGGCCAGCTCGCCCTGGAAGCGCCGCCACTCGAGGTCGTACTGCGGCTGCACGTTGCCGTCGGGACGCCAGAGCTGCGACCACTCGGTCAGCCGGTGCGACCAGTAGACCAGGCCCCACTCCTCGTTGAGGCGCTCGACCGTGCCGTACCTGCGCTGCAGCCAGGCCACGAAGCGGTCGAAGACCTGGTCGTTGCGGGGGCGCTCGTTGCCGGGCTCGTTGTCGACCTGCCAACCGATCACGGCGGGGTGCTGCGCGTAGCGCTCGACGACCTTGCGCACGACGCGCTCGGCGTAGAAGCGGTAGGCGGGGTGGCTCTGGTCCATCTCCTGCCGGGCGCCCCAGCCGGCGCGGACGCCGGTCGTCCGCTCGGCGGCGATCTCGGGGTGGCGCACCTGCAGCCACGGCGGCACCGCGTAGGTGGGGGTGCCGAGCACCACCGCGATGCCGCGGGCGTGGGCGCCGTCGAGCACGGGCTGCAGCCAGTCGAGGTCGAACTCGCCCTCACGTGGCTCCCACGTCGACCAGACCGACTCGCCCACCCGGATCACCGTGAAGCCCGCCTCGACCATCAGGTCGAGGTCGCGGTCGAGGGTGCCCGCCTGCTGGTACTCGGCGTAGTAGGCGGCTCCGAAGAGAACCCCGGAGTGGCGTGGAGCAGAAGTCATCGTTGACCCGTTCGTGTGTGTCGGCTGCGGTGGCGACCGCCGACGTCGTCCCGCGTGTGCTCGGGACGTCGAGTGGATGTTGTCGATAACATCGGCGTCTGCGGAGAACGTAACCCACGCCGCGCCGCCTGCGCAAGACCCCACTTCCGACCTGCTCCGCGCGCCGGCCGCGCCGTGCCTCCTGCCCCGCCCCGCGCCACCGTCGGTGTGCAAATCGCGACAACTGCGCCCTCGATCAGGCCTCTGCGCGCACACGAGCGGCGTGTCGGGCTCGAGTTGTCGGGATGTGCTCGCCCGGCCGGTCACCGCCGGTCGGGTTCGGCACGTCGGGACGCCTGCGGCGGCGGACGGGCGACGAGGAGGCGCGGGCCGGGTCGAGCGCGCGGCGGCGGCCAGGCGGCCAGGCGGCGAGGAGGCGCGGGTCGGGTCGAGCGCGCGGCGGCGGGCCAGGCGGCCGGGCGGCGAGGAGGCGCGGGCCGGCCCGCGCCCCGGGGCGTCAGCCGCGCGCGGGTGCGGTCGAGGCGCGCGCCACGAGGGACGGCACCGGCAGGCGGCTGGCCGTGTCGGGGCTCCGCCCCTCGATGCGGGCGATCAGCGACGTCATCACGTGCGCCCCCTCGAAGCCGAAGTCGAGAGCCACGGTGGACAGCGACGGCACCATGAACCGCGCCTCGGGAGTGTCGTCGTTGCCGACCACGCTGACCTCGTGCGGCACCGAGACCCCCTCGGCGGCGAGGGCGGCGAGCAGTCCCATCGCCATGGCGTCGTTGGCGACGGCGACGCCGGTGAAGTCGTCGGTGCGGGCGGCGAGCCGCAGTCCGATGTCGTAACCGGCCGCCGCGGACCAGTCGCCGACGTCGGTGACCGTCACCGCGCCTCCGGACGCGGTCGTGGCCTGGTGGAACCCGTCGGCGCGCTCGCGGGCGGCCAGCCACTGGTCCGGCCCGGCGACGTAGGCCACGCGGCGGTGGCCGAGGCTCGCGAGGTGCTCGGCCGCGACCCGGCCCGCGTGCTCGTTGATCGACTCGGTGGTGCCCTCGACCATCAGCCCGAAGTCGCGCGCCACGGGCACGGAGATCGCGCGGCGTTCGAGTGCCGACCGGGCGACGGCCGTCTGCGCCGTGACGACGATGCCGGCGATCTGCTGCCCGAGCATCAGGTCGAGGGCGTCGTCGACCGAGCGTTCGTCGACGCCGTCCATCGACACGATGTCGGTGACGTAGCCGAGCGAACGTGCGGCCTCGGTGGCCCCGGCGATGGTGCGGGCGGGGCCCGACTGCTGCATGTTGTCGGCGAGCAGCCCGATGCGGTTCGTCCGCTGCAGGCGCAGGTAGCGGGCCGCCGAGTTGGGGCGGTACTCGAGCTCGGCGAGTGCCTGCTCGACCTTCTCGCGGGTGGCGGGACGGATGCCCTCGAAGCCGCGCAGGAACCTGCTGACGGTCTGGTGCGAGACGCCCGCGCGCTTCGCCACGTCGTAGATCGTGGCGTCCTTCATGCCCCGAGGGTAGCGGTGCCTCGTGCCCCGCCGGGGCGTCGGATGCACGAGACCCCACGAAGTCGCCGAGACCCTTCGGCGCGCACGGGGGTGTCGGCGGGTTCCTGGGGTGTGGGTGCGTTCCTGGGGTGTGGGCGGGGCCGACTAGGCGGTGCGCTCGATCTCGCGGGTGATGCCGACGAGCACGCGCCGCATGTACGGCGCCCAGGCGAAGCGCACGATGCCGCGGACGATCGCCCCACGCCCCGGTCGGGCGAAGAACGAGTAGGTCCAGTCGACCCGCGTGCGCCCGTTCGGGGTCGCGCGGTAGCTCCAGTCGGCACGGCCGCCGGTCACCAGTCGCCCGAGCAGCCCGGTGAACTCGCTCAGCTCGTAGACGAAGACCCCGTCGGGCTCCACGCGTACCAGGCTCTCGACCACGCTGCTGCCGTCCGACAGCTCGAGTCGGCGCGTCTGTCCGGCACCGTCCCACGGGCCGGACTGGTCGTGGACGGCCACGACGGCCGGGATCACCCCCGCCCGCGGATAGAACCCGACGGGGGTCAGCGGCGTCGCGATGCTCCACGCCCGGTCGAGCGGAGCGGCGGCGACGCGCGCGGTGCTCGCGCTCGCGATGACGGTCATGCCGGGCATTCGGAACGGAGGGCGCGATCGACAGGACGGGTCCTCCCCAGGCGCCCCGCGCCTCCCGACCGTCCCCCGAGGAGGCGCGGGTCGGCTCCCGGGGACGCCGGACGAGAGCAGACTGGCCGCGTGAAGACGACGACGTTACCCACCACCGACCGCCCCGCCTCGACCATCGTCCTCGGGCTCATGCGCATCTCGGGCATGACCGACGACGCAATCCGTGAACTCGTGGCCGAGGCCCGAGACCTCGGCATCGACTTCTTCGACCACGCCGACGTGTACGGCGACCACCCCCACCACTGCGAGCAGCGCTTCGGCGACGCCGTCACCATGACCTCGTCCGAGCGCGACGCGATCCAGCTGCAGAGCAAGGTCGGCATCCGTGACGGCTTCTGGGACTTCTCGACCGAGCACATCCTCGAGTCGGTCGACGCCTCGCTCGCCGCCCTGCACACCGACCGCCTCGACGTGCTGCTGCTGCACCGGCCCGACGCCCTCGTCGAGCCCGACGAGGTGGCCGCCGCCTTCGACCGGCTGCACGCCTCCGGCAAGGTGCGCCACTTCGGCGTCTCGAACCACACGCCCGGCCAGGTCGAGCTGCTGAAGCGCAGCGTGACGCAGCCGCTGATCGTCAACCAGGTGCAGCTCAGCATCACCCACGCTCCACTGATCGCCGCGGGCGTCGCGGCCAACATGGCGGGGCTCGACCAGTCCGTCGACCGCGACAACGGCATCCTCGACTACAGCCGCCTCAACGACATGACCCTGCAGGCCTGGTCGCCGTTCCAGAAGGGCTTCTTCGACGGAGTGTTCCTCGGCGACCGCGACGGCTACCCCGAGCTCAACGACGTCATCGACGAGCTCGCCGCGAAGTACGACGTGCCGACGTCGGCGATCCCGGTCGCCTGGATCACCCGGCACCCGGCCGAGATGCAGGTCGTGCTCGGCACGACGAGCGTCGCGCACCTCCGCGACAGCGCCGCGGGGTCGGACGTGCCGCTGACCCGGCCCGAGTGGTACCGCCTCTTCACGGCGGCCGGCCACACGCTGCCGTAGCGAGCGGCGCTGCGCGGCGCTGCGCAGTGCGGCGCAGTGCGGCGCTGCGCAGTGCGGCGCGGCGCTGGACTGCGCTGCACCGCGAACTGGACACACGGCCACGAAGTGGTCACCCCGCCATCCTTTTTCGTGGCGGGTTGACCACCTCGTGGCGGGATGGCGAGCCGGGCTGCGTGGCGCGGCCCCGCGCGGCGGGATGGCGAGCCGGGCTGCGTGGCGCGGCCCCGTGCGGCACTGCGCGGCGCAGTGCGGCGCCCGTCGGTCCGCCCCCCGTCCCTCCCCCGCTCGCCGCTCCCCGCTTGCCGCTCGCCGCTCGCCGCCACGAAATGAACACGCCGCCATCTTTTTGCGTGGCGGATTGTTCACTCCGTGGCGGGATGGCGGGATGGCGGGATGGCGGGCTGGCGGGCTGGCGGGCTGGCGGGATGGCGGGACGGCGGGATGGCGGGCCGAGCGGGCCTGGCGGGCCGAGCGGGCCGAGCGGCCGGGTGGCGGGCCGGGTGCGGGGTCACACACCGACCGGCGCGGAGGGAATGTCCTAGGGTCGACAGGGCGTTGGGACGCACAGATCGGTGCAGAGGCCGAGGCGCCTCCCACGCCCCGCCCGCACCCCGAAGGGACCATCGTGACCCAGCCCAAGATGAACGTCGAGTCGTTCAACCTCGACCACCGCACCGTCGCCGCGCCCTACGTGCGCGTCGCGGACCAGAAGACGCTGCCGCACGGCGACGTCATCACGAAGTTCGACGTCCGGTTCACGCAGCC
The DNA here is from genome assembly GCF_014841545.1 of Frigoribacterium sp. CFBP 8751. Classification (NCBI taxonomy): domain Bacteria; kingdom Bacillati; phylum Actinomycetota; class Actinomycetes; order Micrococcales; family Microbacteriaceae; genus Frigoribacterium; species Frigoribacterium sp. CFBP 8751. The sequence continues at coordinate 380,798 of NZ_JACYUB010000001.1, forward strand.
GAACGAGGCACACCTCGACATGGCCTCGGTCCACTCGCTCGAGCACCTGTTCGCCGAGCACTCCCGCAACCGCTCGGGCGACGTCATCGACTTCTCGCCGATGGGCTGCCAGACCGGGTTCTACCTGATCCTGCAGGGCGACCCCGCGATGGACGACGTCCTGTCGCTCATCGAGGGCACCCTCACCGACATCACCACCGCCACCGAGGTCCCCGCGGCCAACGAGGTCCAGTGCGGTTGGGGCGCCAACCACACGCTCGAGGGTGCGCAAGGCGTCGCCCGCGACTTCCTCGCTGCCCGCGACGAGTGGTCGACCGTCACCCGATGACCGGGACGCACGCCGCGCCTCCTGCCGACGGGGTCGCGGCGCTCGCCGCACCGCCGATCATCGTGATCGTGGCGATGGCCGACGAGGCCGAGCCGTTCGTGTCCCGGGCGTCGCGCGTCGACGAGCCGATCGCCGTCGGCGGGTCGCTGCAGCGCGTCGTCGAGATCGACGGGGTCGAGCTGCTGCTCGTGCAGAGCGGCATCGGGTTCGTCAACGCGGCCGGTGCGGCCACCTCGGCCATCGTGCGGACGGGCTCGCTCGAGGGCGTCGTGCCGACCGTGATCAGCGCCGGCACCGCCGCGGGCATGGGGGTGGGCATCGAGATCGGCGACGTCGTGGCGGGCTCGGAGTACGTCAACCTCGACGCCGACGCGCGCGTCTTCGGCTACCGGCTCGGCCAGGTGCCCGGCATGCCGGCCAGCTTCCACGCCGACGAGGCCCTGATGGAGGCGGCGGTCGCCTACGACACGTCGGTCTCGTCCGGTGCACCGTCCGGGGACGACCCGGCGGACGCGGGTGACGCCTCGGGCGACGGTGTCGCGTCGAACACGTCGAGCGCATCGAGCGCCGCGGGAGGCCGCTGGGCCGTACGGCCCGGGTTGATCGCCTCGAGTGACGCGTTCATGACCGCCGAGCGTGTGATCGGCGTGCGGAGTGCCTTCGCCGACGTCGTCGACGTGGACGCCGTCGACATGGAGTCGATGGCGATCGCCCAGACCTGTCACGTCCACCACGTGCCGTTCGTCTCGGTGCGCGGCATCAGCGACCTCGCCGGTCCGGACGCCCACGACGTGCACGACGAGAACCTCGCCCTGACGGCGGGGCGCTCGGCGGACGTCACGATGCACCTCATCCGGGCGATCACCGCGCGCTGAGCGGCTGGCCGCGCAGCGCGCCGAGCCGCGCGCCGCGTCGCGCAGCGCCGCGCGCCGCCTCGCGCCGCCTGGCGGTGATGCCGCGTGCCGTCCTCGACAGCCGGCCCGCGCCTCCCCTCGATGCACCCGGCATCGAACGATGCACCCGATTCCTCGTGGGTGCATCGTTCGGAACCGGGTGCATCGTTCGGAACCGGGTGCATCGGCACCTGCTGGGCCGACGTCACGAGCCTGAAACACGCGTGCCGTCGCGACGAAACCCGCGTTTCGTACGCTGACGACGACCACCCGGCTTCCCCACGATCAGGAGTCCCGATGTCCCAGCCCTCGTCCGTACCGGCTGCCGCCGGCGGCGCGTCCGTCGACACCGTCGAGAAGCACCCCGTCGACCGCGTCCCGCCGCTGCGGAGGCTCTTCCCGCTCGGCCTGCAGCACGTGCTCGCGATGTACGCCGGGGCGGTCGCCGTCCCGCTGATCGTCGGCGGAGCGCTGGTCGGCATGGGCCAGCTCGAGCCCGGCGACATCGCGTACCTGATCAGCGCCGACCTGTTCGTGGCCGGCATCGCGACGATCGTGCAGTCCGTGGGGTTCTGGCGCTTCGGGGTGCGGCTGCCGCTGATGCAGGGCTGCACCTTCGCCGCCGTCGGCCCGATGATCGTGATCGGCGGCGAGTACGGCATCACGGCGATCTACGGCTCGGTCATCGCGAGCGGTGTCTTCATGATGCTGCTCGCCCCGTTCTTCTCGAAGCTGGTCCGGTTCTTCCCGCCGATCGTCACCGGCACGGTGATCCTGATCATCGGCGTCTCGCTGATGGACGTCGCCGCCGGCTGGGTCGGAGGAGGCGCGGGTTCCGACGACTTCGGACGTCCCCTCGACATCGCCTTCGCCGCGGGCACCCTGCTGCTGATCATCCTGATCGAGCGGTTCGCGCCTCCTGCGCTCCGCCGTCTGTCGATCCTGCTGGGGCTCGTCGTCGGCACCCTCGTCGCCTGGCCGTTCGGGCTGACCGACTGGAGCGGAGTGGGCGAGAGCGCCTGGTTCGGCCTCGCCCTGCCGTTCCACTTCGGACTGCCGACCTTCCCGGTGAGCGCGATCGTGTCGATGTGCATCGTCGGCCTGGTGATCATGACCGAGACCACCGGGGACATCATCGCGGTGGGCGAGATCGTCGACCGGCCGGTGACGCCGCGACGCCTGGCCGACGGGCTGCGGGCCGACGGCCTGTCGACCGTCATCGGCGGAGTCTTCAACACGTTCCCGTACACCGCGTTCGCGCAGAACGTCGGCCTGGTCAGCATCACCGGCGTGAAGTCGAGGTACGTGGCGACGCTGGCGGGGGGCATCCTCGTGGTGCTCGGCTTGGTGCCCGCGCTCGGGGCCGTCGTCGAGGGCGTGCCGGTGGCGGTGCTCGGAGGGGCGGGCGTCGCGCTGTTCGGCATGGTCGCGGCGAGCGGCATCCGGACGCTGTCGAAGGTGCGGTTCACCAACAGCAACATCCTGATCGTGGCGGTCGCCCTGGGCATCAGCCTGCTGCCCACGGTCAGCCCCGAGATCTACGCGCAGTTCCCGACCTGGTTCACGATCGTGTTCGACTCGGGCATCAGCGCCGGGGCGATCGTCGCCGTGCTGCTCAACCTGCTGCTCAACTCGCCGCGGGTGCAGGCGCGCGACGAGGGCGCGGACCGCGACGTGTCGGCGCACGACGCCGTGCGCGGGCCCGCGGCACCGGCCGGGGTGACCGAGCGCGAGGTCTGAGCCGGGGCCCGGGCCCGGGTCCGTCCGCTCCCGCGTCGCACCGTCGACCGAACGTCGCACCGCGCACCTCGGCGGTGCGACGTTCGGTTCGTGGTGCGACTCGTGATCCGGTACGGACCGGATCAGGCTCGGAGGGAGAACGGATCGGCCCGACCTGGCCCGGCCTGGCCCGACCTGGCCCGGCTCGACTCGGCCCGACCTGGCCTGGCTCGGCTCAGCGACCGCCGGCGAGGCGCCAGAGTCGGTCGCGCGACATCGGCAGCTCGTACGGCCGCACCCCGAGGGCATCGCGGATCGCGTTCGCCAGGGCCGGGGCCACCGGGTTGTACGGCGCCTCGCTCATCGACTTGGCGCCGAGCGGGCCGAGGTCGTCGTGCGTGGTCGCGAAGTGCACCTCGGTCTCGGGCACGTCGCCGTATTTCGGCATCCGGTAGTTGCGGAACGCCGTCGTCAGCACGCGCCCCTCGTCGTCGAGCATCATCTCTTCGTAGAGCGCGGTGCCGATCGCCTGCGCCGTGCCGCCCTCGACCTGGCCGCGCAGCTGCTCGGGGTTCAGCACGACCCCGGCGTCCGCCGCCTGCACCGAGCGCAGCAGGCGCACCTCGCCACTCGCCCGGTCGACGGCGACCTCGAAGCCGTGCACGTTGAACGCCACCGAGCGTGGGGTGCCGTCATGGGAACCGTCGGCGGTGAGCGGACCGTCGGCCAGCAGCCGCTCGCCGGACACGAGGACGGTCGCATCGGCACCGGGGCCGACCCGCACCACGACGCCGCCCGCGACCACCTCGGGGGCCGTGCCGGTGTCGACGGCGTGACCCGCGCCTCCTGCGATCGCCAGGGCGCGGTCGACCATGGCCGCACGCAGCTTGTGGGCCGCGGCGAGCAGGGCCTTGCCCGCGACCACGACGCCGGCCGAACCGTAGGCCCCGGTGTCGTAGCGGGCCACGTCGGTGTCGGACTGCCGGACGACGACCCGGTCGGGCGTGGTGCCGAGCGCCGAGGCGACGAGCTGGGTGTGCACGGTCGTCGTGCCGTTGCCGAACTCGGCCGTGCCGACGCCGATGTCGTAGCGGCCGTCGGGCAGCAACTCGATCGAGGTGTCGGCGAAGTGACCGCGCGGCGGGATCGTCGCGATCATGGCGAGGGCCATGCCACGTCCGGTCGACCAGGTCGGGCCGACGGGGGCAGGAGGCGCGCCCTCGGGAGCAGGAGACTCCAGCGCCTGCTCGACCAGGTCGAGGCACTGGTCGAGTCCGTAACTGCCGATCAGCAGGTCGCTCTCTTCGTCGGGGTCGGTGACCACCATCGGGTCGCCGGGGACGATCACGTTGCGGCGGCGCAGCTCGAACGGATCGATGCCGAGCTCGCGGGCCAGTTCGTCCATCGCGGACTCGACGGCGAAGACGACCTGCCCGAGCCCGTACCCGCGGAACGCCCCCGAGGGCAGGTTGTTCGTGTAGACCGACTCGGCGTCGACGCGCTTGTTCGGGCAGCGATAGACGCTGGTCGACTCGTGCACGGAGTGGTACATGACGCCGACGCCGTGGTTGCCGTAGGCGCCCGTGTCCATCAGCTGGTCGACGTGCAGCGCGGTCAGCACCCCGTCGCTCGTCGCACCGACCCGCACGCGGACCCGCATCGGGTGCCGGGTCGGGGCGATCGTGAACTCGTCCTCGCGGGTGAACTCGTACTGCACGGGCTGACCGGTGCGCAGCACGGCGAGGGCGACCAGGTCTTCGGTGATCAGCTCTTGCTTGCCCCCGAAACCGCCGCCCACGCGGGCGGCGAAGACCCTGACCTGCTCCTGCGGCAGCCCGAAGACGTGAGCCAGCTCGTCCCGCACGAGGAACGGCACCTGGCTCGCCGTGCGGATCACGAGGCGTCCGTCGTCGTCGAGCCAGCCGCGCGAGGCATGCGTCTCGAGGGCTCCGTGCGAGACGCGCTGCGTGCGCCAGGTGCCCTCGACCACCGCGTCCGCCGCGGCCAGGCCGGCCTCGACGTCGCCGGTCTCGTCGTGCATCGCGGCCACGGTGTTGCGCTCGGGGAACGCGATGCGCGACACCTCGCTGGTCTTCTCGCCGTGCAGCAGCGGGGCCCCGGGCGCGCGCGCCGTCTCGGGGTCGAACACGGCGGGCAGGGGCTCGTACTCGACCACGATCGCGGCCAGGGCGTTCGTCGCCGTGCGCACGTCGTCGGCGACGACCGCGGCCACGCGCTGCCCGCGGAACCGCAGCACGGGGTCGAGGACGAGCCCGTCGTCGGGGTCGTCCTCGCGGTCCTCGTGGCGACCGGTCGAGAACAGGGTCGCGGGGGAGTCGCGGTGCGTCAACACCAGGTGCACCCCGGGCAGCGCCTCGGCGGCGCTCGTGTCGATCGACGTGATGCGGGCGTGGGCGTGCGGGCTGCCGAGCACGGCGAGGTGCAGCAGCTTCGTCGTGCTGCGGAAGTCGAGCGTGTACGGCTCGCCGCCCGACACCACGCGCATCGCCGCCGGAGCCCTCACCGATCGTCCGGCCGCCTCGCCGTCGGCCGGGGACACCGTGTTCGAGACGCCGCAGATCGCGTCGCCGATCGCCCGGTACCCCGTGCATCGGCAGAGGTTTCCCTTCAGGAGGCGCGGCAGGTCGTCCGCGTCGGCCTCGGTGAACGTCGAGGCCGTCACCACCATGCCGGCCGTGCAGAAGCCGCACTGGAACCCGGCCGCGTCCGCGAACGCCTGCTGTACGGGGTGGGGGTGCTCGGGGGTGCCGAGGCCGGCCGCCGTCGTCACGGCCCGTCCCTCGAGCCGGTGCGCGGGATAGATGCACGAGTGCACGGGCTCGCCGTCGACCAGCACCGAGCAGGCGCCGCAGTCGCCCGCGTCACACCCCTTCTTGACCGAGTGGACGCCGTTCTCGCGCAGCACCGTCCGCAGCACCTGGCCGGGAGCGACGTCGGCGTCGAGGGGCAGGCCGTCGACCTCGAACGTGACGTGTCTCGGGGTCATCGCGCGCCTCCGGGGGTCGTGGTGGTGGGTGGCGTCCGCCTCGCGCGGGCGGCCGCGCTGCGCGGGTCGTGGGTCGTCTCGCGCACGGGTCGCCCCGGTGCGCCGGTGGCGGGCCGTCCGAGCTCGACGCGCAGCTCGTCGGCGAAGCGGATGCTCATCGCGCGGCGCCAGTCGGGGTCGCCGTGGGGGTCGGAGTACCAGCAGTCGACCCGGGCGAGGGCGTCCGCCAGGGCCCGCTCGCCGGGCACCTCGTCGAAGCGCAGCTGGACCGGACGCGTCGTCCCCGCCGTGACGGTGACGACGAACTCGCCGTCGAGGCCGAGCCGGGCCGTGACGAGCGTGCCCGAGCGGCCCAGGGGGCTGAGCGAGATGCGGCGGAACCCGGTGCGCGAGCGCAACGAGTCGACCGGCACCTCGAGGGCGCGCAACACCTCGCCCGGCTCGAGGGCGTTCTGCACCACCCCGGTGACGAAGGTGGAGACGGGCTGGCGGCGTTCGCCGCCGTCGGTGGTCCAGACGAGGGCCGTGGCGTCGAGCGTGGCCATGAGCGACGTCATGGCCCCGGCGGGCAGCCCGAGGGCGACGTTGCCGCCGACCGTCGCGACGTTCCAGATCTTGAACGAGGCGAGCAGCGAGTTCGCGCACCGGTCGATCAGCGGGTGGGCGACCCAGTCGGCGTCGGCGGGCAGCCGCAGCAGCTCGGCGATGGTGCAGGTGGCGGCGACGCTGACGACGTCGCGGCCGTCGGCGGCGATGCCGCGCTCGACCGGCGTCCACCCGAGCGATGTCAGGTCGACCAGGCCGGTCAGCCCGGGCTGCCGCTCGGAGAACAGCCACGTGCCGCCGCCGAGGGGACGTTCGCCGGGCGCGAAGACGATCTCGTCGCGGCGTGAGGGGGTGCGGATCTCGCGAACGGTGGTCAGGTCCATGGGAGACCCCACTCTGCACGACCGGGGTTTCGAGCATGTGTCGGCTCGCTCGGCGTCGAAGGACCCGTGCCCGCGCGCTGCCGGTGGCCCGACGTCCGGGAGGCGCGGGTCGGCCAGCCACGTCCGTCGCGTCGGGGCACCGTCGCTAGGGTGTGCGTCATGATCGAGCTCGACGACGCCACCCTGCGTTCGCACCTGCTGGCCGCCCTGAACGTCGAGCGGTGGGCCGACGACGTCGCCGCGCAGTCGCCGTTCGCCGACGTCGACGCCCTGATCACGGTCGCGGCCGCCGCGGCGACGCCGCTCAGCGCCGCCGAGATCGACGAGGCGATGGCACACCACCCGCGGATCGGCGAGAAGCCGGTCGGCGACGGGGCCGCCCAGGAGTTCAGCCGACGCGAGCAGGGTTCGGCGGCCGACGCCGACGACGAGACCCTCGCGCAGCTGCTGGTCGAGGGCAACGCGGCGTACGAGCAGCGCTTCGACCGGGTGTTCCTGATCCGTGCCGCCGGTCGGAGCCGTGCCGAGATCGTGGGCGAGCTGCACCGGCGACTCGGGCTCGACGACGACACCGAACGGCGGATCGTCGGGGCGGAGCTGCGCGACATCGCCCTGCTGCGGTTGCAGTCGACCTTCGCCGAGCCCGCGCCCGCCGAGCCGGCGCCCGCCGCGCCATCGTCCACCGGCCACGACGAGGCCCGAGCATGAGCCACGTCACGACGCACGTCCTCGACGCCGCACTGGGCCGCCCGGCCGCCGACGTCCCCGTCGCGCTCCACGACGCACGGGGCACCGAACTCGCCACCGGCGTCACGAACGCCGACGGGCGCGTGCCCGAGCTCGGCCCGGACGCCCTGCCCGCCGCCGACTACCGACTCGTCTTCGAGACCGCCGCCTACTTCGCGGCGACCGGGCGTGACACGTTCTACCCGCGTGTGACGATCGACTTCACCCTCGCCGACGAGTCGAGCCACTACCACGTGCCCGTGCTGCTCAGCCCGTTCGCCTACTCGACCTATCGCGGCAGCTGACCCCCCTCGCACGACGGCTCAGTAGTCGGTGCGGTGGTCGTGGGTCAGCCACGCCTCGAACGGTGCCGGCGCGTTCGTCGGGCGCACCTCGTCGACGGGGAGGTCCCAGGTGGACCGGTCGCGCGCGAACAGTTCGTAGAACTCGAGGTCGTCGAAACCGCCGCGTGCGGCGTCGTGCCGGTCGGCGGCGTACACGACCCGGTCGACCCTCGCCCAGAGCGACGCCGAGAGGCACAGCGGGCACGGTTCGCACGAGGTGTAGAGGGTCGTGCCGACGAGGGAGAAGTCGCCGACCACCCGGCAGGCCGCGCGGATCGCGGTCACCTCGGCGTGCGCGGTGGGGTCGAGGTCGGCCGTCACCCGGTTCCGCCCCTCGGCCACGAGCTCGTCGCCCCGGACGATGACGGCCCCGAACGGCCCGCCCCCGTTCGCGACGTTCTCGACGGCCAGTTCGATGGTGCGGGCCAGCCAGCGGGCGTCGTCGGCGTCGGTCACGGTGTCTCCTCGGGGTGGGGCTGGGACGGCTGATGCAGCGGGTGGGGGTTCGATGGACTCGACGAGGCTCACGCGAGACCCGCGGAGGCGCGCCACGCGTCGTGGGCCGGCGGCGCGTCGTCACGCAGCACGGTGGCCTCGATGAGACCGTACGGGCGATCGGCGGCCCAGAAGACCTCGCCCGGGTTCTCGAGCCCGAAGGGCGACAGGTCGTAGGCGAAGTGGTGCTTGTTCGGCGCCTTGAGTCGCACCTCGACGATCGACGGGATCGCCTCGAGGACGGCGGTGCCCATGTGCCACAGGGTCTGCTGGAGGGCGAGCGACTGGAGGGTGGCGAACTCGCGGACCATCAAGCGCTTGACCTCGGCGTACGTGGCCTCCCAGTCGACGTCGGTCGTGCCGAAGCGCCACTTCGCGTCGAGGGCCGTCGCCATGACGCGGTCGTGCGTCTCGGGCAGGGTCGTGAACTCGTCGGTCAGGAACCCGGCGAACTCGGAGCCGGTGGACTTGAGCAGGACCAGGTCCTTCAGGCCGCCCACGACGTACTCGCCGGTGTCGTCGACCGTGACGGCGGCGGTCCGGACCTCTTGCCCCGAGCGCAGCCAGGTGTGGTCGTGCTCGGTGCCGTCGACCACGGCCCGCTGCCAGTCGTACTGCTCGATCTCGATGCGGGCACCCGTCACGGGCTCGACGTCGTGGACGAAGTGGCGGGCGAGCTCGAGCCCGAAGCGCTCGACGGCCTCGACGCCTTTCGACTTCGCGAAGGCGAACGCGGTGTTCTTCTGGGTGTCGGTCGGCAGGACCGCGCTCTGGTCGCCGCGGAGGTACGCCGCGTCGAAGGGGCCGCGCAGCGCGGTCGTGACGTTGACGTCGCGGATCTCGTGTCGGGGTCCGTCGCGGTAGAAGCGCACGAGTCGCGACTCCGCCTTGCCGTACTGGTTGTCGCCGAGGATGATCGCCATGCGGCGATGATCACACAACCGTGTGAACGACTTGTTTCACGATCGACGATTTGTGAACAACTCGTTTCAGGGGGCTCATCGGGACGAGGCGTCCACTCGCTACTGTGCTGGGCATGGCGAACTCCGAGGCGACCCCAGCACCCCCGTCGGGCCCCGTTCCCGCGACTCCGATCCTGCAACCGCTGTCGTCGGGCGACCGTGACGGGGTCGTCCCCTACGTGCCCGCGACACTCGCCACGACCCTGTGGGGGCGCTTGCCCTGCGCCTCCGACGAGCCCGTGCTCACGATCGACCCGGGTACGGCCGTCCTCATCGACACCCTCAGCCACGAGGGCGTGCTCGACGACCAGGGCCGTGATCCTCGGGCCTTCTTCGCCCGCCACGGGGTGCCCCCCGAGCACGTGCTCGACGACGCGGTCGCCCTGGCCGCCGCGAGCGACGACCAGCACGGTCGCGATCCGGGTGCCGACGGCCCGCACGTCGTGACGGGCCCCATCGCGATCCGCGGCGCCCAGCCCGGCGACGTCGTCACGATGACCCTGCTCGACGCGACACCACGGGTGCCCTACGGCGTCATCTCGAATCGTCACGGTCGCGGCGCCCTGGCCGGCGAGTTCCCGCTCGGGGCCGGCCCGGTCAGCGTCTTCGCGGCCGTCGACCACGAGCCCGACGGCTCACTCGTCGGCACCCTGCCGCTCGTGCCCGGCGCCGAGCACACCGTGCGGTTCCCCCTGCACCCGTTCCTGGGCATCATGGGGGTCGCCGTCGCGGGCGACGAGCGACCGCACTCGGTGCCACCGGGCACACACGGGGGCAACGTCGACATCGCCCTGCTGACCGAGGGCGCCTCCCTGCACCTGCCCGTCCAGGTGCCCGGGGCCCTCGCGTACGTCGGCGACCCCCACTTCGCCCAGGGCGACGGCGAGGTCGCGCTCACCGCGATGGAGGCCAGCCTGCGCGTCACGGTCCGCTTCGACCTCGTGCCGCGTGCCGAGGCCGTGGCGCTGTTCGGCGAGATCGCCGGGCCGCTGGCCGAGACCGCCGAACTGCTCGTGCCGACCGGCCTCGACGAAGACCTCGACGAGGCGGTCCGCGCCTGCGTCCGGGCGGCGATCGACCTGCTCGAGGCTCGCCACGGCATGGACCGCAGCCTCGCCTACGCCTACCTCTCGGCTGCGACGGACTTCGACATCTCGCAGGTCGTCGACCTGGTCAAGGGCGTCCACGCCCGCATCCGCAAGGCGGACTTCGGTGGCTGACGCGACGCCCGCCGCACGGCTCGTCCCCGAGGAGGGGCGGGTCGGCTCGGGCACCGTCCCCACGACCGTCGAGGGTGACCTGCCCGACGGCCTGCTCGAGGCGTTCGACGCCTACGAGCGCGCACTCGCCGCCGACGACCAGGCCGCGCTCGCCGCCGCCTTCGAATCGACCGCCACCGTGATGCGCGCCGACGCTGGAGGCCTGCTGGTGGGGCACGACGCCATCACGGCCTTCCGGGGGAGGCGCGGGTCGGGCCCGGTCCGGCGTGTGGTCGAGTGCCACGTGCGGGTCCTCGACGCCGACACCGCCCTGGTCGTGTCGGTCAACGCCGCGGCCTCCGGCGGGCGCGGTGTCGTCACGCAGCTCTGGCGCCGCGAGTCGGGTGCGGGGTCGCGGGGTGCACGACCGTGGCGGATCGCGTCGGCGCAGGTGCAGGCCCCGCCCCCGGCGATCGACCGCCGGGTCTGGCGGGTCGTGGGCGAGCCGTTGGTCCCGGGAAGCCGAGCGGGCGACGCGACCGGCACTGCGCCTCCTGCCCTCTCGGGCGAGACGGTCGCCGTGAAGGACGTGTTCGCGGTCGCAGGTCACGCGATCGGCGCCGGGGTGCCCGCGCGGCTCGCCGGTGCGACGCCCGAGAGCCGGCACGCGGCCGCGGTGCAGCACCTGCTCGACGCCGGAGCCGACCTGCGGGGCATCGCCCAGACCGACGAGTTCGCGTACAGCATCGCCGGACGCAACTCCGCCTACGGCACCCCGCCGAACCCCGCCGTGCCGGGGGCGATCTCGGGTGGTTCGACCAGCGGCCCGGCGGCGGCCGTGGCCCTCGGGCAGGCGAGCATCGGCCTCGGCACCGACACGGGCGGATCGCTCCGGGTGCCCGCGTCGTACCAGGGGCTCTGGGGCCTCCGCACGACGCACGGGGCCGTCGACCGCGCCGGGCTGCTCCCTCTCGCGCCGAGCTTCGACACGGTCGGCTGGTTGACCCGAGACGTCGACACCCTGCGACGCGCGGCCGAGGCGTCGTTGCCCCCGGCCGACCAGGTGTCGGTCGAGTCGTCGTACGTCGTCGATCCGGCCCTGCTCTCGCCGGTCACGCCCGAGGTGCGGGCCGAGTTCGGGCGGGCCGTCGACGAGGCGACCGCGGCGGGGCGCATGCGGCGCCCCGAGCAGGTCGTGCTGGGCGACGTCGCACGGCTGTTCGAGCTGTTCCGCGTGCTGCAGGCCTTCGAGGCCTGGCAGTCCGACGGCGGCTGGATCACCTCGCATCCCGGCGAACTCGCACCCGACGTGGCATCCCGGTTCGCGTTCGGCGCGACGATCTCCCCCCGACGGGCCGAGGAGGCGCGGGTCGCCCTCGGTCACGAACGTCGCCGCCTCGAGTCCCTCCTCGACGGGCGGGTGCTGCTCCTGCCGAGTGCATCCTCGGCCGCGCCCCCGCTGGGCGCGACCCCCGCCGAGGTGGACGCGGTGCGCTCGGCGACGCTCGGGTTGACCTGCGTCGCCGGCGTGCTGGGCGCACCGGCGGTGTCGGCACCGGTCCTCGAGGTGCCCCTCGCCTCCGGGCGGAGCGCGCCCGTCGGGCTGTGCCTCGTGGGCCCCCGCGGGGCGGACCTGTTCTTGCTCGATCTCGCGGCGACCTGGGCGACCTGATGCCCGCCTCGGTCGGTGACCGACGAGTTCACCTGGCTGAAACACGGGTTGCGTAGGGTGGGTCGGGTGAAACGCGTCTTCCAGCCGATCGACCCGCCCGCCCGCCTCTTGATGGGCCCCGGCCCGATCAACGCCGATCCCCGGGTGCTCCGCGCGATGTCGGCGCAGCTCGTGGGGCAGTACGACCCGGCCATGACCGCCTACATGGACGAGACCCAGGCGCTCTACCGCGAGGTGTTCCAGACCTCGAACGAGCAGACCCTGCTCGTCGACGGCACCTCGCGCGCCGGCATCGAGGCCTCGCTCGTCTCGCTGATCGAGCCGGGTGACAAGGTGCTCGTGCCCGTCTTCGGCCGCTTCGGGCACCTGCTGCGCGAGATCGCCGAGCGCTGCGGGGCCGAGGTCCACGTCATCGAGGTGCCCTGGGGGCAGGTGTTCGCCCTCGAGACCGTCGTCGAGGCCATCGAGCGCGTCCAGCCGAAACTGCTCGCGGTCGTGCACGGCGACACCTCGACGACCGTCGCCCAGCCGCTCGAGGGGCTCGGCGAGGTCTGCGCCCGCCACGGCGTGCTGTTCTACACCGACGTCACGGCGTCCATCGCCGGCAACGCCTTCCGCACCGACGAGCTCGGCCTCGACGCCGTCAGCGCCGGCCTGCAGAAGTGCCTCGGGGGCCCCTCGGGGTCGTCCCCCGTCACCTACAGCGAGCGGGCCGTCGAGGTGATCCGGGCCCGCACGTCGATCGAGGCCGGCATCCGCACCGAAGGCGACACGACGAGCACCCACCGGATCGCCTCGAACTACTTCGACCTCGCGATGATCTTCGACTACTGGGGCCCTCAGCGCCTCAACCACCACACCGAGGCGACCACGATGCTCTGGGGTGCCCGCGAGTGCGCCCGCCTCGTGGTCGACGAGGGAGTGGACGCCATGGTGGCGAGACACGAGCTGCACGGCCGCGCCATGCTCGCCGGGGTGCAGGGGCTCGGCCTCGAGACCTTCGGTGACCTCGCGCACAAGATGAACAACGTGGTCGCCGTGGTGATCCCCGACGGGGTCGACGGCGATCGGGTGCGGGGCGCCCTGCTCGCCGACTTCGGCATCGAGATCGGCACCTCGTTCGGCCCGTTGCACGGCAAGGTCTGGCGCATCGGCACGATGGGCTACAACGCGCGTCGCGACACCGTGCTCACGACCCTCGCGGCGCTCGAGGCCGTGCTGCGCCGCGAGGGCGCGCCGATCACGAGCGGCGGCGGCGTCGGTGCCGCCTACGACGTCTACCTCGACGCCGACCGAGCAGGAGGCGCGGCGTGAGTCCCGAGGCCACCACCGCCCGGGAAGACGGTCCCTTCGACGAGGCCCGTCTCGTCCTCGAACGCTGCGATGCCCTGGCCGCGGTCTCGAGCAGCCCGACCGGCATCGAGCGTGTGTACCTCTCGCCCGAGCACGCCCGGGTCAACGCCATGGCCGCCGGATGGATGCGACAGGCCGGCATGACGACGTGGCAGGACGCGGCAGGCAACCAGCGCGGCCGCTACGAGGGCACCGAGCCCGGCCTGCCCGCCTTGTTGCTCGGCTCGCACCTCGACACGGTGCCCGATGCCGGGCGTTACGACGGCATCCTCGGCGTGCTGCTCGGCATCGCCCTGGTCGAACGCCTGTCGGCCCGGGGCACCCGCCTGCCGTTCGCGATCGAGGTGCTCGCCTTCGGAGACGAAGAGGGCACCCGCTTCGGCACCGCCCTGCTCGGTTCCCGTGCGGTCGCCGGCACCTGGCTGCCCGAGTGGTGGTCCCTGGCCGACGCCGCCGGAACGACGCTGCGCGAGGCGTTCCTGGCCTTCGGGCTCGACCCCGACCGGGTCGCCGACGCCGCCTACGAACCGGCCGACGTGATCGGCTACCTCGAGACCCACATCGAGCAGGGCCCCTACCTCGAGGAAGCCGATCGGCCACTCGCCGTCGTCTCGTCGATCGCCGGCGCGCGACGTTTCGAGCTGACCCTGATCGGCGTCGCCGGGCATGCGGGTGGCGTGCCGTTCCACCGTCGGCACGACGCGCTCGCCGGGGCCAGCGAGATCGTCCTGGCGGTCGAGCGACTGGCCCGAGAGGCCGACTGCATCGCCACGGTCGGCCGGCTGCAGGCCTTCCCCGGCGGCGTGAACGTCATCCCGGGCCTCGTCGAGTTCAGCCTCGACCTCCGCGGCGAGCACGACGACCGACGCGACCAGGTGTGGGCCGACATCCAGGCCGTCGCGACCGAGGTCGGCGAGCGTCGCGGCCTGACCTTCTCGGTGGACGAGACCCACCGTGCGCCGGCCGTCGTGGCCTCGCCGCGCCTCCGGGGGTTCGTCCGCGAGGGCATCGCCGCCACCGGCGACGCCGACCCGATGGTCCTGTTCTCGAAGGCCGGGCACGACGCCATGGCCGTCGCCGAGCTGACCGAGTGGGCCATGCTGTTCGTCCGCTGCGGCAACGGCGGCATCAGCCACCACCCCGACGAGATCGTCACGATCGACGACGTGGCCGTCGCTCTCGACGCCTTCGAGGCCGCCGTGCACGCGGTCGCGGCGGCACATCCGGCCCAGGCCCAGGCTCAGGCACGCGCGTGAGCGACCAGGTCGAAGGGGCGGGCATCCGCGACCGCATCGACTCGGGCTACGGCCGTCTCTCGCCGCGCGAACAGCGAGCCGCCGACTTCATCCTCGACCACCTGGACGACCTCGCCGTCTACACCGCGACCGAGATCGCCGAGCAGAGCGGCGTCTCGAAGGCGACCGTGTCGCGGTTGTTCCGGCGGCTCGGCTTCACCGACGCACAAGAGGTGCGCGACCAGGCGCGGGCGTCGCGCAGCCGTGGCGTCCCGGTCGGGCCGACCCGCGCCTCCGGAGGGCTCGCCGAGCACGCCGAGGCCGAACGTCGCAACCTCGACGTGATGCTCTCGGGGCTCGCCGACGGCCGACTCGAGCGTGCCGCGGCGTTGGTCGCCGGGGCCGAGCGGGTCGTCGTGGCCGGGTTCCGCAACAGCTACCCGGTGGCGCTCCATCTGCGGCAGCAGTTGGTCCAGGCGCGGGACGACGTGCGCGTCGCGCCGCAGCCGGGCCAGTCCATCGGCGAAGAGCTGGTCGGGCTCGGGGCGCGGGACGTCGTCGTGCTCGTCGGCTTCCGTCGTCGGCCGGCTGGGTTCGCCGGAGTCCTGTCGTCCCTGGCCGCGCGCGGCGTGCCCGTGGTGCTCGTGGCCGATCCGTCGTTGCGCGGCCTCGACGTGACCGTGAGGCTCGACTGCCCGGTCGAGACCCCGGCCCCGTTCGACAGCTACGCGAGCGCGATGAGCCTGGCCGCCCTGCTGGCCGGGGCCGTTCTGACCGAGACGGTGCGGGCCGGACGCCCCGAGGGTGGTCGCAGCCGCGTCGCCGAGATCACCGAGCTGTACGCCGAGCTCTCCGAGCTCGAGTAGGGCTGCGGCCGGTTCGCGAGATGCAGGACTTCCTGCGGATGTCGGACCCCTGGCGTGGCTGGGGTCAGACGTCCGCAGGAAGTCCTGCGTCTGGGCGGAGCTGACCGGGGCGTGGCGAGGGCGGAGGGGCTGGCGGTGCTCAGCGGATCAGGGCCGGCCCGTGCCCCGGCAGCACGACCCGGGCCCCGCGGTCGACCAGGCGTCCGTAGGTGCGGCCCGCCTCGGCGAGGTCGGAGTGGAAGATCGGGTGCAGCATCTGCACGCCGTCGAGCCGTGAGGTCGGGTGGCCGGTCACGAGGGCGTCGCCCGTGATCAGGACGTCGTCGTCGGGGAGCGCGAAGACGGTGTGCCCGGGGGTGTGACCGACCGCGGCCGTCGGCACGACGCGGTGACCGCTGAACGTGCGTGACGTTCCGAGGTCGAGCGGCACGACGTCGGTCACGGCCACGTCGCCCAGGCCACCCGCGCGCACCGCGTGCAGCACCCACCGGGCGAACCGGGGCTTGTAGAGGTGCGGCAGCACGTCGCGGACGGTGACCTGGTGCAGCTGCTCGCGGGTCACGTTCGGCACCTCGGCGGGTGCCGCGGAGACCTCGAACTCGTGTCGCCGGCGCAGGGCGGTGATCGTGCCGATGTGGTCGCTGTGCCCGTGTGTCACGAGCACCGACGTGAGTCGGGCGTAGCCGTCGCCCGTCGCCGAGGCCACGGCTCGCAACGACGACTCCACCAGCTCGAGGTCGGCCGGGTAGCCGGCGTCGACCAACGTCAGGGTGTCGTCGCCCGCGAGGATCGTCCAGTTCGACGCAGGACCTTCGACGAAGTACACGCCCGGTGCGACCTCGACGGGAGTCGCCGCCCCTGTCGGGCTCACGCCGCGACCTCGGGGGAGGTGACGGGGCCGCCCCTCACGAGGCGACCCCGGTGTCGGGACGGACGAGCAACCGTGCAGGAGGCGCGCTCGGCCCCGCCAGCCGGCCGCCCACCCACGTCGCCGCGACCTCGCCGAACAGGCGTGCGTCGTCGTACGCGGTCACGGGGTTGCGGTGCGAGAGGTCGTCGACGTCGATCGTCACGGGCGTCTCGGGGGCGAAGGCGACGAGGTCGGCGTCGGCGCCGACGGAGATCCGCCCCTTCGCGGGCAGGCCGACGAGGGCCGCCGTGCCCCGGGACATCCAGCCGACGACGGTTTCGAGCGGGATGCCGCGCTGCCGTGCCCCGGTCCACACGGCGCGGAAGCTCAGCTCGAGACCCGAGATGCCGCCCCACGCCACGTCGAAGTCGCCGTGCGCGGCGTCGGGGCCGCCGGCGAACTTGAGCTCGCGGGTGGAGGGGGAGTGGTCGCTCGCGACGACGTCGATCGTGCCGTCGACCAGCGCCTGCCAGAGCAGCTCCCGGTTGGCCTCGCCGCGGATCGGCGGGCAGCACTTGAACTGCGTCGCGCCGTCACCGATGTGCTCGGCATCGAAGGTGAGGTAGTGCGGGCAGGTCTCGACCGTGAGTCGCAGCCCCTCGGCCTTGGCCGCCCGGATGGTGTCGAGCGCCGTCGCCGACGAAAGGTGCAGCACGTGGGCACGGCCACCCGTGGCGCGCAGGGCGTCGACCACGTGCTCGATCGCCGTGCGCTCGACCACGTCGGGACGGGAGCGGACGAACGCGTCGTAGGCCGCGCCACCTGCGGGCAGCTCGGGCGCCTCGGTCGGCGAGGCCGCGGCGGCGTCGAGGCCCTCGGGGTCTTCGGCGTGCACGATCAGCAGGCCGTCGAAGACCGCCAGTTCGGCCATCGCCTGGTGCAGCTGCTCGGTCGACAGGTGTGGGAACTCGTCGGCCCCCGACGGCGAGAGGAAGGCCTTGAACCCGAAGACGCCGGCCTCGTGCAGCGCCCGCAGGTCGCCCGTGCCGAGGTTCGCCGGGATCGCCCCGCCCCAGAACCCGACGTCGACGACCGACTGGGGGCCCGCGGCGGCGCGCTTCTGCTCGAGGGCGTCGACGGTCGTCGTCGGCGGGATGCTGTTGAGGGGCATGTCGACGATCGTCGTGACGCCCCCGGCGGCGGCGGCACGGGTCGCCGTCGCGAAGCCCTCCCACTCGGTGCGGCCGGGCTCGTTGACGTGCACGTGGCTGTCGACGACACCGGGCAGCAGCACCTGGTCGTCGGGGAGGGTCACGTCGACGGTGGCGTCGACCTGGTCGGTGAGGCCGCCGACGGCGACCACGCGGCCGTCACGGACGGCGACGCTCGCCTCGCGCCAGGCGCCGTCGACCAACGCACGACGGGCCCGGACGACGAGGTCGTGGTGCACGGCGTCAGCCACGAGCGTCACCGTTCGCTCCGTCGGCCGCCGAGCGCGCCTCCTGGACTGCTGACTCCGCGGAGGCAGTCGGGGTCGCCGACACCGTCGCTGCCGACGCCGCGGCCGCCTGGGCCTCGCGCGCTTCGACCTCTTTCCGCCGCTCGCGCAGCAGGTGCCCGGTCAGGGCGACGAGCAGCGTCAGCCCGCCCGCGACGCCCATGCCCACACCGATGTGCACCTGCAGCAGCAGGGCCCCGACGCCTGCCCCGGCGAGGATGAGCGCGACGGCGAGCACCCGCCGTGGGAAGTTCTTGCCCGTCCCGCCGGCGAGCTTCGACTCGGACGCGAGCCCGACGATCGTCGACGTGACCACCACGGTCGTGACGTCGGCCACGGCGATCTTGCGCGCGGCGGCGGCCTGCAGACCCATGGCGGCGCCGAGCAGGCCGGTGATCGTGAAGGCCCACGGCGTGTTCTCTTCGGGCACGACGAAGAAGGTCGAGATGCCGAGCCCGAGCAGCACGCCGCCGGTCACCCCGAACGAGATCGTGCTGCGGCCCGACCAGCCGAGACGACCGCCGCGCAACACACGGCCGCCGATCGCGGCCCCGAGCAGGAACGCGGCGAGGGCCACGATCGGACCGACGATCGGCAGACCGTCGGCCTGCGCGATGGCCATGCCGAGGATGACCACGTTGCCGGTCATGTTCGCGGTGAACACCCGGTCGAGGCCGAGGTAGCCGACGGCGTCGATGATGCCGGTGGTGAACGTCAACGTCAGCATCATGACGAGGTGCATGCGCGCCTGGTTGCGGCGGAACTTCTTCACGGGGGTCCTCAGGTGCTCGGCGCCGCGGGGCACGGCGGGGCGGGCGACTACGGCGGCGTCGGCGCATCGGTTCTGCCGTCGATCGTATTGTCGCCGCGCCGTCGTGTGCGAACCCCGGGCCATACCTGTGGACGGACGGCGGCGCGGTGCGGTTGGGGAGGAGCCGTCCGACCCGCTCGTGACCGGGAGAGCCTGCCGAACCCGAGCCCGAACCCGAGCCCGAACCCGAACCCGAGCCCGAACCCGAACCCGGCTTCGCGTCGCGGCGGGCCGAACCCGACCTCTTCCAGGCGTTGCGGCGGGCCGAACCCGACAATGCCGCGAGGACACGCCGTCGACGGGCGGATGTGAGCGGCGTGTCGCCGGCCCGGTGTCGCGATTTGCACAGAGGGCGGGGCGGGGCAGGGCAGGGCAGGGCGGGGCAGGGCGGAGCGGAGCGGGGCCGGGTCAGGGGCGGCGGACGACCAGGGTGTCGGCGAGGCCGGCCGTGGCGTCGGCGGCGACCGTGCCGGTGCGGGCGAAGTCGGCCCAGACCTGACGCACCTTGCGGCCACGGCGGTCGACGTCGTCCCAGTCGGTGGTGCCGATCAGGCGGGTGTGCGCCCAGGCCTCGCGTCCGCCGAGCAGCAGCGGCAGCTCGGTGATGTGGGCGGCGCCGAACGCCGTGCCCTCGGGCTCCCAGGTGAACTCGAACGTCGAGACGCGCCCGCCCGCGGCGCGGTGCCGCTCGGCGAAGGCCCGACCGGCCCGGTGGTACACGGCCTTCGTCGTGGCGTCGATCATCAGGCGTCGGATCGCCCGGCCGACCACGGGCAGCCCGAACAACCGCTGCAGCAGGGGGGAGAACTCGGCGAACACCGCGGTCTCGTCGGCCGTGGCGCCGATCAGCAGGTCGATCTCGGGTGCGACCTCGCGCCACGCGTCGGCGGCGGCGGACTCGGCCGGCAGCGGTGCCCGCCCGTACTGGAGCCCGAAGGCCATGCCGCCGCGCAGGCCGAAGCGCTTCGCCGCCCGCTCGGCCACGGACTGCCCGGCGAGCAGCTCGTCGAGCGGGGCGTCCTTCCGTGGCGTGCCCACCGCCTCCGTCATCGCCTTCACCATGCGGCTGCGTCCGCGCACGATGCCGAGCGGTGCACTCTGCACGATGGCCCGGGCGAACAGGCCCCGGGCGCCCTCGCTGATCATCAGGTGCGCGATCGCGTCGCCGCCGGCCGACTGGCCGAACAGGGTGATGCGAGACGAGTCGCCGCCGAACGCCTCGATCGTGTCGTGCACCCAGCGGACCGCCGCGAGCTGGTCGAGCAGCCCCAGGTTGGCGGGCACCTCGTCGCCGACGCCGAAGAAGCCGAGCATTCCCAGCCGGTAGGTCACGGTGACGACGATGACGCGCTGCTCCGCGACGAGGGCGCGCGGGTCGTAGACGCGCAGGTCGCCCGCCCCCGACACGTACGAGCCGCCGTGGATCCACACCATGACCGGCACGCGCTCATCGGCGAGCAGGTCGGCGGGCAGGGTGATCGAGAGGCGTTGGCAGTGCTCATCGTCGACCATGCCGGCGGCGGCGCCCTCGATCAGGGCGTCGAGCCCGGGAGACGCGACCTGCGGCGAGGCAGGGGCGCGGTCGAAGGCGAGCAGCGGGGACGACCAGGGCGCGACCGGGCGCGGCGGCTCGAAGCGCTCGGCCTCGGCGTAGGGCACCCCGAGCACCCGGACGACCGCACCGTCGACGCGGCCCACGACGCGGCCGGACGGGGTGTCGAACTCGCGGCGGGCAGCCCGGTCGTCGGTGTCGACGACGGGTTCGCCCGGGGAGGTCGGCGTGCTGGCGGTCGAGCGGGGAGCGTCCTGGGTCACCCGACCATCGTGCCCCTCACCGCCCGTCTAGGCTCGCGGCATGACCGCCGACACCGCTCCCGTCCCGGGCTTCTACCGTCACTTCAAGGGCGGCCGCTACGAGGTGCTCGGCACCGCCCGTCACAGCGAGACGGACGAACCGCTCGTCGTCTACCGTGCGCTCTACGGCGAGGAGGGGCTCTGGGTGCGGCCGCTCGCCGCCTGGTCCGAACACGTGCGACGCGACGGGTACGACGGCCCGAGGTTCACACCCGAGGGCTGATCGGCGCGGTCGCGGCCCGTGCGCCCGCCACGCGGCGGTCGAGGACGAGCCGAGGAGGCGCGGGCCGGGTCAGCGAAGTCACAGCCGCTTGATAGCCGCGCGGCCGGACACTCGGCTCATGAAGTTCTCACGTCGCTCCCAGCGCTCCCAGGGTGCAGCCACAGACGGGAGCGCCACGGACGACGCGGCCCGCACCGCCGACCCGGCCGCGGCCGCCACCGTCCCCGGCGACCCGGCCCGCGCCTCCTCGTCCGGAGCCGCCCTCCCCGCGGCCGCCCTCCCCGGCGGCGCCCCGCCCGCAGCAACACCGCCCGCAGCAACACCGCCCGCAGCTGCACTGCCCCCGGGCATGCTCGTCGCGGGCGCCTGGGCCTGGCGGCTGCTCGCGGTCGCCGCCGTGCTGGCCGTGCTCTTCTGGCTGATCGCGACGCTCGAGGAGATCGTCGTGCCGCTGTTCATCGCGATCCTCGTGTCGGCGTTCCTCGTGCCGGTCGCGGGGTTCCTGCGTCGGCACCGGTGGCCGCGTTGGCTCGCCATCGTGGCGGCGCTGCTGGCCGGGGTGGTCGTCGTCGGCGGGCTCGTGCTGCTCGCCGTGACGCAGATCCGGGCGGGACTGCCGCAGATCGAGAAGCAGTCCGTGGCGCAGTGCGACCAGCTGACGACCCTGCTGCAGGGGCCGCCGTTCCAGCTGACGAACGCCGACGTCGACGGCTACCTGACGGACGCCCAGAACGCGCTGCAGACCGAGAGCAAGGCGATCCTCAGCGGCGTGCTGTCGATCGGCACCGCTGCCGGCCACCTGCTGGCCGGAGGCCTGCTGACCCTCTTCGCGACGATCTTCCTGATGATCGACGGTCGCGGGGTCTGGGCCTGGACCGTCCGCCTCTTCCCGAAGTCGGCCCGGCCGGCCGTCGACGGGGCCGGCCAGGCGGGCTGGCACACGCTCACCTCGTTCGTCCGCGTGCAGATCGTCGTCGCCGCGGTCAACGCCGTCGGCATCGGCCTGATCGCGTTCGTCCTCGGGCTGCCGCTCGCCGTGCCGATCGCCATCCTGGTCTTCCTGGCGTCGTTCATCCCGGTCGTCGGGGCCATCGTGACGGGCGCGCTCGCCGTGATCGTCGCCCTGGTCTTCGCGGGGCCGGTGCAGGCCGTGGTCATGTTGGCCGGAGTGCTCGTCGTGCACCTGCTCGAGGCCCACGTGCTGCAGCCGCTGGTCATGGGATCGGCCGTCCGGGTGCACCCGCTCGCGGTCGTCTTCGCCGTGGCGGGCGGGTCGTACGTGGCCGGCATCCCGGGTGCGCTCTTCGCCGTGCCGACGGTGGCCGTGCTCAACGTGATGGTCAAGTACGTGGCGACGGGGGCCTGGCGTCGGTCCCGCGTCGCGGACGACGTCGTGACGCCACCCGAGGCGTCGTGATCGCGCGTCGCTGACCTGCCCGACCCGCGCCTCCTTCGCTCGGATGAGGGAGGCGCGGGTCGAAGTCATCCGCTGGGCTGATGCGCCGGACTGCACGGTTCGACAGTGGATTGTGTGGTTCTACTCAGGAAGTGTCTGCATACTCGTCACTTCGCCCGGGCGCGTGCGCCCCTCCCGATCGAGTCCCGACTCGGCCGAGCAGCTGCGGCGGACGAGTCGAGGCCCCACGGCCTCGCGAGACCGACACCGACCTGTCACGGCCCCTCGCCCCGTCGCGTGGACACCGGCCACCCGTGAGCGCTCCGAGCGCCCGGCGTGGCTCCGCCGTGTGCGCCCCGCCCGACCGGAGGCGCGGGTCGGCCGAGCACGAGGACCACATGACCACCGAGAACACCCCTGCCTCCGGCCAGGACTCCGTCACCGCCGAGTCGACCCCGATTGCCGAGGCCCCCGCCACGCGCCGCTCGCTCTCCGCGGTCCGCCGTCGCAGCTCCCGTCGCCGCCTCTCTCTGATCGGAGGCGTCGCCGCGATCGCCCTCGTGGCCGGGACCGGCTTCGCGGTCACCTCGATGTCGGCCGCCGGTGCGGACACCATCTCGGCCGAGCAGCACGCCGCCGACGTCAAGCAGCAGAAGGCCGACATCGCCACCTCGCTGGCGCAGGCCAAGGCGCGCTCGACCATCCAGATCGCGAACCAGGTCGTCGCCTCGACCTCGGGCCGGACCGACGCCAGCGAGCTGCAGACCCAGGTCGCCTCGCTCGCCGACTACGAGAAGCTGGACGCCTCGACGCTGAACGACCGTGTCGAGAAGACGGCGCTCTCGGCGCAGACCGTGCAGTCCGCCGCCGCCGAGGCCGACCGGCAGGCCGCTGCCGCCGCGGCTGCCGCGCAAGCCGCCGCCGAGGCCCAGGCCGCCGCCGAGGCGAAGGCCGCCGCCGACGCCGCGGCCGCCGCCGAGGCCGCCCGCGCCGCCGCCGACAACTCGGTCGCCGGGGCCAAGGCCACGGCGCAGTCCCTCGCGTCGTCGCAGTACGGCTGGGGCAGCGACCAGTTCTCGTGCCTCGTCTCGCTCTGGACGAAGGAGTCGGGCTGGAACTACAAGGCCTACAACGCCAGCGGCGCGACCGGCATCCCGCAGGCGTTGCCCGGCAGCAAGATGGCCTCGGCCGGCAGCGACTGGGCGACGAGCGCCAAGACGCAGATCACCTGGGGTCTCGGCTACATCAAGTCGGTCTACGGCACTCCCTGCGGCGCCTGGTCGCACTCGCAGTCCGTCAACTGGTACTGAGCGGGCCCTCCCGGGCTCGGGTCGCACCGCCCTCTGAACGTCGCACCGCGCACCCGCGCGGTGCGACGTTCAGTTCGTGGTGCGATGCCGGATCGACGGGGGCCGGCCGCTAGTTCTGCGGCGGGATCGTCTGCCGGTCGGTCGGTTTGTCGGTGGTGACCGGGGTGGGGCGCGGGCTGGGGCTGGTCGGGCTCGGCGTCGGGGTGCCGCCGGTGGGAGGCGCGGGTGCCGGCGTCGGGCTCTCGGGCGTCGACGACGGGCTCACGCTCGGGCTGACCGTCACCACGGGGTCGTCGTCACCCCCGCAGGCCGTCAGCACCCCGAGGGCGAGCACCGCCGTCGTCACGGAGGCCCCCACGCGAGCGGTCGTCGTCAGCAGCGTTCGCGTCGGTGTCGTCCCCATGTCGGGAGCCTACGCGCGGCGGCTTCCGTGCAGCGCGGACCGGGAGCCCGACATCACCCGGCTCAGACCGCGCCCACCAGCGTCCAGGCCCCACCGTCGCGACGCGTCACCCGGCCCTGCACGACGTCGGCCAATTCGCCCACGGTGGCCTCGACGACGGCCCCGATGCGGTGCGCGGGCTCGTCGGCGGCGCACTCGTAGCGAACCACCAGGCGGGGCTCGCCTCGCACCAGCGTGACGTCGCTCGCCTCGACCGTGGTCAACCCCGCGGCGCTCGCGGCGGCCGCGGGCAGCACGGAGTCGGGCCGCACCCCGGGTCTCAGGGTGCCGACGGTGAGCGTGACGCGGTACGAGGGCATGGGCTCATCCAACCCGGCACCACCGACATCGAGCGACGGTCCCAGCAGGGTTGCAGCGCCTTCACGGCACACCCCGAAACACGCCCGACTCACGACCGTGCCACCCTCTCGTCATGAAGCGCACCGCGTCCGCCCGGCTCGAGTTCGACGTCGACGGCCCCGCCGAGTTCGTCCTGTCGATCGCCGCCTCCCGCGCCTACGCCGCGACCGGCACAGGAGCGGCGGCCGACACCGCCCGCATCACCGAGGAGGCGCTGGCCGTCACCCAGTACGGCGCGCCCGTCGAGGTCCGCGAGCTGCACGACCACCACGGCACCCTCCTCCACCTGTGCGACGTCGGTGCCGGCCGGGTCACCGTGGACTACCGGGTGGTCGTCGACGGACGCCTCGACGAACCCGCCGTCGACGAGCTGGACCTCGTGCGATACCGCCGCCCGAGCCGCTACTGCGAGTCCGACACGCTCGGCCCCACCGCCCGCGCCGAGTTCGGCGGGCTCGAGGGGCGCGAGCTGCTGGCCGCGGTCGCGACGTGGGTCGGCTCGCACCTCGCCTACGTGCCCGGGGCCAGCGCCCCCACCGACGGTGCCGTGCAGACCCTGCTCGACCGGCAGGGCGTCTGCCGTGACTACGCCCACCTCGTGATCGCCCTGTTGCGCGGGCTCGACGTGCCCGCGCGGCTGGTCAGCGTCTACGCCCCGGGCCTGTCGCCGATGGACTTCCACGCCGTGGCCGAGGCCTTCGTCGACGGTGCCTGGCACGTGGTCGACGCCACCGGGCTGGCCCCTCGGCAGACGTTGCTGCGCATCGCGACCGGTCGGGACGCCTCCGACACGGCGTTCCTCTCGAGCCACGGGGGCCGCGTCACGGTCGCGGGGATGCAGGTCGGGGCCGTCGCCGACGTCCTGCCGCGCGACGACGTGAGCACCTTCGTCAGCCTCGGCTGACCGCCCGCCGGCACCGCGCCTCCTGCGCTCGCGCCGGCCCTGCCGGCCCTGGGTCAGCCCCACCCCGCCACGAAGTGAACGATCCGCCACACGATTGCGTGGCGGATTGTTCATTTCGTGGCGGGGCAGCGGGGCGGCGGGGCAGCGGGGCGGCCCGGCTCAGTCCTCGCGGTGCGCCAGCTTCGCGCCCTCGCGCGCGCGCACGGCGGGCTCGTTCTGATGGACGCCCGCGGGCCAGGACTCCGGCCCGGCCGACCCCGCCGGGTACTCGTCGATGGCGACCTCGCCGGTCGTCCAGGCCTTCACGACGGGGGCGACGATGCGCCACCCCTCTTCCGCCGAGTCGCCGCGCACCGACAGCGTCGGGTCGTCGTCGAGGATTCCCTCGAGCACCTCGCCGTAGGCCGTCAGGTCGGCGGCACCGAAGTCGGCGTGCAAGGAGGCGCGGGACAGGTCGTACGAGTCACCCGGCCCGTTGACGTTCAGTTCGAGCGACATCTCGTCGGGCGAGATCGCGATGCGCAGGCGGTCGGGGGTGCCGCCGCCGACGAACTCCTTGGGCACGTGGGTCGGCGGGCGGAACGTGATGACGATCTCGCGGCGACGCGAGGCCAGGGCCTTGCCCGACCGCAGCAGGATCGGCACGCCGGCCCAGCGCCAGTTCGCCACCTCGACGACGACCTCGGCCAGCGTCTCGGTCTCGAGCGACGGGTCGACGCCGTCCTCGTCGACGTAGGCGGGCAGGGTGCGGCCGTCGACCTCGCCCTTGCCGTAGCGGGCGCGGCGGGTGTTGGCGACGGCGTCGTCGTCCCAGACATGGGTGGCGCGCAGCACCAACTCCTTCTCGTCGCGCAGGTCGGCCGGGCCGAGCGTCGCGGGAGCGTTCATCGTCAGCACGGCCATGACCTGCAGCAGGTGGCTCTGGATCATGTCGACCATGGCGCCGGCGTGGTCGTAGTAGCGGGCGCGGTTCTCGAGGCCGAGCTCTTCGTCGTAGACGATCTCGATGCTCTCGACGTGCTGGTTGTTGAGCATGGGCTCGATCAGGCGGTTCGCGAAGCGCAGGCCGAGCAGGTTGAGCACGGTCGAGCGGCCCAGGAAGTGGTCGACGCGGTGCACCTGGTCCTCGTGCACGAGTCGCAGGACCTGCTGGTTCAGCTTCTTCGCGCTGGCGAGGTCGGTGCCGAACGGCTTCTCGAGGGCGAGCGAGGTGCCCTCGGGCAGGTCGACCTTCCGCAGGGCGGCACAGGCCTTCTCGGTGATGGCGGGCGGCAGGGCGAAGTAGATCGACGGAGGGGCGTCACAGGCCTCGACGAGGCTGCGGAGGCCGTCGACCCCGGTCACGTCGGCCGTGACGTACGTGGTCGACTCGAGCAGAGCGTCGACCGCGGGGCCGCTCGCGTGGACGCTGTCGAACGACGTCTTCACGCGCGTCTTCCACTCGGCGTCGGTGTACTCCTCGACGCCGGCGCCGATCAGCTGCACGCGGCGCGTCGGCTCCAGCGCCAGCAGCCCGCCGAGGCCGGGCATCAGGAGGCGCGCGGCGAGATCCCCGCTCGCCCCCAGGATCAACAGGGTGGCCGGTTCGGGGGCCTTCTTCGCGCTCATGTCGTGCACGGTAGTGGGCCGCGCCCGGCCGCGCCCGGGTGCGCCCGGGACGGGGGTGCCACGGACCACCTCGGAGCACCCGGCGTAGCGTCCACGCCATGAGCGACCAGACCTACACCGCCCGCTTCGTCGGCCACGACGAGACCACCACCGAAGAACTCACCCTCATCGACGGCCTGCCGCAGAAGAGCGTCACCCGCCCCGGAGCCTCCGACGGCGAGGACCTCATGTGGGAGCTCGACGACGACGCCAGCGAGGGTGGCGAGTACGTCTACCGCTCCCTCGGCGTCTCGGGCCACGACTACAGCTGACCCGCCCGCCCGGTGGGTCGCACCGCCGACCCTCCGCACCACGGGATGGACGTCGCACCGCCTAGTGGGCATCGCACCGCCGAAATGGGTGGTGCGATGCCCGATCGGCGGTGCGACATCCGTCCGGCGGTGCGATGCCCGTCCGGCGGTGCGATGCCCGCCCGGCGGGGCGGCATGGGTCCGGGGAGGCGGGCTGCATCACCTTCGCGGGGGAGGGGCGGGAGGACACCCTGCCCTGGCCTCGTCAGCATGTGGTTGCTGCTGTGGCTCGTGGTGCTCGTCTTCGGGGCCGCCCTCACGACGAACGCGACGGCGCGAGAGCTCGCCACCGTCGGCGACCACCGCTTCCCGTGGTGGCGACAGTCCCCGCACACCCCTCCGGGCATCCGGTGGGCGCGGGGGTTCGGCACGGGGGTGACGCTGCTCGGAGTCTTCGGCATCCGCGAGACCACCGACCTCGGCTTCTCCACCGTCGTCGTGTTCCTGGCCGTGGCCGCCGCCCAGTGCGGACAGATCGCATGGCACAACCGCCGGGTCGCACGGCTCGCCCCCGCCGAGCCGGGCGCGGCCGAGGTCCCGAGCCGCGCCTCCTGACCCGACCCGCGCCTCCACCGGCGTGCAATTCGCGACCACGACGCGACGACACGCCGACATCTCGTGGCGGGGTGGCTCGTCAGGCCACTCGAGGTCGGGTTCGGCACGCAGATCGGGCTCGACAGCGGCTGCCGAGGTCGGGTTCGGCACGGCGGCACGGCGGCACGGCGGCGCGACGGCTGAGGAGATCCCTCGTAGGTCGCGCCCGGCAGGTCAGGCCCGGCGGGTGGGGCGCACCGAGACGACCTCGGCGGTGGCTCCGTGCGGCAGGTCGACGACGAGGCGTACGGCGTCGGCGACGGACTGCGGCTCGAGGTAGAGCGACGGGTCGTACGTGCCGCCCTCGGCCGTGACCAGCTCGTGCTGCATGTCGGTGTCGACGCGGCCCGGGTGCACCGAGCTGACCCGGACGCCGTGCGGACGTTCCTCCTCGCGGAGGGAGTCGGTGAGCGCCCGCAGCGCGAACTTGCTCGCCGCGTAGGTGCTGCCGTTCGACCCGGCCGTGAAGCCCGAGCCGCTGTTGATCGAGACGACCGTCCCCTGAGCGGCCCGCAGGGCCGGCAGCAGCTGACGCGTCACCTCGGCCACGGCGAACACGTTGACCTCGAACACGCGCCGCCAGTCGTCGCGCTCGGTGTCGGCGACGGCCCGGCCGCCGATCACGCCGGCCGCGTGGACCAACACGTCGAGCTCGTCGAGCGGCGGCACCGTGACGACCGGGCCCGAGAGGTCGGCGGCCCACGCCGTCGCGGACGGGAGGTCGGCGGTGATCGCCCGCAGCGCCTCCTCGTCGCGGCCGTGGACGATCACGTGGTGGGTGCGGGCGAGGTCGCGGACGACGGCGAGGCCGATGCCCCGCGAGCCCCCGGTGACGAGTGCGGTCTTCATCGCCCCAGTCTGCCGGTCAGGCCAGCGGGTCGTGCCCCCAGTTCATCAGGGACCAGCGCCACTTCGTGTCGGTGACGTCGCCCGAGGGGCGCTGCTTCGAGTGGCGCGCGACGTAGCCGTGGACCTTCTCCATGTGCTTCCAGTCGGCGTCGGTCAGGTCGGCCTTCTTCTTCTCGAGGATGCGCACGATGTGCCGGCCGCTCTCGTGCCCGACGGACTCGCCGCCGTCCTTCTGCCCCACCTCGCGCGACTCGTCGGTGTCGAGCCACTCGCGCAGCGTCGAGGCCGTCATGTTCACGTCGTCGTGGAACTCGTCCCAGGTCTGCCGTCGATCGTCGTCTGCCATGCGACGAGCCAAGCACGCCCTGCACCGCCCTGCACCGCACCGCCGGATCGGCGATGATGGCACGGTGCGCACCCTGACCACCGGCACCGCCGCCCTGCTGCTCGCCGCCTCGCTCGCGGTGACGCTGACCTCGTGCTCGGCAGACGGGAACAACCCGACGGTCGCACCGCAGGCGAAGATCCCCGCCGGGCTCGCCGTCGAGGGGTACGCCATCGCCTCACCGGACGCCGCGACGGCAGCCGCCGAGGCGTTCGACCGCAGCGAGGCGGCGATCGACACGGTCGGCGTCTCGGGCGTCGCGATCACGGCCGGCGGGGCCGGTGTCGCCCCGAGCGACGAGTCCGCCAACTCCCTGCGCGAGGCCGCCCAGTCGGCGGGCAAGGAAGCCGAGCTGCTGGTCGTCAACGCCGGCCAGGACGGGTTCAGCGGCGAGCTCGCGACACAGCTGTTGTCGAGCCGGGCCAACCGCGAGTTCGTCGTGTCGGGCCTCACCGGAGAGGTCGTCAACGGCGGCTGGGACGGCGTCCAGATCGACTTCGAGTCGCTCTCGGCCGCGGACGCCCCGGGGCTGGTCGACTTCGCCGCCGAGCTGCGCGACGCCCTGCCCGACGACGCCACGATCTCGATGGCCGTGCAGCCCGACACCGACGAAGCGGGGTACGCGGACCTCGGTTACGACCTCGCCGCCCTGTCCGACTCCGTCGACCGGTTCGTGCTCATGGCCTACGACCAGCACGGCACCGGCTTCAGCGAGCCCGGGCCCGTCGGCGGCCTGCCCTGGGTCGGCCAGGTGCTCGACGCCGCTCTCGAGCTCGTCCCGGCCGACCGCCTCGACCTCGGCGTGGCGGGGTACGGCTACCGCTGGACCGGCGAGGGCACCGCAGGAGGCGCGGTGTCGGTCGCCGAGGCCCGTACTGGTGCGCAGTCCACCGGTTCGTGGGACGCCGAGCAGGCCGAATACACGGCGTCGCCCGGCGACGGCTCGACCCTCTGGTGGTCCGACGGCCGCTCGATCACGGCGCGCGCCGACCTGGCCGAGTCGAAGGGGCTGCACGGCGTCGCGATCTGGCAGCTGACGACGGGCGATCCGATCCGCCGCGGCTGACGCCGATCAGCCCGAGAGAGGGCTGCCCCTACGGCGTGACGACGCCGATCGGGCCGGTCAGCTGGGGGATGTCCCGGTCGCTCAGCAGCCAGTGTTCTCCGCGACCGGTGATCAGCAGCGCGAGCGGACCCGGACGGCAGACGACGAGCGCGCCGCCTTCTTGGTGCAGCACGCCGTCGAGCGCGCCACCGAGGTCGCGGTCGTCCTCGGAGCCCGAGGCTGACAGGACGGCGCAGCGACCCTCGGCGCCCATCGCCTGCAGCAGTCGGCGCATGCCCTCGGGGTCGCTGCGGTCGGGACCGAGCGGGTGGGCGACGGCCATGTCGACCCACTCGACCGAGCCGGTCAGGTCGGCGAGGGCCTGCTCTTCAGGGCCGGCCGGGTCGACGGCGAGGTCGTGCACGGACTGCTTGCGATCGGGCGCGGCGAAGGCCTCGAGCGCGGTGATGACGGAAAGGGGGAGCGACGCCACGGGTGTTCTCCTGTCGAGGGGTTCCCACCATCCTCCCACCCGAGCTGCCCTCACAGGTCCGTCCCCAGGCGGAAACCGACGCGGGCTCCGAGTCGAGCCGTCGCACTACGCTGCCGGAGAGCGACCCGACGCGCGACGACGACCCGAACTGCCCACCCACGACGACGACGGAGACACCGTGAGCGACGCCCCCGGCCAGCAGCCCTGGCAGAACCCCCAGCAGCCCCAGATCCCGCAGCACTCGGCGCCGTACCAGGGCCAGCACCCGCAGCAGCCCCAGCAGCCCCAGCAGCCCGGCCAGCAGCCCTACCCCGGACCCGGCGGGTACACCGACCCGCTCAAGGGCATCAACCCCGGTGTCGGCACCTCGACCCCGTTCATCTGGGTGCTCGTCCTGCTGCCGCTGGTGCAACTGATCGGGCTCGCCTTCTGGGACGTCGGCGACTACCTGGAGCGCACCGCCACGATCACCCCGGGCGTCTACCAGTCGCCCTTCACGCCGGGCTACCTCGCCTACATGGGCATCGGCCTGCTCGTCTACGCCCTCACGGTCGTCCTCGCCTGGCTCGACCACCGGGCGTTGGCGAGCCGGGGCATCGTGAAGCCGTTCCCGTGGCCGTGGGCGTTCCTCACGGTCGTCTACATCATCGGTCGCTCGGTCGTCGTGAAGCGCCGCACCGGTGGCGGGCTCGCGCCGCTGTGGCTCTACATCGCCGTGTACCTGGTCACGATCGTGGTCGCGTTCTCGGTGTTCATCGTGGCCTTCGCCGAATTCGTGCAGACGATGCCGTCCCTGCCGACCGCCCCGTAGCGGGCCCTGCTGCGAGGATGGTCGCGTGACCTCCTCCACCGCACCCCGCCTCGGCCTGCTCCTCGACGTCGACGGCCCGATCGCCAGCCCCGTGACCCGCAGCATCGCGCTGCCCGAGATCACCCGCGACCTCGTGGCGCTCGCCGCCCTCGGCGTGCCGATCGTCTTCAACACCGGGCGTTCGGACGCGTTCATCCGCGACGAGGTCGTCCGCCCGTTGCTCGCGGCCGGCCTGCCCGAGGGGTCGCGCGTGCACGGTGTCTGCGAGAAGGGCGCCGTGTGGTTCACGATCGGGCCCGAGCACGGTGCCGACGGCATCGGCCCGATCGAGGTCGACTCGTCGCTCGCCATGCCCGCCGACTTCGGTGCCGAGATGCAGGCGCTGGTGGCGGACGAGTTCGCCGACCTGGTCTTCTACGACACGACCAAGCATGCGATGGTCTCGATCGAGCAGCTCACGAGCGTCGAGTCGTCGACCTACCTGGGCCGGCAACGCGACCTCGACGAGAAGGCGATGCAGGCGCTGGTCCGCCGCGGGTTCGGCGTGCGCCGACTCGACGACGTGCGGCCCGACGCGTCCGGCGCCGTGCAGTGGCGCGTCGACCCGACGATCATCTCGACCGACATCGAGTCGGTGCGGCTCGGCAAGGACCTGGGGGCCGAGCGCGCGCTCGAGCTGCTGGCCGCCGACGGCGAGCCCCCGCTCGCCTGGCGCACGGTCGGCGACTCGCGCAGCGACTACGCCATGGCCGACTGGCTGCACGCGCAGGGCCACGCGGTCGCCCACGTCGACGTCCGCCCGGCCGACGGCGTGCCGACGACGCCGTACCCGGTGCTGACGAGCTCGACGGGCGCCATCCACGACGAGGCCGGGGCCGAGTTCCTGGCCGGCTGGCTGGCCGACCTCACCGTCTGATGCGTCCGGGCCGGCGACACGCCCGGCCGAGACCGTCCTCGAGGACGCCACCCGCGCCTCCTCGGCCCGCTCGCCGTGGTCGGCCCCACCCGCCCGTCGGCGTGCCCCCCGGACGGGTGAGACGGGTGACCCTCGGGCCGCGACGGGTGTCACCTCCCCGCTGTCCACGCGGGCTGTGACCCGTTCGAGGGGGCGTACCCCCCGAACGGGTGTCGCGGAGCTGCTCGAACGACCCTGTACTGTTTCGACACGTCCCCGGAACGGTCCCCCGAAAGGCCCACACCGGAGACGAGCCCGTCGATCGAACGGCCCGAACCGTTCGCAGTCGACGGACCCGAAACGGGAGCCCCGGCTCCCACCCGACCGCCGCCCACCCCGGCGCGTCACCTCGAGTCGCCGCTGTCGCCGACGCCCCTCCGGACGTCCGACGGCGGTTCCCCACCGCCGTCGGCGTCCGGTCGTCTCTCAGACCCGAACCCGGAGAGAACACGCATGTCCCGAACCATGCGCGTCCGCGACAGCGACGCCGAAAACCGACCCGACACCGCCGCACCCGACACCGGCCCCACCCTCGACCTGGCACCTCGCTCGCGGAGCGAACTGAGGCGCCAGGCACAGACCGACGAGGTGCGGGGGTCGCGTGCACGCCCCTCGACGCGGATCACGAGCGACCACCACGCGTCGGTCGTCTCGCGCACCGAGGGGCGTGCCCACTCGCCCTTCATGGTGCTGCTCGTGCTCGCCTGCACCATGGGCATCCTGCTGTACGGGCAGTTCCTGCTGAACCCCGCGAACCGGGGCGACCTGCTGCCCTACGTCGCCGTCATCATCGCCGAGGCCGTCCTGGTCCTGCAGGCGCTGCTCGCGATGTGGACGATCCTCTCGGGGGGCCAGAACCCCCGCGACTTCGACTTCCACTCGACGCAGGACACGCTCTACGACGAGGACGCCATCGACCGGCTCGGCGTCCGCGACCAGCCGCACCTGTGGCCGATCGTCGTCGACGGGAAGACCGTCGTCGTCGACGTCTTCGTGACGGTCTACGGCGAGGAGCTCTCGAAGATCGCGATGACCGTCCAGGCCGCCGTCGCGATGCAGGGTGCGCACCGCACCTGGGTGCTGGACGACGGTCGAAGCGACGAGGTCAAGGACCTCGCCGCGACGCTCGGCGCCCGCTACATCCGCCGGTTGACCAGCAACGGCGCCAAGGCGGGCAACGTCAACCACGCCTTGTCGGTGGCCAAGGGCGACTACTTCGCCATCTTCGACGCGGACTTCGTGCCCAAGCCGATGTTCCTGCACGAGACCGTGCCGTTCTTCATCGACGAGAAGGTCGCCTTCGTCCAGACTCCGCAGTCGTACGGCAACCTCGTGAGCATCGTCAGCCGCGGCGCCGGCTACATGCAGGCCGTCTTCTACCGGTACATCCAGCCCGGCCGCAACCGGTTCAACGCCGCGTTCTGCGTCGGCACCAACGTCATCTTCCGCCGTGCGGCGATCGACGAGGTCGGCGGCATCGACACCGACTCGAAGTCCGAGGACGTCTGGACGAGCCTGTTCCTGCACGAGGCCGGGTGGCGGTCGATCTACATCCCGATGACGCTGGCGATCGGCGACGCCCCGGAGACCATCGAGGCCTACAGCAAGCAGCAGCTGCGCTGGGCGACCGGCGGCTTCGAGATCCTCTTCCGGCACAACCCGCTGAGCCCTCGCCGCACCCTGACGATGGACCAGCGCTTCCAGTACACGCTGACGGCGACCCACTACCTGACGGGCATCGCCCCGCTGCTGCTCATCATGGTGCCGCCGATGGAGATCTTCTTCGACCTGCGGCCGATGAACCTGCACATCTCGGTGCTGCAGTGGCTGCTCTTCTACTCGGGCTTCTACCTGCTGCAGATCGCGCTGGCGTTCTTCACCCTCGGGTCGTTCCGCTGGGAGGTGCTGATGCTCGCGTCGGTGTCGTTCCCGATCTACGTCAAGGCGTTGTGGAACGTGCTGAGCGGCAAGGACACCGCCTGGCACGTGACCGGCGGAGGCAAGGCGTCGAGTCCGTTCAACGTGCTCGTCCCCCAGGTCCTGTTCTGGCTCTTCCTGTCGCTCACGTCCCTCGTGGCGATCTGGCGCGACTGGGACAACCGGGTGCTCACGCTCGCCACGGTCTGGAACCTGATCAACACCGCCGTGCTCTCGGCGTTCCTGCTGGCGGCCCTGCGTGAGGCCGGGGCGATCAAGCGCGCGGCCCGCTCGGGCTCGAGTGCCCGCACCACCGTCGCCGGTCCCGTCACCACCGGCCCCGTGGCCGTGCAGACCCTCCGCACCCAGGTCGCCCGCCCGCTGCCCCGCAGCCACGACGAGTTCCTCGAGCTGTCGGCCGAGCAGCGACTCGAGCAGCGGCGGCGCGACGACGAGCGCCGTCACCTGCTCGAGGCCCGACTCGCCGTGGCCGACGACCAGCACGCCCACGAGGCGCAGCACGGCGACGAGGCATCGCACACACCGCACGCGGGACCGGTGACCGGACCCGACCGACACGACACGAACGACCGAGAGAAGGTGGTCTCATGACCTGGGGCAACAGGATCAAGATGACCGTCGGCATCCTGGTGGTGCTCGCCCTCGTGGCCGTCTTCACCGTCGTCTTCACGCAGCGGCAGGCCCAGGTCATCAGCACCAGCGCCGCCATCGCGAGCCAGGACTTCTCCGTCGGCACCGACTACAGCGGCACGGTCACCTCGACCGACGCCGAGGTCGGCGACCGGGTGAAGAAGGGTGACGTGCTCTTCTCGCTGCAGAGCCCCTCGCTGCAGAAGGACCTCGCGGACGACGTCGTCGTCCCCGACACGGACGCCTACACGGTGGACGACGACGGCACCATCACCTTCATGGCCACCGTCGACGGCACGCTGTCGCAGCTCGACGTCCGTGAGGGCGGGTTCCTCGGCTCGGGCACGTCCGTCGCGACCATCGAGAAGGCCGGCACGCTCTTCGTGGACGCCGACTTCACGCTCACGCCCCGCGACTACGAGCGCATCCAGGACGGCGCGACCGTCGACGTGATGCTGCCCAACCAGCAGGTCGTCGAGGGCAGCGTCGACCTGGTCAGCGTGCAGACCAAGGACGGCGCGGCCGCGGCCACCGTCCGCGTGGTCAGCGACCAGCTGAGCGAGGGGGCCTACAACGGCCTCGTCGCGAGCGGCACGCCGGTCGAGGCGACCATGCACCTCCGCGACGACGGCATCCTCGCGGGGCCCGTGGACACCATGCAGGACTTCCTGCGCCAGATCGGGGTCTGACGATCCCCGGCGCACGGAGAAAGACGACGGGTCGGTCCGGCCGACGGGATCGTTCGGGATCACCGATCGGCTCCGGGCCGGCCCGTCACCCCCAGGAGGCGCGGGGCGGTACCCGACGCGACCCGCGCCTCCTGACCCTCCGCCGCGTGGTCGCGGGCGTCGCCCTCGGCACGGCCGGCGTGCTCGTGCTGGCCGGGTGCACCGGCGGCTCGGGCACGGACGGCGACACCACGGGACGGCCCGACGCCGGAGGGGACGTGTTCCCCGCCTCGCAGGTCGACCCCCTCGTGGCCGCCCTGCCCCACGAGTCGGTCGGCACCGTGCCGACCATGCGCCTCGCCGACGGGCTCGTCCCGCCGACCAACACCTGGTTCTCGGGGCTCGTGTTCGGCGACGAGCCGACGCCCGTGTTCCCGTTCCCGATCTCGTTCCAGCTGACGGCGGCCGGCTTCGCGACGGGGCTGCCGGTGCCCGTGGCCTCCGAGAAGGCGATCGTGTCGCCCGCCCTGCCCGACGTCACCCTCGACGTCGGGGCCCCGACGACCGAGATCAGCGCCTACGACGACGTGTCGGTGACGATCGCGCACCTCGACGGCGACACGGTGCTCGGTCACACGACCGTCGCCGAGGGCTCGCCGCTCGTCTCGTACACGGCCGCGACCGCGCAGACCGACACCCTCGGCACGGCCGTGACGGCCGTCGGCGAGGGCCGCGGCACGCTCACGGTCGGCAGCACGACGTGGGGTGTGGCCGTCACGGGCGGCAGCCTCGACGGCACGGAGGTCCGGCTCGACGAGGGCGGCTCGGTCGTCCTCGTGCCACTGCCCGACGGGGCCACCGACGCGCAGGTGGGGACGGTGCTCGACGCGGCCGCCTCGCCGCTCGCATCGGTGACCACCGCGCACCGCGCCTCCGGGTCCGGGTCGTCGGCGGTGTCGACCACCGAGCTCGGCTACGAGACGGCGGCCGGGGGTGACACCCTGCTCGTGTCGGCCCCGCACATGGGCGACGCGGCGACGGGTGGCGGCACCGGGCTGGGGTACGACACGATCTACGGCACCGTCCCGTTGTCGATCGGCTCGACGCTGGCGTTCGACGCACCGGTCACCACGGCCTCGACCGAGCTCGACCTCTCGGGGCTGAGCGACGACCAGAGGACGCAGCTCGAGGACCAGGTCGAGGCCGACGTCGCGGCCACGGAGGCCCCCGCGGCGGACACCTACTTCGGCGGCAAGGCGCTCTACCGGTCGGCCATGCTGATGCAGCTCGCCCGGCAGCTGGGCGACGACGCGTCGGCCGAGACCCTCCGCACCTCGATCGTCGACCGACTCGACACGTGGACCGACCCCTCGGGCTGCGAGACGCGCGACCAGGAGTGCTTCGTCTACGACCCCGCGGTGAAGGGCGTCGTCGGCAAGGTGGCCTCGTTCGGCTCGGACGAGTTCAACGACCACTACTTCCACTACGGCTACTTCCTCTACGCCGCCGGCGTCGTCGCGGCCGACGACCCCGAGCTGGCCGAGCGGTGGAGCCCCGTGATGGACCTGCTCGCGGCCGACATCGCCTCGGGGGCCGACAACGGGTCGTTCCCCGACCGGCGTGCCTTCGACCCCTACTGGTCGCACAGCTGGGCCTCGGGCTACTCGCCGTTCGCCGACGGCAACAACCAGGAGTCGTCGTCCGAGGCGGTCACCGCCTACGCCGGCCTGTCGCTCTGGGCCGCGGCCACGGGTGACGACGCGCTGGGCGACGAGGCGTCCTGGATGCTCAGCGCCGAGGCCTCGTCGGCGCTGGCCTACTGGCTGAACCCCGACCTGACCGGCCCGACGTCCGCCGGCTACGACCACGAGATCGTGTCGCTGACCTGGGGAGGCAAGCGCGACTACGGCACCTGGTTCTCGGCCGAACCGTCGGCGATCGCCGGCATCCAGCTGATCCCGCTCAGCCCGTCCTCGGTGTCGTACCTGACGTCGTCGGCCGCGGGCGGGGCCGAGCAGATCGCCGCCGTCGTCGCCGAGGCGAGCCCGTCCGGCTTCGACGCGCCCCTGGGCGACTACGTGCTGATGTACTCGGCGCTGCAGGGACCCGACCAGGCCGCGGCGGCCCTGAGGGCACTCGCCGCCCTGCCCGAGACGGGCATCGACGACGGCAACTCGCGGGCCTACGCGATGGCGTACGTCATGAGCGCCGGGGCGCGGTAGGGCCGAGCACAGGAGGCGCGGGTCGTCAGCCGACGACGCGCACCGGGTCGACGAGGCGCTGCACGCTGCCGTCGGGGTGGTTCGCGACGAGCGCGCCGCCCCAGAAGTCGAGCTGGTCGCGCTCGGTGTCGAGCTGCCAGAGGCGGTGGCCGTCGGCCAGGTCGAAGGCGGTGACCGTCGACGTGCGGCCGCTCGAGGCGGACGTGGCGTAGCCGGTCGTGCGGCCGACCAGCGCGATCTGGGACTCGCCCGGCACCACCGCCCGGGCCAGCTCGTGGCCGGACGCCGCGTCGAGCAGGCGGACGGTGCGCTCGGCCGCCTCGTCCGACGTGAGGTCGCCCGAGACCGCCGCCGCGCCTCCTGGTTCGAAGGTCTGGGCGAAGACGAGCGACCCCCGGTCACCGGCCGGGTCGGTCGTCACCCGGGCGAGCCCGTGGCGACGGTCGCGGGGCGGCGTGGTCCAGAGTTCGGCGCCCGTGCGGCGGTCGACGCAGACCACCCCGGGCGTGGTCGAGAAGACGACGCAGTCGCCGGTCGCCTGCACCCCGCGGTCCTGGCGGAAGCCGTGCCGCCAGAGTTCGCGCCCGTCGAGCGAGAGCGCCACCACCGTGCCGTCCGTGTCGTCGGTCGAGGTGGGGATCGCCGGGTCGAGGCCCACCACGACGAGGTCGCCGTCGACGACGAGGGTCGTGGCGGTCGGCAGGTCGGGGCCCCAGTCGTGCGTCTCGCCGGTGCGCCCGTCGACCGCGGTGATGGTGCCGCCGTCGAGCACGAGCAGGCCGTCGGGGGTCAGGGCCTCGTCCTGGCTGCCGGTGGTCTCGCCCGTCCACACGGGGGCGTCGAGGTCGTCGGCGGCGTAGAGCGAGAACTCGCCCGTGCCGGGCTCGGAGTCGTAGTAGACGCGGGAGTCCTGGTACGAGAACTGCGGGTCGCTCGAGACGAGGGCCCAGGAGGCGG
Organism: Frigoribacterium sp. CFBP 8751; assembly: GCF_014841545.1. Classification (NCBI taxonomy): domain Bacteria; kingdom Bacillati; phylum Actinomycetota; class Actinomycetes; order Micrococcales; family Microbacteriaceae; genus Frigoribacterium; species Frigoribacterium sp. CFBP 8751. Next base: position 419,679 of record NZ_JACYUB010000001.1, read on the forward strand.
TGGCGTCGGTCAGGCGCGCGCGCCCGTTCGGCGAGGTGGTCACGTCGGTCAACTCGCCGGTCCCGAGGTCGAGGCGGGCGTACGACGAGGCGAACCCGTCCCCGCCGAAGCCCAGCGTCGAGACGAGGGCCGTGTCGCCGGCGTCCTCGGCGGGCCAGACCTGGACGAAGCCGCTGCCGGCGTCGAGCTCGGCGCCGAGGTCGACCCACCAGCGGACGGTGCCGTCGACCGGGTCGACGCGGGCGAGCCGGCTGACCGTGGGGGCGGTGCCGCCGAAGCCGCCGTCGAAGCGGCAGTCGGCGCCGACGTCCGTGGCGGCGCTCGTGCCCCTGCCGTCGTCGCCCGCGGCACCGCCGGCGCTGACGAGGACGTCGCCGCCGAGCCGGTCGGGGCCGACCGCGGGCTCCGCCTGCCAGAGGAGGCACCGGCCCTGGTCCGACGGCACGCCGACGTCGGCGGGCGTGAGCGTCCACGACCCCGGGACGGGTTCGTGCCGCAGGTCGTCGCCGACGACGCCGTCGAGCGGCGCGGCCGACGAGTAGCGCGGGGCCTCGACCAGGCCGACGGTCGTGACGAGCGCCGCCGCGACGAGGACCGCGGCGCTCGCGAGGGCGAGCCGACGAGGGCGGGAGGCGCGGTGCCAGACGGCGGCTCCGCTGCGGCGGGCGCGGGAGAGCGGCTGGTCGCTCGGTCGGGCGTCGTCCGTCACCCGGCCATGGTACGAGGCGGGTGCGGGGGCGGGCCGTGAGCGGTCCCGGGGTCGCGACCCGCGCCTCCTGGGCTCCCGGGGTCGGCCGTTAGGCTGGTGCGGGCCATCCGGTCCCGCCCGCCGGTGCACGAGCGGCGCCGCCCGTTCGCCCTCTCGTCGCCCGTCCCCTCTCGCCCGCCCCTCGAAGGAGCCGTGCCATCGAAGCCGTCGTCATCTCGATCCTCGCCCTGGCGATCGTCGTGCTCGTGGTCATCCAGGTGATCTACCGTCGCCGCGTGCTGCAACGCCGAGAGGCCTCCGGCCAGCGGGTCGTCGGCCGCGGCACCTACGTCGTCTTCGGCGTCATGGCGGCGTTCTTCCTCTTCGCGGTGTTCGTGTTCCCGCTGCTGGTGCGGGGGTAGTCCGTGTCGAACCGGGCCGTGTGGCACCGCACCGCGTGTCGTGCATCCCACCGTGTCTAGTCACGGTGCCGTGCACGAACTGCGGTGTGCCGTTCCGGCCGACCTCGAGGCGTGCCTGACCGTCTGGGTCGCGGCGTGTGCTGCACGTGACGGGCAGGCGTTCGACGGGGTCGCCGAGCGGGCCCGGCCGAAGTTCGGCGCGGGCGTCGTGTGGCTGGTCGCGGACGGCGTCGACGGGGCCGACGGCTTCGTGCTCGCGACCCGCCCGGGCAGCGGCCTGCCCGCGGACCCGGCCGACGCCCCGGTGCTCGGCCTGCTGGCGGCCGGTCCCGGGGCACAGGCGCGAGGGCTGGGGCGTGCCCTGCTGAGGGAGGCGACCGCGAGGCTGGCCTTGCTCGGGTACCAGCGCGCCGTGTTGCACGCACTCCTCGACAACGTCGCCGCGGTCGGGCTCTACGAGAGCGAGGGGTGGGTGGCCGCGGGCGACCCGTTCGAGCACTCGCTGCTGAAGCGGCCCACGCAGCGGTTCGACCGGCTGCTCTGACCCGACGGCTCAGCCGCCCTCGGGACGGGCGAAGCCCGAGCGGAACGCGAAGACGGCCGCCTGCACGCGGGTGCGGCTGTCGGTCTCGGCCAACAGGCTCGAGATGTGGCTCTTCACGGTGGCCGTCGGGACGAACGAGACGCGTCCAGGCGTCCTCCGAAGGGATGGTCTCGGGGCGATGCGCCCGAGTGCTCACCCGCCGCGTCGCCATTCCGCCACGAAATGAACACGCCGCCACCCGATGTCATGGCGGGTTGTTTATCTCGTGGCGGCGGGTTGAGCCGCGTCACCCGCCGGCGGCGACCGCCGTGCCGTCCCCGAGGCGGCGGACGACGCCGTCCTGGGTCACGACGACCAGGTGCTGCCCCCAGAACTGGTAGGTCAGCACGTCGTCGCCGGACGTCCGCCAGAGCTCTCGGTGGCTGGAGCGGTCGAGGGCGACGACGGCCAACCGCCCGTCGACCCCGAAGGTCTGCTGGTAGACGGTCGTGCGCCCCTGGGCCAACGGTGCCGAGTACCCCGGCAGGGTCGCCTCGAAGACCACGCGCCCGTCGTCCGCGTCGAACGTCGTCACGGTCGACGTCTCGTCACCGAAACCGCTGGACGGTGAGACGGTGACCTGCACCTCGTCGAAGGCGGAGCTCGGCGAGGGGTTCCACCCCGACTGCACCGTCTGACCCCTGGAGACGGGGATCGTCGTCGACCACACGGTCCGGCCCGTCGAGGGCGACAGGCAGGTGACCGAGGCCCGACCCACGGGTTCGTCCGCCTCGGCGGTGTCGCCGGCCTCGTCCGAGCCCCTCGGCCCCGCGACCACCGGGTCGCCGACAGCGACCGTGGACGTGACGGCGACGCACCGGTCCGACACGATCAGCGAGGCGTCGCCCGACAGGTCGGCCGTCCAGTCCACGGTGCCCGGCCGGTCCTGCGAGAAGGCGACGAGCTGCTGCCCGGTGGGCGCGGCGAGCGTCACCACCACGTGGTCGCCGGCCGCCTCGGGCCAGCCGTACGCGTCGTCGTCGATCGGCAGGCGGTGCTCGTCGCCGGTGGCGGCGTCGATCACCCGTGACCCCTCGCCGGCCGTCGTCAGCAGGTAGAACTCGTCGTCGACGAGCCTCACGGTGGCCTGCGACGGTTCGTCGCCCTGCCACGTGACGGTGTCGGGATGGTCGAGGTCTCGGAGCTCGAACCGCGTCACGTCGTCCTCGTCGGTGGTCGGCCCCGAGCCGTCGGGCCCGAACCGCGACCGGGGCTGGTGCGAGACCAGGACGGTCGTCGTGGAGACCTCCTCGATGCGCGTCACCAGGTCGTCGTCGGTCGACTCGACGGACGCGGACCAGTCGGTCACCTCGCCCGTCCGCAGGTCCATCCGGGCCAGGGTCGAGCCCGTGTCGCCCTCGACGACCAGGGTGGCCACGCGTCCGTCGTCGTCCGGCGTCACCGACACCGACCGCACCGCCCGACCGAGGGCCGTGGCCACGTTCGCGCTCCACACCACGTCGCCGGTGTCGCCGTCGACCCGGGCCAGGCGTCCCCCGGCACCGCCGCAGCGGTCGGACTGCTCGGCCGACTGGGCGGAGACGAGCGCGTCGTCGCCGACCATCCCCGCGAACGCGTAGTAGGCGCAGCCCGAGGGCATCCCCGGGGTGGCCGCATCCGCCAGGTCGGTCTGCCAGACGGTCGCCGTGGGCTCGGACCGCAGGTCGTCGACCAGCATCGCGGGCCGCACCGGCTCGTCGTACCGCGGCTGCATCGCGAGGCCCGCACCGGCGACGAGCGCGGTCACCACGGCGACGGCGCCGACCGTCAGCCCCAGGCGGCGAGCCCGGGAGGCGCGGGTCCAGACCCGGCGCAGCGCACGACCCGTTCGGCGTCCGACCGCCTGCAGTGATGGCGGCCGCGCGCGCCTCCCTCCTCCGGTCGGCTCCACCCCGGCGTACCCGTCGCGAGCACCGGCGTCGGCTGCGGGCTCGTCGGGGTGATCGGCCGCGGAGGCGGGCGTCGTCGAGGAGCCGGCCCGCGCCTCCCAGGCTGCCGCCGGGCGCTCGGGACGCATCGGCTGCCACGGTCGTCCGTCCACGATGCCCCTCTCGCCCGCCATGCTACGAGACGCGGCCGGTCCGCCGGTATGCTGGCGCGTCGTCCCCCGAGACGGGGCCACACCGACCGCCGGCACCACCCGCCCGCACCACTCGCCCGCACCACCCCAGGAGGCAGAATGAGCACCGTCCCCAAGGCCCGGGGGCTCAGCACCCTGTGGCGCACGAAGTCGGTCGAGTCGTCGCTCGCCGACTCGACGGGGCCCGAGAACGGGCTGAAGCGCTCGCTCGGCGTCACCGACCTGACCCTCATGGGCATCGCCGTCGCGGTCGGGGCCGGCATCTTCTCGGTGGGCGCCAACGCCGCCGCGAACTTCGCGGGCCCGGGCGTCACGTTGTCGTTCCTCCTCGCCGCCGTCACCTGCGGCCTCGCGATCATGTGTTACGCCGAGTTCGCCTCGACCATCCCCGTCGCGGGCAGCGCGTACACCTTCACCTACGCCACCCTCGGCGAGTTCCTGGCCTGGATCATCGGGTGGGACCTCATCCTCGAGACCCTCACCGGCGCGGCCGTGCTGGCCAAGTACTGGGGCATCTACCTCAGCACCGTGTTCTCCGGATTCGGCCTGGACGTGCCCGACACCCTGTCGATCGGGCCGCTCGAACTGAGCTGGGCGCCGTTCGTCATCGTCGCGTTCTTCACCGTGCTGCTCGTCCTGGGCACGCAGCTCAGTTCGCGCGTCGGCAGCGTCTTCACCGTCGTCAAGGTCGCGATCGTGCTGTTCGTCATCGTGGTCGGCTTCTTCTTCGTCAAGGCGTCGAACTACACGCCGTTCGTCCCCGCGTCGCAGCCCCGCCCTGCCGGCGAGGGCGACGTCTGGACGCAGTCCCTCTTCTCGTTCGTCTCGGGCGCCGAGCCCGCGCAGTACGGCGTCTTCGGCCTTCTCGCCGGCGCCTCGCTGGTCTTCTTCGCCTTCATCGGGTTCGACGTCGTCGCGACCAGCGCCGAAGAGGTCAAGAACCCGCAGAAGACCATGCCCCGCGGCATCTTCCTGGGCCTCGCCATCGTCACCGTGCTCTACGTGATGGTCTCCATCGTGCTCACCGGCATGGTGTCGTACCGCGACCTCGCCGCCGTCGAGGCCCCGACCCTGGCCACGGCCTTCGACCTGGTCGGCGTCGGCTGGGCCGCCCAGGTCATCGCCATCGGAGCCCTGATCGGCCTGACCACGGTCATCATGGTGCTGCTGCTCGGCCTCGCCCGCATCGTCTTCTCGATGGCCCGCGACGGCCTGCTGCCCCGCTGGCTCGCGAAGACCTCGGCCGTCCGCAAGACGCCCGTGCGCGTCCAGGTCATCGCCGGCGTCGTCGTCGCGCTGATCGCCGGCTTCACCGACGTCGGCGTCCTGGAAGAGATGATCAACATCGGCACGCTGTCGGCCTTCGTGCTGGTCAGCATCGGCGTCATCGTGCTGCGGCGCACGCGTCCCGACCTGCCGCGGGCGTTCCGCGTGCCGCTGTCGCCCGTGCTGCCGATCCTGTCGGCGGTGCTCTGCGTCTGGTTGATGTTCAACCTGACCACCCTCACCTGGGCTCGGTTCGCCGTGTGGCTCGTGATCGGCGTCGTCGTGTACTTCGCCTACGGGCGTCGGCACTCGCGGGTCGGGCTCGGCGAGGACGCCGCCGCCCCGGCACCCGCCGTCGACGCCGGTGGCGGGCCGCGCTGAGCGGTCTGCAAATCGACGAAGAACCCCGTTGCGTGCGGTGGACCCCGAATCGTCGGGGTCCACCGCACGCACCGGGGTTCTTCGCGGTGTGCCAGGGGTCGACGGCACGCGGGTCGACGGCACAGGGGTCGACGGCACAGGGGTGACCGGCGCAGCGGGGCCGAGCGCGCCTCCTCGGAGTCAGGAGGCGCGGCGCGGCGCAGGAGGCGCGGTGCCGGTCAGGAGGCGGGGGGCGTGTCGAGCGCGTCGACCGCGGCGACGACCTCGTCGACCTCGGTGCGGGTCGTGTAGTCGACGTGGACGTCGGCGAAGACGACCTTGCCGTCACGATCGACGACGAGGACGGTCGGGAACGGCACGTCGGCGGTCGCGTCGGCGTTGCTGTCGGCGACGTCGAACCCGAGGTCGGAGTGCACCGCCCGGGCGGCCGCGACCGGTTCGGTCTGGATGCCCAGGGCCCGGACGAGGACGTTGCCCGGGTCGGACAACACCGGGAACTCGAGGCCACCGTTCGCGACGGACCGCTCGCTGCCCTCGGGCGTCTGGGGGCTGATCGCGACCAGGGCGACGCCGCGCTCGCGCAGTTCGGGCAGCAGGTCGGCCTGGTAGGTCTTGAGCGTCAGGTTGCAGTACGGGCACCAGGCGCCGCGGTAGAAGACCAGGACGGCCGGACCCTCGCCGACGGTCTCCGACAGCGAGACCTCGTCACCGGCGGTCGTCACGAGCGTCGCGTCCACGATGGTGTCGCCCACCCGGACGGCGGCCGCGGGGACCCCCGAGTCGCGCAGTCCCGACTGCTCGTCGTCGAAGACCCTCGTGGCGTCCGCGCCGATCTCGGCGTTGAAGCCCTCGTTGAACTCGGTCACCTGGTCGGCGATGCGGGTGGGGATGGGGGAGTCGGCGTTCGACATGGGGTCCTCTCGACCGTGACGGGGTGCACCGGGTTCGGGCCGGTCACCTCGATCGAGGGTAGGCGGATGCGTGCCCGGGGGACCGCATGGTGAGGGGTGGTGTTCGCAATCGTCCGGGCCGGGCATGGCCGCGCGCTCGTCCTCGACGGCCGCACGCTCGTCCTCGACGGCCGCCCGTCGTCCCGCACGGGCGTGTTGGCTGGTGCGGTGCAGACGTTCCTCCCCTACGCCGACTTCCGTGCCAGCGCCGAGGTGCTCGACGACAAGCGGCTCGGCAAGCAGCGGGTCGAGACGCTCCAGGTCATGCGGGCACTCGTCGTGCCCGGCTACGGCTGGCAGAGCCATCCGGTCACCGCGATGTGGCGGGGGCACCGGCCGGCCCTGATGGCGTACCAGGTCGCGACCTGCGCGGCGTGGGTCGCTCGGGGCTTCGCCGACACCTGCCTCGACAAGACGCTCGCCACCCTCGACGAGGTGCCCGCCGACGCGGCGGCGTTCCGCGCGGACGAGTTCGAGCTGCCTCCGTGGTTCGGCCGGGAGGACGTCCACCGCTCGCACCGGTCGAAGCTGCTGGCGAAGGCACCCGAGTCCTACGCCGCGGTGTTCGGCGACGAACCCGCCGACCTCGACTACGTCTGGCCCGTGCCGACCGCGGGCGACGCGTCGCGGTGACCGGGCGGGGTGACCGAGCGCGGTGACCGAGCGCGGTGACCGGGCGGGGTCAGGCCGCGCGCGCCTCCAGCAGGTCGAGGGCGGCGACGATCTCGTCGACCTCGGTGCGCGTCGTGTAGTCGGTGTGGACGTCGGCGAAGACGACGACCCCGTCGTGGTCGACGACGAGCACGGTGGGGAAGGGGATGTCGCCCGTCGCGTCGGCGTTGCTGTCGGCGACGTCGAACCCGAGCTGGGTGTGGACGGCACGGGCGTCGGCGCTGGGCTCGGTCCGGATGCCGAGGGCTCCGCTGAGCACGTTGCCCGGGTCGGACAGCACGGGGAACTCGAGGCTGCCGTTCGTCACCGACGCCTCGGAGCCCTCGGGGGTCTGGGGGCTGATGGCGACGAGGGCGACGCCGCGCTCACGGAGGCGCGGCAGCAACTCGGCCTGGTAGGTCTTGAGCGTCAGGTTGCAGTACGGGCACCAGGCGCCGCGGTAGAAGACGAGCACGGCGGGCCCCTCGCCGACGGTCTCGGCGAGTGAGACCTCGGTGCCCTGGGGCGTCAGCAGCGTCGCCTCGACGACGGTGTCACCGGGCTTCACGGCGTCGTCGGGTACGCCGGCCTCGCGCAGGGCGCTCTGTTCGTCGTCGAAGACCTTCGAGAAGTCGGGGCCGATCTGCGCGGTGAAGCCCTGGTTGAAGTCGGTCACCTGGTCCGCGATGGTGGTGGCGGGGCCGGTGGTGCCGGCGGTGCCGCTGTCGGGGGTGCTGGCGGTGTCGGGGGTGCTGGTGTTCGACATGGTCGTCCTCTCACGCTGACGGGCTCGCCGGGTACGGCCGTCGGGTGTCGCCGATCGTAGGCACGTCGCCTCGGACCGACGCCGAGTCGCGTCACGGGGCGTCACATGCGGCCGGACGGCCGGGCGCTCGGGCGCTCGGGCGCTCGGACCCTGCCCTGCCGATGAACCTGCATCCCGGCGCTGCTCGGCCGCCGACCCATGCCGCCACGATGTGAACATCCCGCCACACGATTGCGTGGCGGGATGTTCACATCGTGGTGGCGTGGTGGCGTGGTGGCGTGGTGGCGTGGTGGCGCGGCGGCCTGCCGGTCGGGCAGGCGACCGTCAGCTCTGGCAGTGCGGGCACCAGTAGGTGTCGCGCAGCTCGAGTTCGCTCTCGCCGAGCTCGCCCCGCAGGATCTTCGTGCCACAGCGCAGGCACGGCTTGCCCGCCCGGCCGTAGACCCAGTCCGTCGTGCCGCGGAGGTTGCCGGTCGTGGTGCGGTCGACCCGGTCTTTGTTGGCCTGGATCAGCCGGTGCGCGAGGTCGATCATCTTGGGTCGGTTCTCGACCTCGCCGACGGGACGCGTCGGCAGGACGCCCCGGAGGAAGCAGAGCTCGTTGCGGTACACGTTGCCCACCCCGGCGAGCACCCGCTGGTCGAGCAGCGCGAGTCCGACCTCGCGGGCCGGGTCGGCCTCGAGGTTGGCGAGGGCCCGCGCGGCGTCCCAGTCGGGGCCGAGCAGGTCGGGGCCGAGGTACGAGACCACGCTGTCGTCGTCGTCGCGGGTCACGAGCTCGACGATGCCGAGGTCGAACCCGACGGCGACCCAGTCGGCGGTCTCGAGCACCACGCGCGCCTGGTAGGCCGGGCGCTTCCACTTCGTGCCGTGCCGGTAGACGTGCCACGAGCCCTCCATCTTGAGGTGCGTGTGCAGCGTCAGGTCGCCGATGTGGTGCAGCAGGTGCTTGCCGCGCGCGATCACGTCGTCGATCACCTCACCACTGAGGTCGACGGTGGCGAACGCCGGCACCCGGAAGTCGCTGGCGGTGAGCGTCTGGCCGTGCAGCACCGCGTCGAGGTTCTTGGCGGCGCGGTAGACGGTGTCTCCTTCGGGCATCGGTCAGGCCCTCAACCGGATGCCGCTCGGCGTCGGTGCGAATCCGGCATCGCGCAGGGCGTCGCCGAGGGCGGTGCCCAGCACGAACGCGCCGTCGACCCGTTCGACCGCGAGCTTGCCGATGCGGTTGCGCACGGTGGCGGCCAACGAACCCGCGGCCAGGGCGAGTTCGCGCTCGTCCGGCTCGCCGAAGGTCAGCACGGTCTTGCCGCCGCGTTCGACGTAGACGACGAGTCGGCCGTCGACGAGCACCACGAGCGAACCCGCCTTGCGCCCCGGGCGGTGACCGGACTTCTTCTTGTCGCCCGCGCCTCCGGACGCGTCGTTCGTCCCGCGGTCGGAACCCCCCGAGGAGGCGCGGGTCGCGTCACCCGCGGAGCCCGCCTCGGCGCGCGTCCCGGCTCCCGTCGCCGTGGTCGCCGCCGCGGCGGTGGCGGCTCGTGCCGCCGCGCTCGCGACGGCCGCGGCCTCGTCGGCGGAGACCCCGTCGAGCGTCTGCCCGGGCCACGGCAGGGCGGCGCCGTAGGGGTTCGCCGGGTCGGTGGCGGCCAGGGTCACCACGGGCACGTCGCGCTGACGACCCGCGGCGACGAGGGTGTCGTCGTCGCGGCGGTCGCCCTCGTCACGGACGAACGACCGCAGGCGGTCGACCGTCGGCCCGGTCGCGAACTGCGCCGCTCCGAGGCCCTCGACGAAGTAGCCGCGGCGGGCGCGACCCGTCTCTTCGAAGCCGCTGAGCACCTTGTAGGCCGTCGAGAAGCCGCCACGGACGCCCTCGTTGACGACGGCGCCCCGGGTGACGACGCCGTGTCGCTCGAGCAGGATCTCGGCCGTCGCGGCGGCACGCACGGTGCCGTCGGGTTCGGCCAGGGGCAGCAGCGACCAGCGGCCGCCGACGGTGGGCGGGCCCGCCTGTCGGGGCATGGCGACCCGGCCGCGGCTGCGGTACGACGAGCGCGACCGCGTCGGGGTGCGCGGCCGCGGCGTGCGTCCGCCGCCGACCTGGGTGCGCAGGGGAGCGAAGGTGTCGTTGGTGATCTGCCCCGCCCAGACGAGCTGCCAGATGGCGGTGACGAGCGAGTCGTCGTCGGTGCTGCCGACGGCGTCGGAGAGCTGCCGGAAGAAGTACGCCCCGCCGCCGGCCAGGGCGGCCAGCACCTCGCGTTGCAGGTCGTCGGTCTCGGCCCCGGACGGTTCGGGCAGGGTGACCTGGGCGCCGTCGGCGAGGTGCAGGCTGACCCAGCCGTCGTTGCCGGGCAGGGTGCCGGTGCCCGACCAGATGACGTCGCCGGTGGCGGTGAGCTCGTCGAGCATGGACGGGTTGTAGTCGGTCACGCGGGCCGGCAGGATCAGGGACTCCCACGCCGAGGCGGGCAGCGAGACCCCGCTGAGCTGGTCGACGACCTGCACCACGCCGTCGAGGCCGCGCAGCCCCGAACCCTTGAGCCCGGTGGCGACGTGTTGCCAGGCGGGCAGGAAGCGTCCGAGCGTCTCGGGGGCGACCGGTTCGACCTCGTGACGCAGGGCGGCCAGCGACTTGCCGCGCAGTCGACGCAGCACCTCGGAGTCGCACCACTCGCTGCCCTGCTGCCGGGGCCGGAACTCGCCCTCGACGACGCGACGCTGGGTGGCGAGCTTGCGCAGGGTGTCCATCACGACGGCGGTGCCGAGGCCGAGACGGTCGGCCACCATGGCGGGGGTGAAGGGGCCGTGGGTGCGGGCGAACCGGCCGATGAGGTCGCCCAGCGGGTCGTCGACCGGTTCGACGAACGCGGTCGGCACGCCGATCGGCAGGGCGACGCCGAGGGCGTCCCGGAGGCGCGAGGCGTCCTCGATGCCGGCCCAGCGGACCGTGCCGGCGTGGGTGAAGCGGAGGACGCGGTTCGACCAGGCGAGGTCGGTCAGGGCGGTCTCGAGCGCGCGGTGGGCGTCGTCGCGGGCGGCGACGTCGCCGGCGACGAGGGTCGCGGCGAGCCAGCTGCGGTCGATGATCTCGTCGGTCGTCAGCGGGCCGAGCAGGCGCAACAGGTCGACGACGCCCTCGATGTCGCGGGCCCGACGGTCGGCAGCGAGGCGCTGCAGTTCGAGTTCGTGCTGGTCGATGACGTCGGCGTCGAGCAGCTCGCGCAGCTCGGCCCGGCCGAGCAGCTCTTGCAGCAGGCTCGAGTCGAGCGACAGGGCGGCCGCACGCCGCTCGGCGAGCGGTGAGTCGCCCTCGTACATGAAGGCGGCGACGTAGCCGAAGAGCAGCGACCGGGCGAAGGGCGAGGGCACCTCGGTCTCGGTCTCGACGATGCGCACGGTGCGGCTCGCGAGGTCGCGGGTGAGGCTCATCAGGGCCGGCAGGTCGTAGACGTCCTGCAGGACCTCGCGGACGGCCTCGAGCACGATCGGGAACTGCGGGTACTTGCGCGCGACGTCGAGCAGCTGCGACGACCGCTGGCGTTGCTGCCAGAGCGGCGACCGCTTGCCGGGGTTGTACCGGGGCAGCAACAGCGCCCGGGCGGCGCACTCGCGGAATCGCGACGAGAACAGGGCGGAGCCGCCGACCTCTTCGGTGACGATCTCGTCGAGGTCGTCGAGCTCGAACGAGAACAACTCGGCCCCGGGAGGCTCGGCGTCGGTGTCGGGGATGCGCACGACGATGCCGTCGTCGGCGGCCATGGCCCCGCCGTCGACCCCGAGCTGGTCGCGAATGCGGGCCGAGACCGCCAGTGCCCACGGGGCGTGGACCTGCATGCCGTAGGGCGAGTGCAGGATGAGGCGCCAGTCGCCGAGCTCGTCGCGGAAGCGCTCGACCACGAGGGTGGTGTCGGTCGGCACGTACGACGTGGCGGCCTTCTGCTCGCCGAGGAACGCGATGAGGTTGCGAGCCGCCCGCTCGTCGAGGCCGCCGGCGGCGACGCGGGTGGTGGCGTCGGCCTCGCTCGAGTTCGACAGTTCGCGGACGTAGCCGCCGATGGCCTTGCCGAGCTCGGCGGGGCGCCCGATGCCGTCGCCCTTCCAGAAGGGGACGCGGCCGGGCTGGCCGTAGGCGGGCGAGACGAGCACACGGTCGTGGGTGATGTCCTCGATGCGCCAGCTCGTGGCCCCGAGGGCGAACACGTCGCCGACCCGGGACTCGTAGACCATCTCTTCGTCGAGTTCGCCGACGCGGGCGGCCTTCTCGCCGACCATGAAGACCCCGAAGAGGCCGCGGTCGGGGATGGTGCCGCCGCTCGTCACCGCGAGGCGTTGGGCGCCCGGGCGGCCGGTCAGGGTGCCGTGCACGCGGTCCCAGACGATGCGGGGCCGCAGTTCGGCGAACTCGTCGGAGGGGTACTTGCCGCTGAGCAGGTCGAGGGTGGCGTCGAAGGCGGAGCGCGGCAGGGTGGCGAACGGGGCGCTGCGGCGCACCGTGTCGAACCAGGCGTCGGCGTCGAGCTCGTCGAGGGCGACGGCCGCGACGGTCTGCTGGGCCAGCACGTCGAGGGGGTTGGTCGGCACGCGCAGCTCTTCGATGAGCCCGGCGACCATGCGCTCGGCGGCGACGGCGGAGTGGATCAGGTCGGCCCGGTGCTTGGGGAACAGCACGCCCCGCGAGGTCTCGCCGACCTGGTGCCCGGCACGGCCGACGCGCTGCAGGCCGCTGGCGACCGACGGCGGCGACTCGACCTGGATGACCAGGTCGACCGCACCCATGTCGATGCCGAGCTCGAGCGAGCTGGTGGCGACGACGCAGCGCAGCCGGCCGCTCTTGAGGTCGTCCTCGATCAGGGCGCGTTGGTCTTTCGACACCGACCCGTGGTGGGCTCGGGCGAGCAGGGGATCGCTGCCGGCGGTCTGCCCCGACCCGCCCATGAGCTGGGCCGGTGCCCCGCCGCCGACGGCCGGGTTGCGCTGTGCGGCGGGCGCCGGGGCGAAGGGATCGACGGTGTCGGAGGCCGGGTCGTCGCCGACGCCACCGGCCGTGACCAGCTGGCCCCGTGCCTCCTCGGTGGCACGCACGGCGGCCTCGAGGTCGCCGCCCTGGCGTTCGATCCAGATGTCGTTGAGGCGGGCCGTGAGGCGTTCGGCCAGGCGGCGTGAGTTCGAGAAGACGATGGTCGAGCGGTGCGCGGCGATCAGGTCGACGATGCCCTCTTCGACGTGCGGCCAGATCGAGCCCTGCGGTGCGGCGCCGGCGGCCGACCCTTCGAGCGGGGCGGCGGTGCCGAGCTCGGTCATGTCGTCGACGGGCACGACGACGCGCAGGTCGAACTTCTTGTCGGCGCGGGGATTGACGATGGTGACGGGTGCCGGCCCGGCCAGGAAGCGGGCGACCTCTTCGGGCGGTCGGACGGTCGCGCTGAGCCCGATGCGCTGCGCGGGCTTCTCGAGCAGGGCGTCGAGGCGCTCGAGCGAGAGGGCGAGGTGGGCGCCGCGCTTCGTCGAGGCGACGGCGTGGACCTCGTCGATGATGACGGTCTGCACGCCCTTGAGGGTCTCGCGCGCCTGCGAGGTGAGCATGAGGTAGAGCGACTCGGGCGTCGTGATGAGGATGTCGGTCGGGGTGCGGGCGAGCCGGCCGCGATCGCTCGAGCTCGTGTCGCCCGAGCGCACGCCCACCGTGATGTCGGGAGCCTCGGTGCCCAGACGTCGAGCGGTCTGGGTGATGCCCACGAGTGGCGAGCGGAGGTTGCGCTCGACGTCGACGCCGAGCGCCTTGAGCGGAGAGATGTAGAGCACGCGGGTGCGGTGCAGCTTCTCGTCGGGCGGCGGCGACGAGGCCAGCGAGTCGATCGACCAGAGGAACGAGGCGAGCGTCTTGCCCGAGCCGGTCGGTGCGATGACGAGGGCGTGGTCGCCCTGGCTGATGGCCGTCCAGGCGCCCTCTTGCGCCCGGGTCGGCGCGGCGAACGCCCCCCGGAACCACTCGCGGGTCGCGGGGGAGAAGCGGTCGAGCACGTCGGTCATCGCTGCCATCCTGCTCTGCACCACCGACATTCCGCCGAGGGGTCAGCCCAGCACGGTGGCCTCGCCCCGACGTCCTGAGCGCGTGGCGAACGCATCCAGCGCCTCGAGGACCTGGTCCGCCCGCCAGATCGTGCCCATCTTGTACTCGGCCTTCTGCTTCAGCACTCCGGATTCGACCAGCCGTCGGAGCAGGGGGTAGACGTTGCTCGGGGCGAGCGAGAGCCGGGAAGCGGCCGTCGTGGCGTCGAGGACGGGTTGGTGGACGAGCAGGTCGAGCAGGCGCCAGACCGAGGAGTCGCGTCGTGCGGTCACGCGGGCAGACCAGGACGCTCGGACGTCGTGGAGGTCGTCGACGAGCGTCCGGGCGTTCGCGACCGCCCGGAGGGAAGCCTCGGCCGTCAACCGCACGATCGGGTCGAGCTCGCCGGCCCGGTAGGCCGTCAAGGCCCGGTGGTAGGCGTCGACGTCGGTCAGCAGACCCGCCGAGACCGGCACCGTCACGGACCGCGTGACCCCCTTGGACCGCAGCATCGCCTGGGTGAGTGATCGCCCCGTCCGACCGTTGCCGTCGGTGAACGGGTGGATGGTCTCGAACTGGGCGTGGGTCACGGCGGTCTGGACGAGGACGGGTAGGTCGTCGCGTCGTGCGAAGGTCAGGCAGTCGTCGAGCAGGCCCGGGACCCGTTCGCTGACGGGGGCGACGAACTCGGCGCCGACGGGGCTGGCGCTGCTACGACCGATCCAGACCTGCTCGGTCCGAAGGGCGCCGGGGGTGTGCCGCGCGTCCGACGCCATCAGCGTGGCGTGCATCGTGAGGACGGAGGCGCGGGTCAACTCCTCAGCCAGGTCGATCGCCGCCGACATGGCCCGCGTGTTCGCCGCGATCAGGGTCGCGTTGCGCTTGCGTTCGTCCCCGAGTTCGGCCGAGAACACGGATCGGGCGTTCGCGGTCAGGTTCTCGATGCGCGACGAGGCGACGGCCTCGCTGCGCAGCAGGAGCGGAGCGAAGGCCGCCACCTCGCCGCCGAGGGTGGCGTCGAAGCGGGTCAGTTCGAGAGAGGCGTCCTCGGCGAGAGCGGCGACCTCGGGCGACGGAGCGGGGTCGAGTGCGCCGATCAGTGGGGGCACCGCCGCACGGAACACGGCCGGGCGGAACAGCTCGGTGCGCAGCCCAGCCGTCGGGCGCCCGGACGGCACCCACGCGACCTGCTCGTGGTCGAGTGGAGGCCAGATGGCGGTCACGACACCTCCCAAGTCAGAAACCGGTCACGTCTTTTTATGACTTGCGGCGACAAGTCATAATCTCCTGCGACGAGGTTATGGTCTGTGACCCCGCGGCGCAACGTCGCCGACCGTGTCGGCCGCCCGGCTACGGTGGGCGCATGCCGAACCTGCTCCACCTCGACTCGTCAGCCGACCTCACGACGAGCCGCTCACGCGCGATCACCGCGGCGTTCGCGGACGCCTGGCGCGACCTCGGCGCCGACCACACGGTCACCCGCCGCGACCTGCACGTCGACCCGCTGCCGCACCTGAGCGACAGCGCGCTGCACTGGCCGCCGCGGCTCCGGCAGCCGGGCGACGCCCCCGACCCCGCCCACGAGGCCCTGCAGCAGGCCCTCGTCGCCGAACTCGTCGCCGCCGACGTCGTGGTGATCGGTGCCCCGCTCTACAACTACTCGCTGCCCTCGACGCTCAAGGCCTGGGTCGACAACATCCACCTGCCCGGCGTCACGGCGCCCTTCGACGGCGACGACCAGCAGCCGATGCTCGGACGACCCGCGGTCGTCGTGACCAGCCGCGGCGGCGTCTACGACGAGGGCACGCCGACGGCCGGCCGGGACCACGCCACCCCGGTCCTCGACATCGTCCTGGGGTCGACGCTCGGCATGCACGTCGAGACGATCGCCACGAACCTCACGCTCAGCGACCGGCTGCCGATGCCCGAGGCCGCCCGCGAGCGAGCGACGCGTGAACTGCGAGAGGCGAAGGAGGCGGCGGTCGCCTCGGCCCGCCGCCTCGGCTGACCGTGTCGTCGCGTCGACGAGGCGGCCGTCGGGCCGGGGCCGCACGTCGGCTGAAGTCGATCGTCGCCCGCGTCTTCGGAATGCTGGCCGCGGCGCTCGCCATCGTCGGGCTCGTGCGGTTGCTGCAGGGGCAGGCCGGGTTCGGTGCCGCCTTCCTCTTCGCGGCGTTCGTCTCGGTCGTCGTGGCCTACGCGCTCGTCCGCAGCGTGAACGCGTCCCGCCGCTGACCGCAGCGGCGCCGGGAGCCGTGCCTGCGCCCGCACCGGCACCTGGGCCTGGGCGAGCCGTCGTGCGGCGTGGCTAGGCTCGACGACATGCAGAGCCGCACCCTCGGAACCCGTTCATCCTTCCTCGCCGACCGTCCCGTCTCGGTCATCGGCCTCGGCACCTGGCAGCTCGGTGCCGACTGGGGTGACGTCAGCGAGAGCGACGCGCTCGACGTGCTGGGCGCCTCCGTCGAGTCCGGGGTGACCTTCTTCGACACCGCCGACGTCTACGGCGACGGACGCAGCGAGCAGATCATCGGGCGTTTCCGCGCGTCGAACCCCGACGTCCCGCTGACGGTCGCCACGAAGATGGGCCGCCGGCTCGACCAGGTGCCGTCGAACTACGTCCGCGACAACTTCGTCGCGTGGACCGACCGCTCACGCCGCAACCTCGGCGTCGACACGCTCGACCTCGTGCAGTTGCACTGCCCGCCCACCCCCGTCTTCGAGAGCGACGCCGTCTACGACGCCCTCGACGAGCTGGTCGAGAACGGGGCGATCCGCGCCTACGGCGTCAGCGTCGAAGAGACGGCGCAGGCCCTGACCGCCATCGCGCGCCCGAACCTCGCGACCGTGCAGATCATCTTCAACGCGTTCCGCCTCAAGCCCCTCGACGAGGTGCTGCCGGCCGCGCGACGCGCCGGCGTCGGCATCATCGCCCGCGTCCCCCTCGCGAGCGGGCTGCTCTCGGGCAAGTACACGACCGAGACGACGTTCGCCGAGAACGACCACCGCACCTACAACCGTCACGGCGAGGCGTTCGACCAGGGCGAGACCTTCAGCGGCGTCGACTTCGAGCAGGGCGTCGCCGCCGCGCAGGAGTTCGCCGCGGCCGTCCCCGACGGCGTCACCGTGCCGCAGGCCGCCCTCGCCTGGATCGTCGAGCAGCCGGGCGTCAGCACGGTCATCCCCGGCGCGCGCAACGTCGCGCAGGCCACGGCGAACGCGGCGGCCGGCAGCGTCGGCGACCTCGACGACGGGCTCGACAGCGAGGTCGTCCGCATCTACGACCAGTACTTCCGCGAGGCCGTCCACCCCCGCTGGTAGTCCGAGCGGGTCGACCCGGGTCGACCCGGCCGGTCCCGCTCGGTGTCGCCGAGCAGGGCCCGGCCGGGAACCCCGTCGGGTCAGCGCTCGCGCGGTGACACGAGTCGCCCGACCAGCGCGACGCCCGACCCGATGATCAACCCGCCGACCACGTCGGACGTCCAGTGCGCCCCCACGTGGAGGCGCGACCACGAGACCGCGCCGGCCAGCGGCAACAGGGCTGCCGCGGCCCCCGGCGACTCGATCGCGACGCCCGTGACGAATCCGGCGGCACAAGCGGCGTGGCCGGACGGGAACGACGCGGACAGCGGCTGGCTGCGCAGGCGTCGTTCGATCGGGACGTCGTCGATCAGCGGACGGTTGCCGCCGAAGATGCGCTTGCCGACGATGTTGGCCATGGCGCTGGCGAAGCCGAGCGACAGCGTGCCCCGCACGGCGGCGCGTCGCTGACCCACGAGAGCGAGGCCCGCGGCGACCGCGGCCCACAACAGCCCGTGGTCGGCGAAGTGGCTGAGGCGGCTGAGGTTGCGGTCGACGACCGGCACCCCTCGGACCGAGTTGATGCGTTTCGCGGCCCGTCGGTCGGCGCGCAGCACCCAGGCGGGCAGGACCTGACGGGGAGTCTCGGAAGGCAGTGGCAGCAGGGGCACGCGACCACCGTATCTTTCTCCGGGGGCCGCGCCGCGCCTCCTCGGTTCCGCTCGTCGCGCCGCGGCCGGCGTGGTCGCCGTCGGCCGGGGTACAAGCTGGGCCGGCGCGGCGTCGCCGCCGCGTACACCGGGGGACATGGCAGACAACATGTACACCCCGCAGAACCCCGTCACCCAGTACCCGCAGCCGCCTTTCGAGCACCAGCAGCAGAGCGCCCCCGGCGACGTCCACGCCATGAAGCCCGAGCCCGACCACGGCGAGACCAGCTACGTCGGCAGCGGTCGCCTCGCCGGCCGCAAGGCCCTGGTCACGGGTGCCGACAGCGGCATCGGCCGCGCCACCGCCATCGCCTTCGCCCGCGAGGGCGCCGACGTCGCGCTGAGCTACCTCGCCGAGGAGCAGTCGCAGGCCGAGGAGGTCGCCACGCTCGTCCGCGAGGCCGGTCGCACCGCCGTCCTGCTGCCCGGCGACCTGCAGGTCGAGCAGACCAACGTCGACGTCGTCGAGAAGACGGTCTCCGAGCTCGGCGGACTCGACATCCTGGCGATCATCGCCGGCGTCATGCCGACCGTCAGCAGCATCGACGACTTCGAGACCGAGACGCTCGACCACGTACTCAAGGCCAACATCTACCCGCTGTTCTGGCTGACCAAGGCCGCGTCGACGCACCTGCAGCCGGGGGCGTCGATCATCACGACCTCGTCGATCCAGGGCTTCCAGCCGTCGCCCGACCTCGCCGAGTACGCCGTGTCGAAGGCCGGCATCGCCAACTGGACCCGCGCCATGGCCCAGCAGCTCGCCGAGCGGGGCATCCGCGTCAACGGCGTCGCGCCCGGCCCCGTCTGGACGCCGCTGCAGCCCGCGTTCGTGCCGAACGAGAAGATCGAGAGCTTCGGCTCGGAGGCCGCCTACGGCCGCCCCGGCCAGGCCGTCGAGCTGGCCCCCTCGTTCGTGTTCCTGGCCAGCCAGGAGTCGAGCTACATCAGCGGCGAGACCATCGCCGTGACGGGTGGCACGCCGATCCACTAGATCGTCGACGCGCCCTCGAGGACGCCGTCGGGCGGACCGGACACCGCCTGGAGCCGCGGTGCACCGTCGACTCGACGGCGTTCTCGTGCGCGGGGCGGACCGCTCGGGCGAAGCCCGTGCAGATCGTGCGGGCCGAGCCCGGGCGGGTCGAGCCCGGGCGGGCCCGGCTCAGGGATGCCGCACGCCCTCGCCCGCGATCACGGCGCGGTACCCCTCGCGGAAGGTCGGGTACGTGAGGGCGAACCCGGTGCCGCGAAGTCGTGCGTTCGACAGCCGCTTGTCGCCGCCGGCCTGACGGCCCCGAGGAGGCGCGCTCGGCGGCACGGGCACCCCCAGTTCGTCGGCCACGAACGTCAGCACGTCGTCGAGCCTCGACGGCTCGTCGTCGACCCCCACGTACAGGACGTCGGTCGGCCCTGAGGTGGTGGTGAGGTGCACGATCGCGGCCGCCGCGTCGTCACGGTGGATGCGGTTCGTGTGGGGGGAGCTACCGGCAGGCTCGGCTAGTCGCGCTTCTCCGTCACGCACCTGGGTGATGAGCCGCTCCCGGCCCGGGCCGTAGATGCCGCCGAGGCGCAGGACGATCTCGTCGGGACGGCGTGCGTGCAGCAGAGCTTCGGCCTCGAGGATGACCTCGGCCGTCGCGGAGGCCCCGGTCGCCGGTGTGGCCTCGTCGACGACGCTGCCGTCGTCGACGTCGTACACGGCGGTCGACGAGACGAACAGCACCCGGGCGTCGACCGCCCCGGCCTCGTCGAGTGCGTCGAGGACGTTGCGCAGGCCGTCGACGTAGGACGCCCGGTAGGTGTCGACGTCGCGCGACCCGGCCGAGAGGGCGACGACGACGACCTCGGTGTCGGCGGGGAGCGTGGGGCGGGTGGTGCTCAGGTCGATCGAGACGCCCTCGATCGAGGTCGGCAGCTCGTCCGCCGAGCGACGGAGGCCGAGGACGCGGTGCCCCAGGGAGACGAACCGCAGGGCGGCCTCGGTGCCGAGGTCGCCGCAGCCGGCGAGGACGACGGTCATCGGGTCGCCTCGTCGTCGGACGCGGTCGGCGCCTCGGCGAACCGGTCGGTCGCCGCGATCAGCGCGTCGAGGATGCCCGGCTCGTCGAACGCGTGCCCGGCGTCGTCGACCAGGACGAAGTCGGCATCGGGCAGGGCGGCGTGCAGGTCGAAGGCCGTGGTCGCCGGCGTGCACAGGTCGTAGCGACCCTGGACGATGACCGTCGGGATGTGGGCGACGAGGTGCGCGTCGCGGATGAGCTGGCCCTCGTCGAGGAAGCCGCGGTGGACGAAGTAGTGGTTCTCGATGCGGGCGAAGGCCAGCGAGAACGCCGGGTCGGAGTACCGCTCGACCAGGTCGGGGCGGGGCAGCAGGGTGATCGCCGAGGCCTCCCACGACGACCAGGCCACGGCGGCGGGCCCGTAGACGGCGGGGTCGGGATCGGCGAGCAGGCGCGCGTAGGCCTCGATCAGTCCGCCCGCTCGGCGTTCGTCGACCGGCACCGGGGCGAGGTAGCCCTGCCACCGGTCGGGCAGGACGTTCGACGCCGGGCCCTCGTAGAACCAGTCGAGCTCGCTCTGTCGCAGGGTGAAGATGCCGCGCAGCACGAGCTCGGTGACGCGGTCGGGGTGGGTCTCGGCGTAGGCGAGCGCCAGGGTCGAGCCCCACGAGCCGCCGAACACCTGCCACCGGTCGATGCCCAGGTGCTCGCGCAGGGTCTCGAGGTCGGCCACGAGGTGGTGGGTCGTGTTCGTCGAGAGGTCGGTGCCGAACGTGCCGGCGTGGGGCGTGCTGCGACCCGCCCCGCGTTGGTCGAGCAGCACGATGCGGTACCGGTCGGGGTCGAACAGTCGGCGGTGCGCGGGCGACGACCCGCTGCCGGGCCCGCCGTGCAGGAAGACCACGGGCTTGCCGTCGGGGTTGCCGCATTCCTCCCACCAGACGTGCTGGCCGTCTCCGACGTCGAGCAGGCCGGAGTCGTACGGTTCGATCTCGGGGTAGAGCTGGCGCATGCCGACGAGCGTAGCCGTGGGTGCCGACACCGGCAGGGGAGGCGCGTAGCCGTGGGTGCCGACACCGGCAGGGGAGGCGCGGCGCCTGGGGGCGACGACCCGCGCCTCCTCGTCCGGGGAGGAGTCGTCGCCCGACGGACGGCCGCCGACGGGCTCAGAGGCGGGCGACGGTCAGGTCGTCCTCGACGCCGTCGAACCAGCGTTCGAGCACGGCCCGGAACACGGGTTCGGTCGGGTCGGCCCGCCCGAACAGGGTCATCGACGAGCGCAGCTTGAGGGCGTCGATCCCGCCCATCAGCTCGCCGGCGCTCGCGGCGTCCGCCCGGGCCGCGACGCCCGCCGCCTCGCGCAGGCGCGGGCCGAGCAGGGGATGGGCGAGGTAGGCCCGCGCCTCGTCGAGGGATCGGATCGCGTAGGTGCGGTCCATGCCGCTGCGGCCGAGGCCGGCGATCTGCGGGAAGACGAACCACATCCAGTGTGAGGTCTTCCGGCCACGGCGCAGCTCGGCGAGGGCTTGGTCGTGGGTGCCGCCGGCGTCCTGCGCGTGGACGTACCGGTCGAGGTCGAAGGGGTCGCTCATCGCCCCGTTCTACGCGCCGCGAGTCGAACCGTCTCCCCCCTGGTGCGGAGGGCGAGGACGGCGCTACTCTGGTCGGCTGCCCTGCCGGGCGGCGGACCACGTCCCCGCCTCGACCCCGGAGTCCCCGTGACCGACATCGTGATCGACGAGATCGTCGTTCCCCGCACGCTCGAGCCCCGTCCCGTCGCCGACCGCGACGCAGACCCCGGCCCCGACCACGCCGACCGCGCCGACCACGCCGACCACGCCGACCGCGCCGCCGCCTACGTCGAGGCGATCGACCTCGAGAACGCCGTCCAGGCCGCGGTGCTCGGCTTCGGCGACCTCGACTTCTCTCCGGCCGAGCAGCTGCCGCAGTGGCACGACCCGTTCACGCCGCGGCGGCTGTTCGTCGTGCGGGCCGAGGGGCGCATCGTCGGCCAGGCCACGTACGAGACGCTCTCGGACCCGGCCGTCACGACCTGTTGGCTCTGGGTCGCCGTCGACCCCGAGCACCGCCGCCGGGGGCTCGGCACGGCCCTGCTCGACCACGTCGAGGCCGTCGCCCGCGCCGCCGGTCGGACCGACGTGATCTCCTTCGTCGCCTCCGGCCAGGGGGTGGCCTCGGGCCAGGACGCCACCGCGGGCTCGGACGCCACCTCGGGCTCGGACGCCACCTCGGGCTCGGGGCCCGCAGCGGGCCCGGGCCCCTCCACCGCCCCGGCCGACCGCCTCGAGGCCTCGACCGGTCACGGGTGGGTGCCTCGCGCCTCCTCGGAGGTCCGGTTCGCGCTCTCGCGCGGCTACGCGCTCGGCCAGGTCGAGCGCATCAGCCGCCTGCCCCTGCCGGTGGACGAGGAGGCGCTGGCCGCGATCCGCTCCGAGGCGCTCGCCGCGGCGGGGGGCGAGTACCGCGTCCACACCTGGTCGGGCCCCACGCCCCGGCGCTGGCAGTCCGACGTCGCGGCCATGGCGACCGCACTGAGCACCGACGCGCCCATGGGCGACGTGCCCGAACCCGAGGACGTCTGGACCGTCGAACGCCTCGTCGAGGCCGAGCGGCGACGCGCCACGAGCGGGCGTGCCTCGCTGACCGCGGCGGCCGAGCACGTGCCGACGGGCCGGCTCGTCGCGTGCTCCGACCTCGCGGTGCCCGACGACGCGTCGCGGCCCGTGATGCAGCAGATGACCCTCGTGCGGCGGGAGCACCGCGGGCACCGGTTGGGGTGGCTGGTGAAGGTCGCCAACCTCGACCGCCTGGCGGTGGAGAAACCGGGCCGCCCGGCCGTGTTGACGTTCAACGCCGAGGAGAACCGGCCCATGCTCGCCGTCAACGAAGCCGTCGGGTTCGTGCCGATCGGCGTCGAAGGGGTGTGGCACCGGCTGCTGTGAGGTGGGGCCGGGGCCGGGGCCGGGCGGGGCGGGGCGGACAGGCGGCACGGCGTCGCGCCGGGGTGCGGGAACCGGAATCAGACCGGCGGGTCGAGTCGGTGTGTGCCGAACCCGACCGGTGGCATGTGCCGACCTGTGCCGAACCCGACCGGCCGTGCGACTCCTGGCGTGCCTTACCCGACATCACCGCGACGACACGCGGCTCAGGTCGGTCGCCGCCCGGCGTGTCGACGGCCGATCGTCGCGATTTGCACACCGGGCAGGGGGCAGGGGCAGGGGCCGGGAGACGGGAGGGTCAGGCGACGAAGTCGGCGCTGACCTCGGCGGAGACCTCGATGTCGTCGGGGTGCAGGTCGAAGGTGACGGGGCCGCCCGTCGAGAACGTCGCGACGGCTCGGGCCAGGCCGAACGGGTTGCCGCCACCCGGTGCCCCGGGTCGCAACCCCGGCTCGAACACCGACTGCACGGTCGGCTGCCCGAGCCCGAGCGCCTCGGCGTAGTCGCCGGCCCGGGTGACGGCGTCGGCGACGGCGGCGACCCGCACGGCCTTCTCGACCTCGGGTCGGTGGGCGTGGCTGAGCGACCACTCGATCCACTCGACCGTCACGCCCGGTTCGAGGGCGACGTCGCCCACCCACGACGCCAACGCGTCGAAGTCGCTGAACCGCACGTCGACGGCGGCCCGGGTACGGAACCGCACCCCCGAGGAGGCGCGGGTCTCGTCGACCCCGTCGCCCCCGTCGGTCGTCACCCCGGTCTCGACCGCGACCGTGACGCTCCGGGCGCTCCACCAGGTGGCGGCCTCCTGGCGGCGCCAGGCCGTCGCCTGTTCGCTGAGGCGGGAGTGCACGGCGGCGGTGTCGCGGACGACCTTCTCACGGTCGTCACCGTCGAAGCCCACGGTGAGGTGGACGACACCGCGCTCGGCACGGTGGCGGTGGGTGGCGGAACCGGACACCGAGAGCGTCGCCATCGCGCGCCTCCTTCGTTCGTCGGGGTGACGGGCCGGGGCGGGCCCCGGATCAGTCGGTGGAGTCGCCGCCGGCGACCGACACGGGTGCGTCGGCGTCGACGACGGGAGCGGCGGTCACGCGACCGATGAACGCGTTGAGGTCGTCGAGTTCTTCTTGCGAGATGCCGTGGGCCAGACCCGGGTACACGGTCTGTTCGGCGTCGGCGTGCGCCTCGAGCCAGGCCGAGGTGCGCTCGACGGCGTCGGCGGGGATGATCTGGTCGACGTCGCCGCGGCCGTAGAAGACGGAGGGGCGGACGGCCGTCACGGCGTCGTCCCGTGCGGCTGCGCGCTCGATCGTGGCGTCGTCCCCGGCGGCGGGGACCACGAACCCGGCGAGCACGGCGGCGAACGCGAAACGCTCGGGCGCGTGCCGCACCAGCTGCAGCGAGAGCGAACCGCCCTGAGAGAAGCCGAGCAGGCTGACGCTCGGGTGGTCGCTCGCGAGCGAGTCCAGCCAGGCGAGCACGGCCTCGGCCGCGTCGTCGACGGCACCCGGGTCGGGCGCACCGGGCGTCGAGAGCGGGTACCACGAGAAGCCGTCACCATGAGGCAGAGGTGCCCGCAGCGACGCCGCCACGAAGTGCTGCGGCAGGTAGGGAGCGAGGCCGATCAGGTCGCCCTCGTGCGAGCCCACGCCGTGCAGCAGCACGAGCAGGGGTCGCCCGTCGCGCTCGGCCTCGACGGCGGACCACTGGACGAGGGACGGGTCGATCTGCACCATGGACCGAGCCTAGCGACGGGCGGCGACATCGGGGCCGGTGCTGTTCGCCCGTAGCGTCACGTCACGCGATCGGGCCGTCGAGCCGGTAAGAATGGGCCATGAGCTCCGTGCGGACACCCGACCCCGACCCCAATCCCGGCTGGCTCTCGGAGGACGAGCTCTTCCAGGCGCGGCAGCACCTGCCGATCCTCTACGTCGAGGCCGTGCCCGTGCGCACCGACGGCATGGGGGTCGTGACCGAGGTCGGGGTGCTGCTCCGCGCCTCCGACGAGGGGTCGATCTCGCGCATGCTCGTCTCGGGCCGGGTGATGTACGGCGAGAGCCTGCGCACCGCCCTGTTCCGCCACCTCGAGAAAGACCTCGGGCCCATGGCCTTCCCGCAGCTGCCGCCGTCGCCGGTGCCGTTCCAGGTCGCCGAGTACTTCCCGCTGCCTGGCTCGTCGGTCTACACCGACCCCCGGCAGCACGCCGTGTCGCTCGCCTACGTGGTGCCCGTGACCGGCACCTGCGACCCGAGGCAGGACGCCCTCGAACTCACCTGGTTGACGCCGCACCAGGCCGCCTCCGACGAGGTCGCCGCCGAGATGGAGGGCGGCCGCGGCACCCTGCTGCGCAGCGCCCTCGCCTCCGTCGGCGCCCTGCACTAGCCCCCGGCGCGCAACACCCCCGAAACGGCGCGACACCCTCGGATCGCTGGGTGTCACGCCGGTTCGGGGGTGTCGCCCGGTACTCCTCCACAGGCAAGGAGGCGCGGATCGCGTTCCTCGCGGCGCTCGGCCAAGCTGGACCGATGCGTGACATGTCAGGACTGCTCATCCGTCGTCCCCGGCTCGTCGACGACGGCGAGGATTCCTCGTCCATAGAGCGGGACGCGCGACGTGGCCTCGCGGTGCGGCTCGCCGCCGGCGTCTACGTCCGGGCGGACGACTGGCGGTCGCTCGACGCCGCGTCGAAGCACACCGCCCGCGTGCACGCGGTGCTGCCCCGGCTCGGACCGCACGCCGTCGTCTCGCACGAGTCAGCCCTCGCCGTTCGGGGGTTTCCGCTGCTGGGTGAGTGGCCTCGTAGGGTGCACGTCGTGGCACGACAGCGCGCTCGCGACAAGGTGACCGGGTCGGTTCACCAACACGCGGCGCCCCTCGGCGACGGCGAGATCGACACGGTCGACGGGTTGCCGGTGGTGGGTGCCGCCCGCGCGGCCATCGACAGCGTGCGCCGGCATGATCTGCGCGGGGCCACCGTCGTGCTGGACCACGGGCTGCACGTGGGGGCGTACGACCGGGCCGCGCTCGAGGCCGCCCTGGCCGCCCGGCCCGGGGTGCCTGGGTGTCGACGGGCGGCGGTCGCGGTCGCCTTCGCCGACGAGCGGTCCGAGTCGCCGGGCGAGTCGCTGAGCCGGGCGGGCATGAGGGCTGCGGGGCTCGCGGGGCCCGAGTTGCAGGCCCGGTTCCCGGTGACGGGCCCCCTCGTCGGCTTCGTGGACTTCTGGTGGCCGCAGTTCGGCGTCATCGGCGAGTTCGACGGCGAGGTGAAGTACCGCGACGAACGGATGCGGGCCGGGCGCAGTCCCGAGCAGGTCGTGATCGACGAGAAGCGGCGCGAGGACGATCTGCGGGCGCTGCCCGGCGTGCGCACCGTCGTCCGGTGGACCTGGGGCGACGCCCTGCGCGCCGAGCCCATGGTGCGGTCTCTCGCCCGTGCCGGGGTGCGGTGATGTGGGTGGTAGCGCAACACCCCCGAACCCGCGTGACACCCTCTGATCAGAGGGTGTCACGCCGGTTCGGGGGTGTTGCGCTACCACCCACATCACCGCACCCCGGCACGGGCGNCGCGGCGTCCGCCGCTGCGCTGGACGCCGTCACGCTGGCCGCCCTCGCGCGAGCCGCCGAGCGACGCCGCGAACTCGGCCTGGTCGTTGCGGACCGCGTTGGTGCGGCTCTGGCCGCCGTCGCTCTGGGTGCCGGTGCTCTGGGCGCGGCGCCCGGTCTGACGGGTGCCACGGGTCTCGTCGCGAGCACCGTCACGCGCGCCACGGGCGTCGTCTCGGACGGGCGTGGACGAACCGCGACCCGACTCGGTCGAGTAGAAGGTCGAGGCGCCACCGCGGGGAGCGGCGTCGCGACGCGCACCTCCGTCGCGGCCACCCTGGCGGCCGCCGTCACGCGAGCCACCCGAGCGACCGGCACCGGCACCGGCGCGACCGGCGTCGGAACCGCGACCCGCGCCTCCCTGGGCGGGGCGACCCGAACGGTCCTGGCGGGCGATGGGGTTGCCCTGCGAGTCCTGGCGGGCGGCGCGCTTGCGCTGGGCGTTGGCGCCCTGCGAGCGTCCGCCGCCACCCTGCTGCTGCTGGACGGCAGCCTTGGGCGAGGGCTTGACGTAGGCGGCGACCTGGCCGACGAGGGCGTCGACCTCGGGCGAGTTCGGCGTCACGGCGGTGATGGTCGGACGGATGTCGGCCTTCTTCATCAGCTGGGCGACGTCACGCTTCTGGCTGGGGATGACGAGGGTGACGACGTCGCCCTCGGCTCCGGCGCGGGCGGTGCGGCCCGAGCGGTGCAGGTACGCCTTGTGCTCGGTCGGCGGGTCGACGTGGATGACGAGCTCGATGTCGTCGACGTGCACGCCACGGGCGGCGACGTCGGTGGCGACGAGCACGCGGGCCGAACCGTCCTGGAAGGCGGCGAGGTTGCGGTCGCGCTGCGGCTGCGACAGGTTGCCGTGCAGGTCGACCGAGGGGATGCCCGACTCGGTGAGCTTCTTGGCGAGCTTCTTCGCGTGGTGCTTGGTGCGCATGAAGAGGATGCGACGGCCCTGGCCGCTCGCGAGCTTCTGGATGAGCGCGTTCTTGCTGTCGACGTCGGGCGT
This sequence comes from Frigoribacterium sp. CFBP 8751, assembly GCF_014841545.1. NCBI lineage: Bacteria > Bacillati > Actinomycetota > Actinomycetes > Micrococcales > Microbacteriaceae > Frigoribacterium > Frigoribacterium sp. CFBP 8751. The sequence goes on from NZ_JACYUB010000001.1 coordinate 447,095, forward strand.
CTCGAAGACGTGGTGGGTCATCTTGGCGACGGGCGAGTTGGCCTCGTCGACCGAGTGCAGCACCTCGTTGTGGAGGAACTGCTTGACCAGCTTGTCCACGCCGTTGTCGAGGGTGGCGCTGAAGAGCAGGCGCTGGCCGTCGTTCGGGGTGGCCTTCAGGATGCGCGTGACGCCGGGCAGGAAGCCCAGGTCGGCCATGTGGTCGGCCTCGTCGAGGACGGTGATCTCGATGGCGTCGAGCTTGACGAAGCCCTGCTTCATGAGGTCTTCGAGGCGGCCGGGGCAGGCGATGATGATGTCGACGCCGGCCTTGAGGGCCTGCACCTGACGGTTCTGCGAGACGCCGCCGAAGATCGTGGTGGTGCGCATGCCGTAGGCCTCGGCGAGCGGGGCGAGGACGGCGTCGATCTGCGTGGCGAGCTCGCGGGTGGGGGCGAGGACGAGGCCGAGGGGGCGTCCGGCGCGGCGGTTGCCGCCAGCCAGCTTGCCTCCGAGGCGCGCGGCCATGGGGATCGAGAAGGCGAGGGTCTTGCCCGAGCCGGTCTTGCCGCGGCCGAGGACGTCGCGGCCGCCGAGGGTGTCGGGCAGGGTGTCGACCTGGATCGGGAACGCGGTCGTCTTGCCTTCGGCGGCGAGGGACTTCACGATCGGGGCGGGCACGCCCAGCGAACTGAAGGTGACGGCGTCGGCCGTCTCGTCGACGCTCGTGGCGCCGGTGGTGTTCTCGGTGTCGAGGGTGTTCGTTGACATGTGGTGCACCTTTCGGGGCATCGGTGTCGAGCCGGGCCGAGGCTGCCTGGCCGCCTGCTGGTGAGGGGGCACGTCGGGGACGTGCTCGCACGAGGGCGGGGCAGTGCCGGGAGGACGGCTGTCGTAGCCGGGCTCGAGGTGTGGCGACGGTGCAGGTGTGCACGATCGTTTCGCCGCAGAGTGAGCTTCGCGCGCCTGCTGGTCTGCCTGGGTGTGTGCCAGGACGGAGAGGCGGTGAGGGGCGTGCTACGACGCAGGGAGCCGATCGGGCCGGCTCGCAAGTGACCCCAGCCTAGCGGCTGAGGCCGGAAAACGCGACGGGTGTGGTCTGCACGGCCGTTCAGGGCACCGCGTGGCGGTGCCGGGGACGAGCCGAGGAGGCGCGGGTCGGCCCCTCAGGACGCCTCGCCCCCACCGCACCTCCTGAACTCCGACCTGCCTCCGCTACGAGAACAGGCGCCGGATGGCCTTGCCCAGCGCCGTGCGTCGGCGGTGCCAGCCGTGGGCCTCGAGGGTGCGCTTGACCGGGCCGACGACCTTCGCCGAGTTGAACGTGTACGAGCCGCTGGCCGAGCCGCGCTGCCGCTCGACGCCGATCTCGGACCTCTTGTACTCGGAGGTCTCGGGGATCAGGGTGATGCGTAGCCGGTACGACTGCTCCCGGCTGCCGAACGGCCCCGACGCCTTGTCGTAGACCCAGGTGAAGACGATGCGTCCGCCCTCGATGCTCGTGGTGAAGGGATGCTCGGGTCGTGAGCCGAGGTCGAGCAGCGCCTGCGTCACGACCTCGGGGCTCGACGGGGTCGAGGGGCTCGACGGGGTGGTGGGCGGCGTCGTCGGGGTCATGATCCGACGCTAGTCGACGTGCACGCGTGGATCGACCTGTCGTTCTGCCGATCCGACGACGTGGTTGGCTACACCTCGGGGGCGCGAAGGCCGCGGCTCCGGGGGCACGCACCGGTGTCTCCACCTCGTCCGGAAGGTCTGAACCCATGCGCACGTCGACGGTCGTCTCGAGCGTGATCACCGCCTCCGTCCTGGCGACGGCCCTGGCCGGATGCACCGCCTCGGCCTCGATCGACCGGACCGTGTCGTCCAGTGCCTTCGCGACCACCGTCGCGGACGCCCTCGAACGAGAGGTCGGCACCCGACCCGACGTCGACTGCGGCGACGAGGCCATCCCGGTCGTGGACCGGTCCGAGGTGCACTGCGACGTGAACACTCCGGGCTACGACGTCGTCTACGACTCGGTCTCGGTGATCAGCACCGACGGCGGTGACGACTACAGCGTCGCGGTGGAGGTCGACTCCGAGCCGAAGGGCTAGGCGCGCCCCAGCCCGCGGGGCTCGAGCAGTGGGCGCGTCCGCCTGCGGGCCCCGATCAGTGCGCGCGCCCGTACCGTTCGCCGACGGGGATCTCGACCGCGACCGTGTTGCCGGGCTGGGCGAGCGGGCAGGCCCAGGCGGGGTCGTAGGCGCAGCTGGGGTTGTACGCGAAGTTGAAGTCGAGCACGATCGTGCCGGGTTCGCCACCGGCACCGAGGTCGGCACCCTTGACCGAGTCGATCAGGTAGCGTCCGCCGCCGTAGGTGCCGCCGGGCTTGCCCGCCAGCGCGTCCTTGATCGGGATGAACAGGCCGCCCGCGTACTGCGCCAGCTTCCACACGTCGAGGCTGCCGACGCCGGGCACGTCGGCCACGCCGACGAGGTCGAAGAGCACGTCGCCGTCGGTGCCGGTCTCGACGACCATGCGTCGCGGTTCGGCCGGCTCGACCGCCACCTCGAATCGCCAGGCCGGGTCGTACGGCTTCGTCGGCAGGCCGGTGAAGTCGGGGCGGTCCTCGGGCAGCAGCGGCGTCGAGGGGTGCGTCGAGAACAACTCGTCGCGGGTGCGCCGCCACAGGTCGTGGGCCGCCGCCAGGTCGGTCGCCTCACGCACGTCACGGTACAGCCCGTGGATCGTCCGCCGCCACGACGCGATGTCGAGCGCTCCCTGGGCGGGCGTCGGGGCGGTGGTGTCGGCAGCGGCGTCGGCGGTGGCCTCGGCAGAGGCGTCGACGCCGATGTCGGGGGTGGTCTCACCGGTGGACGAGGAGGCGCGGGTCGGGTCGGTCACCTCTGCCACCGTACGCAGGCGGTCGCCCCGCCGCCCGTGGCTCCCTCACAGGCGGGCCGCCCGTCCACAGCTCGCCGTCCCGGCCGCGGCGGACGGTCCCCCCTGGCTACGCTCACCCCATGACGACCGACACCACGACCACCGACCCCACCGTCACCCCGGCCGACCTCGCGCAGCTGCACCGCGCGATCGAGGTCGCGCAGCAGGCTCGTGACCACGGCAACCATCCCTTCGGCTCGCTGCTGCTCACGGCCGACGGGGACGTCGTCGAGGCCGAGAACACGGTCGTCACCGAGGGCGACCCGACGGGCCACGCCGAGACGAACCTCGTCCGCCTCGTCGCCCAGCGGTTCGACAAGCCGACGCTCAAGGCCGCGACCCTCTACACGAGCACCGAGCCGTGCGCGATGTGTGCCGGAGCGATCCACTGGGCCGGCATCGGTCGGGTCGTCTACGCGCTCGCCGAGCAGCAGCTGCTCGGCATGGTCACCGAGCAAGAGGGCGAGTCGACGCTCGACCTGCCCTGCCGCGAGGTCTTCGCCCGCGGGGGAGGCGCGGTGTCGGTGTCGGGGCCGGCGCTGTTCGACGAGGCCTCGGCCGTCCACGCCGGGTTCTGGAGCTGACGCCGGCCCCCGGTCCGGCGTGCTGCCGAGGTCAGACGTGCTTCGGGTGGGTCGGCGCCCCTCGCCAGGTCGGGGCCAGCGCCTTCATGCGCAACGCGCGCCACTGCCAGGTCGCCCAGAGCCCGGGCCAGAGCAGCAGGCCCAGGGGTCCTGCGTGGAACTCGAGTCGGTCACGCAACAAGGTGTGGCCCGGGCCGTCCGGCACGACGGCCATCCGGTGGTTGATGCGCATGCGGGCGAACTGGCCGCTCGTGCCGCGTCCGGTGTCGCGTTGGATCCACGCACCGTCGCGCTCGTGCCAGTCGAGGTCGACGTGCGTGCTGCCGAGCGGCAGGACGCCGAGGATGCTCGCCGACACCGGGTGCGCCTCCTCGGTCCAGCGGTCGGGGAAGCCCGACGGCGACTCGGACCGGTAGACGACCAGCGGCTTCGTCACGGCCACCATCACCTGGGGGTCGCGCAGGGCGTCGGTCGCGACGTCGACGGGGCAGGCGAGGCGGAGTCTGAGCTGCACGTGCATGCTCCGATCCAACTCCCGCCGCCTGATCGCATGTCACGCCGCGTCACGCACGGGCGACGTCCGACTGCGGCTGCCTACGCTGGTCCGATGAGTTCGCACGGCCAGCAGAAGTACCAGGTGAGGTTCGACCACGGCGTGGCCGGCGCCGCCCGCATCGCACCCGGGGCACACGTCGTCGTCGTGGTCGACGTTCTCGACGGGCACGGCACACTGACTCGGGACGAGACCGCACGCGTCGTCGCCGCGCTGCCCGAGGTCGCGAGCGAGGCCGACGTCCTGGTCGTCACCGGTGCCGGGGCGGCGCCCGAGGTGGCCCGGCACGTGGTCGAGCGTCAGGCCCGACGAGGCGACCGCGCGCTCGTGGCGATCGTCGCCGCGGGGGCGGTCGAGGCCGACGGGTTTCGACCCGCCGTCGAGGACCAGCTCGCCGCCGGAGCGGTGGTCGACGCGCTCGCCGCGGTCGGCATCGACTTCTCGTCACCCGAGGCGGCCCTCGCCTGCGCCGCCGCCGGGGCGCTCGCCCGGGCCTCGTCGCACCTGCTGACGGCCTCGGCCTCGGCGGCCGAGCTGGTCGCGACCGACCGGGGCGACGTGGTCGACGCGGCCCGCGCCTCCTCGTCCTCCGCTGCCCTCGCCGTCGTCACCACGACCGGTTCCCGAGGGGAATTCACCCCCTCGGCGTAGCGTTGCGGCCAGAGCGACCCGAACGTCGCCCCGACCGCAGGAGGAACCATGAAGGCAGTGCTCACCGACGGAACCGTCGTCGCCGAGGCCCCGAAAGACGAGCTGATCTCGATCGAGGGCAACTGGTACTTCCCGCCCGCGAGCGTGAACTCCGACCTGCTGACCGAGAGCCCCACCCAGTACCACTGCCCGTGGAAGGGCGACACCCAGTACTTCAGCGTGAGGTCCGGCGACGACCTGCTCCAGGACCGCGCCTGGAGCTACCCGACGCCGATCCCGACCTCGTTCGACCGCGTCGGCAAGGACTACTCGGGCTACGTCGCCTTCTGGAAGGACGTCTCGGTCGTCGACTGACCGACCGTCGAGCGTCGCCCGTCGACCCCGCACCTGTCACGCCGCCACGAAGTAAACAACCCGCCACGTGATCACGTGGCGGGTTGTTTACTTCGTGGCGGGGAGAGCGTGGCGGGGGGAGCGTGCGGGGCGCCGGGTGGCACGCCGGGCTGGGTGCCTGGGCGGAGGCTGAGCGGGTCAGCGGGCTCGGGCGGTGGCCGAGCGGGCCGGACGGGGTGGCCGAGCGGAGCGGCCGAACACCGTGCGCGACTCCGACCTCGACCGTGGGAGGCTCAGGCGCGAGCGGCCCGGGCACGATGCGCCCGCACCTTGGCGCGGTTGCCGCACCGCTGCATCGAGCACCAGCGACGGCTGCCCGCGCGCGACTCGTCGAAGAAGACGAGCCCGCACGCCTCGTTCGTGCAGCGACGGAGGCGCGAGTCCGGCCCGCCTCCGAAGCCGACGGTCGTGAACAGGGTCACGGCGTCGCGCGCGACCGACGCCATCGCCTGCCCGAGCCGCAGGCGCCCCGCACCGGCCTGGCGTCGGCCGCCCTCGAGGGACGGTGGGACGTCGGGCAGGGCGGCGAACAAGTTGAGCGTGTCGACGTCGTCGGGGTCCGTCGAGGTGGCATCGGCCGCGGCCACCGCGAGCCGCGCGATCGCGTCGCGCAGGCCCCGCGCGTCGGCGAGTTCGCGGTCGCCCGCCGAGCCCGCGATGCCGTCGAAGCGTTCGCCGATCCAGTCGTCGAGGTCGGCGGGAAGCAGGAGGCCGTCCCACGGGGTCGACCCGTCGGCGGGCAGGTCGAGGCCCGACTCCGGGCCGAAGCGCGATCCGGCACGGAACCCGCCGAGGTACGCGAAGTCGAGGCTGAGCGCGCCCGAGTCGAAGAACCACCGGGTGTCGGTGTCGGATCTGAGCCACTGTCCGGTCTGCACCTGACCACCCTAACCGGTTACGCGCCTCCTCGGCTTTCCGGCACCCTCGCCGAGGAGAAGGGGCGGCCGAGGCCCGGGGAGGCGCGGCGTCAGACCTCGCGCTTCGTCCAGGTGATCAGGTGCGCCGGGTCGTACCGCCGCGAGCACCGCCCGCAGGCGAGCGGCCGGGCCGGCTGCCGGTAGCGGTAGTGCTCGTGCCCGGCGGGGCATACCCCGACCCACGGGGCGAGCTCGCTGGCGATGGCTCCGTCGTGCAGGCGTGAGCCGACGTAGCCCAGGTCGGTCGCGACGGCCTTCCACCGGGGACCGTGGCCGGCGCGCGAGCCGGCGAGGGCATGGGCGACCTCGTGCAGCAGCACCTGGTGGATCTCGTCGTCGTCGTAGCGACCGGCGAGGTGCCGCGAGACCGTGATGCGCTTCGTCGTGTAGTTGCACAGGCCCGCGCGGGTCTTCGCGTTGTCGAAGCCGAAGGTCCACACGGTGGGGTCGAGGTGCAGGTCGATGAGCGCGGCGGCCCAGCGCCGCACCCGGTCGAGGTCGGCCACGTCGAGGTCAGGAGGCGCGGGTCAGCGCCGTGGGAACGGCCAGGTGGTCGGCTCGTCGTCGCGCGGCAGGCCGTCGACGACCCCGGTCACGCCGGTGTCGCCGGTGCGGGGTCGGTCGCCGGTACGGCCCTCGTCGGCGCCGCGACGCTCGGTGTCGCCCCGACGCTCGGCGTCGAACTCGTCGGAGTCCCGGTCGCGGTGACCGGCGGCACGCTCGGCGAGGTGGCTGATCTTGCCCCAGAGTCCGCCGTCGCGCGGTGCGGCAGGAGCGGTCGCGGCGACCTTCTCGGCCCGGGCGGCGGCGGCGTCGGCCACGGGCGACGCGGCGGCCTCGTCGGGCATCGACTCGGGATCGAAGCTGATGGCGGCGGTGCGCGCGGCGTCCATGGGCTGACGGACCGGCACCGCGCCTCCGTCGTCGTCGGAGGTCGGGGCCTCGGTGCGCTGCGACGATTCGGGGGCGGAAGCAGGAGCAGGAGCAGACGCGGGGGCGGGTGACCCGCCGTAGAGTGCGGCGATGCCGTCGAACCGGGGCACCTGGGTCCGGGCCGGGGCCGGGGCCGCGGGCGAGGCCGACGGCGCCGACGTCAGGGGCTGGACCGGCACCGGGTTCGTGTCGCCCACGGCCGGGGCCTCGATCCGTGGCTGCGGGCCCGTGTCGCTGAGGTAGGCGCGCATGACGCCCTCGATCGCGACGCGCAACCCGTTCGTGCGGTCGCGCGGAGCACCCGACGCCTCGTACGCCTCGAGTGCCTTGGCCAGGGTCTCGCGAGCCTCTTCGTTGCGGCCGAGGTCGTAGAGCGTGTAGCCCTCGAGCTCGGCGGCGGCGGCCTCGAGCTCGCGCCACTCTTCGGTCGCGGCGGTGATGCGGCTGGTGTGCAGGTCGTTCAGGGCGCGGTCGAGCTTGCCCTGCTCGCGGAAGATGTGGGCGCGACGGATGCGGGCGGCCGTCGAGTCGGCTCGGTCGCCGGTGAAGTGGGCCAGGCGGAAGGCCTCTTCGGCGATGGCGAGGGCCTCGTCGAGTCGGCCGAGCAGGCGCAACAGGTCGGCGCGCTCACCGAGGGCGGCCGTGCTGCGGCTCTGGCCCAGGGCGGCGAGGCGGGCCTCGGCGGCGGGCACGTCGACGGCCGTGCGCAGGCTGACGGGGTCGAATCCGCCGGCGCCGCCGATGCCGCGCACGACGGGTGCGGCGAGCCCCGGCGGCACGGTCTGGGGGCGGGCGCTGCCGGGTGCTGTCGTGTCGGGTCGGTCGTGCTGGCTCATCGAGTACGAGGGTAACCGCCCGGCCCCCGAACAGGCCGCGCGGCGCGCAGCGTGTGAGCGAGTGTCGCGGGCCGGTGTGCGGAACCCGGCCCGCGCCTCCTGAGGTCGTGTGCGGAACGAGACCCGCGCCTCCTCGCCCGGTGTGCCGAACCCGACCGGCGCCTCCTCGCCCGGTGTGCCGAACCCGACCGGCGCCTCCTCGACCGGCGGGCCGAACCCGACCGGCGCCTCCTCGCCCGGTGTGCCGAACCCGACCGGCGCCTCCTCCTGTCGCGTGCAGATCCCGACAAGTGGCCGCTTCCCGCCACGCGATCGTGCCGGTCGGCCGGCGTGTCGCCCTCCGAGTGTCGCGATTTGCACGGGAGGAGCGCCGAGGCGGGGGCAGGGGCAGGGGCCGAGGCAGGACGGCAGACGGGCAGGAGGGGCGACGAGGCAGGACGGCGGACGGGCAGGAGGGGCGACGAGGCAGGACGGCGGACGGGCAGGAGGGGCGACGAGGCAGGACTGCAGAGGGCCAGGAGGCGCGGGGCGACCCGCGGGTCAGGGGACGGGGGTGAGCGGGACGCTGACGATGCGGTCGTCGCCGGCGCTCGGCGTGCCCCGCCCGTCGGTGTTGTTCGTCACGAGCCAGAGGGTGCCGTCGGGACCGGGGAGGACGTCGCGGATGCGGCCGAGCGAGCTGTCTCCGGCGAAGAGCTCGGTCGGCACGGCCTCGGAACCGGGCGCGACCTGGATCTCGAACAGCTTCTCGCCGCCGAGCCCGGCCAGGTAGAGCGTCGTGCCGACCGCCGTGAGGCCGCTCGGGCTCGCGTCGTCCGTGGACCACTGCAGCACCGGGTCCGAGAAGGCGCCGTCCTCGCCGCGTCCCTCGACCTCGGGCCAGCCGTAGTTCGCCCCGGGCTCGAGGGCGTTGAGCTCGTCGTAGGTGTTCTGCCCGAACTCGGCTGCCCAGGCCGCGCCCGTGGCGTCCCAGGCGATGCCCTGCGGGTTGCGATGACCGAGCGAGTAGACGAGCGACCCCGGCGTCGGGTTGTCGTCGGGCACGCCGCCGATCGCGGTCGCACGCAGCACCTTGCCGCCGAGCGAGCCGGGGTCCTGCGCGTTCGGCCGCTGGTTCGCGTCGCCCGTCGTCACGTACAGCATCCCGTCCGGGCCGAACGCGATGCGGCCGCCGTCGTGGTTGCTCGCCTTCGGGATGCCGGTGATGACGGCCTCCTGCTCGCCCAGGCCGTACGAGCCGACCTCACCCGTGATCGGCGCGCGCACCACCCGGTTGTCGTCGGCGGTCGTGGCGTAGGCGTAGAGGTACGACGGCGATCCCGCGAGCACGGCCAGGCCGAGCAGCCCGCCCTCGCCCTCGTGCACGACCCCGCCGATCGTGCCGGCCTCGCGGGTGCTGCCGTCGGCGAGCAGTTCGAGCACGGTGCCGGTGTCGCGCAGGCTGACGAACGACGACCCGGTGTCGAGTCGCACGACCGACCAGGGGGCGGCCAGGTCCGTGGCGACGTCGGTCGTCACGGCGTCGGCCGCGACGGTGACGGCGGTCGCGTCGGTGGTCGGCGCGACCGGGCCGGGCCCCGGGGCGGCCGTCGGGTCGGTCGGGGTCTCGGACGCCGGGCGGGTGGCGGCCTGACCGCCCGAGCCCGGGGCGTCGGCCCCGGCGGTGCAGCCGACGAGCAGGACGGCGGTGACGGCCGCCATCGTGCCGACGGCGAGCCGGTGCCGTGTGGTGCGGGGTGTCGTGATCATGATCGCGCCTCCTGGGGTCCAGGCAAGCCGACGACCGTGACGTCCGCACCGGTCGTCACCACACCGTGACCGCCTTCGCAGCCGGTGTCCAGCCGAGCGCGAACCGGGGCCCCGCCGCGAGCCGGGCCGGTGCGCGGCCGCGAGGCAGGGCTACGCGCGCGGGTTCAGCTCGGCGCGCAGCGGCCAGTCCTGGCCCTCGAGGATCAGCTGGGCACCCGCGCCGGTGCGCACGTTGACCACGATCGGCGCGAGCAGGTTGACCGTCATGCCGGTCGACGCGGGCGTCGCGACGACGAGCAGCAGGGCCTCGGCGGCGTCCTGCAGGTCGAGGGTGGCGGACTGGTCGTCCGACACGACGGGCGAGTAGTCGGGCAGGTGCACGGACGCGTCGAGCACGAACAGTCGCACCTCGGACCCGCTCGCCCGCAGGGCGAAGAGTCCGGGGGCACCGTCGATGCGCTCGAGCGAGAAGTCGGTCAACGGCTCGAGACCGAACGGAGGCGCGACGAACGTCACGACGGAGCCCGCGACCTCGCGGGCGGCGTTCGCGCTCATCGGAGGAAGTCCATCAGCGTGGGCTGCAGCACCTTGGCGGTGACCGCGAGGGCCGCCTGGTACGACGTGTTCTGCATCTGCAGGTCGAGCACGGCTTCGCCGAGATCGAGGTCCATGATGCCGGCGCGCTGCGCCTCGAGCGTGGTCTTGGTGTCCAAGAGGGTGTCCTCGGCTCTCAGGATCTGGGACTGTCGTGCCCCGATGTCGGACTGTACGCCGCGGACGGCCGTCAACCGGGCGTCGACCTCGGTGAGCCGCGTCCCGACGTTGACGCCGGCCCGCAGGTCGCTGCTGATGCGGTCGAGCATGCTGAAGACCGAGTCGGCGCCGGTGCCGAAGGAGGTGGCCCCGTCGGCGTCGACGCGCACGCTGGTCTCGACACCGATCTGGCGGGTGACCGACGAGCCCGGGGTGCCGGTGTAGCTGAAGTCGGGGCGGAAGGCGACGCCCGCGTCCGACGTGCCGGCGAAGACGCTGCGACCGTTGTACGAGGTGTTCGCCACGGCGAGCAGGTCGGCCTTGAGGCCGTCGATCTCGGTCGCGATGGCGTCGAGTGCGGGTTGTGACAACGCGCCGGTGTTGGCGCCCTGCACGGTGAGGTCGCGCACCTTCTTGAGCACGTCGTCGGTGGACGACAGGGCCGAGTCGGCCAGCGAGAGCCACCCGTTGCCGTCGCCGACGTTGCGGGAGAACTGCACGTTCGCCGCCTGCTCGGCCTTGACCCGCAGCGCATCCGCCGTGCCGGCCGGGTCGTCCGACGGCTTCGAGATCTTGTCGAGGGTCGACGCGCGCTGCTGGGCCTGGTCGACCCGGTACGAGCTGGTCTGCAGGTTGCGCTGCGCGGTGAGCATCGCCATCTGGTTCGTGGTGCGGGTGATCATCGGTTACCTCCCGACCCGTCCCATGCCGTTGATCAACGTGTCGAGCATCTCGTCGATCGCGGTCATGACCCGGGCCGCGCCCTGGTAGGCGTGCTGATAGGTGAGCAGGTTGACGTTCTCCTCGTCGAGGCTGACCCCGGCGGTCGAGAGCTGGCGACCCTTGGCGGACGTCGCCGCGAGGTCGGTGAGGGTCGAACGATCGGCCTCGGTGCGGGCCGTCGCCCCGATCGTGCTGACGATCGAGCCCCAGGTGCGGTCGGGCGAAACGACCGACAGGCCGATCTGGCCTACGGCCCGGGCGACCGAGCCGTCGAGGGCCCCGCCCGTGCCGTTGCCCGAGGCGATGGTCGAGGCGCCGGTCGGCAGCACGGTGAGGCCGCGGGCGGCGGACACCCCGGCGGTGAACCCGAAGAAGGCGTGACCCGTGGTGCCGTCGGCCGTCGTCCCGGTGGAGTGCACCGCGTTGACCTGGGCGGCGAGCTGGGTCGCGAGGGCGTCGTAGCTCGCGGCGGCCTCGGCGAGCACGCCGCCGGTGCCGCCGGGAGCGGCCGGGGCCAGCACCGACAGCGAGCCGGCGATGCTGCCGCCGTCGAGCGAGATGGGGTCGCCGGCGCGGTGGGTCCATTCGAGCGAGACCCCCGAGGAGGCGGTGGCCAGGGTGTAGTCGCCGGTCACCTTCACCTGCCGGGCCGAGTCGCCCGACACCAGGGCGTTGCCGCCGACCAGGACGTCGACCGTGCCGTCCGCGTTGTCTCGCACCGTGCCTCCGGCGAGCGACGCGATCTTCTCGGTCAGTGCCGAGCGCGCGTCCACCAGTTCGTTGGTGCTGACGCCCTGTTGGGTCGCGGTGCGGATGCGCACGTTGAGGTCGGCGACCTGGGTCGCGGCCGAGTTGAGCTGCGAGGCGAGACCGTCGAGCTGCTGACGGTGCGAGGTCCACTGGTCGTCGACGGCCTTGTAGCCGGTCGAGAGGGTCTGGGCGATCGTGTTCGCCTGGCCGAGCAGCACGGCGGCGGGGGCGGCGGCGGACGGGTCGTTCGAGACGTCCTGCCAGGCCGACCAGAACTTCGTCAGCTGCGAGGCGATGCCGGTGGTGCTCGGCTCGTTCAGGGAGGACTCGAGGGCGGCGGTGACCGAGGCGCGCACGCCCTGGTAGCCGGCGGCCCCGGCGGCGCCGCGCACCTGCGCGTCGGCGAACCGGTCGCCGATGCGGGCGATGCCGTCGACCGACACGCCCTGTCCCGGCTGGACGCCGCTCGAGAACAGGCCCACGCGGGCTGCGGCCTCGATCGAGGACTGGGTGACCCGTTGGCGCGTGTAGCCCTCGGTGTTGACGTTGGCGATGTTCTGGCCGACCACGTCGAGCCCGGTCCGGGCCGCGGTCAGCCCGCGGTAGGCCGTGGCCAGGCTGCCGAACGTGCTCACCACGTCAGAGCCGCCCGTCGAACAGGTGACCGCCGGAGGCGCTGGCCGAGTTCGCGTGACCGGTCTGGCCGGTCGCGTCGTACGTCGCGGTCGCGGGGCCGGTCGACGCGGTGGCCAACGTCTCCTGCGTGGCGCGGGCGGCGGCCCGGAGGAAGCGTTCGTTCTCGTCGCGCAGCTGGGCGATGCGGCCGGTCAGCTCGGTCATGGCACGCAGGTGGGCGGTGAAGATCTCGCCCCACGGGCCGGCCGGGGCCGCGGCGATGATCTCGCGCAGCGGGGCCTCCTCGTCGGTGCCCCACTCGCGGGCGACGGCCGATACCTCGACACTGCGCTCGAGCCCCGCCGAGCGGAGGCGACCGAGCACCTGCTCGACCTCACGCGTGGCGTGGTCGATCCAGCGGCTGCGGCCCGCGGTGAGCAGCAGTTGCTCCTCCTCGAGCTTGAAGGTCAGCAGCTCGAGCAGCTCGCGCTCTCGCCAGAGCAGCGCGGAGAGTTCGTTAGCGCCCATGGGGGCCTCCTCGGTCGGTCGCATCGGGGTGTCGGGTTCGTCGGTCGTCGGCGAGGAGTGCCCGGCGTCCTCTGCACCGGTGACTATCGGCGGAGGCTCGGAGCGCGTTAGTCAGCGGCCCCGAACCGTGCTCCTAGCCTTAAGGCACCACTCGAAGGAAGGGCCGTTCCGACCCAGTCCGGGGGTGGGGGCACGGGGTGTGTCCCCCGAAGGGATGACGACCGTTCCCCCGCACTGGGGGCAGTCCCGGACTGCCGCCGCCCCCCTCCGGCTCGGTAGCGTTGCAGAGCAGCGACGGACCCCCGACGGGTCGGTCGCGCAGCACCATCCGCGGTCCGGACGACGTCTCGTCCGGTGCGCCGCGCCTCCTCGGCGAACCCTGTCGACGTGCCCTGATCAGAGGGCCGTTCGTCGCGCCCGGAGTCACCGTCACCGGACCACACAGGTCCCCTTCGCACTGGGAGTCGCGATGAACCGCACCGAACGCAACGCCATGGTGGTGGAGAACCTGCCGTTGGTCGGTTACCTCGTCTCGGAGGTGTGCGCCCGCGCCACCCACCTGTCGCGTGACGACCTCGCCTCGGTCGGTGCCGTCGCCCTCGTCCAGGCCGCCGACGCCTTCGACCCCACGCTCGGCATCCCGTTCGGCGCCTACGCCCGCACCCGCATCGTCGGCGCGTTCGCCGACGACATGCGCTCGGGCGACTGGGCCAGCCGTGGCACCCGCAAGCGCATCAAGGAGACCCACGCCGTCCAGGAGGCGCTCACCGCGACCCTGGGACGCGCCCCGAGCGTCGACGAGATCGCCGGTGCCCTCGGCGTCGACCGCCAGACGGCGGCCGGTGCCCTGACCGACGCGGCCCGCACGGTCTCGGCCCTCGACGACACCGTCGCCGACCACCTCGCCGCCGACCTGCCGCTGCCCGAGGAGAACCTGCTCGTCTCGGAGCGCAGCCGCTACGTCGCCGCCGCGGTCGAGGCCCTGCCCGAGCGCATGCGCCTGATCGTCGAGGGCGTCTACTTCGGCGACCGCACGGTCACCGAGATCGCCGACGAGCTCGGCATCACCCACAGCGCCGTCTCGCAGCAGCGCACCGAGGCGGTCCGCCTGCTGCGCGACGCCCTCGAGTCGCACTACGCCGACGACCCCGACGCCGAGTTCACGCCGGTCTCGAAGACCGCGCCGGCCCGACGCAGCGCGTACCTGTCGCGCGTCGCGACGAACGCCGCCGTCGGCATCGCCCGCGCCATGCGCGAGCCCGACGCGGCCGTCGTCAGCACGGCGGTCTGAGATCGCCCGAAAAAACTTCTGCGGCTGACTTACAGCCGCGGTCGACCGGCCGACAGTAGCCGGTGTCAGCCCACGGACGGGCCGACGAACACCACCCAGTCACGGAGGAGAACACCATGGGTATGCAGATCAACACCAACCTCGCGGCCAACAACACGTACCGCAACCTGAACGCCACGCAGAACGACCTGTCGAAGAGCCTCGAGAAGCTCTCGTCCGGCCTCCGCATCAACCGTGCCGCTGACGACGCGGCCGGCCTCGCGATCTCCGAGGGCCTGCGCTCGCAGGTCGGCGGACTGACCGTCGCCGCACGCAACGCCCAGGACGGCATCTCGGTCGTCCAGACCGCGGAAGGCGGCCTGACGGAGGTCCACTCGATCCTCCAGCGTGTCCGCGACCTCGCTGTTCAGTCGGGCAACGACTCGAACAACGCGGACGCTCGCAAGGCCATCCAGACCGAGGTCGCGTCGCTCGGCAAGGAACTGGACCGCATCTCGGGGTCCACGAACTTCAACGGGATCAACCTGCTCGACAGCGACAAGTCGCTGACGTTCCAGGTCGGTGCCGGTTCGACCGCCGCGAACGACCAGATCGACGTCAAGCTGACCGACATCGCTGCGGTCGCCACCGTCGTCAAGGGCATCGCGGCCCAGGCTGCCGACCCGACGGGTGCCGCCACGGCCGCAGGCCTCGGCTCGGCCGGCGACGCACTCAAGGCGATCGACGCCATCGACACCCAGATCAAGAACGTGTCCACGGCTCGTTCCGAGCTGGGTGCCGTCCAGAACCGCTTCGAGCACTCCATCGCGTCGACCAACGTCGCGAAGGAGAACCTCACGGCGGCTCAGTCGCGCATCCGCGACGTGGACATGGCCGAGGAGATGGTCAAGTACACGCGCTCCAACGTGCTCAGCCAGGCCGGCACCGCGATGCTGGCCCAGGCGAACCAGAGCACCCAGGGCGTGCTGTCGCTCCTCCGCTAGTCGTAGCCGAGGAGGGTCCCGTGCTCCCAGCTCGGGCCTGACCCACCACCTCACCGCGGTTCGAGACCGGGTGGCCTCGACGGTGCAGCTGATCCTGCACCGTCGGGCCACCCGGTCTCAGCACTTCCCCCCCACTTCGATCTGCCCCACGGTCCGACCCCGGACACCCCACCTCGACAGGAGCACCAGATGGCCTCGCTCGGCATCGACGGACTCGTCAGCGGGCTCGACACGACGACGTTGATCAACACGTTGATGCAGTCCGAGGCCGTGCCGCAGACGATCCTGAAGAACAAGGCCACCGTCGGCCAGACGCTCGTCACGGCACTGCAGGGTCTGAACACCAAGATCGCCGACCTGGCGACGCTCGCGACCTCGACCGCCAAGGCCGGCTCGCTCTCGCTCTTCACCCCCACCAGCAGCTCGACGGCCGTCACGGCCACCACCGCGGCCGGGGCCGTCTCCGGATCGATCGACCTCGTGGTCGGCTCGACCGCCTCGTCGAAGACCGCCGTGACCGCGGCGATGACCACCTGGCCCGACTCGCCCGCCACCCTGACCTTCGTCTCCGCCGCGGGCACGAAGACCGAGGTGACCGCCGCCTCCTCGTCCCTCGACGACGTCGTGACGGCGATCAACGCCTCCGCCGCCGGCGTCTCTGCCGTCAAGGTCGCCTCGGGCAAGGACGCCTCGGGTGCCGTGCAGTACCGCCTGCAGCTGTCGAGCCAGAAGAGCGGCGCCGAGGGCGGTTTCGACGTCTTCCGCGGCACCGCCGCCGACGTGGCCGCCGGCACCGCCCCCGACCTGATCGCCCAGCCCGGCGCCGCCGTGATCTCGCAGGCGCGCGACGCCTCGATCACCCTCTGGGCGGGAACGGCGGCCGAGCAGGTCGTCACGAGCAGCAGCAACACGTTCACCGACGTGATCCCCGGTGTCTCGGTCACCGTCTCGGCCACGACGACCGAGCCGGTGCACCTGGCGATCGCCCGCGACGCGACGGCCGCGACGAAGGTCGCGACCGACCTGATCGCGGGTGTCAACGGGGCCTTGAGTCTGATCAGCAGCAGGAGTGCCGCGACGACGTCGACCAGCTCCACGGGGACGACGACGGTCACCGCCGGCGTCTTCGGCGGCAACTCGACGACCCGTGGCATCACGCAGCGACTGACCGACGCCGTTCTCAGCCCGGTCGACGGGCAGTCGCCGAGCACCATCGGCATCTCGATCGACGCGAAGACCGGCCAGTTCGCGGTCGACGCCACGAAGTTCGCCGCCGCGCTCGCCGCCGACCCCGCGAAGGTGCAGGCCACCATGAGTGCCATCGCCGCGCGGGTCGCTTCGACGTCGACCGCGGTGTCGGACAAGTTCGACGGTTCCTTGACGAAGGTCATCACCGGGCAGCAGTCGGTCGTGAAGGACCTCAACAACCGCGTCAGCGACTGGGACGACCGTCTCTCCGCTCGCCGCGCGAGCCTGCAGAAGACCTACTCGGCCCTCGAGACCTCGCTCAGCGCCCTCACCGCGCAGCAGAAGTACATCTCGAGCCAGCTCGCCACCCTCTCGACGAGCAGCAGCTGATGGACGCCACCTCGTTCGCCGCCTTCGCCGCGGCCTCGGCCGGCCCCTCGGCCGTCGTCCAGAAGCAGCGCGCCCAGTACACGAGCGACGCCGTGCTGTCGGCGACGCCCGTGCAGCTCGTCACGATGCTCTACGACCGCCTCATGCTCGACCTGTCGCGCGCCGAGGCCGCCCAGGTCGCCGCGAACTGGGGCACCGCCTCCGAGCAGTTGCTGCACGCCCAGGCGATCATCGCCGAGCTGTCGTCGTCGCTCAAGATCGACGTCTGGGACGGCGGCGAGGGCCTGCTCGCGCTGTACACCTACACGTCGACCGCCCTGGTCAACGCCAACGTGCACCGTGACGTCGCGCAGACCCGCGAGGTCATCGGGCTGCTCGAACCGCTGCGCCAGGCCTGGCACGAAGCCGCGGCCTCGCTGCAAGCCGGCGCCGCCTCGACCGTCCCGGGCCTGTCCGGAGGCGTCGGTGTCGCCTAGGACCGAGCGGACGCACGCGGCCTGGCGCGCCGCCCTCGACGAGCTGGAGGCGCTGGTCGCCGAGGCGGACGCCTCGCTTCCCGCAGGCGACGGCGACCCCGCCGCCCTGCCCACTCCGGCCCGTCGATGGACGCCGCCCGTGGGGCTGGGGCCGTTGCCACGGGAGTTGGCGACCCGCGCCTCCTCGTTGGCGGAGCGCCAGCGCGGCGTGCTCGCCCGCCTCGAGGCGGCGCGGGTCGCCGTGCTGCAGCACCTCGGCGCCGTCCGCACCGTCGAGGCGTCACACGAGCCCTCGCGCCCGGTCTACCTCGACGCCACCGGCTGACCCGGCCCGGCCGACCCCGCCCGGGTGGCCTCAGCCGAAGGGGATGACCCCGACGACGATCGCGACCACGAGCATGACGACCGAGACGACGGCCGCCCGCCAGAGCACCTTCTTGTGGTGGTCGCCGAGGTTGACGTTCGCGAGGCTGACCAGCAGCAGGATCGCCGGCACGAGCGGGCTCTGCAGGTGCACGGGCTGGCCGATCACCGAGGCCCGGGCCATCTCGACCGGCTCGATGCCGAACGCCGCGGCGCTCTGGGCGAGCACGGGCAGGATGCCGAAGTAGAACGCGTCGTTGCTCATGAAGAAGGTGAGCGGCAGGCTGAGCAACCCCGTGATGACGGCGAGGTACGGGCCCATCTCGTTCGGGATCACCTGCACGAGCCACTGCGCCATCGCGTCGACCATGCCCGTGCCGTTGAGCACGCCGATCAGCACGCCGGCGGCGAAGACCATCGAGACGACGCCGACGATGCTCGGCGCGTGGGCGACGATCTCGGCCGACTGCTGCTTCACCTTCGGGAAGTTGATCAACAGCGCGACCGCGACGCCGACCATGAACACGTAGGCCAGCGGGAAGAGGTCGAGCACGAGCAGCACCATCACCACGACGGTGAGGGCGAGGTTGAACCAGATCAGCTTGGGGCGCAGGGTCTCGCGGGTGGGGTCGAGCATCGTGTCGGCCATCGTGCCGGCCAGGGGAGCGCCGTTCTCGCTGCCGCCGCTGCCGCCCGGGTTGTCGACCGCGCGCTCGCCGGGGGCGTCCGCGCGGCTGCCGTCGGCGCGCCCGCCGCGCAGGCCCAGGGCGACCGTGGGGCTGGTGAACATCGAGACGCCGACGCCCGCCTTGCCCGGTCCGCCACCGCGGGCGGCCGTGGCCAGCTCGCGCGACAGGGGGGACATCTTCTCGGCCGCGGCGGCCAGCACCGAGCCGCCGAGCTCGACCGTGCCGAGGCGGCGGCGCTCGCGCAGGCCCATCAGCCAGGCGAACACGAACACGATGACGAGGCCCGTGATCAGCGACGGCACGAGGGGCACGAAGATGTCGGACGGCGCGACGTTGAGCGCCGCGGCGGCCCGCACGGTCGGCCCGCCCCACGGGACGATGTTGAGGGTGCCGTTGGCGAGGCCGGCGACGCAGGTCAGCACGACCGGGCTCATGCCGAGCTTGAGGTAGATGGGCAGCATGGCGGCGGTCGTCACGATGAACGTGGTCGACCCGTCGCCGTCGAGCGAGACGGCCCCGGCCAGCAGCGCCGTGCCGAGCACGATCTTCGCGGGGTCGTTGCCGGTGACGCGCAGGATGAAGCGTACGAGCGGGTCGAACAGCCCGACGTCGATCATCAGCCCGAAGTACATGATCGCGAACATCAGCAGCGCCGCGGTCGGAGCGAGGTCGCCGATCGCCTCGATCACCATGTCGCCGATGCCGAGGCCGGCCCCCGCGAACAGGCCGAAGATGGTCGGCACCATGATCAGGGCGAGCATCGGCGAGAGCCGCTTGGTCATGATCAGCACCATGAAGGTGGCGATCATCAGATAACCGAGGATGACGAGCATCAGGACTCCTTCGTCCGGTTCGTGTGTCCGGGCACGCTAGCCGCGCCTCCCGCTGCGCGTCGCGCTTGTGCGCATTGGCCGACTATCGCGCGTTGGCGCCGTTCTGCGCGTTCTGCTCAGGGCCGCAGGAGGCGCGGGGCGCGTCGGCCACGCCCGGTACCCTGGCCGACGTGACCGACGACAGCTCACCACGGGGACGCCGCACGCCGGCGAGCCGTCGGGCGGGTGTGCGACGGGGGCCGGGGCAGGGGGCGGCGCCGCGCCTCCGGAAGCGACGTTTCGCCACCGAGGTGCTGCTGCTGCAGCTCGCCGTCGTCACCGCCATCGTGCTGCTGACCAGCGCCGTGTTCGCGACGATCGCCGTCCAGCGCCTGGCCCGTGAGGCCGAGTCGACGGCGCTCGCCGTGGCGCAGAGCGTCGCGAGCGACGCCGACGTCCGCGAGCAGGTCGCGCTGCTGAGCGTCGACGGCACCGTGATGGACCAGGAGGCGCTGGCCCAGGGAGCCCTGCAGCGCACCGCGGTCGCGGCCCGGCTGCGCACCGGGGCGCTCTTCGTCGTCGTGACCGACGATCGCGGGGTGCGGCTGGCGCACCCGGACCCCTCCCGCATCGGCGAGCGCGTCAGCACCAGCCCCGACGCCGCCCTGCGCGGCGAGGAGGTCGTCGCCTGGGAGCGCGGCACGCTCGGCGACTCGGCCCGCGCGAAGGTGCCGATCTACGCTCCGGGCGTCTCGGTCGGCGCGGCGTCGACGGGGTCCGGCTCGGCGGAGGGCGTCGTCGGCGAGGTCAGCGTCGGCTACGCGCCGACCCGCGTGTACGACACGCTCGTGCAGGACGCCGTGCCGGTCGTCGGGGTGGCTGTGCTCGCCCTCGTGCTCGGCGTCGTGGCGTCGGTGCTGATCCGTCGACGGCTCGACCGGGCGACGCTCGGTCTGCAGCCCGAAGAGCTGTCGAGCCTCGTGCAGAACCAGCAGGCCGTGCTCGGCGGGGTCGGCGAGGGCGTGCTCGCGGTGTCGCGTGACGGTGTGGTGACGGTGTGCAACGACCAGGCCGCCCGGCTGCTGGGGCTCGACGCGGGTGCCGTGGTGGGGCAGCCGCTCTTCGGGCTCGACCTGCCCGAGGGGCTCGTCGCGCTGCTCGGCTCGAGCGAGGCGGACGCACCGCCCGGCTCGCGGGCGCGGCCCGACGGTGCGAACACGACCACGACCGACACCACGCTCGTGGTCGGTCACCACGTGCTGCTCGTCGACGTGCGCCCGGTGTCGCGCGACGGGGCCGACCTCGGTCGGGTCGCGGTGGTGCGCGACCGCACGGCCGTCGAGGCCCTGACCCGCCGGCTCGACGCCGTCGGCGCGATGACCACGGCCCTCCGCGCGCAGCGACACGAGTTCGCCAACCGGCTGCACGCCCTCTCGGGGATGCTCGAGCTCGGCCGGGCCGAGCAGGCCCGCGCCTACCTCGCCGACGTGCTCGACCACGGGCCGTTGCGCTACCCGGTCGCCCACGCCGACCGGTTGACCGAGCCGTACCTGCAGGCGTTCCTCGGCGCGAAGGGCGTCGAGGCGGCCGAGCGGGGCGTCCTGCTGAAGCTCGGGCCCGAGACGCTCGTCACGGGGTCGGTCGTCGAGCCCGGCGACGTGACCACCGTCCTCGGCAACCTGGTCGACAACGCGGTGCGGGCCGCCGTGGCCGGCCACGTCACCCCCGCCTGGATCGAGGTCGAGGTGCTGGACGACGGCACCGACCTGCACCTGTCGGTGATGGACTCGGGAGACGGCGTCGCCGACGTGGGGCAGCTGTTCGACCGCGGTCCGCACGCGGCCGACGACGAGCCCGACCCCGCACGCGTGCACGGCCTGGGGTTCGGACTGCCGCTCTCCCGGGACATCGCCCGGCGCCGCGGCGGCGACGTCTGGCTCGGCTCGCCGGGCGGTGACGGGCACGGTGCCGTGTTCTGCGCGAGGCTCGTGGGCGCGGTCTCGGGCGAGGCGGTGGTGACGGGCGCGTCCGGGCCGGCCCGCGCCTCCTCGTCCCCGGCCGGCGACGACGCGCGAGCGCACGGCGTCGGCACGCCCGCGGACGGCACCCCCGCCACCCCCGACGGCAGCAGCACCCCCGGCACCCCCGAGAGGACCACCCCGTGACCACCGAACTCACCGTGCTCGTGGTCGACGACGACTTCTACGTCGCCGACCTGCACCGCCGTCAGGTCGAGCAGCTGCCCGGCCTGCGGGCGCTGCCCGCCGTCGGCACGGTCGCCGAGGTACGCCGCGTCCTCTCCGAGCAGCACGTCGACCTGCTGCTGCTCGACGTCCACCTGCCCGACGGCAGCGGGCTCGACCTGCTGCGCGAGGTCGACGTCGACGCGTTCGTGCTCAGCGCCGCGTCGGACGCCACGACCGTGCGGCGGGCCCTGCGGCGCGGGGCGCTGGGCTACCTGATCAAACCGTTCGCGTCGGGCACGCTGATCGACCGGTTGCAGGCCTACCAGCGGTACCGCAACGTGCTCGACGAACGGACGGCCGTCGACCAGGAGGCGCTCGAACGGGCCCTGCGCATCCTCCATTCCGGCGACGCGGCGAAGGCGGCCTCGCCGTCGCGGTCGGCGACCGAGCAGGCGGTGCTCGAGCAGTTCGGTGCCGAGGCGGACGCGGACGCCGCGGAGGCCGGGGCCGGGGCCGGGGTCGGGCCGCTCGAACTGTCGGCGGCCGACGTCGCCGCCCGGGTCGGGGTCTCGCGGGCCACGGCGCAGCGGTACCTCGCGGCGCTCGCCGCCGATGGTCTCGTCACGATGAAGCTCAGCTACGGCACCACCGGCCGCCCCGAGCACCGCTACTCGCGCCCCTGACCCGACCCGCTCCTCCGCGCCGCCGCCCTGCCGCCGCATCGCACCGCCGACTGAACGTCGCACCGCCCAGATCGGCGGTGCGACGTTCAGCCGATGGTGCGATGCACCCCCCGCTCGTCGGGGCGGGCCACCGAGGAGGCGCGGGCCGGCTCAGTCCGCCGGTGCGGTCTCGACGACCGGCCCGTTCACCTGCACGTCGATCAGGCGGTTGTCGGAGCCGTCGGGTCCTCCCCGGAGGGTCACGGTGTAGGGCTCGTCCGCACCCTCACCGGGTCCGGTCACGACCCGCCGTGAGCCGCTCGGGGTGGTGTCGTCCTCGAAGACGGTGAAGCCGTCGGCGACGAGGGCGTCGACCAGCGCTGCCGTCGTCGCGTCCCGTGAGGCACCCGGAACGAGCACGACGGACTGCGCGACGGTCCACTGTCGGATGCTGCTGTCCGGGTCGTCCGGTGTGCCGGCGACGCCGGCGTCGCCGTCCTCGAACACCTCGACGCTCTCGACGACGGCCGGGTCGACGAGCGCGACCACCCGGTCGACGAGGTCGTCGGCACGTCGGCCGGTTTCTTCGATGGAGGTGGCCGACCTGACAGTGGGCGTCTCGTCGACCGTCGGTCCGACCACGCCGAGGAGGACGTAGTTCTGCCCGGGCGACGCGCCGTTGTCCCCGGCCTGCACGGTCAGCTCGAAGCCGTCGTAGCGGTCCTCGTCCGAGGTCAAGGTGACCCAGCGGCCTCCCGCGTTCGACGTCTCCCGGTCGAGACCCACCGTCCAGCCGTCCGCGACGCGGGCATCGATCACGGACTCGGCGACGTCGAGCTGGGGTGCGTCCGGCACGAGGTTCACGTACCGCAGCACCCGCCACTCCTGGATGCTGCCGTCGGCGTCGTCCGCGGAGCCGCCGATCGCCGCCGCGCCGTCCTCCTGGGCCTCGACGCTCGCCACGAGCGCCGGGTCGACCTGGGCCTGGAGGCCGTCGATCAGTTCCGTGGCGACCGTGCCGGTCTCTTCGATGGACAGTCCGTCGTCCGCATCGTGAGGCCCGGTCGTGCCAGTGCTGCATGCCGTGAGGAGCGCGAGGCCCAACACGACGACGCAGAGCGCGCGGCCGTCACCCACGGAGGAACGTCACGTCGCTGCGTCACCATCGGTCTCGACGGTCGGGCCCGTCACGGCGAGCGACAGGACGGCGGGTGTCGAGCCGTCGTCGCCGGCCTGCAGGCGGATCTGGTACCCCTCGTCGGCGTCCCGTGTCAGTTCCACCCATCGGCCTCCCGCGCCGGTCGTCTCACCGTCGTAGACGACCTTCCAGCCCGACGACCCCAACTCGTCGACTGCGTGGTCGGCCAGCTGCAACTGGTTCGCCGGCTCCCGCAGCGAGATGGTGCGTTGTACGTGCCACTCGACGACACTCGAATCGGCATCGACGTCGCCACCGAGGAGCGATCCCGCGCTGTCGTCGACGACCTCGACCGATGTGACCTGGTCGCCGGGGATGAGCGCCTGGACGGCGTCAGCGATCTCGTTGGCCTTGATCTGCGTCTGGTCGATGGTCACGGTGTCCTCCTGGGACGAGCGGGTAGGCGAGGCATCGGGCGCGGGCGAACCCGAGGTGCAGGCGGTGATCAGGGCGAGTACGACGACGCCCGTCAGTGCTCCGGCAGCGCGGACGGATCTCATCCTCCCTGCCCCGTCTCGACAGCGATCGTCCGGCGTCGGTAATCGTCCTGCATGATCGGGAGGTCGTCGACCCCGACGTCCCACTTGTGGCTCTCACCCTCGGGGTCCTCGACGAAGGGTTCGACGTCACCACCGGTGAGGACACCCATGACCTGCCGGAAGGCCGACGACTTGGTCGACCACCAGTTGAAGTGTCCTCGCATCGGTCCGCTCTCCTGTCCTGCGGAGGCATCGTTGAAGCCCGTCTCGAGCCGGGTCACTCCTGGTGTGTCGACCGGACTGCCGCCGTGGCCGATGCCGGTTCCGGGCAGTTCGAGCCCCTGGGAGCCACCGACGATCGGATCGAACGGAGCGAGCATGGCGTAATGGGGCACATCGGCGGTCTCGGGGTACTGATCGAGGTCGCGGATGCCGTGTCCGAGACCGGCGCTGGACACGTGGAGCACCCGGTCGACATCCATCCCCTCTTTCTCGGCCATGCCGACGACCGCCCCGCCGTAGCTGTATCCCACGGCCGTCAGCGTCGTGGACTCCTGGTGGTCGACCGCATTGACGAGTCGGGAGAGTCGCGGGGCCAGGTCTTCGCTGGCTCCGGAGTTCGCGGCCTCTGCGCCCTGAGGGAAATGGCCGCCTTGCCAGGCCAACATCCCGAGTGACCCCGGAGGCATCGCTGCGTTCGCCATCGTCGTCGCTTTGTCGATGCTGCCCTCGGCATTGGAGAGAAGACTTCCCGTTCCCGGGACGTAGACGCCGACGTTCCGGGTCGAGGCCGGTATGCCGCCGTCCGGGCCGAGCCCCCCGACGTAGACGGCGATGGCCTCCCGAGACGGGTCGAACACGATCACGTGCGCCCCCGACGTCTTCGTCGTCGTGCCGTCCGGTGCGACGACGGTGCTTTGCTCCTCGAGGAGTCCGTCGTAGAGACGGAGTTCAGCGGCCCACGCGTCTGCCTGGGCTCGTCGTTCGTCGGAAGGGTGCTCCGGGACGCCGTCGATGAGCCGTCGCAGGCGCTCGCTCTCGGACCGCAGTCCGTTGTGGTTCGCCTCGACGCGGCGGTTCCACGGCACCCCGTCCAGGTTGCCGACCAGGAGGTAGGCGCTCGACACCATCAGCGCCTGCGTGGCGGGGTCGACGCCGTTCCACCAGGCCTCCGTGGCCTCGGCCGACGGCGGCTCGTCGATGAGCTCGTGCATTCGCTTCTCGTTGTCGGCGACCCATGCGTCGAGCTCGTCGCGGTCCATCGCCGCGAGCCGTTCGAGCGTCGTCATCGCCGCGGCGTCGATCTTCGCGTCGAACGTGGTCAACACCGTCTGCCAGGCGCCCGGGCGAGCGATCGCTGCCGCCTGGGCATCATCCACCGCACCCAGCCCGCTGCCCGTGCCTCCGGACACGGCCCCGATCGCGCCGGCGCAATCGCGCTCGGCGTCGAGGATCGCCGACGTGATGCCCGACGCCGCCCGGCGCAGGGACTGGTCGCGGGCCACGAACTCGGGGTTCGACGTCCACGACTCGGACCCGTTGCCGTCCTCGCCGTGCCAGGTCGCGACCTCGATGCCGAACTCGCCGACGTCGGTGTAGAGCCGGTCGCGCATCGCCTTGAGCGGCGCAAGGGCCTCGGCGTAGGCGGCGAGGGCGTCGGCGATCTGCTCGACGGACGTCGCCAGGTCGTCGCCCGCGGCGCGCACCGGGGCGACCGCCCCGAACAGCACGCCCTGCTCGGGTGCCTCGTAGACGCCGCCGAGACCCTGCCAGTGAGTCTCGACGTCCGCGCCCGCCGACCGCAGCGGCTCGGCGGTCGCCCGCAGGGACGTCGCCGCCCATTCGACGGCGGCGGGGTCGTCGGCCATCGGTTCGACGTCGGCCGTCGTGATGTAGCTCATCGGACCCTCCAGACACCGCGATCGACGCCCGCAGGAGGCGCGCTCCGGTTCCACGCGTCGACGGCCGAGGCGCGGGCGGTCGCGTTCGCCGCCATCTCCTCGTCGCCGTCGAGGTAGGCGGCCGTGGCTCCAGTCGCCCCGCGGATCGCCCGCCGGACGGTCGAGGCCATGCGGTCCGCGACGTCCTCGCGTTCGTCCATGGCGGATCGCAGCGCCGCCGAGACGGTCGGTGCGGCCACGGTGGCCACGGCCGACGCCGAGGCGACGTCGAACGCCGCCCCCGCCGCGGTCAGGGCTTCCCCGTCGGTCGCGACCGAGGCGAGAACCGCCCGTACCCCGTCGATCGAGATGCTCCACGACGTCATCGTCATCCCCCCTGGATGCTCTGTTGTCCGCCCGCTGCCCCGAGCGCTGCTCGTCCATCCTGTCACGGAGCCCCGGCCGACGACACCGGTGGAGGGGCGTCAGCCCACGAACCACCAGAGCGACGCGATCTCGGCGGGCTGCTGCTGGAGGCCGATCCACAAGCCGACCGGCCACAGGAGCACGGGCAGCACGACCCCGACCGCGATCCCCGCGACCACGAGGGCGAGGAACACGAGTCCGACCGCGGCACCGACCGACCGGCGGCCCAGAGCGGCCGCCGAAGCCGCCTCGTCGTCGTCCACGACGATCTTCTCGTCCGGGTCGGGAGCGTGCTCGTCCCCGAGGCCCAACAGCCGTCGGCCGTCCTCGTCTATGCGCGCGCCTCCGTCCCCCCGGTCCTGGGCGCGACGCTAGCAGCAGGGGGCGCCCGCCCCCAGTACGGGGCAGCCACCGGCGCACCGCTTACGTCGCCCCGCGGCCCGCCGATAGAGCGCCGTGAGCACGGATCGCTCGCACACCCGGCCACGGATCGGCCCCTCGCACTCCATCGACCCCACCGGGACAGGCATGCCACTCGAATCCGTGACGCAAGCGGCGCTGCAGAGCGCCCTCGACGGTCTCTCGCTGCGTCAGAAGACGATCGCCGCGAACATCGCGAACGTCAACACGCCGAACTACACCGCCAAGCGGGTGCAGTTCGAGGAGGCGCTGGGCCGGTCGGTCGCGTCCGGCAGCGGAGCGGTCCAGGCGTCCACGTCGCGCAGCCTCGAGCCCACGCGCCTCGACGGCAACAACGTCAACCTCGACACCGAGACCCTGTCGAACGTCGACACCGTGCTGCGGTACCAGTTCGCCACGCAGGCCATGAACTCCGAGCTGACGGCCGTGCGCGCCGCGTTCCGGACGAACTGATGACCGCCTTCGACGCGATCGGCATCGCGAGCACCGGCCTGACCGTGCACCGCAAGTGGCTCGACGCCGTCTCGGACAACATCGCCAACGTCAACACCGTGAAGTCGATGGACGACACCGCCTTCCAGGCCCGCTACGTCGAGGTGCAGGAGGGTGCCGGCACCTCGGGCGTCTTCGTCAAGGCCGACCGCTACGGCAGCGAAGCCGGCCGCGTCACCTACCTCCCCGACCACCCGCTCGCCGACGCCGAGGGATACGTGCGCATGCCCGACATCGACCTCGGCGCCCAGATGGGCGACCTGATCATGGCGCAGCGTGGCTACCAGGCCAACGCCGCCGTGGTCGACCGTGCCAAGACGGCCTACGAGGCCGCACTCCAGATCGGACGTGGCTGATGCCCATCGCAGGAATCCAGGCCCTCGGGGCCGTGCAACAGAGCGGCTACGCCGACGTGGGCTCGCTCATGGGGGCCGGCGGCGCGTCCGACGTGACGGGCACGACCGGCGCGACCGGCGCCTCCTCGGTCTCGGGTGCGACCTTCGGCGCGACCATGACCGGTGCCGTCGAGGGCCTGCAGCAGCTGCAGTCCGAGTCGAAGACCCTCGCGGTCAAGGCCGTCACGGGCGACCTGACCGACATCCACGACGCGACCATCGCCGCGACGCGTGCCCAGGTCACGCTCGAGCTGGTCAGCGCCGTCCGCAACAAGGGCGTCGACGCCTTCAACGAGATCATGAGGATGCAGGCCTGATGCCGAACGCCGTCAAGGGCCAGCTCGCCAAGCTCGGTGCCGCCCTCCAGAGCTTCACGGTCGCGCAGCGCACGATCGCCGTCATCCTGGTCGCCGCTCTCGTGCTCGGCGTCGTCGCGCTCGTCAGCTGGCTGGGCAAGCCCACCTACACGCCGCTGTTCAGCGGCATCGACCCGACCGACGCGAGCGCCATCGTCGAACTGCTGCAGACCGACGGCGTGCCGTACGAGCTGACCGCGGGCGGCGGCACGATCCTCGTGCCCGAGAACGTCGTCTACGACGAGCGCCTCAAGGCCGCCGCCGCGGGCCTGCCCGCCGCGAGCTCGGGCGGCGGCTACTCACTGCTCGACACCATGGGCGTCACCTCGTCCGAGTTCCAGTAGAACGTCACCTACAAGCGCGCCATCGAGGGCGAGCTCGCCAACACGATCAAGGCGATGGACGGCGTCAAGAACGCCAGCGTGCAGCTCGCGATCCCCGAGGAGTCGGTGTTCGTCGCCGAGCAGCGCGACCCGACCGCCTCGGTGTTCGTCGAGACCCAGGCCGGCGCGACGCTGGACTCGAAACAGGTGCAGGCCATCGTCAACCTCACCAGCGCCTCCGTCGACGGCATGAAGGCGACCGACGTCGCCGTCACCGACGCCTCGGGCACGGTGCTGTCGGCCGTCGGCAGCGGAGCGGTCGGAGGCGCGGGCGGCGACGCGAGCGACTACGAGTCCAAGGTCCAGGCCTCGGTGCAGGCCATGCTCGACAAGATGGTCGGCCCCGGCAACTCGTCCGTCGTGGTGGCCGCCGACCTCGACCAGAGCTCGGGCACCAAGGTGACCGAGTCGTTCTCGCAGCCGACCTCGGGGCCGATCGCCCTCAACGAGTCGGGCACCACCGAGCAGTACGGCTCGGGGGCGGACGGGGCGAACGGCACCGGCGCGACCGGCGTGCTCGGCCCCGACAACATCGCCGTGCCGAACGGCACCGCCGCCGACGGGACCACCACCGCGGGCACCGGAGCCGACGGCGGCTACACCAACGAGTCGACCACGAAGAACAACGCCGTCGACAAGGTCACCGAGAGCCTCAACGTGCCGGCCGGCGAGGTCAGCCGCCAGACCGTCTCGGTCGCGCTGAACTCGGCCGCGGCCAACGGGGTCAACATGCAGAGCGTGCGGGACCTCGTCGGTGCCGCCGCCGGCATCGACGCCGCCCGTGGAGACACCGTCCAGGTCGCGCAGGTCGACTTCGACACCTCGGCCGCGGACGCCGCCGCCGAGGCGCTCAAGGCCGCCGACGCGGCGAGTGCGAGCGAGGCCATGTGGGGCACCATCCGCACGGTCGGCATCGTCGCGGCCGTCGCGATCGCCGCGATCGTGGGGCTGATCGTCTTCGCCCGTCGCAGCCGCCGCCAGGACCGCGAGGACGTCGACCTCGGTGAGCTCGCCCCGCAGAACGGTGCCCAGACCTGGGACGCCACGATGCCGTTGTCGCTCGACGACGCCGTCGCCACCTCGCGGCTGACGCTGCCCGGCATGGGCGAGGCGAAGACCGAGCTGCTCGAGGTCGACGCCCCGACGCCGTCGCCCGAGTTCGTCTCGGCCGAGCGCCGCCGGGCCGAGATCGACGCGATGGCCGAGCGCGACCCGGGCAAGACCGCCGAGCTGCTGCGCGGCCTGATGGACGACCGGCAGCCCGCATGAGCCTCGTCCCCACCGCCTTCGGTGCCCCGGCGGCCCCCGGCGTCGGCAAGCCGTTGACCGGACCCCAGAAGGTCGCGGTCATCCTGATGCAGATGGACCAGGCCCGTGCGGCCGCGGTCATGAAGGAGTTCAGCGAGGTCGAGGCCGAGGAGATCGCGGCCGAGATCGTGCGCCTGCGCCGCGTCGACCCCTCCCTCGCCGAGGCCACCGTGGCCGAGTTCCACGACCTCAGCGTCAGCGGCCGCTACCAGCGCCGCGGCGGGCACGACGTCGCGGTCGGTCTGCTCGAGGCGTCGTTCGGCTCGGAACGTGCCGCCGGCGTCATGGAGCGCATGGCGTCGAACATGGCCGGCAAGTCGTTCGAGTTCCTCGACGAGGCCGAGGCCGGTCAGGTGGTGACGCTGCTCGACGGCGAACTGCCGCAGACCATCGCCCTGGTGCTCGCCCACCTGCGACCGCAGCAGGCCTCCGCCGTGATGTCGGGTCTCGACGTCGAGTTGCGCGCCGACGTCGCCCAGGCCATCGCGACGATGGGCACGGCCACCCCCGAGTCCGTGGGCATCGTCGCCGCCACCCTCAAGGTGCGGGCCGGTGCGGTCGTCGCCCCGCGCGAGCAGGTCGAGGTCGTCGGGGGCATCCAGCCGCTGATCGAGATCCTGAACCGCAGCGACGTGGCCACCGAGAAGGCGCTGCTCGAGGGCCTCGACGAACGCGACCCCGAGCTGGCCGAAGAGGTCCGCTCGCGCATGCTCACCTTCGAGGACATCGTCAAGCTCGAGTCGCGCGACATCCAGCAGGTGCTGCGTGGCATCGACGCGGCGATCCTCGCCACGGCGATGAAGGGCGCACCGACCGCGGTGACCGAGGTCATCCGCGGCAACGTCTCCGAGCGCAACCGCGAGCTGCTGGACGACGAGCTGCAGTCGATGGGGCCGGTCCGCAAGTCGCAGATCGAGGAGGCGCGGGCGTCGGTCGTGCGCGCCATCCGCGAACTCGAGGCGATGGGCGCGATCACCATGCACCGCTCCGACGACGACGCCCTCGTCGACTAGTCCCGCCCTCACCGCCCACCCCACCCGCCCCGCCCGCCCTTTCCCTGTGCAAATCGCGACAACAGCAGGGCGACACGCCGGCTGCAGACGAAGGTGAGCGGCGTGTCGGGTCGACGGGGTCGGGTTCGGCACGCCGGTTCGGGAGGTGCGGGTCGGGTTCGGCACGCCGGTTCGGGAGGTGCGGGTCGGGTTCGGCACGCCGGTTCAGGAGGTGCGGGTCGGGTTCGGCACGCCGGGCCGGGAGGTGCGGGTCGGGTTCGGCACGCGAGGCGGCCCCCCTTCGGGGCAAGCCCTAACGCCCGCCCGCCGCGGGCCGAGAGTCGCCCCTGAGCACGGATCGCTCACCTCACCCCTGGCCACGGATCGGCCGTCACCCCCAACGCCGAACGGCTCGTGATGCTCGATTCCGTGATGACCCCCGAGGGCGCCGCCCCGGCCTTCGCGCGCGTCAGCTACCCGTCCGTCACGCTGCCCGGGTCCGACGCCGCCGCCACCCGACGGTCGCACGACGCCCGGGCCGAGGCCCGCGGTCACGCCGCCGGGTACGCCGCCGGCCTCCGCGCGGCCGAGCTCGAACTCGCCGCCCGCCGGGCCGTGCTCGAGGCCGAGCACTCCGACCTGCTGCACCGCCTCCAGGCCGCGACCGTCTCGGCCGTCGAGGCCCTCGTCACGTCGGCCCGCGCTCTCGACGCCCGCGTCGCGCCCGTCCTGGACGACGCCGAGGAGGCGCTGGTCGCGACCGCCTTCGAACTCGCCGAGGCGGTCCTCGGCTACGAACTGCGCGCCTCCGAGTCCGTCGACGACGGCTCGCACGGGGCCGATGCCACCGCCACGCCCGACGCCACCGCCCCGGCCGAGGCCACCGTCCCATCCGACGCCGACCCGCGCATCGGTCGCACGGCCCGTGCGGCCGTCGCCCGTGCCCTGGCCGTGACCGACCCCGGCGACGTCGTGACCGTCCGTCTGCACCCCGCCGACCTCGCGCAACTCGACGCCGCGACCCGCGACTCCGTGGCCGCCGACCTCGCCTTCGTCGCCGACGCGAGCCTGGCCCGCGGCGACGCCGAGGCCGAGCGACGCGTCGGCCAGGTCGACGCCCGCCTCGGCACGGCGCTCGACCGGGCCCGGACGGCGCTGCTCGGCGACCCGGCGTCGGACGGGGGCGTCTCGTGACCCTCACCGCGCCTCCTGCCCTCGCGTCGACGGGTGCCGTCGTCGACGGTCGCCCGCGCGTCCCGATCGCCCTCGCCCCGCGTCTCGCCGCCGCACGCGTCGCGGCCCGCCCGCAACGCGTGGGCCGGGTCAGCTCGGCCGTGGGCCTCGGCCTCACCGTGCAGGGCCTCGACGCGGCCGTCGGCGAGATCGTCGCCGTCGGTGACGCGACATCGACGTCCGGCCGGCCGGACGCCGGCTCGAACCTCGCCGAGGTCGTCGCGACCACGCCCGACGGCGTGCGCTGCATGCCGCTCGGCCGCCTGACCGGCATCACGACCGGCACGCCCGTGCGCTCGACCGGTCGTCCGCTGCTCGTCCCGACCGGCACGGGCCTGTTCGGGCGCGTGCTCGACGGGCTCGGCCGGCCGATCGACGGCAAGGGGCCGCTCGTCGGGGCCGACGGGGGTCGCGTCGACCTCGTGCCGCTCGACCACGAGACCCCGTCGGCGATGCACCGGGCGCGCATCGACACGCCCCTGCAGCTCGGCGTGCGCGTGCTCGACACCCTGACCACGGTCGGCAAGGGCCAGCGCGTCGGCCTGTTCGCCGGCTCGGGCGTCGGCAAGTCGTCGCTGTTGTCGATGATCGCCCGCGGCTCGGACGCCCAGGTCAGCGTGATCGCCCTGGTCGGCGAGCGCGGCCGCGAGGTGCGGGAGTTCCTCGAGGACGACCTCGGGCCCGAGGGCCTCGCCCGCTCGATCGTCGTCGTCTCGACCAGCGACGAGCCCGCCCTGATGCGCCTCCGCGCCGCGTTCGTCGCGACCCGCATCGCCGAGTCGTTCCGCGACCAGGGCGCCGACGTCGTGCTGATGATGGACTCGCTCACCCGCGTGGCGATGGCCCAGCGCGAGATCGGCCTCTCGGTCGGCGAACCGCCCGCGACCCGCGGCTACCCGCCGTCGACGTTCTCGGTGCTGGCAGGCCTGCTCGAACGTGCCGGGACCGACCGCGTCGGCTCGGTCACCGGGCTCTACACGGTCCTGGTCGACGGCGACGACCACAACGAGCCGATCGCCGACGCCGCGCGCAGCATCCTCGACGGCCACGTCGTGCTCGACCGCAAGCTCGCCGTGACCGGGCACTTCCCGTCGGTCGACGCTCTCGGCTCGGTCTCGCGCGTCGCCTCGAAGGTGACCAGCCCGCCCCAGCGCGCCGCCGCGACGACGCTCCGCAAGGTGATGGCCGCGCGCCGGGCCGCGCAGGACCTGCTCGACGTCGGCGCGTACCAGCGCGGCACCAACCCGCTCGTCGACGCGGCGGTCGACCACCAGGGCGCCATCGACGCGTTCCTGCAGCAGGGCATGGACGATCGGGCGGCCTCGGCCGACTCGTGGAACGCCCTGGCCTCGCTCACCTCACGGTTCGGAGCGATCTGATGGCACGTCCGTTCTCGCTGCTCGGTCTGCTGCGGCTGCGTCACGCCCAGCAGGACCAGGCCGGTGCCGTCCTCGCCGAGGCCAACGACCGCCTGCGTGAGGCCGCCGACGAGCGCGTGCGCGCCAAGCGCACCCTCGCCGACGAGCCGTCCGAGGTCACCGACGCGGCCATGCTGAGCGCGCTCGCCGCCTCGCGGGCCTCGTCACGCGGCATGCTCGCCGAGCTCGACGCGGTCACGCAGCGCCGTCAGGCCGACGCCGACGCCGCGCAGGCCGCCTTCAACGAGGCGCGTCGTGCCGCGATCGGCCTCGAGAAGCTCGAGCAGAAGCACGTGGTGGCCGAGGCGGCCGCCGACCTGCGCGACGAGCAGATCGCCCTCGACGAGATCGCCTCGCGCCCCCGACCCGACGGCTCGCCGTCCGGCACCGACCCCGAGAACCCAGGAGGCGCGGCGTGAGTCCCGTGACCGAGGTCCTGTCCCGAATCCAGGACATTCAGGCGACCATCGCCCAGCTCCGTGCCGGCACCACCGGTGCGGCGACGTCCGCGACGGCCACCGCCGCGTCCGCGACGTCGGCCACGGCCTTCGCCGACGCGCTCGCCGGCACGTCCGGGACGGGTGCCACGGCGACCAGCGCCTCCGTGGACGCGGTGGCCGGGTCGGTCGCGAGCGGCAGCGGAGCCGACGGCTCGGACGTGGTCGAGTCCGCGAAGAAGTACCTCGGCGTGCCGTACGTGTTCGGCGGCGAGGACCGGACGGGCATGGACTGCTCGGGCCTCGTACAGACGGTCTTCAAGGACCTCGGAGTCAGCATGCCGCGCGTCGTGCCCGACCAGGCGAAGATGGGCGGCGAGGTGTCGTCGCTCGCCGAGGCCAAGCCGGGCGACCTGCTCGTGCCCAAGGGCGAGGGGCACATCGTGATCTACCTCGGCGACGGCAAGGTGCTGCACGCACCCCGCCCGGGCAAGGACGTCCAGATCGTCGACAACTGGTACAAGGACTCCGACCTCAGCACGATCCGGCGCATCGTCCCGGCCGAGGGCGGGACGGGTGCCGCGCCCGCCTCGGCCGCGTCGTCGGCGCTGTCCGGCCTGTCGGGCCTGTCGGGTCTCTCCGGCCTCTCCGGCCTCTCCGGCGCGGCCGGTGCGGCCGGTGCGTCCTCGTCGGGAACCGACCTGATGACCGCGGCCCTCCAGAAGCTGATGAGCGCGGGGGTGGCCTCGTGACGCTGTCCCGCACCCTTCCGTTCGCGCCTCCGGCCCTGTCGGAGGCCTCGTCGCTGCGCACTCCCGTCGGGTCGCGCGGGCCGGGAGCAGGCGGTGCCGGTGCCGCCCGCGACGCCGACCGGGCGGCCGAAGGCTTCGGCGCGGCCATGCGCGACGAGCACGCCTCGCGGGCCGCCGACCGGCGCGACGCCCGGGGCGCGGACCGTGACGCTCGCACCGTCGACCGTGACGCCCGCGCCGTCGGCCGGACCGTCGACCGGAACGCCGCGGGCGCCCCGGACGGCTCGACCTCTGACTCGGACGAATCCGTGGCGACGTCGTCGCTCGACCCCGCGTCCGTCGCACCCTGGCGCCGGTCACTCGTCGGGGTGACCTCGGCGTCGACCGCCGGATCAGCCGGTGCCGCCGAGCTCGGAACCGCGAGCGAAGCCGCCGAGCCCCTGTCGACGACCGACGGCGGGTCCGCCGTGTCGGACGGAACGGCATCCGGCGTCACGACGCCCGGTCTGCCCGTCGCCCTCGCCGGCGCCGTCGTCATCAACAGCGCCGTCGCCGCCTCCGCCTCGGCCGGGTCCACCGGGACGACGGACGCCGCGGGGACCGCCCCCGCGGCGGCTCCTGCCCTCGGCACCGTGTCCCTGCGTCCTTCCGCGTTCGCCGATCCGGTCCGTACCGGAGCGTCGACCTCCTCAGGCACCTCGGCAGAGAGCCACGATCCGGCACGTACGAGATCGGCCGTCTCGTCGATGGTCTCCGGGCCTGTCTCCGACCTCGACCCGGCACGCACCGGATCGGCCGACCCGTCCGTCGCCGGCTCGGCCCTCGGGGCGTCGGCATCCACCACCGCCTCCTCGGGAGCTGCTGCCGTCGCCGCGACCGTCGGGGCGACGAGCACGGCGTCCGCCCCGGGGACCGCCGCCGCGACCGCTGTCCCGCCCGCCGGTGCCGCAGCGACCGCCGCCGCGCCCTCCGGCACGGGTGCGGCCGGCACGTCTGCCGACTCGGCCCTTGCCGGACCGTTCGCTCCGGTACCCACCGGATCGGCCGGCCGCTCCGAGGCGCTGCCCGTCACCGGTGATCCGGTCCGTACCGGATCACCGATCCCGGGGCCCGCCTCCTCCGCGGCGACGGCGTCGGACGGACGTCCCGTCTCGTCGCCCGCCACCGTCACGTCCGGCGCGCCCGGCCCCTCCGGCACGACGGCTCCCTCGACCTCGTCGACGACGGCACCGTCACCCGCCACCGTCTCGGCCCCCGCGACCGCCACCGCCCCGGTCGACCCGATCGTGCTCGCCGTCCCCGGGACCGTCGCGACGTCCGCCGCCTCCGCCACCAGCGCCTCCTCGTCCGCGACGCCGGTCGCCGCGCAGCCGGCCCCGTTGACCCAGCAGCTCGCCCGCCCGCTCTTCACGCTCGCCGCGGCGGGTCCCGGGGTGCACGTCGTCACCGTCGACGTCGCCCCCGAGGCGCTCGGTCCGGTCACCGTCCGGGCCCACGTCTCGGCGCACGGAACGCACGTCGAGATGTTCGCGGCGTCGGACGCCGGCCGCGACGCCGTGCGGGCGATCCTCGGAGACCTGCGCCGCGACCTCGCGACCGCCTCGAACGCGGGAGGCGCGGGTCACCAGACCAGCGTCGACCTCTCGTCCCAGAACCAGCCGTCCGACGCCCGGGGCGACCGCTCCGGTCAGCCCGGCTCGCTCGGGGCCCAGACCGGCGCCGACGGCGGGGCGGGTCGGCAGGCTCACGACGCCGCCGAGGCGCGCACCGCCGACGCCCGCACCGGACGCGCGCCGCGCGACGGAACCGACCCCCTCGACGCGACGGGTGCGGTCGACCGTGCCCGCGCCTCCTCGTCCCTCTCGACGTCCCTCGACGTCCTGGCCTGAACCGGAGACCCCATGCCCTCGATCGACCAGATATCGGGAACCGTCGACGTCGCGACCCAGATCGCCGCCGCCAACGCCGCGAAGAGCGGCTCGAGCCGGGCGACGGCGAACACGATGGACAGCGAGATGTTCATGAAGCTGCTCGTCACGCAGCTGAAGAACCAGGACCCGTCGACCCCGATGGACACCAACGCCATGATGTCGCAGACCACCCAGCTGGCGATGATGGAGCAGGTCACCGCCCAGACGACGACGGCCAACGAGAACTTCTCGCTGCAGATGCGCATCGCCGCGTCGAACCTGGTCGGCCGCGAGGTCAGCTACACGGGCCCGGACGGGGTCGAGGTCAAGGGCACCGCGACGAGCGTGTCGTTCGCCGAGGCCGTCCCCAAGGTCTCGGTCGGCGGGAAGGAGGTCGCGTTGGATCTCATCTCGGGCATCGCCACCACGAAGGCGTGACACGCGTCGCCGACGCGCACCCCGCAGCACCACCGGCACCACCCGCACGACCCGCACCACCCCTCGAACCACACCGGGAGCAGGACGCGACCGGCACCACCCGCGCAGGACGCGCCTCCAGATCTCTCCCCAGCTGAAAGGCAGCACCCATGCTCCGCTCCCTCTACTCCGGCATCTCGGGCCTCCGCTCGCACCAGACGATGCTCGACGTCACCGGCAACAACATCGCCAACGTCAACACCGCCGGCTTCAAGTCGTCGACCACCCAGTTCCAGGACACGCTGTCGCAGATCACGCAGGGCGCCGGCGGCCCGCAGACCGGCATCGGCGGCACGAACCCCGCCCAGATCGGCCTCGGCGTGCAGGTCGCCGGCATCTCGACGAACTTCGCCCAGGGATCGGCGCAGGCCACCGGCAAGGCCACCGACCTGATGATCTCGGGCGACGGCTTCTTCGTCACCCGTCTCGGCAACGACACCGTCTACACCCGCTCGGGTGCGTTCGACTTCGACGCCGACGGTCGTCTCGTGTCGTCCGACGGCAAGATCGTGCAGGGCTACTCGGCGACGAACGGCGTCATCAACGACGGAGGCGCGCTCGGCGACATCACGCTGCCCCTGAACGCGGCGGCCCCGGCCACGGCGACCTCGAGCGCCACGGTCGGCGGCAACCTGCCGAGCGAGTCGGCGGTCGGCGACAAGATCGTCCGCGACACCAAGGTGTTCGACGCCAACGGCCTCGAGCGCACCCTGACGCTCACCTTCACCCGTACGACGACCGGCTGGGACGCCTCTGCGACCGACGGCAACGGCGGCGCCACCGCCTCCATGGCCTTCACCGACGGCAAGCAGACCGGTGCCGCGTCGCTGCGGCTCAACGGCGTCACCGTCGACCTGTCGGGCATCACCGGCTTCGCGGCGCTCAACACCACGTCCATCACCGAGCAGAACGGCCGCGCGGCCGGCACGCTGCAGGGCTTCTCGCTGTCGAAGGACGGCACGCTGATGGGCCAGTTCAGCAACGGATCGACGGTCGGCCTCGGTCGCGTCGTGCTCGCGACCTTCACGAACCCCGGCGGCCTCGAGAAGGAGGGCAACTCGGGCTACCGCGCGACGGCCAACTCGGGTGCCGCGACGGTCGGCGCCCCCGGTTCGCCCGGCGTCGGCTCGCTGGCCAGCGGCTCGCTCGAGATGTCGAACGTCGACCTCTCGCAGGAGTTCACCAACCTGATCGTCGCCCAGCGCGGCTTCCAGGCCAACGCCCGCATCATCACCACCTCGGACGAGGTGCTGCAGGAGCTCACCAACCTCAAGCGCTAGTCGGCTGCTGCTGCTGCTGCGGCTGCTGTTGCTGCCGCTGGCACGGCCACGACCGCTCGGACGGGCGGGTTCGTCGGCGGCGGGCGTCTTCGGACGCCCGCCCACGACGAACCCGCCCGTTCCGTCGTCGGGCGCCCCTGTCGTCAGTGGGCCCTGTCGTCAGTCGGCCCTGCCGTCGGGCGCCCCGCCCCCAGGAGGCGCGGTGCCGGTCACCGGGGGACGCGCGCGAACGCGGCGCGCAGCCGGGCCCCGCGCTCGGGGTTGAGCTGCTCGACCCAGCCGATGCGCCCCCACAACTGGGCCGCGAAGTCCGGGTGCCCGGCCCGGTTCTGCGCCTCGAGCCCGGTGGTGGCCGCGTTGTGCAGCACGGCCCGCAGCCGGTCGTACTCGGAGCGCACCGTGTTCGTGCCCTGGTTGACCACCACGCCGGTGACGACCTGTCGCGTGGCCGCCCCGCGCACCCGGGTCTTGGTCGGGTTGAGCTCGTGTCCCTCGTCGCCGACGATGCGTCCGACACCCCGCACGAACGCGTCGGCCCGTGCCGCGAACGCCGCGTCGCCGCTGAACGCGAGGTCGTCGGCGTAGCGCGTGTACGTCGCGCCGGCGGCCCGGGCGTACCCGTCGAGCCGCGAGTCGAGTCGGCGGACGGCGACGTTCGCGAGGCAGGGTGAGGTCGGCGCGCCCTGGGCGAGATGCGCGGCGGCGAGCGCGTGACGCAGGGCGAACCGCTGTTCGGGGCTGCCCCCGGGGGGCATGCGCGAGAGCACGCCCGGCGGCACGGAGGTCGTGCACAACCCGGTGAGCACGTGGGCGACGGCATCGGGCAGTCCCTCGCGGCGCAGGGCACCGAACACCTGCCCGGCGGTGACCCGGGCGAAGAACGAGGTCAGGTCGAGGGCGATGACGACCTCGCGGCCGACGTGGCGACGGGCCCCGGTGACCGCGCTGCGCCCCGGCACGAAGCCGTGTGCCGCGTCGTGCAGCGGCACCCCGGCCAGCACCTCGTCGAGCACGACGCGGTGCAGGTCGCGCAGCCGGAAGCCGGGCACCTCGAGCAGCCGCGGCGTGCGTCCGGGCCGTGCCCGCCACTCGTACCGGCGGTGCTGCAGGGGGCCGCGTTCGACGCGGCGGTGCCACCGGCCGGGGTCGGCGAACCAGTCGAGCTCGCCCACGGTCAGGTGCAGCAGCCGGGCGACGTCGGCCACGGTGCCCAGACGCAGGAGGCGCGGGTCGGCCGAGCGCGCCTCCTGCGTCACGGGCACGTGGTGGACGATGCGCAGCGGACGGCCGCGCGCGCCCGCCTCGGCCACCGCCTCGGTGAAGGCCGGGTCGCGGCGGATGAGGGCCGCGAGGGTGCGGGGGTCGTCGTGCGGTGCTCGCGGAAGGGTGCGGACGAGGCCTCGGGCCAGGGGCCGCCAGAAGCGGGACGGGCCGTCGATCGCCTCGCCGGCCGCCGCGGCGAGCCCGCGGACCGACCATTCCGCGCCGAGCAGGGTGTCGGCGAGCGCGGTCGCCACGGCGTCGGGGCCCGGGTCGGGCTCGTGTGCGACCGCGGCGGTGGCGGGGGAGCGGACGCTCACGCGGTGCCCGCCCGACCGATGGGCGTCCGGCCGGTGGGCGTCCGACCGTCGGTCGGGCACCTCGCGGTCGTGCCCGTGCGAGCCGTGCGAGCCGCGCGAGCCCGGCGGGCCGGGCGTGACGTGGGCGTCGGCACGGCGAAGGCGGGCGAGTGGATGCGGCGGTGCCTCGGCGACTCGTGAATCGGTGCGGGCCGCGAGCCGCGCGAAGCGCGGTCACCGGCCTGCGGAGCGGTGCCGTGGTCGATCTGCGTGCCCCGGGGTATCCCCGGAGAGGAAGGCACGACGCGTGTGCCGTCCACCTCGCCGAGACACCGTCGCATGCCGACACGCTAACGGCGCCCACCGACGTCCGCGATCCCCCGGAGGGCTGAGGGGCGCACCCGAGCGCTCGTCCCCAGGGGTGGACATCCCTCGCCGGAGACCATCCCGATACTGATATGTTCGCCGGAAGCGCCCCGATCGCCGTTCCTGCCCTCCGATCGAAAGCCGGCCCATGCCACGACCCCTCTCCCCGTCCGTCCGTCACCGAACCGTCTCGGCGGTCGCCCTCGGGGCGTTGTCCCTGTCCTTGCTCGCGGCGTGCGCCCCCGGCGGGGGTTCGCGCGAGAGCGTCGATCCCGCCGTCGGGGCCGCGGTCCGTGAGACCCTCCCGGCGACGCCGACCGAGACGCCGCGGCCCGACCCGCGCGAGTACGCCGTGACTCCGCAGACCATCAGCGACGCGCCCCTCGGTCACACCGTCGAGGTCACCGACGTGGTGCGGAACTTCTCGGTCGAGGGTGGCACCGAACCGGTCCGCGACGGGGCTGAGGTCGTCCTCGTCAAGCTGGCCGTCACGGCCGGCAGCACCTACTACGCGTCGGTCAGCCAGAACGACTTCGGTCTGCTCACGACCTCGGGTGGGGTCGCCACCGACCATTCCAACTACACGTACGAGGACGACATGGCGTCGGCCGGGTACGAGGTGCTGTCGCGGGTCGGCCACGGCGAGAGCGCTGCGGGCTGGATCTCGTTCGAGCTGAAGCACCCGCAGGACGAACTGTTCCTGAAGTACGAGCGTGCCGCGGCGAACGACGGCGCCATCGAGGCGTCGTCGGCCGAGGTGCCGCTCGTCGAGGCCGGCTGAGTCCCGCCCGGACGCCGAGGAGGCGCGGTGCCTGCTCTGCAGACACCGCGCCTCCTGTGCTCCCCGGCTCGTGTGCCGGGGTCGATCGACCTAGTAGGTCTGGACCGATGCCATGCCGGCGCTGAACGCGGCGATGCTGACGATGATGCCCACGACGAGGAAGACGGCGCTGAGGATCACGCCGGCCAGGGCGAGGCCGTGGCCGCGCTCGCCGGTCTTCTTGATCTGCGACAGGGCGATCAGGCTGACGATGAGGCCGGCGAGGCTGAAGACGAAGGCCAGGATGAACCCGACGATCGCGAGGACGTTGTAGCCCGCGGCGGTACCGGCGGACTGGGGCATGGCGGTGTTGTTGGACATGAGTACTCCTAGGTGGTGTGACGTCCGGGGACGTGCAAGACGAGATCGACCGCTTCGAGACGAGAATGCCTCAAACAGACCGGTCGTGCACGGAAGTCTGGCAGAAAGTTGTGATCACGTGTGGCCGACATACCGGCCGGCCTTGTGGTTCATCGCGAGGACGAGGTTCAGCACGACGGCGCCGAGGGCCGAGAGCAGTACGATCCACGGCGAGACGACGGTCAGCGAGGTCAGCACGATGACCACGTCGAAGCCCATCTGGACGTAGCCGGCACGCAGCCCGGCGCGTTCTTGCAGCACCAGGGCGAGGATGTTGATCCCGCCGAGGCTCGCCCCGTGCCGGAAGAGGATCAGCAGGCCGACGCCGACGAGCAGGTTGCCGGCGAGGGTGCCGTAGATCGGGTTGATGCCGTCGATGTCGAACATCAGGGGGTGCAGGTACGAGAAGGCGGACAGCATGACCACGGTCAACACCGTGCGCAGGGTGAACGGCCAGCCCTTCTTCCACACGGCGAGCGCGAAGAACGGCACGTTGACGAGGACGAACAGCACGCCGAAGGTCCAGCCCGTGGCGTAGCTGGTGAGAAGGGCGAGACCGGCGGTGCCACCCGAGACGGCGCCGCTGGTCTTCAGCAGGAACAGCCCGAACGAGGCGAGGAAGACGCCGGTCACGACGCCCATGACGTTCTCGGCGAGGGTGTGTTTGTTCGCGTCGACGGTCTCGATGGAGCCGGTCAGGGCCGGGTCGTCGATGCCGTGCCGGGCCGGTGCGGCGGCATCGGGCGTCGCGGCGTCGGGCAGGCCGGCCGGGGAGGACTCGGGGGCGGGCCCGTCGTCGCTGTCGACGGCGTTCCGCTCGGCGCTCGCGGCGCGGGACGTGCTCGCGGTCGGGGTGGCGGAGGAGGTGCGGGTGACGTCGTCGGCGCGGGCGGCGGGGGTGGTGCCGGGGCGCGACTCGTCGAGGGGTTCGTGGGTCACCGGCACATCCTGCCAGCCCCCTGTTTCGCGCACGTGACGCGCCGCGCGCCTGCCGCTCAGGCTGCTGCACCGTCGAGTGGACGTGGCGCCGCCGCATGCCGCGGTGTCCCGTCCACACGGCGACGTCCTCCCGGAGCGATCAGGCTGCGCCGGCCGTCACCATGGCGATCGGCACGATGACGGCGATCAGGCCGGCGAGCGCCACGAGGGCGCAGAGCACCGGACGTCGGGTCGTCAGTGGGACGACGCCGGGCACGATGGCGGCGGCGTTCTTGCCCGAGAAGACCTGATCGGCGGGCATGATCGTGAGTCGTGCGTGCTGGGCGATCTCGAGCAGTTGTTCTCCGGGCCAGTTGGCCTCGGTGAGGACGAGTCGGCGGCCCTTGCCGTCCCGGACGGCGAGGTAGCCGAGGTTCTGCACGCCGAAGTTGAGCATGCAGAGGATGCCGCGCTGTGAGCCGTCGAACTCGACGGTCGTGGTGCGTCCCCACCAACGCCGGGCCACCGCCGTTTCGGACACGGTGATGCTCGTCGTCCGGAGGTAGACCCACAGGCCGGCCGCCATCACCACCAGCAGGACGATGAAGTACGGAACGACCGATTCTCCGAGCCGGTACCAGCCCATCACGAACGCGAGGGGTATGAGGAAGAGCCGGCCCTTGGCTTTCGCCCAGAAGTGCGACCACGTCGGTCGGTAGGTGACGGCGGACGTGAGGGGACTGCTGGTCATGGTTCTTCTTCCTCTGGGGTGGTGTCTGACGGAGGGTCGTTCGTGAGATGCCACGAAAGACCTTCCGCGAGCTCGTCCATGAAGCGGACGACCTCGGAGAATGGGTGGGGAAAGGGAGCTTCCGCGATCAAGACGACGCGGGTCGACGTGCCCTCCTGCAGCCACGTCCAGGTCACCTGGCCCATGGCGGCGGGGCGCGAGAGCCCCTGAAGCGGCAGAAGGCGGATGGCCTGTATTCGGTGGGCGCTTCCGAGCTGCGTTCCGAGGGTTGCGATGGATGGTGGCGCCAGGCATGTCGAGCTCGCGACGAGGGACTCCCTCAGCAGGCCCTCTCTTATCGGATGGTCGTCTTCGACGACGTAGAGGGCGGCCCAGGCGACCGGGCCCGAGCCCGGACGCCCGGGGGTCACAAATGCGGCTATCGCGCCTTGTTCTTCCAAGGTCGTCCGCAGTCCGGCAAGCGGATGCGAGTCATCGGGAGGCCACTGGCCCGCCACGCCGAAGAGTGGTCGCCAGAGGGACGAGTGATGGATGGTCAATCCCAGGTCTCGGTCGGGTCTCATGCGCTCGCCGCCGCGACGACAGGGGGAGCCCCGAGTGACCAGATGACGATGCCAAGAAGGACCGCGGCGATCATGGTCAGGGAAACGGCGATGACGAGGGTCGCCCAAGGGTGTCGTTGTAGGGGCGACAGCATGCCTGGTGCGAGGGCGTCTGCTTCTGCAGGGCTCAGCAGGCCATTGCCGTTGGAGTACCTGAGCGGAAAGTGGCGCGCGATCCGTTCCAGGTCAGGGGTGGCCCAGTAGGCACCCGTCAGCCGCACGATGGGCTGCTTGCCCCGTCCCAGGATGAGACGAAGAACGGGTCGAGGACCATCTACATTGGCGAAGATTCCGGCCGTCGGACGAGTCCTAGGGACATGTCGAGTCGAGAAGAAGCGCGAGTAGCTCAACCCGTCGTCGTGCAAGACGACGCGGGTGGTCACCATGTAGAGGCAGATGCCGCCGAGAACGAACACCAGGACGCCTGCGGCAAGAGCCCAGCCCGCCGCCGAGTCCCGGACGGTGAACGGGATGAGGCTCGTCGACCCGCCCGAGATGACGGCGTTTCGTGCGTAATGGCGCCATCGTGGCCGTAGGACGAATGGCGTCGACATCGCCCGGCTCACGAGCCGGCCTTACTTTCAGCTGAGGTCGACGAAGGTCGGGTTCTGGCCGACATTGTCCAGCGGAAAGCGCGCACGATGTCATCGGCGTGGGCG
The DNA here is from genome assembly GCF_014841545.1 of Frigoribacterium sp. CFBP 8751. Lineage (NCBI taxonomy): Bacteria > Bacillati > Actinomycetota > Actinomycetes > Micrococcales > Microbacteriaceae > Frigoribacterium > Frigoribacterium sp. CFBP 8751. Next base: position 490,895 of record NZ_JACYUB010000001.1, read on the forward strand.
AGTTGCGGCGAGAGAAAAACTCCGCCCGTCGCGATGAAGGTCATGAGGAGAACACAGTCGCGCCGCTTGGGAACGTCAACGATGTAATGAACTCGTGCCGTTTCGACGGGCTCCTCGAGCGCTTGGCGTTGCTCGGATGAGAGGTCTGGCGTGCTGGCGATTCCCAGGCGTGCAAGCGCGAGTTCAGCCGTCCTGGCCCACTGCGCGGCGCTTTCCGTCCATCGATCCAGGACTCGTGCGACGTCGCCCTGGCTGGTGCTCAGGGTGCTGACCAGGCTCGTTGGCCCGGCGAGGGAACGTGCGACCTCGACATTCAGCGAGACGCCTGAGCGAGCTTCGTTTGTCACCACGGGCAAGACGGACAAGCACATAGGGCCCATCGATGGCCCGGCGGCCGACGAAAAGACGAAGAGGTCGAGGACGCCGTCCCGCCTTGCCTGCGAACAAATTGCCAGAAGGGTGTTTTTGGCACGCCGGCGGGCCAGAACGGTGTTGCGCGCGTCTCGTTGGCGACTCAGCGATGTCACCCCGTCGAGGAATCGCTCGATCTCGGTGACGAGGTCGATTGCGAGGTTCAGGCGACCCCACCCGTGCGGAAACGTGAAGGCATATCCCGGGGACGTCACAGCGACCCCACATGGATTTTCGTCTTCTCGGTCCAGTAGGTGCCCGCCGCGATGTCGGCTGCGTCTTGCCCGGCCGACACCAGCGACTTGACGTTTTGACCTGCACCCAGCAGACCGTTCGTGAGGGCTGAAACGACGCCGGGAGCAAAGAGTTCGCGTGCCTTCGGCCCACCCGCGGCCAGGCGACGCATCGCGAACATCTCGGCGGCCCCACCCAGGAGAAGATTGTCGAGGCTCGTGACAAGGGGGTTCCTCGCCACCGCGTCGAGTCGCTCTGCAACGGCTTGTCGCTCCACGATCCGGGCCTGTTTTGCGGCCTTGGCGGGAACCCCGGCAAGTGCGCGAGCACTGACCGAGTCGATGATCGATCGTCGCATCCCCGATGTGGCCACCAGCGCGCCCTTGGCGGCCCCCAAGCCGACGATCGAGAGACCGACACCGAGGAGTTCGGCCCCGACGTCCGCGGTGGTTGCATCGCCCGCGCTGGCTTGAGCAAGGGTGATGACGAGGAGGAGCACGGCGGCTGCGATTCCGAGGCCCAGAGCGAAGGGGCCGATTATCGGTACGAAGCTCAGGACGGCCAGCACCGGCCCGAGCGCGTTCAGGACGTCCTTGATCGCCCCCAGCACCCCGCGGGCGTCGTGCACCGCCTGTTTCACCCCGTCCCACCAGGTGTCGCGCAGCTCGTCGTCGCCGGCCAGTCGGATGGCGGCGATCGCCTGGTCGTTGAGGGCGCCGTACTCGCCGTCCGTGTCGCCCCCGGTGCCGACCAGGCGGGTGATGACCGCCTTGGCATCCGCGAGGTCGGTGTCGGCGAGGTCGACTGCCCGCGTCCGGGCGGCCTCCTGCCGGTCGATCTCGAACGGGTCCGTCTCGCCGGGGACGACGAACGTGTCGGCCTTGCGCCGCGCCTCCTTCGCCTCGTCGGCGTCGAGGCGTGCGGCGTCCGCCTGGCGCTGCAGCTCTTCGAGGCCGTCCGCGTAGGTGTCGAGCGCCGTGGCGAGGTCGAGGTAGCGCTGCTTCGCCTTGTCGATCGCGTCGGCGAGCGGTTCGGCCGACGTGGTGAAGGTGCGGCCCGACTCGGAGTCCCATCCCTCGGCCTTCGCCAACCGACGCAGCCGCCTCGACTGGGTCTCGATCGAGGTGCCCGTGGCACGCGCCGAGGTCGCCGATGACCGGATGTCGGCCGGGTCACCGGGCACGGGGTCGGACGCCAGGTCGAGCGGACTCCAGTCCCACGGGCGGCTCACGCCGCACCCGCCGTGTCGGTCGGAGCCAGCGCGGCAGCCAGCTCGTCCTCGGCCTGCGTGAAGGTCTTCGCCGCGCCCTCGGACATGGCGCCGACCGCGGCGATCGATTCGAGCATGCGGCCCCGGGCGATCGCCCAGTCGTCGGCGAACGCCGTGACGGCCTGCTGCAGTCGAGGCGAGCCGATGCCGTCACCCGCGGCGCCGGCGCTGCCCGACGACAGGTCGGTGTGCAGGGTCTGGAGGTCGCGGGCCAACGCGGCCAGCGCCTCCAGATCGATGTTCATGTCCGGCGCCACGGCAGATCCCCCTCGTCGATATGAGCAATGTCACACACCATAGCGACTGTTCGGCCCGCCGTGACCTGCCTGTGGACGACCCCTGTGCCCCCCGGAGACGGGCGGATCGGCCGACGACCCGCACCTAACGCCCCGCCACCCCCGGCCGATAGTCACCCGTAGCCGCTCAGGACGAGCAGCGACACCTGCCCCACGGATGGCGGCAGGAGACACAGACCTAGGACGGGCCGATGATCGTCGTCACGCGACTCAACGACAGCAGATTCGCTGTCAACCCTGACCTCATCGAGCGCATCCACGAGACGCCCGACACGGTCCTGATCATGGTCGACGGCGCCAAGTACGTCGTGACCGAGCCGATGGCCGAGGTCATCGAGATGATCGCCCGCTACCGGGCCCGCATCGTCTCGCTCGCCTACGACGAGCCGTCCGCCACCGCGCCGGCCAGCCAGGCCCTCGGCAACCGCACCTCGACCGGCCCGCAGCTCGGCATCGTCCGTGGCTCGTCGGGGGCAGGAGGCGCGGGTCGCGTCACCGAGTTCCGTCCCGCCGTGCAGGCTCCCGCGGTGCACACCCCGACCGCCCCGACCGTGCCGACCGCGCCCGCCGCATCGGCCGACACCACGCAGGGACGCTGACCGTGGATCCCGCAACGATCATCGGCATCGTCCTCGCGCTGGGCGCCCTCTTCGGCATGATCCAGCTCGAGGGCGTCAGCATCGCCGGGCTGCTGCTGCCGGCCCCGATCATCCTCGTCTTCGGCGCCACGATCGGCGTCGGCATCGCCGGCACGACGATCAAGGACGCGATCCTCAGCTTCAAGAAGATCACCCGCGCCTTCACGGGCAAGGTCGTCCCCCCGCAGTCGGTCATCGACGGTGTCGTGTCGCTCGCCGAGAAGGCGCGCAGCGAGGGCCTGCTCTCGCTCGAGCAGGAGGCCGAGAAGCTCGACGACCCCTTCATGAAGGGTGCGTTGCAGAACATCGCCGACGGCACCGACGGCGAAGAGCTGCGCATCCTGCTCGAGGACGAGATGGAGTCCCGCCTCGCCGCCGACCGCACGGCCAGCAAGTTCTTCATGAGCCTCGGCGGGTACGCCCCGACGGTCGGCATCGTGGGCACGGTCGTCAGCCTCACCCACGTGCTCGAGAACCTCGCCGAGCCCGACGAGCTCGGCCACATGATCGCCGCGGCCTTCGTCGCGACCCTGTGGGGCCTGCTGACCGCCAACTTCCTCTGGCTGCCGCTCGGTGCGCGCCTCAAGAAGCTCGCCGACCTCGACGAGCTGCGCATGACGCTGCTGATGGAGGGGGTGCTGGCGGTCCAGGCGGGAAGCCAGCCGCGCCTCCTCGGCGAACGCCTCAAGGCCATGGTGCCGACGCACGCGCTCGACGGTGGCGACGGCAAGGGCGGCAAGGGTGGCAAGGGCGCCAAGGCCAAGGCCGGCGCGAAGACCGGTGGCGACGACCAGGGGCTGGCCGCATGAGCGGGGCACGTGGTGGACGCAAGAAGAAGGGGCACGCCGAGGACGAGCACCCGGACGAGCGCTGGATGGCCTCGTACATGGACATGATCACGGTGCTGATGTGCATGTTCATCGTGCTGTTCGCCATGTCGAACGTCGACCAGGACAAGTACATCGCCCTGCGCAACTCGCTCGCGACCGGCTTCGGCCAGACCGACGTGGGCAAGGTCGACACGGCCTCGGGCACCGTCGTGAACGCCGCCGACGTGACGAAGGAGGGCAAGGGCTACTCGTCGGGCGACGAGACCGACCTGAGCAAGGCGGCCGCCTCGGGTGAGGCCCAGACCGCCGAGCAGGCCGCCGCCGCCACGGTCGCGGCCCAGGGCGAGCTCGACGACCTCACCGCCATCAAGGCCGCGATCGCGGCGAACCTCGAGGGCTCGGGGCTCAGCGCCGACGTCCAGTTCGCCGTCGACGCCCGGGGCCTCACCGTCCGCCTGATCGGCTCCGAGACCTTCTTCGGCACGAACAGCGCCGACCTCAGCGGCACGGCCGTCAACGTCATGAACGCCATCGGGCCGGTGCTGAAGACCTCGGGTCACGACGTCTCGGTCGAGGGCCACGCCGACCAGCGCAGCTCGACCGCGCCCTTCGCGACCAACTGGGAGCTCTCCTCCGCCCGTGCCACCCAGGTGCTGCGCGACCTGGTCGAACGCGGCGGCGTCGGCGCCGACCACATCCAGTCGGTCGGCTTCGGCTCGTCGCGTCCTCTCAGCACCGGCACGACCGACGCCGACCTCGCGTCGAACCGTCGGGTCGACATCGTCGTCCTGTCGAACCAGTCCGACTCGGTGAGCGCGCTGCTGCCGCAGCTCGAGCAGGCGGCGGCGGCCGCAGGAGGCGCGGTGACCGACGGTCGCAACCCCGCCGTCCAGCAGGCGGCCGACACCTCGACCACGGCCGAGGCGGGTGACACGTCGAAGGCGGGCACCGCGGCCGAGACGAAGACCGAGAAGAAGACGGAGAAGAAGGAGGAGTCGTCGGGCCACTGACCTCCGCCGGGCCCCTCCGGCCCGGCAGCGCGACCACGGCCCCCGGGCTCGACGACGGCAACCCAGTCCGGGGGGTACGACCGATCCTGGGCTAACGCTCAGGTGGGGCGGGCCGATAGCTCCGTCCGTGACACTCCTCGACGCCCCGACGGGCAGCAGCGCGCCGACCGCGACGGTCGGCTCGTCGACGCGCCCGCAGAAGACCGTCGAGGTCTACGACTTCCGCCGTCCGACGACCCTCGCCCGCGAGCACTCGCGCGTCCTCGAACTGGCCTTCGACACCTTCGCCCGGCAGTGGGGCACGCAGCTCACCGCCAAGGTCCGGGTGCTCTCGCAGGTCACCTGCGACCAGGTCCAGATGCTCACCTACGACGAGTACGCCTCGTCGCTGCCGGCGACCACCGCGATGGTGCTCTGCTCCCTCGAGGGCGTCTCGGCGAAGGCCGTCATCCAGTTCCCGTCGTCGGCCGCGCTCACCTGGGTCAGCCACATGCTCGGGGCCGCCAAGCCGGCGAGCTCGCCCGAACGCACCTTCACGCCCATCGAGCAGGCCCTCGTGCGCCGCCTGATGGACGACGCCCTCGACGACCTGCGCTACTCGTTCGGCACCATGCTCGCCGACCCGATCAGCGTCGGCGGGTTCCAGTACAACTCGCAGTTCGCCCAGGCCGCGCAGAAGTCCGACCTCATGATCGTGGCCTCGTTCGAGATCCGCGTCGGCGAGCGCGTCGCGCCCGGCACGGTCGCGATCCCGGCCGACGTCCTGCTGTCGCAGCTCGGCGAGTCCAACCCGACGATCGACGCCGCCGACGCCCGCGACCTGCTCGGCGCCCAGCTGGCCTCGGTCCCGGTGGGCGTCTCGCTGACCTTCGCCCCCGCCGCGGTGCTGCCGAGCGTCGTGCTCGGGCTGGCCGTCGGCGACCTGCTGCCGCTGCCCCACCCGCAGCACCGCCCGCTCGAGATCAGCGTCGACGGCCAGCCCGTCGGCCGCGCCGCCGTCGGGGCCGCCGGCTCCCGTCTGGCCGGCATCGTCGTCTCCACCTCCCTGACCGGCACCGAAGAAGGAACCTCATGACCGGCACGACCATCACCCTGCACACCGCGGCGGTCGAGGCGCTGGTCGCCCAGCTGCCGACGCCCACGCCCCTGCGTGCCGTGGCCGTCGACCCGGCCTCCGCGCACGGCCTCCGCCTCGCGGGCTCGTCCGTCGTGGTCACGTCGTTCGTCGGGTCGGTCTCTGCCGACACCGCGGTCGTGCTGGCCGACATGGACCAGCTCGCCGCCGCCGCGGGCACCGACAACCCGATGGTCTCGGTCTCGGACGTCCTGCGTCCCGCGCTCGAGGCCGCGACGGGCGTGCTCGGCACGGGCGTGCTCGGCGAGAGCCGCCGCGAGTCGGCCGACGCCTTGCTGGCCGATCCCGAGACCGTCGTCTTCGAGCTGACGGCCGCGGGCCAGCCCGCCGGCTGGTTCGCCCTGCGCCTGCGCGAGACCGGCACGATCGGCGGATCGTCGCCGGTGGTGCCGGCCTCGAGCGGGGTGTCGACCGGCAACCTCGGTCGCATCAACAACGTCGAGATGGCGCTGACGGTCGAGATCGGCCGCACCCGCATGTCGGTCCGTGACGTCCTGGGCCTCGAGCCCGGGGCCGTCATCGAGCTCGACCGCTCGGCCGGTGCCCCCGCCGACGTGCTGCTCAACGGCCGCCTGATCGCTCACGGCGAGGTCGTCGTCGTCGACCAGGACTACGCCGTCCGCATCACCAAGATCCTCGACGTCGCCGACGGCATCGCCTGATCGTGGACACCGTCGTCGTCGGCCTGCGGGTCGTCCTCTCGTTGGGCGTCGTCCTCGCCCTGCTCTGGGTGCTGCAGAAGCGCCTGGTGAAGGGCGGTCGCGCGGGCACCCGTGCCACGTCGCAGGTCTCGGTCGTCGCCCGCCAGGGCGTCGGCGCGAAGGCGAGCGTCGTCGTGGTCGACGTCGAGGGCGAGCGCCTCGTGCTCGGCGTGACCGAGTCGTCGGTGACCGTCCTGGCCGCCGCCGACCGCCCGGTCGACGTCGGTGCCCTGACGCTGGTCCCCGAGCCCACGGCTGCCGAGGCCGGGTCGGAGGCGCAGGAGGCGCGGGTCACGTCGATCGCGCCCGTCGCCTTCGCGTCCGTCCTCTCCGCCGAGAACGCCGCGGCCCGCGACGAGCTGCCCGCCCGCCCGGCGGACGCGACGCCCGCCGAGTTGTTGCGCCCCCGCGGTGCCGCCCGTCGTGCCTCCGTCGCGCGTCCTCGAGACCTCGACGCGCGTCGTCGCGGTCGCACCGCCAAGTCGATCGAGGGCTCGATCCTCGCGCCCGACACCTGGCGTCAGGCGGCCGCGGCCCTGCGCAGCGGACGAGCCGGATGACCGGCCGCCGGTCGTCCGCGTCCTCGACCCGCCCCTCCTTCGCGTCCGCTCTGCGCCGGCTCGTCCGCCCGACGCTGCGCGACGGCCTGCACGGAGCCCCCCTGGGCCGCTCGGTGGTGGCCGTGCCCGTGCGCTTCGCCGACACGCGGTTCGCCCGTGCGGTCGTCGTCACGCTGCTCGCGCTCGTCGTGGCGTCCGCCCTCGTGATGCTGATCGGTCAGCAGGCCAACGCGGCACCCGTCTCGCCGACGGCCCCCACCGCGCCCACCGCCCCGGCCACGGACGGCACCGGCACCGAGGGCACCACGGGCACGACACCGACCGACTTCACCGACACCGACCAGACGACGTCCGACGGCACCGGCTCGGGCGGCCTGAACATCGACATCAACGGTCCCGACGGGGCACCCAGCCAGGCCGTCGTCACCCTGATCGGCATCACCCTGTTGAGCGTCGCCCCCGCGCTGCTGCTGATGATGACGTCGTTCACGAAGATCTTCGTGGTGCTCGCGATGACGCGCAACGCGCTCGCGCTGCCGTCCATCCCGCCGAACCAGGTGCTCGCGGGGCTGGCCCTGTTCCTGAGCCTGTTCATCATGGCTCCGATCCTGACCCACATCAACACGGACGCCGTGCAGCCCTACCTCGACGGCCGCCTCGACCTGCAGGGCGCGATCGACGCCGGCATCGCGCCGCTGCGCGAGTTCATGCTCGCCCACACCCGCGAAGAGGACCTCGCGCTGATGACCCGCTCGGCGAACCAGCCGAACCCCGACAGCCAGGCCGACGTGCCCATGCTGACGCTCATCCCGTCGTTCATGATCAGCGAGCTGCGCGCCGCGTTCATCATCGGCTTCGTCATCTTCATCCCCTTCCTCGTCATCGACCTCGTCGTCAGCGCCGCGCTGATGTCGATGGGCATGATGATGCTGCCGCCGGTGATGATCTCGCTGCCGTTCAAGATCCTGCTGTTCGTCCTCGTCGACGGCTGGGGTCTCATCATCAAGAGCCTCATCGAGAGTTACCAGGTGGGTGCCTGATGGATTCGAACGCCGTCCTCGACCTCTCGATGCAAGCCCTCATCATCACGGGCAAGCTCGCCGCGCCCGTCCTGATCACCTCGCTCGTCGTCGGTTTCGCGATCTCGCTGCTGCAGTCGATCACCCAGATCCAGGAGGTCACCCTCTCGTTCGTGCCGAAGGCCGTCGCCGTGGGCATCGCGCTCATCGTCACCGGCCACTGGATGATCAGCGAGATGGTGTCGTTCACGACCATGGTGTTCGACCGCATCCCCCAGCTGCTCAGCGGCGGGTAGGGGCACGTCGTGTCGTTCGACCTCAGCTGGCTCGAGGCCACCCTCCTCGCCGCCGTGCGCATGACCGCGTTCCTCGTGATCGCGCCTCCGTTCTCGTACCGCGCGTTCCCGGCACGGGTGAAGGCCATGCTCGGCATCGGGCTGGCGCTCGCCGTCGCGCCGCGCGTCACCCCCGGCTACGTCTCGCTCGAGACCGGCCCGTTCGTCATGGCGCTCGTGCTCGAGCTCGTCGTCGGCGCCGTGCTGGGGTTCCTGGTGTTCGTCGCCTTCGCCGCGGTGCAGGCCGCCGGCAGCCTGATCGACCTCTTCGGCGGTTTCACGCTCGCCCAGGCGTTCGACCCGCAGTCGATGGTCAACGGCGCCCAGTTCACCCGGCTGTTCCAGATGACCGCACTCGCGCTGATGTTCGCGACCGGGGGCTACCAGCTGATCATCGGTGGTCTCACGCGGTCGTTCGACGCCGTCCCACTCGGCCTCGGCATGGACCTCTCCCGTCCGGTCGAGCTGCTGACGACCGGCGTCAGCCAGCTCTTCCTCTCGACCATCCAGATCGCCGGGCCGCTCTGCGTCGTGCTGTTCCTCGCCGACGTCGGCCTCGGACTGCTCTCGCGCGTCGCTCCGGCCCTCAACGCCTACGCGATGGGCTTCCCGCTCAAGATCCTCATGACGGTCATGCTGGCCGGCGGCGTCTTCCTCGCGCTGCCCGGCGTCGTGGCCTCGTTGACCGGCGACGCCGCCGACATGCTGCTGGGGGTGGGCTGACATGGCGGACGACTCCGGCGAGCGCTCCGAGGCCGCGACCGAGAAGCGGATGAAAGAGGTCCACTCGAAGGGCCAGCTGTCCCGCTCGCAGGACCTCAGCGCCTGGGTGGGCGTCGGCGCCGCCGCCGTGATGATCCCCTCGACCATCGAGCGCGCCTCCTCGGCGGGCGTCGACCAGATGTTCTCGATCCGCCAGGCCATCACGCACCCCGACTCGGCGACCGTGGTCACCGAGCTGATGCAGGGCGCGGGCTCGATGGGGGCCACGATCGGACCCATGCTGGCCGTCGTCGGCGTGGCCGTGCTCGCGACCGCGATCGTGCAGGGCGGCGTGCACATCAAGCGCATGACCGGCAACTACGAGCAGTTCAACCTGCTCAACGGCCTGAAGAACACCTTCGGCACGCAGGCGCTGTGGAACGGCGCGAAGGCGCTGATCAAGACGACCGTCGTCGGCCTCGTGCTCTGGTTCGCCATCCAGGGCCTGATGCCCGTGCTCATGAGCGGCGGCGGCCTCAGCGTCTCGGCCGTGCTCGCCGAGGCGAAGGTCGGCACCGGCATCCTGATCAAGGCCGCGATAGCGGCCGGCCTGCTGCTCGCCTTCGCCGACGTCTTCGTCGTCATGCGCCGCAACCGCAAGAAGACGCGCATGACCAAGAAAGAGGTCAAGGACGAGAACAAGTCGAGCGACGGCGACCCCCAGGTCAAGTCGCAGCGGCGTTCCCGTCAGCTCGCGATGAGCCGCAACCGCATGATCGGGGCCATCGCCGACGCCGACGTCGTCATGGTGAACCCGACCGACTACGCCGTGGCGGTCAAGTACGAACCCGGCAAGTCGGCACCGCGCGTCGTCGCGAAGGGCGCTGGCACGGTCGCCGCCCGCATCCGCGAGCAGGCCACCGCCGACGGTGTCCCGCTCGTCGTCGACGTCCCCCTGACCCGAGCCCTCCACGCCGCCTGCGGCCTGGGCGACGAGATCCCCGTCGACCTCTACACGCCGGTCGCCCGCGTGCTCACCTTCGTCATGGCGCTCAAGGCCCGCGGCACGCTGAAGGGCACGCACACGCCGCCCCGCGTCACGACGGCCGACGAGGTGGCCGGCGTCCTGGCTCCCGAGTCGCTCGAGGCCGACGCCGTGCCCCGTCGCCTCCGCATCGCCCGCGAGACCGCGACCGCCGTGGCCGCCGCGACCTCCGCGGCCGGCACCGCGGCCGGCGCGACCTCCGCGCCGTCCCGCACCGCGCCTCCTGCGCTCTCCCGCTCCGTCCGCCCCGCCACCCCTGGAGGCACCCGATGAAGTCCACCCTGCCCAAGCTCGCCGTCCCGGTCGGCATCGTCGGCATCGTGCTGCTGCTCGTCGTGCCGGTGCCCGCGCCGCTGCTCGACGTGCTGATCATCCTCAACATCCTGTTGGCGCTGGTGATCCTGCTGACGACGCTGTTCGTCAAGAAGCCGCTCGACTTCTCGGTCTTCCCGTCACTGCTGCTCGTGGCGACGCTGTTCCGCCTCGGGCTCAACGTGGCCTCGACGCGCCTCGTGCTCGGCGACGGCTTCGCCGGCGACGTCATCGCGGCGTTCGGGCACGTGGCGGTGAGCGGCTCGATCATCATCGGCTCGGTGATCTTCCTGATCCTCGTCGTGATCCAGTTCGTGGTCGTGACCAAGGGTGCCGAGCGCGTCGCCGAGGTGGGCGCGCGCTTCACCCTCGACGCCATGCCCGGCAAGCAGATGGCCATCGACGCCGACCTCAACGCGGGCCTCATCACCGACGAGGTCGCCAAGCAGCGTCGCGCCGACGTCAGCGCCGAGGCCGACTTCTACGGCGCCATGGACGGTGCGTCGAAGTTCGTCAAGGGTGACGCGATCGCCGGCATCATCATCATCATCATCAACCTGGTGGGCGGCATCGCGATCGGCGCGCTGCAGAACGGCATGGCCATCGGCGACGCCCTCTCGCACTACGGCCTGCTGACCATCGGCGACGGCCTGACCACGCAGATCCCCGCCCTGCTGATGGCCGTCTCGACCGGCATGATCGTCACCCGCTCGGGCGCCGACACCGAGATGGGCGCGCAGGCCGCGTCACAGCTCGGGCAGTCGCGCATCGCGCTCGCCGTGGCCGGGACCGCCGCCATCGGCATGGGCTTCATCCCCGGCATGCCGATCGTCGCGTTCCTGCTGATCGGTGGGGCGCTGCTGCTCGTCGCCTACCGGCTCGGCGTGGCCGCCAAGGCCGAGGAGGCGCGCGCGGCCCTCGCGGAGCAGCAGGCGGCGGTCGTCGCCCCCACCGACACGACCGACGACCTGCTCGAGCAGATGCGGGTGCACGCGCTCGAGATCCTGCTCGCGCCCGACCTCGTCGACATGGTCGGGGGAGCGTCGGACGACCTGCTCGGACGGGTCAAGGCCCTGCGTCGCAAGATCGCGGTCGACCTCGGCATCGTCGTGCCACCCGTCCGCACCCGGGACAGCGTCGACCTGCCGCCGGCCACCTACTCGATCCGCATCGCGGGCGTCGAGGCGGGTCGCGGCCAGGCCCCGGCCCGTTCGGTGCTCGCCCTCGGCGACGCGCTCGACGGCCTGCCCGGCACGGCCACGGTCGAGCCGGTCTTCGGCCTCGCCGGCAAGTGGGTGCCCGCCGAGATGCGCCACAGTGCCGAGATGACGGGTGCGACGGTGATCGACCGTGTCTCGGTCCTGGTGACGCACCTGTCGTCGATCATCGCCGACAACGCCGCCCGACTGCTCACCCGCGAGGACGTCCGCGTGCTGACCGAGGGCGTCAAGCAGGTCAACGCCCCGGCCGTCGACGACCTCGTGCCGAACATGCTGTCGCTCGCCGAGCTGCAGCGCGTCCTCCAGGGCCTGCTGTCGGAGCGCATCCCGATCAACGACCTCGCGCGGATCTGCGAGGGCCTGACGCTGCGGGCGAAGGTGTCGACCGACCCGGAGGGACTCGTGGAAGCGGCCCGCGCCTCCTTGGGGCCCGCGCTCACGGCGCAGTACCTCGACGGCCGCGTGCTGCGGGTCATCATGATCGACCCGACCCTCGAGCAGTCGATGCTCGAGGGGCTGCGACCCAGCGACCAGGGCACGCAGATCCTGCTCGACGGGCACCGGGTCGAGCAGGTGCTCGGGTCGCTGCGCGAGGCCGTGCAGTCGGTCGAGGCCCAGGGGCTCAGCGCGGTGCTGGTCTGCGCCCCGGCGTTGCGGCCGGCCATCCACCGGCTCGTGTCGGCGCAGCAGAACGGCCTGCCGGTGCTGTCGTACCAGGAGGCCACCGCCGCCGGGTCGACCATCGAGACCGTCGGCGTCGTCCGCGCGACCGACTCGATCGTGGCCTGAGATGCCGACCACGATCGTCATGACCGGCGAGACGCTCGACGCGCTGCGCCGCGAGGTGCGGGCCACCCACGGGGCCTCGGCGCGCATCGTCGCGGCCCAGAAGGTGACCGTCGGGGGAGTCGGCGGCTTCTTCGCCCGCAAGCACTACGAGGTCACGGTCGAGGTGCCCGACCCCGCGATCGACCTGCCCGTCGCCCGGGTGCGCATCACGACGCCGGTGCCGGCCGAGCGCGCGGGCATCGCGGCGCTGCTCGCGTCGGCGGACGAGGCCGAGGACGCGTTGCAGGCGGGGACTCCGGCAGCCCGGGCCGCGTGGTCCGCGTCGTTGGCCGCGGGGGACGCCGCCGCGACGGCGGCGACGCCCGCGCGCGACGGCTTCGACGACGTGCTGACCGGTTCGGCCGTGCCCGTGAGTCCGCGTCGGGCCGCCCGCGCCGCTGCCGCCGCCGCGGGTGCGAACGGGGCCTCGGCCCCGCCGTCGAGCGCAGGAGGCGCGGTGCCGGTCGCGACCCCGGCCGACGTCTCGACGCGCACCGACGCGTTCGCCTCGATCATGGACGACCTCACCTTCAACGGCATCGCGCCCGTCGCCGGTGCCGCCGCCGGCCTCGGAGCCGGTGTCGCGGCGACGGGCCCGGGCTCCACCGCCTTCGCCGACGGTGACGCCGCCGACCCCGACGCGCCGCACGGCGCCGTTCCCCGTCGGACGGCGGCGTCGCTCGCGGCCGCCGCCGACGCCCTCGCCGCGCAGGCCCGTGCCGTGGCCTCTCCGGGTGTGCCGCCCGCCCCCGACGTGTCGCGCGGGGCAGGCGACCTCGTCGTGGTCGTCGGCCGCCCCGGCGACGCCTTCCGCGTGGCCGCCCAGATGGCCTCGACGTTCGGGCTGCGCTCGGTCGACGTGTCGGACCGCCGCAGCGGCATCCTGGCCCGCGCCACCGGCGTGCACGAGAACTCGGCCGTCGTGACGGCCCTCGCCTGGGACGCCGCCGCACCCGCCGCCCTCGAGGCGATCGCCGCCGACCAGGTCTGGGTCGCGGTCGACGTCGGCCGCAAGCACGACGACACGGCCCGCTGGGTCGAGGCCGTCCGGGCGGTCGCGCCCGTGGTCGCGGCCGCGGTGGTCGGCGAGGACGACACGGCGACCCCGGGCACGGTCCACCTGCTCGGCGTGCCGGTGGGCTGGCGCGAAGGAGGCGCGGGCCGCTGAGCCGCGCCTCCTGCGATGGTCGTCCTCCCGCGGTGGTGCCTCGTGGCCGATGCCGTCCCGCGATCGCCGACCCGCGCCTCCTGCCTGTCGCCGCGACCGGAGCGCCCCGCGCTCGGTAAGCTGGCCCGATGCTGGTGCTGACACGCAAGGTCGGAGAACGCATCGTGATCGGCGACGACATCGTCATCACGGTGCTCGACTCCCGTGGCGACGGCGTGCGCATCGGCATCGACGCACCGCGTGGGGTCAAGATCCAGCGCGAAGAGGTCATCAAGGCCGTGACCGAGGCCAACGTCGAGGCGGCCAAGGCCCCCGACGACGCCGAGGCCCGCCTGCGTGCCGCCCTCGGCGCCCCCGCGCCCCGCGCCGACCAGTAGTCCGCCGCGCGGCCCCCTCCGCACCTGGCCCGGGCCGCTCTGGCCTCGTGCCGCGGCGCGCTCGTGCCGTCACGCCGCCGTGCCCTCACGCCGCCACGAGATGGACACAGCGCAACCTTTTCGCCTGGCGTCGTGTCCACATCGTGGCGGGTTGCGCTGACAGATGGACAACGAGACGCCCTCCCGTTCGTCGTGAACGAGAGGGCATCTCGCGGTGCCGTCAGAAACAGATGAACAAGCTGACGGAGCTCCTCAACAGATCGAAGTCGCCCTCGACTCCTGCCGACTCGACCTTGAGTGACTGCAGATCGAAGATGTTCATGGTTCTCCCTTCATCGCGACGTCGTCGACGCCGAGGCTGATGCCTGACGCAAAGCTAACCGGACACATCTGACATGTCAACGAAGAATGCCGGTAGGTTGGGCGCATGCGACGAAGCGACGACGACTGCCATCGACGATCCCGGTCTTCCGCCGACGCCGGTCTGCGGCTCGGCGGACGAGTGCCTCTTGGCGCCTTTCGCCTTCCTGAAGTGGACTGGTCCAGGTGGCAGGTGGACGCTGGTGACGAGTGGGTCATGCTCGCGGCCCGTGTCGGGCTGCCCCGACAGGGCTGGAAGATCCACTGCTCGTCCACGGTCGACGACGGTCAGTCGGTTCTCGATCACGTGGCGCGCTTCTGTCACGAGCGTTCGACTGCGTTCAAGTACGTCCCCAGCAGGAGGCACCTCGCCTGGCGGAACTCCAAAGAGGCACCGGCCGCGGCTGCCGCGAAGTTCATCACCGTCTACCCTCCTGTCCACGAACTCGACGAGTGGGTCCGCGGGCTCCACGAACGGATCGGTGACCGCAAGGCTCCGGCGATCCTCGGTGACCTGCGGTGGCGGGGCGGTCCGGTGCACGTGCGGTACGGCGGCTTCCAGGCCAGGACCACCCTAGGCAGAGACGGGCTCCCCGTTCCCGCGATCGTGCGCCCTGACGGTCGATTCGAACCCGACGTACGAGGCACGGCTTTCGACCCTCCTGCATGGGTCGAGCTCCCCCTGTTCCTCGCCGACCAGCGCCGTCGGCTGAAGGAGGCCGACCCGGGATCGCTGGCCGACTATGCCTTCGAATCGGCCATCACGGTGACGGCCGCGGGTGGCATCTACCGCGCTCGGCGGCGTGCCGACGGTGTGCCGGTGGTCCTGAAAGAGGCCCGACCGCTCATCACCGTCGGGTCGGGCCAGGCTCCCGAGCGACTTGTCCACGAGGGCGCCGTGCTCGAGGACCTCTCGCGCGTCCGAGGGATCGTCACCAAGGTCAGAGCGTTCGAGGCTGGAGGGCACTCGTTCCTCGAGCTCGATGCGATCGAGGGTGACACGCTGAACCGCGCCGTCTACTCCAGTAACCCGTTGGTTGCGCCCGATTCCGACGAGCGGACTCGAGTGGCCTACAGGGATCGCGTCCTATCCGTGATGGGGCAACTCGCGGAGACGGTTCGTCGACTCCACGACCTGGGCATGGTCCACGGGGATCTCCATCCGGGGAACGTGATGGTGGACGGTAGCGACCGTCCGGTCATCGTCGACTTCGAGTCGGCCGCCCCGGTGTCGACCGAGGTGTCGCGAACGGACCTCATCGGTGCTCACGGTTATGCCGCCCCGGCAACGGTCCGGGGGGCGGCCCGAGACGAGTACTCCCTCGCGGCCATGACGCTGAATGCGTTCGTGCCCCTGTCGTTCTTGCACGGCCTCGACCCGGAGCTCGTCGACGAGCACATCGAGGCAGCTCGAGAGGCTTTTCTGCTCGATGGCGATCTTTGTACCGAGCTGGCCGGGCGTCTGTCCGTGTGGAAGGTCGCCTCCTCGACCATCGAGAAGTCGCGGGTGGACTCGTGTGTGGGGCAGAACCCGACGGCCACGCCTCCCGGGCTCCTCCAGGCTGCGAGGTCCGGACTTTCAGCCCTTGTCGCGAACCCGGAGGGCGGCGGCTCCCGCGTGCCGGCCAGGTTCGGTCCACAGGTCGCGCCGACGAACGACGAGGGGTGCATCGGTCATCTCCAGGCTCTCAGTGCTACCGGGATGCTCTCGCCCGACGAGCAGATGGCCCTGCTGCAGGACGCACGGCGTCCGTGTCTGACGAAAGGCATGCTCGGCGGGCTGGCGAGCAAGGCCTTGTTGGTCGCCCGCCTCCGCCTGCCTGGCGCAGACGCCCTCGTGGGCGAGCTCGTGGACGAGGTCGACGAGACCGTCGACCTCGGGCTGCGAGACGGTCTCGCCGGGATGGGCGTGGCCGTTATCGTCGAGCACGCCCGTAACCCGTCCGAGCGAACGGGCGAGGCCATTCGTGAGATCTCGCGTCGGCTCGGCGGCCAGTGTTCGATGACGGACGAGTGGCACGTCGGACTGCTCGACGGCGCGGCCGGAATCGCCATCTTCCACGTCGCGCACGCGGGTCTCATCGGGGACGCCGCACCCCTGGTCAAGGCGCGAGAGCTGCTCGTCGCGGCGCTGAGACGCTGCGCATCGACTGACGATGGTCGACTCGAGGTGCGGGACGGGCCGCGGACCCTGCCCTTCCTCGGTGCGGGTTCTGCGGGTCTCGGCGTAGCGATCCTGGCCTATCTCGAGATGGCGGCCGACGACGAACTCGAGGCAGTCCTTCCGGGCATCGAGCGGGCGTGCAGCGCAGAACTCGTCGTCCATGCGGGACTCAGCGACGGTCGGGCGGGGATGATGGTCTTCCTGGCCGAACTGGCACGATCGGGCCGCGGCTCACCGGACTTGACGTCGACCATGGTGAGGCATGTCCGTCGACTCGAATGGCACGCGCTGCGCGTCGAGGGTGGGGTGACATTTCCGAGTCGGGATCTCGATGCCACGTCGCCGGGTCTGGCTCATGGCGCCGCCGGCGTCGTGATCGGGTTGGATGCCGCGGCGCGTACCGTCGCCGGTGGAGACGCGCTGCGGGCCCTGCCCGACTACCTGTTCCTCCGCGGAGGCACCAGATGACGGCCGTGTCGCTGTGGGGGGTCGGCCACGACGTGGTGGACACCAAGGGTGCGCGGCGCCCCGTCCTCGAGCAGATCTCGTTCACCGTGGCGAGGGGCGAGACCGTGGCGCTCATGGGGCCTTCCGGGTCCGGCAAGTCGTCGATCCTCGGGTGCGTGGCCGGGCTACAGGACTGTTCGACGGGTCGCGTCGACGTCCTCGGTGGCGACATCCAGGCGCTCGACGCCGCAGGCCGTGCGTGGGTCCGGGCTCACCACGTCGCCCTCCTCCTCCAGGGGGACGACCTCCTGCCGGCTCTGACGGTCCGGGAGAACGTCGAACTCCTCCATCGCATCCGCGGCGAGCGGCCCCCGGCTGACGTGATCGACGACGCCCTTCGTCGCGTCGGACTCGCCGACAGGTCCGACGAACTGCCCGAGGGTCTGTCGGGTGGCGAGAGGCGCCGGGTCGCACTGGCCCGGGTCGCCGTCCAGCCGCCGCACGTCACGCTGCTCGACGAACCGACCGACGGGCTCGACCCGAGATCGGTCGACGCCGTGGTCCAGATGATCCGCATCCGTGCCCGTGCCGGCGCGGCGGTCCTCGTCGTGACACACGATCCGAGGGTGGCGTCCGCTGCCGATCGCGTCGTCTTCGTCGACCGGGGCCGAGTGCGCCATGACGTGACCGGTCCGACTCCGGAAGGGCTCGAGGCCATCTTCCGTTCGGCTGGCACGGCATGACGGTCTGGCTGGCCTGGAGGTCGATCCGTGCAGACCCCCGGGCGGCCCTCGCCGCCACGATCGTCGCCTTCGTCTCGACCTCGGCCCTGACCTTCGCGCTGGGAATCGCGGTGTCATCCGAGATCATGCGGTGGGTCGAGCCCGATCCGGTGGACGCCGACGTGAGCCCGGTCGTCGTCGCCACGGCGATGGCGACGGTCGTCGTCCTGATCCGCGTGCACGCACTCGCCGTGCGCGGCGACGAGGTACAGAGCGCCTTCCTGTCGACCGCAGGGCTGGGTCCGAGGCACGTCGTTCGTCTCGCGCTCGCCCGGGCAGGGGGCTGCGCCGTCCTCGGGTCGGTGTTCGCCGCGCCACTCGCCCACGTCCTCGTCCTGGTGCTGGTCCGTCCTGCCCTCGACACCGTCGTCCCCTCGTTCGTGCTGCTGGTCGGCGGCAGCCTGTCGTGGACGTGCAGCGCTGCGTCCGTCGTGGGGCTGTCCCTGCTGTCGACGCGCTCGGCAGCCTCCAGGGCTTCGACGCGCCTCCCGGCTCGGGTCCTCCGCGGCGAGGGGGCGGATCACACGGTGGCTGCCGCCCCGCCCGCAGGTCGCATCGGCGTCGTCGCCGCGATGTGGCTCGCGTTCGTCTTGCCCGTCGCGGCCCTCGTCCTCGTCTGGGACGGACTGACGGCGGCCGTCACGTCCGGCGCGGAGTTCTTCGACCAGGCCGACGTCGCCGCGTTCTCCGAGCTCGCGTTCTTCACGCCTGCCCTTCGGTTGCTCGCGCTGCAGTCGACGGCGGGTGTCGTGTCGGTCGCCAGTGTGGTGCTCCTGTACCCGTCCTTCGTGCCCTGGTTCGTCCGCCGATGGACACGGCTGGTGCCCCCTGGCAGAGGAATCGTCTGGCGGATCACGAAGGCCCGTGCCGTCCACGGGACCGTGTCCGCCGTGTCGACTACGGTGACCGTCGGCCTCTTCGTCGGTCTCGTCATGGCGACCGGGTCCGCACTCGACCTGGCTGTCATGCTTGGAGTGTCACCCGCCGGAGCCTCGGCGCCACAGTGGCGTCAGACGGCTCTGGCCCTCGGGCCTGCATCGGCCGTGGCGCTCGCGGGTGCGGCCGCCTCCACCTTGCTCCGCGGCCCTCGCCGCGACCCCGACCGACTCCACTTGTCCGCACACGGGGCCCGACCCGCCGTCGCCCGACGGATCGCCCTGGCAGAGGGGTTGGTCGTGATCTTCACGGCCACACTGCCCGTCGGACTCGTCGTGGCGACGTCGACGGGCCTCTCGATCGCGCTCGCCGTGTCCACCGGAGTGCAGGTGATCCCCACCCTGCCCGACGTCGTCCCCGTCGTCGTCGCGACGGCCCTCGCCTCGGCCGCCGTCGTGGGTGCCACGGGGGCGGCCCACTGGCTCGACCGGGGCGTCGTCAGCGCGCCCCGAACACGCTCCGTGACGGCTCGGGAGAGGGCACGGCCGTCGCGTCGGTGACGACGGGCGCCCCGGCGACGAAGTCGCGCAGCTCACGGCCGTGGACGACCTTGGCCGGCAGCGGGTCCGACGAGTAGAGCCGGGGCATGCGGTCGGTCGGCAGCGGCGACGGCGAACCGATCAGCACGACGTTGCCGAAGCGACGGCCCTTGAGCGTCGCGGGGTCGGCCACGGCGACGACGTGCTCGAACACGGTCGCGAGGGTCGACGCCTGGCCGCGGGCGAAGGCCAGCCCCGCGCCGTCGGCAGAGTTGACGATCAGCATGCCGGTCGGCGACAGGAACTCGGCCGCCGCCGTGTAGAACTCGAGCGACGTGACGTGGGCGGGGATCTGAGAACCGCCGAACACGTCGACGATCAGCAGGTCGACCGTGCCGCGCAGTCCGGCGGGCAGCTTCACCATGACCTCGCGGGCGTCGCCGTAGCGCACCCGGATCGAGGCCCCGCGGGGCAGCGGCAGCGTCTCGCGCACGAGGGCCACGAGGTCGGCCTCGAGCTCGATCACCTGCTGGCGCGAGCCCGGTCGGGTCGCCTCGACGTAGCGCGGCAGGGTCAGGGCGCCGGCGCCGAGGTGCAGCGCGGTGACCGGCCCCTCGGGCAGCAGGTCGACGGCGTGCCCGATCCGCCGGACGTACTCGAAGGCCAGGTGCGTCGGGTCGTCGAGGTCGACGTGCGACTGGGGCGTGCCGTCGACGACGAGGGTGTACGAACCGGGGCGGTGCCGGTCCTCGTCCACGCGGGCGAGACCCGCCCCGATCGAGATCTCGACGGGCGGTTCGTCGTGCTGTGCGGCCATGCCCCAAGCCTCCCATCCCGGGGACGAGGAGGCGCGCGCGGCCCCCGATCCCGTGGAATGCCTGTGCATGCGCCCGGGTTATACCGAAGCTCGGGCGAAAGGTCAACGACAGGGCTTGCCAGGCGTGTCCGGGGCGACCTAGTATGGACCTTTGCGCTCCCCGTGCGTCCTGTCGTCATATTGCGGTCGACAACGTCTCGAGACACCCACCCCCGAATATGACGGCGGGGTGGATGGTGTCCGCCGGGTAGGGCCGTTCACTCACTCACCACATACTGTCCGACAGTGATGACCCGACGGGGTCCACGGAGGTTACTTCCTTGGCTGCTGCGAACAACGCATCCACCAACTCACCCAAGAACGGTCGCAACGCATCGCGGCTCTCGTTCGCCAAGATCACCGACACGCTGACGGTCCCCGACCTGCTGGCGCTCCAGACCGAGAGCTTCGACTGGCTCGTCGGCAACGACATCTGGAAGGACCGCCTCGCCGAGGCGACCGAGCAGGGCCGCACCGACCTGGCCCTCCACTCGGGCCTGGAAGAGATCTTCGAAGAGATCTCGCCGATCGAAGACCTCGGCGAGACCATGCAGCTCTCGTTCACGGCTCCCGAGCTCGAAGAGCCCAAGTACACGATCGACGAGTGCAAAGAGCGTGGCAAGACCTACGCCGCGCCGCTCTACGTGAACGCCGAGTTCATGAACCACCTCACCGGTGAGATCAAGACCCAGACGGTCTTCATGGGTGACTTCCCGCTCATGACCGAGCGCGGCACGTTCATCATCAACGGCACCGAGCGTGTCGTCGTCTCGCAGCTCGTCCGCAGCCCGGGCGTCTACTTCGAGCGCGCCTCCGACAAGACCAGCGACAAGGACATCTACTCGGCTCGCGTCATCCCGAGCCGCGGTGCCTGGCTCGAGTTCGAGATCGACAAGCGCGACCAGGTCGGCGTCCGCATCGACCGCAAGCGCAAGCAGAGCGTGACCGTCTTCCTCAAGGCCCTCGGCCTGACGAGCGAAGAGATCATGGAGGAGTTCAAGGGCTTCGCCTCGATCGAGGCCACCCTCGAGAAGGACGCCATCCTCACCAAGGAAGAGGCGCTCAAGGACATCTACCGCAAGCTCCGTCCGGGCGAGCAGGTCGCTGCCGAGGCCGCACGTGCGCTCCTCGACAACTTCTACTTCAACCACAAGCGCTACGACCTGGCCAAGGTGGGTCGCTACAAGATCAACCGCAAGCTCGGCATCGACGCGCCCCTGGGTGACTCGGTCCTGACCGTCGACGACATCGTCGCGACGATCAAGTACCTCGTGTCGCTGCACGCCGAAGAGAAGTCGATGAACGGCACGCGCGACGGCGAGCCCGTCCAGCTGCGCCTCGACGTCGACGACATCGACCACTTCGGCAACCGTCGCATCCGCGCGGTCGGCGAGCTGATCCAGAACCAGGTCCGCACCGGTCTGTCGCGCATGGAGCGCGTCGTCCGTGAGCGCATGACCACGCAGGACATCGAGGCGATCACGCCGCAGACCCTGATCAACGTGCGCCCCGTCGTCGCCGCGATCAAGGAGTTCTTCGGCACCTCGCAGCTGTCGCAGTTCATGGACCAGAACAACCCGCTCTCGGGCCTGACGCACAAGCGTCGCCTGAGCGCGCTCGGCCCCGGCGGTCTGTCGCGTGAGCGCGCCGGCGTCGAGGTCCGCGACGTCCACCCCTCGCACTACGGCCGCATGTGCCCGATCGAGACCCCTGAAGGCCCGAACATCGGTCTGATCGGTTCGCTCGCGTCCTTCGCGCGCATCAACTCGTTCGGCTTCATCGAGACGCCGTACCGTCGCGTGGAGAAGGGCAACGTCACCACGACGATCGACTACCTCACCGCGTCGGAAGAAGACGACTACGTCGTCGCCCAGGCGAACGCCCCCCTCGACGACAAGTTCGACTTCGTCGACGACAAGGTGCTCGTCCGCAAGAAGGGCGGCGAGGTCGAGCTCGTCGACAAGGCCGAGGTCGACTACATGGACGTCTCGCCGCGCCAGATGGTGTCGGTGGCCACGTCGCTGATCCCGTTCCTCGAGCACGACGACGCGAACCGCGCCCTCATGGGTGCCAACATGCAGCGTCAGGCCGTCCCGCTCGTCCGCAGCGAGAGCCCCCTCGTCGGCACCGGCATGGAGGGCTACACCGCGATCGACGCCGGTGACGTCGTCACCGCCGACGCCGCCGGCGTGGTCTCCGAGGTGTCGGCCGACGTCGTCACCGTGCAGCTCGACGACGGTGGCACGCAGGACTACTTCCTGCGCAAGTTCGACCGCTCGAACCAGGGCGCCAGCTACAACCACCGTGTGATCGTCGACGCCGGCCAGCGCGTCGAGGTCGGCGAGGTCATCGCCGACGGTCCCGCGACCGAGAACGGCGAGCTCGCGCTCGGCAAGAACCTCCTCGTCGCGTTCATGCCGTGGGAGGGCTACAACTACGAGGACGCGATGATCCTGTCGCAGAACCTCATCAAGGACGACACGCTCTCGTCGATCCACATCGAAGAGTACGAAGTCGACGCCCGCGACACGAAGCTCGGCAAGGAAGAGATCACCCGTGATCTCCCCAACGTCAGCCCCGACCTGCTGGCCGACCTCGACGAGCGCGGCATCATCCGCATCGGTGCCGAGGTGCGCCCCGGCGACATCCTCGTCGGCAAGGTCACGCCCAAGGGCGAGACCGAGCTCAGCGCCGAAGAGCGCCTGCTGCGTGCGATCTTCAACGAGAAGAGCCGTGAGGTCCGCGACACGTCCCTGAAGGTGCCCCACGGCGAGCAGGGCACGGTCATCGGCGTCAAGGTGTTCGACTCGCAGGACGGAGACGACGAGCTCGGCTCGGGCGTCAACCAGCGCGTGGTCGTGTTCATCGCCCAGAAGCGCAAGATCACCGCGGGTGACAAGCTCGCCGGTCGTCACGGCAACAAGGGCGTCATCTCGACGATCCTCCCCGTCGAGGACATGCCCTTCCTCGCGGACGGCACCCCGGTCGACATCATCCTCAACCCGCTGGGCGTTCCCGGTCGAATGAACTTCGGCCAGGTGCTCGAGATCCACCTCGGGTGGATCGCGGCGCAGGGTTGGAACGTCGAGGGCGTCCAGGAGTGGGCGAAGAACCTGCCCGAAGAGGCGCTCAGCGCCGCTCCCGGCACGAAGGTCGCCACCCCGGTGTTCGACGGTGCCGCCGAGCGCGAGATCGAGGGTCTGCTCGACTCCACCCTGCCGACCCGCGACGGTGAGCGTCTGATCGGTTCGTCCGGCAAGGCGCGCCTGTTCGACGGTCGCTCGGGTGAGCCGTTCCCGAACCCGATCTCGGTCGGCTACATGTACATCCTGAAGCTGCACCACCTCGTCGACGACAAGATCCACGCGCGTTCGACGGGCCCGTACTCGATGATCACGCAGCAGCCGCTGGGTGGTAAGGCACAGTTCGGTGGCCAGCGCTTCGGTGAGATGGAGGTCTGGGCCCTCGAGGCCTACGGCGCCGCGTACGCGCTGCAAGAGCTCCTGACCATCAAGTCGGACGACATCCTTGGCCGCGTGAAGGTGTACGAAGCCATCGTCAAGGGCGAGAACATCCAGGAGCCCGGCATCCCCGAGAGCTTCAAGGTCCTCATCAAAGAGATGCAGTCGCTGTGCCTGAACGTCGAGGTCCTCTCGGCCGACGGCCAGACGGTCAGCCTGCGCGACACGGACGACGAGGTCTTCCGTGCCGCCGAAGAGCTCGGCATCAACATCTCCTCCCGCTTCGAATCGTCGAACGTCGACGAGATCTAAGCCCCCTTCCCACAACGACACGTCGATACATCTGACAAGGGATTAAATTTTGATCGAAGCAACAACTTTCGATGAGCTGCGGATCGGCCTCGCCACTGCCGAGAACATCCGCGCCTGGTCGCACGGTGAGGTCAAGAAGCCGGAGACCATCAACTACCGCACGCTGAAGCCCGAGAAGGACGGTCTCTTCGGAGAACAGATCTTCGGGCCCTCGCGTGACTGGGAGTGCGCGTGCGGCAAGTACAAGCGCGTCCGCTTCAAGGGCATCGTCTGCGAGCGCTGCGGCGTCGAGGTCACGAAGTCGTCCGTGCGTCGTGAGCGCATGGGCCACATCGAGCTCGCCGCCCCCGTCACGCACATCTGGTACTTCAAGGGCGTCCCCTCGCGCTTGGGCTACCTGCTCGACATGGCCCCGAAAGACCTCGAGAAGGTCATCTACTTCGCGGCCTACATGGTCATCTCGATCGACGAAGAGGGCCGTCACGCCGACATGCCCGGGCTCGAGAACGAGCTCCGCCTCGAGATCAAGCAGCTCGAGTCGCAGCGCGACACGCGCATCGCCGACCGCCTGAAGAAGCTCGAGGACGACCTGGCCGTCCTCGAGGAAGAAGGCGCGAAGAGCGACCAGAAGCGTCGTGCGAAGGACGGCGCCGAGAAAGAGATGTCGCAGACGCGCAAGTCGTTCGACGAGGACATCAACCGCCTCGAGCGCGTGTGGGAGGACTTCCGCAACCTCAAGGTCGGCGACCTCAAGCCGGAAGACGCCGTCTTCCACGAGCTGCAGGACCGCTTCGGCATCTACTTCGAGGCCCACATGGGCGCCGAGGCGATCAAGAAGCGCCTCGAGGCCTTCGACCTCACCACCGAGGCCGAGAACCTCCACCTGCAGATCTCCGAGGGCAAGGGTCAGAAGAAGATCCGCGCCATCAAGCGCCTGCGCGTCGTCAGCTCGTTCCTGGCGACCGGCAACTCGCCGGCCGCCATGGTCCTCGACGTCGTCCCGGTCATCCCGCCCGAGCTGCGCCCGATGGTGCAGCTCGACGGTGGTCGCTTCGCGACCAGCGACCTGAACGACCTCTACCGTCGCGTGATCAACCGCAACAACCGCCTCCGTCGCCTGCTCGACCTCGGTGCTCCCGAGATCATCGTGAACAACGAGAAGCGCATGCTGCAAGAGGCCGTCGACGCCCTGTTCGACAACGGTCGTCGCGGTCGTCCCGTCACCGGTACCGGCAACCGCGCCCTGAAGTCCCTGAGCGACATGCTCAAGGGAAAGCAGGGTCGTTTCCGCCAGAACCTGCTCGGCAAGCGCGTCGACTACTCCGGTCGTTCGGTCATCATCGTCGGCCCGACGCTCAAGCTGCACCAGTGCGGTCTGCCCAAGCAGATGGCCCTCGAGCTGTTCAAGCCGTTCGTCATCAAGCGCCTGATCGACCTGAGCCACGCTCAGAACATCAAGTCGGCCAAGCGCATGGTCGAGCGTTCGCGCCCGCAGGTCTGGGACGTCCTCGAAGAGATCATCCGCGAGCGCCCCGTGCTGCTGAACCGTGCGCCCACGCTGCACCGTCTCGGCATCCAGGCGTTCGAGCCCCAGCTGGTCGAGGGCAAGGCCATCCAGCTGCACCCCCTCGTCTGCGCGGCGTTCAACGCCGACTTCGACGGTGACCAGATGGCCGTGCACCTGCCGCTGTCCGTCGAGGCCCAGGCCGAGGCGCGCATCCTGATGCTCGCCTCGAACAACATCCTGAAGCCGTCCGACGGCCGTCCGGTGACCCTGCCCGCACAGGACATGATCATCGGTCTGCACTACCTCACGACGGTCACCGAAGGTGCCGAGGGTGAAGGCCGTGCCTTCTCGTCGGTCGCCGAGGCGATCCTCGCGAAGGACCAGGGCTCGCTCGACCTCAACGCGATGGTCAAGATCCGCATGAACGGCGTGCACTTCGCCGAGGGCGAGGCTCCCGAGGGCTACGAGGTCGGACAGGACATCCTGCTCGAGACGACCCTCGGTCGTGCGCTCTTCAACGAGAACCTGCCGGCGGACTACCCGTTCGTCCAGCAGGTGACCGACAAGGGCATGCTCTCGACGATCGTCAACGACCTCGCCGAGCGCTACCCCAAGGTCGCCGTCGCCGCAGCCCTCGACAACATCAAGGACGCGGGCTTCTACTGGGCCTCGCGTTCGGGTGTCACGGTCGCGCTGTCCGACGTGCTCACGCCTCCGCGCAAGCCCGAGATCGTCGCGGGCTACGAGAAGCAGGCCGCGGCGGTGCAGTCCGAGTTCGACAAGGGCCTCATCTCCGACGCCGAGCGTCGTGCCGACCTGATCAAGATCTGGACGGAGGCCACGAACGAGGTCGCCGCCGAGATGCGGGCGAACTTCCCGATCGACAACACCATCAACCGCATGGTGACGTCGGGGGCCCGTGGTAACTGGCTGCAGGTGCGCAACATCGCCGGCATGCGAGGCCTGGTGAACAACCCGAAGGGTGACATCATCCCCCGCCCGATCATCTCCTCGTACCGCGAGGGTCTGTCGGTGGCCGAGTACTTCATCGCGACGCACGGTGCCCGCAAGGGTCTGGCCGACACGGCCCTCCGTACGGCCGACTCGGGGTACCTGACCCGTCGTCTGGTCGACGTGTCGCAGGACGTCATCATCCGTGAAGATGACTGCGGTACCTCGCGTGGCCTCGAGATGCCGATCGCCGCACCCGACGCCAACGGCGTCATGGTGCGCGACGCGACCGTCGAGAACACCGTGTTCGCACGGTCGCTCGCGGCAGCCGCGGTGGACGCCGGGGGCACGGTGCTGGCCGAGGCCGGCGCCGACGTCGGAGACGTCCTGATCGACGAGCTCGTGGCGGCCGGCGTCGAGACCATCAAGGTCCGCTCCGTCCTCACCTGTGAGGCCGCGGTCGGTGTCTGCGCCCAGTGCTACGGCCGCTCGCTGGCCACCGGCAACCTGGTCGACATCGGTGAGGCCGTCGGCATCATCGCGGCCCAGTCGATCGGTGAGCCCGGCACGCAGCTGACCATGCGTACCTTCCACACCGGTGGTTCGGCCTCGGCCGACGACATCACGCAGGGTCTGCCCCGCGTGACCGAGCTGTTCGAGGCGCGCACCCCCAAGGGTGCGTCCCCGATCGCCGACTCGGCCGGTCGCATCACCATCGAGGACACCGACAAGGCTCGCCGCGTCATCCTGCAGCCCGACAACGGCGACGAAGAAGTGATCTACCCCGTGCTCAAGCGTTCGACCCTCCTCGTCGAGGACGGTCAGCACGTCGAGCTCGGTGAGCAGATCATCGCCGGCGCGGTGGACCCGAAAGAGGTCCTGCGCGTCAAGGGCGTCCGTGCGGTGCAGCAGCACCTCGTGGGTGGCGTCCAGGACGTCTACCGCTCGCAGGGTGTGCCGATCCACGACAAGCACATCGAGGTCATCGTCCGTCAGATGCTCCGCAAGGTCACCGTCGTCGACCACGCCGACACCGACCTGCTGCCCGGTGAGCTCGTCGACCGGTCGAAGTACAACGAGATCAACCGTGCGGCACTGACCGAGGGCAAGCGGACCGCGTCCGCTCGCCAAGAGGTCATGGGCATCACGAAGGCCTCGCTGGCGACCGAGTCGTGGCTGTCGGCCGCGTCCTTCCAAGAGACGACCCGCGTCCTCACGCAGGCGGCCATGGAAGGCAAGAGCGACCCGCTGGTCGGTCTGAAAGAGAACGTCATCATCGGAAAGCTCATCCCCGCGGGCACCGGCCTGTCGCGTTACCGCGACGTGTCGGTCGAGGCGACGGAAGAGGCGAAGGCGGAGCGGTACCCCAACCGCGTCTTCACCGACGATGCGTCGTTCAACGAAGCCGACCTGAGCTTCGTGGACTTCGACTCGTTCTCGTCGGACGACTTCACCCCCGGCACCTACAACTGAGAACCCCGTCGGGAGGCGCGGTGAGGGTCTGACCCGCACCGCGCCTCCTGAAGGCCTCGCCTCGAAGGGCCCCGGCTCGCACATCGTGCGGACCGGGGCCCTTCGCCGTCCCCGGACCGAGCGGTGACGCCGGCGGGTCGTTCCCCCGCCGGGCTGAGGCGACGGCGAGAGGAGACCCGGCAGGATGGACGGATGCCTGAGGACCAGCCCGAAGAGACCGCCACCGTGACCTCCGCCGTCGGCGGAACCGCCGGATCACCCGCCACCTCCGCCCCGGCCGTCGTCGCCCGGGGCGAGGCCGCCGAGGGCGTCAGCGTCGGCACGGCCGACCGTCCCGTCCACGAGCGGGTGGCCGCGCCCGACGTCGTGCTGCCGCCGGAGTCCGTCGCGGGTGTCACCTGGCGACCGCTCGCGCTCGACGACCTCGTGCCCCTGCACGCACTCTGTGCCCGCATCGGGGCCGTCGACCACCCCGACCGGGGCCATGCCCTCGAGGTCGTGCGTGACGACCTCACGTCGCCCGGCATCGACCTCGCGCGGGACAGCATCGTCGGGGTCGACGCCGACGGCCGCTTCGTCGCCTGGGGACTCAGCCACCTGGGCCCGACCCGGGTCAGCCTCGTGCGGGTGGGGGTCCCCGGCGGTGTCGACCCCGGCCGACGCGGCGAGGGTCTCGGTCGCCGTCTCCTCGACTGGCAACGGGCTCGGGGCGAGCAGCACCTGGCCGCCTGTGACGAGGTCCTGCCGGCCGGTCTCGTGACCGACGTCGACGAGGACGCCCTCGACGCTCGGGCGGCGCTCCGTCGTGCGGGGTTCGACGAGTCGCGGTGGTGGACCGAGCTGCGGCGCGACCTGGCGGAACCGATCGAACGCGTCGCGCTCGACCCGGCCGTCCGATTTGTCACGATGACCGACGAGTGGGTCGAGGCGACACGGCAGGCCCGCAACGACTCCTTCCGCGACCACTGGGGCAGCCAGCCGACTAGCGAGGACCGCTGGGGTCGGATGGTCGGGGCCGGCACGTTCCGACAAGACCTCTCGCTGCTCGCCGTCGCCCGTCCGCTCGACGATCCCGAGGCGGCCGAACAGGTCGTGGCGTTCGTCCTGAGCGACGTCGACCCCGAGGGCTGGGCGGCCCTCGGGCGGCGGTGCGCCTACGTCGAGTACGTCGGCGTCCGGCGTTCCTGGCGCGGACGGCACCTCGCGCAGTCCTTGCTCGCGTCGACGCTCGAAGCACACGTCGCCGAGGGGCTGGAGGTGACCGTGCTCGACGTCGACTCCGTGAGCCCGACGGGCGCACTCGGGCTCTACGACCGGGCCGGGTTCGTCGCCGCGAGGCGCTCCGCCACGGTGGTGCGCGCGTACTGAGTCCGGCCGGGGGGCGACCGGCGCACCCCTTCGAGGGGCACCCGCTCTGGGACGTGCCGGCGACGACGTCCCGGCCGTACCGTGAGGCAAGCTCGGTCCCGACCCCGAGCGTCGACCGGCCTCGTCGTCCTACCCCCGAGGCCCTGTACTTCCGAGGAGGTACGCGTGGCTTCCATGACCGAGATCCTGATCTTGCACGGGCTGTTGCCGATCGAGCAGCTCGACGTGATCCCGCGCGGCCCGGCCGAGGAAGAGGCGTCGATCCGCGACCTCCTCTCGCGAGGCGTCGTCACCGAGATGCAGGTGGCGAGGGCCCGGGCCACGGCCGCCGACCTCGACTTCGTCGAGCTGATCGACTACCCCGTCGACCGTTCGGCCGTGACGATGGTGCCCGCGGCCGTGTGCCGACGCCACAAGGTCCTGCCGATCGGGGTGCGCGACGGTTCCTTGATCCTCGCCATGGAGGACCCGGGCGACGTCTTCGCCATCGACGACGTCCGTGCCGGCCTGCGCATGGGCGTCGACCCCGTCGTCGCCGAGAAGAACGACCTCCGCGCCGCCATCGACCGCTACCTCCGCGCCGACGACGAGCTGAACGACCTCACGTCGACCCTCGAGGAGGAGCGGGCGCACGAGACCGCCGCCGACATCACCGACGGTCCCGACGACGACGTGCCGATCGTCCGGTTCGTCAACCTGCTCGTCAGCCAGGCGATCACCGACCACGCCTCCGACATCCACATCGAGCCGTCCGAGACCGACGTGCGCATCCGCTACCGCATCGACGGGGTGCTGCACGAGATGCAGCCGGCACCGAAGGCGATCCAGAACGGCGTCATCTCGCGCCTGAAGATCATGAGCGAGATCGACATCGCCGAGCGCCGCAAGCCGCAGGACGGTCGCATGTCGGTGCGCCACGGCGGACGACAGATCGACCTGCGGGTGGCGACGCTGCCGACCGTCTGGGGCGAGAAGGTCGTGATGCGGATCCTCGACAACTCGAACACCTCGATGAGCCTGCGCGACCTCAACCTGCTCGAGCGCAACTTCGACGTCTACGCCGAGTCGTACTCGAAGCCCTACGGCATGATCCTCGTCACCGGCCCCACGGGCTCGGGCAAGTCGACGACGCTGTACACGACCCTGAACGCCGTCGCCCGTCCCGAGATCAACGTCATCACGGTCGAGGACCCGGTCGAGTACCGCATGAAGGGCATCAACCAGGTGCAGGTCAACCCCAAGGCGGGCTTGACCTTCGCGAGTGCGCTCCGCAGCATCCTGCGGTCCGACCCCGACGTCGTCCTGCTCGGTGAGATCCGCGACCACGAGACGGCGCAGATCGCGATCGAGGCGTCGTTGACCGGCCACCTCGTGCTGAGCACGTTGCACACGAACGACGCCCCGAGCGCCATCACCCGCCTCACCGAGATGGGCATCGAGCCCTTCCTGGTCGGCTCGGCCATCGACTGCGTCGTCGCCCAGCGTCTCGCGCGCCGACTCTGCGACCGGTGCAAGACGCCCACGGCCTACTCGCCGCTGCAGCTGGCACACCTGAAGTTCCGCGTCGGACCCGACGAGAACCCCACGGTGTACCAGCCGGTGGGCTGCCAGCAGTGCTCGAACACGGGCTACCGCGGTCGCATCGCGCTGCACGAGGTGATGAGCGTCTCGGAAGAGATCGAACGCCTCGCCGTCAGCCGCGCGTCCAGCGCCGAGATCGGCCGGGTCGCCCGCGAGCAGGGCATGTTGAGCCTGCGTCAGGACGGTTGGGAGAAGGCCAAGCTCGGCCTCACCAGCGTCGAAGAGATCTTGCGGGTCGTCGCGTGACGCCCGTCTCCGGCCGAGCCCGGACCGACCACGAGGAGCCCCTCTCATGAGCGCTTCGATCTACGACCTCCCCGACGACTCGACCGCCGAGGCCGCCGCCCTCGCGGGATGGACGCCGGGTCGTCCGGGCAACGAGGTCCGGTCAGCCACCGCGACCGCGACTGCCTCCGCGACCCCGTCGTCGACGGCTCCGGCCGACGCGTCGCCGTTCCCGTCCGCTCCCGCGTCGCCCGGTGGCGCCGCGACGGGCCCCGTCTACAGCCTCGACGGAGGCCAGGACCCGGTCATGGGCTGGACGCCCACGCGTGCCCCCTCGAGCCGTCGCGCCGCCCGGCTGGCCGAGGCCCTGGTCGACAAGGCCGCGCTCGCCGACCAGGAGGCCCTGCTCGTCCCCGACACGGGCCCCTCGCCCGTCCTGCCCCGGTCGGCCGCGGCCCCGTCGTCGGTCTCCGCGCCCTCCTCCGTGCTCACGTCGCCCGCGACCGCAGGGCCCACGGCGGCCTCCCCGGCACCGCTCAGCCCGCCGCCCGCCGGCCACGTGCTGCCGTCGACGCCGCGACCCGGCTGGGTCGACCCCCGCTTCGAGGAGCCGATCCGCGCCTCCCGGGCTCAGGCGACCCCCATGCAGGAGGCGCGGGTCGACTCCTCGACGGACCTCGCCGCCACCGCCCCCACCGTCGCGATCCCGGCGACGGCCGAGACGATGGCGACGAGCACGTCGGCCTCGCCGTTCGCCGCCGAGGGCGTCGTCTTCCCGACCGCCGCCGGCGCCCCGGCGGCCCCGTCCACGGTCGCCCCCTGGGACGCGCCCGCTCCGCAGCACGTCGCGGCCGACGCGCCGACCGCCGTCCTCACGACGGCCGAGGACGCGGCCGACTTCCACGGCATCGAGCTGCACCGCCACCCGCGCGACCACGCGCACGCCGGACTCGTCTCGGCGCTGATCCAGGTCGTGCTGCAGAACGCGTCCGACCTGCACGTCACCACCGACGCCATGCCGACGATCCGCGTCGATGGTGACCTGCGACCCGCCCTCGCCGGCGGCACCGTCTGGGACGCGGCCATCGTCCGCACGGCGCTGGAGAGCCTGCTCACGCCCGAGCAGCAGCAGCGCTTCGACGAGGAGCTCGAGCTGGACTTCGCCTACTCGCTCTCGGACGAGTCACGTTTCCGCGTGAACTTCTACCAGCAGCGCGGCTCGTTGGGGGCGGCCTTCCGGTTGATCCCCACCGAGATCAAGCAGCTCGGCGACCTGGGCGTGCCCGAGTCGGTGTCGACCTTCGCCAAGCTCCCGCGCGGTCTCGTGCTCGTCACGGGCCCCACGGGTTCGGGCAAGTCGACGACCCTCGCGGCGCTGATCGACCTCGTCAACCGCACGCGGGCCGACCACATCGTGACGGTCGAGGACCCGATCGAGTTCATGCACCAGCACAAGAAGTCGCTCGTGAACCAGCGAGAGGTCGGGCACGACACCCACAGCTTCGCGGCGGCGCTCAAGCACGTGCTGCGGCAGGACCCCGACGTCATCCTGATCGGTGAGCTCCGCGACCTCGAGACCATCTCGGTCGCGCTGACCGCCGCCGAGACCGGTCACCTCGTCTTCGCGACCCTGCACACGCAGAGCGCGGCGCAGACCATCGACCGCGTCATCGACGTGTTCCCGCCGTACCAGCAGGACCAGGTGCGCACGCAGCTCGCCTCGACGCTGCAGGGCGTCGTCTGTCAGACGCTGCTGCCCAAGGCCAGCGGCCGTGGCCGGGTCGTGGCGACCGAGATCATGATGATGACCCCCGCGATCGGCAACCTCGTGCGCGAGGGCAAGACGTACCAGATCGCCTCGTCGATGCAGGCGGGCCGTGACCTCGGCATGCACACGATGGACCAGAAGCTCGCCGACCTGGTGAACACCGGCGTCGTGACGCACAAGGCGGCGATGGAGAAGGTGCACGACCGTGAAGGGTTCGACCGCCTCGTGACGCGAGTGATCAACAAGTCCGAGAGCCAGGGCCTCGACAGCGGCATCGACTTCGGCGACTCGTTCTCTGGCGGGGCCGCCTGATGGCCGGGGCAGTCGCCTACGCCTACAAGGGGCGTGACGGGGCCGGCAAGGTCGTCAAGGGCAAGGTCGACGCGTCGAGCGAGGGCGCGGTCATCACGCGCCTCCGCACGATGGGCGTGCAGCCGATCTCGATCAGCGAGGCGGGCGCCGGCACCGGCCTGCAGCGCGAGGTGTCGATCCCCGGGCTCGGCGACCGTGCGGTCAAGATGAAGGACATCGCGGTCATGTCGCGCCAGATGGCGACCATGATCGGTTCGGGGCTGTCGCTGCTGCGCACCCTGACGATCCTCGCCGACCAGGTCGACAACAAGCGGCTGGCCAAGATCATGGCCGAGGTGCGCGACGACGTCGAGACCGGCGTCTCGTTCTCGGACGCGGTCGGCAAGCACGACAAGGACTTCCCGCCGCTGATGATCAACATGATCAAGGCGGGCGAGACCGGCGGGTTCCTCGACAAGGCGCTCGAGTCGACGGCCGAGAACTTCGAGAAGGAGGTGGCGCTGCGGTCGACGATCAAGTCGGCCATGACCTACCCCGTCGTCGTGCTCGTCATGTCGCTCGTCGCGGTCGTCATCATGCTGCTGTTCATCGTCCCGATCTTCCAGGACATGTTCACCAACCTCGGCGGCCAGCTGCCGTTGCCGACGATGATCCTTGTCTACGCGTCGCGGGCGATGCCGTACGTCGTGCCGGCCGGCATCGTCGTGGGCATCGCGTTCTCGATCTGGTGGCGGACGAACAAGAACTCGGTCAAGGTGCGGGCGTTCCTCGACCCGCTGAAGCTCAAGCTGCCGGTCTTCGGCGCGCTGTTCCGGAAGATCGCGATCGCGCGGTTCAGCCGCAACTTCTCGAACATGATCGGCGCCGGCGTGCCCATCCTCACGGCACTGCGCATCGTGGGCGAGGTGTCGGGCAACTACGTCCTCGAGGAGGCGCTGGTCAAGGTGGCCGAATCGGTGCGGCAGGGCGAGTCCATCGCCGGCCCGCTGACCGACTCGGGGGTCTTCCCGTCGATGGTCACGCAGATGATCTCGGTCGGCGAGGACTCGGGTTCGCTGCAGACGATGCTCGAGAAGGTCGCGGACTTCTACGACCAAGAGGTGAAGTCGACGACCGAGTCGCTGACGGCCCTGATCGAGCCCCTGCTGATCGCCTTCCTCGGCGTCGTCGTCGGCGGCATGATCGTGGCGCTGTACCTGCCCATCTTCCAGATCACCTCGCTGATCAAGTAACGCGTCAGGCACCCCCGCAGGAGGCGCGGGCCGGTTCACGAGGCCGGCTCGCGCCTCCTTCTCGTGCCGGGCGTCTCGCGACCGGGCGGTCTACCCCTCATACGGGCGCTGACCTGCGCTTTCGGCCTTTCGGGGGATACCCGAACTGGGGCCGTGTCGCGGGCCAAAACCCCCCTTCCAAGGGATTCTGGGGCACTTTCCCAGGTGGCACCATCGATCCCGGCGGGAGCTCAGTGACCGCCTCACCCCCCTCACCGGGCATCACTCCCGCACCCGACCGAACAGGACCAGCGACATGTACTTCACCCTCATGGGCAAGCTCAGCGCCCGCCGCCAGAACCTCTCCGACGACAAGGACAAGGGCTTCACCCTGATCGAGCTCCTCGTCGTCGTCATCATCATCGGCATCCTCGCCGCGATCGCCATCCCGGTGTACCTGGGTGTGCAAGCCAGCAGCAAGGACGCCGCCGTGAAGTCCGACCTCAGCAACATCAAGACGGCGGTCATCGCATACCAGACCGACAACGGGACGGCCACGGCTCCGACCCTCGACGCGACCGCGCTCGGCAAGTACGGGTTCGCTCTGGGCGACAACACCAAGTCGCTGGCCTTCAGCGCTGCCCCCACCACGGCGAACAACGGTGCCTTCTGCCTCGTCGCTAACGCCCCGAGCGACTCCGCGAAGAAGTTCTACGTGACCGACTCCGCCGGCGTCGTGGGCCCGACGGCCACCAAGCCGACCGGCTGCTGACGAACCCGACCGCGGGCAGGGTGTCGATCTAGGACACCCTGCCCGCGTCCCTCGCACCCACCCCTGACCCGACCGGGAGGTGAACCACCATGTTCCAGCGCATCAGCACCCGTCTGCGTCCCCTCGACCCCGAGGCGCGCGAGGCCGGTCTGTCGATCGTCGAGGTGGTCGTCGCCCTCCTGGTCTTCGCGATCATCTCGGTCGGCTCCATCGTCGCGGTCGGCACGACCCTGGCGATGTCGAGCGACAACCGCAACCGTGAGGTCGCGGCCAACCTCGCGGCCCAGGCCGTCGACACCGCGCGCGGCGTGGCCGACGTCATCTCCGTCTCGTCGGGCACGACCACCACCACCGTCAACGGCACGGTGTTCACGGTGGCCCAGACAGCGGCCTTCATCACCACCACGGGGGTCGACACCTCGTGCACCCCCGCCGCAGCCTCGGGCAACGGCGCCCTCTTCTACAAGCGCCTGCAGGTCTCGATCACCTGGGCCGGCATGCGCAAGGGCACGCAGCCCGTCCGCAGCGACACGATCCTCGCGCCGAACAACCGGCTCAACGACCAGGACACGGGCACCATCCTCGTCGGTGTCAAGAACACCGCCGGTGCCGGCGTCTCGGGCATCGTCGTGACCGTCGAGCCCGACGACAAGTCGGCCGCCCCCGGCAAGGCGCTGACCTCGGCCTCCAAGCCCGCCCCCACCAACGCCGACGGCTGCTCGGTCGCCATCAAGGTGCTCCCCGGCAGCTACAAGGTCACCGTGTCGCGGGCGGACGCGGCCCCTTGGCGCGACGCGTACCAGGCCTCGGCACCGGTCAAGACGGGCATCGTCGTCGCCAAGGGTGACTCCGCGGGCGTCTCGTTCACCTACGACCTCGGTGACGACTTCGCCATGACCTACGCCTCCACCTACAGCGGCGGCGCGGTCGTCCTGCCGAACGACCTCAAGACCACCGTCCTGGGCGGGCCGGAGCCCTACGTGGTCACCGGTGCCGTCAGCGACGTCTACCTCTTCCCCAAGACCACGGGGTACCAGATGATCGCGGGCACCTACCGTCCCGTGGGCGCGGACGGGGGCAGCTGCCTGTCGCCCGACCCGGGGGCGTGGCCCGCCAACGCGGCCGGCAAGACGGCCGCCCGACAGCCCTTCGTGGCTGCGTCCGCGGGGGCGGCCGCGTACGCCCTGCCGATGGGCGTCACGACGGTCAAGCTGAACTCGGGCAGCGACACGATCATCCAGGCGCGCTCGACGACGGCGCTGAACGGCGACCCCGGCTGCGCGTCCACGCAGACCTACACCTTCGACGTCAAGAACAAGACACCGAAGAACGAGGTCACCATCGCCCTGCCGTACGGCACGTGGGCCATCACGTCGGGCAAGTCGTCGACGTCCCTGAACCCGCTCACAATCAGCGGCCTGATCGGCAGCATCATCGGTGGCATCTTCGGCGGCTCCGGCACCACCGCGAACGTCGTCACCCTCGACCCCAGGCCGACCTCGTGAGCCGCCTGCGGGCGCTCGTGGTCGGCGACGCACGGCGCGACGCCGGCCTCAGCCTGGCCGAGCTGATCGTCGCGATGATGGTCTTCGGCATCATCGTGGCCGTCGTGACCACGACGTTCATCTCGTTGACCAAGGCGACGGCCCAGGCCCGCGGCGTCGACGCCAACACGCGCGTCGCGTCGAACGTCATGAACGAGGTCAGCCGTGTGGTGCGGGCTGCCCGCACCATCCCCACGCCGGGCGGTACCGAGGCGACCTCGTTCAGCCTGGCCACGACCGAGAGCCTGACGCTGACCACGGCCGTCAACGGCGCGGACTCGCTCACGACCGTGCCCCGCAAGGTCACGTTCGGCGTGGCCGCCGACCGCAGCCTGGTCGAGACGACCGTGGTCGGCACCCCGCTCCAGACCGACTACTGGCAGTTCGTCTCGACCCCGACGAAGCGCACCCTCGGAGTCTCCGTCGTGACCACAGCGAGCAGCGGGGCGCCCCTCTTCACGTACTACGACTTCACGGGCGCCGTCCTGGCGCCCGATTCCGGTGGCGCGCTCTCCGCGGCGCAGCTGCCGGCCATAGCCGCCGTCCAGGTGAGCGTGACGATCAACCGGACGGCCACGAGGTCGAGCCAGGCCGTCACGCTCCAGACCACCGTCTCGCTGTCCAACCTCGTCGGAGGAGCCACCACATGACCTCCCTCCGACGACGCCTGGGGCTCGACCGACTCAACCAGTCCGACCACGAGGGCGGCATGGCGATGGCCGTCGTCCTCATCTTCGGCATGGTGCTCGTCATCATGGCGGCGACCGCCCTGACCGTCGCCACGAGCGGACTGAAGAAGTCCGCCGCCGACCAGGACTGGGGCGGCGCCCTGGCCGCGGCCTACGCCGGCGTCGAGGAGTACCAGGCTCGGCTGGCGAACGACAACAGCTACCAGCAGTACGGCGACGCGAACGCCCCGTTCAGCAAGGCCACCGGCAGCAAGTTGACCCTGCCCGGCGGGCCCCAGGCCAACAAGGCCTTCGGGTTCGGCGTCTCGGGCACGTGGGCGAGCGTCCCCGGCAGCGGCGACCGCGCGCAGTTCCGCTACGAGGTCGACAACTCCGCCTACGTGGCCTCGGGGGCCTTACGCATCCGCGCCACGGGCAAGGTCGGCGGCGCCACGCGCAGCGTCATCGCCGACCTGCGCCAGAAGGGGTTCATCGACTACCTGTACTTCACCGACATCGAGTCGCAGGACCCGCTGCTGACCGGCAGCACGAACAAGAACTGCACCAAGAAGGCCTGGGAGTCCCGCACGCAGGCCGACAAGTGCGGCGAGATCTCCTTCAGTGGCGGTGACACGATCTACGGTCCGGCCCACTCCAACGACACGATGCGCGTGTGCTCCGCCACCTTCAAGGAATTGGTCAGCACCGCCGACCCGACCCCGGGCAAGTCCTACGCCAAGGTCGACTCGAACGGCACGGCCTGCGGCGGTCAGGTGTTCGACAAGGAGCGGGCCCGGGGGGCCGGGCCCGACCAGGTGGCGAGCGTCACCATGCCCGACACCAACAGCGACAAGATCCGCGAGACGCGGACCGACCTGCCGACCGAGGTCCCGCGCCCCGGCTGCCTCTACACCGGCCCGACCGACATCGTCTTCTCGGCCGACGGCAAGATGACGGTGAAGTCGCCCAACAGCAAGATGACCCGCATCTCGAACGACGCCGCGACCAAGGGCACCGCCGACGCGGACTGCGGTCTCCCCGGGACGGCACCGGGACAACTCGGCTCGCCGGGCGGGGCCACCATCGCGGTCCCGGCCAACAACCTCATCTACGTGCAGGACATCCCCGTCCCGACGGTGGGTGGTGGTGCGCAGAACGTGAACGCTGCGGCGTCGAAGGGCGACCTGACCGAGACCTCGTGCGACGACAACCACGTCGGCTACCCGATCTCGAAGGAGTCGGTCCCGACCTCGGCCACCGCGGGGGGTCCCGGCAAGGGGGCCTGCGCCTACGGTGCGCGAAGCGGCGACGTGTTCGTCAAGGGCACGTTCCAGGGCCAGCTGACCATCGCCGCGAAGAACTACGTCTACGTCACGGGCGACCTGGTCTACTCCGCCACCAACGCCAGCACGAACATCCTCGGCCTCGCCAGCGACGGCGTGGCCTGGGTCTGGAACCCGGTCGACACCAAGGGCAAGTCGCTGCTGGGCGGCTCCGACCGCGAGATCGACGCGGCCATCATCTCGGTGCAGCACTCCTTCCTCGTGCAGAACTACGCCAGTGGCGGGGACCGCGGCACCCTCACCGTCAAGGGCTCGATCACCCAGGCCTACCGCGGCGTCGTCCGCAACGGCTCGAACGGCTACGTCAAGGCGTACGCGTACGACACCCGGCTGCGCTACCTCGCCCCGCCGAAGTTCCTCAGCCCGGTCACGACCTCGTACGGCGTCACCACGCAGACCGAGGTCAAGCCGGCCTTCACCTCGACGGGAGCAGCCTCGTGATCGCCGCGCCCTGGATCACCGCCGTCCTGGTCGCGGGATGCTTCGGCCTGCTCATCGGTTCGTTCCTCAACGTGGTCGTGTACCGGGTGCCCTCAGGCCTCTCCGTGGCGCGCCCGGCGAGCTCGTGCCCGAGCTGCTCCACGCCGATCCGCCGCCGCGACAACGTGCCCGTGCTCAGCTGGCTCGCGCTCGGCGGGAAGTGCCGCGACTGCCGCACGTCCATCTCGGCCCGCTACCCGATCGTCGAACTCGCCACCGGCCTCTTCTTCGTGCTCGTGGCCGCCCGCCTCTGGCCGCTCGCCGACGTGCCGAGCGAGGCGCTGCCGCTCGTGTCGCGCCTCCTCTCGCTCGTCGCCTTCCTCTGGCTGGCCGGGGTGAGCGTCGCGCTCGCGGTGATCGACCTCGAGCACCACCGTCTGCCCGACCGCATCGTCCTGCCGTCGTACGCCGTCGGCGGGGTGCTGTTGGCCGTCGCGAGCCTGCTCGTGGGGGACTGGTCGGCACTGGCCAGGGCCGCCCTCGGCGCCGCGGCCCTCGGCGCCTTCTACCTGATCGCCGCCCTGTCGTACCCGGGCGGCATGGGTCTGGGCGACGTCAAGCTGGCCGGCGTGCTCGGCCTCTACCTCGCCTGGCTCGGCTGGGGCGAGTTCGCCGTGGGCGCCTTCGCGGCGTTCCTGCTCGGCGGCCTCTTCGCCGTCGTCCTCCTCGCCACCCGTCGCGTCCAACGCACGGGCGGCATCCCCTTCGGACCCTGGATGCTCGCGGGCGCCTGGGTCGGCGTCTTCGCCGGCGGCACCGTCGCCACGGCGTACCTCACCCTCCTCGGCCTGGCATGACCCGGCGAGCTGACAGAGAGCAGAACTGATGGGCAAGAACATCGTGGGCATCGACATCGGCAGCCGCTTCGTGCGTGCGGTCGAGGTCGCCGACGCCGACAAGTCCAAGCCGACGATCGTCCGGTTCAGCGAGGTCGCCCTGCCCGAGGGCGCCGCGAGCCGGGGCGAGGTGATCGAGTCGCAGACCGTCGCGGGCACCTTGAAGCAGCTGTGGTCGGCCGGCGGCTTCAAGAGCAAGCGCGTCGTGCTGGGCATGGGCAACCAGCGCGTGCTGGCCCGCGACATGACGGTGCCGAAGGCCTCGCGCCAACGCATCCGCGAGATGCTGCCGTTCCAGGTGCAGGACATGCTGCCCGTCCCGGTGGCCGACGCGCTGCTCGACTTCTACCCCTACGCCGAGGGACTCGGCGAGAACGGTCCGGTCGTCCACGGGCTGCTGATCGCCGCGGTGAAAGATGCCGTGCTCGGCAACGTGCAGGCCAGCAAGCTCGCGGGCCTGACCACGCTGGGGGTCGACCTGATCCCGTTCTCGAACACGCGCCTCCTAGTCACTCGTCCGCGCATCGCGGGCACGGTCGCCCTCGTCGAGATCGGCCACAGCACGACGTCGGTGATCATGATCGCCGACGGCGTGCCGCAGTTCGTCCGCATCATCCCCTCGGGCGGAGACGACGTCACCCAAGCCGTCGCGTCGAAGCTCGAGGTCTCGGCCCAGGTGGCCGAGGGCATCAAGTTCAGCCGGGGGCTGGCGACCACCGTGACGACGCCGGACGAGCAGGCCGCCTCGGCCGCCATCTTCGAGTCCGTCAACGAGCTGCTCGGGTCGTTGCGCAACACGATCCAGTACTACGTCAACACCCGTCCGACCGAGACGGTCGCGGGCATCATGATCGCCGGTGGGGGAGCGGCCCTCCCGGGCCTGCCCGAGGCGCTCAGCGAGGTCACCCGCCTGCCCGTGGCCCTCGCCGACCCGTTCGCGACGGTGGGCTTCGCGAAGAACCTCGACGAGGCCGCCCTGCGGTCGCGGTCGACCGACCTGACCGTGGCCCTCGGCCTGGCCCTAGGGAGCGCAGCATGAGAACCCGCGGAAAAGACACCGGCATCACCGTGGGAGGCGCGCCCCGCGTCGACCTGCTGCCTCCCGAGGTCCGCGCGGAGCGTCGCGCCGCCGCCCTGACCCGTCGGGTCTGGGCCGGCGTCGTCGTGGTCGCCGTCGTGGTCGGAATCGGATCGGGTGCGGCGTTCCTCCAACGCATGCAGGCCGAGGACGGGTTGATGACCGCCCAGGGCGAGACCCAGTCGCTGCTCATGTCGCAGACGAAGTACGCGGACCTCAAGACCACGCAGGGGCAGCTCGACCTGGTCGAGGCCGCCCAGAAGGTCGGCGGTTCGACCGACATCGACTGGCCGACCTACCTCGAGAAGGTCCAGGGCACCCTGCCCATCGGCGTGACCATCGTCAGCGTCTCGCTCGACCAGGCCTCGCCGCTCGTCCAGTACACGCAGCCCACGGCGCCGTTGCAGGGTTCGCGGGTGGCGACCCTCACGTTCCAGGCGTCGAGCCCGACCCTGCCGTCCGTGCCCGACTGGCTGAACGGGCTCGCGACGCTCCCCGGCTTCGCCGACGCCCAGCCGGGCTCGGTGACCCTCGAGGAAGGCGTCTACAAGGCGGACATCACGATGCACATCACGGCGGACGCCTTCTCGGGCCGCTTCGACCAGAAGGCTGGCGAGTGACCATGGACCGCAACCGGATGATGCTGATCGCCGCCGCCCTGACCGCCGTCGTGGTGCTGGCACTCGGATTCTTGGTGGGGGTGCAGCCCCAACTCGTCGCCGCTTCGTCCGCCGAGTCGCAACAGCAGAGCGTCGAGGCGCAGAACGAGACCCTGCGCGAGAGCCTCGCGACCCTCGAGGCCGACAACGCCAAGCTCCCCGACCTGAAGTCCGAGCTGGCCACGCTCGACACGTCCGTGCCGTCCCAGGCCGCCCTGTCGTCGTTCCTGACCGAACTCGACCAGCTGGCCGGGGCCTCGGGCACGACCGTGACGGGGTTCACCTCGTCCGACGCGACGGCCTACGAGCCGACGACCACGGACGTCGCCGCCCCCGCCGCGACCGACGCGGCGGCATCCGACGCGGCCGGGACCGCCCCGGCCGCCACCGCCCCGGCCGCGCCCACCGCACCCGA
The DNA here is from genome assembly GCF_014841545.1 of Frigoribacterium sp. CFBP 8751. Lineage (NCBI taxonomy): Bacteria > Bacillati > Actinomycetota > Actinomycetes > Micrococcales > Microbacteriaceae > Frigoribacterium > Frigoribacterium sp. CFBP 8751. The sequence goes on from NZ_JACYUB010000001.1 coordinate 532,974, forward strand.
GCTCGTCACCGACCCGCTCGTCACCGCGACGAACTTCTCGTCGATCCCGATCACGGTCAGCATCCAGGGCAGCTATGCCCAGGCCCGCGACTTCCTCTCGAAGTTGCAGAGCGGGTCGCGACTCTTCCTCGTGACGACCTTCGCCAGCACCGGCAGCTCCGAGGCCGGCGACGCGACCGGCGTCCCCGACCAGTGGACCGTCGGCGGCCTCGTCTACGTCCTCCAGGACGCCGCAGCGACCCAGGCCGACCAGGCCGCCGAGACCCCCGCGGCCACGGCCGAGGGCACCGACGGCACGAGCTCGGACACCGCCGCCGGCCAGTAGCGCGAGACCTCCCGGGCCGGGCCCCGCCCGCCGCCGGCCCCAGGACGCCACGATCTGGACACGCCGCCACGAGAAAACGTGGCGGCGTGTCCACATCGTGGCGGGGTGGCGCATCCGCGGGCCACCGCGCCCACCGCGGGCGCGTAGCCTCGAAGGATGTCCCGAGCCGTCTACGCCGTCATGGGCACCGTCCTGTTCGGTGCGCTCGTCATCATGGTCGCGGGCTTCGAGGCGTTGCTGCTCGACCGCGACCCGATCGACGAGCCCGACGCCGGCACGCTGCTCGGCCCGCTGATGGTCGCCGCCGCCGTGCTCGTCGTGTTGCTGTCGCTGCTGCGGTCGGCGGCGCTCTCCGACGCCCGCGACGACAGGGCTCCGGAGGTGCGGGGCACGTTCCCCGCCCAGCCCGCCGTCCTCGCCCGCCCGGGCGCCTCGGGTGGGACGCGCTCCGGCACCGGTGACGAGGTGGCCGGCCCCCGAGTGCCCGCACCGCACCTCCTCGTCCCGACGATCGTCACCGCGGCCCTCGTGTACGTCCTGATGCTCGCCGTCGGGGGAGTCGTCTACGGCCTCGTGCGACAGGAGCTCGTCTGGGTGCTGCTCTTCGCCGCCCGGTACGCCGTGTCGCCGTTCGTGATCGGCTCGGCGATCTGCGCCGGACTCGTCGTCGGGGGCACCCTCGCCCTGTCGCGCGTCGACCCGGGGCGCCCCGAGCCTCGACCATTTGATTAAGGCACTACCGCAAGATAAGCTCTTTCGGGTGTGCGCCTGACCGCGCGCCCGAATAAAAGCCCCCTCGACCTCGCGGCCGAGACGGGCAGACCGTCTCGGCCACCGAGACGAGGATGCCGGCTGATCAGCCGGACAGAGCAGAGCGATGCGAGAGCAGCGCGACTCGGCGCGTTCGAGAGAACGACGCCGAGATCCGATGAGGAGAACCAGTGCCAACTATTCAGCAGCTGGTCCGTAAGGGACGCACGCCGAAGGTCGTCAAGACCAAGGCCCCCGCCCTGCGGTCCAACCCCCAGCAGCGTGGCGTGTGCACGCGTGTGTACACCACCACCCCCAAGAAGCCGAACTCCGCGCTCCGCAAGGTCGCTCGTGTGAAGCTCTCGAACGGCACCGAGGTCACCGCCTACATCCCCGGCGAGGGCCACAACCTGCAAGAGCACTCGATGGTGCTCGTGCGTGGCGGTCGTGTCAAAGACCTCCCCGGTGTGCGCTACAAGATCGTCCGTGGCGCCCTCGACACCCAGGCCGTGAAGAACCGCAAGCAGGCTCGCAGCCTCTACGGTGCGAAGAAGGACAAGAAGTAATGCCTCGTAAAGGACCCGCGCCCAAGCGCCCTGTCGTCGCCGACCCGGTCTACGGTGCGCCGATCGTCAGCCAGCTCGTCAACAAGATCCTCCTCGACGGCAAGAAGGGGCTCGCCGAGCGCATCGTCTACGGTGCTCTCGCCGGCGTCACCGCCAAGAACGACCAAGATGCCGTGGCCACGCTGAAGAAGGCGCTCGACAACGTGCGCCCGACCCTCGAGGTCCGCTCGCGTCGCGTCGGCGGTTCGACCTACCAGGTCCCCGTCGAGGTCAAGCCCCACCGCGCCAACACCCTGGCCCTCCGCTGGCTCACCAGCTACGCCAAGGCTCGTCGCGAGAAGACGATGACCGAGCGTCTCATGAACGAGATCCTCGACGCGTCGAACGGTCTGGGCGCCGCTGTCAAGCGTCGCGAAGACACCCACAAGATGGCCGAGTCGAACAAGGCCTTCGCGCACTACCGCTGGTAACCGGCACGAGGAGGCGCGGTGTGCGCACGACGCGCACCGCACCTCCTCGTCCCCCCACTTCCCACCTATCCCTTCGGAGGAACCCGTGGCACAAGATGTGCTCACCGACCTGAACAAGGTCCGCAACATCGGCATCATGGCTCACATCGATGCTGGCAAGACGACGACCACCGAGCGCATCCTGTACTACACGGGCATCACCCACAAGATCGGTGAGGTCCACGACGGTGCGGCCACGATGGACTGGATGGCGCAAGAGCAAGAGCGCGGCATCACGATCACCTCGGCGGCGACGACCTGCTTCTGGAACAAGAACCAGATCAACATCATCGACACCCCGGGCCACGTCGACTTCACGGTCGAGGTCGAGCGTTCGCTCCGCGTGCTCGACGGTGCCGTCGCCGTCTTCGACGGAAAAGAGGGCGTCGAGCCCCAGTCCGAGACCGTCTGGCGGCAGGCCGATAAGTACGACGTCCCGCGCATCTGCTTCGTCAACAAGATGGACAAGCTCGGCGCCGACTTCTACTTCACGGTCGACACGATCATCAACCGCCTCGGCGCCAAGCCGCTGGTGATGCAGCTCCCGATCGGTGCCGAGAGCTCCTTCGAGGGTGTCGTCGACCTGGTCGAGATGCGTGCCCTCACGTGGCGCGGCGACGCCAAGGGTGACGTCGAGCTGGGTGCGAAGTACGAGATCGAAGAGATCCCCGAAGACCTCAAGGAGAAGGCGGCCGAGTACCGCGCCAAGCTCCTCGAGACCGTCGCCGAGTCCGACGACGTGCTGCTCGAGAAGTACTTCGGTGGCGAAGAGCTCACGATCGCCGAGATCAAGGGTGCCGTCCGCAAGATGACGGTCAACTCCGAGCTCTACCCGATCTTCTGTGGTTCGGCCTTCAAGAACCGCGGTGTGCAGCCCATGCTCGACGCGGTCATCGACTACCTGCCCTCGCCGCTCGACGTGCCTCCGATGGAGGGCCACGACGTCCGCGACGCCGAGAAGATCATCATCCGCAAGCCCGAGTCGACCGAGCCCTTCTCGGCTCTCGCCTTCAAGGTCGCGGTGCACCCCTTCTTCGGTCGTCTCACCTACGTCCGCGTCTACTCGGGCTCCATCGAGTCCGGCGCCCAGGTCATCAACTCGACCAAGGACAAGAAAGAGCGCATCGGCAAGATCTTCCAGATGCACTCCAACAAGGAGAACCCGGTCGACAGCGTGACCGCCGGTCACATCTACGCCGTCATCGGCCTCAAGTTCACCACCACCGGTGACACCTTGTGCGACCCGTCCGATCAGATCGTCCTCGAGTCGATGACGTTCCCCGAGCCCGTCATCGAGGTCGCGATCGAGCCGAAGACGAAGGCCGACCAAGAGAAGCTGTCGCTGGCCATCCAGAAGCTCGCCGAAGAAGACCCGACGTTCCGCGTCGAGCTCAACGCCGAGACGGGCCAGACGGTCATCAAGGGCATGGGCGAGCTCCACCTCGACATCCTGGTCGACCGCATGAAGCGCGAGTTCAACGTCGAGGCCAACGTCGGCAAGCCCCAGGTCGCGTACCGCGAGACCCTCAAGAAGGGCATCGAGCGCTACGACTACACCCACAAGAAGCAGACCGGTGGTTCGGGTCAGTTCGCCAAGGTGCAGATCGCTCTCGAGCCCTTCGAGGTCACGGCCGAGTCGACCTACGAGTTCGTCAACAAGGTCACCGGTGGCCGCATCCCCCGCGAGTACATCCCCTCGGTCGATGCCGGCATCCAGGACGCCATGCAGGTCGGCGTGCTCGCCGGCTACCCGACGGTGGGCGTCCGCGCGCTGCTGCTCGACGGTGCGGCGCACGACGTCGACTCGTCCGAGATGGCGTTCAAGATCGCTGGGTCGATCGCCTACAAAGAGGCGGCTCGCAAGGCCCAGCCCGTTCTCCTCGAACCGCTCATGGCGGTCGAGGTCCGTACGCCCGAGGAATACATGGGCGACGTCATCGGCGACCTCAGCTCGCGACGCGGGCAGATCTCGTCGATGGAAGACGCCAGTGGTGTGAAGGTCGTTCGGGCCAGCGTGCCGCTGTCGGAGATGTTCGGTTACGTCGGAGACCTGCGGTCGAAGACCTCGGGCCGGGCCGTCTACTCGATGACGTTCGAGTCGTACCAAGAGGTGCCCTCGGCCGTCGCCGAAGAGATCATCCAGAAGAACAAGGGCGAATAGTCCTGAACCGCGTGGTCGTCCGACGACCGCGTAACATGTACACACACCAATCCGCAGGGCGACCGGTAGGCCGGGTCATCGACCCGGCCCCCGGGCCGCACTGCAACCGAGTCCTGAGGAGGACCCACAGTGGCTAAGGCCAAGTTCGAGCGGACCAAGCCGCACGTCAACATCGGAACCATCGGTCACGTCGACCACGGCAAGACCACGCTCACCGCAGCGATCACCAAGGTCCTGCACGACAAGTACCCCACCCTCAACACGGCGTCGGCGTTCGACCAGATCGACAACTCGCCTGAAGAGAAGCAGCGCGGCATCACGATCAACATCTCGCACGTCGAGTACCAGACCGAGAAGCGCCACTACGCTCACGTCGACGCTCCCGGCCACGCCGACTACGTCAAGAACATGATCACCGGTGCCGCTCAGATGGACGGCGCGATCCTCGTCGTCGCCGCCACCGACGGTCCCATGCCCCAGACGCGTGAGCACGTCCTGCTCGCCCGCCAGGTCGGCGTGCCCTACATCGTCGTCGCCCTGAACAAGGCCGACATGGTCGATGACGAAGAGATCATGGAGCTCGTCGAGCTCGAGGTCCGCGAGCTCCTCTCGAGCCAGGAGTTCGACGGCGACAACGCCCCGATCGTCCAGGTCTCCGCTCTCAAGGCCCTCGAGGGTGACGAGAAGTGGGCCGAGACGGTCGCCGAGCTGATGAACGCCGTCGACGAGAACGTGCCCGAGCCCGTTCGCGCCACCGACCAGCCCTTCCTCATGCCCATCGAGGACGTCTTCACGATCACCGGTCGTGGCACCGTCGTCACCGGTCGTGTCGAGCGCGGTCAGCTCAACGTCAACGAAGAGGTCGAGATCGTCGGCATCCGCCCGACCGTCAAGACCACCGTCACCGGCATCGAGATGTTCCGCAAGCTGCTCGACTCGGCCCAGGCCGGCGACAACACCGGTCTCCTCCTCCGCGGCACCAAGCGCGAGGACGTCGAGCGCGGCCAGGTCGTCGTCAAGCCCGGTTCGGTCACGCCGCACACCGAGTTCGAGGCGAACGTCTACATCCTGTCGAAGGACGAGGGTGGGCGTCACAACCCGTTCTACGCGAACTACCGTCCGCAGTTCTACTTCCGCACCACCGACGTCACGGGTGTCATCACGCTGCCCGAGGGCACCGAGATGGTCATGCCCGGCGACACGACCGAGATCAGCGTCCAGCTGATCCAGCCGATCGCCATGGAAGCCGGTCTGCGCTTCGCCATCCGCGAGGGTGGTCGCACGGTCGGTGCCGGTACGGTCACCAAGATCAACAAGTAAGTCCTGTTCACGCAGAACTGCTGATCTGACGAGAGAGGTCAGGCCCTTCGGGGCCTGGCCTCTTTCGCGTCGGCAGGGCACGATGGGGGAGACGTCGGACGGACCGACGCCGACGGGAGGACGTCATGGCAGGTTTCGACGACATCACGAAGAAGGCGCAGGCCTTCCTGAAGGACGGCAAGGTGCAGGACGCGCTCAAGAGCGAGAAGGCCGAGGGTGTCAGCGACAACATCCTCGACGCCGTCGCTGCCGCGGCCGACAAGGCCACCGGTGGCAAGCACACCGACAAGATCCACCAGGCGAAAGAACAGGCCGACAAGAAGCTCGGCAACCAGTAGGTCGTCCCCTGCGAAGCCCCCGTCTCCTCGGCGGGGGCTTCGCTGTACCCCGCCCAGACCCCTCGGCGACGCGCGGTGTTCACTCGACCGATGCCGCGCCTCCGGAGGACCGATTCCAGCCGACCCGGGCTGACCCGGGTCCGGGCGGGACGGGGATTCTCGTACCGCACCGCTGACGGAACGGCCGTCGCCGACACCGAGCTGCGGGCCCGCATCGAGCACCTCGCCATCCCACCGGCCTGGACCGACGTCTGGATCTCCCCGTACGAGAACGGCCACATCCAGGCCACGGGCGTCGACGCCGCCGGTCGGCGTCAGTACATCTACCACCCGACGTGGCGTGAGCAGAAAGACCGCATCAAGTTCGACCGGGCCCTCGCCCTCGCCGAATCGCTGCCGACCGCCCGTCGCTTCGTGACGCACGACCTGCGCGTCCCGGGGGCCGGGCGCGAGCGGGTCCTGGCCGCCGCCTTCCGCATGCTCGACACCGGCTCCCTGCGCGTGGGGTCCGAGCGCTACGCGCAGGAACACGGCAGCCATGGGCTCTCGACGCTGCTCTGCGCGCACGCGACCGTCTCCGGCGACACGGTGTCGCTGGCCTTCCCCGGCAAGAGCGGCCAGGACTGGGACTCCGAGATCCGCGACGTCGACCTCGCGGCCGTCGTCCGCAGCCTGAAACGGCGCGGCGGGCGGGCCCGGCTGCTCGCCTGGAAGGCCGACGGTGGGGGAGCGGGGGAGGCGCGCTCGGCATGGCACCCGCTGCGAGCGACCGAGATCAACGACTACGTCAAGGAGAGGGCCGGGGACGAGTTCACCGCGAAGGACTTCCGCACCCTTCACGGAACCGTCGCCGCCGCCGTCAGCCTGGCCCGCTCCGGGCCGCAGGCCTCGGCCTCCCGCCAGTCGAGGTGCCTCGCCCAGGCGATGCGGGACGCCGCCGCCGTGCTCGGCAACACCCCGGCCATCGCGAAGTCCTCGTACGTCGATCCCCGCCTGGTCGATGCGTACCGGCACGGGGAGACCATCGACCCCGCCCGCCTGCACGCCGCCGAATCGGAGGTCCGGGCGCTGCTGTTCCGCTGAGTCCCGGGCGACGTCGTCGACCACGGTCTGCGGACGGTCCCCGTCGTGACGTAACCTAGAGGGTCGCGTCCCGTTCGGGGCGCCCGAGAGGAACAACTGCAGTGACTGACGAGTGCATCCACGGATTCGAGCGAGAGTTGTGCGACATCTGTGCTCCCCGCAAGCGCGAGGGCGTCGCCGACGGCATGCCCTCGACCGCCGCACGGTCGGTCACCACCCGCCGCCGCCCCTCCAACCGCAAGCCCGAGTCGTTGCGCAGCACCCCCGCACTCGCCCGTGACTCGGCCGCCGTCGCCGTGGCCGCTCAGACGGCCGCCACCCCCGTCCCCGAGTTCTCGACCCAGCGCGCCTACCACTGGACGCACGTGTCCAACCTGCCCGGCATCCTCGAGGCCGGCGCGCTGCAGGCCGGCGCGACCCCCGTGCTCGACGTCAGCTCCGAGGCGACCCGGGCCCTCCGCGCGTCCGTCACGACCGCGTCGGGTCAGCCCGTCGCCGCGCACGTGCCGTTCTCGCTGTCGCCCCACGCGACCGCCTGGGACGCCGTCCGTACCGGAGCCGAGGGCTACGAGTGGTCCGATGCCGCACGTGAGGCCCGCGCCATCGACTTCGTCATGCTCGTCGTTCCCGTCGCGTCGCTCGGCGACGACTTCGTGGTGACCGAGGGCGATGCGGCCGTCGAGGGCGTCCGCGCGGCCGCGGGCCTCGACGACGCGTCGTCGATGGTCCGTCGTTTCAGCCTGAAGGACCCCGACCTGCTCGGGCCGGAGGTGCTCGTCCCCGGTTCGGTGCCCTTCTCCTCGGTGACGCTCGTGGGCGTCCCGAACGACAAGGTCCGTGACGCCGTGAAGGACACGCTCGCCGAGCTGGGCGCCGACGCACCGCGCGTCGCCGTCTACCCGCCGTGGTTCCGCCCGGCTCCGGTCGTCGACGCGGTCTGAGATCCGCGACACGCCCGGGTTGCAGCAAATGCAGGCGTGTGGCAAAATCGTCTAGTTCAACATTTCGAGCCTGGCCTCTGCGCCGGGTGTCGGATCACTGCCAGGCAGTGCACAGACGTGAGGCGTCTGGGCCGCGGGTAGCAGGACGCATCTCACAACGAAACCACCGCCGTGACCTTCGGTCGCGGTGCGCCGGGGCGAAGCCCCGGGTGCAGGTGGCGGTGGCGAAGATGGCCCTCCCCGGGTCCTTCCTCGCGGGCACCGGCCGGTTTCGGCAGATGGATTGACACAAGAACAGCGGTACGCGAGAGACACGTAGTGCCAACAGATGTTCGCCCAGCGAACAGCGTCAGGCGGCCCCCGAGGTGCGCGACGTCCGAACGAGAGAGAGTCACACATGGCGGGACAGAAGATCCGCATCCGACTTAAGTCGTACGACCACGAGGTCATCGACACTTCCGCGCGCAAGATCGTCGACACGGTCACCCGCGCGGGCGCTACGGTCGTCGGCCCCGTGCCGCTCCCGACCGAGAAGAACGTGGTCGTCGTGATCCGTTCGCCCCACAAGTACAAGGACTCGCGCGAGCACTTCGAGAAGCGCACGCACAAGCGCCTCATCGACATCGTCGACCCGACGCCGAAGGCCGTCGACTCGCTCATGCGTCTCGACCTGCCTGCCGACGTCAACATCGAGATCAAGCTGTAGGGGGGCGACCATGACCATCAGCACCACCAAGAACGTCAAGGGCCTGCTCGGCAAGAAGCTCGGCATGACCCAGGTCTGGGACGAGAACAACAAGCTCGTCCCCGTCACCGTCGTCGAGATCGCCCCGAACGTCGTGACCCAGGTCCGCTCGCTCGAGAAGGACGGCTACACCGCCGTGCAGATCGCGGCCGGCCAGATCGACCCCCGCAAGTCGAACAAGCCCGCCACGGGTCACTTCGACGCCGCGGGCGTCACGCCCCGCCGCCACCTCACCGAGGTCCGCACCGCCGACGCCGCCGAGTACGCACTCGGCCAAGAGCTCACGGTCGACACCTTCGAAGCCGGCCAGAAGGTCGACGTCGTCGGAACGTCCAAGGGCAAGGGCTTCGCCGGTGTCATGAAGCGTCACAACTTCAAGGGCGTCAGCGCCTCGCACGGTGCGCACCGCAACCACCGCAAGCCCGGTTCGATCGGTGCCTCCTCGACCCCCAGCCGTGTCTTCAAGGGCATGCGCATGGCCGGTCGCATGGGTGGCGAGCGCGTCACCATCCTCAACCTCACGGTGCACGCCGTCGACGCCGAGAAGGGTCTGCTGCTCGTCAAGGGCGCCGTCCCCGGTGCTCGTGGCCGCATCGTTTTCGTCCGCACCGCCGTGAAGGGGAAGTAGCTCATGGCCACCACTACCGCATCGGCCGCTTCGGTCGACGTCGTCGACGCCAAGGGCCAGAAGACCAGCACGGTCGAGCTCCCCGTCGAGCTGTTCGACGTCGTCACGAACGTCCCGCTCATCCACCAGGTCGTCGTCGCCCAGCAGGCCGCCGCACGTCAGGGCACGCACAAGACCAAGCGTCGCGGCGAGGTCTCCGGCGCCGGCCGCAAGCCGTTCAAGCAGAAGGGCACCGGCCGCGCCCGTCAGGGTTCGATCCGTGCTCCTCAGATGACCGGCGGTGGCATCGTCCACGGTCCGCAGCCCCGCGACTACGCACAGCGCACCCCCAAGAAGATGATCGCCGCAGCCCTGCTCGGTGCGTTGTCCGACCGCGCTCGTGGGGCTCGCGTCCACGTCGTCGAGAGCTTCGTCGCCGACTCGATCTCGACCAAGGTCGCCCTCGAGCTGCTCGCGTCGATTGCCTCGAGCAAGCACGTCCTGATCGTCACCGACCGCGACGACACGCTGACCCTCAAGAGCGTCCGCAACGTGCCCACGGTCCACGTGATCACGTTCGACCAGCTGAACGCCTACGACGTCCTCGTCAGCGACGACATCGTCTTCACGAAGAGCGCCTTCGACGGCTTCGTCGCCTCGAAGACCAAGAAGGAGGCCACCGCATGAGCGGCTACGGAAAAGACCCCCGCGACGTCATCATCGCGCCCGTCGTCTCCGAGAAGAGCTACTCCCTGATCGACCAGGGCAAGTACACCTTCCTCGTGGACCCGCGTTCGAACAAGACCGAGATCAAGCTCGCCATCGAGAAGATCTTCGACGTCAAGGTCGACAGCATCAACACGCTCAACCGAACGGGCAAGACCCGTCGCACCCGCTTCGGCACCGGCAAGCGCAAGGACACCAAGCGCGCCATCGTCACGCTGAAGTCCGGTTCCATCGACATCTTCACGGCTGTCGGCTAGGGAGCAGAGGCATAAATCATGGCAATTCGTAACTACAAGCCCACGACCCCGGGTCGCCGCGGTTCGTCGGTCGCCGACTTCGCGGAGATCACGCGATCGACGCCCGAGAAGTCGCTGCTGCGCCCGCTCTCGAAGTCCGGTGGCCGTAACAACGCCGGCCGCATCACGACCCGTCACATCGGTGGTGGCCACAAGCGCCAGTACCGCGTGATCGACTTCCGTCGCAACGACAAGGACGGCGTCAACGCCAAGGTCGCTCACATCGAGTACGACCCCAACCGCACGGCTCGCATCGCGCTCCTGCACTTCGTGGACGGCACCAAGCGGTACATCATCGCGCCGAACAAGCTGAAGCAGGGTGACGTCGTCGAGTCGGGCCCCGCTGCCGACATCAAGCCCGGCAACAACCTGCCGCTCAAGAACATCCCCGTCGGTACCGTCATCCACGCCATCGAGCTCAAGCCCGGTGGAGGCGCGAAGATGGCCCGCTCGGCCGGCGCCTCGGTGCGTCTCGTCGCCAAGGACGGCCCCTACGCGCAGCTCCGTCTGCCGTCGGGCGAGGTCCGCAACGTCGACGCCCGCTGCCGCGCCACGATCGGCGAGGTCGGCAACGCCGAGCAGTCGAACATCAACTGGGGCAAGGCCGGCCGCATGCGCTGGAAGGGCGTCCGCCCGACCGTGCGTGGTGTCGCCATGAACCCCGTCGACCACCCTCACGGTGGTGGTGAGGGCAAGACCTCCGGTGGACGCCACCCGGTCAGCCCGTGGGGCCAGAAAGAGGGCCGCACGCGTCACCCCAACAAAGAGAGCGACAAGCTCATCGTCCGTCGTCGTAACGCTGGCAAGAAGCGTAAGTAGGAGTTGTAGAAGATGCCACGCAGTCTTAAGAAGGGCCCCTTCGTTGACGACCACCTGCTTCGCAAGGTCGTCTCGCAGAACGAGGCCAGCACCAAGAACGTCATCAAGACCTGGTCGCGCCGTTCGATGATCGTCCCCAACATGCTTGGGCACACCATCGCCGTGCACGACGGACGCAAGCACATCCCCGTGTTCGTGACCGAGAGCATGATCGGCCACAAGCTCGGTGAGTTCGCGCCCACCCGCACCTTCCGTGGTCACGTGAAGGACGACAAGAAGGGTCGTCGCCGCTAACGCGGCGACGTGAAGGAGGAGAGAAATGGTGGAGTCGATCGCACGCGTGCGTCACATCCGCGTCACCCCCATGAAGGCCCGCCGTGTCGTCAACCTGATCCGCGGCAAGCAGGCAGCCGAAGCTCTGGCGATCCTGAAGTTCGCGCCTCAGGGTGCCAGCGAGCCCGTCTACAAGCTCGTCGCGTCGGCCATGGCCAACGCTCGGGTCAAGGCGGATGCCTCGAACAGCTACCTCGACGAGCAGGACCTGTACATCAGTCGTGCATTCGTCGACCAGGGCGCCACCCTCAAGCGGTTCCAGCCGCGTGCACAGGGCCGCGCCTTCAAGATCCTGAAGCGCACCAGCCACATCACGATCGTCCTTTCGACGCCTGATGAGGTCGAGGCTGCCGACGCTACGAAGAAGGCGAGCAAGTAATGGGCCAGAAAGTCAACCCGTACGGCTTCCGTCTGGGCATCACCACCGACCACGTGTCGCGGTGGTTCACCGACAGCACCAAGCCGGGACAGCGTTACAGCGACTACGTCGCCGAGGACGTCAAGATCCGCACCCTGCTCAAGACCTCGCTCGACCGCGCCGGCGTGGCCAAGATCGAGATCGAGCGCACCCGTGACCGCGTCCGCGTCGACATCCACACCGCCCGTCCGGGCATCGTGATCGGTCGTCGTGGCGCCGAGGCCGAGCGCATCCGCGGCGACCTCGAGAAGCTCACGAGCAAGCAGATCCAGCTCAACATCCTCGAGGTCAAGAACCCCGAGGCCGAGGCTCAGCTCGTCGCCCAGGGCATCGCCGAGCAGCTCGCTGCTCGCGTGGCGTTCCGTCGTGCGATGCGCAAGGGGCTCCAGGGCGCTCAGCGTGCCGGCGCCAAGGGTGTCCGCATCCAGGTGTCGGGCCGTCTCGGCGGCGCCGAGATGAGCCGCTCGGAGTTCTACCGCGAGGGTCGCGTCCCCTTGCACACCCTCCGCGCCAACATCGACTACGGCTTCTACGAGGCCAAGACCACCTTCGGTCGAATCGGTGTCAAGGTCTGGATCTACAAGGGCGACATCACCAACAAGGAGCTCGCGCGCGAGCAGGCGAACCAGAAGTCGTCTCGCCCCGAGCGCCGCAACGACCGTGACGGCGCCCGCCGCGGCGGGGGCGACCGCGCTCCCCGCGAGCAGAAGGCACCCGCCACCACAGGAGCTGAGGCGTAACCATGCTTATCCCCCGTCGTGTCAAGCACCGCAAGCAGCACCACCCGGGCCGTAGTGGCCAGGCCACTGGTGGCACCAAGGTCAGCTTCGGTGAGTACGGCATCCAGGCCCTCACGCCCGCTTACGTGACCAACCGTCAGATCGAGTCCGCTCGTATCGCGATGACGCGTCACATCAAGCGTGGCGGAAAGGTGTGGATCAACATCTACCCCGACCGTCCCCTCACGAAGAAGCCCGCCGAGACCCGCATGGGTTCCGGTAAGGGCTCGCCCGAGTGGTGGGTCGCGAACGTCAAGCCGGGTCGCGTGCTCTTCGAGCTCAGCGGCGTGAGCGAGGAGATCGCCAAAGAGGCGCTCACTCGCGCAATCCACAAGCTGCCCCTCAAGGCACGCATCATCAAGCGCGAGGAGGGCGACGCATAATGGCGATCGGTTCCAAGGAGCTCCGTCCTGTCGAGCTCGACACATTCGAAGACGAGCGTCTCGTCGATGAGCTGAAGAAGGCGAAGGAAGAACTCTTCAACCTCCGCTTCCAGTCGGCCACCGGCCAGCTCGAGAGCCACGGCCGCCTGCGTGCCGTGAAGCGCGACATCGCTCGCATCTACACGGTCCTGCGTGAGCGCGAGCTCGGCATCCGTGCCACCCCCGCCCCCGTCGAGGCTGCCCCCAAGGCCGCCAAGAAGTCGACCAAGAAGGCTGACAAGCCGGCCGAGTCGGCTGACGAGACCGCCGAGGAGAGCAAGTAATGGCCACCGAGAACAAGACCGAGGTCGACTCGGCTGCCGTCGAGGTCCGCGGCTACCGCAAGACGCGTCGCGGCTACGTGACCAGCGACAAGATGGACAAGACCATCGTCGTCGAGGTCGAGGACCGCGTGAAGCACCCCCTGTACGGCAAGGTCATCCGCCGCACGTCCAAGGTCAAGGTCCACGACGAGGCCAACGCGGCCGGTGTCGGCGACCTCGTCGTGATCAGCGAGACCCGTCCGCTCAGCGCCTCCAAGCGCTGGCGCCTGGTCGAGATCCTCGAGAAGGCGAAGTAGGCCTCGCGGCCTGCTTGCGTAGAAGGAGACACAAGTGATTCAGCAAGAATCCCGCCTCAAGATCGCCGACAACACCGGGGCAAAAGAGATCCTCACCATCCGCGTCCTCGGTGGCTCCGGCCGTCGTTACGCCGGCCTGGGTGACGTGATCGTCGCCACGGTGAAGGACGCCATCCCCGGCGGCAACGTGAAGAAGGGTGACGTCGTCAAGGCCGTCATCGTTCGCACCAAGAAAGAGGTCCGTCGTCCGGACGGCTCTTACATCAAGTTCGACGAGAACGCCGCAGTGATCCTGAAGGCCGACGGAGACCCCCGCGGAACCCGCATCTTCGGACCGGTCGGTCGCGAACTCCGCGACAAGAAGTTCATGAAGATCATCTCGCTGGCGCCGGAGGTTATCTAAGTCATGGCAAACATTAAGAAGGGTGACCTCGTGCAGGTCATCACCGGTGCCTCGCAGGCCCGCGGCGGAGACCGCGGCAAGCAGGGCAAGGTCCTCGAGGTGCTCGTCGAGCGCAACCGCGTGGTCGTCGAAGGCGTCAACTTCGTGACCAAGCACGTGCGCGTCGGCCAGACCCAGCGTGGTTCCAAGACCGGTGGCATCGAGACGCACGAGGCTCCCATCCACGTGTCGAACGTCGCCGTCGTCGACCCCAAGACCAAGAAGCCCACCCGCGTCGGCTTCCGCGAAGAGACGGTCACCAAGGACGGCGTGTCCAAGACCGTTCGCGTCCGTTACGCCAAGAAGTCTGGTGAGAACCTCTGATGACCGACACCACCACGCAGGCCGCCACGGCCCTCCCGCGGCTGAAGGCCAAGTACCGCGCCGAGATCATCGAGCAGCTGAAGTCCGATTTCGGCTTCACGAACGTGCACCAGGTGCCCGGACTCGTGAAGATCGTCGTCAACACCGGTGTCGGTGAGGCCGCTCGCGACAGCAAGATCATCGACGGTGCCATCAAGGACCTGACGGCCATCACCGGCCAGAAGCCCCAGGTCACCAAGGCTCGCAAGTCCATCGCGCAGTTCAAGCTCCGCGAGGGCCAGCCCATCGGTGCGCACGTCACGCTTCGTGGCGACCGTGCCTGGGAGTTCCTCGACCGGCTGCTGTCGCTCGCGCTTCCTCGCATCCGCGACTTCCGTGGTCTGAGCGACCGCCAGTTCGACGGCAACGGCAACTACACCTTCGGTCTCAACGAGCAGAGCATGTTCCACGAGATCGATCAGGACCGCATCGACCGCGTCCGTGGCTTCGACATCACCGTCGTCACGACCGCCAAGAACGACGACGAGGGTCGCGCGCTGCTCAAGGCGCTCGGGTTCCCGTTCCGTTCGGCCGACTCGGCCAACTAAGATCGTCCGGTCGGCAACTCTTCCTCAGAGTTGCCGGCCGTTCCCCTGAGGTCGACGAGAACCGCTCGTAGACCAATCGATCGCCCAGGTCGGCATCCGGTGTACCGGATGTCGAAACCGGACGAGAAAGTGACAAACCGCATGACGATGACAGATCCGGTCGCAGACCTGCTGACCAGACTGCGCAACGCGAACTCGGCTTTCCACGAGACCGTGTCGCTTCCGAGCAGCAAGCTCAAGTCCCACATCGCCGAGATCCTCAAGCGTGAGGGTTTCATCGAGTCGTGGAAGGTCGAAGACGCCCGCGTGGGCCAGACCCTCACGATCGACCTCAAGTACGGCCCAGCCCGTGAGCGCTCCATCAAGGGCATCAAGCGCGTGTCGAAGCCCGGCCTCCGCGTCTACGCCAAGTCGACCGAGATCCCCCAGGTGCTCGGTGGCCTCGGTGTCGCCATCCTGTCGACTTCCTCCGGTCTGCTGACCGACCGTGAGGCCCAGAAGAAGGGCGTAGGCGGAGAAGTCCTCGCCTACGTGTGGTAACTCGTCATGTCTCGAATCGGAAGACTCCCCATCTCGATCCCTGCCGGGGTCGACGTGAAGATCGACGGCCAGGCCGTCAGCGTCAAGGGCCCCAAGGGTGAGCTGTCGCTCGTCGTCAAGAGCCCCATCGAAGCCAAGATCGAAGAAGGCACGGTCGTCGTGACCCGTCCGGACGACGAGCGCGAGTCGCGTTCGCTCCACGGCCTCACGCGCACCCTGATCGCCAACCAGATCATCGGCGTCACCGAGGGCTACACCAAGGGCCTCGAGGTCGTCGGAACCGGCTACCGCGTCCAGGCCAAGGGCTCGAACGTCGAGTTCGCCCTGGGCTACTCGCACCCCATCACCGTCGAGCCGCCCGCGGGCATCAGCTTCACGGTCGAGGGCAACAACAAGCTCACCGTCGTCGGGATCGACAAGCAGGCCGTCGGCGAGATGGCTGCCAACATCCGCAAGCTGCGCAAGCCCGAGCCCTACAAGGGCAAGGGTGTCCGCTACGCCGGCGAGGTCGTCCGCCGCAAGGCCGGAAAGTCAGGTAAGTAATCATGGGTCTCGGTACACGAGGAAAAAGCAAGTCGGCTGCCACCAAGCGCCGTCACACCCGCCTGCGCAAGAAGGTCGTGGGCACCGAAGAGCGCCCCCGTCTCGTCGTCACCCGTTCGGCCCGGCACGTCTTCGTGCAGGTCGTCGACGACAGCAAGGGCTTCACCGTCGCCAGCGCATCGACCCTCGAGGCCGACCTGCGCACGTTCGACGGTGACAAGACCGCGAAGTCCCGCAAGGTCGGCGAGCTCGTCGCCGAGCGTGCGAAGGCTGCGGGCATCGAGGCCGTCGTGTTCGATCGCGGCGGCAACAAGTACGCCGGACGCGTCGCGGCCATCGCCGAAGGCGCCCGAGAGGCTGGTTTGAACCTGTGAGCGACGCTACGAACACCACTCCCCCCGCAGAGACCGAAGCGACCAAGGCGCCGGCTGAGGCCGTCGTCGAGCGTCCCGTCGAGACCGCTGCCGGCTCGGAGTCGAACAACCGCGAGGGTGGTCGCACCGACCGCCGTGGCGGCCAGGGTCGCGGTGACCGCAACCAGGGTGGCCGCGGGCGCGGCGACCGTGACGACAAGAGCCAGTTCCTGGAGCGCGTCGTCACGATCAACCGCGTGTCGAAGGTCGTCAAGGGCGGTCGACGCTTCAGCTTCACCGCGCTCGTCGTCGTCGGTGACGGCAACGGCCTGGTCGGTGTCGGCTACGGCAAGGCCCGCGAGGTCCCCACGGCCATCAGCAAGGGCGTCGAAGAGGCCAAGAAGAACTTCTTCCGCGTCCCGCGCATCGGCAACACGATCCCGCACCCCGTGCAGGGTGAGGCCGCTGCCGGCGTCGTCATGCTGCGTCCGGCTTCGGCCGGTACCGGTGTCATCGCCGGTGGTCCCGTCCGCGCCGTGCTCGAGTGCGCCGGCGTGCACGACGTCCTGAGCAAGTCGCTCGGTTCGTCGAACACGATCAACATCGTCCACGCCACGGTCGAGGCGCTGCAGCAGCTCGAAGAGCCGCGCGCCGTCGCCGCCCGTCGTGGACTCGACATCGACGCTGTCATGCCGGCCTTCATGGTCCGTGCCGAGCAGGCAGCTCGTACCGCCGCAACCGAGAAGGCAGGTGCCTGATGGCCGCCAACCTCAAGGTGACCCAGATCAAGTCCGTAATCAGCGAGAAGCAGAACCAGCGTGACACGCTGCGGAGCCTGGGCCTCAAGCGCATCGGCCAGTCGGTCGTTCGCGAGGACACCAAGCAGAACCGCGGCTACGTCAACACGGTCGCCCACCTCGTGAAGGTCGAGGAGATTGACTAATGGCTGACGAGAAGAACGAGGCCGCCGCCAAGGCCGCCCCGAAGAAGGCCGCCGCCCCCAAGGCGACGACCACCAAGGCTGCAGCTCCCAAGGCCGCAGCCAAGAAGCCGGCAGCCGACAAGGCCGCTGCTTCGACGGGCTCGACCACCAAGGTCGCTCCCGCCTCGACGACGTCCTCCGACGACGTCGCGCGTCCCCAGGTGCTCAAGGTGCACCACCTTCGTCCGGCTCCCGGTGCCAAGAAGGCTAAGACGCGCGTCGGTCGTGGTGAGGGCTCGAAGGGTAAGACGGCCGGTCGTGGCACCAAGGGTCAGAAGGCCCGGTACCAGGTCAAGGTCGGCTTCGAGGGTGGCCAGATGCCGCTCCACATGCGTACTCCGAAGCTGCGCGGGTTCAAGAACCCGTTCCGCGTCGAGTACCAGGTGGTCAACCTCGAGAAGCTGAACGAGCTCTACCCGCAGGGTGGTGACGTCACCGTCGGTGACCTCGTCGCCAAGGGTGCCGTTCGGAAGAACGAGAAGGTCAAGGTCCTCGGACAGGGCGATCTGAGCGTCAAGCTCACCGTCGCGGTCGACAAGGTCTCCGGCTCTGCCGAAGACAAGATCGTCGCCGCCGGCGGGTCCGTCAGCAAGTAAAAATCACCTGAGGGGGTGGTCCGCCAGGGCCACCCCCATCAGTCGTCTATCCTTCATACCGGGAGGCCCCACGTGTTCAGAGCTGTCGCGCGCATCATGCGCACCCCCGACCTGCGTCGCAAGATCGGGTTCACGCTCGGCATCATCGCGCTCTTCCGGCTGGGTAGCTTCATCCCCGCACCGTTCGTCGACTACCAGAACGTCCAGGCGTGCCTCGCCGGCAACCAGGGCACGTCGGGTCTCTACGAGCTCGTCAACCTGTTTAGCGGTGGCGCCCTGCTGCAGCTGTCGGTCTTCGCGCTGGGCATCATGCCCTACATCACCTCGTCGATCATCGTGCAGTTGCTGCGCGTGGTCATCCCTCACTTCGACACCCTCTACAAAGAGGGCCAGTCCGGGCAGGCGAAGCTCACGCAGTACACGCGGTACCTCACCATCGCCCTGGGCGTCCTCCAGTCCACGACCCTCATCACCGTGGCCCGCTCCGGCGCCCTGTTCGGCTCGTCGGGCATCGCCGAGTGCAGCCAGCTGATCACGAACGACGCGTGGTACGCCGTCATGCTCATGGTCGTCACGATGACTGCCGGTACCGGCCTCATCATGTGGATGGGCGAGCTCATCACCGAGCGCGGCATCGGCAACGGCATGTCGCTGCTGATCTTCACCTCGATCGCTGCCCGATTCCCCACCGCCCTCTGGAGCATCGCGCAGTCGCGCAGCTTCGAGATCTTCTTGCTCGTCATCGCCGTCGGTCTGATCATCATGGCGCTCGTCGTCTTCGTCGAGCAGTCCCAGCGGCGCATCCCCGTCCAGTACGCCAAACGCATGGTCGGGCGGCGAACCTACGGCGGGAACAACACGTACATCCCGATCAAGGTCAACATGGCGGGCGTCGTCCCTGTCATCTTCGCGTCGTCGCTGCTCTACCTGCCGGCCCTGGTCGCGCAGTTCAACCAGCCCTCCGACGGCACGGCTCCGCCCGCGTGGGTCAGCTGGGTGCAGGCGAACCTCACCTCGGGTGACAACCCGCTCTACATGGTGCTGTACTTCGCGCTCATCGTCGGGTTCACGTACTTCTACGTCGCGATCACCTTCAACCCCGAAGAGGTCGCCGACAACATGAAGAAGTACGGCGGGTTCATCCCCGGCATCCGTGCCGGTCGCCCCACCGCCGAGTACCTCGACTACGTGCTGACGCGTGTGACGCTGCCTGGTGCCCTGTACCTCGGCATCATCGCGCTCATCCCGTTGATCGCCTTGGCCACGGTCGGTGCGAACCAGAACTTCCCCTTCGGCGGTGCCAGCATCCTGATCATCGTGGGCGTCGGTCTCGAGACGGTCAAGCAGATCGACTCGCAGCTCCAGCAGCGTCACTACGAGGGTCTGCTCCGATGAGTGCCGCTGAGACCCGACTCAGCCCGCGCCTCCTCATCGTCGGCCCTCCCGGGGCCGGCAAAGGCACCCAAGCGGTGGCCATCGCCGACTCACTGGGCATCCCGGCGATCTCGACCGGTGACATCTTCCGGGCCAACGTCAAGAACGAGACCGAGCTCGGCCTCAAGGTGAAGGCGATCCTCGACGCGGGCGACTACGTCCCGGACAGCCTCACCAACGAGCTCATCTCCGACCGGCTCTCCCAGGCCGACGCGGCCGAGGGGTTCCTCCTGGACGGCTACCCGCGCACCCTGCAGCAGGTCGAGTTCCTCGACGACCACCTCGCCGAGCAGGGTCAGTTCCTGACGACCGTGGTCCAGCTCGTCGCCGACCGTGACGAGATCGTCGAGCGCCTCCGCAAGCGTGCCCTCGATCAGGGCCGTTCCGACGACACCGAGGACGCCATTCGCCACCGCCAGGACGTCTACCTCCGCGAGACCGCGCCCCTGATCGAGACGTACCGAGAGCGTGGCCTGCTGGTCGAGGTCGACGGTCTGGGCAGCATCGACGAGGTCGCCGGGCGCATCGAATCGGCCCTCGCCGCCCGCGGCTTCACGTCCGTCGCTTCGGCCTCCTGACGTCGTGGCGTTCCGCCGCTCCGGCATCTACAAGACCGCCGACGAACTGCGACGTCTGGTCGGGCCGGGACTCCTGACGGCAGCATCGCTCGATGCCGTCCAGGCCGCCGTGCGATCCGGCGTGTCGACCATCGAGCTCGATGCCGTGGCCGAGGCCGCCATCCGCGACGGTGGGGGGGAACCCAACTTCATGTTGGTGCCCGGGTACCGCCACACGGTGTGCGCGTCGGTCGGCGACGAGGTCGTGCACGGCATCCCGGGCTCTCGCGTCCTGGCCCCGGGCGACCTCGTCTCGGTCGACAGCGGCGCGCAACTCGACGGGTGGAACGGCGACAGCGCACGCACGTTCGTCCTGGACGACGTCGACCGCCCCGACGTCGTGGCCGAGCGCCGCCGCCTGAACGAGGTCACCGAGCAATCCCTCTGGCACGGCATCGCCGCCCTGGCCTCGGCTTCGCACCTGAACGAGGTCGGTGGGGCCATCGAGGACTACATCGACGCGCAGGGCGACTACGGCATCATCGAGGACTACACCGGGCACGGCATCGGGCGGTCGATGCACGAAGACCCCCCGGTCTTCAACTACCGCGTCCGCGGACGTGGCCCCGCCGTCAGGCCCGGGTTGGTCATCGCCATCGAGCCCATGGTGACTACGGGCGGCATCGACACCGTCACCCACGACGACGGGTGGACCGTCAGCACGCGCGACGGCTCACTGGCCGCGCACTGGGAGCACTCGATCGCGGTCCACGAGGGCGGCATCTGGGTGCTCACGGCGCACGACGGCGGAGCCGCGGGGCTGGCACCGCTGGGAGTGACACCCGTCCCGATCGCCTGACCCGCGCCTCCTCGGCTCACGCCGGAGACGCCGAGGAGGCGCGGTGCGGCTCAGCGGGACGAGCCGACGCTGCAGGTGGCCTCGGCCGCCGACTGCCCCGTGATCGTCGACGGCAACGTGGTCGTCGGCGCGGTCGTCGTGGAGGGGTCGACCGGGCCCGTGGAGTCGGTAGCCGGATCGGACGGCGACGGCGCATCGCTCGGCACGGCGGGAGCCGTGGTCTCGGCGGGGGCGGTCCCGTCCGAGACGGAGCCACGCCCCGCGCTGTCGTCGCCGAGGGTGAACTTCTCGTCGGCGTTGAGAGCGGCGTTCAGGGCTGCGGCGTCGGTCGTGGACTCGATCACCCGGTTCGAGTCGCGCGGGTCGTCGACGACCGGGTACTGCACGAAGACGATCCCCGCGGGCTGGATGTCCTTCAGCGCGAGGGCCAGGCGCACGAGCGTGTCGGGGGAGTCGAGGGTGGACGACAACGTCATGTTGCTCAGGGCGGCCGAGGCGAGTTTGTAGAGCGTCGTCACGTCGCCGAGTGTGCCGCCCGAGATGATCTTGCGCATCATCGACGACAGGAAGACCTGTTGCGAGCTGATGCGCGCGATGTCACTACCGTCGCCGACGCCGTGTCGGGTCCGCAGGAAGGCGAGGGCCTCGGCACCCTGCAGGGTGTGGGTGCCCGCAGTCAGGTCGATGCCCGAGTCGGTGTCGCGGATCGTCCGCGTGACGCAGACGTCGACCCCACCGATGGCGTTCGACATCTCGATGACGCCGTCGAACGTGATCTTGCCGGCGTAGGGGATCGCCAGTCCGGTCATGCCCTCGACCGTCTTGACGGTGCACGAGAGCCCACCGCGTCCGAGGGTCGTGTTGAACTGCACGTGGTCCTCGGCCGGGTACACCTGGCCGTCGTCGCCGACGCATTCGGGTACGTCGATCATGAGGTCACGGGGAAAGCTCACGGCCGTCAGCTGGGTGTGGTCCGCCGAGAGGTGGGCCAGGATCGTCACGTCGTTGCGGATGCCGTCGACCTCGCCGGCGTCGACCTGGCTGCCGTCGTCGCGTTCGTCGCTGCCCACCAGCAGGATGTTGGCTCCGCCCTCGATGGCCGAGATGTCGACCCCGGCGACCTCGTCCTCGTTGCCCAGCGAGACGGTCTTCACCCCGGAGGTCGCGGTGCGGACCGCGATCGCCGCGACGGACACGCCGCTCACGAGCACGACGGCCATCGCCCCGGCGACGAGCGCCAGCAGCATGCGGAAGGGTCCTCGGCGACGGAGTCGACCGTGGCGAGCGACGCCCCGAGGGGAAGAGGGGGTGGTCGAGCGGTCAGGCATGGTGCTCCCGGCAGTCGTGATGCATCCCCGGCGAGACCACGGCTGAGGCGGGCAGCGAAGGTCGACGGGTGCTCCGGCGTGTCGGGTTGACCAGCCGGGTTGCTGAACTATACCGGCATCACCTAGGATCGATCTTTGGTGTTCCATGTGCGTTTCTGCGCGCCTGGGCATCGCATCCCCGCACGACCAACACCCCTATTCTTAGCGACAGTGAGGCTATGGCCAAAAAAGACGGTGTCATCGAAATCGAAGGCGCAGTGATCGAAGCTCTGCCCAACGCGATGTTCCGCGTTGAGTTGACCAACGGACACAGGGTCCTCGCGCACATCTCCGGCAAGATGCGGCAGCACTACATCCGCATCCTGCCCGAAGACCGTGTGATCGTGGAGCTCAGCCCCTACGACCTGACCCGCGGCCGGATCGTCTACCGCTACAAGTAGGGCGTGCTGGAAAGGAACGGCCCCACGCACCCGTGGGGCACGAAGCCAGCGAGATCAAGGAATCAGCAATGAAGGTCAACCCCAGCGTCAAGCCCATCTGCGAGCACTGCAAGGTCATCCGCCGCAAGGGCAACGTCATGGTCATCTGCAAGAGCAACCCGCGCCACAAACAGCGCCAGGGCTGACTCGTCCGCCGCTCCGGCGGCGTGCCGATGCCGACCCGGCCGAGCCGGGTCACACAGCAACACCCTCCCAGCAGCACCAGAACTCGTCACGGACGCCCGACAGGGTGGACGGAGGCGGGGGACACCCCGGGTCGGAGGCCCGGGCACCGGTGCTGTGACAGACCTCCACCATCTCTGAAAAGAGGCCATCATGGCACGTCTAGCAGGCGTTGACATCCCGCGCGACAAGCGCGTCGAAGTCGCACTGACCTACATCTACGGAGTCGGCCGCACCAGCGCGCTCAAGACTCTCGCCGAGACCGAGATCGACGGCAACATCCGCGTCAAGGACCTCACGGACGACCAGCTCGTCCTGCTCCGCGACTACATCGAGGGCAACTACAAGGTCGAGGGCGACCTCCGCCGCGAGGTGGCCGCCGACATCCGCCGCAAGGTCGAGATCGGCAGCTACGAGGGCATCCGCCACCGCCGCGGCCTCCCCGTCCGCGGCCAGCGCACCAAGACGAACGCTCGTACCCGCAAGGGCCCGAAGCGCACCGTCGCCGGCAAGAAGAAGGCTCGATAGGCCTCGGCTCCCGCCGTACGCCCCTCAAGGTTGTAGGAGAAAAAATTGGCAGCACCGAAGACGGCCGCGCGTAAGCCCCGCCGCAAAGAGAAGAAGAACGTCGCCGTGGGTCAGGCCCACATCAAGAGCACGTTCAACAACACGATCGTCTCGATCACCGACCCCTCGGGCGCCGTCCTGAGCTGGGCCTCGTCCGGCGCCGTCGGCTTCAAGGGTTCGCGCAAGTCGACCCCCTTCGCCGCGCAGCTCGCCGCCGAGTCCGCCGCCCGTCAGGCGCAGGAGCACGGCGTCAAGAAGGTCGACGTCTTCGTCAAGGGCCCGGGTTCGGGTCGCGAGACGGCGATCCGTTCGCTCCAGGCCGCAGGCCTCGAGGTCGGTTCGATCAACGACGTCACCCCTCAGGCGCACAACGGCTGCCGCCCGCCGAAGCGTCGTCGCGTCTAACTGAGTTACCGCCCGCCACACCGGCACGGGCCCCTCTTCGGGGTCCGCCGGTGCGGCGGGCTCCCCCGCGTCAGCACCGCCTCCTGCGTGTTCGCCCGAGGTGCCACAACTCAACAGACCCGACGGGCCAGCCACCTGTCGTACCGCCAAGAGTCATATAGCGGACTCTTCGCCGAAAGGAATAAACAGTGCTCATTGCACAGCGCCCCACCCTCACCGAGGAGAACATCTCGGAGTTCCGCTCCCGCTTCGTGATCGAGCCCCTCGAGCCCGGCTTCGGTTACACCCTCGGCAACTCGCTGCGCCGCACGCTTCTCTCGTCGATCCCCGGCGCTGCTGTCACCAGCATCCGCATCGACGGCGTGCTGCACGAGTTCACGACCGTCCCCGGTGTGAAGGAAGACGTCACCGAGGTCATCCTCAACATCAAGCAGCTGGTCGTCGCCAGCGAGCACGACGAGCCCATCACGGCTTACCTGCGCAAGCAGGGTGCCGGCCAGGTCACGGCCGCCGACATCTCGGCTCCGGCCGGTGTCGAGATCCACAACCCCGAGCTCGTCATCGCCACGCTGAACGACAAGGCGAAGTTCGAACTCGAGCTCACGATCGAGCGTGGCCGCGGCTACGTGTCGGCCGTGCAGAACCGCAGCGAGTTCAGCGAAGCCGGTCAGATCCCGATCGACTCGATCTACTCGCCCGTGCTCAAGGTCACCTACCGCGTCGAGGCGACGCGTGCCGGTGAGCGCACCGACTTCGACCGTCTGGTCGTCGACGTCGAGTCGAAGCCGTCGATCTCGCCGCGCGACGCCATCGCGTCGGCCGGTCGCACGCTGACCGAGCTGTTCGGTCTGGCCCGCGAACTCAACACCGCCGCCGAGGGCATCGAGATCGGCCCCGCGCCGGTCGACGCCGTCCTGTCGAGCGAGCTGCAGACCCCGATCGAGGACCTCGACCTGTCGGTCCGCAGCTACAACTGCCTGAAGCGCGAGGGCATCAACACGGTGTCCGAGCTGGTCGCCCTCTCCGAGACCCAGTTGATGAACATCCGCAACTTCGGTCAGAAGTCGGTCGACGAGGTGAAGGACAAGCTCGTCGAGCTCGGCCTCTCGCTGAAGGACACGGTCCCCGGGTTCGACGGAGCCCACTTCTACAGCGGTTACGACGAAGAAGAGACCACCAACTAGGTCTCTCCGCCCGACGCCCTCCACTCTCGACTCACTTAGGAACAGACAATGCCCAAGCCCACCAAGGGACCCCGCCTCGGAGGCGGCCCGGCGCACGAGCGCCTCATGCTGGCCAACCTGGCCGCTTCGCTCTTCGAGCACAAGACGATCAAGACGACCGAGACGAAGGCCAAGCGCCTGCGTCCCGTCGCCGAGCGCCTCGTGACCTTCGCGAAGCGTGGCGACCTGCACTCGCGTCGTCGCGCCATGCAGACCCTGCGCAACAACAAAGAGGCCGCACACATCCTCTTCACCGAGATCGCTCCGCTGGTCGAGAACCGTGACGGCGGCTACACCCGCATCACGAAGCTCGGCTTCCGCAAGGGTGACAACGCGTCGATGGTGTCCATCGAGCTCGTCCTCGAGCCCGTGAGCCCCAAGGTCAAGAACTCGAAGACCACCGCCGCGGCGGCTCCGGTCGCCGAGCCCGTCGCCGAGGAGCCCACAGAGGCTCCCGTCGACGAGACCGAGACCGTCGAGGAGTCGGCTCCCGTCGAGACCGAGACCGAGACGGCTGCCGCCGACGAGGTCGAGGCCGACGCCGCTGCGAAGTCGGACGACGAAGCAGCCAAGTAGTCCCACCAGCACCACCCGGAGGGCCCGTCACCGTGAGGTGATGGGCCCTCCGTCGTGCAGGGAGCAGGAGGCGGTCCGCACAAGAGAGGACTGGCCCCCCGGGCGGGGGTCGTTTACCTTGGCGATTGTTCTGCGACACCTGTGGTGCACCTGTGCCGCCTACGGTGACCGGAGCCCGACCCGATCACGAAGGACGTCATGTCGCCACGCCCACGCCCACGCCCCCGGCCACTCAAGGCCCTCGCCCTCACGACGGGCATGGCCCTCGCACTCGGGCTCGCCCCTCTCGTGACCGCCGCGCCCGCCCTCGCCGCGCCCGACGGTTCGTCGGTGGTCATCAACGAGGCCTACCTCAAGGGAGGCAGCGCCAACGCTCCCTTCAACCGCAAGTTCGTCGAGCTGTACAACCCCACGGCGGCGTCGGTGTCGCTGGCCGGCTGGTCCCTGCAGTACCGCTCGGCGACGGGCGCCGGGGAGTTCTCCGCCGCTGAAATCGCCGGCACCATCGCGGCCGGTGGCTACTTCCTCGTGGCGATCCCGGGCAACGGCACCACGGGCGCCGACCTGCCCGCCCCCGACGCGAGTGCCTCGCTCAACCCGAGCGGCACGACGGGAACGGTCCTGCTGTCGAACGGCGCCGTTCCGTTGACGCTCGCACCCGGTTCGATCCCCGCCGGGACGCCGGGCGTGGTCGACCTGCTCGGCTACGGCGCCTCGAACACCTTCGAGACGACCGTCGCTCCCGTGACCGGAACGAACCCGACGCCCAACTCGTTGGCCCGCACCGCTGGTGCGGACACCGACGTCAACGCGGCCGACTTCTCGACGCAGACCACCGTCACCCCGCAGAACTCCGGCGGCACGGGCACCGATCCCGGCCCCGAGCCCGAGCCGCAGCCCGAACCGACCCCCGAGGCCGACGTGACGATCGCGCAGGTCCAGGGCCTGACCGGCACGAGTCCGTTCGTCGGTCGCACGGTGACCACGCGGGGCGTCGTCACGGCGACCTACCCCACGGGCGGCCTGGACGGTTACGTCATCCAGACCCCGGGGTCAGGAGGCGCGCTCGACCTGGCGACGCACCTCGCGTCGGACGCACTGTTCGTGTACTCCGCGAGCACCGCCTCCTCGGTCGCCGTCGGCGACTACGTCGAGGTGGACGGGGCGGTCACCGAGTTCTTCGGCCTGACGCAGATCACCGTCACCGGTGCGTCGTCGCTCAGGACGCTCGACGCCTCGAGCGTGGTGGCGCCGCGGGCGGCGACCGTCGGCCTGCCCGCCACGGACGCCCAGCGCGAGACGCTCGAGAGCATGCTCGTGCTGCCTCAGGGCGAGTTCACCGTCGCGGACACCTACACGACGAACCAGTACGGCGAGGTCAAGCTCGCCTCGGGTGACCGGCCGCTGATCCAGCCCACCGAGGTCGCCCGACCGGGCTCGCCCGGCTACGCGGCGGTGGTCGCCGACAACGCGGCCCGTGCCGTGACCCTCGACGACGGTGCCACGACGAACTTCTTCACGGCCGCCAACCAGTCGATCCCGGTGCCCTACCTCTCGAACGAGAACCCGGTGACGGTGGGCGCTTCCGTGGCTTTCACGAAGCCGGTCGTGTTCGACTTCCGCAACTCGGCCTGGAAGTACCAGCCGACTGCCCGTCTCACCGGAGACACCGCCTACGGCGACCTGCCGGTCACGTTCGAGGACATCCGCACCGACGCCCCGCGTGAGGTGGGAGGCGACCTGAAGCTCGCCAGCTTCAACGTGCTGAACTACTTCACGACGACGGGCGACCAGCTGCGCGGTTGCACGTTCTACACCGACCGCGCGGGTGCGCCGGTGACGGTGAACAGCGGCTGCGACGCTCGTGGTGCCGCGAACGCCGAGAACCTCGCCCGCCAGCAGGTGAAGATCGTCACCGCGATCAACGCCCTCGGCGCCGACGTCGTGTCGCTCGAGGAGATCGAGAACTCGGCCCGCTTCGGCGAGCCCCGCGACTCCGCGCTCGCGACCCTGGTCGGGGCGCTCAACGCCGCGGCCGGTGCCGAGGTGTGGGACTATGCCCGCTCACCGGAGGCGCTGCCCGCCAACGAGGACGTCATCCGTCTCGCCTTCATCTACAAGAAGTCCGTCGCCGAGCCCGTCGGAGGGTCGACGATCCTGACCGGATCGGCTGCCTTCAGCAATGCTCGGCAGCCGCTCGCCCAGGCCTTCCGTCCCGTCGGCGGTGACGCCGAGTCGACCTTCGTCGCCATCGCCAACCACTTCAAGTCGAAGGGCAGCGGCTCGGGCGCGGACGCCGACCAGGGTGACGGCCAGGGCGGTTCGAACGGCTCGCGCGTCAACCAGGCGAACGCCCTGGTCGCCTTCGCCGCCGAACGCGAGGCCGCTGCGGGAACCGACAAGGTGTTCCTGCTGGGCGACTTCAACGCCTACAGCCAGGAGGACCCGATCCAGGTGCTGCGGGCCGCGGGCTACGTCGACCTCGGCTCCACCGAGACCGACGAGTACAGCTACGTGTTCAGCGGCCTCAGCGGTTCGCTCGACCACGTGCTCGCCTCGCCCGCCGCGGCCGAGGCCGTCACGGGCGTGGACATCTGGAACATCAACTCGGGGGAGGGCATCGGCCTCGAGTACAGCCGCTTCAACTACAACGTGCGGCAGCTCTACCAGGCCGACCAGTTCCGTTCGAGCGACCACGACCCGGTCGTCGTCGGGGTGTCGCTGCTCGCCTCTCCCGTCGACCCCGTTCCGCCGGTGACCGACCCGGGCACGACGCCCGGAGCCGGAGCCGGTCCGACCGTGCCGGGTGCCGGTCCCGGGGTGGTCACCCCGGGCACGACCGCACCGACCGCGGACGGCTCGCTCGCGTTCACGGGTTCCGCGCCCCTGGCGGGGTGGCTCGCGCTCGCCCTGGTGCTGATGGCGATGGGCGGCACGGTCCTCGTGGTCCGGCACCGCGCCTCCCGCATGGGCTAGGCGGAGGCGCCCGACGGCGGTCGTGATCCGGGTGACCGGGTCGCGGCCGCCGTCGTCGTCCGCCCACCCGGCAGACCGAGGAGGCGCGGTGTCGGCCCCGTAGGATCGTCGGGTGACGATCGACGACCCGGCCCTCACGCGTCTCCGTCTCGGGGTCGCGTACGACGGCACCGGCTTCTCGGGCTGGAGCGAGCAGCCCGGCCGTCGCACGGTGCAGGGCGAGATCGAGGCCGCGCTGCAGACGCTCTTCCGCCGGCTGGGGGACGTGCCGACCGTGACCGTGGCGGGTCGCACCGACGCCGGCGTGCACGCCCGCGGGCAGGTGGTGCACCTCGACCTCACCGACGCCCAGATCGCCCAGCTGCAGAAGCCGCACCGCGGCATGCGCGACCAGTCCCCGCTCGACGCCCCGACCGTGCTGGCCAGGCGGCTGAACGGGCTCGCGGGCGCGTCCGACGAGATCGTGATCTCGGGTGCGCGAGTCGCGCCTCCTGGTTTCCACGCCCGCTTCGGGGCGCTCTGGCGGCGGTACGAGTACCGCATCGCCGACCGTGGTGCCGAGCGCGACCCGACGAGGCGCAGCCACACCCTCTGGTACGACCAACGCCTCGACCTCGAGCTGATGAACGCGACGGCGTCCGGGCTGCTCGGCCTGCACGACTGGGCCGCCTACTGCCGCCACCGCGACTACGCGACCACCATCCGCGAGCTGCAGGAGTTCTCGTGGCGGCGCGAGGCCGACGGCGTGCTCGTCGCCTCGGTGCAGGCCGACGCCTTCTGTCACAACCTCGTGCGCAACCTCGTGGGTGCCTGCGTGGCCGTCGGCGAGGGAGCGATGGAGGCGCATCGTGCGGTGGGCGTCCGGCGCGAGGCCCAGCGCAACGGCGAGTTCCGCGTCGTGCCCGCCCACGGGCTCACGATGGTCGAGGTCGGCTACCCGCCCGACGACGAGATGGCAGCCCGGGTGGCCCTGACGCAGGTGAAGCGGTCGCACGACCAGCTGGGGGAGTGACGCCCGCGCGTGAGGCGGGCGACGCGCGACGGGCGGCGGTTGACCGTCCCGCTCGTGTCGGGTAACGTGAAGCCTTGGTGTCTGCGCAACTGCGCGCTTTCGCCCGAAGTTGAGCCCTCCACCTGACTCGTTCTCATCGTCTCTGCGGTGACAACGGCAACGGAGCGGGATTCACGAACCTCTCACCTCGACCAGAAAGCAGCACTACTGTGACGCGCACTTTCTCCCCCAAGCCGGCTGACGTTCAGCCGAACTGGCTGATCATCGACGCCAACGACGTCGTGCTCGGCCGCCTCGCGAGCCACGTGGCAGCCCTGCTGCGCGGCAAGCACAAGCCGACCTTCGCCCCCCACATGGACATGGGCGACTTCGTCATCGTCATCAACGCCGACAAGGTGGCCCTCACCGGCTCCAAGCTGGCCGAGAAGCTCTACTACCGTCACTCGGGCTACCCGGGCGGCATCACGGCCACCACGTACTCCGAGATGGTCGAGAAGCACCCCACCCGTGCGGTCGAGAAGGCCATCCGTGGCATGCTGCCGAAGAACTCGCTGGGCCGTGCCCAGATCAAGAAGCTGAAGGTGTACGCGGGTGCCGAGCACCCCCACGCTGCTCAGCAGCCCACGGTTTACACCCTCGACCAGGTCGCCCAGTAGCGTCCGCCTTCAGACTTAAGGACCCCCACACAGTGGCTCAGATCGCAGATTCCATCGACCAGGCTCCCGAGAGCTTCACCACCGAGAGCTCGGCCCCCGAGGCCGCCGCGACGCCCCGCCCCGTGCTGAGCGTCGGCGGTTCCGCCGTCGGTCGTCGCAAAGAGGCCATCGCTCGTGCGCGCCTCACGCCCGGCTCCGGCACGATCGTCGTGAACGGTCGCACCCTCGAGGACTACTTCCCCAACAAGCTGCACCAGCAGCTGATCAACGACCCGTTCAAGGTCCTCGACCTGCTCGGCTCGTACGACGTGGCCGTCAAGGTCACCGGTGGCGGCCCCTCGGGCCAGGCCGGTGCCCTCCGTCTCGCCATCGCCCGTGCGCTGAACGAGATCGACCGCGAGAACAACCGCGCCACGCTGAAGAAGGCCGGCTTCCTCACCCGTGACGCCCGCGTCATCGAGCGCAAGAAGGCCGGTCTCAAGAAGGCCCGCAAGGCCTCGCAGTTCTCGAAGCGCTAACCAGCACCACACAAGGCAGGTCTCGCGATGTCGCGTTTGTTCGGTACCGACGGTGTCAGAGGCCTCGCCAACCGTGAACTGACCGCCGCGCTCGCCCTGGGGCTCTCCCAGGCGAGCGCGGTGGTGCTCACGAAGGGGCATCACGCCGATGCCCGTCGCGCTGAGGGGCGACGACCCGTCGCCGTCGTCGCGCGCGACCCCCGCATCTCCGGTGAGTTCCTCACCGCGGCCGTCTGTGCCGGGCTCGCCAGCTCGGGTGTCGACGTGCTCGACGCCGGAGTCATCCCGACCCCCGCCGCGGCCTTCCTCGTCGACGACATCGGCGCCGACTTCGGCGTGATGATCAGTGCCTCGCACAACGCCGCGCCCGACAACGGCATCAAGTTCTTCGCCTTCGGCGGCACGAAGCTGCCCGACGAGGTCGAAGACCGCATCGAGGCCGCCATGGCCGATCCGCAGTTGATGCCGATCGGTGGCGACGTCGGCCGCATCCGTCGGTTCGCCGACGCCGAGGACCGCTACGTGCTGCACCTGCTCGGCGCCCTGCCGAACCGGCTCGACGGCATCCACGTCGTCCTCGACTGCGCCCACGGGGCCGCCTCGGCCGTCTCGCCCGAGGTGTTCACCGACGCCGGCGCGAGGGTCACCCTGATCGGGGCCGATCCCGACGGCGTCAACATCAACGACGGCGTGGGGTCGACCCACCTCGACAACCTCGCGAAGGCCGTCCTCGAGCACGGTGCCGACGTCGGCATCGCCCACGACGGCGACGCCGACCGCTGCCTGGCCGTCGACGCCACCGGCGCCGTGGTCGACGGCGACCAGATCATGGCCATCATCGCCCTGGCACAGAAAGAACGTGGCGCCCTCGTCGACGACACCCTCGTCGCGACGGTGATGAGCAACCTCGGCCTCATCCGCGCCATGGCCGAGCACGGCATCACGGTCCGCCAGACCAAGGTCGGCGACCGCTACGTGCTCGAGGACATGAACGAGCACGGCTTCACCCTCGGCGGCGAGCAGTCCGGTCACATCGTCTTCGCCGACTACGCCACCACCGGCGACGGCATCCTCACCGGCCTCTCGCTCGTGGCCCGCATGGCCGCGACCGGCAAGAGCCTGGCCGAGCTCGCCTCCGTCATGACGGTCTTCCCGCAGATCATGATCAACGTGCGCGACGTCGACCGTTCGCGAGCCGCGTCCGACGAGGGCGTGGCCGAGGCCGTCCGCCGGTTCGAGGACGAACTCGGCGACACCGGCCGCGTGCTGCTCCGTCCCTCGGGCACCGAGCCCGTCGTGCGCGTGATGGTCGAGGCCGCCGACCAGGCGACCGCCGACCGCGTGGCCCACGCGCTGGCCGACGTCGTCCGCGAGCGACTCGCCCTCTGAGCGGCGCGGCGGACGGGGTGCGACGTCCCGGTGACGTGACCCGCGCCTCCTGACCGGACACCGCCCCTGACCGGGACGCGCCGCCGTCGCGGTGGGTCAGATCTTGCGCAACAGGACCGAGCTGACCTTGTGGTCGGCGGCCTTCCGCAGGACGAGCGTCGCCCGTGACCGGGTCGGCAGCACGTTCTCGATCAGGTTCGGTTCGTTGACCGACTTCCAGATGCCCGAGGCGAACGAGCGGGCCTCGGGCTCGCTCATGTCGGCGAAGCGGTGGAAGAACGAGCGCTCCTGCGTGAAGGCGCTCTTCTGCAGGGCGAGGAACCGGTCGACGAACCAGTTCTCGATGTCGCCGGTGCGGGCGTCGACGTAGAGCGTGAAGTCGAACAGGTCGCTCAGGGCGAGCCGACCGGCGACGGCGGGCTGCAGCACGTTCAGCCCCTCGACGATCAGGATGTCGGGCCGGCGCACGACGACCTCGGCGCTCGGCATGATGTCGTAGCTGGTGTGCGAGTAGAACGGGGCCCGCACCTCTTCGGCGCCGCTCTTGACCTGTGAGACGAAGCGCAGCAGGTGGCGGCGGTCGTACGACTCGGGAAACCCCTTGCGGCTCATGATGCCGCGGCGCTCGAGCTCGGCGTTCGGGTAGAGGAACCCGTCGGTGGTCACCAGCTCGACGCGGGGCGTGTCGTCCCACCGGCTGAGCAACTCACGCAGGAGGCGGGCGACGGTGGACTTGCCGACGGCCACCGACCCGGCGACGCCGATCACGAACGGCGTGCGCTGGGCCCGTTCGCCGAGGAAGTCGCTCGTCGCCCGGTGCAGGTTGCGGGCACCGGCGGCGTAGAGGTTGAGGAGACGGCTGAGCGGGACGTACACGTCCTGCACCTCGCGCATGTCGAGGCGGTCGCCGAGGCCGCGCAGCTGCACGATCTCGGTCTCGGTCAGCGGCAGTCGCGTCGTCGGGGCCAGGTCGGCCCACGCGTCGCGCCCGATCTCGACGAAGGGGCTCGCGTGCACGGCGGAGGGCGCGGTCGTCGGGTTGGCTTCGGCCATGCGCACGAGGCTACCGGTCCGGGGTCGGCGCGAGTCGGCACGGCCCGCCGGGCTCTCGGACGGGAACCTCTAGAATCGACCGCATGTGTGGAATCGTGGGATACGTCGGAACGGGCGACAAGAGCATCGAGGTGCTGCTGGGCGGCCTCAAACGTCTCGAGTACCGCGGGTACGACTCGGCGGGGGTCGCCGTGATCGACGCCGCGGGCGACCTCGGCAGCCGCAAGAAGGCCGGCAAGCTGCAGATGCTCGTCGACGACCTCGAGGCGACGCCGCTGACCGACGGCACGACCGGCATCGGTCACACCCGCTGGGCGACCCACGGCGGCCCCACCGACGCGAACGCGCACCCCCACCTCGCCGACGACGGCAAGCTCGCACTCATCCACAACGGCATCATCGAGAACTTCTCCGAGCTCAAGGCCGAGCTGCTCGCCGAGGGCGTCGAGTTCCTCAGCGAGACCGACTCCGAGGTCGCCGCGCACCTGGTCGCCCGGGCCTACCGCGCCTCCGGCGACCTCACCGAGGCCCTTCGCATGGTCGTCAACACCCTCGACGGCGCCTTCACGCTGCTCGTCGTGCACGCCGACCAGCCGGGCGTCGTCGTCGGTGCACGCCGCAACTCGCCCCTGGTCATCGGCCTGGGCGACGGCGAGAACTTCCTCGGCAGCGACGTCGCCGCCTTCGTCGCGCACACCCGTCGGGCCATGTCGATCGGCCAGGACCAACTGGTGACGATCCGTCCCGACTCGGTCGAGGTCGTCGACTTCACCGGCGCGCCGGTCGAGACGACCGAGTTCGAGGTCGACTGGGACGCCTCGGCCGCCGAGAAGGGCGGCTGGTCCAGCTTCATGGCGAAAGAGATCAGCGAGGAGCCCGAGGCCGTCGCGAAGACGCTGCTCGGCCGCATCACCGCCGACGGGGCCGTGACCCTGTCCGAGCTCGACGGCGTGCGCGAGCGCCTGCTGACCGTCGACCGCGTCATCGTCATCGCCTGCGGCACCGCCGCCTACGCCGGCATCCTCGGCAAGTACGCCATCGAGCAGTGGGCCCGCGTGCCCGTCGAGGTCGAGCTGGCCCACGAGTTCCGGTACCGCGACCCGGTGCTCGACGAGAAGACCCTCGTGGTGTCGATCAGCCAGTCGGGCGAGACGATGGACACCCTGATGGCCGTCAAGTACGCCCGCGAGCAGGGCGCCCAGGTGCTCTCGATCTGCAACACCCAGGGGTCGACGATCCCGCGCGAGTCCGACGCCGTGCTCTACACGCACGCCGGCCCCGAGGTCGCGGTCGCGTCGACCAAGGCGTTCGTCGCCCAGGGCACCGCGCTCTTCCTGCTGGGCCTGCACCTCGCGACGCTGCGGGGCACGCTGAGCACCGAGGCCATCGCCGAGCAGGTCGCCGACCTGCACGAGATCCCCGGCAAGATCGAGCAGGTGCTCGAGTCGTCCGAGCGGATCAAGACCCTCGCCGGCTGGATGGCCGACACCCGATCGGTCCTGTTCCTCGGTCGCCACGTGGGCTACCCGATCGCCCTCGAGGGTGCGCTCAAGCTGAAAGAGCTGGCCTACATCCACGCCGAGGGCTTCGCCGCCGGCGAGCTCAAGCACGGCCCGATCGCGCTGATCGAGCCCGGTCAGATCGTCTTCGTCATCGTCCCGAGCCCGCGTGACCCGCGATCGCTGCACCCCAAGGTCGTCTCGAACATCCAAGAGATCCGTGCACGCGGCGCCCGGGTTATCGCGATCGCCGAAGAGGGCGATGCCGCCGTGCTGCCCTTCGCCGACGAGGTGCTGCACATCCCGCTGGCGGCCCCGCTCTTCGAGCCCCTGTTGTCGGTCGTGCCGCTGCACATCTTCGGCATGGAGCTCGCCGCGGCCAAGGGCCTCGACGTCGACCAGCCTCGCAACCTGGCCAAGTCGGTCACCGTCGAGTAGCGGGTCGTGCAGCCGGGGCAGGGCGTCAGGCGGGTGAGGACGTGATCGTCGGGATCGGCGTCGACGTCGTCGACCTCGAACGCTTCGACCGCTCCATCGAGCGCACCCCGGCACTCGCGACGCGCCTGTTCCGGGCGGACGAGCTCGTCCTCCGTGACGGCAGTCCCCGCGGGCGTCACTCGCTGGCGGCCCGCTTCGCCGCCAAGGAGGCGCTGATCAAGTCCCTGGGCGGCTCCACCGGGGTGCGCTGGCACGACGTCGTGGTCGTCTCCGACGACCAAGGAGCCCCCTCGCTCGTGCTCAGCGGGGGAGCACGGTCGCTGGCGGACTCGCGAGGCGTCTCGCGCCTCCATCTGTCGCTCAGCCACGACGGCGGGGTGGCGGTCGCCTACGTGGTCGCCGAAGGCGCGGGCCACGTCCCCGCCGACCACGACGACGCACACCACGAAGGGGCAGACCGATGACCCACGACGTCACCGTCACCGTCGACACGGCCGCGCTGCGACACAACGTCGAGGTGCTGCGGGCGGCTGTCGCACCGGCGGCAGTCATGGCCGTGGTCAAGGCCAACGCCTACGGCCACGGTGCCGTCGAGTGCGCCCGGGCCTTCGTCGAGGCCGGCGTCGACTGGCTCGGCGTGGCCGACCTGACCGAGGCATTGGCCCTGCGACGAGCCGGTGTGGAGGCGCCCGTGCTCGCCTGGCTGCACGCTCCCGGCGAGGACTTCGTCGAGGCCGCCGCGCTCGGCATCACCCCGGCGGTGTCGAGCGTCGACCAGCTCGAGGCGGCCGTGGCGGCCGGCGTCCGGGCGGTCCACCTGGCGATCGACACGGGTCTGAGTCGCAACGGGGCCGTCGAGTCCGAATGGCCCGAGCTGTTCGACCGTGCGGCCGGCCACGCCGCCGTCGTGCCGGTCGAGGGCCTCATGACCCACGTGTCGAACGCCTCGTCCGAGGAGGACGGCCTGCAGACGGCCCGCTTCGCCCGGGCCGCCGCGATGCTCGACGAGCGGGGCGTGCGGCCGCCCCTGCTGCACGTCGCCGCCTCGGCGGCGGCGCTCGACTACGTCGGCTCGAGGGCCACGATGGTGCGCTTCGGCCTCGCGAGCTACGGGCTCAGCCCCTACCCCGATCGCACGTCCGCCGAGCTCGGCCTGCGTCCGGCCATGACCGTCACGGCGCCGGTGACCACCGTCAAGCGCATCCCGGCGGGCGAGGGCGTGTCGTACGGCTACCTCTTCCGCCCCGAGCGCGACACGTCGATCGCGATCGTGCCGGCCGGGTACGCGGACGGAATCGACCGGGCCGCGAGCGAGCGCGCCTCCGTGACGATCGGCCAGCGCACGTACCGGGTCCGCGGGCGCATCGCCATGAACGCCCTCGTGATCGACGTGGGCGACGACCCCGTCGAGATCGGTGACGAGGTCGTGCTGTTCGGCGACCCGGCGCTGGGCCGGCAGTCCGCCGCCGACTGGGCCGACGCCATGGGCGGCATCACCTACGAGGTCGTCGCGTGCCTGGCCGCCGGCCTCACCCGGAGGTACACCGCATGAGCGCCGCGACGTCCCTGCGCCGGGCCACGGTCGATCTGGCCGCGTACCGGGCGAACCTCGAGTCGTTGATCGCCCGTCTCGACCCGGTCGAGATCCTGGCCATCGTCAAGGCCGACGCCTACTCGCACGGGGCCGACGTGCTCGTGCCCGAGGCCGTGGCGGCGGGCATCCGCTGGTTCGGCACGGTCGAGCTCGAGCCGGCCCTGAGGATGCGACGTCTGGGCATCGGCGGCGACGCCTCGTTCTTCGCCTGGCAGCTCAGCCCGTCGGACGACCTCGAGGCGGCCGTCGACCTGCAGGTCGACCTGGGGGTGTCGACCCTCGACCAGCTCGAGTCCGTGGCCGCGGTCGCGCGGGCACGCGGTGGCGTCGCCCTCCTCCACCTGACCATCGACACCGGGCTGCACCGCGAGGGCTGCCTGCCCTCGGACTGGCCGGCCTTCGTCGCCCGCGCCGTCGAGTTGCGCGACGAGGGCGTGGTCCGCCTGCGTGGCATCTTCTCGCACGTCAGCGAGACGAGCGAGGCCGACGACCAGGCCGCGGCCCGGGTGTTCGAGAAGGCCGTGGCCGACGCCGAGGCGTTCGGTGCCACCGTCGAGAAGCGGCACATGTCGTCGAGCTCGGCCGCCCTCGAGCACCCCGAGCGGCGGTTCGACATGGTGCGCATGGGGTCGAACGGCCTGGGCATCCCCGTGACCGAGGGCGTGACCGCCGCCGACCGCGGGCTGCGGCCGGTGCTCACGCTGAGCGCGTCCGTCGTCAAGGTCAAGCGCGTCGCCGCGGGCACCGGGGTCTCGTACGACTACACGTTCCGTGCTCCGTCGGACACGACGCTCGCCCTCGTGCCCCTGGGCTACGCCGACGGCGTCAGCCGCCGGGCGCAGGGCGCCGTGCACGTCGTCGTGAACGGTGCCCCCCGGCCGATCGTGGGCCGGGTCGCCATGGACCAGTTCCTGGTCGACATGGGCGACGACCCGGTCGCGGTCGGTGACGAGGTCGTGCTGTTCGGGCCGGGTGACCGGGGCGAGATGACCATCGGCGAGTGGGCCGACGCCACCGACACGATCCCCGAAGAGGTCGCCTGCCGCGTCGGCGCCCGGGTGCCGCGCGTCTACGTGGGCGGCCGCCCGTGACCACCCCGGGCGGTCCCGTCGAGCTCGCCGTCGCCGACGCGGACGCCATGGAGGCGCTGGGGCGTCGGGTGTCCGGCCTGCTGCGAGCGGGTGACCTGCTGGTCCTCACCGGACCGCTCGGTGCCGGCAAGACGACCTTCACGCGCGGCCTGGGCGAGGGGCTCGAGGTCCGCGGGCAGGTGGCGAGCCCGACGTTCGTGCTGGCGCGCACGCACCCGACCGCGTCGGGCACGCCCTTGGTGCACGTCGACGCGTACCGGCTGTCGGGCGAGGCCGAGCTCGACGACCTGGACCTCGACTTCGAGGGCTCGATCGTGGTCGTCGAGTGGGGCGCGGGACTGCTCGACGGGGTGTCCGACTCGTGGCTCGACGTCGTGATCGAGCGACCGACGGGTGCCGCATCGACGGGTGCCCGGGGGGTCACCCCGCCGAGCGATCCCGTCGACCACTCCGCCGAGCCCGACGAGCCCGACGAGCCCCGACGGGTGACGATCAGCCCGCACGGGCCGCGCTGGGTGGGCGTCGAGCTGCCCGCCCGCTGACCCGGCCGCGCGCCGCGGACGGCTCGTCACCGATCTCCCCACCGGGCGGTCGGCGGGTGAGAGCGGGTGATCCGTCGTGTGCGACCGCCGGGGTGCCCCCGTCGGGGGGTCATGGGCCCCCGTTCGCTGCGGGTATGCTCGCCAGGTTCAACCACTTAACCCGGGAGTGTCAGTTGGATCCTCAGCACTACTGGCGCGCGCTCGTGAAGAGCTGGCCCGTCATCCTCGTCCTCGCGCTCCTCGGTGGTGCGGCCGGTTACGGCTACGCCCAGACGCGACCCGACAGCTTCCGTTCGACCAGCAGCGTCTTCGTCTCGGCCGCCGAGGGCTCCGACCCGAACGAGCTGCTCCAGGGGTCGTCGTACACGCAGAACCTGGTGCAGAGCTACACCCGCCTGGCCACGTCGACGGTCGTCCTCGAACCGGTCGTCGCCGACCTGGGGCTCGACCTCACCCCGGTCCAGCTGGCCCGGCAGGTCACGGCCGAGAACCCGTTGAACACCGTCATCATCGACGTCACCGTGGTCGACTCCGACCGTCAGCGTGCGGCCGACATCGCCAACGCCGTGACCCGGTCGCTGAGCGACGAGGCCCGATCGTTGTCGCCCGAGAGCGCGGCCGGCCTGTCGACGCTGAGTGTGGCACCCATCGCCGAGGCCACGCCGCCGAACTCGCCCGCGGGCCCCAACCGCCGTCTCATCGCGCTCACCGGCCTCGCCATCGGCGGGGCCCTGGGCATCGTCCTCGCCCTGGTCCGCTCCGTGGTCGACACGCGCCTCCGCTCGACGGCGGACGTCGACGAGCTGCGCGTCGCCCCCGTGCTCGGCAGCGTCGCACGCCGTCGACGCGGCAGCCTGGTGTTCGCCGACGAGCCCCAGGGGGCCGCGGCCGACGACTTCCGACGCATCCGCGCGCAGCTCCAGTTCTCCGACGTGGACGCGGTCGCCCGCACGATCGCCGTCTCGTCGGTCAGCTCCGACGACCGCGAGAGCCGCGCGGCCGTCATCCTCGACCTGGCACTCGCCTACGCCGAACGCGGCCAGTCCGTCCTCGTGATCGACGCCGACCTCCGGGGCGGCGGACTCGCCGACCTCGCCGCCGTGTCGGACGAGACGGGCCTGACCGACGTCGTCGTGGGGCGCCTCGAGTTCGCCGACGCCGTCACGCCCTGGCGCGACCGGGTCGACGTCATCCCCACCGGTGAGGTGCCCCCGAACCCCAGCCCGCTGCTCAGCTCGAAGTCGATGGCCCTGTTCGTCGAGTCCGCGCGCGAGCGCTACGACGTGGTCCTCGTCGACACCCCCGGTGTGCTCAGTTCGTCCGACGCCCTCGAGCTCGGACGCCTGACCGACGGCGTCGTGCTCGTCGCCACGGTGGGCCACTCGTCCCGCGGCCAGTTGGTCCAGGCCGCCCGGGCCCTGACCGGCGTCCAGGTGCCCGTGCTCGGCGTCGTCCTCGACGGCGTCTCCGAGAGCGCACAGCGTGCAGGCGGCCCGTCGGCGCCGAAGGCCTCGATCTCCTCCCGCCCGGCCGGCGGTCGGGGCGTCGACGCCCCGTGACCGTCGCTCGGTCGTCCCGGGGAGCCGCGCCGCGCCTCCCGGCCGTCCGGTTGTACGAGTCGCTGCGCACGGCGCACCTCGAGCGGGCACACGAACTCGCGCCGGCCAGCATCGTCTACCGGGTGACGCGGTACGACTTCGACGCCTCCCTCGCCGAGGGCCTCGACCTCGTGCCGGCCGGCCCGGTGCGGGCGGCCTGGCTGATCGCGCGGTCGGACGTCGAGACCCTCGAGGTCAACGAGCCGCTCATGACGTCGAGCCTGCCGGCGACCGCGCTCGTGCTGACGGCCCTGGCGCTGCGGCGCCGGATCACCGGTCGCCCGACCGCGGTGGTGAGCTATCTGATCGGCAACGCCGACCCGTTCACGTCGGCGACCGCTCCGCGGCTGCGGACGCGACTGCGCCGACGCGGTGAACGCGTGCTGGCCCGCGCGGTCTGGCGGCGGCTCGACCGGGTGGTCTTCGGGACGGAGGCGGCGCGCGAGACGTACGCGCGCCTCCTCGGTTCCCCGTCGCCCCGGGCCTCCGTGGCCTCGGTGCCCGCGCTGCCGACCCGTCACCAGGATGCCCGCGGTGGCGGGGTCCGTCCGCCCGCGGTCGCGTTCGTCGGGTCGTTCGTCGAACGGAAAGGGCTGCGCGTGCTGGCGGCGGCCTGGCCGCTCGTCGTCGCCGCCCGCCCGCAGGCGACGCTGACGCTGCTCGGCAAGGGCGCCCTCGAGCAGGAGGCGCGGGCCCTGTCGGTCGCGGAGCCCTCGGTCGCCGTCGAGGTCGACCCGTCGCGCCCGCGCATCCACTCGGTGCTCGACGAGGCGCGCGTGCTCGTCCTCTGGTCGCAGCCGAGCCCGACCTGGCGCGAGCAGGTGGGGTTGCCGATCGTCGAGGGGCTGTCGCACGGTTGCACCGTCGTCACCACGACCGAGACCGGCCTCGCCGACTGGCTCGACGCCCACGGCCACGTGGTCGCGTCCGACCCGCGTTCGCCTCAGGTGCTGGCCGACGCGATCGTCGCGGCGCTCGACGCGAGCCGTGCCGCCGACGACGTGCTGGCCGACCTGCCCGACCGCGACGGACGGCTCGCCGCGGACGACCGACTGTTCGGGCGCGCCTCGTGAGCCGGTCGGCGACGGGCTCGGCCGAGCGTCCCCGCCGGGGCGGCGCGATGGCCGCCGTGGGCTCGACCGCGGCGATCAAGGTGGTCGTGATGGGCCTGTCGGGCGTGCTCGGCATCATCACGAGCCGCATGATCATCCAGAACTTCGGCACCGACGCCTACGCCCAGTACGGGCTGCTCTCGACCTTCCCGACCCTGTTGCCGTTCGCCGACCTCGGCATCGCGGCGATCGTCATCAACGCCGTTGCCGGGTCGTCGTCGGTCCGCACGGACGACTTCGTCAAGCGCTCGATCGTCACGGCCTTCCGTGTGCTGCTGGTGTCGGGCGGCATCATGGTCGCCGTCGCACTGATCATCACGCTCGCCGGCTGGTGGCCCGTCCTGCTGGGTGAGGGGCTGTTGCCCGACGGCGGCTCGCTCGCGGCCGGTCTCTGCCTGGCGGTGTTCGGCCTGGTGATCCCGCTGACGGTCGGGCAGCGCATCCTGGTGGGGCTGAAGAAGACCAGCACGCAGGTCGCCAGCCAGGCCGTCGTGGCGCCGTTCATGCTGCTCGCGATCGGCTCGGCCGTCATGTTCAGCGCGCCGATCGGCAGCTACCTCGCGGTCGTCTCGTACGTGGCCAACAGCCTCGTGTCGGTGATCTGCCTGATCGTGGCGGCGCGCGCCCTGTCGCCGCAGATCGGACAGGCCGTCAAGCTCGTGCCGCGCGTCCGCAGCTACCGCGGCGTGCCCGCCCTGGGCCTCGCCTGGCCGATGCTCGTGCAGATGATCGCCCTGCCGGTCGCGATGCAGACGGGCCGCCTGCTGCTCAGCCACCTGGCCGGCCCGGACGAGCTCGCGCAGTACAACCTCGCCTCGCAGCTGTTCGGCATCGTCCTGCAGACCGTCGCCGCGGCGGGCATCGCCCTCTGGCCGGTCTACGCGGCGGCCCGCTCGGCCGGGCGCGTCGAGTCGCCGACCGTGCCGACGCTGTGGTTCCTGCTCGGCGGACTCGTGCTGGGCACGGGGCTCGCCGTGATCAGCCCGTTCCTGGCGCGGTTCGTGTCGGGCGGGGCCATCACGCTCGACGGCTGGATGCTCGTCGGCTTCGTGGTCTTCGTCGGCCTGCAGGCGGCCAAGTACCCGGTCGGCATGTACATGACCGACAAGACCGGACTGGTCTTCCAGGTGCTGCCGATCGTGCTGATGGTCCCCCTCAACCTGGGGCTGTCGTGGTGGTTCATCGGGCAGGTCGGGGCCGCGGGACCCGTGCTCGGGTCGGCGATCTCGGTGGCGCTCTGTCAGCTCGTGCCGAACCTCTGGTACGTCTCGCGCGACCTGGGGCGGCGTCGGGCCGAGGCGGCGGCGGGCGGAGCGGGTGGCGACGGCGTCGTCGACGAGTCGGCGGACGGCGAGGGCGCCACGGCGGCCGCGGGCCTCGACGTCGACGAGCAGCGTGGTGACGAGACCGCGACCGACCAGGCGATCGCCGAGCGAGCGGTGGCCGAGCGGGCCGCCGAGGAGCGCGTGCACGGCGGCCGCACCGGCGACGACGAGAAGGAGGCGCGGTGATGG
The DNA here is from genome assembly GCF_014841545.1 of Frigoribacterium sp. CFBP 8751. Lineage (NCBI taxonomy): Bacteria > Bacillati > Actinomycetota > Actinomycetes > Micrococcales > Microbacteriaceae > Frigoribacterium > Frigoribacterium sp. CFBP 8751. The sequence continues at coordinate 575,662 of NZ_JACYUB010000001.1, forward strand.
AGGTCCTCTTCGCGACCGAACGCGACGTGACCGGCTGGGCCGCCGATCACGCGGCAGGCCTCCGGCCCGGCCTCTGGCCGTACGGCCTCGAGGCGCTGCGCGACGCGGACCCGGAGGCGCGCATCGCGTCGGTCGCGGAACCCGGCCGCCTGCAGGTGCTGCGCGACCGGGTGGCGCCGCGCCGCGCCTCCTCGTCCGGGGTCCCGTCGAGTGACGTCGGCGTGGCCTGGGACGAGAACGTCGCGCGTCGGATGTTGCTGGCACGGCCGCACGAGCGCATGTACACGGGCGTGATCTGGGTGACGGACCGGGTCGAGCGCGGGCAGGACGTCGGACGCATGCGTGACGTGCTGCGACGGATGAGCGGCCTCTGGGTGATCAGCCGCGGGCAGGTCGAGCCGCTGCGACGGTTCGTCGGCGAGGACGGCCCGCCGGTCGGGTTCTTCACCTTCGGGGTCGACGAGGACTTCTTCGCGGCGCGTCCGTGGCCCACGCGACCGATGGTGCTGAGCATCGGAGGCGACCGCGACCGCGACCCGGCGACCCTGTTCGCGACGCTCGAGCGGGTCCACGCCGAGCGACCGGACGTCGAGCTGGTCGTGCAGACGACGAGCGACGCGGCACCGCCCCAGGGCGTCACCGTGGTGCCGCACGTCTCGCACCGCGAACTCGCCGAGCTGTACGCACGGGCCTCGGTCGTGGCCGTCGCGACGCGCGACAACCTGCACGCGTCGGGCATGACGGTCAGCCTCGAGGCGATGGCGACGGGGCGGCCCGTCGTGATGACGAACACCCCGGGCATCGAGGACTACGTGGAGCACGAGCGCACCGGGTTGCTCGCGCCGGTGGGGGACTCGTCGGCGCTCGCGGGACACGTGCTGCGGCTGCTCGGCGACGAGGCCGAGGCTCGGGCGTTCGGCGCGGCGGGGCGGGCCCTGGTCGAGGAACGGCTGACGACGCGGCACCTGGCGGCGTCGCTGGCGGAGTTCGTCGGGGCTGAGCCCGGCAGGGGCTGAGTCCGGCACCGGCTGGAGGCACCAGCCCGGGCCCGATCCGGGCGAGTTCGTCGAACACGGTCGGTCGAAGACGCCCGCCCTCGTCGAACACGCCCGCTCAGGCCGGGCCGTTCGCTGTGCGGTGACGTCACCGCGCCCCGGGAGGCGCGTGGCCCTCCGACGCGGGATGGCGCCCGGCGCGTCGCGGGCGGCAGGATCGACCTGCACCGAGGGCACGAGATCCTCGGCGGAGGGGGACCGATCGTGCCGACGTCGGACGGACGACCACGGTGACCGCGTCGCAACGACGAGCCCTGTGGGTGTTCCCGGTGTTCGTCTTGAGCGCGGTGTACGTCGTGGTCATGAGCACCAACGCGTGGGTCGACCCCGACCCCGAGCAGCGAGCCCGGCTGGCCGCCGGGTGGCCGATCGCCGGTGCCGTCTGGTTCAAGGTCGGACTCGGTTACGTCGGTGCCCTGGCGGCCCTCGTGCTCATCGTGTTCTTCGCCGTGCTGTTCGCCCGCGAGTGGCTCTTCGTCCGCCGTACGCGACGGCCGTCCGGGGCGGCCGCCGACGCGGGCGAACCCGTCTCGGGGGCCGCACTGCGCCGTCGCTCCCGCCGGGCGGCGGCCCGGATCGACCCGGCGCGGGTCCGCACCGTGCTCGTCGTCAGCCCCAGGGGCATCGGGCGCAGCGTCATGGCCGCCGCGTACCTGCGCGTCCTCGTCGACGACGAGTACTTCGTCGACGCCCGGGGCATCGATCCGCCGGACGAGCCGGTGCCGCCGGCGATGCAGCGCGACGTGTCCATCGTGATGGGCATGGACAAGGCCTGGGTGGAGCCCGGACAGTCGGCGAGACGCATCATGGCGGCCCCGGTCCGGGCGGCCGACCTGGTGGTTCGGATCGGATGCCCGGACGCGTTCCCCGTGCCCCGGTCGACCCCCGTGCTGGACTGGGACGTGCCCGATCCGATCGGTGCCGGTCTCGTCGACGTCTTCTCCATCAGGGACGACATCAGACGGCGGGTCGAGTCGCTCGCCGAGGCGCTGGCGCTCGAGCGTCGTTCGTTGGACCTGAGGGACCGCGACCTTCCCGGGCGACGTCACACGGTGGCGGAGGGTCGGGCCACGATCGCCTACCCGGAGGTCTCGGACGCAGGCGGCGGTGCTCTCGCCGACACCGCCGCCGGATGGTTCGCCGCGGCCGAGGCCCGCGTGCTGGTCGAGATCGTCGACGCCCCTTACACGGCGGCGGAGATCAACGACCGCGGTCCGTTCGCGCCCGACTTCACCGTTCCCTGGGTGGCATCGGCCGGAGCGGCCGAGTCGGCCCTGGCGGACGAACTGACCTGGCGTGGTGTCGGGGGGCCGCCGACCCTGGCCCGGGATGCCGTCGCTCGAGTCGTCGAGTGGCTCGTGGAGGCGGGCGTCCTCCGGCCGTTGTCCGACGAGCGACGGGTGGCGCTGCGCGAGTCCGGTCAGGCGCAGCGCGACCACGACGATCCGCTCGAGGAGTGGCCCCGGGGTCTGGCGGGCGAGTACCCCGCGATGGCGGAGCTGCGCCACGCCGAAGAGGACTTCGACACGTGGGAAGTCGTGCCCGCCGCGGCCCTGCGCGTCTACCCGGGCCTCGCCGCGGAGTGGGGGAGTCCCGCCTGACCAGTGCGCTGTCGTCCGGGCTCAGGCGGTCCGGGGCCAGTCCGTCGTCAGGTAGGCCTCGACGGCACGGTTGCGGAACGCGTACGGCTTGCCCCGGCTGACCACGCCACGCACCGTGTCGAGCCGTTGCGAGGTGGGCCCGAGCTGCGCACCTGAGGCCAGGCCCATCGCCTCGGCGATCGCGTTGAGGGTGCGTTCTGCGGTGGGCAGCGTCGCCATCGCCCGGAGGAACTCGTTCTCTCGTGGGGGGAGGCGGTTCAGGATGCGCTCGACGTGGGCCGACGCCTCGCTCTCGGCGCCGCGCCAGCCCGCCACGACGTCCTCCTCGGAGACGACGGGGGCCGTCGCGACGTTCCACGCCCGCTGGCCGGCGAGCTGGAACAGGAAGGGCTCTCCGCAGCTGAGGGCCGCGATCGCCCTCGCCGCTGCAGGGTCCATGCGGACGGTCTCGACGGCACCGTGGTCGCCAGCGGTCTCCCACCCCGCGATCACGAAGGGCTGGAGTGCCTCGAGGATGTCGCCCTCGTCGAGGGGACCGAGCGTGATGGTGCGGAACCGTCGGGCGAAGGTCGCCCCTTTCCGGGCACCCGCCATGTCCTCGAAGTCGGGCAGGCCCGTGAGGTAGACGGCGACGGGCAGGTAGCGGGACACCGTGCCTCCACCGGGCACGCTGACCTCGACCTCGTGCGACAGGGCGTCGCCGAGCGCGATGAGGAGTTGCGAGAGGGCGGCCTCGTCGCCGATGTTCTGCACCTCGTCGACGTGGATCATCACGACGGCGTCCTGCTCGATCGCCGCCTGGCCGAGTTCGACGAGGAGCTCGAAGAGGGCCGTGAACGGCTCGGGGCCGTCGGCGCCGCGGGTCGTCACCGAGAATCCGGTCACGGCCACCTGCTCGACCCTGGCGAGCAGGTCGAGGACGCCCCTCCGGGTCGAGGTGCGGAGCCCGGCGCGGTCGGCCAGTCGCAGGACGGCGGAGGCGATGATCTTGAGGGGATCGGCCCCGGTGGGCATGCGCAGCTGAGGCGTGACCCAGTCGCCGGCCTCGGCGGCGTCGCGGGCGATGCGTCGGACGAGACTCGACTTGCCGGTGCCCGGTTCGCCGAGGATCGTCCGTCCGGTCTCGTAAAGACCCGCACGTCGGCGGGGTCGCAGGACCTGGTGCCAGTCGCTCAACTGCTCGGTTCGGCCGGCCCAGACGTCGGGGACGACGTCGGAGCCCGCCTGGAACGGGTTGGTGAGGGGAGATCGCACGGTGATAAATTTATCAGAGCCTGGGTCGGCCGTCGATAAATTTATCAAACCCTCTATCGGGCTCGTCGTCGCCGCAGCTCGGTCGCCACGGTCCGTCGCCCTTCGAGGACGGCCCGCAGTCCGACGAGCAGCGTGCCCGGTGACCGGACGAACTGGCGCCGCCCGCCCTGCAGCAGCACCTCCCACGCGATGCGGGGGGTCAGTCGGCGCCACCGGCGGAGGTCGTCGTCGCCGAGGTGCTTCGCGGCGAACAGCAGACGGTTGCGGATGTTGTACCGGTAGTACCCGGCCGACTTGGCCTGCCCCGACCGGTCGGCCCCGCCGGCGGTCTGCGTGCCGCCCTCGGCGTGGACGACGGTGACGTCGTCGAGCAGCCGCAGCGCGCCTCCTGCGCTCACGACGCGGCGGGACAGGTCGACGTCCTCCCAGTAGAGGAAGTAGTCGTCGTCGAAGCCGCCGCAGCGTTGCCACAGCTCGTCGCTCAGCACGAGGCAGGCACCGCTCAGCCACTCCTCGACGCGGGCGCCGGGCAACCGTCGCCGTCTCGACCGGATGCGTCCGTCGTCGAGGTACAGGTCGCTGCCGGCCGACCAGACGCTGCCGTCGGGGCGCAGCACGGTCGGCGCGCTCATCGTCATCGGGTCGGACGAGGAGGCGCGGTGCAGGGCGGCGAGGGCCCCCGCGTCCGCGACGGCGTCCGGGTTGAGCAGCACGTGGTGGCGCGCCCCGGCCTCGCGCGCCCGGGCGACGCCGAGGTTCACCCCGGTGCCGAAGCCCTCGTTGCCGGCGGGCGCGACGAGGTGCCAGCCCTCGGCCGCAGCGAGCTCGCTCACGCGGGCGCGCTCGGCCGCTCCCGACCAGTTGTCGACGACGACCACGACGAGGCCGTCGGTCGCCCGTGACACGGGTGCGAGGTTCCGGCGCAGCAGGTCGGTCGAACCGTAGTTGACGACGACCACCGAGAGGCCGGCGAGCGACTCACCCACGGTTCGTCCCCCGTCCACCCGCAGGAGGCGCGGTGAGCGACCCGGTGCCCGTCACCGACCTGACATGCTGGGGCCCGTGACGACCGACCCGACCGCCCCGCGCCTCCTGACCATCGCCGTGCTGACCTTCCGCCGACCGCGCGATCTCGACGCGGTGCTGCCGCTGCTCGTCGAGCAGGCCCGCAGCGTCCACGGGCTCGGCGTCGAGGCGCGCGTGCTCGTCGTCGACAACGACGCGAGCGGGTCGGGGCGCGAGCGCGTCGAGGCGGCGGCGCTCGCGGCGGCCGACCCCCGTGACGGCGCAGGACCCGTGACGGTGGACTACGTCGTCGAGGCCACGCCGGGCATCGCGTCGGCCCGCAACAGGGCGCTCGCCGAGAGCGGCGACGGCGACCTGCTGGTGTTCATCGACGACGACGAGCGGCCCTCCGACCAGTGGCTGCGTGGGCTGGTCGCGCTCCAGGCCGAGACCGGTGCCGCGGCCGTCGTCGGCCCGGTGCGCAGCGAGTACGAGGTCGAGCCCGAGCCGTTCATCGTCGAGGGTCGGTTCTTCGTGCGCCGCCGACTCGCGACCGGCACGCACGTCGACGTCGCCGCGACCAACAACCTGTTGCTCGACCTCGCCGAGGTGCGCCGCCAGGGGCTGACCTTCGACGTGGCGCTCGGCCAGCTCGGAGGCGAGGACACGCTGTTCACCCGCAGTCTGGTCGCGGGCGGCGGCACGATCCTGTGGTGCGCCGAGGCGGTCGTCACGGACGTCGTCCCCGCGCACCGCGTCACGCGGCGCTGGGTCGTGCAGCGCGCCTACAGCAGCGGCAACGGCTGGAGCCTCACCTCGGTGATGCTGTCCGCGCGAGGGGCCTCGCGACTGTCCACGCGCCTCCGGCTGTCGGCGAAGGGCGGCGTGCGCGTCGCCGGCGGGCTGGGTCGGTACGCGGTCGGCACGGTGACCCGCCCCCTCGGGCGCCGGTCGTTGGGGCAACGCGCTCGTGGCATCCGCACGATGGCCCGAGGTGCCGGCATGGTGGCGGGCGCGTGGGGCGCGGGGTACCGGGAGTACGGCCGCGTCGACGGCTGACCTCACGGACGGGCCCGGCGTCGACCGACGAGGCGTCGACCACGGGTGGCGGCGATCGCCCGACGGTACGCCGCGACGTGCGCCTCGCCGGCACGGGCCCAGTCGCGAGCCGACAGGTCGGGGCGGGCGTCGTCGTCGAGTCGTGAAGCCGCGTCGAGCGCGTGCTCGACGTCCTCGGCGCCCAGGTCGTCGGCGTACTGCCGGACCCAGTCGGCGCCGACCTCGTCGGCCAGACGGGCGTTGACCTCGTTGGCGGGCACGAGCACCGGCCGGCCGAGCGACAGCGCCGTCAGCACGCCGCCCGAGTTGTGCATCTCGCGGTAGGGCAGCACGACGAGCTCGGCCCGGCGCACCACGTCGATGAGGGCTTCGTCGTCGAGGAACCGCAGGTCGAGGCTGACCCGGGGGTCGTCGGCCGCGAGCCGCTCGAGGCCGTGGGCGAGCTCGGGGGTCGAAGGCTTGCCGGCGGCGTGCAGTCGACGGTCGTCCCCGCGGACGTCGCGGAAGGCCCGGAGGAGGCCGTCGACCCCTTTGTAGCGGCGGATGAAGCCGAAGTACGACACCCGGCCTGCCTCGCGCGACGGCCACGGCCAGCGGGCGAACCAGTCGACGTAGTGGCCGTGGGGGATGAGCGCGCCGAGGGCGTCGGCGTGCTCGGGCGTCTCGTCGTTCAGCCGCACCCAGAGCGCGGTGCGTCGCTCGATCCAGCGCAACAGGACGCGCTCGCGGCGGGAGATGCCGCTCGGCAGCTCGAGGTTGTGCTCGGTGCGGACGATCGGGGTGCGCGTCAGTCGCAGCTTCGTCACCAGGGCGACGGTCAACGCCTGACGCACGAGCGCCTTGAGCGGGCTCTGCCCCGAGACGAGGATCTCGGGCCAGTGCACGTGGAAGACGTCGTAGCGGCCCAGGAGGGCGCCCTTCCAGTAGAAGGTGCGCACCTCGACCCCGGGCACCGCGCCGACGGCGTCCCGGAGCATCACGAGGTAGGGGTTCGTCGTCGGTCGCGGTCGCGGGAACGACTGCTGGACGACGAGCCTGCTCGCGTGCTCCGGGGCGGCGTCGGTCACGGCTTGAAGATGCTCAGGTCGTCGAACGAGACCGTCTGCGGGGCGTTGGTCGCGGAGCCCGAGGCGTAGGCGGCGAGGGCCACCGAGCCGGGGGCCTGCAGGCCGGCGAACGTGTCGGTCGTCGAGACGGTCCACGCGGTGGGCTCGGTCGTGCCGTCGAGCCAGGCCTTCGCCCGGATCGTCGTCGTGCCGGAGCCGCTGACCTCGAGGCGTACGTTGACCTTGGCGCCCGGCGTGACCGTGCCCGGCACCAGCGTCTCGTTCACCAGGGTGACGTTCGTCGACGTGCCCTTGTAGGCGTTGAGCGCGACGACGACGCGTCCGTCCGAGCGGTAGCGCAGGGTCGCGCGGTACTCGGAGTTCGTCGCCACCTTGCGGCCCGTGACGTAGACGTACGTGCCGCCTCCGGTCGCCGCCTTGTCGAGGCTGACGCTGGTGCGCAGGTCGCTGTCGGTCGTGTTGACGCCGGTGAGGGCCATCGAGGTGCTCCAGCCCGCGGCACCCAGGTACTGGGTGCCGACGCCGTTGACGACCGAGTACTGCGAGGCCTGGCCGGTGCGCGTCCAGGCGCCGCCGACGTCGGCCGATCCCCAACCGTTCGTCGCCGAGCGGCCGAAGCCGTCCTGCGCGATCGCGGTGACGACGGGAGGCGCGGTGACCGTCACCGTGGAGGTGCGGGTCCCCGTGGCGCCCTTGTCGTCGGTCACGACGAGGGTCACCGTGTAGGTGCCGCCGGTGGCGTAGTCGTGCTTCGCCGTGCTGCCGGTCGCCGTGCCGCCGTCGCCGAAGTCCCAGGCGTAGGCGGCGACGGTGCCGTCGGAGTCGCTCGAGGCGCGTCCGTCGGTGGAGACCGAGAGCTTGTCGGTCGCCGTCGTGAACGCCGCCGTCGGGGTCGCGTTCGGGATGGGAGCGACCGTGACGGTGCCCGTCGAGGTGCCGGTGGCGCCCTTGTCGTCGGTGACCGTGAGGGTCACGGTGTACGTGCCGGCCGCCGCGTACGAGTGCGAGGCGGTCTTCCCGGTGGCCGAGCCGCCGTCACCGAACGACCAGGCGTAGCCGGTCACGGTGCCGTCGGGATCGGTGGAGGCCGACGCGTCGGTCGACACCGCCAGACCCGTCGCGGCGCTCGTGAACGACGCCGTGGGGGCGACGTTCGCCGGCGGGGCCGGGGCGACGGTGACCGTCCCGGTCGAGGTGCCGGTGGCGCCTTCGCCGTCGGTGACCGTGAGGGTCACGGTGTAGGTGCCGGCCACGGCGTAGGTGTGGCCGGTGGTCGATCCGGTGGCTGCGATCGTGCCGTCGCCGAAGTCCCAGCGGTACGACGCGATGGCGCCGTCGGCGTCGGACGAGGCCGTCCCGTCGACCGCGACGGCGAGGTGGTCCACGGTCGAGGTGAAGGAGGCGGTGGGCGTCGCGTTGACGCGGGGCGGCGTCACCGTGACGGTCGCGGTCGAGGTGCCGACGGCACCCCGGTCGTCGGTCACGGTCAACGTGACCGTGTACGTGCCGCCCGCGGCGTAGGTGTGCGTGGGTGCGACCTCCGACGCCACGGCGCTGCCGTCGCCGAAGTCCCAGGCGTACGAGGCGACCGAGCCGTCGCTGTCGGCCGAGGCGCCGCCGTCGAAGGCGACTCCGAGGCCGGTGGTCGCCGACGAGAAGGCGGCCACGGGAGCCGCGTTCGGCTTGTTCGTGCCGAGTGCGTAGTGCTGGGCGATCGTCGTGGCGTCGAGGGGGCGCGCGTAGACCGCGGCCTCGTCGAGGCTGCCGGCCCAGTAACCCGAGCCCGAGTTCCACGAGCTGTCGCCGCCGAGGCGCCAGTACCCGCGGTAGCCGTCCGAGGCGGTGGTCGGGTTCGACCCGACCTGGGCGCCGTCCACGTAGAGCTTCATCCCGTCGGAGCCCTGCGTGGCGACCACGTGGTGCCACCGGCCGTCGTTGTAGCTCGCGGTGCTGCTCGCGAGGTTCATCTGACCGGTCCAGTTGCCGAACTGCAGTCGCCCGTCCTGCTCCATGTAGACGTGGCGGTCGTAGTTGCCGCTGTAGCCGGTCTGCTGGCTGCCGAAGCCGATCAGCTTGCCGCCCGAGGTCGTCGTCGTGTTGAACCAGGTCTCGAGCGTGTAGTTGTTGGGCGAGTCGTACGAGGTGGTGGTGGCCACGCCGGCGTCCTGCCCGTTGAAGGTCGCCGACCGTCCGGTGCCGCCGACGGCCGAGGGGCCGCCGGTCGTCAGGCCGCCGGTGGAGACGCCGTTCGTGCCGATGGGGGAGGAATCCGTCGCGACGGCGGTCGAGTCACCGTCGAGACGGAAGTACGCCTCGGGGTCGTCCTGGAACACGCGGGTGCCGTAGGCGTCGGCGGGCGAGGTCGGAAGCTTGCTCGTGCGTCCCGAGGCGACCCACTGGCCGTCGACCTGCTGGGGGCTCAGGGCCTTCGGGTACACGGACACGTCGTCGATGTCGCCCTGGAAGTACGGAGCACCGTCCCAGTTGTTGTCGCCACCGATGCGCCAGTAGCCCGTGTAGTCCTGGGCGCTGGTCGTCCCGGCATCCGTCGCGATCTTCTTGCCGTCGACGTAGAACGACTGACCGGCCGAGCTCAACGTGCCGACCACCTGGTGCCACTGGCCGTCGTTCAGGGCGGTCGGGCTCGTGATGATGCGGCTGGCGTTCGGGTACACGCCGAACGAGACACGGCCCCGGGGGTCCATGTAGAGGTGGCGGTCGTACGAGTTCGAGGCGCCCGTGTTCGAGTTCCCGAAGCCGACGATCTTGCCTCCGGTCGTCGACGTGGTGCGGAACCATGCCTCGACGGAGAAGGTCTGCGGTCCGGTGATCGCCGAGGTGGTCGACGAGAGCCCGGTGTCGGTGCCCGAGAAGGTGCTCGAGCCGTCCGAGTCGGTCGACGCCTGGCCGGTGGCCCCGCGCGTCACGCCGGCCTGGGCCTGCTGGTCGTCGAAGGCGATCGAGTCGTAGACGGTCGAGCCGCTCTTCTCGCCCAGGCGCCAGAAGGACGTGGCCCCGTCGCCGGCCACTCGCTGCTGGTAGGGCGAGGGGGCGGTGGTCGAGACGGTCACCGACACGGTGTCACCGAGGACGGTGTTGCCGAGCGGGTCGGTGGCGCGCACCCGGTACTCGTGCGTGCTGCCCGGCGTGAGCCCCTTGTCGACGAAGCCGATGGAGGGTCGCTTCCAGAAGGTCGAGGGCGTGGTCGTCGAGTAGACCGGCGTCGTGAGGTTGCCGTCGCGGTAGACCTGGTAGGCCAGGTTGGCGTTGTCGCGGTCCCAGTTGGACTGCCACGCGACCCGGACGCTGCCGGACTCGAGCGAGACGAGGGTGGGCTTGAACAGGGCACCCGAGTACACCGGGCCCTCCTTGTTCGGAGCGATGCTCGACACGGCGAAGCGGGTCAGGCCGTACTGGGCCTTGCCGTTGACCGTCGGGAACTCCCCGCCGTAGACCACGTACTTGTCGTTGGCGGCGACGCTCCACGGCCCCTGGTTCTGGCCGGTGTAGCTGCCGGTGCCGAAGTCGGGGAACCAGTTGAGGATGCTCGGGGCCGGGTTGCCCGCGAAGTTGTAGTAGCCCATGGGGTCGTTGGTGACCGTCTGGGTCGCCGAGTCGCTGAAGGCCATCGCCCGCTGGAAGGTCCACGGGTTGGTCTGCGGCTGGCCGCCGATGTTGCCGCAGTAGTGCGGGTGTCCTGCGATGTAGACGGCCGTGCTGTTCGCGGCGACCGAGTAGGTGTCGCCGTGGCAGTCCTCGACCCAGACGAGGTCGCCGGCCCAGGTCGACTTGAAGGCACCCTCGAGACGGCCGCCGCCACCGAAGGTGTAGCCCGAGCCGTAGACGCCGTTCGCCGTGGCGCTCAAGCTGTAGATCGCGGCCTGGCCGCCGCCGTTGCGGATGACGTCGTTGGCCTGGAACGGCAGGTTCGCCGCGGAGGTCGGGTCGACCATGGCGAGACCGTAGCCGGGCTGCGACGAACCGTTGACCGAGTTGAACGACCCGCCGAGCACGATCTTCGACCCGTCCGGGCTCGCGACGAGGGCCAGCACGTCACCGCCGGCGATCTGGGGTGCCCACGGCAGGTTGGTGCCGTTGGCCGCCGTCACGGCGGCGGCCTTGGTGCGCGTGTCCTTGCCGATGCTCGAGAAGACGCCGGCGACGTAGACGTTCGGGCCGACGGCGGCGATGGCGTTGACCGTCGCGTTGGTACCGGGGTTCCAGCTGGTCACGAGGGCGCCCGTGGTCGGGTCGAGAGCGGCGAGGCGGTACTTGTTGACGCCGTTGACCTTGGTGAAGGCGCCACCGATGTAGAGGCGCTTGCCGTCGGGGGAGGCGGCGAGGGCCTTGACCTGGCCGTCGATGACCGGGGCGAAGGTCGTCGAGAGGGCTCCCGTGGTGATGTCGTACGCCAGCAGGTAGCTGCGGGGGACCTCGTTGACGCCGGGCGCCGAGCCGGCCGGGCGCGCCTTGGTGAACTTGCCGGCCGCGTAGACCGTGTTGCCCACGATGACCTGAGAGAAGACCGAGCCGTCGATCTGCGGCGTGGGCAACGCGTCGGCCGTGACGGTCGCCGGGGTCGACGGCGCCGTCGGGTCGGCGGGTGCGGAGTCGGCCTGGGCGGGCTGGACTCCGATCAGGACGGACAGGAGCACGGCGGACGCAGCGACGATCGCGGGTAGGCGAAGGCGCGACGAGACGGTTCTTCCCATGGGGGAGCCTCATTCGGGTCGGGTAGGCGTCATCGGCATTCGGGTACCGATGGCTTGACGACTATAAGGTCCCCCCAAGGGGGGACAGTGGCCCCCGTTGTGGGTACAGGAGTACTACGAGGTCGATCCCTCGAAGACGACGACCGGCACGTCGACGGCGTAGTCGAAGGTCAGCCGGAGGTCGTCCTGCGCGTCGGCGGGCACGGAGAACACGTAGACGCCCGTGGCGGTGGTGCCGGCCGCGACCGACGCCGGGAACGAAGAAGTCCCGGTCGAGAACGTGTTGGCCGGCGTCCGGCCGGTGCCGTAGGCCAGGTTGACGACGACGGTCGACAGATCGACGGGGGCGGCCGAGCCGTTGTACACCTCGAGCTCCGCTCGGACCGCGGGGCCCGACACCTCGCCGGGCAAGACGGCCTCGCCGTCGACTCCGTCGAGGCTTTTCACCCGGACCGTCACCCCGTCGACGACGGTGGGCGACTCGTCGAGGCCGACGGGTGGTGACTCGGGTGTGTCGGGGCCCGCGGCCGGCGGCGTGGTCGACGTCGGCGCGTCCATGGACGAAGGGTCCGCCGGGGAACCCGGCGCATCACCGGTCGGCTGCGAGGTCGAGGCCGTGTCGTCCGTGGAGGGTCCGCCGTCACCGCGGCCGGTGAGCACGAGGGCGACCACCACGGCGACCACGACGACGACGCCGACCGCCACGGTGACGATCAGACGGCGTCGGCGGGGGGTGGCGGGGGTCGACCCGGTGGTCGGTTCACCTTCTGGCGACATGGGGCACTCCTGGTTCGGGGCGGGGGAGGAACGCGAGGGCGAGGGCGAGCACGAGCGTCGGGAACGACGTGTAGAACGGCGCGAAGAAGACGTTCCAGACGCTCTGCGACGCGGCGTAGAGCAGCAGTCCGCTGGCCGTCCCGTCGGCGAGGCGACGGACCACGCCGACCGCGAGCACGACGATCGCGGTGGCGACGAGCAGCAGGCCGACGATGCCGGACTGGGCCCAGAGGTCTCCGAACACCGAGTGCAGTTCGACGTGGCCGCCGAACATGAAGCGTTCGACGTAGCCGTTGTTCGGCTGGTAGCCGATGGCGTTCATGCCCTCTTTCGCGACCTGCACGTCTTCGGGGGTCGGCACGGAACCGGTGCCGAAGCCCCACGGGTGGTGCTCCATGAGGCCGACGGTGGCCGCGAGTTCGGGTCGTCCGCCGAGGATCAACGACCCCGACTGCCGCAATTGTTCGAGGCTGCGGGCCTGCGTCGTCACACCGAGGTAGCCGTCGAGGATGAGGGCCTGTCCCAGCTGGTAGACCGCCACCCCGAGCCCGCCCAGTCCGAGGACGACGGCGACCGCCGACGGTCTCCGGTGCGGGCGGACGATCGCGATCTGCGCGAAGACCAGCAGTGCGGCCAGCAGCAGCAGCCCGAAGGCCGAGCGCGAGTCGTTCAGTGCTGCGACCACGATGAGCACCGTGAGGGCGCCGAGTTCCCATCGGCGGCCGAACCGGGCGGCGAGGGCGAGCAGGATCACGGTCACGGGCAGCGCGAAGCCGAACTTCCAGGGGTTCGTGGCGAACAGTGTGGTGTCGGGGGTGAATCCGAGCGCCAGCCCGATGCCGAACCAGAGGGCGGCGCGAGGAGACGTGAGGACGTCGCGACCCCAGACGAACAGGCCGACGCTGAAGACGGTGCCCACGAGGAACACCGTCCCGGGGATGACCGCGGTCGGGTCGGTCTCGTGGTCGGCGGCGTTGGCGACGCCCAGCCACAGTCCGGCGGCCGTGGCCAGCAGGCCCAGCCCGACGAAGAGCGTGCCCCCGTGCTGACGACGCAGGTGGGCCCACCAGACCGGCAACATGACGAGCGCGACCACGAAGCCGACCTGGAGGCTCTGCGGCAGGGTGAAGCGCATGCCCAGCAGGACGAGGCAGGCGGCCGCGAGTCCGCGTACCCACGCCCGCGCCTCGAGCGGGGCGTCCCGTCCGCTCGGAGCGCCGAGGGTCGGCGGGCGCCACGAGGAGGCGCGCGCGACCCCTCGACGCAGGGTCGCCGAGGCCCTCGGGCCGGCTTCGAGGGGCGTCATGCGTGAACTCTAGGCGACGGCGGTGGGTGGCCGGACACCCCTGACGGGTGGCACCCGGAGGGATGCCACCCGCACGGAGGGCACCCCCAAGGGGGCTGACGGGCCCTTGCCAACCGCGCATAGATGTATGAGGATTCGTTCTTGTCTTCGCCGAGGTCCCGACTCGACTCGCCGTAGCCCCGATCGCGCAAGCCCCCGTCCTGGGGGCATGTGCTGAATCCATCAGGACTCCACCCCGACGAAAGGAGCGCCGATGCTCGACGCCTCCGCGCCTCAGCTCGACTCACCGAACCGCACCCGGACGGTCCTCGGCGCCATGACCATGGCGGTGGCCTGCGTCGCCGCCGTCCTCGTTCCCGCGACCAGCGCCTCCGCGGCTGCCACGACCGTCGCGTCCGACGCCTCGGGTCGCACGACGGCGGGCGGCTGGGGTGCCGCCGACAAGGGAGGCACCTGGACGACCTGGTCGGGGCCCACCAAGGCCACCTTCGCCGTGGGTGGCGGGGTCTCGTCCATCACCGGGCTCGTGCCGGGAGGGTCGGCGACCGCCGCGCTCGCAGGGGTCTCGGTGCAGGACGTCGAGGTGCGCGAGACCATTCGCCTGCCGCAGACCACCGGGGGTTTCTACCAGGGGTGGGAGCTGCGCCGTCAGAGCGACGGTTCGGCCTACCGTGGGCGTCTCGAGCAGGGCTCTTCGGGGACGGTCGCCCTCTCCATCACGAAGGTCGGCAAGTCCGGCGAGAAGGATCTCGGCCGGGTCGCCCTCCCGTCGGGCGTGACGAAGGGCTCGGCCGTCTCAGTCGCCTTCCGCGCCGTCGGCACGGGGTCGGTGAGCCTGCAGGGCAAGGGCTGGGCCGCCGGCACGACCGAGCCCGGCTGGCAGCTGTCGTCGTCGGACACCGCCGCCGATCGCATCGCCAAGCCCGGCGCCGTCGGGCTCTGGCAGTACTCGAGCTCGTCGAACAAGACGGTGACCACCACGACCTTCGACGACCTCTCTGTCGTCCAGTCGCCCCAGGACGCCGTGCCGGTCCCGGTGCCCGTCCCCACACCGACCCCGACGCCGGCCCCCGCACCGACGCCGGCCCCCGCGCCGGCACCCACCCCCACCCCCGACCCGACCCCGACGCGCGGTTCGGTGCCCGTCGGTTCGGCGTCCTACGCCGTTCCCTCCGGCGCCCTCTTCGTGGCGCCGGGCGGCAACGACTCGGCGGCCGGCAGCCAGGCCGCCCCGTTCCGCACCCTCGGTGCCGCCGTCGCGAAGGCCAAGGCCGGCGGGACCGTCGTCCTGCGGGCCGGCAGCTACAACGAGAGCGTCGTCGTGCCGTTCAACAAGCCGCTGACGATCCAGGCCTACCCGAAGGAGGCCGTCTGGCTCGACGGGTCCGTGCCCGTCTCGTCCTGGCAGCGCTCGGGTTCGGGGTGGAGCACCCCGTGGACGTCGTTCCCGTCGTCCGCACTGCTCGGCATCGCCGACAACCCGCGCTTCCTGTCGCCGTCGTTCCCCCTCGCCGGGCGTCCCGACCAGGTCTTCCTCGACGGCGTGCAGCTGACGCAGGTCACGCCCGACAAGCTGGCCCCCGGCACCTTCGCTCCGGACCCCGCCGGTGGACGGGTGCTGATCGGCAGCGACCCCTCGGGGCACGAGCTGCGCATCAGCAACAAGCAGCAGGCCATCTGGGTGCAGGCGCCGGACACGACGCTGCAGGGCTTCGGCGTGCGCCGCTACGCGACCCTCGACTCCGACCGGGGCACGATCCGCCTCGGCAACACCGGCGCCACCGCGCAGGACCTCGTCGTCGTCGAGAACGCCATGATCGGCGTGAACCTCGAGAACAACGGCGGCACCCTGCGCCGGCTGACGGTCGAGCACAACGGCATGCTGGGCATCGGCGCCAACGCGTCCTACGACATGTCGCTGTCCGATTCGGTGGTCCGCGAGAACAACTGGCAGCGATTCAAGGAGACCCCCGTCTCGGGCGGAGTGAAGATCACGCGGTCGCGCGGCGTGACCGTCTCCAACAACGACGTCAGCCGCAACTACAGCTCGGGCCTGTGGCTCGACGAGTCCGTGTACGACTCGAAGGTCGTGGGCAACACGGTCGTCGACAACGAGTGGACGGGCATCCAGCTCGAGCTCTCGAGCAAGGCCGTCGTCGCGGGCAACACCGTCACCGGCGGCAAGACGGGCATCCAGATCATCGGCACCGACGACGTGCGGGTCTACAACAACTCCGTCGGCGGCTTCAGCCAGTTCGGCATCAAGGTGCTGCAGGACGAGCGTCGTCAGGCCACGGCGGCCACCGGTCAGGACCGTCGTCGGCCCATCCCGGACCCGACCATGAGCTGGGTCACGGGCAAGATCACCATCGCGAACAACGCCTTCGGCAGCGGCGGGTACTACCAGGTCTACGTCCTCGACTCGAAGACCAACCGCTCGGCCGACTCGATGGGCGTCACGGTGACCGGCAACGCGTTCAACCAGCGCCGCACGACGTCCCAGGCCACCCTGGTCGGCTGGGGGGCCGGTGACAACAAGACGGTGACCCGGTTCGACACCGTGTCGGCGCTCTCGGTCAAGAACTCGTCGTGGCGCAACGTCGAGACGTCGTCCGTGCTCGACCTCGGCGGCATGACGAGCCTGCTGACCTCGTCGCTCGGCATCGTGTCGGCCCTGCCGTCCGACATCGCCGCGCTCCTCGGACAGCCCGGGACGGCGCGTCGCATCGGCGCCTTCTGACCGACCCGACGGAGCCCGGCCCCGGCCGGGCTCCGTCACCCGTCAGGAGGCGCGGGTCGGCTTCCCGACACCGCCTACGATTGACCCCGTGATCCTGGCCATCGACACCTCAGCCGGCTCGTCCGTCGCCGTCGTCGACCGTGACGGCGGCGTGCTCGCCGAGCACACGGTCGCCGACACCCGGCGTCACGCCGAGGTGATCGGCCGCCTGATCGACGACGCCCTGCGCGAGGCCGGCGTGACCCCGTCCGAGCTCTCCGCCGTGGTCGCCGGTCGCGGCCCCGGCCCCTTCACGGGCCTGCGGGTCGGCATCGCCGCCGCCCGCGCCTTCGCCTTCGGCGCCGGCGTCCCGTGCCTGTCGGTCGGCAGCCACGACGCCGTCGCGTTCGAGCGGCTCTCGGCGGTGGCCGGCCGCTCCGTCGGCGCCGCCGGCGGGCCCGTCGACTCGCCGCTCGTCGTCGTCACCGACGCCCGCCGTCGCGAGGTGGCGTACAGCGCGTGGTCGGGGCTCGACGACGACGGCCTGCCCGTGATCGTGGCCGGCCCCGCCCTCGTGAGGCCGGCCGACCTCGACGAGGCGACCGGCGCCTCCTCGTCCTGGCCGCGCACCGACCCCGACGCGACGACGGTCTCGGCGGCCGCCCTGGGCATGCTGGCCGAGCGTCTCTTCGAGCACGGTCGCGCGTTCGCCGACGCCGAGCCGTTGTACCTGCGCGAGCCCGACGTCACCCCGTCGGCCGGTCCCAAGCCGGTCACGCGATGAGCGTCCTGTTGCGCACGGCCACCCTCGACGACCTCGACGGCATCATGGCCATCGAGACGTCGACCTTCGTCAACGACGCCTGGTCGCGGGCGAGCATGACGCACGAGCTCACCGCCCCCGGTGGTCGGTACCTCGTCGCGACGGCCGAGGGGGACGACACCACCGTCATCGGTTACGCGGGCATGCTGGCGCCGAGAGGGGCTCCCGAGGCCGACGTCCAGACCATCGCCGTGCTCGCGGAGCACCAGGGGCAGGGGCTCGGTCGGGCGATGCTGACCCAGCTGCTCACCGAGGCCCGTCAGGGCGGCGTGCGCGAGGTGTTCCTCGAGGTGCGGGCCGACAACCCCGGGGCACAGCACCTCTACGAGACGCTCGGCTTCGAGCGGATCGCCGTCCGCCCGCGGTACTACATGCCCGACGGGGTCGACGCGGTCGTGATGCGACTGCGCGTCCCGCCGGCCACCACCGAGACCACCCCGGGCCCCGTCGAGCCGTTCGGCGACGCGCCCCTCGACGAACAGGACGTCCGCCCGTGACCGTCACCCGCGCCTCCTCGTCCGCCGCTGCCGAGCCCGCCGCCGCCGAGCCGGCCGCCGCCGAGCCGGCCGCCGCCGGGCCGGCCGTCCGCGAGCCGCTCGTGCTGGGCATCGAGACCAGCTGCGACGAGACCGGCATCGGCATCGTGCGCGGCCGCACCCTGCTCGCCAACGTCATCTCGTCGTCGATGGACGAACACGCCCGCTACGGCGGCGTCGTGCCCGAGGTCGCCGCGCGCGCCCACCTCGAGGCGCTCGAACCCGCCCTCGCCGCGGCGCTCGCCGAGGCCGGCGTCACGACGGCCGAGCTCGACGCGATCGCCGTGACGAGCGGGCCCGGGCTCGCCGGTGCGCTCATGGTCGGCGTCGGTGCGGCCAAGGCCCTCGCCCTGGCGACGGGCAAGCCCCTCTACGCCGTGAACCACCTCGTCGGCCACGTCGGAGCCGACGTGCTGCGCGACGACGGCAGCGAGCTCGAGCTGCCCACCATCGCGCTTCTCGTCTCGGGGGGCCACACCTCGTTGCTGCACGTGCGCGACCTCGTCGACGACGTCGAACTGCTCGGCGAGACGATCGACGACGCCGCGGGCGAGGCGTTCGACAAGGTCGCCCGCCTGCTCGGCCTGCCCTACCCCGGGGGGCCCCAGATCGACCGCGTCGCCGAGGGCGGCGACCCGAGGGCCGTCCGCTTCCCGCGGGGGCTGACCCTGCCGAAAGACCTGTCGAAGCACCGGTACGACTTCTCGTTCTCGGGGCTCAAGACGGCCGTCGCCCGGTGGGTCGAACAGCGTCGCAGCGAAGGAGGCGCGGTGCCGGTCGCGGACGTCGCCGCCAGCTTCCGCGAGGCGGTCGCCGACGTCCTGCTCACCAAAGCTCTCGCGGCCTGCGCCGACCGGGGCGTGCCCCGCCTGCTGCTCGGCGGGGGAGTCGTCGCCAACGCCCGCGTGCGCGAGCTCGCGGCCGAGAGGTGCGCCGCGGCCGGGGTCGAGCTGCGCGTGCCGCCCCTCTCGCTCTGCACCGACAACGGTGCCATGATCGCGGCGCTCGGCGCCGAGCTCGTGTCCCGGGGCCGGGCGCCGTCGCCGCTCGACTTCGGGGCCGACTCGACGTTGCCGGTGACGACGGTCCAGGCGGTCTGAACCCCGAGGCGGGGCCCGGGCGACCCGCCCCGGTCGGAGGCCATCGGTCGCCGATAGCATGGGCGCTCGACCGACCGCGGCCGTCACCGGCCGACCCTCAGCAGAAGGACGTCCCCGATGACCGACCAGAACCCCTCACCCCACGGCCAGCCCTCGTCGCAGAACCCGTACCAGGGCCAGCAGCCGGCCTACCCGGGGCAGCCCTCCGGCGGTCAGCCGGCCTACCAGGGGCAGAACGGCGCCCGCCCCGGTCAGCGCAACACCCTCGCCCTCGTCTCGATGATCCTGGGCATCGCCGGCTTCGTGACCTCGATCACGGCGCTCGGTGCCATCGTCACCGGCCACATGGCGTTGAGCCAGATCAAGAAGCGGGGCGAAGAGGGCCGCGGCATGGCCCTGACGGGTCTCATCCTCGGCTACGTCGTCGTCGCCCTGACCATCATCGGCATCATCCTGCTCGTGGTCCTGTTCGGTGCCATCGCCAGCAACCCCGACCTCTACGACGGCAGCTACAACTCGTAGGTCGTCCTCGCGTCGTCGGGCATCGCCTCCCAGGGGCCGCTCATCACGACCCTCGCTAGCATGACGGGGTCCGCACCGGACGGTGCGGGCCCTTTCGTGTCCCGGGACGCGACCGTCACAGGCGTGACCGGCCGCTCCGGCGGCACGACCGACGCACCGCTCGCGAAAGGCAGCTGATGGCCACCGACGACACCACCCCCGAGACGCCGTCCTCGGCGCCGACCGCGCCCTCGGCTCCGACGCCGCCCGCGGCACCCACCCCGCCCCCCACGCGCCCGACCGAGGGTGGCGGCGCGGCCACCGCCTCGCCGCCGCTGCCGCCGACCGCCTTCCCGGGGGCCGCGTCGCAGTCGCCCGCCTCGCAGCCGCCCGCCTCGTCGCCGTACGCCGGGGTGCCCCCGACGGGTTCGGCGCCGTACGGTGCACCGCAGGGGGCTCCGGTGCCGCAGTCCCGCCCGGGGCAGGTCCCGCCGGGTGCGCCCCAGCCGCCCCGGCCCCCCTACGGCCAGCCGGGTGCGCAGCCGCCGGCAGGGTACGGGCAGCAGGGCTACGGCCAGCAGACGGGGTACGGCCAGCAGCCCCAGGGTCAACGACCGGGCTACGGCCAGCCGCAGGGTCAGCCGTCGGGCTACGGCCAGCCGCAGGGTCAGCCGTCGGGTCACGGTCAGCCGCAGGGTCAGCCGTCGGGCTACGGTCAGCCGCAGGGCTACGGTCAGCAGCCCCAGGGCCCGCAGCCCTCCGGTCAGCCCGGTGCGCCGTACGGTCAGCAGTCCTACGGCCAACAGGGTCAGCCCGGTGCGCAGTACGGTCAGTCCGGCGCTCAGTACGGTCAGCAGTCCTACGGTCAGCAGTCCTACGGCCAACAGGGTCAGCCCGGTGCGCAGTTCGGCCAGCAGCCCTACGGCTCGCCCTACCCGCCCTACGCCTCGGCGGGTGCCGCTCAGCCCCCTCGCCTGCTCAGCCTGCTCTCGATGATCGGCTCCATCGCCGGCGTCGTGCTCGCGCCCTTCACCTTCGGACTCTCGATCGTGGCGTCCATCGCGGGCATCGTGCTCGGCCACCTGGGCATGTCGCGTGAGCGCCCCGCCCGCGGGTTCTGGCTCACCGGGCTGATCGTCGGCTACGCCGGCGTCGTCCTCATCGTGATCGGCTGGGTGGCCTTCGGCCTCTTCATCGCCGGGTTCTCGTCGAGTTCCGACTACTACGGCGGGTACTGACCGCGGCCGGACCGGACCGGGCCCCGAGCGGGCAGAAGGTGTCGTTCCCGATCCGGCGTACGACGTCTTCTGCCCCTTCGTCGACAGGGCGGGGCCTCAGGCCAGGCGCTCGCAGAGCAGGGCCGTGTGCCGCCCCGCGACGCGGGTCAGCACGAGGGTCGCCGTCCCGGTGCCCTGCAACGAGAGTCGCTTGCGGAACGTCGCCGGATCGACGTCGACCCCGCGCTTCTTGATCTCGAGGCGCCCGATGCCCCGGGCCCTCAGCTCGCGTTTGAGCGTCCGCTCGTCGAGCGGGAAGGTCTCGAGCACGCGGAAACCCTGCGCGAAGGGGGTGTCGACCCGCGCCTCCGTCGTCAGCCAGGCGATGTCGCGACTGATCATGCGGGCGTCGATCGACCGGGCCAGGTCGCCGATCAGGCGCGCCCGGATGACGGCGCCGTCGGGCTCGTAGAGGTACTCGCCGAGGTCGCCCGGGTCCACGTCGTCGGAGTCGGCGGCAGCCGTCAGCTCGGACGCCCCGGAGGCGCTGATCACCAGAGCCGATCGGCCCACCCCCGGCCGCGCGAGCGGACCGAACCACACGCCCACCTCGACCACGTCGCGGTCGACCGAGATCCACTGGCACTCGGCGTCGGTCGGCAGCAGCTCGCGGTCGACCCCGGGGCCGAGCTTGACGCCGGTGGGCAGGCGGTCGGCGAAGCCGAAAGCGACGTCGAGGCCGGGGGACCAGTCGGCCGGATCGGCGAGGCGTTTCGTGGCGCTGTGGCCGGACGTCCGTCGTGCCGGGTCGAGGAAGACGCCCTCGACGCCCCCGAGGTCGGTCGTCTCGGCGTCGCCCTGCTCGACGCGTGACGACGACCAGGGCGCGAGGTTGTACGACGCGACGGCCGCGGTGACCTCGTCGCGGTCGACGGCGAGCACGTCGAGGTCGAGCGCGGCGAACGCCAGGGCGTCGCCACCGATGCCGCAGCCGAGGTCGGCCACGCTGCCGACGCCCGCCGCGGCGTAGCGTCCGGCGTGGCGCGCGGCGACCGGGAGGCGCGTGGCCTGTTCGAGGCCCGCCTCGGTGAACAGCATGCGGCTCGCGAACTCGCCGAACTTGGCTGCGGCCCGGCCACGGAGCCGGGCCTGCGTGAGCACCGCCGACACGAGGGCGGGGGAGTGGCCCTGCTTGCGCAACGCGGCCACCGTGCCGACGACGTCGTCGCCGGTGGCGCCGCCCGTCGGCAGCGAGTCGAGCAGCCGCAGCCCCTCGGGCGAGAGGACTTCGAGCAGCTCGGAGGAATCCATGTCGTCCAGTGTGACGCACGCGGGCCGACGCGTTGGCACTCGGATTGACCGAGTGCCAGTCTCGTCCTACAGTTGTTCTGGCACTCGCCCCCGGCAAGTGCCAGCCCCCATGTTTTCGTAGCACCGAGAAAGAAGAGGTCACCCGTGTCGGTCAGCATCAAGCCGCTCGAAGATCGCATCGTCATTCGTCAGGTCGAAGCCGAGCAGACCACTGCTTCGGGTCTCGTGATCCCCGACACCGCCAAAGAGAAGCCCCAAGAGGGTGAAGTGGTGGCGGTCGGCCCGGGCCGCATCGACGACAACGGCAACCGCGTGCCGCTCGACGTCGCCACCGGCGACAAGGTCATCTACAGCAAGTACGGCGGAACCGAGGTGAAGTACGGCGGAGAAGACCTGCTCGTGCTCTCGGCTCGCGACGTCCTGGCGGTCATCGTCCGCTAGCACCTCGGCACGGCTCCGGCCGTGCTCCGCGACCCCGGTCGCCGTCCCGAAGGCCCCTGCTCCGGCAGGGGCCTTCGTCGTGTCCGCGGCGCGACCACCGGTGACCGTTCGTCCCCAGGCGTGATCGTCCGTCGATCGATCCACGGTGGCAGGAGTGGCCGTTCCGGCGGCGGGCGCAGCCACCTAGAGTCGCCTGGTGACCTCGACCCGCGCCTCCTCGTCCCCCTCCGCCCCGACCTCGGGGCTCGGCGTCGCCGGGGCCGGCGGGGCGGGCCTGGCCTACGCCCTGGGCGCCTACGGGCTCTGGGGCGTGCTGCCGGTGTACTTCCTGTTGTTGGCCCCGGCCGGCCCGTTCGAGATCGTCGCGTGGCGGGTGCTGTTCTCGCTCGTCTTCTGCGCGGTGCTGCTCGTCGTGACGGGGGCGCTGCGATCGTTCCTGGCCCTGCTGCGGCAGCCCCGCCTGGTGGGCACCATGGGGTTGGCGGGGGCGTTCATCGTCGTCAACTGGACGGTCTTCATCTCGGCGACGCTCAGCGGGCACGTGGTCGAGGCGGCCCTGGGGTACTTCATCAACCCGATCGTGACGGTCCTGCTCGGCGTGGTGGTGCTGCGTGAACGTCTGCGCACGACCCAGTGGGTCGCCGTCGGGCTGAGCGCCGTCGCCGTCCTCGTGATCGCGATCGGGGCGGGCAGGCCCCCGTTCATCTCGCTCGTCCTCGCGTTCTCGTTCGGGCTCTACGGCCTGGTGAAGAAGCAGGTCGGTGGGCGGGTCGACGCGGTCGGCGGGCTCACGCTCGAGACGCTCTGGATCGCCCCCTTCGCGGCCGTCACCCTGATCGTGCTGCACGTGACGGGCCTCGGGGGCGGCGTCGTGCTCGGCACCGTGAGCGTCGGGCACACCCTCGCGACGATCGGCACGGGTGTCATCACGGCCGTGCCGCTGCTGCTCTTCGCCTCGGCGACGCGTCGGCTTCCCCTGACGACCGTGGGGCTGACGCAGTACGTCGCCCCCGTGCTGCAGTTCGTCGTGGGCGTCGTCGTGCTCGGCGAGCACATGTCGGCGGCGCGATGGGTCGGCTTCGCGATCGTCTGGGTCGCCTCGATCGTGCTCACCGTCGACATGGTGCGCGCGGGGCGGCGGTCACGTCGACCGCTCGCGGTGGCACCGACCGCCTAGAAACGACCATCCCTCGCAAAGTCACGAATGGCTAACGAAACGTCACTTTGACGTCGAGAACACACGCCAGAAACATTCGACCCCTAGTTTCGGACCAATCGCGGCAGGTTCGACCGCCACCGGTCGGGCTGCACTGCCGCTGTCCACGAAAGGGTTCCACGGATGATCCGATCCAGCACCGCCCTCCGAGCACTGGCTCTCGCCGGCGCAGCCTCCGTGCTGCTCGCTGCCTGTTCGACGGCATCTCCCTCCGACGACGCCTCGTCGTCGTCGTCGGCCAAGGCCGATCCCGCCGCCAAGTGCGAGGTCGGGACGCCCAGCACCGATCCCTTCGCGATCGGCACGATGCTGCCGCTGACCGGAACCCTGGCCTACCTCGGCCCGCCCGCCATCGCGGGGGCGAACCTGGCCATCAGCGACATCAACGCCGCCGGCGGCGTGCTCGACCAGCCCGCCGAGATCTCGACCAGCACCGACTCGGGCGACAGCAACGACATGACCGTGTCGAGCAACGCCGCGACGGAACTGATCGACGCGAAGGTGCCCGTCGTGCTCGGTGCCGAATCGTCGAGCGTCACGCTCAACGTGGTCGACCAGCTCACCAGCAACTGCATCATCGAGATCTCGCCGGCCAACACGGCGAGCTCGCTCAGCGGCTACTCGTCGTACTACTACCGGACCGCTCCGCCGGACTCGGTGCAGGGTTCGGCGCTCGGCCAGCAGATCACGGCCGACGGCAACGCCAACGTCGCGTTCCTCGTCTTCAACGACACCTACGGCACGGGTCTCCGCGACTCGACGCAGAAGTCGATCGAGAGCTCGGGCGGCACCGTCGTCTACGGCGGCACCGGCAAGGGCGAGGAGTTCCCCCCCGGTCAGACCACGTTCTCGTCCGAGGTGTCCGCGGCCATCGCCGCCGAGCCCGACGCGATCGTCATCCTCGCCTTCGACGAGACCAAGTCGATCGTCCCCGAGCTGAAGAGCCAGGGCTGGGACATGAGCAAGGTCTACATGTCCGACGGCAACACGGCCGACTACAGCGCCGACTTCGAGCCCGGCACCCTCGAGGGGGCCAAGGGCACGATCCCCGGTGCCGACGCCAGTGCCGACTTCAAGTCGAAGCTCGTGGCCGGCTACCAGGCGAGCGAGGGCGGCGAACTGGCCGACTTCTCGTACGCGGCCGAGTCGTACGACGCCGTCATCCTGACCGCCCTCGCGGCGCAGGCCGGTGGCGGCACCGACGCCGGGACGATCCAGGCCAACATGGCCGCGGTCTCCGGGGCGAACGGCGGCACCGAGTGCACCACGTACGCGGACTGCAAGACCGCGCTCGACGCCGGTGACGACATCCACTACACCGGCCCCTCGGGCATCGGATCGTTCAACGACAACAACGACCCGTCGTCCGCCTCGATCGGCGTCTACACGTTCGACGCCGACAACAAGCCCGTCTACCAGACCGGCATCGAGGGCAAGGTCGAATAACGGCACCTCGCACCACCCGGGGCCCGGCACGAGTCATCGTGCCGGGCCCTTCGGCGTGCCGAGGAGGTGCCGTGTCGGGTCTCGGCCCCGGCCCCGGCCCAGCACCTGTCCGCCCCGCCCCACACCTCGTCACACCGCGTTTCGTGCACCGCACCGCGTCGAGACCGGGTGCGGTGCACGAAACGCGGTGTGCACGACGGCACGTCCCGGCGCCAAGGCCCTTCTGCGTGCCAGGGAGGCGCGGAGGCGGGCCGCAGGACGGTCGCGACGTCCGCGCCCACCGGGGCCGCGCCTCCTCGTCCCCTGGCCCCACCGGGCGTGGCGTCGCACTCCCTCCGCACCGCGTTTCGTGCACTGCACCGCGTCGAGACCGGGTGCGCTGCACGAAACGCGGCGCGCAGCACCCGCGTCCCCGACGCCAGCGCCCGACGCCAGCGCCAGACGCCAGCGCCCGGCGCCCGGCCCCCGGCGCCCGGCCCCCGGCGCCGGACGCACGCACGAGGCCCCGACCACGCCGGGGCGTGATCGGGGCCTCAAGGCGCCACCGGGGGCGTCAGGACGCGTCGACGTCCTTCGCCAGGGTGCCGAGGTAGAGCTCGATGACCTTGGGGTCGTCGGCCAGCTCGCGGCCGGTGCCCGAGTAGGCGTTGCGGCCCTGGTCGAGGACGTAGCCGCGGTCGCAGATCTGCAGGCAGCGGCGGGCGTTCTGCTCGACCATGATCACCGAGACGCCGGCCTTGTTGATGCGGCGGGTGCGGATGAACGTCTCGTCCTGGCGCACGGGCGACAGGCCGGCGGACGGCTCGTCGAGCAGCAGCACCTTGGGGTCCATCATCAGGGCCCGGGCCATGGCGACCGACTGGCGCTCACCGCCCGAGAGCGATCCGGCCCGCTGGCCGCGACGGTCGGCGAGCACCGGGAAGAGGTCGTAGATGACCTCGAGGCGCTCGGCGAACTTCTTGGGCCGCAGGAACATGCCCATCTGCAGGTTCTCCTCGATGGTGAGCGAGGGGAACACGTTGTTGGTCTGCGGCACGAAGCCGACGCCCGCCTCGACCAGCTTGTTGGCCTTGAGGTTCGTGATGTCGGTGCCGCCGAGGGTGACCGATCCCGAGTGGATCTTGACCTGGCCGAAGAGCGCCTTGAGCAGCGTCGACTTGCCCGCGCCGTTCGGGCCGATGATGCCGATCAGTTCGCCGGGGTAGCAGACGAGGTCGCACCCGTTGAGGATGTTCACGCCCGGCAGGTAGCCGGCGACGAGATCGGTCGCGTTCATGACCGGTTCGACGCCCGCGAACTTCTCGGTGCCCGGGTGCTTGGGGGCGGTGGTGGCGCCCGCGCCGTCCTGTGCCGTGCTCATCGCTTGTCTCCGCTCTGCCGTCCGTCGGACAGCTGGTCGTCGGCCGCGTTCGTGGCCTGCGGGGTCGAGGGGTCGGGGTGGCCGGGCAGGTCGCGTCCCGCGACGCCGCCGGTGGACGAGGAGGCGCTGGTCGCCTCGGCTGCGCGGGCCGCGTCCTCGCGCGCCACCTCTTCTTCGAGCTGTTCGAGCGTGGCGTCGTCGAGCAGCGAGTCGTCGCCCAGGTCGGTGTCGTGGTGCGCGCCCAGGTAGGCGTCGATGACGGCCTGGTCGTCCATGACCGTGTCGGCCGGGCCCTCGGCGACGATGCGCCCCTCGGCCATGACGATCACCCAGTCCGAGATGTGGCGGACCATGTGCATGTCGTGCTCGACGAAGAGGACCGTGGTGCCGTCGTCGCGCAGGCTCTGGATGTGCCCCAGGAGCGACTGCGTCAGCGCCGGGTTCACGCCGGCCATCGGCTCGTCGAGCATGATCATGGCCGGGTCGCTCATGAGGGCACGGGCCATCTCGAGCAGCTTGCGCTGGCCGCCCGAGAGGCTGCCGGCGAAGTCGTCCTTCTTCTCGAGCAGCTTGAACCGGGCGAGGAGGTCCTCGGCCTTGGCCTCGATCTCGCGCTCTCGCTTGCGCCAGAGCGGCGCGACGATCGCGACGAAGAAGTTCTCGCCGGGCTGGTCCTTCGCGCCCAGCAGCATGTTCTGCATGACCGTGAGCCGCGAGAGCGCCTTGGTCAGCTGGAACGTCCGCACCATGCCCGATCGGGCGACCTTGGCGGCGCCCACGTTGCCCATGGCCCTGCCCTCGAACACCCACTTCGCGACGCCCGGACCGCCGCGCTTGAACGCCGTGGGGGCGGACGAGGCCTTGTCGAAGCCGGTCAGCAGGTTGAAGAAGGTCGTCTTGCCGGCGCCGTTGGGGCCGATCAGTGCCGTGATGGCACCGCGCTGCACCTCGACGTGGCCGACGTCGACGGCGGTCATGCCGCCGAAGCGTCGGACGACGTTGTCGACCGTGAGGATCGGGTCGGGCTTGGCCGACCCCGGGGTCCGCTCGACCGTGGTGAGCTTCGAGCGCAGAACGCTGCGGTCGTAGTCGTAGCCCTCGCGGCGGGGCAGCGTGCTGCCGCTCGGGGCCGGTCCGTTGGTGGTGCTCGAGGTGTCAGACACTGAACGCCAACTCCTTCTTCTTTCCGAGGATGCCCTGTGGCCTGAAGATGATCAGCAGCATCAGGGCGATGCCGACGAGGATGTACGAGAACTGCTCGGCCTGCTGGCCGTTCATGATGTTCGACGGGATGAAGTCGCCGGCGAGGGTCCGCACCAGCAGGCGGGTGACGAAGAACAGGATCGCTCCGAGCACCGGGCCGAACACGGTGGCCGCACCACCGAGCAGCAGGGCCGTCCAGATGAAGAAGGTCATCGACCGTCCCATGCTGTCCGGCTGCACCGAGCTCGGCAGGACGTAGATGATGCCGGCGAGCGACCCCATCAGCGCGCCGAGCACGAGGGCCTGCATCTTGTACGAGTAGACGTTCTTGCCGAGGCTGCGCACGGCGTCCTCGTCCTCGCGGATGCCCTTGAGCACGCGGCCCCACGGGCTGCGGCTGAGCAGGAAGACCAGCAGGCTGAGCAGGGCGACGATGCTCCAGCCGGCGATGCGGATCCACCAGCCGTTGACGCCGTTGTTCTCGTAGGTGAACCACAGGATCGTCGTCTGGCCGTCGGGCAGCGGCGAGAGGGCGGTGAAGGCCTCGCGGTACGAAGCCCCGGGGATGCCGTTCGAGCCACCCGTCGTGGTCGTCAGGATGCTCGACCGTCCCACGTACCGGATGATCTCCGCCGAACAGATGGTGACGATGGCCAGGTAGTCACCCCTCAGTTTCAGCGTCGGCACGCCGAGGATGAGCGCGAAGACCAACGAGCAGAGCAGGGCGATGATGACGGCGAGCCCCAGGGGCAGGCCGTTGCTGATCGAGATGGCGAAACCGTAGGCACCGAGCAGCAGGAACGCCGCCTGGCCCATGTTGATCAGGCCGGTGAAGCCGAAGTGGATGTTCAGGCCGATGGCGGCGATGGCGAAGGCGGCCGTCGTGGGCGCGAGGGCCTCGGCGCTCAGCGCCCGCAGGAGTTCGATGAAGTACATGGTCGTGTCCCCTTAGCCCACTCGTTCTTTTCGCCCGAAGATGCCCTGTGGTCTGAACACGAGGATCAGGATCAGGATCAGCAGCGCCGTCGCGTACTTGAAGTCGCCGGGCAGCCAGATGTTGGTCAGCTCGACGATGATGCCGATGATCAGCGAACCGACCAGGGCCCCGAAGGCCGTGCCGAGGCCACCCAGGGTGACGGCGGCGAAGATCAGCAGCAGGATCTGCAGGCCGGTCATCCAGTTGACGCCGTTGAGCACGAGGCCGAGCATGACGCCCGAGAGGCCGGCCAGACCGGCCGCCAGCGTCCAGACCAGGCGGATGATGCGGTCGACGTCGATGCCCGAGGCCGCGGCGAGGGCCGGGTTGTCCGACACGGCGCGGGTGGCGCGGCCGGTGCGGGTCTTCAGCAGGAACAGTCCCGTGCCGACCAGCACGACCACCGAGATCGCCATCGCGACGTACGACTGGACGGTCAGGGTCACGCCGAGGAACTCGACGGTGGTCGGGTTGTCGCGATCGATGCGCACGGTGCCGGCGCCGTAGAAGTACTGGAAGGCGTACTGCAGGGCGATCGAGAGGCCGATGGTCACGATCATCAGCTGCGTGAGGCTGAGCCGGCGCTTCCGCAGGGGTTTCCAGATCGCGAGGTCCTGCAGGTAGCCCGTCGCCGCGCAGATCACCGTGCTGAGCACCGCGGCCAGGATCAGCGGCATCCCGATCGAGGTGAACGAGTAGGCCAGCAGGCCGCCGAGGGTCACCTGCTCGCCGTGCGAGAAGCTGCTGAGGCCCGTCGTGCCGTAGATCAGCGACAGGCCGATGGCCGCGAGGGCGAGCAGCAGGCCGAGCCGGATGCCCGAGGCGAACTGCTGCGCGAAGCGGTCCCAGTTGAAGCTCGACGCGGTCGCGGCGCCGCTCGTGGCGCCTTCCTCGGCGGTGAGGGCGAACAGGGCGCTCGCCGTGGCCCCGAGGTTCACGGTCACGGTGCGCTCGGCGTTGTCGGCGTTCACCAGGAACTGGCCGTCGGGCAGGGTGTCCTGGTCGACCGTGACGGTGTAGCTGCCGGCCTCGGTCACCGCGATGCTCCATCGACCGGTGTCGTCGGTGGTCGCGGTCTGCTCGTCGCCGGTCGCGTTCGTCGCGATCACGTCGACGCCCGAGGCGGGCTCCCGCTCGCTGTCGTTGATCGTGCCCTGGATGCAGCCGGTCGTCGCGTCGGTGGTGCAGGCAGCGGCCGCGGCGTGGGCGGCCGTCGGGGCGAACGCCCCCATGAAGGTCGCCAGGAGTCCGAGCAGTACGGCGGAGGCCGTCACGATCAGGGACTGCCGCAGCCGTGGCCGCGACGCGATGGTCGTCGAGAGTCTCACAAAACCTCCTGGTGGGAAGCGCCCCGTCGAGATTCGGGCGGTCTCGTTCTGCTCCCGGGGCGTCGTCGTCGCTGACAGTAACTCCGCTGTGTGTCGAGCATGTTTCAGGTGCGAGACGGAGTGGAGTCGGTACAGAATCCCCCATGTCGAGCGAGAATCACGAATCTTCCGTGTGTCGGATCGGTAACGGTGCCGTTCCGTTGCGTCCCCGGGGGGCCGCCACGCGCCTCCTCGTCGTCCGCGAGGGACGCGCCCGACAGGAATGCAGGAGGCGCGGGCTGGGTTAATATCGACTACCGGGCTCGACGGCGAACCGGTGCCAACCCACCCACCCTCATCTCGCTCCTTCGAAGGGGACTCATGGACCAGCCGGACCCGTTCGGATTCATCGGACTCACCTACGACGACGTCATGCTGCTTCCGGGCCGCACCGACGTCATCCCGAGCGAGACCGACACCTCGTCGCAGCTCACCAAGCGCATCCGGGTCGCGGTGCCGCTGCTCTCGGCCGCGATGGACACCGTGACCGAGTCGCGCATGGCCATCGCCATGGCGCGCCAGGGTGGCATCGGCATCATCCACCGCAACCTCTCGATCGCCGACCAGGCCGCGCACGTCGACAAGGTCAAGCGCAGCGAGTCGGGCATGATCACCAACCCCGTCACGACGACGCCCGACGCCACGGTGGCCGAGGTCGACGCGCTCTGCGGGCAGTTCCGCGTCTCGGGCCTGCCGGTCGTCGAGGGCGACGGCACGCTGGTCGGCATCATCACCAACCGCGACATGCGCTTCGTGTCGCCGTTCGAGATGTCGACGACGCTCGTCCGCGACGTCATGACCAAGGCCCCGCTGATCACCGCGCCCGAGGGTGTCGACCCCGACTCGGCGATCGCCATCTTCGCGCAGCACAAGATCGAGAAGCTGCCCCTGGTCGACGAGGCCGGGCACCTGCGCGGCCTCATCACCGTCAAGGACTTCGACAAGAGCGAGAAGTACCCCGACGCCACGAAGGACGACGAGGGCCGCCTGCGGGTCGGCGCCGCGATCGGCTTCTTCGGCGACGCGTGGGAGCGCGCCGGCGCCCTGCGTGACGCGGGGGTCGACGTCCTCGTGGTCGACACGGCCAACGGCGAGAGCTCGGGCGAGCTCGACATGATCCGTCGCATCAAGGCCGATCCGAGCTTCGCGCACATCGACGTGATCGGTGGCAACGTCGCCACGCGCAGCGGTGCCCAGGCCCTGATCGAGGCCGGTGCCGACGCCATCAAGGTCGGCGTGGGGCCGGGTTCCATCTGCACCACCCGCGTCGTCGCGGGCGTGGGCGTGCCGCAGGTCACGGCCGTCTACGAGGCCTCCCTCGCCGCGCGCGAGGCAGGCGTCCCGGTCATCGCCGACGGTGGTCTGCAGTACTCGGGCGACATCGCCAAGGCCCTCGTCGCCGGCGCCGACACGGTCATGCTGGGCTCGTTGCTCGCCGGCTGCGACGAGAGCCCGGGCGACCTGGTCTTCGTGGGCGGCAAGCAGTTCAAGAACTACCGCGGCATGGGCTCGCTGGGTGCGATGCAGACCCGCGGCAAGAACACGTCCTATTCGAAGGACCGCTACTTCCAGGCGGACGTGCCGAGCGACGACAAGCTCATCCCCGAGGGCGTCGAGGGCCAGGTGCCCTACCGCGGCGCGCTCAACAACGTCGTGTACCAGCTCAGCGGCGGTCTGCGTCAGTCGATGTTCTACGTCGGCGGCCGCACCGTGGCCGAGCTCAAGGCCAAGGGCAAGTTCGTCCGGATCACCGCGGCCGGCCTGAAAGAGAGCCACCCGCACGACCTGCAGATGGTCGTCGAGGCCCCCAACTACCGCCGGTGATGCCTCCGGGCCGGGGGTGCGACCCCCGGCTCCGGTAGGGTGGCACGGTGACTGAGGTAGAGATCGGCGTCTCCAAGCGAGCCCGCCGCGCGTACGCGTTCGACGACATCGCCATCGTTCCGAGCCGGCGCACGCGCGACCCGCGCGACGTCTCGGTCGGCTGGTCGATCGATGCGTTCCAGTTCGAGTCGCCGGTCATCGCCGCGCCCATGGACTCGGTGGTCAGTCCCGCCACGGCGATCCGCATCGGCCAGCTCGGCGGCCTCGGCGTCCTCGACCTCGAGGGCGTCTGGACGCGGTACGACGACCCCGAGCAGGTGCTGGCCGAGATCCGCGAGCTCTCCGACGACGACTCGGTCGCCCGCATGCAAGAGATCTACAGCGAGCCGATCAAGCCCGAGCTCGTCCGCGACCGCCTCGCCGAGATCCGCGCCGCCGGGGTCACCGTCGCCGGTGCCCTCAGCCCGCAGCGCACCCAAGACCTGTACCAGACGGTCGTCGACGCCGGCGTCGACCTCTTCGTCATCCGGGGCACGACGGTCAGCGCCGAGCACGTCTCGAAGAACAGCGAGCCGCTCAACCTCAAGAAGTTCATCTACGAGCTCGACGTCCCCGTCATCGTCGGCGGGGCCTCGACGTACACCGCCGCACTGCACCTGATGCGCACGGGTGCCGCCGGCGTCCTCGTCGGGTTCGGGGGCGGCGCGGCCAGCACGACCCGCGCCTCCTTGGGCATCCACGCACCGATGGCGAGCGCCGTGGCCGACGTGGCGGGTGCACGCCGCGACTACCTCGACGAGTCGGGCGGGCGCTACGTGCACGTCATCGCCGACGGGGGTCTGGGCACGTCCGGCGACCTGGTCAAGGCCATCGCCTGCGGTGCGGACGCCGTCATGCTCGGTGCCGCGCTGGCCCGGGCCGACGACGTGCCCGGCGGCGGCTACCACTGGGGCGCCGAGGCGCATCACCCCGAGCTGCCCCGCGGTCGCCGCATGCACGTGGGCACCATCGGTTCGCTCGAGAAGATCCTCTACGGCCCCGCCACGACGGTCGACGGCACGTCGAACATCATGGGCGCGCTGCGTCGTTCGATGGCGACCACCGGCTACAGCGACCTGAAAGAGTTCCAGCGCGTCGAGGTGGTTGTGGCCCCCTACCAGCCTCACTAGCGTTTGATGGGGTGGTCCGGTCGAGAGGCCGGGCCGACCGAATCCAACGATGGAGGCTCGCATGGCCAAGTCCGCGTCCGTTTCGCTCTCCACGAAGCTCGGCCCCGACGAACGGGCCGCAGCCGTCGAGGCGTTGAAGACGAAAGAACTCGACATCCTCGTGATCGGGGGTGGCATCGTCGGTGCGGGTTCCGCGCTCGACGCCGTGACCCGCGGCCTGAGCGTCGGCATCGTCGAGGCCCGTGACTGGGGCTCGGGCACGTCGAGCCGCTCGTCGAAGCTCGTGCACGGCGGCATCCGCTACCTCGAGCAGCTGAACTTCCGGCTCGTCCGCGAGGCCCTGATCGAGCGTGGCCTGCTGCTGCAGCGTCTCGCGCCGCACCTGGTGAAGCCCGTGCGGTTCCTCTACCCGCTGAGCAAGCCGGTCTACGAGCGGTTCTACATCGGTGCCGGCATGGCGCTCTACGACATCTTCAGCTGGACCGGCGGCCGCCCGCCCGGCGTTCCCCACCACCGCCACCTCAGCAAGACGCAGGTGTTGCGGGCCATCCCGAGCTTGTCGAAGGACGCCGTCGTCGGCGGCCTCACCTACTACGACGCTCAGGTCGACGACGCCCGCTACGTCTCGTCGCTGGTGCGCACCGCGTCGAGCTACGGCGCCCACGCCGCGAGCCGCATCCGGGTCGAGGGCTTCGTCAAGGTGGGCGAGCGGGTCGTCGGCGTGAAGGCCCACGACTACCAGACCGGCGAGCACTTCGAGATCCGGGCGAAGCAGGTCGTCAACGCGACCGGCGTCTGGACGGACGACACGCAGGCGATGGTCGGCGAGCGGGGTCAGTTCAAGGTGCGGGCGTCGAAGGGCGTGCACCTCGTGGTGCCGCGCGACCGCATCCACTCCGACATGGGCATGATCTTCCGCACCGAGAAGAGCGTCCTGTTCGTCATCCCGTGGGGCCGCCACTGGCTCGTCGGCACGACCGACACCGACTGGGACCTCGACAAGGCCCACCCCGCGGCGACGGCGGCCGACATCGACTACATCCTCGAGCACGTCAACAAGGTCATGGCCGTGCCGCTCACCCGTGCCGACGTCGAGGGCGTCTACGCCGGCCTGCGACCGCTGCTGGCGGGTGAGTCCGACCAGACGTCGAAGCTGTCGCGCGAGCACATCGTGGCGCACACCGTGCCCGGTCTCGTCGTGGTGGCCGGCGGCAAGTGGACCACCTACCGGGTCATGGCCGAGGACGCCATCGACGAGGCCGTCGCAGCCCTCGACGGTCGCATCCCGTCGAGCACGACCATGGAGATCCCGCTGATCGGCGCCGAGGGGTACCACGCGGCGTGGAACAAGCGCGGCAAGATCGCGAAGGCGTTCGGCGTCCACAAGGTCCGCATCGAGCACCTGCTCAACCGGTACGGCACCACGACGGACGAGATCCTCGACCTCATCCGTGACGACCCCTCGCTCGCCGAGCCGCTGCCCGGGGCCGACGACTACATCCGGGCCGAGGTCGTCTACGCCGCGAGCCACGAGAGCGCCCTGCACCTCGAGGACGTGCTCGCCCGCCGCACCCGCATCTCGATCGAGGCGTGGGACCGGGGCGAGTCCGCCGCCCCCGTCGCCGCCAAGCTGATGGCCGGCGTGCTCGGCTGGAGCGACGACGAGGCCGAGGCCGAGGTCGCGAACTACTTGAAGCGCGTCGCGGCCGAGCGGGCGAGCCAGCTCGAGCCCGACGACGAGTCGGCCGACCGGGTCCGCCTCGAGGCACCCGACATCACCTTCGGCTTCGACGAGGACGACATGGTCGTCGCCGGTGCCGACCAAGGAGGCGCGCCCAAGCCGGGCGAGAAGGTCACCGAGCCCGCGGGCACGCCGGGCGACGACACCTCGGCGGGCAGCCCGGGCGGTCGCCAGGGCTGACCCCGCGGTCGCTCGCGCGACCATCTGCAGGAGGCGCGGTGCCGGTTCGACCGGCACCGCGCCTCTTGCGCGTCCGCCGTCCGAGAACGGGGGAACACCTGTGGACGGTGACGGGTTGTCCCCACCACGAGCAGCCCGGCTGCCGCGGCCGAACCCGCCGCTAGGCTGAGACGACTGCCCCCGAGTCCACTGGAGACGAACCATGGTTGACGTGCGTCGAGTCAAGCTCCCCGGCGTGGGTGTGCTGCACACCTTCATCACCGACGACGGCGGCAAGTGCGGTGTCATCACGCACCGTTCGGGTCACAGCGACCTGATCACGTTCAGCGACGACGTCGACGGCGACCACGTCAAGAAGGTCTCGTTGCGCCTCAGCGAGGACGAGGCCCACACGCTCGCCGAACTGCTCGGCGGTACGCGCATCACCGAGTCGCTGTCGGCCCTCGACCAGATCCCCGGCCTGAGCATCGACTGGTTCACGGTCGACTACGACGACCACATCGCCGGACAGCCGCTCGGCGACCTCGGTGCCAAGGGCGTCGTCGGCCTCACCGTCGTGGCGGTCGTCCGGGGCGACGCGGCCAACCCGGCACCGTCGGGCGACTTCAAGGTGTTCCCCGGTGACACGCTCGTCGTGGCCGGTTCACCCGAGAAGGTCGCCAAGGCGTTCTCGTTCTACCGCACGGGCGAGCTCAAGCACCGCTCGCCGGTCGACGCCCCGCCCGGGGGCTAGGCCGATGCACCTGGGTGAAGAGCTGATCGTCCTCGGCATCCTGCTGCTGATCGCGTACGTGCTCGGCCGCGCCGGCAAGCTGATCGGCCTGCCGTCGATCCCGATCTACATGATCGTCGGCCTGCTCGCCAGCACGAACACGGGGTGGTTCCCGCTCAGCTTCGAGTCCGACAACATCGAGTTGATCGCCATCTTCGGGTTGATCCTGTTGCTGTTCAACCTCGGCCTCGAGTTCGACCAGGACGAGTTCTTCTCGAACGCGGGGCGGCTCATCGTCTCGGGCGGCAGCTACATCGCGATCAACATGGGCGTCGGGCTGATCTTCGGCTTCATGCTCGGATGGGGCACGCGCGAGGCGTTGATCATCGCGGGCATGACGGCGACGTCGTCGAGTGCGATCGTCACCAAGCTGCTGATCGAGCTGAACCGCCTGGCCAACCGCGAGACTCCGATGATCCTCGGCGTCACGGTGGTCGAGGACATCTTCATCGCCATCTACCTGGCGATCGTGTCCGTCGTGCTCAGCGGCGAGACCGACCCCGGGCCGGTGATCCTCAAGCTCGGCATCGCCTTCGCGTTCCTCGTCGTGATGTTCGGCGTGGCGCGATGGGGCGGCCGCGTCGTGTCGAGGCTCATGCGTACCCGCGACGACGAACTCTTCACCGTGCTGTTCTTCGGGCTGGCCGTGCTGTTCGCCGGCCTCGGCGAGGTGCTCGGGGTGACGGACGCGATCGGCGCCTTCCTCATCGGCCTGATCATCGGGGCCACGAAGTTCCGCAACCGGGTCGAGCAGTTCGCCCTGCCCATGCGCGACGTCTTCGGGGCGTTCTTCTTCCTGAACTTCGGCCTCGGGCTCAACCCGGCCCTGTTCCCGAGCGTGCTCGGCCCCGTGGCCATCGCCGTGGGCATGACCGTGCTGCTCAACGTGGGTGCCGGGCAGTTCGTCGCCTGGCTCAACAAGCTGGGGCCGCAGGCGGGCATCAACACCACGGTCATCCTGGTGAACCGGGGCGAGTTCGCGCTGATCCTCGCGACGCTGTCCGCCGGTGCGGGGCTGGACGAGCGGTTGCAGCCCTTCGCCGGTCTGTACGTGCTGATCATGGCGGTGCTCGGGCCGGTCCTCGCCTCGAACAGCGAGCGCATCGGCTCGGTGCTGTTGCGGTCGCGCAAGAAGGCCGAGCGTGCCGAGGCCGAGGCCCGTCGTCTCGAACGCGAGGCGCGCAGCGGTGACGAGATCGCCCTGATGGAGGCCGCCCTCGCCGGTGACGACCTCGACCAGGCCGAGGTCACCGAGGACGACGACGAGCGTGAGACCGAGCGGGTCCGGGCCGGCGCCGCGCGGGCCGCCGCGGGCCGGGTCGACACCACGCGACGCGGGGCCGACGGCGATGCCGACGCCGACGACGACCTGGACGACCTCGACGCGATGGACGCCGACGAGGCCCGGATCTGGGCCGAGCAGGCCGGCCAACAGAGCGATCAGCGGGCCACCCGCCGACGCGACCCCGAGTACTGAACCGCTCGCCGTCGTCCCAGCGGGTTCGTGGGCGACGCGAGGTACGATCGCCTCCGTGACCCAGACCGAGCAGCGCCCCGCCCTCCTCGGAGTCGACGGCGAACCGCTGCCCGCGACCATGTGGCACGTCGCCCGTCGGCCCCGATGGATCGCCCTGCTCGGCCTCGCCCTCGTCGTGGCGGCGATCTTCGCCTGGCTCGGCCACTGGCAGATCGAGCGCAGCGTCGAGAGCGTGCAGGTCGTCAACCCCGAGACCGAGACCAGCAAGGTGCTGTCGTCCGTCGCGACCCCGCAGACGCCCTTCGCCGACTCGCTCGGTGCCCAGCGCGTGTCCGTCACCGGTGAGTTCGACCCGGACGACTTCGCCGTCGTCGGAGACCGCGTCAACGGCGGCGAGACCGGCTATTGGCTGATCGGCCGTTTCGTCGACGACGCCAACGGCGCCTCGCTTCCCGTGGGGCTCGGCTGGTCCGCGACCCGCGAGGGTGCCGAGGCCGCCGAGGCGTCCGTGGCCGCGACCTCGACCGTCACGGTCGAGGGCCGTTACTTCCCGTCCGAGTCGCCGACCGAGAGCGACTTCGAGAGCGGTGCGCAGACCGTCGTGTCCGTGGCCGCCCTGATCAACGAGTGGCCCGGGTTCGACGGCCAGGTCTACGGCGGCTACGTCGTCTCCGACGCCGCACCCGCGTCGCTGAGCGAGATCGACTCCGCGCCTCCGGCGTCCGACGTGCAGTTCAACTGGCTCAACGTCTTCTACGCGATCGAATGGGTCGTCTTCGCCGGCTTCGCCGTCTTCTTGTGGTTCCGGCTCGTGCGCGACGCGTTCGAGCGCGAGCACGAAGAAGCCGAGGAGGCGCTGGCCGAGGCGGACGCGCGCGGCGCGACCCAGCCGACCCGCGCCTCCTGACCCCGCGCGTCCCGACCTCCGCGTCCCGGCCCCGGCCGGGCGATGGGTCGCCCTCGTTCGACGTCGACAGGTGCCGTCCTGGCGCATGGGTGGGCGCGGCTAGAATCGTCCCCATGCCTCTGAAGCCCCGGCAACGCGACATCCCGAAGATCCCGGGTGCCGTCAGGTTCTACAAGATCTCGGCGTACGTCACCGGCGTGATGCTGCTGCTGCTCATCTTCGAGATGCTGTTCAAGTACACGCCCCTGCAGCTCGAGATGCAGCTCGGCGGTCAGGGCGGATTCCTCGTGCCGGTCGACTCGACCACGGGCTTCAACCTGTCGACCGCGATCCTCATCGCGCACGGTTGGCTCTACGTCGTCTACCTCTTCGCCGACTTCCGTCTCTGGAGCTTGATGAGGTGGCCGTTCTCGCGGTTCTTCCTCATCGCGCTCGGCGGCGTCGTGCCCCTGCTCTCGTTCTTCGTCGAGAGCCACATGACCAAGCTCGCGACGCGGCAGTACGAAGCCCTGACCGCCGAGACCACCCCCACGACCGAGGGAGCCCCCGCGTGACCGACGCACCCGAGACCGCCGAGGCGTCGGCGACGACCGCCGCCACGGCCCCCGCACCGGCCGACCGCGCGCCCGAGACCGCCCAGAGCCCCGTGCTCGTGGTCGACTTCGGCGCCCAGTACGCGCAGCTGATCGCCCGGCGTGTGCGCGAGGCCAACGTCTACAGCGAGATCGTGCCCCACACGATCACCGCGGCCGAGATCGCCGAGAAGAACCCCGTGGGCATCGTGCTCAGCGGCGGTCCCTCGAGCGTCTACGAAGAAGGCGCGCCGAGCATCGACGCGGGCATCTTCGACCTCGACATCCCCGTGCTGGGCATCTGCTACGGCTTCCAGGCCATGGCCAAGGCGCTCGGCGGCGAGGTGTCGCAGACGGGTCAGCGCGAATACGGCGCCACCGACGTGACGCTCGCCGAGGGCGACAGCACGCTGCTGTCCGGCCAGCCGTCCTCGCAGACGACGTGGATGAGCCACGGCGACTCGGTGTCGAAGGCCCCCGCGGGCTTCGACGTGCTGGCGTCGAGCGCCTCGACCCCCGTCGCCGCGTTCTCGAGCGACGCCCGCAAGCTCTACGGCGTCCAGTGGCACCCCGAGGTCAAGCACTCGTCGTACGGCCAGGCCGTGCTCGAGAACTTCCTGCACCGTGCCGCCGGCATCCCCGCCGACTGGAACAGCGGCAACGTCATCGCCGAGCAGGTGGCCCGCATCCGCGAGCAGGTCGGTGACGCGCGCGTCATCTGCGGCCTCTCGGGCGGGGTCGACTCGGCCGTCGCGGCCGCCATCGTGCACGAGGCCGTCGGCGACCAGCTGATCTGCGTCTTCGTCGACCACGGTCTGCTGCGCGCCGACGAGCGTCGTCAGGTCGAAGAGGACTACGTCGCCTCGACCGGTGTGCGACTCGTCACGATCGACGCCGAGCAGCAGTTCCTCGACGCCCTCGCCGGGGTGACCGACCCCGAGCAAAAGCG
Source organism: Frigoribacterium sp. CFBP 8751 (assembly GCF_014841545.1). NCBI lineage: Bacteria > Bacillati > Actinomycetota > Actinomycetes > Micrococcales > Microbacteriaceae > Frigoribacterium > Frigoribacterium sp. CFBP 8751. The sequence continues at coordinate 615,305 of NZ_JACYUB010000001.1, forward strand.
CAAGATCATCGGCCGCGAGTTCATCCGCAGCTTCGAGGCCGCCGCCGAGGCGCTGGTGCTCGAGGCCGCGGCCGAGGGCGACTCGGCCGTGAAGTTCCTGGTGCAGGGCACCCTCTACCCCGACGTCGTCGAGAGCGGTGGCGGTACGGGCACGGCGAACATCAAGAGCCACCACAACGTGGGCGGTCTGCCCGAAGACCTGCAGTTCGAGCTCGTCGAGCCGCTGCGCACCCTCTTCAAGGACGAGGTGCGGGCGATCGGTCGCGAGCTCGGTCTGCCCGAGGTCATCGTCGGGCGCCAGCCGTTCCCCGGCCCCGGTCTCGGCATCCGCATCGTGGGCGAGGTGACGCACGAGCGACTCGAGCTGTTGCGTGCGGCCGACGCGATCGCGCGGGCCGAGTTGACCGCGGCCGGCCTGGACGACGAGATCTGGCAGTGCCCCGTGGTGCTGCTCGCCGATGTCCGCTCGGTGGGTGTGCAGGGCGACGGTCGTACGTACGGTCACCCGATCGTGTTGCGCCCGGTGTCCTCGGAAGACGCGATGACGGCAGACTGGACGCGTCTGCCCTACGACGTGCTGGCCCGCATCTCGAACCGCATCACGAACGAGGTCGACGGTGTCAACCGCGTCGTGCTCGACGTCACCTCGAAGCCCCCGGGAACGATCGAATGGGAGTGACGCGAAGCGTCACTCTGGCGGCGCTCTGCGCCGTCAGTGCCCACCAGTAGCCGCCGAGGTGGAGTGAGGCTGACGTCTCGCGAAGCGCAGTGACCGGGCTGGTTCCGGCGCGGAGCGCCGAGGCCTGATCATTCCGGGGGAGCCTGCGACCCCGGTGCCCACCAGTAGCCGCGAACGTCGAGTGAGGGAGACCTCTCGCGAAGCGCAGTGAGGCGAAGCCCCCTCCGGCAGACAGCTGCCCGAGGGGGTTTCGTCGTCTCCAGGGGGTTTCGTCGTCCCTGGATCTCTTCGTCGTTCCTGGTCAGCACACGAACGAGTGGGCAGAACATGCTCGTCCCCCGCCCACGAACAGCACCTTCTGCCCACTCGGCCATCGACCCCCCCCACCCACAGGGAAGCGGGGCCCGTCCCTCTCGGAACGAGCCCCGCTTCGGGGTGCTGCTGGTGACGGCGTCGTGCCTAGTCGCTGCCTCGCAGGATGGCGATCATGCGCAGGATCTCGACGTAGAGCCAGATGACCGTCATGACGATGCCGAAGGCGGCCGACCAGCCGTAGATGCGGGGTGCGCCGCGCTCGACGCCGGTCTTGATCTGGTCGAAGTCGAGCACGAGTGAGTAGGCAGCCATGATGACGACCAGGATGCCCAGGAAGAAGCCGAGCGGGATGCCGAAGATCTCGAACGACCCGCGCAGACCCCAGGGGTTGCTGTTGGCACCGAAGGCCATCAGGCCGAGGTTGAGCAGCGAGAAGACGGCGTAGCCGACCATGCCGATCAGGAAGATCTTGGTGGCCTTGGCCGAGGCGCGCACCTTGCCGCTCTTGAAGAGCAGCAGGGTCGTGACGAACACGGCCGCGGTGCCGAGCAGGGCCTGGGTGACGATGCCGTCGAACTGCGACTCGTAGATGGACGAGATGCCACCGACGAAGAGGCCCTGCGCCGCCGAGTACGCGAGGACGAGCCCCGGGGAGGGCTTCTTCTTGAAGATGTTGACGAGCGCGAGGACGAAGCCGGCGATGGCGCCGACGATCGCGAGCGCGGGGACGAACCACCCGATGGCCGCACCGACGAGCACGACACCGAACGCGAGAAGCGTCTTGGTGATGGTGTCTTCGTACGTCATGCGGTCGGTCTGGGTGGGGCCGGCGGCGGGCTGCGAGTAGAGCTGCTGCAACTGCTCGGCGGTCATGCCGTTGTACTCGACCGGCTGGGCTGCGCCCTGCTGCTGACGGATGACGGGCCCGCCGTTCTTCGAGAAGGCCGGCGACTGACTGAAGCCGGGATTCGAGAATGCCAAGGGGTTCCTCTTCTGATCGCTAGGGATGTGTGGATCGCCCGCGCAGGTTCACGAAGGCGTTTCCGTACACATGAGGCTAACGCCTGTCGTGCAACGAATGGCTGAAGATCTGCCTGATGAGAGCCGCATTCTCGCAGGGCGAACGTGCGCGCCGTGCATCTTTTGCGTCTGCGGTGGGCGAGACGCCTCGTCCCCGGGGGCCGCGCCTCCTCGTCTCTCCACACGCGGTCGCTTGCCAAGCGGTCGGGCGGCTCGGGCTGCGCACGGGGACGCCGGTTAGCGTGACCGGGTGTCCACCTCGCCTCTCGTCATCGCCCATCGCGGCGCCAGCGGTCACCGACCCGAGCACGGCGAGGACGCCTACCGGCTCGCGATCGAGCTCGGGGCCGACGCCATCGAGCCCGACCTGGTCGCCTCGAGCGACGGTGTGCTCGTCCTGCGGCACGAGAACGAGATCTCTGGCACGACCGACGTCGCCGAGCACGACGAGTTCCGGCACCGACGCACGACCAAGACGATCGACGGGACGAAGGTCACGGGCTGGTTCACCGAGGACTTCACCTGGGACGAGCTCAGCACGCTGCGCATCCGCGAACGGCTGCCCGAGCTGCGGCCCGAGAGCGCGGCGCACGACGGCGAGGGGCGCATCCTGCGGCTGGGCGACCTGCTCGACCTGCTCGACGCGGCCGATCGACCCGTCGGGCTCGTCGCCGAGGTGAAGCACGCCACCTACTTCGACTCGATCGGCCTGCCGCTCGGCGAGCTGCTCGCCGACGAGTTGCGGCAACGGCGCTGGGTCGACGACCCGCGGCTGACCATCGAGTCGTTCGAGCAGACCGTGCTGGGTCGACTGGCCGACCAGCGGCTCGGTGCGCGGCTCGTCTACCTGCTCGAGAAGGCGGGCGTCGCGGCCGACCTGGTCGCGACGGGACGGACGTCGGTGGGCTACCGCGATCAGCTGCACGCCGAGTCGCTCGAGTCGTTCGTCGACGCGGGGCTGCACGGCGTCAGCCTCGACAAGCACACGCTCGTCGACGCGCAGGGGGCGACCGACGGTCGGGTCGTCGACCGGGCGCACGCGGCCGGCCTCGCCGTCTTCACCTGGACGCTCCGCGCCGAGAACGCCTTCCTGGCCAAGGCCCACCGCCGCCCCGGCGGCAAGGCGGCCTTCGGCGACTGGCAGGCCGAGTTCACCTCGCTCATGGCGCTCGGCGTCGACGGGGTCTTCGCCGACCAGCCCGAGCTCGCCGAGGAGGCGCGGGTCGCCTTCGCGTCCCGCTGACCCCGCGCGACGCCGCCCTCGATCGTGGTCGCCCCGCGTCCTCTCGCCATGTCGGTGGTCGCGCTTAGACTCGACGGGCCATGACGATCGTGCTCGAGCCCTCTGACGCTGCCGGCGGTTCCGGCGACCCCTTGACCGCGGGTCTCAACCCCCAGCAGAAAGAGGCGGTCGAGTACCGCGGGCAGTCGCTGCTGATCGTGGCCGGTGCCGGCTCGGGCAAGACCAGTGTGCTGACCCGCCGCATCGCGGGCCTTCTGGCGACGCGCGAGGCGTGGCCCAGCCAGATCCTCGCCATCACCTTCACCAACAAGGCCGCGGCCGAGATGCGCGAGCGCGTGGCGCACCTCGTCGGCCAGGCCGGCGAGGGCATGTGGATCAGCACGTTCCACTCGGCGTGCGTGCGCATCCTGCGGCGCGAGGCCGAGCAGTTCGGCTTCACCAAGAGCTTCACGATCTACGACTCGGCCGACTCGAGGGCGCTGCTCAAGCGCATCCTGAAAGAGCTCGACGCCGATCAGCTCGGGCTCACCGTCAGCATGGCGTCGGGCAAGATCTCCAAGCTCAAGAACGAGCTCAGCGACGTCGAGTCGTACTCGCGCCAGATCAACATGAACGACCCGCAAGAGGTCATGTTCCTCGAGGTCTTCCGGCAGTACACCCGCGAGCTGCAGCGGGCGAACGCCTTCGACTTCGACGACCTCATCGCCCAGACCGTCTACCTGTTCCGCGCCTTCCCGCACGTGGCCGCGCAGTACCAGCGGCGGTTCCGGCACATCCTGGTCGACGAGTACCAAGACACCAACCACGCGCAGTACTCGCTCATCCGCGAGCTGACCCGGCCGGTGCAGGCCGACCTCGTCGACGAGCTCGAGAGGGGCGGCCAGTTCGTCCAGTCGATGCGTGACGGCAGCGGCGGCATCCCCGGGGCGTCGCTCACCGTGGTGGGCGACTCCGACCAGTCGATCTACGCGTTCCGGGGCGCCGACATCCGCAACATCGTCGAGTTCGAGCGCGACTTCCCGAACTCGAAGGTCATCCTGCTCGAGCAGAACTACCGCTCGACGCAGAACATCCTCGACGCCGCCAACGCGGTCATCTCGAACAACTTCGACCGTCAGGCCAAGAACCTCTTCACCACGGTCGGTGCCGGCAGCAAGATCGTCGGGTTCACCGGCTACACCGGTCACGACGAGGCCCAGTTCGTGGCGGACGAGATCGCGGCGCTCCACGAGTCCGGCACCGACTACAAAGACATGGCCGTCTTCTACCGGACCAACTCGCAGACGCGTGCGCTCGAAGAGATCTTCATCCGTTCGGCGATCCCGTATCGCGTGCTCGGCGGCACCAAGTTCTACGAGCGTGCCGAGATCAAGGACGCCATGGCGTACCTGATCACCGTCGCCAACCCGGCCGACCCACTCGCCCTGCGGCGCATCATGAACGTGCCCAAGCGCGGCATCGGTCCGGCGACCGAGACAGCGATGCAGCGCTGGGCCGACACCAACGAGGCACCGTTGCGTGACGCGATGCGCAACGCGGACCAGCTCGGCCTCGGGCCGAAGGTCACCGGCGCCATCACGGGCCTGGCGAAACTGCTCGACGACGTGCAGGCCACGGCGGCGACCGCGCCCGTCCACGAGATCCTGTCGGCCCTGATCGCGGGCAGCGGCCTGGTCGAGGTGCTGCGGGCGTCGCGTGACCCGCAAGACGAGGCCCGCGCCGAGAACATCGACGAGCTCGTCGCGGTGACGAAAGAGTTCCAGAAGAACAACCCCGACGGCACGCTGCTCGACTTCCTCACCGAGGTCACGCTGGTCGCGGCCGCCGACGACCTCGACGACACGAGCGGCACGGTGTCGCTGATGACCCTGCACACCGCCAAGGGGCTCGAGTACGAGGCGGTGTTCCTCACCGGCGTCGAAGAAGACCTGTTGCCGCACCGCATGTCGGCGAACGAGCCCGGCGGTCCGTCCGAAGAGCGACGACTGTTCTACGTCGGCATCACGCGTGCGCGACAGCGGCTGTTCCTGTCGCTCGCGATGACGCGGGCGCAGTTCGGCGAGGTCAACGTGGCGATGCCGTCGCGGTACCTGCAAGAGATCCCCGTCGAGCTCATCGACTGGAAGCAGTCGCCCGGCATGGCCACCAGCCGTGGGGGCACGCAGCCGCGGGCACTCAACGCCCGTCGCGAGGGCGGCGACGGCAACCGCGGTGCGACACCGCGGGCGTCGGGCGGTTACGGTTCGGGCAGCTACGACCGGGCCACGGCGGCGGCGAAGACCAAGCCGAAGACCGAGTGGGCCAACCGGGTCACGGGTACCGTCCGCGACAACGGCGACATGGAGCTCGAGGCAGGCGACCGCATCTCGCACGTCGACTTCGGCGAGGGTCGCGTCATGGCCGTCACCGGCATCGGCGCCCGCCGCATCGCCGAGGTGCTCTTCGACGGCGCCGGCCGCAAGAAACTGCTGATCAAGGTCGCGCCGATCGAGAAGATCTAGCGTCCTTCCGCGTTCTCGCGAGAGGTCGTGTCGTGTGTCCTGGAAGGCAGGAAGGCGTCGGTCGTGTCGCTCTCGGGTCGGTGCCGGACGACCGTCACGCTGTGGTCGCCGATCGACAGCAGCGATCCGACCCGGGCGCGCGCCGGGGTGTGAGCCTCGAGTTCGATGGCCTCGCCGGTGGTCGCCACGAGGGTCGTGCCGTTGCCCGAACCGAGGTCGGTGACCCAGACGGCCGCGTCGGTACCGATCACGATCGAGACGTGGTGGCGAGACAGCGAACGGCCGACGTCGTCGAGGGCCACGACGTCGGCGTCGGGCGGCGGGGGCAGGGGGCGGTCGGTTCGACGCCCGACGACGATCGCGCGCCGTGTGACGGGGACGACGCTCTCGTCCGGCAGCCGCAGGCCGTAGTGCCGAGGACGCAGCGTCGTCGCCTCGAGATCGGGAACGAATGGCACCGCGTCATCGCCGGCCGGCTGTTCGGAGGCTGACCGCCTCGGGGTGGCGGCGGGAAACCGCGGCGCGTGAGGGATCGGGGCGGCGAGGGGCGCGAAGGACGCGAGGGGCGCGGGGGGTGCGGGGGGTGCGAGGGGCGCGGGGGGTGCGGCGGCGGACGGTGCCGTGCTCTCCGGGATGACGGGGGCGTGCTGCGCCGACCCGCTTCGATGCTCCTCGACGACGAACCCCGAGGAGGCGCGGGTCGGCGGGGGAGGGGACGTCACGATCGGCGCGGGCGGCTGGAGGGGCAGGGTGGTGATGCGCGAGAGCAGCCCTGCGGCGCGTTGCTCACGAATCGTCTCGGCGGTGATCACCGGCGGCGGCGTCGGGTGGTGCTCGCGCCTCCTGGGCTTGTCCTTCTTGCGACGCATGTCGACTCCGATCTGTGGAGAACCGTTACGCAAACTATCAGGCATGACATATTGGTCAGGTCCGACCGACCGGTCGGCATCTCACACGAAGGGGATCACCTCATGGCCAATGTCACCGTCACCTACGACGACCTGCGTACGCAGGCCACCCAGCTGCGGAACGGGCAGCGCGCGATCGAAGACCAACTGGGCCAGATGAAGTCGCAGATCGACAACCTCGTCGGCTCGGGCTACGTGACCGACAAGTCGTCGAAGGCGTTCGACGCGACGTACACCGAGTTCACGACCGGGGCCTCGAAGACGATCTCGGCGGTCGAGAGCATGGCGACGTTCCTCGAGAACGCGGCCAGCACCCTCGAGGGTGCCGACCAGCAGCTCGCCAGCAGCCTGGGCTGACCGACCGCACCGTAGGACGGCCGGGGCGGGTCGCGACGAGACGCGACGCGCTCCGGTCTCCCGGAACGAGGGGAGGACCTCATGGCTCGAACGAGCCTGACAATCGACGGTGCGGGTCTCGAGGCGTTGCTCGCCGACCTGACCACCGTGAAGACCGAGTTCGAGTCGGGCGACTCCTCGGCGTCGGCCACGGCCGAGGCCTGCGGTCACGCCGGGCTGGCGGCGAAGGTCACGTCGTTCGCGACGAACTGGAACGACCGGCGGGCGAAGCTCGCCGAGCAGATCACCGAGCTGGGCGAGGCGTTGTCGACGATCGACAAGACCTTCACCGAGGTCGACGGAGAACTCGAAGGCGTCCTGATCGGGGGCGACGAGTGACGGCCGGCACGCTCGCCGGGGTGGCGGCCGACTCCCTGGTGGGGGTACCGGGTGACCCGGTGCTGCTGAACTCCATGGCGAGCCACTACGAGTCCGTGGCGGCCTCGATCCGAGGGGCGGCAGCGAAGCTGCGATCGCTCGAGACGGGGTCATCGTCCAGCGACGCCCTCGATGCGTTCGTGGTCAAGGCCGAGGAGGTCTCCGCGAGCCTCGGCAAAGCCGAGGGGCGATACGGCGAGACGGGGTCCGCGCTCAAGGCGTACGCGTCCGAATTGTCGCTGGCCCAAGAGGCGGCCGCCCCGGCCCTGGCGAACCACCGCGACGCCGTGGACGACCTCGCCGCAGCCGAGAAGCTGGTCGAGCGGTACGAGCACTTCGCGCTCGTGGCCACCGACGAGGTGACGAAGCAGGAGCACCTCGACCAGGCCGCCGCGCAACGCACGAAAGCCGAGGAGGCGCGGGGCCGGGTCTCCCTCTACGCGCGCCGCCTCACCGACGCGCACACGTCCGTCGAGACCGCCGCGACGGCTGCCATCGCCAGGATCGACGACGCCACCGACGACGGCCTCGCCGACACCCTCTGGGACGACCTCGGGGGCGCGTGGGACGCCGGCTTCGCCGCCTTCCAGAAGTGGATGGAGGAGAACGACTCGTGGATCAGCACGCTGCTGGACGTCTTGTCCGTCGTCGGATTCGCGCTAGGTCTCGTCGCAATGTTCATTCCTGGACTCAATGTCATCGTGGTGATCGCCATGGTTGCCGTCGCAGCGATCTCCTTCGCTCGCGCAGCGGCGGGTACGGCGACGTGGACAGAATTTTGGCTCTCGACCGTTTCGCTCGTCACGTTCGGAGTCGGCGGACAACTGGTGTCTGGGGCGGCAAAGCTCACGCAAGGAGTCAAAGCCGCAAGAGTCGACGGTCTCGTCCGATCGGGCATGAGTCGAAAATTTGCCTCGGGCTACGTGAATCGGGTTTGGGAACGGGCTCGCCCGTCGAGGGGTGATTCTTTCCTGCTCAAGGCTTTCGGAGATGAGTCCATTGCGCAGATGATGCATTTCGTCAGGTCGTCAAGGGTGGGGGCCTTTGCGGATGACGCTGACACCATCGCGGCGATTACTGCTCGCCTGAACGGGGCACGCGCATTGAGCGCCGCCGATCAGACGGCAGCCGGCATCGAGAGCACGAGAATCATCAGCGATCGGATGCGTGGCGAGCCGGATGGTGCGATCCGGGTGACGCAGGGCAGTTCATGGTGAGGGGTAGGCGCCGTGCTTCTTTGGAGGGGGGCAAGAGCGTCCGCAGTCTCTCCTATGCCTTGTCTCCTGTTCCCGCGCTAGCGGTGCAAGGCACGTACCTCTTGTACTCCCTGAACACGCTCTTCACAATCGAGCCCGGGCCGGTCCCTGATGGCTTCGACTCTCGATTCGATGCTCCAGGCGGAATACCGTTTTACCTGCCCTGGACGGTCCTCATCCCTTCGGTGGCTCTCGCTGCAGTTGCGATCGTCGGCATGGTCCGCGAGGAACGGTCGAGAATTCGTGAGCACCGGCCGTTTTTCCTCGGCTTCGTATGGGGCCTAGGAGCCATCTACACATATGGCTATGGCGTTGGGTTCATCGTCATGACACCGACGGGCAACGGAATGCTTTTCGTCTCTTGCTGTCTCGGCGTCTGCAGCATCGTCTCGTTAGTTGTCGCTTTCGTGAAGCTGGCTATGCACCACCTCCATGGCCGTGCCGCCTTCGCACCCGATCACGCGGCACCGACTGTCGTTGCAGGCACCCCCGGTCAGTATTTCCATCTCGATAGCGGTGCCGCGAGAACGCACCAAGCCGACATGGCCTGCGCGTCCGGGGACGAGTCGTGAGCGTCGTACATCTTGGAGATCAAATCAATGCTGAAATATCAACGACGTGGTGGCGCGACCCTGCGGTGTCGGACGGTTCTTGTCCGAAAGCACGTGATCGGAATTCACGGTCCCCGGTGGCGAGCTATGGACGCCGGGTGGAGAGGGCCCGCTGTCTGGCTTCGTGTCGACTTGGCGTCCGGGGTCTGGCGGAGAGCCGCCGGTTCGAGGGGTTCGTCCTGAACGCGCTACGACGCGCGGGGGGCCGACGGAGGACTGAGCGAGGACCGTTCGGCGTCATTTTGAGCACGCTCCTCCTGCTTGCAGCCATGGTCCCGTTCTGCACCGTCCTGGGAACACGGATCACGCTGCAAGTACAGGGTGGCGGACGCGGCGCCGCGCGCCGGTTGAACCCCGATGGGGGGCCACTCTTCTACACGACAGACCGTTGGCCACCGTTCGTTGGTTCGTCCCTGCCCTTTTGGGCCGCGGCTGCCTGCCTCGTCGCGGCGATGATCATCCTGTCTCGATCACCGGAAGTCGATGGCCTGCATTCGCTCGACGTCCCCCTTGTGGCCTACATGGGGTTTGTCGGAGGCGTGTGGGGCATCATCTTCGCTCTCCCGTTCCGCGACCTCAACACCTGGCCGCGGGACTCTGCGATTGCTGGTGTCATCCAAATCATCTGTGCCATCCGGGTGGTCGTCGAGGTCATTCGTGGTCGGCGTCATCGTCGGAATCAGCGACGTGTGCATGAGCAGGCGACGTTCGCCGAGAGCACGGATGGGAAGCGCTGGCACAGGGTTCGTCCGGCCGGGGCTGGACTTCCCTCGGGGGACGAAGCTTCCGAAGTCGCACGTGTGATGGTCCGCCTCAACTTGGCGCGGGGGTTACAAACCTTCGACCACTTGCGCGGGTTGAGCGACGCGACGCAGCTGGGCATGAAGCGGATGCAGGAACCCCAGGGCTCGCAGAGCACATGGCTTATGTCGCCGGGCGCTCAATTCTGATGGCGGGCCGACGAGTCGCAGTGGTGTTGCCGCGTCAGCGACTAGAGGGGCTCCTGCCCGTCATCGCTGGGGCCCTGGCAATCACGCCGGCTGTCTATTCACAGGTGATGCGCCTCACCCTAGGTCTCATCGCCATTCCGCAGGGCGGCAATCTCCGCGTGAACCCTGCAGGCAAATCACTTTTCGAAGCGGGACAGAATTGGCCCCCCGCTCCCTGGCCTAGTTTTCCCTTCTGGGTTTCGGCAATAGGGCTGGCTCTGGTTGCTGTCCATCTCCTAGGACGAGGTGGCTTCGATGTCCCGTACACCATGCATCCGTGGGTTTTGGCGTTCTGGTGCGGGCTCAGCGCTGGATACGCCTGGGTCTTCGGAGATCTCTTCAGAAGGTCCGCAGACTGGCCGCGCGATTCGGCTTTCGCCGTCGGTCTATTCCTCGCGGAGTCCGTCGTCTTCACCTGTTTGGGAATCATCTTTCTGCAGCGGAAGAGAAAAGACGGATGCGAGAAAACACGGGCTCGTGCAGAGGCGCCCCTCGCCGAAAATCGGCAGTCGTGTTCAGCCAGCAGGAACCCCGGGGACGAGTCATGAGCGGCCCGGGGTACGTGGGGCGGACGGCCGGGACGGTGGCGGCGTCGTATTCGATCGTCGTGCCTCCGGGGTTCGTCCGGGTTCCTGGTGGGATGGATGCGCCGGACGCAGTGGCGTTCGTCGCCGTACAGCTGGGGGAGCAGCCTGACCTCGGAACCGAGGCGACGGTCGACGACTGGCGGTTGCGGTTCGGGTCGGCGCTGGCGAGCGCGCTCGCTGCGGATGCGAACGGCCGCGTGCTCGACTCGTACCTCAGTGCGGGCCCGCTGCCCGGAACCGACATCGTGTGCTCGATCGTCGTCGCGTCCTTGCCCGTCACCCGCTCCGAGCACGCCGACCTCGACCGGCTGCTGCTGCGACGGGTCGCCACCCACGGCGCGGCTCCGATCGTCCTCGCCGGCGATCCCGCCGTCGTCTGGGACGACCCCGCAGCAGAGGCCCCGCCACAGGGCTCCCTTGCCGCACCCGACGAGGCCGCCGACCTGACACCGCTCCGCCGTCGGACCGTCCTGGCACGCGTCGCCGGCCACGACGACCGACTGCTCACCCTCGTCCTCACCATCGGGTCCGCGCAGGCGGGTGCCACCGCCTCGGGCGAGTCCGCGACAGAAACAGAACCGGACGCCGACGCGCGCGCCCGCATCGTCGATGCCCTCACCGACGTCTTCGACGCCATGCTCAGCACCTTCCGCTGGCGTGACGCCGAGGGACGCCTCGTCACCGACCGGCCCCTCGCCTGAACCCCCTCGACTGCCACAGAAAGCGACCTGCACCATGACCCAGACCGACAGTGACGCCACCACCGATTTCGACATCCTCATCGGGCACGACCCCGAGACCTGGGTGGCCCTCCCGACCTCCTGGCCGCATGACGGCCACCGCGCGCCGCGATCGTGGATCAAGGCGACCGTGCGCACCGTGGCCGAGCGGTCCGAGGTGTCGACCCGCGCCTCCCGGTCCTGGCTCACGGAGGTGCTCTCGGCCCTCGCGCGCTGGTCGCCCGAGGACGAACGCCGGTACCTGTACCTGCCGGACATCGCGACCCCTCCGTCGCTGCTGCGCGTCCAGTACGGGTTCGTCGAGGGTGATCGTGATGTCGCCCTCCGGGCCATGGTCTTCGACAGCGACGTGGCCGCGGTCGAGCCTCCCGTCGTCGAGCAGGTCGAGGCGAGTGGTCTCGGGCAGGGGCTCCGAGGCGTGCGGTACGCGGCCGTCGAGGGCGACGCCGACCTCCACGCCACGCTCGTCTACGCCTTCCGGGCCGAGCCGTACGACCTCCGCGTCACCTGCCAGGTCGGCGGGCCGGATGGCGTCCTCGGCATGATCGACGAAGTCGACGTGTTCGTGGACGGCATCAGCGTGGTGCCCGCCGCGTGAGGCTGTGCGTCACCGTCCTGCACGTCCCGACGGGCCAGCGGGCCGACCGCTCGCTACTCGTCGATCCGGACACCACCGTCGACGCCGTGGCGCGGCACCTCGCGTCGTCACTCGGTCACGCGCGGCACGCCCTGACCGACGAGCCCGCGAGCATCACCGTCGACGGTGTCCCGGTCGATCCGACCGCACGCCTCAGCTCGGGCGTCCTGCTCGACGGTGCCGTCCTCGGCCTCGGCGGCCCCGCCGTGCACCTCCACCTTCCCGACGACCTGCCCACCATCCGCATCATCGGAGGCCGCGGTGCCGGGACGATCCACGTCGTCGACGTCGGGCTCGTGCACCTCGGCAGCGGTCCGGACGCGGGCGTGAGACTGGACGACGCGCGGGTGCCCCCGATCGTCGCGACGATCGAACTCGACGGCGCCGGGCGCTTCGCGCTGACCCCCACGGCCGACGCTTTCCCCGAATCCGACGACGAGGCTCGCGGGCCACTCGTGCTCGTCGACCGCGTTCCGGTCCGAGGTACGGCCGCCGTGGACGAACACTGCGTCATCACCATCGGCGACACCCTCCTCGCCGTCGCGCCGGCCGGGCACCCGTCCGCCGCGATCACCGTGAGCGAAGGCGGAGGCACCCTCGACCACGCACGCCCCCCGCGCCTCCTGCCGGAGCCGCCGACCACGACGTTCCGGTTCCCCGCCGAACCCCAACAGGGGACGAAACGGCCCCTGCCGATCGTCGCGGCGCTCGCTCCGATGCTGATGGCCGTCGTCATGGTCACCGTGTTCGGGAACGTCGCCTTCCTCGCCTTCGGGCTCATGTCGCCGGTGGTCATGATGGGCAACTACCTCTACGACAAGCGCAACGGCAAGGTCTCGCACCGGCAGCGGCTCGCCGACCACCAGGCCACGAAGGAGGCGGTGGCGGCGGATGCCGAGAGCGCCGTGCGGCAGCTGCAGCGCGAGTTGCGACACCTCAGCCCCGACGCCGCGACCGTGCTCGACATCGCCGCCCGGCGTCGTTCGCGGTTGTGGGAACGCCGTCGTGACGATCCGGACCACCTGCGCGTCAGGATCGGTACCGCGGATCTGCCGTCGAGTGTCACCATCGAGGACCCGGCCGAACTCGAGCACCGTCGGACCGTCGCCCGCCCTGCCGTCGACGTGCCCGTCACCGTCGATCTGGCCGAGCACGGGGTCGTCGGGGTGGCAGGCCGATCCGAACACGCGAGACCTCTCGTCGCGTGGATGCTGGCTCAGCTCGCCGTCGCCCAGAGCCCCCGCGACGTGCGGTTCGTCGTCCTGACCGAACACGCTGCGGGCGACGACTGGTCGTGGCTGGCCCACGTCCCCCATGCCCGTCCGGAGAACGGTCGGCCGGCCACCGTCTGGGTGGGGAACGACGCCGAGACCGTCGCGCGTCGGATCGCCGAGCTGGGGGCCGAGATCGACGCCCGCCAGCGGGCGGTGCGGGAATCGCGGGGGACGCTCCGTGCGGCGACCGACATCGTGCTCGTCGTCGACGGTGCGCGGCGGCTGCGGGCACTGCCCGGGCTCGTCCGCGTCCTGCGCGAAGGGCCCTCCGTCGGCGTGTACGCGGTGTGCGTCGACCTCGAACGACGGTCCCTTCCCGAGGAATGCGTCGCCGTCGTCACCTGCGGCCCCACGCGGCACTCCCTCGACGTCCACCGCACCGCCGACGTGCGCGAGGTCAAGGCCGACCTGGTGCCCGCCGGCTGGTTCGAGGCCGTCGCACGGGCCGTCGCCCCGCTGGTCGACGTCGACGACGGTGGCGGAACGGGCGGACTCCCGGCCCGATCGCGACTGCTCGACGTGCTGCAGCTCGAACCGCCCACTCCCGAGGCCGTGCTCGACCGGTGGGCTCGCACGGGCCCCACGACCGAGGTCGTCATCGGAGAGAGCCTCGACGGGCCGTTCTCGTTCGACCTCCGCCGGGACGGCCCCCACGGTCTCGTGGCCGGCACGACCGGGTCCGGCAAGTCCGAGTTGCTCCAGAGCATGGTCGCGGCGCTCGCCGCCGCCAACACCCCCGAGTCGATGACCTTCGTCCTCGTCGACTACAAGGGCGGTGCCGCGTTCCGGGACTTCGCGCCACTGCCCCACACCGTCGGAATGGTCACCGACCTCGACACGCACCTCGTGGAACGGGCGTTGCACTCGCTCGGGGCCGAGCTCCGACGCCGCGAGCACCTCCTCGCCGATGTCGGGGCGAAGGACCTCGAGGACTACGTGGAGGGCGCGGTCGGCGACGCCGAAAGGCCTCCGTTGCCGCGCCTCCTGATCGTCATCGACGAGTTCGCGAGCATGGTCCGAGAGCTGCCGGACTTCGTGACCGGCCTCGTCAACATCGCCCAGCGCGGGCGTTCTCTCGGAATCCACCTCGTGCTCGCGACGCAACGTCCCACGGGCGTCGTCACGGGCGACATCCGGGCGAACACGAACCTGAGGATCGCCCTGCGCGTGACCGATGCAGGCGAGAGCAGCGACGTGATCGACGCGGGTGACGCGGCCGGCATCTCCAAGTCCACACCGGGCCGCGCCTTCGTCCGACTGGGTGCGAGCGCGCTCGTCCCGTTCCAGGCCGGCCGTGTCGGTGGCCGACGTCCGGGGGTGGTCGCCGACGTCGTGCCCGAGGTGTGGTCGAGTTCGCTCGGCTGGCACGAACTCGGGCGGGTCGTGGCCGAGCCGCCGCCACGAGCGTCGACCGAGTCCGTCGGGCGTACCGACCTGGTCGAGCTCGTCGACGCGCTCGCCTCCGCCTCCGCTCGTCTCGGTATCCCTCGCCCGCACCGTCCCTGGCTCGACGCCTTGCCGGACAGGCTCGTCCTCGACGACCTCGCAGAACCCCCGGGAGGCCGCGACGCCGACGCATGCGTCGAGGGAGACGTGCCCTTGCTGGCCTTCGGCAGGCAGGACTTCCCGGCCGAGCAGCATCAGGCCCCGGCCGCGCTCGACCTGCAGACCTTGGGTCATCTCTTCGTCGTCGGCGCCCCCCGCACGGGACGCTCGCAGGTGCTGCGCACCGTCGCGGCCTCCCTCGCCGACCGCACGAGCTGCGCCGACGTCCACCTCTTCGGCATCGACTGCGGCAGTGGTGCCCTGCTGCCGCTCGAGAGCCTTCCGCACGTCGGAGCCGTCGTCCAGCGGACCCAGCTCGACCGGGTCCGACGCCTGCTGACGAAGCTCGTCGACGAGATCTACCGGCGGCAGCAGGTGCTCGCGGCAGGAGGCCACGCGGGGGTGGTCGAGCAGCGGCGAACGGCTCCCGAGATCGAACGGCTGCCGCACCTCGTCGTCATGATCGACCGGTGGGAAGGGTTCACCGGCACCTTCGCCGAGATCGAGCACGGCAAGCTCGTCGACCAGGTGGGGTTGCTGCTGCGTGAGGGCGCCGCAGCCGGTGTCCACGTGCTCGTCACGGGTGACCGTCAACTCGTCGCCGGCCGGCTCGCGGCCCTGGTCGACGACAAGCTGCTCCTGCGTCTGACCGACCGGGCCGACTACGCCCTCGCCGGACTGAACGCACGAGCACTTCCCGACGTCCTGCCCCCGGGGCGGGGCTTCACCGCCGAGACCTCGATCGAGACGCAGGTCGCCTTGATCGATGCCGAGGCGACGGGGCAGGCGCAGGCCGAGGCCCTGCGGCGACGTGGGGCCGAGGCGGTTCACCGAGACCGTCACGTTCCTGCCGCCCGTCGGCCCTTCCGCGTCGACGAACTGGCGGGCCCCATCTCGTTCGACGATGCCTGGTCCCGCCGGGGAGCGGCTGATCCGGCGAGCGTCTTCGCCTTGATCGGCGTCGGTGGCGACGACCTCGTGCCGTGGGGTCCCGACCTCGCCGACGGCCCCGGCAGCTACGTTGTGACGGGCCCCCCGAAGAGCGGGCGCAGCACCGTCCTGGCAGCTGTCGTCCGGTCGCTCGCGGCCCAGAGCATCGGAGTGGTCGTCGTCGCCCCACGGCGATCGCCGCTGCGGGCGCTCGAGGGGTTGCCCGGCGTGGTCGCGGTGATCACCACCCGGACCGTCGAGGAGGCCCTCCTCGCGCCCTTCTTCGCAGACGTCGACGGCCCTCGCGTGCTCGTCATCGACGACGGCGAACACCTCAAGGACTGCCCCGCGGCCGAGTGGCTCGCGGAGTTCCTCCGGTCGTGCCCCGACACCGGTCGAGCGCTCGTCGTGGCCGGGACGACCGGCGAGGTCTTGGCGGGGTGGGCCGGCTGGCAGGTCGACGTGAGGAACAACCGGTGCGGCGCCGTGCTCAGTCCACAGCTGCCCAACGAAGGTGACCAGGTGGGGCTCCGGCTGACGAAGTCCGATCTCGCCGACCGGCCGACGCCAGGGTTCGCCCTCGTGGACGACGGCAGCGGTCGAGCCGTCCGGGTGCAGGTGCCGTTCGATCGGGCCGGATGAGCCCGGACCGACTCGCGGCACCCGCACCCGGGGGTTCATCGCGCCTCGCCCAGCCCGAAGGACGACAGTGCCTCGGCATCGACCGCGAGGGAGGCTGCATCCGAGCCCTCGGCGAGGCGGCGCCTCCGCACGTGGAAGGCACTCGCCGCGGCCACGAGCACGAAGCCGGTCCCGACGATTCCGAGGGCGACGAGGAACGCCTGCCCGCCACCCTCCGAACCGGTGAAGGCCAGCCCTGCCGGGGGAGCCGGAGCCTCGGACGGGGCCGGCTGCCGTACCGTCGCCATCTCGCTCCGGTAGACGGTCGTGTCGGCGAAGGCCGGCACGACCTGGCTTCCGTCATCGACGACAGCCGACCCCTCCGACGAGAACAGGAAGACGTACGTGCCGGGTCGCTCGAGGGCGATGCACGGTGTGGCGTACGTGCCGTCCTCGCCGATGGTCACCGTCTCGCGAGCCACGACGAGGTCCGGGTCGAGACGGTCGATCGGACCGAGGTCGCTTCCCACGACCGGGGCCTCGGCGAACGGTCCGACGAGCACCGACTCGACGTCGACCCCAGCCGGCACGTCGGGGTGCAGGTCGACGACGGTGAGCTCGTCGCTGACGCAGGCACCCGGGTCGATCTCGGCGTCGGACACCACGGTCGAGATGGTCGGCGTCCAGGGCACGAAGGTCGTCTCGGTCGCCACCCCGAACGGTGACCGCCAGGAACCCACGCGGTCACGCCCGGCCTCGACCGGCGTGTCCGTGGGATCGATGCTCTCGACCCAGGTGTAGTACCCGCCACCGGGCAGTTCGCAGCCCGGCGTCGAGTAGGTTCCCGGGCCGTCGAGCACGTCGAGGGCGACCTCGCAGACCGACGGAGCGTCGTCCGGCCACTCGTCCGCCGTCGTCACGGGGGCAAGGAAGGGGCCCAGCAGCCGGCTGCGCACCGTGACCGGGACGGGGCGCCAGGTGCCGGCGTCGTCGTATCGTCCCCACTCGGACAGGAGCCCGTCACCGGGCCGCACGCCGAGCGTCACCTGGTCGGTGACGATCGTGCCGGCCTCGGCCACGGTGTCGCTGGTGATCGTCGACACCGTCGGCTGGAACGGCAGCGGTGACAGCTGCTCGACACTCGCGGCTTCGGAAGCGGAGGCCGCGACCCCGCCCGAGAAGAGGATCATCTGCGAGCCGGCGGGGCTGTTCCCCACTGTGGTCACCCGTCCGTACGGCAGGTCGACGAACTCGACCGAGGCGGTCACGGTGAGCTGGGCGGCGTCACCGGTGGCGGCGACGGGCACGCTCTCGCCGTTGCGGACGAGGGCCGTGGTCGAACCGTCCGCGAACACGGCTCCGTCCAGGGTGACCGTGCCCGCATGCGTGGGCTCGAGGGTCGTCGGCCCACCCGTCACGCGGTCGACCGTGAGGTCGGGGCGGATGAGCCCCGTGCCGTCGTCCGAGAGCTCGACGGTGATCGATGCGGCGACCGACTTCGACGCGGCGGACGAGGCCTCGGCGAGCATCTGGTTCGCGCGTTCGAGCACGATCGGCCAGCGCTCGTTGGCCCGGCCGGCGTAGTACCGCTGCGTGTGGCCGTTCAGGCCGGTGATGGTCCAGACCGCGAGTTGTCCTGCGGCGGCCGTGTCGGCGTCGGTCGTGCCGCCCCAGGTGCGGGCGATGTACGCGAGGCGCGCGTGGTCGTCGGTCGAGACGCCGATCACGTCGCCACCCGTGGTCGTGTCGTAGTGGTTGCCGACGGGCGATCTCTTGCCGGCTTCGAGGCAGAACGCCTGGGTGCCGTCGTCGAGTCGGTACGTGCCGAGCCACGAGGCGTTGTCGCCGCGCCAGAGGTGGCCCGGGCCGAGTCCCGTGCCGGTGACGGCGGCGGCCGGGGCGTGGCCGAGCAGCCCGACGGCGACGGAGAACAACAGGGCGAGGGCGAGCGCGAGGCGCCGTCTGGGGGGCCCGAGGGCCTTCGTTGATGAGGTCATGCACCGACGATCGGGCAGCGGCCCCGGCTGCCGAGGCCGGCACCGCGCCTCCTGTGCACGGCTCCCGCCGACGCGGGCCGGGGGAGGAGCCGTGACACGACGACGCCCCCGCCGCGAGCTGCGGCGGGGGCGTCGTCAGACGGGGGTGACCGAGGTCACTCGGTCTCGTCGAGGTCGATCTCGTCGCCTTCGAGGTCGTTCGGGGCGTACTCGGGCGAACCCTCGCGGGGCGCACCGCCGGTCGGGCCGTCGTTGCCCTCTCCGACGCCGGGGAAGACCGTCTCGCCGGCGACGGCGTCGTTGGTCGCGATCTGCTCGGACTCGGCGAACTCGTCGGCCTGGTCGTAGGGCTGGTCACCCGATGCTGCGGGGGTGTTGGTGTCGCTCATGATGCGTCCTCTCGAGAGTGGTGCGGGGTGGTGGGGGAGCGGTTCAGGCCAGGCCGAGCTGTTGCTTCATGCCGGCCTCGTCGGTGGCGCCCCAGCGCTCGACGAGCAGGCCGTCCTCGTCGAACCGGCCGACCTGGATGCCGCGCACGGTGAACGTCTTGCCCGTGGGCTCAGCACCCTGGAACGTGCCGGTGTGCGTGCCCGAGATCGTGAAGACGGCGGTGACGTTCTCGTCGTCGGCGACGAGGGTCTCGACCGCGAGGTCGGCGTCGGGGAAGGCCGCGAAGAAGTCGGTCCAGAAGGCCTGGATGCCCGCGAGGCCGGCGGGAGCGTCGGGGGCCGGGTCGTGATCGACGACGTCGGCGTGGAAGCCCTCGCCGAGGCGGTCGATCTCGCGGGCGGTCAGGATCTCGCCGAGGCGTTCCTGCGTGGCGAGGTTCTTCTCTTTCGACATGCGTGTCTCCGTCTTCTCGTTCTGTCGGGGTGTCTCTCGTCTACTCCCCAGGCGACGGCAGGCCCCCGATGCTCACAGCAGACGCGACGCTCGGCGTACCCCTGGGGTCGCCCGCTAGGCTGACCGCGGCCCATATGTCTTCATGTCGAGATGGCTCGATGTCGAGACGGATCATGGTGAGACGACGCAGCGATGCGGATTGGAAGAACAGCGTGGATCTTTTCGAGTACCAGGCCAGAGACCTGTTCGAGCAGTACGGCGTGCCCGTGTTGCCGGGCATCGTGGCCGACACCCCCGAGGAGGCGCGAGCGGCGTCCGAGAAGCTGGGTGGCGTCACCGTCGTGAAGGCCCAGGTCAAGGTCGGCGGTCGCGGCAAGGCCGGCGGCGTCAAGGTGGCGAAGACCCCCGACGACGCCGAGGCCGCGGCGAAGGACATCCTCGGGCTCGACATCAAGGGCCACGTCGTCAAGCGCGTGATGATCGCGGGCGGCGCCCAGATCGCCCGTGAGTTCTACTTCTCGGTGCTGCTCGACCGTGCCAACCGCTCGTACCTCTCGCTCTGCAGCGTCGAGGGCGGCATGGAGATCGAGCAGCTCGCCGTGGAGAAGCCCGACGCGCTCGCCCGCATCGAGGTCGACCCCCGCGCGGGCATCGACCTGGCGAAGGCCACCGAGATCGCGAAGGCCGGCGGGTTCCCCGACGAGCTGATCGACAAGGTCGCCCCCGTGCTGGTGAAGCTCTACGCCGTCTACGAGGGCGAGGACGCGACGCTCGTCGAGGTCAACCCGCTCGTGCTCACCGAGCAGGGCGACATCGTCGCCCTCGACGGCAAGGTCTCGATCGACGAGAACGCCGAGTTCCGTCACCCCGGTCACGCCGAGCTCGAGGACGCCGACGCGGCGGACCCGCTCGAGGCGAAGGCCAAGGCCGCCGGCCTCAACTACGTGAAGCTCGACGGCGAGGTCGGCATCATCGGCAACGGTGCAGGGCTCGTCATGTCGACGCTCGACGTCGTCGCCTACGCCGGCGAGGCGCACGGCGGCGTGAAGCCCGCCAACTTCCTCGACATCGGCGGCGGAGCGAGCGCCGAGGTCATGGCGGCGGGGCTCGACGTGATCCTGGGCGACGCCCAGGTCAAGAGCGTCTTCGTCAACGTCTTCGGCGGCATCACCGCCTGCGACGCCGTCGCCAACGGCATCGTCGCCGCGCTGGGCATCCTCGGCGACGCGGCCACCAAGCCGCTCGTCGTGCGCCTCGACGGCAACAACGTCGACGAGGGTCGACGCATCCTGGCGGAGGCGGCGCACCCGCTGGTCACCGTCGTCGCGACCATGGACGAGGCTGCCGACAAGGCCGCCGAGCTGGCTTCGAAGTAAGGACTGCACAGAACAATGTCGATCTTCCTCAACAAGGACAGCAAGGTCATCGTCCAGGGCATCACCGGCGGCGAGGGCACCAAGCACACGGCCCTCATGCTCAAGGCCGGCACGCAGGTCGTGGGTGGCGTCAACGCCCGCAAGGCCGGTACGACCGTCACCCACGGTGACGTCGAGCTGCCCGTCTTCGGCACCGTGACCGAGGCCGTCGCCGAGACCGGCGCGGACGTCTCGATCGTCTTCGTGCCGCCGGCGTTCGCCAAGGACGCCGTCGTCGAGGCCATCGAGGCCGAGGTGCCGCTCGTCGTCGTCATCACCGAGGGCATCCCGGTGCAGGACAGCGCCGAGTTCTGGGCGCTCGCCAAGGCCAAGGGCGGAACGACCCGCATCATCGGCCCGAACTGCCCCGGCATCATCACGCCCGGCGAGTCGCTGGTCGGCATCACGCCCGCCTCGATCTCGGGCTCGGGCCCCATCGGGCTCGTCTCGAAGTCGGGCACCCTGACGTACCAGATGATGTTCGAGCTGCGCGACCTCGGCTTCTCGACCGCCATCGGCATCGGCGGCGACCGGGTCATCGGCACGACCCACATCGACGCCCTCGAGGCGTTCGAGGCCGACCCCGACACCAAGGCGATCGTCATGATCGGCGAGATCGGCGGCGACGCCGAAGAGCGTGCCGCCGACTACATCAAGGCACACGTCACCAAGCCCGTCGTCGGCTACGTCGCGGGCTTCACCGCCCCCGAGGGCAAGACGATGGGCCACGCCGGAGCGATCGTGTCCGGCTCGGCCGGCACCGCGCAGGCCAAGAAAGAGGCGCTCGAGGCCGCCGGCGTCAAGGTCGGCAAGACGCCGAGCGAGACCGCGGCGCTGCTCCGCGAGGTCTACGCCTCCCTGTAAGAGCCGACCCACGCCTCCTCGACGGGCGTGTTCGTCACGGCCGGTCGTCCTCGGACGCCCGGTCACGACGGACACGCCCGTCGTCGTGCGCGCGCCCCTGCGTGCGTGCGTGCGGGGGGAGCGGTGCCGGTGCCGAGCGGCGTCGTCGTCGCGGGCGGCGGGGCAGCAGGCCGGCCCCGGTCGGCACCGGTACAGTCGCTCGCGATGAACCGCCCAGTCACCGCTCTCTTCTCCGCGCTCGAAGCCCTGCTCGTCGTGGCCATCGGCGTGGGCATCCCCCTCGTCGTGCTGACCTCGCTCTGGGCGTTCCAGTACGGCCTGCAGATCGACTGGGTCGTCTTCTGGCGGGCAGCCGTCGATTCGTGGCTCGTCGGGCACGGCGCCGACCTGACCGTCCAGCTCAGCGCGGACGCGGCCGCGGCGACCGGCATCCCCGGGGCGGACGCCCCCATCGTCGTCTCGCTGGCCGCGCTCGGCTTCGCCCTCCTCACGGTGCTCATGGGCATCCGTGCCGGCCGCGCCGCCGCCGAGACGGCCCACCGTGTGACCGGCGTGCTCGTCACCATCGGCACCTTCGCCCTATTGTCCCTCGCCCTGGCGGCCTCCGCGCAGCACGAGTTCGCACGCCCGTCGTTGTGGCAGGGCACGCTGCTGCCCGCGCTCGTCTACGCCGTGCCCGTCGTGGCCATGGCCGAGGTGACGCGTCGTCGTCGGGGCGAGTCCGCCGACCCGGTCACCGGTGCCGTCATCGGTCTGCTGTCACGACTGCCCGGTCAGGTGACCGGCATCGCGGCCGCCGGGTTGCGTCTCGGCGCCGTGGCCGCGTCGACCGTGCTCGCCGCGTCGTCCGTGATCGTCTCGGTGCTGATCGTGGCGAACTACGCCGAGATCATCACCCTGTACGAAGGCGCGCACGGCGGGTTCCTCGGCGGGCTCGCGCTGACGATCGGGCAGCTCGCCCTGCTCCCCGACGTCGTCGTCTGGGCGGCGTCGTGGCTGGTCGGCCCCGGCTTCGCCATCGGCACCGGGTCGTCGATCTCGCCCCTGGGCACCGCCGTCGGCCCGATGCCCGCGATCCCCTTCCTCGGCGCCCTGCCCACGGCAGACCTGACGTTCGGCTTCGTGGGGCTGCTGGTCCCGGTCGTCGCCGCGTACGTCTGCGCGACGTTGCTGAGGCCGCGGCTGCAGCGCATGCTCGCCGGGCACGGGGTCGACGACCTGGTCCGTCGCCTCGTCGTCGCGGTCGTCGGCGGGCTCGTCGGGGGAGCGCTGCTCGGCCTGCTCGCCTGGGCGGCCTCGGGCTCGGCCGGGCCCGGACGCCTGACCGACGTCGGACCCGACCCGCTGCTGGTCGGCGGGTTCGCGGCGCTCGAGTTCGCCGTCGCCGGCGTGCTGGCGATGGTCGTGAGCCCGCCGAGGTTCGCGGGTGATCGGGCCGTGACGACCAGGGACGGCTCCGATGCGAAGCGGCACGACGACCCGGTCGTCGACGACACCGCGCCGACGGGCCCTGTGCCCGTGACCACCCTGCGGCGCGACGGCGACGACACCGAGCGCATCGAGGGCATCACGCGCTGACGCCGTCGTCCGACGGGCCGCCCCCCACCGCCCCCGGCGCGCGCGCCCGGCCCGCTAGGCTTGCCGGGTGCTGAAGCTCGTGGTGCTCATCTCCGGTGGCGGCTCGAACCTCCGGGCGCTGCTCGAGGCCGCGAGCGACGCCGAGTACCCGGCCCGGGTGGTCGCCGTCGGTGCCGACCGCGAGGCCGACGGCTTCGAGCACGCCGAGCACTTCGGGGTGCCGACCTTCTCGGTCGCCTTCTCGAACTTCGCCGACCGTGCCGCCTGGGGTGACGAGCTGCTGGCCCGGATCGAGCAGTGGCAGCCCGACCTCGTGGTGCTCAGCGGGTTCATGCGGCTCGTGCCGCCGCGGGTCGTCGCTGCCCTCGCCCCGAACCTGATCAACACGCACCCCGCCTACCTGCCCGAGTACCCCGGGGCGCACGGCGTCCGCGACGCCCTCGCGGCCGGGGTCGACCAGACCGGCGCCAGCGTGATCGTCGTCGACGAGGGCGTCGACAGCGGCCCGATCCTCGCGCAACGCCGCATCCCGGTGCTGCCCGGCGACGACGAGTCGTCGCTGCACGACCGCATCAAGGTCGTCGAGCGCGAACTGCTCGTCCAGACCGTGCTCGACATCGCCAACGGAACGACCACCCTCGAACAGGAGCCCACCGCATGAGCGGCCACGCCATCGACCCCAGCCTCTACCGCGACCGTGACGCCGTGCCCGTGCGACGGGCGCTGATCAGCGTCAGCGACAAGACGGGCCTGCTCGACCTGGCCGCCGCCCTGTCGGCCTCCGGCGTCGAGATCGTGTCGACCGGCTCGACCGCCCAGACCATCCGCGACGCCGGCCACGCCGTCACCGACGTCAGCAGCGTCACCGGCTTCCCCGAGTCGCTCGACGGCCGCGTGAAGACCCTGCACCCCGCGGTGCACGCCGGCATCCTCGCCGACCTGCGGCTCGAGTCGCACGAGGCGCAGCTGGCCGAGCTCGACATCGCCGCGTTCGAGCTCGTCGTCGTCAACCTCTACCCGTTCGTCGAGACCGTCGCCTCGGGTGCCGACGTGCCGACCGTCATCGAGAACGTCGACATCGGCGGGCCCGCCATGGTGCGGGCCGCCGCGAAGAACCACGCCAACGTCGCCATCGTGGTCTCGCCGACGAACTACCCGCAGGTCGTGAAGGCGCTCACGCTCGGTGGCACGACCCTGGCCCAACGTCAGCGCCTGGCCGGCGAGGCCTTCGCCCACACGGCGGCGTACGACACGGCAGTCGCGGCGTACTTCGCCGCACACGTGGGTGTGCGCGCCGAGGCCGACGCGTCCGCCGCGGCGACCCGCGCCTCCTTGTCCGTCGTCGACGAGCAGGAGGCGCGGGCCGGCTTCGAGCCCACGGCAACCGTCTCGGCCGACTTGCAGCACACCCTCCGCTACGGCGAGAACTCCCACCAGGCCGCCGCGATCTACGCGACGCCCGGGGCGCACGGCATCGCGCAGGCGACGCAGCTGCACGGCAAAGAGATGTCGTACAACAACTACGTCGACGCGGACGCGGCCCTGCGTGCCGCGTACGACTTCGACGAGCCCGCCGTCGCGATCATCAAGCACGCGAACCCGTGCGGCATCGCCGTCGCCTCGCCCGACGCCGTCGACGCCATCGCCGACGCGCACCAGCGGGCGCACGCCTGCGACCCCGTCTCCGCCTTCGGCGGCGTCATCGCGGCCAACCGCCCGGTGACCCGCGCCATGGCCGAGACCGTCGCGGACATCTTCACCGAGGTCGTCATCGCCCCCGCGTTCGACCCCGAGGCCGTCGAGATCCTCAGCGCGAAGAAGAACATCCGCCTGCTGACCCTGCCTTCCGACTTCACCCGCGACGTCCGCGAGGTCAAGCAGATCTCGGGCGGCCTGCTGGTCCAGGACGCCGACCGGTTCGACGGGTTCACGTCCGACGGCTGGACGCTCGTCGCCGGCGACGAGGCCGACGCCGCGACGCGGGCCGACCTCGAGTTCGCCTGGAAGGCCTCGCGCGCCGTCAAGTCGAACGCCATCCTGCTCGCCTCGGGCGGAGCCTCGGTCGGTGTCGGCATGGGCCAGGTCAACCGCGTCGACTCGTGCCACCTGGCCGTCGACCGCGCCGGTGCCCGCGCCACCGGGTCGGTCGCCGCGTCCGACGCGTTCTTCCCGTTCGCCGACGGCCTGCAGGTGCTGCTCGACGCCGGCGTGGCCGCGGTGGTGCAGCCCGGCGGGTCGATCCGCGACGACGAGGTCGTCGCCGCGGCGAAGGCCGCCGGCGTGACCATGTACTTCACGGGCGAGCGCCACTTCTTCCACTAGGTCGTCGTCGACGAGGTCCCGGAGGCGCGGGTCGCGTCGTCCATGATTCCGAACGATTCCGTCTTGCGGCGGAGTCGACGGCACGCATATCCTGTAAGGCTGCTCACAGCCGGTCGGACACGACCGCACGGACGGACGACGACACTCAGGAGGACATGATGACGACGACGACACTGACCACGGTGGGCACGGCCACCGACGGTGCTCGCGTGGGTCGCGCCTCCTCGGCGTCTCCGAGCCCGGCGCCGATCAGCTAGACGAGACGGCCCGCCGCCCACCGGCACCACTCCGACACCTCCGCCCGGCGACGTCCCGGGCGCGACCGCGCGACCATGCGTCCTCCCGGACGGTCGCCGCACCACCTTTCTCCACAACGGGTCACCGCTCTGCGTTGTCGCCTGTGCCAGATCACGACACTTGGATCACCCATGTCTCAGAAGTCCTCGTCCGCCCGTCCGCCCGACACCGCGAAGCGTCCCTCGACGGTGCAGTCGCTCACCCGGCTGTACCCCTACGTCAAGCCGGCCCTGCCCCGCATCGTGCTGGGCATGGTCGCGGCCCTGCTCGCCGCCGTCGTCGCCCTGCTGATCCCCCTCGTCCTACAGCTGCTCGTCGACGGCCCCCTGTCGAGTGGCGACCGGTCGCAGGTGTGGCCCGCCTTCGCCGTCGTGCTGGGTCTCGGCGTCGCCGAGGCGATCATGATCGGTGCTCGCCGCCGGCTGGTGCTCACACCGAGCACGCACGTCGAGGCGACCATGCGGAACGCCCTGTACGCCAAGCTCCAAGACCTGCCGGTGGCGTTCCACGACCGGTGGCAGAGCGGTCAGCTGCTCAGCCGGTCGGTCAGCGACCTGAGCCTCATCCGTCGCTGGCTCGCGTTCGGCGTCGTGCTGCTCGTGGTCAACGTGCTCACCATCGTCGTCGGATTCGTCGTGCTGTTCTGGTACAGCTGGGTGCTCGGCCTCGTCTTCCTCGTCGCGTCGCTGCCCGTGTTCTTCGTCAGTTTCGCCTTCGAGAAGCGGTACTCGATCGTCGCCCGTCGGTCCCAGGACCAGGTCGGCGACCTGGCGACCAGCGTGGAGGAGAGCGTGCACGGCATCCGGGTCCTCAAGGCCTTCGGTCGTGGCAAGCACTCGTTGCGCGAGTTCGCCAAGCAGGCCGAAGACCTCCGCGGGACCGAGATCGAGAAAGCCAAGGCCATCTCGAAGCTGTGGCTCTGGCTGCTGCTCGTCCCCGACGTGGCCTTCGCGCTGTGTCTGCTGGGCGGCGTCTGGCTCGCCGCCGACGGTCAGCTGACCGTCGGTCAGCTGTTCGCCTTCTTCGCGACCGCGACCGTGCTGCGTTGGCCGGTCGAGTCGATCGGCTTCCTGCTCTCGATGACCTTCGACACCCGCACGGCCGTCGACCGCTACTTCGAGGTGATGGACAGCGAGAACACGGTGACCGACCCCGAGAACCCGTCGACGATCGCCGAGCCCCACGGTCGTCTCGAGTTCAAGGGAACGCACTTCCGCTACCAGGACTCGCCGGCCCAGTTCTCCGACCTCGTCAACGGGGTCGACCTGGTCGTCGAGCCCGGCGAGACGATGGCCCTGGTCGGCCTCACCGGCTCGGGCAAGACCACGCTCCTGTCTCTCGTGTCGCGGCTCTACGACGTGACCGGTGGGCAGGTCCTGATCGACGGCGTCGACGTCCGTGACCTCAGCCGCGAAGAGCTCCGCCGTCACATCGGCATGGCGTTCGAGGACGCGACGCTGTTCAGCGCGTCCGTGCGTGACAACGTGCTGCTCGGCCGCCCCGACCTCGCCGACGACCCCGACGAGGCCGACCGGGTGATGCGCGAGGCCCTCGAGATCGCCCAGGCCGACTTCGTCGAGCGGCTGCCCGAGGGCGTCGACACCCGGGTGGGCGAAGAGGGGCTCAGCCTGTCCG
This sequence comes from Frigoribacterium sp. CFBP 8751, assembly GCF_014841545.1. Taxonomy (NCBI): domain Bacteria; kingdom Bacillati; phylum Actinomycetota; class Actinomycetes; order Micrococcales; family Microbacteriaceae; genus Frigoribacterium; species Frigoribacterium sp. CFBP 8751. The sequence continues at coordinate 642,886 of NZ_JACYUB010000001.1, forward strand.
GCGGACAACGCCAGCGTCTCGCCCTGGCGCGGGCCATCGCGGCCCGCCCGGCCGTTCTGGTGCTCGACGACCCGTTGTCGGCCTTGGACGTCGACACCGAGGCCCGCGTCGAGGCCGGACTGAGACGCGTGCTCGCGTCGACGACGTCCCTGATCGTCGCCCACCGACCGTCGACGGTCACCCTGGCCGACCGGGTCGCGCTGCTCGAGAACGGCACGGTCACCGCGGTGGGTCGGCACTCCGACCTCATCGCGAGCAACGAGCACTACCGCTACGTCATCTCGTCGCTCGACGACGACTCCACCACCAGCCGAGAGGAGGTGCTCGCATGACCGACACGACACTCGAGGACGACCGTCCCGACCGTCCGGCAGTCGCCGACGGCCCCGTCGAGCGCGAGGCGCTCGACGGACGAACCCCCGCCGAGAAGCGCGCCGAGCAGGGCTCGACGACGCAAGGCGTCCGCGGCGAGGAGCGCGAGAACTTCACCAAGGACGAGAGCAAGAGGCTGCGCCGTCGTTCGCTGCGCCTCCTCGGCTCGCTCGTTCACCCGCTGCGGTGGCGTCTCGCCCTGATGGGTGTCGTCGTCGTGATCAGCACGGCCTCGCAGGTCGCGGGGCCGGCCCTGATCGCGATCGGCATCGACACCGCCCTGCCGGCCCTGATGGACGACCAGGACTGGGCACCGGCGATCCTCGTCGTGGTCGCCTACCTGGTGACCGGCGTGATCGGTGCGGTGCTGATGGCGCAGTACACGGTGCTGTCGGCGCGCATCAGCCAGGCGATCCTGTTCGACCTGCGCAAGCGGCTGTTCCTGCACACGCAGCGGCTCAGCCTCGAGTTCCACGAGACGTACACGTCGGGCCGCATCATCTCGCGCCAGACGAGCGACCTGGACTCGATCCGCGAGCTGCTCGACTCGGGCATCAACCAGCTCGTGTCGGGCCTGCTGTACATGGTCTTCACCGCCGTCGCCCTGGTCGCGCTCGACCCGCAGAGCGGCCTCGTCCTCGCCGTGGCCCTCGTGCCGCTCGTGGCGTTGACCCGGTGGTTCCAGGTGCGTTCGCAGAAGCTGTTCCGGGCCACCCGCGTCACGAGCGCCCGCGTCATCGTGCACTTCGTCGAGACGATGACGGGCATGCGCGCGGTGCAGGCGTTCCGCAAGGAGGCCCGCAACGAGAAGGAGTACGCCGGTCACGTCGAGGACTACCGGCAGGCCAACTCGAAGGTGTTCACGCTGTTCGGCACCTTCGACCCGGGCCTGGTGCTCATCGGCAACGCGACCCTCGCGGCGGTCGTGCTGTTCGGCGGCTTCCGGGTGATCGACGGCTCGCTCGAGATCGGCGCCCTGCTGGCGGTGGCGCTCTACGCGAAGCGGTTCTTCGACCCGGCCGAAGAGATGGCCATGTTCTACAACGGCTACCAGTCGGCGTCCGCCGCGCTCGAGAAGATCTCGGGCGTGCTCGAGGAGCAGCCCAGCGTGCCCGACCCGACGCGCCCGGTCGACCTGTGGGACGCCAAGGGGCAGGTGCACTTCGACGACGTCGAGTTCGCCTACAACGCCGACACGGTCGTGTTGCCCGGCTTCGACCTCCACGTGCCCGCGGGGCAGACCATCGCCCTCGTCGGGTCGACGGGGGCCGGCAAGTCGACGTTGGCGAAGCTCATCTCGCGCTTCTACGACCCGACGCGCGGTGCGGTGACGCTCGACGGCGTCGACCTGCGCGACCTGCACCCGAAGGACCTCCGCCGCGCCATCGTCATGGTGACGCAGGAGGCGTACCTCTTCTCGGGTTCGGTGGCCGACAACATCTCGCTCGGCAAGCCCGACGCGACGCGCGACGAGATCGTGCGGGCGGCGAAGGCGGTCGGGGCGCACGAGTTCATCGAGGCCCTGCCCGACGGATACGACACCGACGTGAACAAGCGCGGCGGCCGGGTGTCGGCCGGGCAACGCCAGTTGCTCTCGTTCGCCCGGGCGTTCATCGCGGACCCGAGCGTGCTGATCCTGGACGAGGCGACGGCGTCGCTCGACATCCCGTCCGAGCGCATGGTGCAGGAGGCGTTGCAGACCCTGCTCGCCGACCGCACCGCGGTCATCATCGCGCACCGCCTGTCGACGGTCGCGATCGCCGACCGGGTCCTCGTCATGGAGCACGGCAGGATCGTCGAGGACGGCACCCCCGACGACCTGATCGCGGGCACCGGCCGCTTCGCGCAGCTGCACGCCGCGTGGCGTGACTCGCTCGTGTGAGGCGGAGCCCGGACGGCAGGCCCCGCCCGCCGTCCGGGCTCGGCTAGCGTGGCCCCGATGACCGACGCGACGAGCTACCTGCAGGCCTACGACGAGCAACTCCGCACCGACGCCGAGACGCCGAGCGCGCTCGCCGTGACCCGGCACGGTCCGCTGCGGCTCGTCACCTTCGCCGGTGGCCGCGGGTTCGTCACCTACCGTGACCTCGGCGGAGCGGACGCCGAGGCGGTGCGCGCGCTCGTGGCCGCCGCCGTCGAGCACTTCGACGCCGACGCCGAGATCACCCGGGTCGAATGGAAGACGCGGGGGCACGACCGGGCGCCCGGGTTGCACGACGCGCTCGTGGCCTCGGGCTTCGAGCCCGGCGAGCCCGAGTCGATCATGATCGGGCCGCTCACGGCGTTGGCGGGGCTCGGTGACGCGCCCGAGGGAGTGACGGTCCGTCGGGTCACCACCGAGGCGGACGTGCGGGCGATGAGCGCGATGGTCGACGAGGCGTTCGGCGAAGCGGTCGACGCGCGGATGGCCGACGCGCTGCTCTCGCGACTTGCCCGCGGCGACGGCATGGAGCTCTGGGTCGCCGAGGTCGACGGCCGGATGGTCTGCGGTGGTCGACTCGAACCCGTCCCCGGCACGGACTTCGTCGGCATCTGGGGCGGCGCCACCCTCGAGGCGTACCGTCACCGGGGCATCTACCGGGCGCTGACCGCCGCACGGGCGCGCTCCGCCCTCGCGCAGGGCAAGGCCCTCGTGCACAGCGACTCGACCGACGACTCGCGTCCGATCCTCGAACGGTCGGGCCTGGTCGCCGTGTCGACGACGACCCCGTACGACCGGACGCGCTGAGGCCACCGAGCCACGGCGGGCGAGTCCGGGGAAGTCGGGCGGTCGTGGCCGACCGTCTCCGACGAACTCGCCCGTTCCGGCCACGAGCCGTCGGCCTGGCGTGGCTCGGCCCGGGCAGCACCCGATCAGGGACGGTGGGAGGCGCGCTCCAGATCGACGCGGAAGCCACCCGACCGGCTCCACAGCAGAGGCGTGCCCTCGACGCGGTACTGTTCGAGGGCCCGCTGCTCGTGGTCGCGCGGGGCATGGCCCGAGGCGCGGATCACGCGCCACCAGGGCAGGTCGGCCCCGGCGTACGCCATCACCTGGCCGACGGCACGGGAGGCCCGCGATCCCAGGGCAGCCGCGACCGATCCGTAGGTCATCACCTGGCCCGGCGGGATCGACTCGACCACGGCGATCACCCGCGAGGCGAAGTCGTCGGGGTGGGGCCCGGAGTCGAGCCCGGGCGCGGGGTCGTCACCGGCCGCGGGGACATCGCCGGGGGTGGACGCGTCCGGCGTCACGACCTCGGCCTCACGTGGTGCCGACTCAGACCTGCGACGACGCCAGCGTCAGCCCCGCGACGTGCTCGCCGTAGGGCGTCTCGCCGATGACCTCGAAGCCGATGTGGTGGAAGAAGTCCTCGGGCCCGTCGTCGCCCGGCTCGTAGATGACGGTGACCCGGTCGAAGCCGCGGCTGCGGGCCTCGTCGGCGAGGGCGTGCACGGCGAACCGTCCGATGCCCCGGCCCTGGGCGTCGGCCTCGACGTTGATGCGCCAGATGCAGCTGCGCAGCGCCTCGTCGTCGGCCTCGGCGTCGAAGTTGCCCATGATGAAGCCGACGACCGTGTCGTCGTCCACGACGACGCGGGGCCAGGCGGTGGTCGGGTTGACGTAGGCCTCGGCGATCGAGTGCGAGACGGGTGCGACGAACTGCTCTTGACCCGGCTTGAGCGTGAGGTTGTTGGCCGCGACGACGGTGGCGGCGGACAGTTCTTCGAGGCGCAGTCCAGACATGGGTTCAGGGTAACGGGGCGTCCCGACGGGCACCACCGCCGGGCGGATGACGGGCTGCGGTGCGCGCGCGACCCCCGACGTCGTGGATGATGACGAGAATGAACCGCGGGACGAACCTGCCGGCGATCGGCGGCTACAACCGGTCGGTGGTGCTCGACGCCATCCGGCGGGAGGCCGCGGGCCTCAGCCGGACCGAGATCGCCGGGCGCACCGGACTCAGCCCCCAGGCGGTGACGAACGTCTCGCGCCGGCTGATCGAGGCGGGCCTCATCCGCGAGAGCGGCACCGTGATCAGCGGTCCCGGCAAGCCGCGCACCATGCTGCAGCTCGAGTCCCGGGGGCGCTTCGCGATCGGCGTGCACGTCGACCCCGCCGTGTTGACGTTCGTGCTGCTCGACCTCGTCGGCACGGTCGTCGCCCACGCACGCGAGCTGACCCCGTCCGCCAGCGAACCCGACGAGGTGGTGGCCTTGATGGCGCGGGCCATCGACGGGCTGGTCGTCACGAGCGGCGTCGACCGCGAGCTGCTGCTCGGGGTCGGCATCGCGTCGCCGGGCCCGGTCGACATCGGGCCCGGCCTCGTGCTCGATCCACCGATGATGCCGCTCTGGCGGCACGTGCCGCTGCGTCGGGCGCTCAGCGAGGCGACCGGTCTGCCGGTGCTGCTCGAGAAGGACGTCACGGCCTGCGCGGTCGCCGAGCTGTGGCTCAGCGACGGAGGCGCGGGTGAGCGCAGCGACTTCGCCTTCGTCTACTACGGCACCGGTTACGGCACCGGACTCGTGCTGGGCGGCGACGTGCTGCGCGGGGCCAGTGCGAACGCGGGGGACTCGGGGCACGTGATGGTCGACGACCGCGGTCACCGCTGCACCTGCGGGCGCATCGGCTGCGTGGGCGAACTGATCACGCCGCACGCCCTCGTGCGCGAGGCCGTCGACGCGGGCGTGCTGGCCGAGGGGGACGTCTCGGACGAGGCGCTCGCCGAGGCGGCGCGCAGCGGGGACGACGTCGACATGCGCCGCATCGACGAGGCGTTCGGCGCCCTGGTCGGCAAGGCCGACCTGGGTGACGCCGGCGCCCTCGGGGTGCTGCACGGCGCGGGCCGGCACCTCGCGCGGGCCCTCGTGACCATCGTCAACCTGCTCGACCTCGACGAGGTCGTCTTCGGCGGCCCGTTCTGGGCGCCGCTGTCGCGGCACGTCCTCGCGGTGCTGCCGGCCGCGCTCCGCGACGACCCGGCGCTGATCCCGAAGCACCCGATCCGGCTCGTCGAGTCGTCGATCGGCATCGACGTCGCGGCTGTCGGAGCCGCCTGCCTGGTGCTCGACCAGACGTTCTCGCCGCGACCGTCCGCCCTGCTGATCCGCGCCTGACGGGGCCGACCCGCGCCTCCTCGGGGGCCGACCCGCGCCTCCTGCGGTCGCGACCCGCGCCTCCTCGGCTCGGCCGCCGTTACCGGACCGATGCCGTCGGGCGTCTTGACACGAGTTACTCCATACGATGTAGTAATCGAATCGCGGTCGGGCAGAGCAGCCCGACGCCGACGCGACTGGAGCAAAGGAGCACCATGTCACGCACGTTCACCTCGGCCCGGGGGCGCAAGCGCGCACTGGCCGTCGCCGCCGCGGCTGTCGCCACGGCCCTGCTGGCCTCGGGTTGCTCGGGGGGTGCCGGCAGCGGCGACTCCGACACGATCAAGGTCGCGTACCAGAAGTTCGGGACGTTCACCCAGATGGACGCCCACATGAAGGAGACCGCGAAGACCTTCGAGGCGGCCAACCCCGGCATGAAGGTCGAGTTCGTGCCCATCGCGGCGCAGAACGACGACTACTTCACCAAGCTCGCGCTGATGAACCGGTCGGCGGCCACCGCGCCCGACGTCATGTACGAGGACACCTTCAAGGTCAAGAGCGACGCGGCCGCCGGCTACTTGCTGCCGCTCGACGAGTACACCGACGCGTGGGAGGACTGGGACGCGTTCTACGACAACGCCAAGGAGGCCGGCGTCGGCGAGGACGGCAAGACCTACGGCATCCCGATGGGCACCGACACCCGGGCGCTCTGGTACAACAAGGACCTCTTCGCGCAGGCCGGCCTGCCCGTGCCGTGGGAGCCGAAGACCTGGCAGGACGTGCTCGACGCGGCCGAGACGGTCAAGGCGAAGGTGCCCGACGTGGTCCCGCTGAACGTCTACTCGGGCAAGCCGCAGGGTGAGGGCGCGACGATGCAGGGCTTCGAGATGCTGCTCTACGGCACGCCGACCGGCACCCTCTACGACGACGAGACCGGCAAGTGGCTCACCGACTCGCAGGGCTTCGTCGACTCGCTCGGCTTCGTCCAGGACGTGTACCAGGGCGGCATCGGACCGAAACCCGAGGAGGCGCTGGACACCAACATCGCCACCATCGTCGGTGGGGAATGGCTCCCGCAGGGCAAGCTCGCGATCGCCCTCGACGGATCGTGGATGAGCGGCACCTGGCTCGAGACCGGCACCAACCCGTGGCCCGAGTGGAACGATGTGATGGGCCAGGCGCCCATGCCCACCCAGGACGGCGCGAAGCCGGGTGCGACGAGCATGTCGGGCGGCTGGACGCTGGCCGTGGGCTCGAAGACCAAGAACCCCGACAAGGCGTTCGAGTTCATCGCCGACGCCCTCGACAAGGACGGTTCGCAGAGCTACGACATCGCCGCCAGCCAGATCGCGGTGCGCAGCGACGTCGCGGAGGACCCCGAGTACGTCGGCAGCAACCCGACCTTCGAGTTCTTCTCGTCGATCGTGCCGGTGACGCACTTCCGTCCGGCGACCACCGACTACAGCCGCATCTCGAACGAGATCACGGTCGCGATGGAGGCGGTCATGACCGGGCAGCAGACGCCCGAGGAGGCGGCGGCCGCGTTCGACGACCAACTGGTCGGCATCGTCGGTGAGGACCAGACGCAGAAGGCGGGGGATTAGCCACATGGCGACCATCGCCCCCACCCCGGTCGGCCGTGAGAGCGGCCGACCGGGGGCCTCCGGGCCCGGCCCCGGGCCCCACGGCGAGAAGCCGGGTCGCCGGGCGGGGGCCTCGAAGGCGCGCGCCCTGCGCACCGGCGCCCGCACCCTGCCGCTCGTCCCGGCCTTCGTCCTGCTGGCCCTGTTCCTGCTGGGGCCCGTCATCTCGAGCTTCTACGGCTCGTTCACCGACGCCTCGCTGACCGGCTACGCCGCCGGCGGCTCGGAGTTCATCGGGTTCCGCAACTACACCGAGCTGTTCGCCGACCCGGACTTCCCGAAGTCGGTGCTGCTGACGCTCGCCTTCGTCTTCTTCTCGGCCGTGGTGGGCCAGAACGTCGTCGGCCTGGGGCTCGCGCTGCTGATGCGGAACGGCCACAAGGTCGTGCGCTCGATCGTCGGCACGTTCGTGATCGCCGCGTGGGTGCTGCCCGAGATCGTCGCCGCCTTCGCGGCGTACGCGTTCTTCAACGACGCGGGCACGCTCAACACGGTCCTGTCGTGGTTCGGCATCACGGGCGCCAACTGGCTCTACGCGATGCCGATGCTCTCGGTGATCCTCGCCAACATCTGGCGCGGCGCCGCGTTCTCGATGCTCGTCTACTCGGCGGCGGTGCAGGAGGTGCCCCCCGAGATCACCGAGTCGGCGGAGGTCGACGGCGCCACCGGCTGGCAACGCCTGGTCTACATCACGCTGCCGGTGATCCGACGCAGCATCTCGACCAACCTCATGCTGACCACGTTGCAGACGCTCTCGGTCTTCACCCTGATCTACGTGATGACCGGCGGCGGGCCCGGCGTGAACAGCACGACCCTGCCGATCCTGGCCTACCAAGAGGCCTTCCAGTTCTCGCAGCTGGGCTTCGGCACGGCCATCGCCACGATCATGCTGCTCGTCGGCGCCGTCTTCTCGATCATCTACATCAGGGCCCTGAAACCGGAGGTCGACTGACCATGGCCATGACCTCACCCAGCGGCCGCAGCATGAAGGCCGTCTCGAACGCCGTGCTGATCGTCATCGCGATCTGCTTCGCCGTCCCGCTCGCCTGGCTGCTGCTGGCATCGTTCGACCCGTCGGCCACGCTGTCGGCGAAGGTGCCGTCGCAGTTCACGCTCGACAACTTCACCGCCGTGCTGACGCCCGAGATCTCGTTCGTCCCGCTCGCCAACAGCCTCATCGTGTCGGGCGGCTGCGCCCTCGTGACCGTCGTCGTCGCGATCCTCGCGGCATACCCGCTCTCGCGCTACCGGATGCGCATCAACAAGCCGTTCCTCTACGGCATCCTGTTCGGCACCGGCCTGCCCATCACCGCGATGATGGTGCCGGTCTACAGCCTGTTCGTCTCGCTGAACCTGATCGACTCGATCGGCGGCACGGTGTTCTTCCTGGCCGCGACCAGCCTGCCGATGGCGATCTGGATGGCGAAGAACTTCATGGACTCGGTGCCGATCTCGCTCGAGGAAGCCGCGTGGACCGACGGGGCCTCGATGTTCTCGACCCTGACGCGCATCGTCGTGCCGCTCATGCGGCCGGGCATCGCCGTGGTGTTCATCTTCGTGTTCATCCAGGCGTGGGGGAACTTCTTCGTGCCGTTCGTGCTGCTGCTCAGCCCCGACAAGCAGCCCGCAGCGGTCAGCATCTTCAACTTCTTCGGCCAGTACGGCTCGGTGGCCTACGGCCAGCTCGCGGCGTTCTCGATCGTCTACTCGGTGCCCGTCATCGCGTTGTACGTGCTCGTCTCGCGGACCCTCGGCGGCTCGAACGCGCTGGCCGGCGCCGTGAAGGGGTGACGCGCCTCCTCACCAGTGCCCCCGTCGCCCTCTCGATCCACAGAACGACCCGCCCCACCGTGCGCCTCGGCGCGCCCGTCAGGAGACTGATCCCATGCACGACAACACCGTCCTCGTCGAGGCCCGAATCGACCGCTTCGTCCGCGACCGCATCACCCCGGCGGTCTACCGTCGGGCCGTCCCGCTGACGATCACGGCCTGGGAGGCGCCGGGCGAGCCGGTCCCCTTCGCCGAGGCCGTCTCGCAGACGTACGAGCCGTTCGCCGTCGGCTCGCCGTGGAGCCGACCGTGGGGCACCACGTGGTTCCACGTCACGGGGACGGTGCCCGACGGCTTCGGCACCGATCCGGCGACCGCCCTCGAACTCGTCGTCGACCTCGGCTTCAGCATCCGCCAGCCCGGGTTCCAGGCCGAGGGCCTCGTCTGGCGGCCCGACGGCACGATCGTCAAGGCGATCGAGCCGTACAACGGCTACGTGCCGCTGACGGCGATCGGTGCGGGCGTGACCCCGGGCAGCACGATCGACGTCTACGTCGAGGCGGCGTCGAACCCGGACATCGGCGGCGACGACTTCCACGGCGAGACGCCGCTGGGCGACCCCGAGACCGCGGGCGACGCCCCGATCTACGCCCTGCGCAGCATCGTGCTCGCCGAACGCGACGAGGTCGTCGCCGAACTCGACCGAGACGTCTGGACGCTCGTCGGGCTGATGCGCACCCTCGAGCTGACCTCGCCGCGACGGCACGAGATCCTGCGGGCCCTCGACCGGATGTGCGACGTCGTCGACCACGCCGACGTCGCGGGGTCGGCGCCGGCCGGTCGGGCCGCGCTCGCCCACGTGCTCGCCGCGCCGGCGAACGCGAGCGCCCACCGGGTCGTCGCGACGGGCCACGCCCACATCGACTCGGCCTGGCTCTGGCCGGTCCGCGAGACGCAGCGCAAGGTCGCGCGCACCTTCTCGAACGTGGTCGCCCTGATGGACGACGACCCCGACGTCGTGTTCGCCGCCTCGAGCGCGCAGCAGTACGCCTGGTTGAAGGAGCGCTACCCCGAGCTGTTCGAACGGGTGAAGCAGAAGGTCGCCGAGGGCCGCTTCGTGCCCGTCGGCGGCATGTGGGTCGAGTCCGACACCAACATGCCCGGTGGCGAGGCGCTCGCCCGTCAGTTCGTCGCGGGCAAGGGGTTCTTCCTCCGCGAGTTCGGCGTCGACGCCGACGAGGTCTGGCTGCCCGACTCGTTCGGCTACACGGGCGCCATGCCGCAGATCGCCCGCGCGGCCGGCGCCAGCTCGTTCTTCACCCAGAAGGAGTCCTGGAACGAGACGAACCGCATGCCGCACCACACCTTCCTGTGGGAGGGCATCGACGGCAGCCGGGTGTTCACGCACTTCCCGCCCGTGGACACCTACAACTCCGACCTCTCGCCGGCCGAGCTCGCCCACGCCGAGCGCGGCTACGCCGAGAAGGGGTACTCGAACGTCTCGATCGTCCCCTTCGGCTGGGGCGACGGCGGCGGCGGCCCGACCCGCGAGATGATGGCGGCCGCGCGACGGGCCGGCGACCTCGAGGGCTCGCCACGCGTGACCGTCGGCACCCCCGCCTCCTTCTTCGCGCAGGCACGGGCAGAGCTCGCGGACCCGGCCGTGTGGTCGGGCGAGATGTACCTCGAGTTCCACCGCGGGACGTACACGTCGCAGGCCCGCACCAAGCAGGGCAACCGGCGCAGCGAGCACCTGCTGCGCGAGGCCGAGCTGTGGAGCGCCACGGCGACCGCACGCGGCCTGCTCGACTACCCCTACGACGAGCTCGAAGAGATCTGGCACGTCGTGTTGTTGCAGCAGTTCCACGACATCCTGCCCGGGTCGTCGATCGCCTGGGTGCACCACGAGGCCGAGCGGCACTACGCGCGGGTCGCCGAGCAGCTCGAGGCGATCATCGGCTCGGCCCAGCGGGCGCTCGCAGGGTCGGGGTCGGCGACGACCACCTTCAACGCCGGTCCTGTTCCGGCCGCGGGGGTCGACGCGTCGGCCGGCTCGGCAGCGGGTCAGGCGCAGGAGGCGGGGATCGGGTCGGTCACGCCGGTCGCCTCCGACGGCGGGTGGGTGCTCGACAACGGGCTCGTGCGCGCCGTGTTCGACGGGGACGGCCTGGTCGCCTCCCTGGTCGACGCCACGTCGGGGCGCGACCTCGTCGCCCCCGGCTCGCGGCTCGGGTTGCTGCAGCTCTTCCGCGACACCCCCAACCAGTGGGACGCGTGGGACGTCGACCAGGCCTACAAGAACGTCCGCACCGACCTGGTCGAGGCCGAGTCGGTCGTCGCCGACGGCGGGGCGCTCGTCGTGACGCGTCGTGTCGGCGACTCGACCATCGTGCAGCGCTGGTGGCTCGACGACGGCGAGGCCGAACTGCACGTGCAGACCGAGGTGGACTGGCACGAGCGGCAGAAGCTGCTCAAGCTGGCGTTCCCGCTCGACGTGCACGCCGACCGGGCCGCCTCCGAGGTGCAGTTCGGTCACGTGCAGCGCCCGACCCACCAGAACACGTCGTGGGACTTCGCCCGGTTCGAGACCGTCGCGCACCGCTGGGTGCACGTCGCCGAGCCCGGCTTCGGCGTCGCCGTGGCGAACGACGCCACCTACGGCCACGACATCACGCGGAGCACCCGCGACACGGCCGAGGGCGGCGACGGCGGCACGACGACGCTCGTGCGGCAGTCGCTGCTGCGGGCACCGACCTTCCCCGACCCCCACGCCGACCAGGGGCGGCACGTCCTCCGCTCGTCGGTGCGGGTCGCGCCCGACGTGCTGGACGCGGCGACCGCTGGCTACCGACTCAACCTGCCCGTCCGGCGGGTCGGCGGGTCGTCCGGAGCGGCCGTGGCACCGCTCGTCACGTCGTCGTCGGCCGCGGTGCTGGTCGAGGCGGTCAAGCTGGCCGAGGACCGCTCGGGTGACCTGATCGTGCGGCTGTACGAGGCACGCGGTGCGCGGGCGGCGACCACGATCACGGTCGACGCCGACAGCGGGTTCGGCGAGGCGTGGCGCACCGACCTGATCGAGCGCGAGCTCGAGCCGGGCACCGCCGGGGCGGGTCGATGGATCGCGGGTTCGGCCGTCGAGCTGACGCTGCGCCCGTTCGAGATCGTGACGCTGCGGGTGGCCCGGGCGTAGCGCCGCACCTGTCGGCACTGCGCCACGAGATGGTCACAGCGCCAGGTTTACTCCTGGTGCTGTGACCATTTCATGGCGGTGTGGCAGCACGGCGGTGTGGCAGCACGGCGGTGTGGCAGCACGGCGGTCTGGCAGCACAGCGGTGTGGGGGCACAGCGGTGTGGGGGCGGTCAGACGGCGGCTGCGGTCGCCGTGGCCGTCCCGCGGGCTCCGACCGTCGCCGCGCCGACGGCCGCCACGGGAAAGCCCGGCGGCAGCAGCTCGATGCGCGACGACAGCTCGAGCGAGGCGAGGAACGGCGACCCCGCCGCCCACCCGTCGAGCACCCCGGCGACGTCGTCGAGCAGAGGGCGGCCCAGGTTGCTGAGCCCGCCGCCGATCACGACGGAGTCCACGTCGGTCGTCAGGACGAGGAGGCGCACCGCGGCCGCCACCCCCGCCGCGAGGTCGGCACGCACGCGGACGGCCTCGGGGTCGCCGGCGTCGGCCGCCGCGAACAGCGCCACGGCCGGGTACGCCCCCTCGGTCGGCCAGTGGCGTGACACCGCGGCACCGGCAGCGACGGTCTCGAGGCAGCCACGCTGCCCGCACGGGCAGAGCTCGCCCCCGGGGTCGACGGGGACGTGACCGATCTCGCCCGAGACGCCTCGCGAGCCGCGCCAGAGTTCGCCGTCCACGACGAGGCCCGCGGCGAGGCCGGTGCCGAGGTTGAGGTAGCCGACCGAACCCGACAGCGACATGGCGAGGTAGGCGCCCAGGGCGGCCGCGTTGACGTCGTTCTCGACCCGGACCGGGACCCCGAGCCGGGCGCTCAGCGTGGGCCCCACGGCGACGTCGTCGAAGCCGATGTTCACGGCGTGCCGTACGCGCCCCGTGGTGCCGTCGACCAGACCGGGGATGCCGATGCCGACCGACTCGAAGGCCCCGACGGCGACACCGACGCGATCCGCCGACGAGGTGACCGCCGCGACCGCGTTGGCCAACACGGAGTCAGGGCCGAACCCCGTGGGCAGGCGGAGGCGATGGACGGGGGCTCCGGACCCGTCGACGACGACCGCGTCGATCTTGGTGCCGCCGATGTCGAGGCCGACCCTCACGGCCACTCCGTCGACCCGGCTGCGGACGGTCCCGTCGGCGCACCGCCGAAGGCGCCGTGAGGCGCGGCGACGGACACGGTGGCGGGCGTGGACATGTTTGTTAGTAAAGCTTACGAACCAGGTCTCGGCAAGGGGATCGCACGGGAGGAGCGCGATGTTTCGGGTGTTGACCGCCGGTGTTTCGTGTGCGTAAACTCGCCGCCACGCACCTTGACACGTGTTTGTAAGGCCCTTTTACTAACGGCACGCCACCACGGCGACGCCACCCGGCACCGCTGCCGACGGGCCCTCTCACCGGGTCCGAGGTCGGCGACGATGCCGAGACGAGAGGACGCGCCCGTGACCACCACGACGATCACCCGGCAGCAGCAACCGCCCGTCCGCGCGCACAACCGCTCGCTCGTCCTCGAGGCGCTCTACCGCGACGGCTCGATGAGTCGGGCCGACCTGGCTCGCCGCTCGGGCCTGACGCGACCCACCGTCTCCGCGCTCGTCGCCGAACTGATCGACGACGGCATCGCTCGCGAGCTCGGCGTCCGCGACGACGCCCGGGTCGGCAAACCGGCGACGCTCGTCGGCATCGAGTCGGACGCCTTCCACATCGTCACGGTCGACCTGTCGAGCGCCGACCGTTTCGTGGGGGCCGTCGTCGACCTGCGGGGCGGAGTCGTCGAGCGTGCCGGCGTCGAGCTCGAGGGTGCCGTCGGTGAGGCCGCCGTGTCCCTGGTCGAGCGGCTCGTCGACGACCTCCGCTCGCGCACGACCCGCCCGCTGCTCGGTGTCGGGGTCGCGACCCCCGGCATCGTCGACCACGACGGCATCGTGCGCACGGCCGTCCACCTCGGCTGGTACGACCTGCCCCTTCGGTCCCGGCTCGCCGACCATGTCGGGTTGCCGGTCCACGTCGGCAACGACTCCAACGCCGCGGCCGTGGGCATCCGCACCTTCGGCGAGACGGCCGGGCAGACCGCGGCCGGGCAGACCGCGGCCGGGCAGACCGCGGCCGGTCAGGGCGCGAGCGGGCGGGCCCCGGCCGGGCAGAGTCTCATGGTCGTGACCATCGACCACGGTGTCGGCGTCGGGCTGGTCGTGGCCGGCTCGCTCGTCGAGGGCGACCAGTTCTCGGCCGGTGAGATCGGGCACGTGACGGTCGACGAGAACGGCGACGTGTGCGCGTGCGGTCGACGCGGCTGCCTCGAGGAGGTGCTGGCCGCCCCACAGCTGAGGGCGCGCCTCCTGCAGCACGACGAAGGATCGCGCGGGGCGGTGCTGCACGACGCCGGCCGTGCGCTCGGCCTCGTGCTCGCCCCCATCATCAGTGCGCTCAACATCGACGAGGTCGTGCTGTCGGGCCCCGCCGACCTGGTCGAGGGCGCCCTGCTGCGGGCCGCCCGCGACACCGTGCGGCAGCGCACGCTGTCGGCCGTGAGCAACGGCCTGACCATGAGCATCGCGGGCAGCGGCACCGACCTCGCCCTGCGGGGTGCGGCGTCGTTCGTGCTGCAGGCCGAACTGGGGTTGACGTGACCCCGGCGAGCGGCTCGTCGGCCGCCCGGGGCGAACGCCCCACCACAGACCTCGGGGGCCCACCCCCGGAGGCGGCGAGGGCCCCGGCCCGTGCCGCATTCCCGACCCGACGCTTGTGCGAGCGCGGGCCGGGACCACAGCGATGCGGCATCCCCGCTTCGACGACGAGGAGATGAAATTGCGAATCCAACGCTACACGGCGGTCGGGGCCCTGGGCCTGGCCGCGGCACTCGCCTTGACCGCCTGCTCGAGCTCGGGCACGGGCGGCAGCTCGTCCGACGAGCCCCAAGCCGTGCCCACCACCAAGGGCGACGGCAAGACCCTGACGGTCTGGGTGATGACGGGCGACTACACACCCGAGACCATCGATGCCGTCAACGCCGAGTTCACCGAGCAGACGGGCGCCGACGTCGACGTCCAGATCCAGCAGTGGGACGGCATCACCACCAAGATCAGCACGGCGCTCGCCACCAGCACGCCGCCGGACGTGCTCGACCTCGGCAACACGCAGGTCGCCAGCTACGCCGCCAACGGCGCGCTCCTCGACCTGACGCCGTACCGGGACGACCTGAAGCAGGGGCAGACCTGGTTGACCGGGCTCGAGGAGCCCGCGACCGTCGACGACTCGCTCTACGCCGTGCCCGGCTTCGCCGGTGCCCGCGCCGTCATCTACAACAAGACGATGTGGGCCGAGGCGGGCGTCACCGAGGCCCCCACCACCTACGACGAGCTCACGGCCGACCTCGACAAGGTGAAGGCCGCCAACACGGCCTCGGACTTCTCGGCGTTCTACCTGCCCGGCCAGTACTGGTACGCGGGCATGCAGTTCGTCTGGGACGCCGGCGGCGACATCGCCACGTCGAGCGACGGCACCTGGACGGCCGGTCTCGAGAGCAAGGAGGCGCAGCAGGGCCTCGAGGACTTCACCGAGTTCCAGAACGCTTACTCGACGCCCGCGTCGCAGACCCTCGACACCGACGCCCCCGACCAGACGCAGGTCTTCGCCGACGGCAAGACGGCCACGATCCTGCACACCAACGGCTCGATCGACCTGATCCAGAAGGCCAACCCCGCCCTGACCGACGACGACTTCGGCACCTTCCCGATGCCGGGCAAGTCGGGTGAGACGCAGCCGGTCATGCTGGGCGGCTCGGACTGGGGCATCGCGGCGAAGAGCCAGAATTCCGACCTGGCCCTGCAGTGGACGAAGATCGCCACGAGCCCCGACATCCAGAACGAGTGGGTCGTGGGCAACGACGGCTGGATCCCGAACAGCGAAGAGGGCATCGAGGCGGCCGGCAGCGTGGTGACGCCGATCCAGAAGGGCTTCTTCGACGCCGCGCTCAACTCGAAGGCCACGCCGGCCAGCGCGAACTGGGCGGCCCTCGAGGGCGACAAGAGCATCAACCAGCTCTTCTCCTCGGTGGTCTCGGGCTCGAAGTCGCCCGAGGCGGCCGCGAAGTCCTTTGACGAGGCCACCGACGAGGCGCTGAACGAGTAGCGCCGAGCCCTCGGCAGCACCCCGGGGGCGTCGCGCGACCACCTGATCGCGCGACGCTCCCGCCCCCTCGACCCGCACCTCCTGGACTCGAACCGAAAGAGGAACCGTGGCCCTCTCGATCGCCCCCGGTCTCACCGAGACCCCGCCCGGCGCGGCGCCCGACCAGAAGGGCGGCGGCCGGCGCCCGAAGAGCGAGCGGAAGGCTCCGGTGCGGCCGGGTGGGAAGCGCCAGCTCGCCCCGCTCTGGCTGCTGTCGCCCGCGGGCATCGTCCTGCTCGCCGTGACCGTCGCACCCATCGTGTTCCTGGTCTTCACCTCGTTCACCGACTACGACCAGCGCTCGCTCTTCACCGGCGCCTACGACTCGGTCGGCGTGCAGCAGTACGCGACCCTGCTGGCCGACACCGACTTCTGGTGGTCGCTCGTCCGCACCCTGGTCTTCACGGCCGCGATGGTCGGCGGCAGCGTCCTGATCGGCACGGGCGTCTCGCACCTGCTGACCCGGCTCGGCACGCCGATGCGCTACACGGTGACCGTCGTGCTGATCCTCGCCTGGGCGATGCCGAACGTGGCGTCGTCGATCGTCTGGAAGTGGCTGTTCCAGCCCGGCTACGGCGTCGTCAACTGGCTGCTCACCCAGACCGGCCTGGTCGGCGACATGACCAACGTCGACTGGTCGAACGACGCAGCCCTCGCCTACACGAGCATCTGGCTGCTGATCGTGTGGCAGGCCGTGCCGTTCATCGCGCTGACCATGTACGCCGCCGAGACGCAGATCCCGCTCGAGTACAAAGAGGCCGCGCGGCTCGACGGTGCGAGCGAGTGGCGCGTGTACCGGACCGTCACCCTGGTCTTCCTCAAGCCGACGCTGCTGCTCATCACGATCCTGTCGATCATCTGGGACTTCAACGTCTTCAACCAGATCTGGCTCGTCTCGGCCGGCGGCCCCGACGACGCCACCTCGACCCTCGGCGTCTTCACCTACGTCACCGCGTTCGTCGGCTTCGACATCGGGCAGGGCGCCGCCATCTCGGTGGTCACCACCCTGCTGCTCGTCGTGTTGACGGCGTTCTACGTCCGCAACCTCGTCCGATCCGGAGAAGACCTGTGACCACGACCGCACCCGCCGGCGTCGGCACCACGACGACCGAGACCGTCGCGCGCGACGAGAGAACCAAGGAGGCGCGCGCGGGCCACGGCACCGGCCGCCCGTCGCCCGCCCGCCCGACCCGTCGCCGCCGGAAGCCCCGCTGGGTCAGCAACGCGATCGCGATCGTCTTCAGCCTCGTCTGGCTGTTCCCCGTCTACTGGATGGTCAACACGGCGTTCAAGCCGCGCCCCGAGGTGATGACGGCGACCCCGCTGTTCTGGCCGCAGAACCCGACCCTCGACAACTTCGTCGTCGCGGTCACGCAGTCCGACTTCTTCACGAACCTGCGCAACAGCGTGATCGTCGTGGTCGGCGCCGTCGTCTTCTCGATCGTTCTCGGCCTGTTCGCCTCGGCCGCCCTGTCGCGGTTCCGGTTCCGCGGGCGGCGCACGATCATGGTGTTCATCCTGATCGTGCAGATGCTGCCGGCGACGGCCCTGCTGATCCCGCAGTTCCTGATCTTCAACAGCCTCGGGCTGCTCGGCACCTACGGCGGGCTCATCCTGGCGTACGTCGCGTCGACGTTGCCGTTCTCGATCTGGGTGATGCGCGGGTTCTTCCTGGCGATCCCGGTCGAGGTCGAAGAGGCCGCGCAGCTCGACGGCGCGAGCACCTGGCAGGTGCTGACGCGCATCATGTTCCCGCTCGTGCTGCCCGGCATGATCGCGACCAGCATCTTCGCCTTCATCGCGGCGTGGAACGACTACCTCGTGGCCTACACGTTCATGAAGGACCAGTCGATGTACACGCTTCCGGTCTGGCTGGCCTCGTTCAGCACGCCGACCAGCGGCACCGACTTCGGCGGGCAGATGGCGGCCTCGGTGCTGTTCTCGCTGCCGGTCGTCGTCTTCTTCATGATCATCCAACGCAACCTGGTGACCGGCATGTCCGCCGGCGCCGTGAAGGGCTGACCCCGTGACGAACGCACCCTCGACCCCCTCGACCCCCGCGCCGGCCGACACCGGGACGCCCGAGACCGCACCGGTCGCGATCGTGCCCCGCCCGGCGAGGCTGACCCGCGCCTCCGGGGCGTTCCGGCTCGACTCGGCGACGCGCGTCTCGGCGCCCGACGAGCTGGCGGGCGTCGTCGCCTGGCTGCAGCAGGCGCTGCGCCCGGCGACCGGGTTGCCACTGCGCGAGGGCAGCGCCGACGGCACCGGCATCTCGTTCGACCTCGACGCCTCGCTCGGGGCGGAGGCCTACCGGCTGGAGGCGCGACCCGCCGGGGTGCGCATCACCGGCGGCGACGCGGCCGGCGCGTTCCACGGGGCGCAGGTGCTGCGTCAGCTGCTGCCCGCGGCCGCGTACCGTTCGGCTCTCGTGCCCGGGGTCGACTGGGTCGTGCCCGCCGTCGACGTCGAGGACCGGCCGCGCTTCGGCTGGCGGGGGACTCACCTCGACGTCGCCCGCCACTTCCTGCCCAAGCACGACGTCCTGCGCTTCGTCGACCTGATGGCGCTGCACCGGCTGAACACGCTGCACTGGCACCTCACCGAGGACCAGGGCTGGCGCATCGAGATCACGAAGTACCCGCGCCTCACCTCGGTCGGTGCCTGGCGGGAGTCGTCCCAGGTGGGGGCCGGGCCGGACGCGACCCAGGACGGCCGACCACACGGCGGCTTCTACACGCAGGACGACATCCGCGAGGTCGTGGCCTACGCCGCGGCCCGCCACATCACGGTCGTGCCCGAGGTCGACGTGCCGGGCCACTCGATGGCGGCGATCACGGCGTACCCGCACCTGGGCGTCGGCGCCGTCGAGGTCGGCGGCAGGCCCGTCGCGGAGCCGCGACGGATCGCCGTCGGCACCGAGTGGGGCATCTTCGAGGACGTCCTCAACACCGAGCAGTCGACGGTCGACTTCTACACCGACGTGCTCGACGAGGTGATGGAGCTCTTCCCGGGCACCTGGATCGGCATCGGCGGCGACGAGTGCCCCAAGGCCCAGTGGCGGGCCGACCCGCGCACGCAGGAGCTCATGCGCGAACGCGGCCTCGCCGACGAGGAAGAGCTGCAGGCGTGGTTCATCGGTCGGCTCGACGCGCATCTCACGGCCGCCGGGCGACGCACCTTCGGCTGGGACGAGATCCTCGAGGGGAACTCGACGATGTCGCCCGGCGCCACGGTCGCGTCGTGGCGGGGCATGACCGGGGCCGTCACGGCCGCGCGACGCGGGTACGACGTCGTCGCCTGCCCGGACGACCAGGTCTACCTCGACTACCGGCAGTCCGACGGCCCGGACGAGCCGATCCCGGTGTCGATCCCGTTGACCCTCGCCGACGTGTACGCGTTCGAGCCGGTGCCGGCCGTCCTCGACGAGGCCGAGGCCCGACACGTGCTCGGCGGCCAGGCCAACATCTGGACCGAGCACATGGACTCGCCCCGCACCGTCGACTTCTTCGCCTTCCCGCGGTTGTGTGCCGTCGCCGAGGCCCTGTGGACGACCGAGCCCCGCGACTTCGACGACTTCTCCACACGCCTCGCCGTGCACCTCGGACGCCTCGACGTGATCGGCGTCGAGTACCGGCACGAGTCGGGGCCGCTACCGTGGCAGCAGCGTCCGGGCGTGCCCGGACGGCCGGCCTCGCGGGAAGAACGCGAGGCGTACATCGCGTCGGTCGTGGCGAACATCACCTGACGCCGCGTCAGCAAGGAGCCCCCATGGAGATCGTCATCGTCCGCGACGCCGACGAGGTCGGCCGCGTCGCCGCCCTCAAGATCGCGTCCGTCGTCCAGCGCGACCCCGAGGCCGTGCTGGGGCTCGCGACCGGGTCGTCGCCCACCGGCATCTACGCCTCGCTCGCGGCCCGGGTCGCGGCGGGCGAGCTCGACTTCTCCCGCGCCTCCGGGTTCGCGCTCGACGAGTACGTCGGCATCCCGCTCGAGCACCCCGAGAGCTACGCGTCGGTGATCGAGCGCGACGTCGTCGTGCCCCTGGGCATGGACGCGTCGAAGGTGCGCGTGCCTGACGGGCGAGCGAGCGACATCGAGGCCGCGGTCGTCGACTACGAGCAGGCCATCGCCGACGCGGGCGGCATCGACATCCAGATCCTCGGCATCGGCGCGAACGGGCACATCGGCTTCAACGAGCCCACCTCGTCCTTCGCCTCGCGCACCCGCATCAAGACGCTCGCGCCGCAGACCCGAGCCGACAACGCGCGCTTCTTCGACGACCCGTCGCAGGTGCCCACACACTGCCTGACTCAGGGGCTCGGCACGATCCTCGACGCGCACGAGGTCGTGCTCGTGGCGCAGGGGTCGGCCAAGGCGTCGGCCGTCGCGGGCATGGTCGAGGGGCCGCTCGGCGCGATGTGCCCGGGCAGCGCGTTGCAAATGCACCGGCACGCCACGATCGTCGTCGACGAAGCCGCGGCGTCGTTGCTGCAGCTGGCGGACTACTACCGCTACACCTACGCGAACAAGCCCGTGTGGCAGCGCTTCGAGTAGCTCGGCCCTCCTCTCGACGACCGTGGTGCTCCCGTGACGGCGGCGGCGCCCTCGTGACGACGGCGGTGTCCTCGTGACGACGCTGGTGCTCGCGGGCGGGACGGTCTGGGACGGGTCCGGAGGCGCGGGTCGCGTCGCGGACGTCGTCGTGCGCGACGGGGTGGTCACCGCGGTGGGGGTCGGGGCGGTGACGTCCGTCGGCGACGGGCACCGCGCCTCCTCGTCCGGGGTGTCGGACGGCGTCGAGGTGGTCGACGCGAGCGGGCTCGACGTGCTGCCGGGGTTCGTCGACGTGCACGCGCACGACGACGTGGCGCTCTTCCGCCCGGGAGGGGTCGCGCCCAAGACCGGGCAGGGCGTGACGACCACGATCGTCGGCAACTGCGGCCAGGGCGTCGCACCGTCGCCGACCGATCCCGACGACCGTTCGCTCGAGGACTACTCGCGGCCGGTGCTCGGCGGGTTCCCTGCGCGACGATGGGCGACGTTCGCCGACTACGTGCGGACGCTGGCCGACGGCGACGCCGACGGGCGGTTCGGCCTGCACGCGGCGACCCTCGTGCCGCACGCACCGCTGCGGGCGGGCGTGCTCGGCTTCGAGCGACGTCCGGCCGACGCCGCCGAGCGGTCGCTCATCGCGGCGTCGGTGGGTGACGCGCTCGACGCCGGGGCCCTCGGCGTCTCGCTCGGCCTCATGTACGCACCCGGCGACGCCGCCGACCGGCCCGAGCTCGTCGCCCTGGCCAGGGAGTGCGCGGTGCGGGGCACGCTGCTGGTCGCCCACGTCCGCAACGAGGCCGACGGGCTCCGCGACTCGATCGACGAGCTGGCCTCGCTGGGGCGCGAGACCGGGGCCGCCGTCCACGTCAGCCACCTCAAGGTGACCGGGCCGCGGAACGTCGGCGGCATGCCCGCGATCGTCGACCACCTCGACGCCCTGCGGGACG
Source organism: Frigoribacterium sp. CFBP 8751 (assembly GCF_014841545.1). Taxonomy (NCBI): domain Bacteria; kingdom Bacillati; phylum Actinomycetota; class Actinomycetes; order Micrococcales; family Microbacteriaceae; genus Frigoribacterium; species Frigoribacterium sp. CFBP 8751. Next base: position 664,608 of record NZ_JACYUB010000001.1, read on the forward strand.
ACGGCGTCGACGTCAGCGCGGACGTCTACCCCTACGACGCGGGCAGCACGACGGTCGCGTCGCTGTTCCCGCCGGCCACGGCCGACCGCGGGGTCGAGAGCCTGCTCGAGGCGCTCCGACCCGGCACGCGCTCGCGGAGGGATGTGCTCGGCGGGCTGCTCGAGCCCTGGGCGGACTCGACGCTCGAGAACCAGTACGCGGCGATCGGCCCCGCACGGATCTCGCTGGCGGGGTTCACGCGACCCGAGCACGCGGGCTTCGAGGGGTGGTCGTTGTCCGACATCGCCGCGTCGGTCGGGGCCGACCCGCGCGAGGTGCTCGCCGACCTCGTCCTCGCCGAGCGGGGCGCCCTGACCGTCATCGTGTTCCACACCGACCTCGAGGGCATGCGGACGGCCCTGGCCTGGCCGCACACCCTGGTCGGGTCGGACGGTCTGCCGCGCGAGACCGGCACCGTGCACCCGCGGCTGTACGGCACGTTCTCGCGCGTGCTCGACGAGTACGCCGGGTGGGGGCCGCGGGCCGTGCTGTCCCGGGGCGAGGCGATCGCGCGCATGTCGACCCGCGCCTCCTCGAGGTTTGGGCTGGGCGGTGGCGGCTCGGCCGGCGGTCGCACGGTCGGCGTCGGCGGGGCAGGAGGCGCGCTCGGCATCGCCCCCGGGGCCGTCGCCGACCTGCAGCTGATCGATCCCGCCGCCTACGCCGACCGGGCCACCTACGCGACGCCGCGCCTCGGCCCCTCGGGGCTGATCGGCCTCTGGGCCGCCGGCCGCCGCCTCCGCTGACCTTCGCCCCCGCCCCCGCCCCCGCCCTCGCCCCCGCCCCGCCCCGAACCCCAGGGTCGCCGCCGACGTGTGCACATCGCGACAGTCGACGGGCGACATGCCGCCTCGGGGGGAAGATGAGCGGCGTGCCGGCCGGCAGATGTCGGGATTTGCACACATCCCGGGTGCCCGGAGGTCGGATTCGGCGCGCATCCGGGGTGTCCGGAAGTCGGGTTCGATCGGGTGAAGGTTCGGCGGTGGAGCTCTCGGCCCGCTCTCGGCCCGCTCTTGGCCGGGCGGTGTTCGCTTTCCTGAACGACAGGAGGCGCGATGAAGGTTCTGGTGCTGGGAGCGACCGGGGGCACGGGCTCCCACGTCCTGCGGGTCGCCCTGTCGGCGGGGCACGAGGTGACGGTGCTCGTCCGGGACGCGTCCACCCTCGACGTGACCGACGGCGTCCGGGTGCTCACCGGGGACGCGACTTCGGCCGAGGACGTCCGCGCCGCGGTCGCCGGCCAGGACGCCGTGCTCAACGCGGTCGGCTCGCGGAACATGCGGCACCCGGTCGAGGTCGAGGTCGGCCGCGCCCTGCTGCCGGCGATGCGTGACGCCGCGGTCGACCGCCTCGTCGTCTGTTCGGCCTTCGGCGTCGGCGACAGCCAGGCCGACGCGAACACCCTGCAGAAGATGTTCTTCCACACCGTCCTCGGCAAGGTCTACGCCGCCAAGGAGGTCGCCGACGCCGAGGTGCGCGAGAGCGGCCTCGACTGGACGCTCGTCTACCCCACGCGCCTCACCGACGACCCGGCGACCGGGTCGCTCGCCACGGGGGAGCGGCTGCCCCCGGGGGCGGGCATCCACGTGACCCGGGCCGACGTGGCGCGCTTCATGCTGGCCCAGCTGACCGATGCGACGTGGTCACGGAAGACCGTGGTCGTGACGGGCGCGGCCGGCTGACCCGCGCCTCCGGCCGGGGTGCCGCCGGGACGCCGCAGCACCCCGAACACGGGCGTGTTCGGGGTGGGCGGGCGATCGTGCCGGCCCGGAACGTACGAACTCGCCCGCATTCGACGAGCGGCAGGTCGCCGGGTCGGCGGTGCGGCCGTGCGGCCTTGCGGCCGTGCGGCAGTGCCGCAGCGCGTCAGCTGAGGATCGCGAGCGCGTCGATCTCGACGAGCATGGCCTCGTGCGGCAGCTCGACGAACACCGTCGTGCGGGTGGGGAACACGCCGCTCGGGACGTTCTGCAGCAGGTAGGTCTCGTACGCGGCGTTCATCTCGGCGAAGTCGTCGCGCGTGGTGAGGAACACGCGCAGCGAGACGACGTCGTCGAACGTGCCGCCGGCGCCCTCGACGATCGCCTTGACGTTGTCCAGCGTGCGGACGGTCTGTGACGTCAGGTCGCCGGGGTGCAGGTACTCGCTCGTGGCGGGGTCTTGCGGCCCCTGGCCCGACACGCTGAGGAAGCCGTTCTTCAGCACGCCCTGCGAGAAGGTCGAGATGGGGGTGGGTGCGCCGCCGGTGCGGACTTCGGTCTTCTCGCTCACAGGTCTGCTCTTCTCTGATCGATGGTCTGTGGACCCGACGTGATGTGTCGTGTGTCGGGGGTGACTGCAAAACTACCGTCAGGCACCGACACACGGCCTGACCGCAGCACCACCCCACCCGCCCCGTCGGAAGGCACCATGACCACGTCACCCTCGACCCCGTCCGCCCCCGCCGTCACGTCGATCACCAAGGTCGGCTTCGGCCGCGAACACCGGCCCGTCCCGCTGATCGACCTCGCGACCCCGCTGCTCACGATCGACCTCGACGCCCTCGAGCACAACGTCGTGACCATGGCCGCCTGGTGCCGAAAGGCCGGGGTCGACCTGGCGCCGCACGGCAAGACGACCATGGCGCCCGAGATCTGGCGGCGGCAGCTCGACGCCGGGGCCTGGGGCATCACGCTCGCGACGGCGTTCCAGGTCGCCGTCGCCCGCGAGGCCTTGGTGCCGACCGTCGTCCTGGCCGGCACCGCGTTCGCGCCCGCGACCCTGGCGGCGCTCGCCGCACCCGGCACGGACGTGCTCATGTGGGTCGACTCGGTCGAGACCGTGCGGCTCGTCGACGCCGCCCTGGCGCGGGCCGAGGCCGAGCGTCCGCTCGCCGTGCTGGTCGAGTTCGGGTCGCCGCTCGGTCGGACGGGTGCCCGTTCGGTGCGCGAGGCCCTGCTCGTCGCCGAGGCCGTCTCCACCGCGTCGCACCTCGTGCTGGCCGGGGTGGCCGGGTACGAGGGCGCCCTCACGCACGACGTCGACACGGCTGGCATCGCCGTGGTCGACGACTACCTGCGAGGACTCCTCGAGGTGCTCGACGGCATCGGTGCCCCGGCCTTCGACCCGTGGCTGTCGTCCGGTCACGACGTGGTGCTGACCGCCGGCGGCAGCGTGTACTTCGACCGCGTCGTCGCCGTGCTCGGTGACCGGCACGACCCGTCGGGGCTGCAGGGGCCGCGCACACGCGTCGTGCTGCGGTCGGGTTCGTACGTCGCCCACGACCACGACCTCTACCGCCGGTTGACGCCGTTCGCCCGTGAGACCATGCCGTCGACCGCAGGAGGTGCGGGTGGCGTCGACGCGGACGTCACGGTGGTCGTCGGCGACGGTTCCGCAGGGTCGCAGGCCGATCGCGAGATGGGCGGGCCGACCGACGGCGAGTTGACCGGGGTCGACGGAGCGGCCGAGGGGTTCGGGGCCGAGCGGCCCGCGGGGCCCTCGGCCGAGCCCACCGTCTCGCCCCGAACCGGGCCCGCTGGCGAGGCGTCGACCGAGCCGTCGTTCCTGCCGGCCCTCGAGTTGTGGGCGTCCGTGGTGTCCCGCCCCGAGCCCGGGCTCGCCCTGCTCAACGTCGGGCGCCGCGACACGTCGGACGACGAGGGGTTCCCGGTGCCGCTCGAGGCGTGGCGTCCGCAGGCGGCCGACCGGCGCCTCCCGGGGGTGCTCGACGGGTCGCACGTGTCGGCGCTGAACGACCAGCACGCCTTCCTGCGGCTCGAGCCGTCGTCGGGGTTGCAGGTCGGCGACCTGGTGCGGCTCGGCGTCTCGCACCCCTGCACCACGATCGACAAGTGGAACGAGATCGCCACGGTGCGGGGCTCGGCCGACCGACGCGGTGTGCCACCCGTGGTCGAGGGCGGCATCGTCACTCGGTTCTGAGTGCGGCCACGATCGCCAGGGCCGAACAGCCGAGCCACACCGAGAGTCCGTGCAGCGCGACGAGCAGGTACGACCATTCGGCCTGCGGGCCGGCGGGCATCCACTCGTCGACCAGGGTGAGGCCCGTGCGGACCACCACGACACCCGCGACGAGGGCTGCGACGCAACAGATCGCGATCGTCAGGAACCGTGTGGGTCTCGACCGGGCACCGCTCATGTCACGAGGTTAGGCCAGGACCGCTCGGGTCGGTGTTGCTCGACGGGTCGTCGAGTCAGCTACCCGAGCCGGATTCGGCGGGTGAGTCACTCGACGTGGGCGCGTCCGCGGGAGGGGTGGGTGCGTCGGTCGGCGGGGTGGGGCGGTCGGAGTCGTCCTCGGTGTCGCCGGAGTCCGTCTTCGGGCCGCCCTTCTCGCCGGGGCCGTGGCCCGGGCCACCCTTCGGCCCGCCAGCCGCAGGCCCGCCCTCGGGGGCCTCGGGCAGGGCCTTGCCGTCGGGGCCGGTGCCTGGGGTCGGCAGAGCCTCACCGTCGGGGCCGGTGCCGGGGGTCGGCAGGGCCTCACCGTCGGGGCCGGTGCCCGGGGTCGGCAGGGCCTTCCCGTCGGGGCCGGTGCCCTCGGCAGGAGCGCTCCCGTCCGAGTCGTCGCCCGCGGACGGCGGGGTCGGCGCGTCCGTGGGTGCCCCGGTGGCGCCGTCGTCGGAGCCTCGTCCTCCGGGCTCCTGTCGTGAGCCGTCGCCCTGGTTCGCCGCGTCGTCCTGGCCCGGAGTCGCGGTCGACGAGGCGCTGGTCGAGCTGCCGGCGTTCGACACGGCGACGGCGGTGCTGGTGCCGACCAGGGCGAGCCCGGCCGCCGCGATGCCGATGCCGACGAGCAGGCGCTTGGTAGGGCGGCGACGGGTGGTCGTCCCGGCGGCCTCCGCCGACGACGCGGTCCGGAACGCACTGCCGTCCGCGGGCAGCTCTCGGGTGCGTTGGTCGTCGGCGACGATCGGCGTGGTCGGGGCCGTCGGCTGCCCGGGCGTCGCGGCTGACAGCTCGGTGGTGGCGCGGGCGTCCTGGTCTTCGTCCTCGCGGCGCAGCCGTTCGGCCCACGCGTCGTCCTGCGAGGGGGTGTTCTCGTCGCGACGGTCGTCGCGGCCGTCGGGGGTGGTGTCCTTTGCCATGGTGTCTCCAGATGTCGGGTGCCGGGCGAGCCGCTGGGCGGCTGGCGGTCGGGGCGTTCCCGCCGGCGCACACCACTCTCGGAACCGAATCTGAAGCGGGGCTTAAGTCGCGTCGTCGGCCACGACTCCTCGGGCCACGGTGCGCTGCCCCTCGAGCAGCATCACCGGACTGCCCCGCGTGACCAGGTCGCCTAGGTCGACCTCGGCCCAGAACCGTAGCTCGACCCGGTCCTTGCTGTCGTCGCCGTCGACCCACGAGCAGACGGCCCCCACGAGCACTCCGTCGAGGGTCGCCTCGCCGGCATCGAAGTCGGGCCGGCCGGAGCCGAGCCAGACCAGCGGGCGATAGCTCCAGCCCGGCATCAGGCGAGTCTGGACGTCGGTCGCATCGAGCATCCACGTGACGTCGGCCCGGATGGGCCGGGGTGACACGCGCCGGCCGACGGGAAGCGCGGGAACGGGGCGCGGGTCGGATTCCCGCGCATCTCGGAGGACGCGGGTGAGACGCCACGCCACCTCGTTGACGATCCCCTCGTCGAGTTCCGGCACGTCGACTCCTGGCGAACCGGCGGGCGATGCCGTGCGGGCCGCGTGCCGGACCGCATTCGTGACGAACTCGAGCTGGTCGACCGGAATGACGAACCAGGCGTCCGGAGCTTCTCCGACCCCGACCGGGTGATCTTGCTCGAGGGCCCAGGCTGTCCAGCCGATGCGGCGGACCCCCACCGACTCGACGCCGAGAGGTCCCGGTGCGGGCGCGTCACGGGCGGCTCGATCCGCTCGACGCGCCCAGGCGAGGGCTTCCCGTGACGACACGCCGATGACTCTGTCGGTGTCGACCAGGTGGGGGTCCACGACGACGGCGCGCAGGGCACTCGACATCGTGACGAGATCTCGGGCGGAGAGCGCGACGACGATCTGGCGCTCGTCGCCGCGTGCGTTCTCACCACGATCGTGGGCGAGCAGCAGGTCGAGGGTCTCGTCGGCACCGACGCGTCGCAAGATCGGCACGAACCGCTCCTCCCGGATGCGCCAGACCGGGTCGGTCGCAGGGATCGGCGGCAGCACCGTGCTTGTCACGGCCGCGGAGGGCGTCGACGGCGGGCCATCCCGCTCGGCGATGACCGTGAGGAAGAACCAGAGCGAGACCAGGAACGCCCCGAAGCTGACGGCCCCTACGGGTCCCGCTGCTGGCGGCCAGGCAGCCGTCACCAGGCCGCCTGCGGCGAACGCCACGAGGGAGACGGTCGCCGTCACGCCACCGGCGACGAGTTGACGCCTCCGACGTTCCCTCGACATGAGGCGACCCTAGGGCACACGAAGGATGTCGACACGGCGCCCTCGGCTGCTACCGTCACCGCATGTCCGAGCGACGAGTCCTGGCACCCGAGCCGCCGGCCGACGGCCAGAAGGTCACGGGCCCGGCGTCGTACTTCCCGAGCATCGAGCGCACCTACGGCCGGTCGATCCAGGAGTGGCTCGACCTGACCGCCGAACGCCTCGACGAGGACGAGCACACGCACATGCAGGTGGTGTCGTGGCTGAAGTCCGAGCACGGCCTGGGTCACGGTCACGCCAACGCGATCGTCGCGTACGTGCGCCACGCCCGCGGCTGACGCGACAGCGCGGCTGACGCGACGGCGCGGCTGACGCGAAAGCCGGACGCGGTCAGCGGCCCCCGGCCGATTCGCGGCGCCTCAGCTCGGCGACGACCTCGTCCAGGAAATCGTCGACCTCGTCCTGGCTGTACCCCTCCCGGAACTTCGTCGGCTGGAATCGTGCGTTCACGACGTCGACGTCCGCCAGGACATCGACGGCGGTCCCCTGCTCGTAGGCCGTGAGGGTCGCGTGGATGCGCTCGAGGAACGCGTCCACGTCGTCCATTGCGTAACCCTCGCGGAAGCGGGTCGGGGTGAATCTCTTCTCGGTCACGTCGCGTGCGAGCACGGTGCTCCTCGGGGTTCGGGGATCGGGGTCGACAGGTCGGTCCTGATCCTTCCACGCCGCGGCGGTCCGTCGTGCCGGTAGGCGGCTAGGCGGTGGCTCGTGTACCGCGGACGGCTGCGAGGACGACGTCGTCCACGACGGCGACGAAGAAATCGCGTCCCGTGGTCGTGTGGTCGAGCCCGAACCGGAGGCTGCTCATCGCGGGGATGACGGCCGCGAGGGTGTCGACCCGACTCCGGAGCTCTTCGGGTGCCTCGTCCTCGTCGATCGCCCGGGTCAGGAGCCGCCGATAGATGTCGACGTAGGGCTCGGTGACCTCGGTCCGGATGGTCGCATCGAGACCCGCCACGTGGCTCGCCGTCGTCGCGAGGCCGGCGAAGAGTGCGAGGCGCCTCGCCGTCCCACCGAGCCAGGGCGAGTCGACGACCGCCAGCATGTCCGCGCGGAGGGAGCCTCGGCGCGGGAGGTGCTCCGCCTCGGGTGGGCGGCCCATCGAGCGGACCGCCGCCACGACCAGGTCGTCCTTCGAGGCCCAACGACGGTACAGCGTCGTCTTGGCTCTCCGGGTCCGAGCGGCGACGGCATCGAGGGTGACGCCTTCGAGCGGGTTCTCCGCGATGAGGTCCAGCGTCGTGGCCAGGACGGTGTCGTCGAGCGAATGGTCGACGGGGCGCCCCGGGCGAGCCGCCTGTCGGCCGAGATCGAGTACAGCCAACCGGTCATCTACAAGCACTTCGCCTCGCTCGACGAGATCGCCGACGCCGTCGCCCTCGAGGGCTTCGCCGAACTCGCGGCCGGTCTCCACGAGGCGCGCACGACGGTCGCGCCGGGTGATGCGCCCACCGCCGTCGCCCGCCGCTACGCCGCCTTCGCGACCGACGCCCCCGCCGTCTACGAGGCGATGTTCGGCAGAGCGACACGCCTGCGTTTCGGAAACGGCTCCGCCCCGGCACCCTCGTCCGCCTTCGCCGAACTCAGGGCCGTCCTCGAACCGCGAGCCGGGCACGACGACGTCGAGCTGCTGACGGAGACGTTCTGGGCCGGCCTGCACGGCCTCGTCGTGCTGCAGCGCGGTGACCGGTTGCGGCCCGACCTCCAGGAGGCGCGCATCGACCTCCTGGTGGAGAAGATCGCGCCTGCGGGTCTCGGCGGCGACCGACGTCGCTAGCGGAAGTTCGGGGGCGTGGGTCGCTTCGCGGCGATCATGAAGCCGTAGATCAGGGACCACACGTAGAAGATGATCGCGACGCCGAGACCGGCGAGACCGATGCCGCCGAGGACCGCGCTCTGCACGTTCGCCTGCAGGACGATCCCGAAGCAGATCAGGCCGACCAGGGCCGCGCCGAAGGCGACGAACTGGAGGCGGAGCCTGAACCGGACGCGTTTCTTGTGCTCCGCGACCGAGATGATGTCCGACATGGAGTCCCCCTTCTTCCGGGCGGTACGACTGCACCCCCGTGTGGGGAGAACACTACGACTCGAACGATCGTCGACGCGCTCTCGACCACTGACCAGTCGCGAGCCGTCGCCCGGACGCCCCGAGGTGCGACGATGAGTCCATGCCTGTCGTCGAGTCCCGGTGTGTCGTCCCCGTCGACGTGCGCGTCGCCTTCGCGGTGTCGCAGACCCAGGGGGAGGCGCGCAAGCGGTGGGACCCCTTCATCCGTCGGCAGCACCTCGTCGGCGGAGCGACACGGGCCGCCAAGGGGGTCAGGACGTTCACCGTGCAGCGGTTCGGGTTCCGGATGGAGAGCGAGTACGTCTCGTACAACCCGCCGACGAACGTCGGCATGAAGATGACGAAGGGCTCGTGGTTCTTCGCGCGCATGGGCGGGGGATGGCGGTTCAGCGAGGTCGACGGCGACCCGAGCTCGACCGAGGCCGTCTGGCGCTACAACTTCTCGTGCAAGCCGGCGTGGCTGGCGCCCGTGGCCGAGCGCATCGGCGCCGTCCTCCTCCAGCGCGACATCGACCGACGCATCCGCGGTTTCGCCCGGGGCTGCGTCGACCCGTTCGTCCTCGCCCACCTCGACCCCCACCTCGACCCCGACCTCGACGTCACCGACGACCCGACCCACACCGCGCCTCCAGCCCGTCCATAGCTTCCACCCACCGAGGGCCCCTACCGTGCGGAGGATGCTCAGCCCCGCCCGCGTCCTCGTGATCGACGACGACGAGACCATCCGCACCGCCGTCGTCACCGCGCTCGGCGCCGAGGGCTTCGCCGTGCACGGTCTGGCCGACGGCGCAGACCTGCCCGAGCAGTTGAAGGCTTTCGTGCCCGACCTCGTCGTGCTCGACTGGATGCTGCCCGGGGCGAGCGGCATCCGCCTGGCGAGCACCATCCGCACTTCGTCCGACGCCGCCGTCGTCATGCTGACCGCCCGCGACGAGGTCGACGACCGACTGCGCGGCTTCGCCGAGGGCGTCGACGACTACGTGGTCAAGCCGTTCGCCGTCGCCGAACTGATCGCCCGGGTCACGGCCGTGCTCCGACGCCGCGGCCGCATCCCCTCGGTGATCGAGATCGGCGACCTCGTCGTCGACCCCGAGGCGGCCCGCATCACGCGCGGCGGCGAACCGCTCGACCTCACGGCGACCGAGTTCCGCCTGCTCGGCTTCCTCGCCGAGAGCCGCGGACGCACCGTCTCGAAGACCCAGATCCTCACCCAGGTCTGGGGCTACGACGACTACGACCCCAACCTCGTCGAGGTGCACCTCAGCGCCCTGCGCCGCAAGATGGAGACCCGCGGCCCCCGCCTCATCCACACCGTCCGCGGCCTCGGCTACCGGATGAGCGCGTGACGCGCCCCCGCCGTGCCGCCGCGCTCTCGACGGGACACCACCCCCGAGGAGGCGCGGCGTCGGCCCCCGACACCGCCGCCCCCGGGCTGCGCACCGGTTCGTTGCGCGCCCGCACGGTCGTCGCCGTGCTCCTGCTGCTGGCCGTCCTGCTGGCGGCGCTCGCCGTGACGGTCGAGCTCACGCTCGGCCAGCGGCTCCGCGCCCAGGTCGTCGACCGGCTGTCCGACCGCGCCGCGGCCGCTGCCGCCCTGGTCGGCACGGTCGACGGCGACGAACTCGCCGACCGGCTCTCGGCCCAGGGGCTCTCGGTCGTCATCCGCGACGCGAACGGCGACGCCATCGTCGCCGGCCCGAGCCCCGACCAGCTGCGCGACGGTCCGCCCTCGCTCGGCGAGGGCGGCCCCGGTCGCGGCGGCCCGGCCTCGGGCCTCGACGACGGACCAGGAGGCGCGGGCACCGACGCCCAGGAGGGCACCGACACCGGCGGGACCGGCTCGGACACGGGCTCGACCGGCACCGACTCCGGGGACGTGGGCAGCGCCTCCTCGTCCGACGCGGTCACGGTCACCTCGTCCGAGGTGCGGAGCGACGACGAGGTGACCACGCTCGTCTCGCAGCTCAGCGACGGGTCGACGATCACGCTGACCACGGACTCGCGGTCGGTGGGCGAGACCCTGGTGCAGCTGCGCTGGGTGATGATCGGCGCCTCCGCGGCGTTCCTGCTGATCGCGGCGATCGGCCTCGCCCTCGTCGTGCGGGCCACCCTGCGGCCGCTCGACCGGATGACCGGCGTCGCCCGGTCGATCGCTCACGGCGACCGGGGCCGACGCCTGCGGCCGGCCCGACGCGACACCGAGATCGGCCGGGTCGCCGTCGCCTTCGACGAGATGCTCGACGGCGTCGAGGGGGCCGAGCGGGCCGCACTCGACGCCGAGACGCGGGTGCGGGCGTTCGTGTCCGACGCCGCCCACGAACTGCGCACCCCCGTCGCCGGCATGCGCGCCGCGGCCGACACCCTCGTGCGGTCGCCCGGCACGGCCGACGAACGCGAGCGGCTGGCGACGCACGTGGTGCGCGAGGCCGAACGCGCCTCCCGGTTGATCGACGACATGCTGCTGATGGCCCGCGTCGACCAGGGGATCTCGCTCGACGTCGCCCCCGTCGACCTCGGGGCGTCGATGCTCGCCGACGTCGAGCGTCAGCGGCTACGACGGCCGTCGCTCGACCTGCGCGTCGTGCTGCCCGACGGGCCCGTCGTGGTCGCGGCCGACGCGGGGCGCGTCTCGCAGATCGTCGGCAACCTGGTCGACAACGCCGCCCGGGCGACGGGGGGCACGGGTCAGGTGACGCTCTGGCTCGACGCGTCGAGGGCCGACGAGGTCGCCGTGCTCGTGTCCGACGACGGCCCGGGCGTGCCCGACGCCGATCGCGAGCGGGTGTTCGACCGGCTGGTGCGGCTCGACGAGGCCCGACGGTCCGGGGACGGAGGCGCGGGCCTGGGGCTGCCCATCGCCCGCGGCCTGGCGCGCGCCCACGGCGGCGACCTGGTCTGCGAGCCGCCCGGGGTCGGCCGACCCGGCGCGGTCTTCCGGCTGACTCTGCCCGTCGCCGAGAGTGCGGTGCGGGCCGGATCGGAGGCGGCTGCGGCTGCTGGTGCCCCTACGCCCGCGCCTGCGCTGCGTCGCACCGCCGACTGAACGTCGCACCGCCCACATCGGCGGTGCGACGTCGAACCGAAGCTCCCGCGGGCCCGGACCGGGGCCCGGCCTAGAGGGCGACGAGCCGCTCGTAGGCGTCGTCGACCCAGGGGTCGACCGTGCGACGCGAGGCGTCGGCGTCGTGCCAGGCGACGATCTGGCGGGCTCCCTCGGCGAAGGGGACCCGCGCCTCCCAACCGGGCACCAACGCGCGGATCTTCGACGTGTCGAACACGGCCGGGTGGCTGCGGTCGCCGCAGAGGTCGGCCGTCCACTCGGGCACCTCGTCGGTCAGCACCTGCGTCGTGCGGTGGACGACGTGCAGCGACGCCCCCGCGGCGTCGGCGAGGTCGCGGGCGATCATGTTCCAGGTGAGCAGCTCGGGCGACATGATGTGGAACGCCTCGCCCAGGGCGCCGGGGTGCCCGAGCAACCCCACGAAGGCGCGAGCGAAGTCGGCCGAGTGCGTCAGCGCCCAGAGCGAGGTGCCGTCGCCGTGCAGCACGACCGGGTCGCCGCGTCGCATGCGCTCGATCGTGGTCCAGCCGCCGAGCAACGGCACGGCCGTCTCGTCGTAGGTGTGCGAGGGGCGCACGACCGTCGCCTGCACCCGCCCGGCGAGGTGCTCGTCGCGCAGCAGGCGCTCGCAGGCGATCTTGTCGCGAGAGTACGACCACCACGGGTTGAACAGCGGCGTCGCCTCGGTGATCGGCAACGACACCGGCGGCTTCTGGTACGCCGAGGCCGAGCCGATGAACACGTACTGATCGGTCAGCGGCGCCACCACCCGCAGCATCGAGGCGAGCTGGTCGGGCGTGAAGGTCAGGAAGTCGGCCACCGAGTCGAAGCGACGTCCGTCCAGGGCGGCGACCAGCGCCTCCTCGTCCCGGACGTCGGCGACGAGCTGCTCGACGCCCGCGGGCACGGGCCGGATCGTGGTGCTGCCGCGGTTCAGCACGGTCACGGCCAGGCCGTCGCGCAGGGCCTGCCGCACGACCGAGGCGCTGATCTGCCCGGTGCCGCCGATCACGAGGAGGGACGTCGATGTCATCGCTCCACTGTGCACCCCTGCGACCGGGGGCGGTCGCCGCGGTGGGCCTCAGGCCTGGTCGAGGGCGTGACGGGCGGCGCGGACCAGCTCGGGGTCGGTCTCGAACCACGAGTCCGTCGACGCCTCGGTGCCGAGCGACACGGTCGTCCCCGACCGGGACGAGGAGGCGCGCACGGCCCGCGCCCGCTTCGCCGACAGGTGCACGGCATCGACCCCCGCGGCCACGAGCGCCGGGACGTCGCCGAGCTGCACCCCGCCCCCGGCCATCACCTGCACGTCGCCCGCGACCTCGACCAGGCGCGGCAGCACCCCCGACGCCAGACCCGCCCCGGCCGTGGACGCCCCGCCCGACGTCAGCACGCGCGTGACGCCCAGCCCCACCAGGGCCGCCACCGCCACGACCGGGTCCGACGCCCGATCCACGGCCCGGTGCACGGTGATCTCGAGCGGTGAGACCCCAGGAACCCGCCGAGACCCCAGGGCGCGAGCTGGGGTCTCGGCGGGTTCCTGGGGTGTCGTGCCCGGGCGCGGGGCGGCGGCATCGAGCGCGGCCTCGACGAACCAGCGGAGGGCGTCGACGTCGAGCGAGCCGTCCTCGCGCAGCGCGCCCACGACGACGCCGGCCACACCCGACCGCACCAGCGCCCGGATCTCGCGCACCATCACGTCCAGCTCGTCCGTGTCGTACACGAAGCCGCCGGGCCGGCACCGCACCAGCGCGTGCACGGGCACGCCCGTCGCGACGGTCGCCTCGACCAACCCCTGCGACGGGGTGACGCCCCCGAGCTCGAGGGCGCTGCACAGTTCGACGCGGTCGGCTCCGCCGTCGCGCGCCGTGACGGCTCCGGCGGCGCTCGTCACCGCGATCTCGAGGGCGGGCCGCGAGCGGGCGGACCTGGCTGCGGATGAGGAGGCGCGGGTCGCGTCGTTCGTCATGTCACGACCCTAGGCGAGCGGCCCTCCCGCATGCCGGGCCCGGCATGGGTGGGGGTGCATGATGGCGGGATGTCCGACGCACCCGCACCCGCCGACACGCCCGCTGCATCCGCCGACGCATCAGCCGGCGCATCCGCACCCGCCGAGGGGCCGGCCACCGTCGCCTACCGGGCGGCCCGCGACCACCTGCTGGGGCTCGGGCACGACCTCGACCGCGCGAGCGACGAGTTCCGCTGGCCGGACGTCGGCGACCGGTTCAACTGGGCGACCGACTGGTTCGACGTGATCGCCCGCGACAACGAGCGCACGGCGTTGTGGATCGTCGAGGAGGACGGCTCCGAGCAGAGGGTGTCGTTCGACGCCATGCGTCGACGCAGCGACCAGGTCGCCGCCTGGCTGCACGACCTCGGCGTCGCGACGGGCGACCACGTCATGCTGATGCTCGGCAACCAGGTCGAACTGTGGGAGGCCATGCTCGCCGTGATGAAGGTGGGCGCGGTCATCCTGCCGACGTCGACCGTGCTCGGCAGCGCCGACCTCGCCGACCGCATCGACCGGGGGCTCGTCCGGCACGTGATCGCCAACGCGTCCGACGCCCCCGCGTTCGCCGGGGTGGAGGGGGTCGAGGCCGTCACGCGCATCGCCGTCGTCCCCGAGGGCGACGAGGCCCCCGCAGGCTGGACGTCCTTCGGGGACTCGCACCGCGCCTCCTGGACTCGTCCCGACGTCGAGACGGCGACCGAGGACGCCTGCCTCGTCTACTTCACGTCGGGCACGACGAGCAAGCCGAAGATGGTCGTGCACTCGCACGCCTCGTACCCCGTCGGGCACCTGACCACGACCTACTGGCTCGGCGTGCAGCCGGGCGACGTGCACATGACGATCTCGTCGCCGGGCTGGGGCAAGCACGCCTGGAGCTGCTTCTTCGCGCCGTGGACCGCCGAGGCCACCGTGTTCGTCTACAACTACGGACGCTTCCGGCCGGCCGAGCTCAGGGACCAGCTCGAGCGGGCCCGGGTGACCTCGTTCTGTGCGCCGCCGACCGTGTGGCGCATGCTGATCCAGTCGTCGCTGGGATCGCGGCCGAGCGCCCTCCGCGAGGCGCTGTCGGCCGGCGAACCGCTCAACCCCGAGGTGATCGGGCGGGTGCAGCAGGGCTGGGGCCTGGACATCCGCGACGGGTACGGGCAGACCGAGACCACCGCCATCGTCGCGAACGCGCCGGGCGGCACGATCAAGGCCGGCTCGATGGGGCGCGCCCTGCCCGGCGTCGAGGTCGTGCTGGTCGACCCCGTCACGGGCGTCGTCGGCGACGAGGGCGAGGTCTGCCTCGACCTCACCACGCGACCCGTCAACCTGATGACCGGCTACCTCGGCGACGCCGCCCGCACCGAGTCGTCGATGCGTGACGGGTTGTTCCACACCGGCGACGTGGCCGTGCGCGACGCCGAGGGCATGATCACGTTCGTCGGCCGCACCGACGACGTCTTCAAGTCGTCGGACTACAAGGTCTCGCCGTTCGAGGTCGAGAGCATGCTGATCGAGCACCCGGCCGTCGCCGAGTCCGCCGTCGTGCCGGCCCCCGACGACACCCGGCTGAACATCGTCAAGGCGTACGTGACCCTGGCCGAGGGGTGGGCCCCGGACGCCGAGACCGCCCGGGCCGTGCTGGCGCACGCCCGGGTCTCGCTGCCCGCCTACGAGCGGGTGAGGCGGGTCGAGTTCGCCGAGCTGCCGAAGACGATCTCGGGCAAGATCCGCCGCGTCGAACTGCGCGACCGCGAGGAGGCGCTGGCCCGGTCGGGCGAGCGGGCTGCGGCCGAGTGGCGCGACGCGGACTTCCCCGACCTGAAGGGGTAGGGCGCGGCTCGGCGAGCCCGACGGCCGACGGCACCGACTCACTGCACCGCGTTTCGTGCACGGCACCGCGACTAGTCGCGGTGTCGTGCACGAATCGCGGTGCAGTGTCGTCAGGGGCGGGGCGGGGCTGGGCGGGGCGGTGCCGGAGATCAGCCGACGGGCAGTTCGCGGCCGGCGGCCCAGACCCGGGCGACCGTCCAGTCGTCGTGCCACGCGACGGCGTCGGCGGCGTGCCCGGGGGCCAGCCGGCCGAGCGGCGGCCCGGCCGCGGCGGCCTGCGCCGCACCCTGCGCCGTGCGTGCGGCACCGGCCGGCGCGATGCCCAGCGCCGGGCCCTGCGCCGTGCGCGCGACGCCGGCCTGCGCGGCGGGCGTGCCCGCTCGCCTGCCCCCGGCGTCGACGCCGAGCACGTGGGCCGGCACGAGGGTCAGTGCCGCGACGGCGTCGACGGCCGAGAGCCCGGTCTGCAGGATCGCGATGCGCAGGGCGGCGTCCTGGGTGAGGGTCGAGCCCGCGATGGTCGACGTGCCCGTGAGCGTGGCGACGCCGTGCTCGACCGTCACCGCGAGTTCGCCGATGCGGTAGTCGCCGTCGGCGGCTCCGGCCGCGGCCATCGCGTCGGTGATGAGGGCGACCCGCCGGGGCGCCGAGCGCAGCACGAGGTCCGCCACGGCCGGGTGCACGTGCACGCCGTCGAGGATCAACTCGATCGTCACGCGTTCGTCGCCGACCGCCGCGACGAGCGGCCCCGGGTCGCGGTGGTGGATGCCGGCCATGGCGTTGAACGCGTGGGTCACGAGGCTCGAGCCCCGGTCGAACGCCGCGCGGGCGAGGTCGAAGTCGGCCTCGGTGTGCCCGACGGCGGCGACGACGCCCGAGCTGACGAGCCGGTCGATCGCGTCGAGCCCGCCGGGCAGCTCGGGGGCGAGGGTGACCTGACGGACGATGCCGTCGCCGGCCTCGAGCAGGCTCTCGACCGTGGCGGCGTCGGGTTCGAGCAGGAAGTGCGGGGCATGGGCTCCCCGGCGGTCGGGAGCCAGGAACGGCCCCTCGAGGTGTGCCCCGAGCACGAGCGGATCACGCCGCATCAGGTCACCGATCAGTCCGAGCGACCGGGACAGCACCGGCACCGGGTTCGCCACCAGGCTGATCAGCGAGCGCGTCGTCCCGTGTCGGCGGTGCAGCGCGAGACCGGCGTCGAGGTCGTCGGGCCCGCCGTCGAAGGCGTGCCCGCCGCCGCCGTGCGTGTGCAGGTCGATCAGCCCCGGGGTGAGCGTGGCGCCCGCGAGGTCGACCGTGACGTCCGCCGGGGGTGGGACCGCGCCTCCTGCGGTCGGGCCGTCGGGTGCACCCGACGTCGCCGAGGAGGCGCGGGTCGCGTCGACCCCGCTCGTCACCTCGGCCGCCGCGCGCGACCCCGGCACCGTGGTGCCGGTGGCGACGATCACGTCGCCGTCGACGAGCATCCAGAAGCCGGCGACCTCGCCGTCCGCGTCGACCTTGCGGGCGTCGGAGAACAGGGTGGTGGTCACCGGCGGGCCCCCCGGCGGTTCTCGCGACGGAAGGCCAGGACGCCCGTGACGCCGGCCAGGACGGCGAACGCCAGGGCGACGACCGGGTAGCCGAGCATGGCCCAGGCGGCGACCACGGCACCCATGATCGCGATCTCGACCAGGGCCTTGCCGACGGCGTCGGTCGGGATCGGGGCGCGCGGTGAGCGGAACAGGCCCCACACGACGATCGCGAACAGGGGCGCGCCGATCATGAACGCCAGCGACGGGAACGGGAACGGCCAGGCGAGGTAGCCCCAGAACCCGAGGCTCAGGAAGGCGAGGATCAGCGTGACGAAGCGCACCACGTCGAGCGCGCCGACCGGGCCGCCGCGGGCCGGGACGGGGGAGGGTACGGGGTCGGTCGGAGTCACGCGTCCAGCGTACGGCCGGTGTGCCCGCGCGGGGCTAGCGGAAGACGATGGTGCGGGCGCCGTCGAGCAGCACGCGGTCTTCCGCGAACCAGCGGACGGCCTGGGTCAGGGTGCGGCTCTCCTCGTCCTGGCCGATCGCCATCAGCTCGGGGGCGCTGCGGGTGTGGTCGACGCGGACGACGTTCTGCTCGATGATCGGCCCCTCGTCGAGGTCGCTCGTGACGAAGTGCGCCGTCGCGCCGATCAGCTTCACGCCGCGGGCGTGGGCCTGGCGGTACGGGTTCGCACCCTTGAACCCGGGCAGGAACGAGTGGTGGATGTTGATCGCCCGCCCCTCGAGCGCCGCGCAGAGCTCGGGGCTGAGGATCTGCATGTAGCGGGCGAGCACGACGAGCTCGACGTCGTACCGGTCGACGACCTGCAGCACGCGGGCCTCGAAGGCCGCCTTCGACTCGGGGTCGGTGACCGGGTGGTGCTCGAACCGCTTGCCGTAGAACTCGGCCAGCCCGGACAGGTCGTCGTGGTTCGCCAGGATCAGCGGCACCTCGATCGGCAGCTGCCCGGCGCGCTGCCGGAACAGCAGGTCGTTGACGCAGTGCGCCGCCTTGCTCGCCAACACGAGCGTGCGGGTCGGGCGCCCGACGACGTCGAGCTTCGCCTGCACGTCGTAGTGCGCGAGCACGGGCGCCAGTGCCGCCTCGAACGCGTCGCGCTCGCCGGGGGCCTCGACCTGCAGGCGCATGAAGAACGTGCCGGTGTCGTGGCTCGAGAACTGCGCCGACTCGGTGATGTTGCCGCCGGCCTGCACGACGGCGCCGCTGATGGCGTGGACGATGCCGGGCCGGTCCTGGCAGACGAGCGTCAGCGTCCAGTGGGTCGTCGGGGCGGCGGGGGCAGCGGCCCGAGCGGCGTCGGCAGCCGCGGCGTCGGGAGCGGAGGAGGCGCGGGTGGCGTCGGTCACGTCGGTCACCCGCCCAGGGTAGTGCGGCCGACGGGGCCGGACGGGCAGGTCAGGACGACGAGATCAGCAGCGTGACGAGGGCGACGAGCGGGAAGAACCCCTGCGTGACGGCAGCGCGCGTCTTCGTGCGGTCCGAGAGCAGCAGGACGAGCGCGGCGGCCAGCATCGACCCCGTGCCCGCGACCAGCAGGGCGGTGCCCGCGGCGGATGCCTCGAAGGCGCTGCCCGCGCCTCCTGCCCCTCCGGCGGCGATCAGCACGACGCCCACGATCGTGACGATCGCGAGGAACAGGTTGTAGAAGCCTTGGTTGTAGGCGAGCGGCTTCGTGTGCTCGGCCTGGACGTCGTCGGTGATGCCGAAGGTCGCGCGGACGCGGGGGGTGGTCCAGAGGAAGGACTCCATCACGAAGATGTAGAGGTGCAGCAGGGCGGCGAGCGAGGCCGCGACGAGCGAGACGATGAGCATGCCCCGACCCTAGGGCCGGGTGGGCCACGCGAGGGTGGCGGCTGCGGCGGGTCAGTAGCATCGTGGGGGCGCGGCGGGCGCACACGGGCATCGGCCCCGGCGAGGACGAGGAGGCGCGGCGTGGCAGAGCGGGTCACCATCGTCGAGGTCGCGGCCCGGGCCGGCGTCGCGATCAGTTCGGTCAGCAGCGCCCTCAACGGTCGCCCCGGCGTCTCGGAGCAGACCCGCGCGCGCATCCGCCAGGCCGCCGACGACCTCGGCTTCGTGCCGAGCGTCCGCGGGCGCAGCCTCAGCGCCAAGCGAGCGTTCACCATCGGGCTCGTGGTGCACCGCGACCCGTTCGTGCTCGAGTCCGACCCGTTCTTCGGCAGCTTCATCGGCGGGCTCGAATCGGTGCTCGACCCCCGCGGGTACGCGCTCATCCTGCAGATGGGGTCGGCCGCCGACGAGCCGCTCGACCGCTATCGCCGGCTCGCGGCCGGGCGCCGGGTCGACGGCGTCGTCCTGAACGAGCTGACGGTGGACGACCCGCGGGTCGACCTGGTCCGCGAGCTCGACCTGCCCGCCGTCGGGGTCAACCCGGCCGGAGACTTCCCCCTGCCCGCCGTGCGCCAGGACGACTCGGCCGGCATCGGCGAGCTCATCGACCACCTCGTGTCGCTCGGTCACCGGCGGTTCGCGCACGTCGCCGGGCCCGGCCGCTTCGTGCACTCGCGGCGTCGCGGAGCCGCGTGGCGGGACGCCGTCGTCGCGGCCGGGCGCGACCCGGGGGCCGTCGTCGAGGCCGACTTCACCTACGACGGGGGAGCCCGGGCCGCCGCTCGCCTGTTCGGCCCGGACGCACCGGTCGACGACCGCCCCACCGCCGTCTTCTGCGCCAACGACCTGGCCGCGATCGGGTTCATGACCGAGCTCGACCGGCTCGGGGTCCGCGTCCCCGACGACGTCAGCGTGGCCGGGTTCGACGGCATCGAGCTCGGGTCGTACGTGCGCCCCGGGCTGACCACGCTGACGACGGCTCCGCGGCTGATCGGGGCCGAGGCGGCGCGCCTCCTGCTCTCGTCGGTCGAGGGCGAGACCGTCACCGACGCCGAGATCGAGCCCGCCCGGCTGCTGGTCCGCGCGTCGACGGGCCCCGCCGCCCGCTGACCCCGGGCCAGGCGCGGGGATCGCACCGCCGACCGACCGTCGCACCGTGGAAGTGCGCGGTGCGACGTCCAGTCGGCGGTGCGACAGGAGGGTGAGGCCGCAAGGGGTTCCGGTCGGGCCGTCACCGTGCTAGCTTCTCGATCTACCGAAACGTTTCGGTAGACGAGCGAGACCGCACACGACGACGTGGGAGCCCCGATGACGACGACAGCCGACGCGGCCAGCGCCCAGGCGACGAGCAGCGCCGCCGACGCGACGACCGCCGACACCGCGCCCGACGCCGGCGCGGCCGACGCGGCCGGCGCCGCCTCGAAGCCGTACCTCGTCCCGCTGACCCGGGAGCGCCTCCGGACGGTCCTCGACGAGGCCCTCGTCCACCGCAACGAGCTGACCGGTGCCCTCTCGCAGCTGACCTTCTCGAGCCCCGCCGCCTACGAGCCGGCCCGGCCCGACTGGGCGGTCGGCCCCTTCGCCGTCGACCCGGCGTTCACCTTCACGCTCGACGGCCAGTGGCCCGACCCCGACGGGCTCGGCTGGACGAGCGAGTCGCTCTACAACCCCAGCCTGATCGAGCACGACGGCACCCTGCACCTCTTCTACCGGGCCTCGCCCCGCAAGGAGAGCCTCGGCAGCCGCATCGGCCACGCCACCCTCGCCCTCACCCCCGACGGCGAACCCGCACCCGGCGCCACATGGGTCGACGACCCGGCCAACCCGGTCGTCCGTCCCACCCTCGACGACGAACTGCTCGGCACCGAGGACCCCAAGGTCTACCGCGCCGAGGGGCGTTTCTGGCTCTTCTACAACGGCGTCTTCCCGATCACCGAGGAGGCGCGGGTCGCGCACCCGAGCCCCGGGTACCCCGTCCAGGCGGTCGGCATCGACATCCTGGTCGCCGTCAGTGACGACCTCGTGACCTGGCAGAAGCTCGGGCCGATCGCGGACCACGAGCAGACGCGCCTGTGGGCCAAGGGCGCCGTGATCCCGCGCGACGAGCACGGGAACGCCGTCCGCCTCGGCGGCAGCGGCAACGGCAACGGCAACGGCCGCCGCGACGACGGGGACTACCTCATGTTCGTCAGCGAGGGCTTCGACGGCGTGCTGCACGTCGGCCGCTCGGACGACCTGCGCCACTGGACCTTCGAGCCCGTGCCGTACCTCGACCTGACGGGCGTCGGCGGCCACCTGCACGAGGTCGCCGCCGCGATCGTCACCGGCGACGGCCGACTCGTGCTGGACGTCTTCCACGACGTCGACGGCGTCTTCGCGGCGAGCCAGGCGCTCTACGACGTCGATCGTCCGGTCGACCAACTCGCCCTGACGCCCGGCGGCTCCCTCAGCTGGGGCGGCCTGCAGAAGATCGGCGGCCGCTGGACCTTCGCCCAGGGCTGGGACGCCCCCGCCGGCCACCGCGAGCTCTCCTTCTACCGCGCCGACCCGCACACCCCCGCACCTCACACGACCCCCTAGTCACACCCGCAGCACCACCCCACCCAAGGAGAACACCGTGCAACGACGCACACGCTTCACCCGCCGCGCCACCCTCGGCGCGACCGTCCTGGTCGCCGCCCTCGGCCTGACCGCCTGCTCCGGCGGCGGCGGCGCCTCGAGCGACGCCCTCACCGCCAAGGGCCCCATCACGATCTGGTACTCGAACAACGAGCAGGAGGTCACCTGGGGCAAGGCCATGGTCGAGGCCTGGAACGCCGACCACCCCGACGAGCAGGTCAAGGGTCAGGAGATCCCCGCCGGCAAGTCGAGCGAAGAGGTCATCGGTGCCGCCATCACGGCCGGCAACGCCCCCTGCCTCGTCTACAACACGGCCCCCAGCGCGGTCGGGCAGTTCCAGAAGCAGGGCGGCCTGGTCGACCTGTCGAGCTTCGACGACGGCGCGAGCTACATCGAGGAGCGCAGCGGCGACCTGGCGAAGCAGTACCAGGACGCCGACGGCAAGTACTACCAGCTGCCCTGGAAGTCGAACCCGGTGATGATCTTCTACAACAAGGACCTCTTCACGAAGGCCGGCCTCGACGCCGAGAACCCCGACCTGTCGACCTACGACGACTTCCTCGCGACGTCGAAGACCCTGGTCGACGCCGGCGTCTCGAAGTACGCCATCCACCCGGCGCCGACGAGCGAGTTCTTCCAGTCGCAGTTCGACTTCATGCCGCTCTACGCGGCCGAGACGGGCGGCACCGGCCTGGTCGAGGACGGCAAGGCGACCTTCGCCGACACCGCCGGCGAGGACGTCGCGACCTTCTGGCGCTCGCTCTACGAGCAGGGGCTGGCCGGCCAGGAGCAGTACACGGGCGACTCGTTCGCCGACGGCGAGGCCGCGATGTCGATCGTCGGGCCGTGGGCCGTGTCGGTCTACGAGGACGTCAACTGGGGTGCCGTGCCCGTCCCGACCAAGGACGGCACGAGCGCCGACGAGACCTACACGTTCAGCGACGCGAAGAACGTCGGCATGTACACGGCCTGTGAGAACCAGGGCACCGCATGGGACTTCCTGAAGTTCTCCACCAGCAGCGACCAGGACCGCGCCCTGCTCGAGACCACGGGCCAGATGCCGATCCGCACCGACCTGGCCTCGACCTACTCCGACTACTTCGACGCGAACCCCTCGTACGCGCTCTTCGGCGACCAGGCGGCCCGGACCGTCGAGGTGCCGGCCGGCCCGAACACCGTCGCCGAACTGCAGGCCTTCCGCGACGCGTGGTCGAGCAGCGTGATCTTCGGCAAGGGTGACGTCGACTCGTCGCTGAAGGACGCCGCGGACAAGATCGACGAGCTCGCGGCGCAGGGCTGATCGTGTCTACCGTGCACGAGGCGGCGGCAGCGTCGCCGACCGCCGGACGAGCCGAGGAGGCGCACCGCGCCTCCTCGGGGGGTCCCGGCTCCGGGCACCGGGCGGGTCGTCGCCGCGACGACGACCCGCGCGGGCGTCGGCGGGGCGGCCCGCTCGGCAAGCACCCGCTCGGCCTGCTGTTCAGCGCGCCCTACCTGGTGTTCGTGCTGGCGGTGTTCGCGTACCCGTTGGTCTACGCGGTCTACATCGCGTTCCACGACTACTTCTTCACGGCGCCCGGTGCCGTCGTCGCGCGGCCCTTCGTCGGCCTCGACAACTTCGTCACCGCGTTCACCGACCCGGCGGTGATCCGCTCGTTCGGCAACGTCGGCGTCTTCCTGGTGATCAACGTGCCGCTGACCGTCGTGCTGAGCATGGTGCTCGCCACGGCGCTCGACAAGGTCGCGCACTTCCGGGGGTTCCTGCGGGTGGCGTTCTACGTGCCGTACCTGACGGCGAGCGTCGCCGTCGTCGCGGTCTGGCTGTTCCTCTTCAACGGCGACGGTCTCGTGAACAACGTGCTCGGACCGCTGGCCCCGACGCCCTCGTGGCTGATCAACTCGGCGTGGGCCATGCCCTCGATCGCGCTGTTCGTCACCTGGAAGCAGCTCGGGTTCTACATCCTGCTGTACCTCGCGGCGCTGCAGAACGTGCCGAAGGAGCTGTACGAGGCGGCCTCGAGCGACGGCGCCGGCCCGATCCGGTCGTTCTTCACCGTCACCGTGCCGGGCGTGCGGCCGGCCACCGTGCTCGTGCTGCTCGTCTCGACCGTCACGGGGGCGAACCTCTTCACCGAGCCGTACCTGTTGACCGGGGGAGGCGGGCCGAACGGTGCGTCGACCTCGCCCGTGCTGCTGATGTACCAGAAGGGCATCGAGCAGGGGAACCCCGACCAGGCCGCCGCGATCGGCGTCGTGCTCGTGATCCTCGTGCTGGTCATCGCCCTGCTGCAGAACCGGTTCGCCGGCGGAAAGGACGAACGATGACGACCGCCGACGAACGCGCCTCGACCCCCGAGGCGAGCCCCGCCCGCACCCCGCGGGTGGTGAAGAAGCCGCCTCTGACCCGGGCCCAGACCACGCTGCGCGGCGTCGTACTGGCGATCGGCGCCCTGGCGTTCCTCTTCCCGTTCTACTACATGGTGATCGGCTCGCTGCAGACCAAGCCCGACCCGACCGTGGCCGGGGCGTTCCCGCACCCGTCGAACCTGACGGTCGAGAACTACGCCGCGATCGACAGCCGCATCGGGCTGCTGAGCGGCCTGCTCAACTCGGGCATCTTCACGATCGGCGTACTCGCCTGCACCCTCGTGTTCGGGGTGCTGGTCGGCTACGCGCTGGCCGTGCTGCAGTGGCGCGGTCGCGGGGTCACCTTCGCGCTGGCGCTGCTCGTGCAGGTGGTGCCCTTCCAGCTGCTGATCATCCCGCTGTACGTGCTCATCGCGCGCAACTACGGGCTGAGCGACAACTACCTGGGCATGATCCTGCCGTTCGCGATCAACTCGACGGCGGTGATCATCTTCCGGCAGTACTTCCTGCAGCTGCCGAAGGAGCTCTTCGAGGCCGCGCGCATCGACGGCACCGGCGAATTCCGGCTGCTGTGGAACATCGCGTTGCCGCTCGTGCGCCCGGCGCTGGTCACGGCCCTGCTGCTGACCTTCATCGGTCCGTGGAACGAGTTCCTCTGGCCGTTCCTCATCACCAAGGAGGCGTCGATGCAGCCGCTCGCCGTGTCGCTGGCGAACTACATCAGCAACGTGGCGGCGACCGCGGCGAACCCGTTCGGCGCGACCCTCGCGGGCGCCGTCGTGCTGGCCGCTCCGGTCGTGCTGCTGTTCATCGTGTTCCAGCGCTACTTCATCTCGACCGACGTCGGCTCGAGCGTGAAGGGCTGACCGACCGCCTCCCGACCCGAGGAGGCGCGGTGCGCGACCGGCGCGCCCCGCGCCTCCTCGGCTCCCCACCCCCAGACCGGGTCGTCGTGCCGACGGCCCCCACCGCAGGAGGCGCGGTGCGATCCCCCCTCGCATCGCGCCTCCGTCGCCTCTCGCCTCTCGCCTCTCGAAAGGGCCTCCCATGGCTGACTTCCCGTACCGACTGACCCGCCTGGGCGTCGTGATGACCCCCGACCCCGACTCGCCCGACGAGGCCGAAGGGGTGCTCAACCCCGGCTCAGGTCGCGGGCCGGACGGCGAGCTCTACCTGCTGCCGCGGCTCGTGGCCACGGGCAACGTGTCGCGGGTCGGCCTGGCCCGGGTGGTCGTCGAGGACGGCGTGCCCGTGGGCGTGACCCGCGAGGGCGTCGTGCTCGCGCCCGACCGCGGGTGGGAACGCGGCGCGACCCACGCCGGCGTCGAGGACCCGCGCGTCACCTGGATCGAGGAGCTCGGGCTGCACGTGATGACCTACGTCGCCTACGGGCCGCTCGGGCCGCGCACCGCCGTCGCCGTGAGCGACGACCTGCGCGACTGGCGCCGACTCGGCCCCGCGACCTTCGAGTACGTCGACGAGCTCGACACCGACCTCGGGCTGTTCCACAACAAGGACAACGTGTTCTTCCCGTCGCCGGTCACCGCGCCGGACGGCGTGCGCAGCTTCGCCGTCCTGCACCGACCGATGTGGCACATCGGGGCGACGGTTCCGGGCGAGGGCAGCCCGCTGCCGGCCGGCGTCACCGACGGGCGGCACTCGATCTGGATCAGCTACGTGCCGGTCGAGGCGGTCGCCGCCGACCCGCGGGCGTTGGCGCGGTGGGGGCAGCACCGATTCGTCGCCGGCCCCGAGTTCCCGTTCGAGGAGCTGAAGATCGGCGGCGGCCCGCCCCCGCTGCGCGTCGACGAGGGCTGGCTGCTGCTGCACCACGGCGTCACGGGCGTGATCGACGACGCGTTCGCCCAGCAGCAGAACGTCAACTACGCGGCGGGCGGGATGATCCTCGACGCCGACGACCCGTCCCGCGTGGTCACCCGGTCGGAGGTGCCGCTGCTCGAGGCCGAGACCGCCGACGAACGCGACGGCATCGTGCCGAACGTGGTGTTCCCGACCGCGATCGAGGAGGTCGACGGCGTCCCGTACGTGTTCTACGGCATGGCCGACTCGAAGATCGGCGTCGCCCGCCTCGACCGGGCCTGAGCTCCACCAGAGATCGACGTCGAGCACGGCCCGACGACAGCAGACCACGACAAGAAGGAGGCGGTCGACGATGATCGCACGCAACTCACGATGGACGGGCGCAGCGCTCGCCGCGGCCCTGGCGACCGTGCTGGGGGTGACGGGGGCGCTGCCGGCTGCCGCCGCGCCTCCTGCTCCGGCGTCCGCGCCGCCCGGGTCGGCCGCTCCGACCGCGCCGGCGGCCGCACCGGCCGTGGCGCCGCTGACGAACCTGGCGCATCTGGACTTCCTGCTCGACCGGACGACGCCCGCGCCCGAGGCCGGCCACTCGACCTACCGTCAGAGCACGGAGCCGACGCTCACCCTGCCGTGGACCTACGCCGACGCCCGCGACGGCGGCACCTTCGCCCGGGTGGGCGGTGGACCGCTCGACCCCGCGACCGGGTACTGGGGGCAGGGCGCCTACAACAGCGACGACGTCTCGCGGACGGCCGTCGTCTACCTGCGCGACTGGCAGCAGACCGGCTCGGAGTCGAGCCGGGACAAGGCCTACGAGTTGCTGCGCGCGACCGCGTACTTCCAGACGACCACCGGTGAGGATGCCGGCAACGTCGTCCTCTGGATGCAGCCCGACGGCACCTTCAACCGGAGCCCGGTGCCGGTCGAGCTGCCCGACCCGTCCGACAGCGGCAACAGCTACTGGCTCGCCCGCAGCATCTGGGCGTTCGGCGAGGGGTACGCCGCGTTCGCGGACGACGACCCCGAGTTCGCCGCGTTCCTCCAGCAGCGGCTGCAGCTCGGCGTGACGGCGCTGAACCGCGAGACGCTCGCCCGCTACGGGCAGTACGACGTGGCCGACGGGGCCAAGGTGCCCGCGTGGCTGATCGGCTCCGGCGCCGACGCGTCGGCCGAGGCCGTGCTCGGGCTGAGCGCCTACTCGGCCGTCGTGCCGGGTGACGCGGCCTCGCGCACCGCGCTGACGCAGCTCGCCGAGGGGGTCGCCGCGATGTCGTCCGGCGACGGGCAGACCTGGCCGTACGGAGCCGTGCTGCCCTGGGCGAAGTCCCGGGCGATGTGGCACGCCTGGTCGTCGCAGATGCCCGTCGCCCTGGCCCGAGCGTCGACCACGCTCGCCCGACCCGACCTGCTGAAGCCGGCCGTGCTCGACCAGACCTCGTTCACGACGACGCTGCTCACCGCGAGCGGGCCCGACAACGCCTGGTACCCGACGCCCGTCGACCAGACGCAGATCGCCTACGGGGCCGACTCGAGGCTGCAGTCGGCGCTCGCCGTGGCCGGCGCCGGTGCGGGTGCGCCGGGCCTGAAGCGGATCGCGGCCGTCGCCGCGAGCTGGTACTTCGGCACGAACCGCTCGGGCACCCCCGTGTACGACCCGGCCACCGGAGTGACCTTCGACGGCGTACAGGCCGACGGCACGGTGAACCGCAACAGCGGTGCCGAGAGCACGATCCACGGCCTGCTGTCGATGATCGCCCTCGACGGTGCTCCCGACGTCTCGGCCGAGGCGCAGGGGCTGACGAGCGTCACGTCGCGTGACGGCCTGACGGTGGTCGAGGCCGAGACGGCGTCGCCCACGACGGGCACGGTCGTCACGCCCGACTCGGCGTGGACGGGCGAGTCGCAGTACGGCGGAGGCTCGGCGCTGCGGCTCGAGCCCGGGCAGAGCGCGACGATCACGGTGCCCGCGGGCTCCGGGTTGCGGCACGTCGAGCCGGTGCTGCTCGCCGCCGAGGGAGTGCGGTCGACGTCGGTCTGGAAGGCGGGACGCGTGCCGCTCGGGACGCTGACGACGCAGGCCGGAGCGCAGGGCGTGACCGCCGCCTCCGGGGCGTTGCTGCCCCAGACGCTGCCGGTGCCGATCGGTGCCGGAGCGACGACGATCACCGTGACCGCCGGCCGGAACGCGACCGTGGTCGACGGCCTGATCGTGCGGCCGCTCGTCCAGCGGCTCGTGCTCGCCGGGACGGCGGCCGACGGTCGCCCGACGACGACCGAGCTGCTGTCGTCGACCTCGCGGCTGCCGCTGCCGGCGTCGGTCGGCGTGCGCGGCACCCGGTCGTCGGTGTCGTCGTACGACGCGCAGGGCCGCCTCGTGCAGCAGCGCGACGTGCAGGGCCGCAGCCTCGTGCTGGTCAAGCCCGGCGGCTTCGCCGTCCTCACCCGGTAGGGCGGCCTCGAGACCCCAGGAACCCGCTCAGACCCCACGCCGCGCGCGAGGGTCTCGGCAGGTTCCTGGGGTCTCGTGCGCCGGGACCCGAGGAGGCGCGGGTACGGTCGAGCGCATGAGCGACGACACGCAGACCCCCGGTCCCGGCGACGCCGGCCGCGACACGAGCCCGGGGCACGAGGTCGACCACGACCCGACCGGCATGACCGACGACGAGAAGCGGCACGACCAGCTCACCCGTGCCCCGAAGTCGGACGAGTCGGACGCCGCTCCGCGCATCACGACCGAGGACCGCGGCGACGGCGTCACCCGCATCGACGTCGCCGACACCCCCAAGGTCCGCCCGGGCGGGGCCGGCTGACGCCGACGCACCAGGGGCTCGCCGAGACCCACCTGCGCGCGCGGGCGCTTCGGCGGAACCCTGGGGGTCCGCGCCTCAGCTGATCAGGTGGATGCTGCCGTCACGGTCGCGCAGCGGAGCCCGCGAGGCGCCCGACCGCACGGCGAGCACCTCGGCCAGGATCGACACGGCCGTCTCCTCGGGCGTGCTCGCCCCGAGGTCGAGCCCGATGGGGGAGTGCAGTCGGCCGAGCGCCGCCGGCCCGACTCCGCGATCGGCCAGGGCGGAGACGCGTCGGTCGTGCGTGACCCGTGATCCCATGGCCCCGACGTACGCCGCCGGGGACGCCAGCGCCGCCTCGACCAGGTCGGCGTCGAACCGCTCGTCGTGCGACAGCACCGCGATCACGGTGCGCTCGTCGACCCCGGTGCGCGCCAAGTAGTTCGGCGGCCACTCGACGACGACCTCGTCGGCCGACGGGAAACGCTCGCGGGTCAGGAAGACCGGACGCGGGTCGCACACCGTCACGCGGTAGCCCAGCACCGCCCCGGCGTTGCACAGGGCGACGGCGAACTCGACCGCCCCGAAGACGAGGAGGCGCGGCGGCGGCACCGAGCGCTCGCTGAAGACCCGCAGACCCTCGCAGTCGTCGACGGTCGGCACGACCTCGCCGGTGCGGACCGGGCCGAGCACGACATGCGCCGACGCCTCACGCCCGGCGGCGGCATCGCGGAGGGCGGCGATCGTCTCGGCGTCGTCCGGGGTGACGAGCCGGGCGAGCACCTCGATGCGCCCGCCGCAGCTGAGCCCGACCTCGAACGCCGTCTCGTCGCTGAACCCGAACGTCTCGAGCTGCGGCGTGCCGTCGTCGAGCACCTGCGTGCAGATCTCGTAGACCGCGCCCTCGACGCAGCCGCCCGAGATGCTGCCGATCACGGTGCCGTCGACGGTGACGGCCATCGACGTGCCGACCGTCCGGGGTGCACTGCCCACGACCGACACGGCCGTCGCGACGGCGAGGCGCTCGCCGGCGTCGAGTCGCGCCAGCAGGCGGTCGGCGATCTCGAACACGGGGCTCCTCGGGTGCGACGGGCGAGCGGGTGGTCTCTGGTGGTGCCAGGTCTCGATGGTGTCACGGCCTCGGCCCCGCGACCTACCGCGACGTCGGACGTCGCCGGCCGGCGCGAGGTGCTCTCCGGGGCTGGCTAGCCTGACACCATGCCCGGTGACGACTCCTCGACGCCCGTCGGCCTGCTGCTCGCGGCCGGCGCCGGGACGCGCATGGGCCGTCCCAAGGCGCTCGTGGTCGACGAGCGCGGGCCGTGGCTGACCCGCGCCGTGACGACGCTGCTCGACGGGGGCTGTGGCAGCGTCGTCGTCGTGCTCGGGGCGGGCGCGACCGAGGCGCGAGCGCTGCTGGCGGCCGACCCGCGCCTCCTGACGGTCGAGACACCGGTGCCGGGCGGGGCGACGGACGCGCCGCACGCCGACCCGCGCCTCCCGCCGGTCGACGGTCGGGCGAGGGTGGCGGTCGTCGTCGCGGACGACTGGGCCGACGGCCTCGCGACGTCACTGCGCGTCGGGCTGGAGGCGCTCGCCGCCCTCGACCCCGAGGAGGCGCGGCTCGCCCTCATCACGCTGGTGGACTACCCGGGTCTGCCGCCGTCCGCGGTGGCGCGGCTGCTGTCGTCCCCGGCCGCCGACGTGCCCCTGGGCCCGGCTGCGCTGCGGCAGTCCGTCTTCCACGGACGCCCGGGTCACCCCGTCGTGGTCGGTCGGTCCCACTGGTCGGCCCTCGCGGCGTCCCTCACCGGGGATCGCGGGGCGGGCCCCTACCTCAGGGCGCACGCCGCCGAGCCGGTCGACTGCTCCGACCTCTGGGACGGCGCCGACGTCGACGCGCCCGCCTGACCCGGCTGCACCGGGGGATCAGTTGCATTTCCCGCTGCCACTGAAGCACGGGGTGTAGTTCGCGGGCAGGGGTTCCTGACGGGGGGTGGGGGACTCCCACCGGTCCCCGGGGACGGGTGCGCCGACGGCACCGATCACGACCAGCCCGGCGACGACGACGGCCGCCACGACGACACCTCGATGCCCGGCGGTGATCGCGGCGAACAGCGTCACGACGAGGCACGCGAGGCAGGCGACGAGGGTCCGGAGCCAGCTGTCCGCGGCCTCCTGGCTGACAATCACGGGGGTGCCGAAGAGGCTGAACTCGGCCGAGAACCACTGCCCGGCCAGCGAGAGCGTGAGCAGGACGCCCGCCGCGAGGGCGAGCGCCTCGACGATCACGGCGACGCGGTGCACGAGGTGACGGGGCGGGCGGGGCGCCCGGTCCGCCCGGGCCGCGGGGGCGTCGACGGGGACGTCGACGGGTGCGTGCTCGGCCGGATGTGATCCGTCGTGCGCCGAGGTGTCGCGGCCGCCCCGACCCGATCGTGCGGCGAGGACGACGAACGACGCCAGGCCGACGGTCGCGACGAACGGCAGGCTGACGAAGACGACGGTGGGCAACGTGTACAGGGAGAAGCCCGCCCGGAGGCCCGACGTGACGCCCGACCCGACGGTGAGCTCGACGCCGGCCCGGGCCACGGCCGCCGCGGCGACGTAGAGCCAGGCCCGGCGTGACGCCCGCGCCTCGGACCACCGCCACGCGACGAGGACGACGAGGACGGCCCACACCACGAACGGCACGAGCGCGGTCTGCGCGAGCGCGCCCGGCAACTCGAGCAGCGACGCGACCACCCGCCCGGCCGAGGCCGTCAGGCCGACGAGCGCCGCGCCGGCGACGAACAGGGCCGCGGTGGTGCCGACGACCCACGCCACCTCGCGGCGGTCGACCCGCCGTCGCAGGCTCGCCGCCGCCCCCGCGAGCCGGCCCTCGTGCTGAGTGTTCGTCATGGGTCGACGGTAGCGGCGGGTCGCGGGGCCGACGTCATCCCGGAGGCGGATGTCGGCCGGGCGACGCCGGTAGCCCGAGCCCCCGTCCCGCCCCGTCCCGCCCTGTCCCGGCGCTCCCGCCGCGCCTCGCCCCGCCATGAACCCGGTTTCGAACCGTGCACCCGGTAGCAACCGGGTGCACGGTTCGAAACCGGGTTCCTCGCGTGGTCGCGGTTGGCGCCGGGGGCACCGACGTCGGCAGGATCTCGATGGCGGGTGCCGGGTCGCGCGTCCTAGCGTCGGTCCCATGCCGATCACGCCCGACACGAAGAACTGGACCTGGGTGCTCGAACGCCCCTGCGACGACTGCGGCTTCGACCCCGCCGAGGTCGCGTTCCGCGACGTGCCGCGCCTCGTCCGCGAGAACGCCGCCGCCTGGCCCGCCGAGCTCGCCCGGCCCGACGCCCGCACCCGGCCCGACGACGCCACGTGGTCGCCGCTCGAGTACGGGGCGCACGTGCGCGACGTGTTCCAGGTCTTCGACACGCGCCTCCGGCTGATGCTCGCCGAGGACGCGCCGACCTTCGCGAACTGGGACCAGGACGCCACCGCGCTCGACGACGACTACGCGTCCCAGCAACCTGCGGTGGTGGCCGACGAACTCGTGGCCGCCGCGGCCGTCGTCGCCGACGCGTTCGAGGCGGTGCCCGACGACCGGCTCGGTCGCACCGGCCTCCGCAGCGACGGCTCGGCCTTCACGGTCGACTCGCTCGCGCGCTACTTCGTGCACGACCCCGTGCACCACCTCCACGACGTCCGCCGCTGACCAGCCCACCGCTCGCTCGACGTCGTCCGGCGCCCGCCCCTACGCGGTTGCACCGCCGACTGAACGTCGCACTACGCATTTCGACAACGCGATTTCCAGATAAAGGTGTGGGGTTAACGGTTGCTCAGGAGTGCCCGATGCTGGATGTTTCCGCGGGAGTGGTGCTCGTTGGCGGCGGGTGATCTCCGGCAGCTGCAGTCGAGATCCTGGCCCGAGATCGGCCCACCGTAGTCTTGCCTATCTCGTTCAAAGGAAGAGTCAGCCCATCTAGGTAGGCTAAGCAAGCTCAGACCCAACAACGGATGGACCTACAAGCGATGCCGAGCCTGCTCGTGTCAGATGTGTCTGACGAACTAGGCCCGCTCGTCGCGCCGCCATTGGCTACCTTTGATGACTGGACCGGGGGCCGAAGCGTGGCCGCAATCGGTACGAACGCGGGTTCGAGTCTCATCCCGTTTCAGAGTTGGAAGCGGTTTAAGGAAGCGTTTGCCCCGGAGCTAGTGCGCGAAGCTGTCACGCAGAGTCGCATCCCGGTGAAGCGTCTCTTCGATCCCTTCGGTGGCTCCGGTACTTCGGCGCTCGCAGCGCAGTTCTTGGGTGTTCACCCAGTTACTGTCGAGGTCAATCCTTACTTAGCTGACCTGATTGCTGCCAAGCTCACGACCTACGAGGCCTCAGAGTTAGTCCGTCGCCTAGATGCCCTACTGGTTCGGGCCAGGCAGCATTCCTCGTCGGCGGCACGTTTACTTCCAGCCACGTTCGTGGAACCCGGTGTGAAAGGTCGGTATCTTTTCGCAGCAGAGGTGGCAGGCGAGGTCAATGCTTTGAACAGCGCTATCTCTGAGGTTGGCGATGTCGCGGTGGCTCGGTTCTTTCGAGTCGCGCTCAGCGGGGTGTTGCTCGACTTCTGCAATGCACGTGTGAACGGAAAAGGTAGGCGATACCGAGGGAACTGGCAAAAACTGAAATACACCGCGGAGGGACTTCGTGGCGCTTTTGTTGACCACTCGAAACTCATGATCCGTGAGGTTGCAACATTGGGTCGACGCGCGCATCTGGATTTCGATTTGCGTGTGGGAGACAGTCGTGAGGTCGATCTAAGCGGGGTGGAGGCGGACTTAGTGGTGTTCTCGCCGCCGTACCCGAACTCCTTCGACTACACCGACGTCTACAACATCGAGTTGTGGATGCTGGGATATCTTCGGGACTGGGTCGACAATGGTGACTTGCGTACAAGCACTCTGGCTTCCCACGTTCAGATTTCTCGGGAATTCGCGTCGGCTCCCGCTGGGTCACCTACGCTCAATTCGACTATTGGCCTCATGCGCGGTAAACGCGACGAACTGTGGAATTCGAAGCTGCCCGAAATGGTAGCCGGGTACTTTGCAGATCTGTGGGATGTCGTATCGCGGTCAAACGATCAACTAGCCAGCGGGGGCCAGATCTGGATGGTAGTTGGGGATAGCCGGTACTCGACGGTCGACATTCGTGTCGCCGATATTCTGGTAGAGCTCGCTCCCAATCTCGGACTGACCGCTGCAGAGGTGAGGCCATTCCGATCGATGCGGGCCTCGCCACAGCAAGGTGGTCGGGCCGAGCTTCTCGAGACGCTGATTGTTCTCCAAAAACCGGATTGAGTCCACCCAAACTCGTTAGATTACTGGCTCAAGAAAGCAGCGATAAGGAGAGCCCATATCCGCCCGCGCCAGCAGGTCTGCGGGGTAAGGAGGGTCGGAAAACTGAAAATGCAGCCCATCTTCCCGAGAAATAGCGGTCTGCGAGGCAGTCAAGCCTAACCGACGCGCATCGAAAACATATAAGTACCCCATTACGGGTATCTCCGATGTCGTTCCGTCGCGCAGGTCAAGATAGTCAGCTAGTTGCTTCAACCCGTCGAGTGCGCGCTTCTCCGGGTGAGTGCTGGTGAATTTGGAGCGATCGGTGGGGCCTGACGCGCCAAGCCACTTAATTTCAATGATCGCCGCTCTGCGGGAGTCCCACCAAGTCACCTCTATATCTACAGGCCGGGTTTCGCTTTGGTTCTGCTCGGGCCGGACTGTTGCGCCCTCGAGCGCATACTGGAGAGCGAGAATCAGGGAGCGGCGCATGAGGTGCTCAGGCTTTGGTGCGAAAGCGAGACGCTCATCGTCCCGCCAAGAGCTTACGAGGTGTGCACACTGAAGCGGAATGCGGTTCAGCTTCGTGTATCGGTCTAGCGCCTCTTCGAGGTTTGAGAACGTAGGTGTCCCCATCGCGCATGGCCATGGGCTGTCGTTGACGTTCCACTCGGACCCGTCTATCTCCACAACTTCACGATCGTGGTGGATGTATCGGTAAATGATGGTCGGGCTAGTGCTTGAGACGGGGGCATTGAGGCTGTCCCATACTCGATGGCTTCCAGCACCCATGATTGCCACAGTGATCGCGCTTAGAGCTTTGCCTTCAAGCATGTCGAAACGTCGATGCTCCGCCCCACCCGTCACAGACAGTGGAACGCTGACGTCGACACTTGTGACGATTTCTACGCCTGTAGTCAGCATCTCGTACGGCACATGGCTAAGTAGAGTTCGCGCAGTGTCCAGAACTCTTACGACTGCCTCGAGGCCCAAGTCGCCGTGCGCGCTGTAGGCGGCGACTTGGTAGCTTCCAGCGCCGATGAGGCGAAACGCGCTCGCCATGTCTAGCTCCTTAGGCATTCTCCACCGCCTCGCCGGTCGCCTCCTCCGCAGTCGCCCTCATGACGGACTGCAGGTAGCTCACGTACATCGACGCGGGCAGGATCAGGTTTACGTCCGTCTTGCCGATGGCTTGTGAAAGCGCCTCAAACTCGTCGTACAGTCGGGCCGTGGACGACTCAGTGAGCAATTGCCGCGAGCTATTGAGATGAGTGGCGGCCGCAAGCTGTGGCTCGTTCGCGAGTGAGTTCACCACGGCGGCTGACGACGTGAAGACTGCGGCTGAAGTAGAAGCGTCCAAGAATTGAAGCCGACGGCTAAGCAGGCTCAGGGTAGAAAAGAACCCCAACTCACGCTCACCCTCGGGCGTCAGCTCAAATTCGGCAAGATTTGTGACGTCAGTCGATTTGCTTGTCTTCAAATAGTCCGTCTCGACTAGCCTGTCGATCGCCCCATCGAGCGTCGGACTGTAAGGCAGCGTTGGGGGCACTGCGCTGAAAGAGTATCCCCATTCGTTAGCCGGCTGGCCGCTGTAGATCGACATAAGACACGCCAAATACGCGAATGTGTGAATGTCGATCCGCGCAGGGAAATTATGCTGGGCGAGCCGGGAAATCAAGAATAGCGCGTCGAAGATCGCGGCGATGTCGGACTCCGGGTCTGCAGGGGAGAGCGTCGCTTCAATACCTTCGTCACTGAAGGCAAGCTCATCAGCATCTAGCGATTGGGTCTCGGGGTCGGGCACCCCTGCGTCGCTAGCCATGCGTCAGGCTACCCGTCGTGAGAGCAGCGTCGACCGCATCGAACGCGCGCTCGAAGAGCTTTTCCTCGCGGACCTGCACATCTGACAACGATGTCCAGTCGGTCATCCGCGCTAGCTGCATTCCTTCGTGACCGCAACGCTCGGCCAGTCGCAAGAGGAGTTGAGAGGTATTGACATTTGCGGTCATTACAATCTGATCACTACCCGAGGCGAATGTAGCGAACATGTCGCCCGCTCGTGCTTCGTAGGCAATGTCGAGCGCGCCCTCGGGAGTGTCTATCAGTAGGCAACTGCCTCCCCCGGTCATGTGTTGCGCGAGACTCATCCGAAGGGCAATGTCCAGAAAGAAGCGCTGGCTCTCGGATAGCTGCTCGGAACGCCTCCGGTGGGAACTGTCCACTGACAACACGAGATGCGCCGTGCCGCTGATGCCTTCTCCGATCACGAGCGAAACTTCCAGAGGGAGCCCGATGAAGTCTTCCGCGATGGCCCTGAATCGCGGCACGAATTCCATCTCCGCGTCCGCCCAGGCATTCTTGAGCGCGGACTGGATGGGCTGATATTCGGCGATGATTTCCTTGCGACGCTGCAGGTGTTCCTCTTTCCTGCCAAGCGCCACCTCTACGGCTCCTTGGAGCTGTAATGCATGCGCTTGAAGCCCCTCGGTATCGGGGTGACTCGCAGCGGTAGTTAGTGTAAATCCATGGCTTTCATCCAAGCCACTCATCTTCGCAATGGCCGACGCCAGGGCTTGCTGGCTCCCTCGCAACTCAGTATCGAGCCTTTTGGCGGTCGCTGCAGCAGCCTTTGATCGCCTACTCAGGTCCGCCAACTGTCTATCGAGATTCGCTAGCTCGTCGCGACTAATCTCGCTGCGCGGGGACGCTTTGGAGGTGACCTCTGCGTCGCACATCGGACAGATTCCGGCCTCGATTGCTGCCTGTACCCGTGACGGAATTGCCGCGTGTTCTGCTCCGCATACTGCACAAACCTTTTCCGCAAGAAGTTTTGCAATGAGCGCGTGTGGGTGCCCCGAAGTGGCGCGGTTGCCCCGCATGTGACCCGCAAATGCACGTTCGTATGCGTCACGTGTGCGCATGAGGTTTGCGCTCGCTTCGGCGAGTTCGAGACGAGCGTCGGCAAGCTCTGTACGGACCGCGTCCCGTGCCGCTGTGAGGCGATCTCGTTCGCTCTGTAATTCTCCGTACATCGCCAGCGCTGCGGCGTCGATGGAATGTTCGGGAGAAAGCTGCGCAAGGACTTGCTTCAGTTCATTTCGGGCCAGGGTTGCTTGATACTGCGCGTTCCGGGCTCCTGAGCCTTCGACAGACTCCGCTTTGCGTAGCTCGTCCACTCGCCGTGCCATAGAGGGGTCGAGCCCAAACGCTAGGTAAAGGACAAGCTCCGTGGCCCGCGCATTCCAGAACAGGAGGTGCCGGTTCTCGTCGAAGGAGAAGACGAAGTGCTGCAAGAAGACGAACTGAGCATACGTTTGCAGGCCCGTGTCTTGCACGATGCGATCTTCGTACGCCTTTTGTCGCTCCTCGGCGCCTTGCGTTGGATCGTCGATAACTGAGGTCTGCGATGACGCGCTCGTTATGGAGAACTCATCTAGTTCGAAAGGGCGGAAGAATCGGCGACGGATATGGTAGGTCGATTCGCCGATCGAAAAGGTCAAACTGACACTGGCAACGTCGCGATCAAGTTCGCGGATGCGACCGGAAAAGTAGGCGTCTCCGTACGCCGCCGCGTCGCGATAGTAGCGAGGAAGCTGGTCGATCTTGGGTTTGGTAGGCGTTACTCCGCCTGTGAGTGCGTAATTAATAGCGGCAATGAACGTGGACTTCCCAAGCCCGTTCGCGCCGGCGAGGCAGAACACGTTCCGATCGATGTCGACGGTCCCCGTGGGTCGTAGGCGGTACAGACTGAATGACTCAAAGGAGACAGCATCAAGCTTGGGTAGACGTATCCGTCGGTCGTGGCTCACTTTGTCTCCTTCGTCAGTACTCAGACGAGTGCCAGCCTATTGCTCTGGCGTGCGTCAATGGTCGCCGCGTTCCCTAAAGCTAGGCGGTAAACGCGGCGTCGATTGATCGGGGTGATCATATCGATCCGAAGACTTTGCATCCGCTCCCTGGGGGCATCGACGGCGACCGGTTATAGCGATCGCCGATCGCAGCACGCCGCTCTGTCTGCGCACAGACCCGTCAGCAGTTGTCCGGATGGCGGGGCGCTATCCCGGCAGAGTTTGTATCGTCAAGAGCTAGACCTCGTGATGGTGCTCGAAGGGATCGAGTACGCCGTGGTTTTGGCGTCTGAAGTCAGCGATGGTCGGCGCATCGAACTGGACCTCCTACGCGCGGCACTCGTTGTTAGTGCTAGGAGTGTGTGCTTGAACGACGCGGATGCCAGGTCTGGCGCACATTACATGTGCGACTGCTGCCTAGCCGTCTGCCCTGATGTACATCGGGGATAGAGGCCAGCGTCCACCCTGCTCCTGCGTAGAGCGGAACGGCGTCTGGCGTGCATGCCATCCCGTCGTCCGCCCACCGTGCCGAAACCGTTCTTGACCGGTCATCGATAGCCTGATGGCGTGAGAGAGAACAAGCGGCCTCTTTGCCATTGGCGTCGGGGGCTCGCCGTCGGAGCGTCGTGTGTTGTCAGCGCCGCGGCAGGCGCCTATGGAGCGCTGACCCTCGCGACCGCGCAGCTTGAGAACTGGGGCCCGTGGCTTCGACAATTCGCAATGAGTCCGGGCATGGCCGCTTTCGCCGCGCTCGCCGCAGCTCTGATCGCCTTCCTCGGTCTCCGCAAACAGGTGCAGGTATCGCAGTCCACGCTCGACCATCAACGGCAAGATGCCAAGCAGTTGGCCTGGTGGAGGACGTTCGAGTGGGCCTCAAGTCGCGCCCTACCGTCCGGTGAACGCGACATACCGTTGCCACACTCGGTCACTATAAGGACCTTGGAGAGGTTGGTTAATGAGGCAACAACCAAGGTTCAAGAGGCTGCTTGCTCGGGCGTAATTGATGTGTTGTCTGCGCAGGTACTGCCCGTTGTAGATGAAGACGTCAACGAGTCGGCAACCGAAGCTCGCCGCGATTCTTCGGCAGCAGTTGAAGCACTGGTGTCCTACGTCGAAGCGAGCGGGGGTACTGCCGCCGCGTCAGCAAGGGCCGAGGCAGCGGTTTATGAGCCGCGGGTCGCGGCTGCGATGTACGAGGGGAAGGTGTTGGCAGCGCTTTCTGCCCTGAGCGCGGACATTCGTGTCTTTCGGGAACCGCCAATCAGCAATTCCCGCACGGACGCAGTCGCGGAGGTATCTGGTCGGCCAGTAGCAGTTGAGATATCGTTCGCACGTACTCCAATGGTCGTTCGTGCTCGGGCGCGAAGCGCCGCTCAGCAACGTAGGGAAATCGGGGCTATCCCTCTCGTGTTGGTGTCCCGATTCGAGTCCCCTTTCTCCGCGGAGGAAGAAACTGAGCTTCGCCTTGTCGTCGCGCGGTGGAACTTGCCGGCAGACAATGGAAAACTTCTTGACGCCCTCCGCCGCGCTAGCGACCTGTGAGAAACAGCTGACCGACCGTCGTGCACGTTGAGTGCGGAGGCGATCATTTCGGTGCTAGCCGTGAGGGGTGAAACCGGCAGCACCGGCCCCAAACCGGCCCCGCCCGATGTTAACAGCAGCCCGCATGCACGAGCTCCGTCCGTATCGAATCTCTGTACTCGCTCAAATTTTCAGCGGAAAGTAGTGGCCGATGCGTTCGAGGCGGTGCCCGACGACCACCTCGGTCGCACCGGCCTGCGCAGCGACGGCTCGGCCTTCACGGTCGACTCGCTCGCCCGCTACTTCGTGCACGACCCCGTGCACCACCTGCACGACGTCCGCCGCTGACCGGTGTCCCGGCCGGCAGGCCACGGAGGCTCGACGACCCGAGCAGGCGCGGTTAGGCTCCTGCCATGCCCGTCCGGTCCGAAGAAGGTCGCGTCATCGTGCGGATGTTCGCGGGGTTCACGGGCAGCGTCTTGTGGCTCGGTGATGCGGTCGACCACTCGGACGTCCATCTGTCGCCCGGGCTCGTAACCGACCTGGACGGGTGGGACGCTTTCAACCGGTCACGACTCGACCCTGACCTCGGGACACCCTCCGACGCCGACGACCGCACCTTCGCGCGGACTGGTGCCGCCCTCGCCGATCGAGTGGCGGACGAGCTCGGCGTCGGGTTCGAGGTGCACCTCGTCTTCGACGGTCGCGAGGTCCGCCGGACGTCGGACCCACCGACGAATCCTCGGGCCGCTCGGGCGCTGAACGCCCTGGCCGAGGAGGTCGAGGCCGAGGAGCGTGCGATCGCCGCGAGCCACCCGGGTGGTGGCTGGTACGCCTACGCCCCGCTCTCGGGCAGACGCTTCACGCCGTCGAGACGTGAGCGGCCCGCCCCCTGCACCGCCCGCCCGTCGCGCTGAGGTCTCTGGCCGCACCCCGCACTCCAAGCCCTGGTCGCACCGCTGACTGAACATCGCACCGCCTACTTCGACGGTGCGATGTTCATTCTGCGGTGCGACCCCGCCCGAGCCCGAGCCCGAGCCCGAGCCCGCCCTCGACCCCGCCCCACCCTCGACCCCGGCGGCCGACGCGGGCAGACTGACGGCATGACGCGCGC
The DNA here is from genome assembly GCF_014841545.1 of Frigoribacterium sp. CFBP 8751. Classification (NCBI taxonomy): domain Bacteria; kingdom Bacillati; phylum Actinomycetota; class Actinomycetes; order Micrococcales; family Microbacteriaceae; genus Frigoribacterium; species Frigoribacterium sp. CFBP 8751. The sequence goes on from NZ_JACYUB010000001.1 coordinate 704,818, forward strand.
CTCCGTCCTCTCGGTCAACGTCGACGACGTCCACCGCTTCAGCAAGCCGCCCGTGGAGCGGGTCACCCTGCTCGCCGGGCTCGGCGTCGAGGGTGACGCGCACCTCGGGCGCACGGTGCAGCACCGCTCCCGCGTGGCGCGCGACCCGAGTCAGCCCAACCTGCGGCAGGTGCACCTGATGCACGCCGAGCTCTTCGCCGAGCTGGCCGACCACGGCTACGACGTCGGGCCGGGCGACCTCGGCGAGAACGTCACCACCCACGGGGTCGACCTGCTCGGTCTGCCCGTCGGCACCGTGCTCACCCTCGGTCAGGAGGCGCGGGTCGAGATCACCGGACTCCGCAATCCGTGCCTGCAGATCGACCGATTCGAGTCGGGCCTGCTGAAGGCGGTCGTCGGACGCGACGAGGCCGGCGAGCTCGTCCGCAAGGCGGGCGTCATGGGCGTCGTGCTCGCCGGGGGAGAGGTGCGACCCGGCGACGCGGTCGGAGTCGACCTGCCCGTCGAGCCCTGGTCGGCCTTGCAACCCGTCTGACCCCGAGCGTCTCGAGAGTCCTCAGCGTCCTGCTCGCCCCACGCGTCGTGTCGACGCCCGGCTCAGGACCGGTGCCGACGGATGCGGATCGGGCCCTTCGCCGTGGACGGGTCGACCACGGACCCGCCCTGCGTGATGTCGACCTCGCCCGCGGCGACCAGTCGTCGGGCCGCGCGACGGACGGGCTCCATCAAGTCGCGCCAGGCGTCCTCGTCGTCGGGGTGCAGCGACCGCGCGACGTCCGAGGGGCAGATCGTCGAGGTGGCCGCCCGGGCCGCCAGGAGGTCGCGGATGCGCTGCTCGAGCTCGCGGTCCTGCGCCGTCACCTTGCGCTTGCGGCACGCGTCGCTGCAGTACGCGACCTCGTCCCAGTTCGAGGCCCACTTCTTGCGCCACTCGATGGTGCGCCCGCACGATCGGCAGGTCTTGGGGTCGGGGGTCGCGGCGCTCATGCTGACAGTCAACGCGGGAGGCGCGGTGTGCGTTCCCGGGGAGGCATCCGTCCGTCCCTCCCCTGCGGACAGCACCCGCGCCTCCTGACCTCGTGGCACCGCCTTTCGTGCGACCCCGCGCGCGACCGCAACCCCGACCCCGCGCGCGACCGGCACGGTCGAGGGCGCCGGGACCGAGCCTCCGCGGCCCGACCCGCACCGCGCCTCCTGACACCACCACACCGCGTTTCGTGTACCGCACCGCGACTAATCGCGGTGCTGTGCACGAAACGCGGCCGCCGCACACCGGGCCCCTGGCCAGGCCGGGCACGAGCGGGTAGGATCGACCTCGGTCGGGCGGTACTCCCGGCCCCGGGCGTGCACGACAGCGCGCAGTCGGGATCACCATCCTCCCCGAGTCACCCACGGTCACGAACGGCACCTGCCGCGAAGGCCGTGCCGCCGGCAGATCGTCACGATCGGCCGGCCCGTGGCCACCATCGGGTCGAGAGAACGGCGCCCGCCGACCACCCCAGGTTCCATGACACTCGCACCCCCGCGCCCCACCGCGCCCCCGTCCACCCCGTCCGCCCGCTTCCCGTGGGCCGGCCTGATCGCCATCGCCGTCGCCACGTTCCTCTCCATCTCGGGTGAGATGCTGCCGACTGGCCTGCTACCCGAGATGAGCGCCGACCTCGGCGTCACCGAGTCGAGCATCGGCCTGCTCGTCAGCGTCTTCGCCTTCACGGTCGTGCTCACCAGCACCGGCCTCACCCACCTCACCCGTCGCCTGCCCCGCCACCTGATCGTGGTCGGCCTGATCGTCGTGCTGGCGATCAGCGCCGGGCTCACCGCGATCGCACCGACCTACGAGCTCGTGCTCGCCAGCCGCGTGCTCGGCGGCCTCGCCCACGGCATGTTCTGGGCCATCGGCGGCGCCTACGCCGGTCACCTCGTGCCCCGGGCACAGGTCGGCCGCGCGCTCGCCGTCGCCATGAGCGGCGGCACCCTCGCGTTCGTGCTGGGCGTCCCGCTCGGCACCGCGCTCGGCCAGGCCCTCGGCTGGCGTGAGGCGTTCGGCATCCTCGCCGGGCTCATGGCGCTCGGTGCGGTCTTCGTCTACAAGTTCCTGCCGCCGGTGGGTCGGGGCACGGCGCACGAGTCGACGCCGGAGCCGGTGACCGACGCGGTCCCGACGCTGGTCGACGGCACCGCGCCTCCTGCAGGTGCTGCGGTTCGTCGTCGCGCGCTGCCGAAGCCGAGCGTGCTCGGCGTCGTCCTGAGCTGCGTCATCACGGCGGTCTTCATGATCGGGCACTACTCGTTCTTCACCTACATCACGCCGTACCTCGTGCGCTCGACCGGGGTGCCCGAGCAGGGTCTGGCCGCGTGGCTCTTCGCGTTCGGCATCGCCGGGGCCGTGGGGCTCGGCATGGTCGGCTGGTTCCTCGGGGCGCGGCCGCGGGTGAGCATCCCCATCGGCGTGGCCGTGGTCGGGCTCGCCGTGACGGGCATGTTGCTGTTCGAGGGCATGCTCGTGCCGTCGCTCGTGGCGTTCGTGCTGTGGGGCGTGACGTTCGGGGCGCTCCCGCCGCTGTTCCAGACGCGCATGCTGCAGGTCGCCCCCGAACGGATGCGCGACCTGGCGAGCGCGTTCTACACGACGGGCTTCAACGCCGGCATCGGCGGGGGCGCCCTGATCGGCGCCCTCGTGCTCGACGGGTCCGGGCTCGACTCGCTGCCCGTGCTCTACATCGTGGTGGCCGCGGTGGTGCTGGTCGCCGTGCTCGCGAGCGACCGCCTGCTCGCCCGGCGGTCGGCCCGCCCCGCCGCCTGATCCCCGGACCCGGGANGCGTGCGGTGGGTCAGCGGCGCCGACCGGGCTGCTGGTAGCCGCCGGCCTGGCCGTTGCCGCCGCCGCGCTTGTTCATGATCTTCTTGATGACGAAGCCCACGATGAGCGGGGCGAAGCGTCGGAGCAGTGATGCCATGGGGTGCCTCCTGGGGCGATGGTGCACGGGTCGTGCGGTCGAGCCGGTCGGCTCGGTGGGGTGCGGCCCGCGGTGCTGCGGGGGACGATCGCGTCGGGACGACCGCCGCGACCACCAGTCAACTCGCTGACTACTGAACCCGCTGTGCGTCGGCCTTGTCGCCCTTGTCGTCGTCGTCCTGGCCGGCGATGAAGATGTCGCTGACCTCGATGTTGATCTCGACGACCTCGAGCCCGACGAGCTGCGTGATGGCGTCGGCGACGGCCTGGCGGACGTCGTCCGCGACCTTCTGCACCGACAACGGGTAGTCGACGACGATGCTGAGGTCGGCCGCGGCCTGGGTCTCGCCGACCTCGACCTTGACGCCCTGGCCGTGGTCCTGCTGGCCGACGGCGTTGCGCAGCGCACCCACGGCACGCGAGGCGCCGCCACCGATCGAGTGGACGCCGGGCACCTGGCGGGCGGCGATGCCCGCGACCTTGGCGACGACGCCGTCGGCGATCTGCGTGGTGCCCGCGGCGTCGGACGACACGGTCGAGGCACCGTCGACGCGGGCGACGCCGTCGACGCGCGACGTGGTGGCGGGGGTGGGGGTGGCGGTGTTCGACATCTCGGGTCCTCTTTCGGCTGGGGGAATCGTGCGGATGGTCGTGCTGTGGTCGTCGTGCTGCCGGGCCGTGACCCGGGCTGCACGTCAATGAGACGCCGTGCCCGTCCCGTTCGTCACGGTGAACATCCTGGCAACCCGCTGAGTGCCCGCGTCTACGGTCGGGGCATGCAGCGCACCCGGTGGATCTTCCTCGACCAGCTCGGCCCGCACTTCGACGACGGCGACCCGATGCTGCTGATCGAGAGCCGTTCGTCGTGGCAGGGCCGCACCCTGCATCGCGCGAAGCTGCAGCTGATCCTGTCCGCCATCCGGCACCGGGCGGCCGAACTGGGCGACCGCGTCGACTTCCGGCAGGTCGACCACTACTCCGAGGCCTTCGAGGGGCGGGACGACCTGCAGGTCGTCGACCCCACCTCGTACCGGGCGCGCCGCCTCGTGCGGTCGGTCGGTGCCGAGGTGCTGCCGAGTCGTGGCTTCGTCTCGAGCGAGGCCGAGTTCGCCGAGTGGGCCGCCGGTCGCCAGGGCGGTCGCGGCTCGGGCCGGTCCGGAGGGGCGACGGCGGACGCCGACGACGCCCGTCGGGGAGGCGCGGGTCGACCGACCGGCGCGTCCGTCGGTCGACCGGCACCGCGCCTCCTGATGGAGGACTGGTACCGGGCCGTGCGCCAGCGCACCGGCCTGCTGATGGAGGGCCCGCAGCCCGTCGGGGGCCAGTGGAACTACGACCACGACAACCGCGAGAAGCCGCCGAAGGGTGCTGCGACGCTCGGCCTGCCTCCGCAGGAGTGGCCCGTCGAGGACGACATCGACGCCGAGGTGCGGGCCGACCTCGAGCGCTGGGAGCGCGAGGGGGTCGTCCGGCTCGTCGGCGACGACGCGCCCCGACGGTTCGCCGCGACCCGGGCCGAGGCGACGGCCGCCCTGGCGGACTTCGTCGAGGTGCGGCTGCCCGACTTCGGCCCGTTCGAGGACGCCACCCTGTCGGGCGACTGGACGATGGCGCACTCGCTGCTCAGCGCCCCGATGAACCTCGGCCTGCTCGACCCGCGCGAGGTCGTCGAGGCGGCCGTCGCGTCGTACCAGGCCGGCGACGCCCCCCTGCGCAGCGTCGAGGGGTTCACCCGGCAGATCGTCGGCTGGCGCGACTGGGTCTGGCACCTCTACTGGCACCTCGGCGAGGACTTCGCGACGACGAGCAACGCGCTCGGGGCGACGCAACCCCTGCCCGAGGTCTTCGCGGGGCTCGACGTCGAGGCCGTCGAGGCCGAGTGCCTCGGCGACACGCTCGACGGGCTGCGGCGGCACGGCTGGAACCACCACATCCAGCGTCTGATGATCCTCGGCAACTGGGCCCTGCAGCGCGGTGTCGACCCGGCGGCGCTCAACCAGTGGTTCGTCGACATGTACGTCGACGGCACCCCCTGGGTGATGCCCGCCAACGTCGTGGGCATGTCGCAGCACGCCGATGGCGGCATCGTCGCGACCAAGCCGTACACCTCGGGTGGCGCGTACATCAACCGGATGACCGACCACTGCGGCTCGTGCCGCTTCGATCCGAAGAAGCGGCTCGGCGAGGACGCCTGCCCGGTGACCGCCGGCTACTGGGCGTTCCTCGACCGCGTCGAGCCGGTGCTCTCGGGCAACCCGCGCATGGGTCAGCAGTTCGCCGGGTTGCGCGGGTTGGCCGACCGCGAGGCCGTCGTCGAGCAGGAGCGCACCCGCACGACCTGGTGACGCGCGGCGCGGTGGCGTCGGGGCCGTGGCCCGGCCATCGCCTCCCCTCGCGAGCACCGGTCGGAGTGGAACCAACGATGTGCCGTCGAACCACGCACATGTGTGGTTCGACGGCACATCGGTGGTGTGGCGCTGGCGGTGATGGCGGCGGCGGTCGAGACGGCCCCGTCGGGGTACTCGGAGGTGCCCCTCGTTAGGGTGACGACAGCACCGGGCGTAGGGAGTCCGAGGCAGATCACGAGGGAGCCCCCGATGGCCACGACCATGCGCAGAACGGCCGTGACGGCCACCACCACGGGCGTGCTCGCCCTCGGCCTGTTGCTCAGCGGCTGCACCTCAGGAGGCGCGGGTGGCGGTGACGACGCCGGTTCCGGCGGGTCGTCGGCCGGCTCGAGCGGCTCGGGGTCGACCGCGTCCGACGAGGGCACCTTCGACGACCTCGCCAGCTGCGACGACGTCGGCTCGGCGCTCGGCGGCGTCGTGGACGGCCTCGAGCTGCGCGACGACAGCACGTTCTCGGGCGACCAGGCGAACTGCCAGTGGGCGACCCCGACGACCGAGGCCACCGACGCGGCCGACGTGACGGCGATCGTCGTCCTCGCCCAGCGCCAGGAGTTCAGCGCCGACGACATCAGCGCCCAGACCTCCCAGATCGAGGGCACCCAAGGCGTCGAGAGCGTCGACGACTCGCGCGTCGGGGCGTTCGGCGGCCAGGCGTTCTCGCAGACGGTGACGCAGCAGGGCATCACGGCCTCGGCCAGCACGATCCTCTCTCCGCACGGCCTGATCGCCGTCACCGCGACGGGGGCGGGCGACGCCGCCCCGCTCAGCACCGACGAGACCCTCGACGCCGCCTACGGCCTCTTCGACTGAGCCCCGCCGGGGCGGGCGTCGTCCTCGTGACGTGCCCGCGCCTCCTCGTCCTACTCGACACGTCGGTCGAGTGGTCCCGAAACGTCCTCGCCCGCGGGCCGAACCACGGTTCGGGACCACTCGACGGGTCGCTCAGCCGACGCTGAGCTGCCCGAGCACGTAGTCGGCGATGACGCGCTGGCCGGCGTCGTTCGGGTGCACCCCGTCGGCCGAGAGCAGCGAGGTGATCCCGTCGGCGGGCAGGGCGTCGGCGAGGTCGACGTAGGCGCTGCCGGTCTCGGCCGCGAGGCGCTGCACGACGGCGTCGTAGTCGTCGGCGTCCCCGGCCAGCCCCTCGGTGAGGTTCGTGCCCGGCACGAACTCGCCCATGAGCATGACCGACGGCGGGTCGTCGAGGCTCTGCAGGCCGTCGATCAGGGTGCGGTAGTCGTCCTCGAACTGGTCCGGCGTGCGGCTGAACGCGTCGTTGGCACCGAGCGTGATCGTGACCAGGTCGGGCTTGGTCGCGGCGATCGAGTCGAGGAACCCGGGCAGATCGGCCGTGAAGGTGCGAGCCGTGGCACCCGAGCGGGACGAGTCGAAGAGCGTGATGCCGCGGTCGCGATCCCCGTCGAACGCGGTCAGGCCCTCGAGGTCGACGGGCGTGTGGGCGTGGATCGTCACGGTGTGCGCGCCCGTGTCGAGTCCGGTCACCGACGTGATCCCGCTGGTGGCCATGGAGTCGCGGGTGTCGACCTCGATCGCCTCGCCGTCGTCGACGGTGTAGTCGAAGGTGCCGCGTCCGCTCGACCACCAGAGGTCGAGGTCGGTACCCGTGAACGGGTACGTGGTGGTCGCGCCGGCCCCGAGCGTGACCGCGCGGTAGCCGAGGTCGGCGGTGCGGGACGAGGCCGACACCGACCCCTCGCTGGTCGAGGCCCAGCGCGCCCAGGTCGACGCGGGGGGAGCGACGGCGAAGGCGGCCGGCCGGTAGCCGACACCGCCCGGCACGTCGTCGGTCGGGTAGCGCTCGCGCAGGCCGTCGAGGGTCAGGTCGATCCAGCGGGAGTCCACGGTCGAGGCGCCCATGCCCTCCGAGATCGAGTCGCCGACGGCGACCCAGCGGGCGGAGTAGTCGTCGCGGTCGTCGAGGGCGGTCGCCCAGTCGGCGAGCTCCGAGGAGGCGCGGGTCGGCAGGGCCGACGAGGTCCCGTCCGCGGAGGCTCCGCCCGTGGGCTCGCTGGGGTCGGTCGGGTTCGTCGAGCAGCCCGTGAGCAGGGCGAGTGCAGCGGCGACCGCGACCAGTCGGGTGGTTCGGGTCATGACGACGACGGTAGTCGAGGGGCGCGGGAGTCGTCGACCGACGACGTCGTCGGCGCCCTCACGACTCGGTGACGGTGCCGCCCTCGACCCTCCAGTGCCGATCGAGCCGGACCGTCTCGAGCATGCGCCGGTCGTGCGTGACGAGCAGCAGCGTGCCGTCGTACGACTCGAGGGCCTGCTCGAGCTGCTCGATGGCGGCGAGGTCGAGGTGGTTCGTGGGTTCGTCGAGCACGAGCACGTTGACGCCGCGGGCCTGCAGCAGGGCGAGACCGGCGCGGGTGCGCTCGCCGGGCGAGAGCTCGTCGACCGGGCGAGACACGTGGTCGGCCTTCAGCCCGAACTTGGCGAGCAGCGTCCGCACCTCGGCCTGGGGCCAGTCCGGCACGAGCGCCTCGAACGCGTCGGCCAACGGCACGTCGCCGGCCAGGAGCGCGCGGGCCTGGTCGATCTCTCCGACGGCGATGCTGGCTCCGCGACTCGCGCCTCCTTCGCTCGGGGCCTGGCGGCCGAGCAGGCCGCGCAGCAGGGTCGACTTGCCGGCGCCGTTCGGGCCGGTGATGCCGATGCGGTCGCCGCCGTCCACCTGCAGCGACACCGGACCGAGCACGAACTCGCCCGTCGCGGGGTCGCCCTGGCGGAACACGGCCCCGCTGAGGGTCGAGACGACCGAGCTCGACCGGGGCGCCGCGCCGATCGTGAACTCGAGCTGCCACTCTTTTCGGGGCTCGTCGACCTCGTCGAGGCGGGCGATGCGGCTCTCCATCTGCCGGACCTTCTGGGCCTGCTTCTCGCTCGACTCGGCCGAGGCCTTGCGGCGGATCTTGTCGTTGTCGGGCGCCTTCTTCATCGCGTTGCGGACGCCCTGGCTCGACCACTCTCGCTGCGTCCGGGCACGACCGACGAGGTCGGCCTTCTTCTCGGCGAACTCGTCGTAGGCCTCGCGGGCGTGACGGCGGGCCGTCTCGCGCTCGTCGAGGTAGGCGTCGTAGCCACCGCCGAAGACCCGGTTCGACGACTGCGCGAGGTCGAGCTCGAGCACCTTCGTGACGCACCGGGCGAGGAACTCGCGGTCGTGGCTGACGAGGACGACGCCCCCTCGCTGCCCCTGCACGAAGCGCTCGAGTCGTTCGAGGCCATCGAGGTCGAGGTCGTTGGTGGGCTCGTCGAGCAGTGCGACGTCGAAGCGGCTGAGCAGCAGGGCGGCGAGGCCGACGCGGGCGGCCTGGCCCCCGCTGAGGCCGGTCATGGGGCTGTCGGGGCCGACGGCTCCGTCGCCGTCACGGTCGAGGCCGAGGTCGGCGAGCACCTGGGGCAGACGGTCGTCGAGGTCGGCGGCGCCGCTGGCGAGCCACCGGTCGAGGGCGGTCGAGTAGACGTCGGCCGGCTCGAGCCCGTCGGGGCGCGGGGTCGGATCGGGGTCGCCGAGGGCTGCCGCGGCGGCGTCCATCTCGGCGGTGGCCTGCGTGCTGCCCGTGCGGCGGCCGATGTAGTCGGCGACCGTCTCGCCGGGCACGCGCTCGTGCTCCTGCGGCAGCCAGCCGACGAAGGCGTCGCCGGGGTTGAGGGTGATCGTGCCGGCCTGCGGCTCGTCGACCCCCGCCAGGAGGCGCAGCAACGTCGACTTGCCGGCCCCGTTCACGCCCACCACGCCCACGACGTCGCCCGGGGCGACGGTCAGGTCGAGATCGTCGAAGAGGGTGCGGTGCCCGTGGCCGCCGGCCAGGCCCTTGGCCACGAGTGAAGCGCTCATCCGGCCATTCTCGCGTACCGGGCGCCGGCCCGCGCGGCGGCCCTGGCGCCCTCCAGGCGGGGCTGGCATGCTCGGGGGCATGGCCTCTCTCACTCGTCCCCGCCGCGGCAAGATCATCGCCGGAGTCTGCGCCGCCCTCGCGAACCGCTTCGGCATCAGCGCGTTCCTGGTGCGGCTGATCTTCGTGCTCTCGATCGTCCTCCCCGGGCCCCAGGTGCTCGTGTACCTCGTGCTCTGGGTCGTGTTCCCGAAGGAGAACCGCTAGGCCTTCGCCCCGCGGGGCACTTGTGCTGGGCCCTGGGCGCGTGGCGCCGGGTCAGGCCTTGGGCAGGGACCGCAGCAGCGCCTCCTGCAGGTAGCCCAGCCAGTCGAAGACGTGGCCCATCGCCTGCAGCTGTCCGTCGTCGCCCGCGGGGACGCCGTCGCCCGTGACCCCGAGGCGCTCGCCGAGGGTCAGGCGCAGGTCGTTCAGGGTGCGCAGCCACGACTGCTGCGCGGCGCGGTCGAGCGTCGAACCCGGTTCGCCGAGCACCGACAGCACTGCGCGGCCGTTCTCGAGCTTGCGCCGGGTCAGGTCGTCGGCCGTGAACCGGCGGAACTCGGCCGCCGCCTCGGCATCGTCGCGGTACGCCGCCGGCAGGAGGCGCGCCAGGGCCGGATCGCCCTCGTCGCCGTTCTCGAGCAGCGACACCAGTTGACCGACCAGGTCGCTGAGCAGGCCCCGCTCGTCGGCGTCGAGCCGCACGCGGATCTCGTCGCCGCCCCGCGGGCGGACGAACGGCACGAGCGTCACGCCTCGTCCTGCTTCGCGAGGGTCGCCCAGAGGCCGTAATCGTGCATCGCCTCGACGTGCCGCTCCATCTCTTCGCGGTTGCCCGTGGCGACGACTGCACGACCCTCGGTGTGCACACGCATCATCAGGCGTTTCGCCTCGGCGCGGCCGAAGCCGAAGTAGGTCTCGAAGACGTGTGTGACGTAGGTCATCAGGTTGACCGGGTCGTCCCAGACGAGCGTCACCCAGGGGGTGTCGGGCGAGGTCAGGAGGCGCGGGTCGGCCTCCGTTCCCGTGCGGGTGTCGTCGAGGGTGGGGCTCACCCGTCCAGGGTGTCACACGGTCGCCGAGCGGGTTCCCCGTCAGGGGTCGGCTTGTTATGCTGAGCGGGTCGCGACTGGCGTTCAGATGGTCACCATCGGGGAGCGACTGACACACGTGCGTGGCCGTACGCCTGGGCCACGACATCCGACCTCCGTCCGTCCCGTGTGCCAAGGAGTCCTCCGTGACCATCTCCGACCAGACCGCCGCCCAGACCGGTGCCACGTCCGCCGAGTCGACCGACCGCCAGCCGTCGACCTTCAACCAGCCGCTCTCGGTCGTCGACCCCGAGATCGCCGCCGTCCTCGAGCAAGAGCTCGGGCGCCAGCGCGACTACCTCGAGATGATCGCGTCCGAGAACTTCGTGCCGCGCGCCGTGCTCGAGTCGCAGGGCTCCGTGCTGACGAACAAGTACGCCGAGGGCTACCCGGGTCGCCGCTACTACGGCGGCTGCGAGTTCGTCGACGTCGCCGAGAACCTCGCGATCGAGCGTGCCAAGTCGCTGTTCGGCGCCGAGTTCGCCAACGTGCAGCCCCACTCGGGCGCCCAGGCGAACGCTGCCGTGCTCGCCGCGATCGCCGACATCGGCGACACGATCCTCGGCCTCGAGCTGTCGCACGGCGGCCACCTGACCCACGGCATGAAGCTCAACTTCTCGGGCAAGATGTACAAGGCCGTGGCCTACGAGGTCGACCCCGAGACCTACCTGATCGACATGGACGTCGTCCGTCGCCAGGCGATCGAGCACCAGCCCAAGGTCATCATCGCCGGCTGGTCGGCCTACCCCCGCCAGCTCGACTTCGCGGCCTTCCGCGCCATCGCCGACGAGGTGGGCGCCTACCTCTGGGTCGACATGGCGCACTTCGCCGGCCTCGTCGCCGCGGGCCTGCACCCGTCGCCGCTGCCGCACGCGCACGTCGTCTCGTCGACGGTGCACAAGACCCTCGCGGGTCCCCGCTCGGGCGTGATCCTCTCGAACCACGAGCCGCTGTTCAAGAAGCTCAACTCGGCCGTGTTCCCCGGCCAGCAGGGCGGCCCGCTGATGCACGTCATCGCGGCCAAGGCGACGGCGTTCAAGCTCGCCGCCGAGCCCGAGTTCAAGGACCGCCAAGAGCGCACCATCCGGGGCGCCCAGGCCCTTGCCGCCCGTCTGACCGCCGACGACGCCAAGGCCGCCGGGGTGGACGTGCTGACCGGTGGCACCGACGTGCACCTCGTGCTCGTCGACCTGCGGGCCAGCGAGGTCGACGGCAAGCAGGCCGAGAACCTGCTGCACGACGTCGGCATCACGGTGAACCGCAACTCGGTGCCGTGGGACCCTCGCCCGCCGATGGTCACCTCGGGCGTGCGCATCGGCACGTCGGCGCTCGCCACCCGCGGCTTCTCGGACGACGAGTTCGCCGAGGTCGCCGACATCATCGCGCTCACGCTGATGCCGTCGCCCGACGTCGAGGCCCTTGCGGCCCGCGTCAAGGCGCTGACCGACGCGTTCCCGCTCTACGCGTGAGCGCTGACGTCGCGGCCGGGGCTCCGGCGGGCGTCGGGGTCGAGGACCCGTCACACGGCACGGTGGGCGTCCAGCGCACCCGTTTCGTCGCCGGTGACGACTCGTCCGCGGTGAAGATCGACGGGGCGGCTCTGGCCGCCGCCGTCAAGGACGACCTGCGTCTCCGGGTGGACGCCCTCAAGGCCCGTGGAATCGCGCCGGGGCTCGGCACGATCCTGGTCGGGGCGAACCCCGGCTCGTTGTCGTACGTCGCGGGCAAGCACCGTGACTGCGCCGAGGTCGGCATCGAGTCCATCCGCATCGACCTGCCCGACACGGCGACCGAGGCCGAGATCCGACGGGCCGTCGAGACGATGAACGCCGACCCCGCGGTCACGGCGTTCATCATCCAGCTGCCGTTGCCCGCCGGCATCGACCCCACGGCGATGCTCGAACTGATGGACCCGGCCAAGGACGCCGACGGCCTGCACCCGGTCAACCTCGGCGAGCTCGTGCTGGCGGTGCCGGGTGGCAAGGGCTCGATCGACACGCCCCTGCCGTGCACGCCGCGCGGCATCGTCGAGATGCTGCACGCCTACGACATCCCGATCGCGGGGACGCACGTCACGATCATCGGGCAGGGGCTGACGGTCGGGCGGCCGCTCGGGCTGCTGCTGACCCGCCTCGAGGCGACGGCGACGCTGACGCACTCCCGGACGGTCGACGTGGCCGCCGAGGTACGTCGGGCCGACATCGTCGTGGCCGCCGCGGGAGTCGCGGGGCTGGTCAAGCCGGACTGGGTGAAGCCCGGGGCCGCCGTGATCGACGTCGGCATCACCCGTGTGCTCAACGAGGAGACGGGCAAGTACAAGCTCCGCGGAGACGTCGACCCCGCGGTCGCCGCGGTCGCGGGCTTCCAGTCGCCCGTGCCGGGAGGGGTCGGCCCGATGACCCGGGCCATGCTGCTGAAGAACGTGGTCGAGGCCGCCGAGCGCCCCTGACGCCCCGCGTCACTCGTGGTGCTGTGCCCATCCCGTGGTGCTGTGCCGGGGTCGCACCCTCATTCCGCCACGAAGTAAACACGCCGCCACGCAATCGCATGGCGGTGTGTTTACTTCGTGGCGGGGTGTGCTGCCGCTGCACCCACCACGCCAGAAGATGGACACAACGCCAGGCTTTCTCCTGGTGCTGTGCCCGTCTCGTGGTGCTGTGCCCGTGCCGTGATGCTGTGCCGGGGTCGCGCCCTCATCCCGCCACGAGGTACACAACCCGCCACGCAATGACGTGGCGGCGTGTTTATCTCGTGGCGGGGTGTGATGCCGCTGCACCCACCACGCCAGAAGATGGGCACAGCGCCGGGTTTTCCTCTGGTGCTGTGCCCATCTCCTGGTGCTGTGCCCGTCTCGTGGTGCTGTGCCCGTGTCGTGATGCTGTGCCGGGGTCGCGCCCTCATCCCGCCACGAGGTACACAACCCGCCACGCAATGACGTGGCGGTGTGTTTATCTCGTGGCGGGGTGTGATGCCGCTGCACCCACCACGCCAGAAGATGGGCACAACGCCAGGCTTTCTCTTGGTGCTGTGCCCATCTCGTGGTGCTCCGTCCGACGCGGCCGGCCACGGGGTGAGGCAGCCCGGCAGCCCGGCCGCAGGCGGCAGGCGGCAGGCGTCAGGCGTCGCGGCGGGCGCCCTCGGCGGCGTGCACCGTGAACACGGTCGGGGCCGTGTGGCCGGCCTCGGCGAAGGCGGCGATGATCGCGGCCTCGACGTCGGCACGAGCCTCGGAGGGGACGAGCGCGATGGCCGATCCGCCGAAACCGCCACCCGTCATGCGGGCGCCGACGGCACCGGTGGCCTGAGCGGTGGCGACGGCGAGGTCGAGCTCGGGCACCGAGATCTCGAAGTCGTCGCGCATCGACACGTGCGAGGCGTCGAGCAGGTGGCCGATCGCGCGCGGGCCGTCGGTTCGCAGCGTGCGGACGGTGTCGAGCACGCGCTGGTTCTCGGTGACGACGTGACGGACGCGACGGAAGGTCTCGTCGTCGAGCAGTTCTTCGGCCCGAGCCAGGTCGTCGGCGTCGAGGTCGCGCAGGGAGTCGACGCCGAGGGCGGCGGCGCCCTTCTCGCACGACGCGCGGCGCTCGACGTAGCCGCCGGTGGCGTGGGCGTGCTCGACATGGGTGTCGACGACGAGCACCTCGAGGCCGGCGGTGGCGAAGCCGAGGTCGACGACGTCGGCGTCGAGGCTGCGGCAGTCCAGGAACACCCCCGAGTCGGCCTTGCCGAGCAGTGACGCGGACTGGTCCATGATGCCCGTCGGGGCGCCGACGACCTCGTTCTCGGCGAGTTGTCCGACGGCGGCCAGGGCCGAGCGGTTGACGTCGAGCGACCAGAGCTCGGCGAGGGCCACGGCCACCGAGCACTCGAGTGCGGCGGACGACGAGAGCCCGGCGCCGACCGGCACCTCGGACTCGACGAACAGGTCGAGGCCCGGCACGCCCGACAGGTCGACGGTCGAGAGGTCGCCGCCGGCGGCCGAGAACGAGGGTGAGTCGGCGCGGTCGTGTGCGACCGACAGTGCCCAGGCGATGCCGAGGGCGTACGCCGACCAACCCGACATCGAGGCCGGGTCGAGGTCGTCGAGCGACACCTCGTGCACGCCGCCCTCGAACGACGACGCCACGCGCAGCAGGCGGTCGTCGCGGCGCCCGACGGTGACGGTGGTGCGGCGGTCGATGGCGAAGGGCAGCACGAACCCGTCGTTGTAGTCGGTGTGCTCGCCGATGAGGTTCACGCGGCCCGGTGCGGACCAGCGGCCGGCGACCTCGGTGTCGAAGACCTCGCGGAAGCCCTGGGGAGTGGTGGTGTCGGTCATGATCGCTCGATCGCCTCTCGGATTCGGTCGGCCTGCACCTCGGGGACGAGGTCGCCCACCCAGGCTCCCATCGCCGCCTCGGAGCCTGCCAGGAACTTCAACTTGCTCTCGGCCCGACGAGGCGAGGTGATCTGCAGCATCAGGCGTACGGTGTCGCGGCCGACGCCGACGGGGGCCTGGTGCCATGCGGCGATGTAGGGCGTCGGGTCGTCGTACAGGCCGTCGACACCACGCAGGAGGCGCCGGTACATGACCGCGAGCTCGTCGCGTTCGTCGTCGGTCAGCGCCGCGAAGTCGGGGGCGTGGCGGTGCGGCAGCAGGTGGATCTCGACCGGCCAGCGCGCGGCGAACGGCACGAAGGCCGTGAAGTGCTCGCCCGCGAGGACGACGCGCGGGCCGGAGCGTTCGCGGTCGAGCAGGTCGGCGAACAGGGTCGGCCCGTAGGTCTCGATGCTGTCGAGCAGCCGCGTGGTGCGCGGCGTGACGTAGGGGTAGGCGTAGATCTGGCCGTGCGGGTGGTGCAGGGTGACGCCGATGGCCTGGCCGCGGTTCTCGAACGGGAACACCTGCTGGATGCCGGGCAGGGCCGACAGGGCGGCCGTGCGGTCGGCCCAGGCCTCGACCACCGTGCGGGCGCGGGACTCGCTCAGGTCGGCGAACGACCCGTGGGTCTCGGGGCTGAAGCAGACGACCTCGCACCGGCCGACGCTGCGCAGGGTGCGTTCGAGGCCGATGCGGGTCAGGTCGTCGAGGCCCTCGGGGGCGTCGTCGCTCTCGAGCAGCGGCCCGAACGACGGCGAGCGGTTCTCGAACACCGCGACGTCGTAGACGTCGGGGATCTCGGACGGGTTCGTCTCGCTGGCCGGCGCGAGCGGGTCGAGCTCGGCCGGGGGCAGGAACACGCGGTTCTGCCGTGAGGCGGCGATCGAGACCCACTCGCCGGTGAGGACGTCCTGACGCATGGTCGCCGTGTCGGGACGCGGGTCGAGCGTGCGGGCGTCGACGCGTCGCTCGGCCGTGAGCGTGGTGTCGGCGTCGTCGAAGTAGATGAGTTCGCGACCGTCGGACAGGACCGTCGCGCGTTTCGTGATGGACGACATCGCGCCTCCTTCAGTTCGGGGCACTCGCGACCACGACTTGCAGTTGCGAAAGTACGTGAAAGCATACGAAACTGGCCGGGTGAACGGCAACTCGATCCCGCCCCCGGTGCCGAGGCCCGAACCGCTGCCGGGCGAGCGACGTCGTGACCGCATCGCCGACCTCGTCGGGCGTCGCGGGTTCGTGCGCACGGCCGAGCTGGCGCGCGAGTTCCGGTTGTCCGAGGTGACGATCCGCACCGACCTCGAGAGTCTGGCGGCCGAGGGCCTGCTCTCGCGGGTCCACGGCGGGGCGCTGTCGGTCGACCGGCCGGCCGAGCGGCCGTTCGAAGAAGAGAGCTCGGTCTCGACCGAGGCCAAGAGGGCCATCGGGGTCGAGGCCGCCTCGCTCGTGCGCTCGGGCGACTGCGTCGTGCTCGACGTCGGCACGACGACCACGCAGATCGCGCTGGCCCTGCTCGAGCGGCACGACCTCGAGGGGGTCGTGGTCGTGACGAACGGCCTCACCATCGCGCTGGCGCTCGAGCAGGCGGTGCCGCGCTTCACGGTGATCGTGTCGGGCGGCACCTTGCGACCGCTGCAGCACTCGCTGGTCAACCCGCTGGCGACGAGCGTGTTCGCGAGCGTGACGGCCGACCTGGCGTTCATCGGCTGCACCGGCGTCCACGCGACCCACGGCGTGACCAACGTCAACCTGCCTGAGACCGATCTCAAGCGCCTCATGACCCAGACCGCCCGACGGTCGTACATCGTGGCCGACGGCAGCAAGCTCGGCGAGGCCCACTTGGGCGTCATCGGGCCGCTCGACACCTTCGAGGGGCTCGTCACGGCGGGTGCCGACGCCGCCGCCGTCGCCGAGCTGCGTCGGGCCGGCCTCGCCGTCGTGACCGCAGGAGGCGCGGGCGAGGTCGACGCGCCTCCTCACGACCCGGCCTCCTCGCGTCCCTGAGTCCGTGGTCCCTCGTCAGGGGCCGCGCGAGATCCCGGACGCCACCGACACCCGAGAGCGAGACTGGAACGATGACGACGAGCAACCCGACCGGAGAGCAGTACGACCTCACCCTCGAGCACGACGGGCACCGCGTCACGGGTGTCGTCACGCAGGTGGCGGCGGGCATCCGCGCGCTGGCCGTCGACGGCGTCGCCCTGACCGAGACGTTCGGCGCCGACGAGGCGCCGCCCTCGGCCTGTGGCATCACCCTCGTGCCCTGGCCGAACCGCGTCGCCGGCGGACGCTGGACGCTCGACGGGCGCGAGCAGCAGCTCGACCTCACCGAGCCGGCCAAGGGCAACGCCAGCCACGGGCTGCTGCGCTACACGGCCTACCGGGTGGTCGAGCGCGAGCCCCACGCCGTGACGCTCGGGGCGACGGTGTTCCCGCAGCACGGGTACCCGTTCCAGCTCGACACGACGGTGAGGCACGAACTCGTCGTCGACGGCATGGTCGTCACGCACACGATCACGAACGTCGGCCCCGACCGGGCCCCGTTCGCCGTCGGGTCGCACCCGTTCTTCCGGGTGGGCGACCACGATCCGGCGACGTTGACCGTCACGCTCGCGGCGGCGACGCGGTACGAGACGGACGAGGCGAGCATCCCGGTCGGCACGTCACCCGTGGCCGGCACCGAGTTCGACCTGTCGCAGGGGCCGCGCCTGGGCGACCTCGACCTCGACACGGGCTACCGCGACGTCGAGCCCGACGCCGACGGCATCCGCACCACGACGTTCACGGCCCCCGACGGTTCGGCGACCGAGCTCTGGCAAGACCCGTCGTTCGAGTACGTGCAGGTGTTCACGCCCCGCAACTTCCCCCGCGACGGGGTGAAGGGGTTGGCCGTGGCCGCCGAGCCGATGACGGCACCGGCCAACGCACTGGCCTCGGGGGAGGGGCTGCGGTGGCTCGACCCGGGCGAGACGTGGACGGGCAGCTGGGGTGTGAGGTACCGGGCGGTCGGCGTCTAGTGGCCCTCACCGACGAGGGGTGGCGAGCGCACTGTCCGGATTGCGCGAACCTGGGACCGGCCGGTTCCGGTCAGCGTAGCGTCCACTGCTGTCTCCCCAGGGTCCCGTAACCCTGGCGTACCCCGTAACGACACCGTCGGCTTGTCCGACACCTGTCGCGAGGAGGCCGAGCGCCCCTCCCGGCCCGAACCGGAGGGGCGCTTTCTCTCGTCCTCGACAGAAAAGCCGACACGTGACGTCTTCAGGGCGTATGTTCTGCGCATGCCAGGTGGGTGGGACCCACCTGAAATCGGGGGACAGGATTCGGGTTCGGTCTCTCGTGGTGGGGCCGCCGCATTCGGGTGCGACGTCGGCCCCGCCTTCCCCGGCGGCAGGGTGCGGCCTCTGAAGTCACCGGAACGCGGGCTCGGAGGCCGAGTCACTGGACGCGGGCTCGGAGGCCGGACGACGTCGAGCATCGCAGGGACTGCGACGGATACAGGTGGGCCCCGTGGGGCTCGAACCCACGACCCGCGGATTAAAAGTCCGATGCTCTACCAACTGAGCTAGAGGCCCGTGCGCGTCCACTTTACGGGATGCCGCGCCTCCTGCTCGCCAGGCCGACCCGTGCCTCCTCGGCGGAGTCGGCACCGACGTCGTGTCGACCGTGATGCCGTGGGCGAACGCTCGGCTCGGTGTCGGTGGTCGCGCCTATCGTGGGTCCGGTGCCGAGACCATTCCACCGCCCGACCCAGTTCTCGGGGTCCGAGTTCGAAGCCTTCCAGGGCGGAGACGACCCCGCGACGATGAACCGCGTCGCCCACGAGTCGGCCTCGGCCCTCGTCGCCCGCGTCAAGCACGACCCGAGCCCCGAGATCCTCGACCGGCTCGTCACGTTCACCGACCAGCACGGCATCGACGCGGTCGCCGAGTTGTGGGCCCGGGCCAGCCCGCACAGCCTGCCCGGTGCTCTCTGGCGCATCTACCTGGTACGGGCCGTCATCCGGCAGAACCCCGTCGAGGTCACCCAGCTCTTCGAGCGGGGGGTCGAGGTCGCCACCACGATCGACCCGGTGGTCGCGGGCGCCCCGGCCCCGGCCAGCCCGGAAGAGATCCTCGAACTCGCCGACCTGATCCTCCGCGGTGTCTTCGTCGGGGACTTCGCCATCGCGCTCGAGCGAGGTGCCGCGTTCTGCCGCCTCGCCGCCGCCGGAGCCACCTCGGTCGCCGACGACCAGGACGCCGCCGGGTCCGATCGCGCCAGCGAACTCACGCGCCGCGCGCTGCGCTTCAGCGAACTCGGGGTCGACCTCGTCGCCTGCGCCCACCTGTGGCGCGACGACAGCCTCGACTGAGCGACGCCCCGCGAGCGTCCGAGTTCAGAGCCGGGCCGCATCCCATCGGGCGGGCCGGGCCCGACACGCGCGGACCCGTGCGGCGTTCGCACGACGCGAACTCGTCGGACCACCAGGCTCGAGGCGGGTAATGTATCTGTGGTCGGGCCGCAGTAACCCCGGGCTCCAAATTTAGCCGCTTCGAGCGGCCTCGCGCCGAGAGGCGTTTCTGCGGTCCGGCACCTCTTCCTCCCGAGACGAGATCTCGGTCGAGACCCGGTGCGATGATCGACCGCCATCCTCCTCGTGACGTGCCCGCGCCTCCTCGTCCCCGCGTCAGCGTGCAATTCGCGACAACTGGACAGCGTCCGGCAGCTGCAGAAGAAAAATGAGCGGCGCGTCGGGGCTTGTCGGTCGGGTTCGGCACGCCTTCCGGTCCGCTGTGGGTCGGATTCGGCCCGGAGTGCCGACCAAGCGACACGAGCGCGTCCGGATGTTCGCCCAATCCGCCTGGCTCCCCGTACCGAACCATTGACGTGAGGGATCCACGATCCCCCGCCGACACCCGTCCTCCCTAAGCTTCGGGCGTCGGCGGGCTGGTCTCCCTGCGATGCACCGGGCCTGAACGCCATCCCAGACGGCCGCATCGCAGGGGGTCCCGTCCGCATCAAGAACACGGCACCACGAACACCGCACCACGAAGCACCACGAACACCGCACCACGAAGCACCACGAAGCACCACCAGCCCCACATCACGATCCGCCCCGGATCGTGACCCACGAACCGACGAACAGTGCGACCGGAGGTGAACCCTGACATGCTCGAACTCGTGACCCGAGAGACAGAGACACCCGAGAGCGGGCCCGCTCCGTCGACCCCCGACATGTTGTTGCCGCGGGTCGCGCAGGGTGACCAGGCCGCTTTCGCCGAGCTGTACGACCAGACGGCACCCCGTGTGCTGGGTCTGATCAAGCGCCTCCTGAAAGACCATGCCCAGTCCGAAGAGGTGACCCAAGAGGTCTTCCTCGAGATCTGGCAGAACGCCACGCGCTTCGACTCCGCCCGGGGCAGCGCCGCCAGCTGGATGCTCACGATGGCGCACCGCCGCGCCGTCGACCGCATCCGCGCTTCCCAGGCAGGGCGCGACCGCGACCTCAAGATCGGTGTGCGCGACCTCGAGACCGACTACGACTCGGTCACCGAGTCCGTCGAGATCCGCATCGAGCACGAGCGGGTCGAGCGGGCCCTCGGGCGCCTCACCGAACTGCAACGGCAGGCGGTGAAGCTCGCCTACTACGGCGGCCTCAGCCACAGCGAGGTCGCGAAACTGTTGGACGTGCCGATCGGCACGGTCAAGACCAGACTGCGCGACGGCATGATCCGTCTGCGCGACGAGATGGGGGTGGCTTCGTGACCGACCACGACGAGCCCACGCACGGCCGCCACGCGGACGACGCGGGCACCACGAGAACCGACACCGACCACCTGTCCGGCGCCTACGTGCTCAACGCACTGAGCGACGACGAACGAGACGCGTTCGAGGCACTCCTCGACGACACATCAGACCAGCACGACGACACCAGGACGGAGGTGGCCGAATTGAGAGAGACCGCATTGCTGCTCGCCCACGCGGCCCGGCCCGTCACCCCGTCGGCGGGGCTCCGCGCCAGCGTGCTCGACCTCATCGCGTCGACGCCGCAGCGGGCTCCGCTCACCGCGACGACCCCGACGAGCCCCACGGCAGACCACGACATCGCGACGACCGCAGGAGGCGCGGGTGACGACGACCACGAACGTCGCGTCGAGCGTGCCCCGGCCCCCGAGATGGAGCCGAGCGAGTCCGAGGGTGCCCGCGTCCTCACGCCGACCGGGGCCGCGCACCGTCGCTGGTTCACGCGTCCCGTCGCCGTCCTCGGTGCGGCCGCCGCGGCTGCCGCGCTCTTCTTCGGCGGTGGAGCCCTCGTCGAGGGCCTCGGTCAGTCCGGCCAGCAGCAAGAGCAGCAGGCCTCCGGCATCGACGAGATCTACGCCGCGAGCGACTTCCAGCGCTCGGTGGCCGACGTCAGCACCGGTGGCAAGGCGACGCTCATCTGGTCGAACGAACTCGGTCGCTCGGCCGTCGTCGTCGACGGGATGACCTCGCTGCCCGGCGACCAGACCTACGAGCTCTGGTACATCAACGACGACGGTGCCGTGCCCGCGGGTACCTTCGACGCCTCGTCGAACGCCCCGGCCACCCACGTGCTCAAGGGCGAGATGAACGCAGGCGACACGGTCGGCATCACGGTCGAGCCCGCGGGTGGATCGTCGTCGCCGACCAGCGACCCGGTCGTCGCCATCCCCAGCGCCTGACCCGGCACGCCTGACCCGGCACGCCTGGTCCGGCACGCCTGACCCGGCAGCCACGAGAAGAGGCGGTCCACCACCCGGTGGACCGCCTCTTCTCGTGTGCACCTCGCGGACACGCGACGTGCAGATGCGCCTCACCCCGAGGAGGCGCGGTGTCGGATCAGCCGAAGCGTCCCGACACGTAGTCTTCCGTGGCCTGCACGCTCGGGTTCGAGAACATCTTCGCGGTGTCGTCGTACTCGATCAGCTTGCCGGGCTTGCCGGTGCCCGCGATGTTGAAGAACGCGGTCTTGTCGCTGACGCGGCTGGCCTGCTGCATGTTGTGGGTCACGATGACGATCGTGTACTGCTGCTTGAGCTCCTCGATGAGGTCCTCGATGGCGAGCGTCGAGATCGGGTCGAGGGCCGAGCAGGGCTCGTCCATCAGCACGACGTCGGGGGAGACCGCGATGGCCCGTGCGATGCAGAGGCGCTGCTGCTGACCGCCCGAGAGGCCGGAGCCGGGCTTGTCGAGGCGGTCCTTGACCTCGTTCCAGAGGTTCGCACCCTGCAGCGACGACTCGACGAGGCCGTCCTGGTCGCTCTTCGACATGCGACGGTTGTTGAGCTTGACGCCCGCGAGCACGTTGTCGCGGATGCTCATCGTCGGGAACGGGTTGGGGCGCTGGAACACCATGCCGACCTGACGACGGACCAGGACGGGGTCGACGCCGGGGCTGTAGAGGTCGTTGCCGTCGATCAGCACCTCGCCCTCGACGTAGGCACCGGGGATGACCTCGTGCATGCGGTTGAGCGTGCGCAGGAATGTCGACTTGCCACAGCCGGACGGGCCGATGAACGCGGTGACCGTGCGGGGCTCGATGGTGATGTTGACGTCTTCGACAGCCTTGAACTTGCTGTAGTAGACGTTGAGGTCGTTGACCTCGATGCGCTTGGACACGGTGATTCCTTCGGGGTGGGAGCCGGGTGGGAGCCGGGACGGGGTGTGGGTCGGGGCGGCCGGGTCAGCGGCCGAGCTTGGGGGCGAAGACGCGGGCGATCAGGCGGGCCAGCAGGTTCAGGGCCATCACCATGAGGATCAGGGTGAGGGCGGAGGTCCAGGCCCGGTCGATGAAGGCCGCCGCGTCGGTGCCCTGGCTCACGTACGAGCTGTAGGCGAACACCGGCAGCGACTGCATGCGACCGTCGAAGAGGTTGTAGTTCATGCTGGCGGTGAACCCCGCCGTGATCAGCAGCGGCGCGGTCTCACCGATGATGCGCGCGATGGCCAGCATGACGCCGGTCGTGATGCCGGCGACCGAGGTGGGGATGACCACCTTGACGATGGTCAACCACTTCGGCACGCCGAGGGCGTAGGCGGCCTCGCGCAACTCGTTCGGCACGAGCTTCAGCATCTCTTCCGTGCTGCGCACGACGACCGGGATCATCAGGACGGCGAGTGCCACGGAGCCCGCGGCGCCCATGCGGACGCCTTCGCCGAAGAAGATCACGAAGAGGGCGTAGGCGAACAGGCCGGCGACGATCGACGGGATGCCCGTCATGACGTCGACGAAGAACGTGATCGCGCGAGCCAGACGGCCCTGGCCGTACTCGACGAGGTAGATTGCGGTCAGCAGGCCGATCGGCACCGAGATGACCGCGGCCAGCGCCGTGATGAGCAGGGTGCCGGTGATGGCGTGCAGGCCACCGCCGCCGGCTCCGACGACGTTGCGCATTGACATCGCGAAGAAGTCCGCGTCGAACCGGTTGGTCCCCGAGGTCACGACCGTGAAGAGGAGCGAGACCAGCGGGACCAACGCGATGATGAACGCGGCACTGACGGCGGTGGTGACGACGCGGTCCTTCGCGCGGCGGATGCCCTCGATCTGCATCGCGACGACGAAGACGAGCACGGCGTAGAGCACGGTGCCGAGGATGATCGCACCGACCCAGTTGAACGACTCGGTGACGCCGGCCGCGTTCAGCAGCGCGAAGACGACTCCCATGACGACCCAGCTGCCGAGCAGGATGACCAGCGGGGCGGCCTTGGGCAGACGGCCCGTCGTGAGGGCGTTGACCGAGGGGCTGGACCGGCGCACGCCGGCGGTGGTGGTGGCCATCAGTTCGCTCCCGAGAAGGCCTTGCGGCGGTTGATGACGTAGCGGGCGATCGAGTTCACGATCAGGGTGATGACGAACAGCACGAGGCCGGTCGCGATCAGGGTGTTGATGCCGATGTCGTGCGCCTCGGGGAACCGCAGGGCGATGTTCGCCGCGATGGTCGAGGAGTTCGTCGAGGTCAGGATCGCGGGGTTGATGACGAGCGCCGGCGAGAGCACGAGGGCCACAGCCATGGTCTCGCCGAGAGCACGCCCGAGGCCCAGCATCGCGGACGAGATGACGCCGGGGCGGCCGAACGGCAGCACGGCGATCTGGATCATCTCCCAGCGGGTGGCCCCGAGGGCCAGGGCGGCCTCTTCGTGCAGCACCGGCGTCTGGAGGAAGACCTCGCGGCTCAGGGCGGTGATGATCGGCAGGATCATCACGGCGAGCACGATCGAGGCGGTCAGGAGGGTACGACCCGTGCCCGAGACGGGGCCG
Source organism: Frigoribacterium sp. CFBP 8751 (assembly GCF_014841545.1). Classification (NCBI taxonomy): domain Bacteria; kingdom Bacillati; phylum Actinomycetota; class Actinomycetes; order Micrococcales; family Microbacteriaceae; genus Frigoribacterium; species Frigoribacterium sp. CFBP 8751. The sequence goes on from NZ_JACYUB010000001.1 coordinate 728,797, forward strand.
GCGAAGAGCGGGAACCAGCCGAACGTGCTGACCAGCCAGTCGTAGAAGGGCTGGATCGCGGGGGCGAGCACGATGCTGCCCCACAGGCCGAAGACGACCGACGGCACGGCGGCCAGGAGGTCGATCACGTAGCCGAGTCCCTGGGCGAGCTTGCGCGGCGCGTAGTGCGAGATGAAGAGGGCGATGCCGATGGCGACGGGGAGGGCCATCAGGAGGGCGAGGGCGGCGGCGTAGACCGTGCCGAATGCCAGCGGTCCGACGTACTGCCAGAACGATCCGGGGTAGCCCGAGAGCGAGACGTCCTCGGGAGCCGCGGTGAGGGCCGGGATGCTCTGCACGATGAGGAAGAGCGCGACGGCCGCGAGGATCGCGAGGATGAGGCCGCCGGCGACGACCGTGCTGCCCGAGAAGATCCGGTCGGCAGGACGTCGCTTGGGCTTCGGGACGACGGCGGGGGCCGAGGTCGTGGCGGGGGCGGTCATCGGACGGGGTCCTCCGGAGGCTCGGGTGGGGTTCGGGGGTTGTGCGTGGTGCTGATGGTCGTGCGTCGTGCGTCGTGCGTCGTGCGTGGTGCCTGTCAGGCCGATGGCCCGGGAACGCACGCGGTGCGTTCCCGGGCCCCCGGGGTGGTGCCGTGTTACTTGATCAGTGCGATGGCGTCGGCGACCTGGCCCGAGAGGGTGCTCGAGATCGGGGCCGAGCCGGCGGCGTCGGCCGCGACCTTCTGGCCGTCTTCGCTGGTGACGTACGAGAGGTACGCCTTGACGAGCTCGCCCTTGGCGGCGTCCTCGTAGGACTCGCACGCGATCAGGTAGCTGACCAGGACGATCGGGTAGACGCCCGCGGCGGTCGAGGTGCGGTCGAGCGCGATGGCGATGTCACCGTCGGTGCGACCCTCTTCTTCGGGCGACTCGTCGACGATGGCGGCAGCGGCCTCGGCCGAGTAACCGACGAAGTCGTCGCCGACCTTGACCTTGGCGACACCGAGGTCACCGGCGCGCGAGGCGTCGGCGTAGCCGATGGTGCCGGTGCCGTTGGTGACGGCGTCGATCACGCCGGTGGTGCCCGAGGCGCCCTCGCCGCCGAACGCGGTCGGCCACGTGCCGTCGGCCTCTTCGGTCCAGGTGTCGCCCGCGGTCTCGTGCAGGTAGTCCGTGAAGTTCTCGGTGGTGCCCGAGTCGTCCGAGCGGTGGACGGCGGTGATGCCCGTGCTGGGCAGGTCGGCGTCGGGGTTGTCGGCCTTGATCTCGGCGGCGTCCCAGGTGGTGATCTTGCCGCTGAAGATGCCGGCGATAGTGGCGGGGGTCAGGTTGAGCTCGTCGACGCCGTCGAGGTTGAAGACGACCGCGATGGGCGAGACGTAGGCGGGCAGCTCGACGATGCCGGTGTCGGGCGTGCAGCCGGCGAAGGTGCTCGACGAGATCTCGTCGGTCTTGAAGGCACGGTCGGAGCCGGCGAAGTCCGCGGCGCCCGAGATGAAGCTCTCACGGCCGCCACCCGAACCCTGCGGGTCGTAGTTGATGGTGACGTCGGGGTTGGCGGTCTGGAAGCCCGCGACCCAGGCTTCTTGCGCGGCCTGCTGCGACGAGGCGCCGATGCCCGAGATGGAGCCGGAGAGGTCGCTGGCCGATGCGTCGCCCGAGGGCGAGGCGCCGCCTTCGTTGCTGGCGCAGGACGCGAGGAGCATGGTTCCGACCGCGGCGATCGCGACGATGCTGCCGGTGCGCTTGAAGTTCACAGGGGGGTCCTTTTCGGGATGTGATGGCTGGGTGCTGTGGGCCAGGTGCCGACCCGTGCGAGACGCTACGGCGACGGGTTAACCACGGTCGCCTGCCCCGGTGAACGGAAGGTGAACGAGGGGGGAACATCGGCCGGGACAAGCGCGTCCCGACAGAGGTCGGCCCCCGCCCGTCGCAGGCGGGGGCCGACCGTCTCGATGACGTAGGGGAGCCGAGGAGGCGCGGGTCAGGCGGCCGGGCCGTGCGTCTCGATCGCGACGAGCGCCGTGTCGTCGACCGAGACGTGCAGCACGGTGAACTCGGCCGTGCCGAGCGACGAGGCACGGCGCAGGTCGATGCGGTCGCCCCCCTTGGTCCCCAGCGAGATCTGCCGGATGACCTCGGGCAGCACGGGGCCGTGGCTGCAGATGACGGCCGCGACCTTCTTCTTCAGTCGCTTCTTGACCACCCCGGCGACGTCGTCCGTGCCCTGTTCGAAGGCGTCCTGGCTGATCGCGTCGGTCTGTCGGACGCCGACCCGGGTCAGCTCGGACAGGGGCTCGAGCGTGGCCAGGCACCGCGCCGCCGTGCTGCTGACGATGCGCGTCGGGGCCCAGGCCGCGATGACCGGTGCGACCGACTTCGCCTGGCGGCGGCCCTGGGGCAGCAGCGGGCGTGTGGCGTCCGAGCCGTGCCAGTCGGACGGCGAGGTGGTCTTCGCGTGACGGAGGGCCACGATCGGGAAGGTGCGAGCCCTGCCCGTCGTCGCCCGGTCGGCGAAGCGCTGGAGCACGTCGGCGTCGCGGGCGTAGGTCAGCATCGCCTTCGCCTTGTCGATGCCGACCCACTCGATGGCGGCGACCTCGTGGTTCGGCGTGAACGTCCCGGCCTCGGCCACGGACTCGTCGGTCACCTCGGCGGACCAGTAGTGCACGACCTTGTCGCGACCGCCGGGCAGCAGGTACTCGGCCGTGCCGAGCGGGGCGCCCAGCGTGACGCGGTAACCGGTCTCTTCGCGGATCTCCCGAACGGCCGTCTGGGGCGTCGCCTCGCCCGGGTCGACCTTGCCCTTGGGCAGCGAGACGTCGCCGTGGTGGTCGCGGTGGATGAGCAGCACCCGGACCTTGCCCTCGACCAGCCGCCAGCAGACGGCGCCTGCGGCGACGACGGTCGTCGAGGTGATGGTCATCGCTTGGAGCGCTTCCGCTGCGTGATCGCCTTCATCTGGGCGTTCTGCAGATCGGTCAGCGACCGGCCCTCGGCGTCACGTGCGTGGCGGGTCCAGGTGCCGTCGGACTCGAGCCACCAGGAGGCGGTCTCGTCCGACATGGCCTGCTCGAACAGGTCGGCGACCTCGGTGAGGTGGTCGGCCTGCGTCAGGCGCACCAGGGCCTCGACGCGACGGTCGAGGTTGCGGTGCATCATGTCGGCGCTTCCGATGAAGACCTGCGGGTCGCCGTCGGCGGCGAACCAGAACAGACGGCTGTGCTCGAGGTACCGCCCGAGGATCGACCGAACCCGGATGTTGTCGCTGAGCCCCGGCTCACCCGGCTTGATCGTGCAGATGCCGCGCACCCAGACGTCGACGGGGACCCCGGCCTGGCTCGCCTTGTAGAGCGCGTCGATGATCTGCTCGTCGACGATCGAGTTGATCTTGATGCGGATGCCCGCGGGGCGCCCGGCCTGCGCGTTCTCGATCTCGTTCTGGATCTGTTTGAGCAGACCGCGACGGAGGTAACGAGGAGCCACGAGCAGTCGCTTGAACTTCTTCTCGATCGCGTAGCCCGACAGCTCGTTGAAGAGGCGCGTCAGGTCTTTGCCGACCTGGTCGTCGGCGGTGAACAGACCCATGTCTTCGTAGATGCGGCTGGTCTTCGGGTTGTAGTTGCCCGTGCCGATGTGCGTGTAGTGCTTGAGCGTGCCCTTCTCCTGGCGGATGACCAGGGCGAGCTTGCAGTGGGTCTTGAGCCCGACGAGGCCGTAGACGACGTGCACGCCGGCCTTCTCGAGCTTGCGGGCCCAGGTGATGTTGTTCTGTTCGTCGAACCGCGCCTTGACCTCGACGAGCGCGAGCACCTGCTTGCCCGCTTCGGCGGCGTCGATGAGGGCCTCGATGATCGGGCTGTCGCCGCTCGTGCGGTAGAGCGTCTGCTTGATGGCCAGCACGTTGGGGTCGGCCGCGGCCTGTTCGAGGAACGCCTGCACGCTGGTCGCGAACGACTCGTACGGGTGGTGCACGAGGATGTCCTGACGCGCGATGCTGGCGAACATGTCTGGCTTCATGTTCGGCTCGGTCTGCTGCAGCTGGACCGCCGTGGTCGGCAGGTGCTTGGGGTACTTGAGGTCGGCCCGCGGCATCTTGGTGATCTCGAACAGGCCGGCCAGGTCGAGCGGGGCCGGCAGCTTGTAGACCTCTTGGTCGGTCACGTCGAGTTCGCGGACGAGCAGCTCGAGGGTGACCGGGTCCATGTCGTCGGTGATCTCGAGGCGGATCGGCGGACCGAACCGGCGGCGCAGCAGCTCGCGCTCGAGGGCCTGGATGAGGTTCTCGGACTCGTCCTCGTCGACCTCGACGTCTTCGTTGCGGGTGACGCGGAACACGTGGTGCTCGACGACCTCCATGCCGGGGAAGAGGTCTTGCAGGTGGTTGGCGATGAGGTCCTCGAGGGGGATGAACCGCACGCGGCCGCTGTCGTTGTCGGGCAGCTGCACGAAGCGCGGCAGCATCTGCGGCACCTTGAGGCGGGCGAACTCCTGACGCATCGTCTTCGGGTTGCGGACGCGGATGGACAGGTTCAGCGACAGCCCCGAGATGTAGGGGAAGGGGTGGGCCGGGTCGACCGCGAGCGGCATGAGCACCGGGAAGATCTGCTCGGCGAAGATCTCGCGCATGCGCACCCGGTCGGCCTCTTCGAGGTCGGACCAGTTCTCGATGTGGATGCCTGCGTCGTCGAGGTCGGGCTTGACCAGGTCGAGGAACGCCCGGGCATGGCGCTCTTGCAGCTCGTGGGCCTTCTTGTTGATGTCGGCCAACACCTCGTTCGGCCCGCGCCCCACGTTGGTCGGCACGGCGAGGCCCGTCGCGATGCGGCGCTTCAGGCCGGCGACGCGCACCATGAAGAACTCGTCGAGGTTGCTCGCGAAGATCGCCAGGAAGTTGGCCCGTTCGAGCAGCGGCGTCGTCGGGTCCTCTGCGAGCTCGAGCACGCGCTGGTTGAACGCAAGCCAGCTCAGCTCGCGGTCGAGGTAGCGCTCGGCGGGCAGGGTGCCGTCCTCGAAGCTGACGATCTCGTCGAAGTCGTCGAGGAAGTCGGGGGTGACGCCGGCGCCGTCGACGCGGGGTTCGCTGCTGTCCATCGCACCATCGTGCCACCCCCGACCGCCTCTCAGCGTCGTCCCGGGTAAACGCGAGATGACGTGTGGACACCCGACGGCCGGGGGAGGAGGCGCGGGCGGGCCCGGTCGCGCCGGTTCAGTGCACGATCAGCCACGTGGCGACCGCGTCGACCCCGCCGACGTTGCTCAACCGGTGCGGCAGGTCGCACGGGAAGGTGATCGAGTCGCCGGCCCGCATCGTGACGGTCTCGTCGGGGAAGTCGATGGTCAGCTCTCCCGAGGTGACGGTGCCGACCTCGTAGCCCTCGTGGGTGACGAGGGCGGCGACCTCGGTGGCGAGGGCTCCGGGCGGGTAGGTCGACTCGAAGAAGTCGACGCCCGAGAGATGGGCGGGCGAGAGGCGGCGGAAGACCACTCCGCCGCGGAGCACGACCGGCTGCGCCGCGCCTCCTCGGGCCAGGACGTAGCCGCCCGTGGCGGCGTCGCCGCGGTCGGACGGGGCCGTGCGACGGGTGGCGGGCTCGGCCCGGTCGTCGAAGACGTCGGCGAGCGGCACCCCGAGCACCTGGACGATGGCGATCAGCCGGCTGACCGAGGGGCGCCGGACGCCGCGCTCGATCTGCGACACGGCACTGGGTGAGATGTCGAGGGCCCGGGCGAGGGCGCTGAGCGAGAGACCCGCCGCCGCGCGGAGGTGGCGCAGGCGGGCGCCGAGGGCGGCGGCGTCGAGATCGCCGATCGCCGACGGGGACGCGTCGGGGTCGTCGGGCATGACCCTCCTGGTGCGGGGACGGGTGGTCGGGCTGGCGCGCTCTCGTGAAGCAACCGCTGTCACGAACACGTAACACGGCCGACATGAGGCCGAATCCGTGAAGCCATAGATTCACGGTCGACCCGTCCCGCCGATCGTCAGACTACAACGCCGCCTGGAGGCACGCCGTGACCACAGACATCGCCCGACCCCCGGCCGACCCGGCCCCGTCCGCCGTCGGAGCCGCCGGCCCACCCGCCCCGCTCACGTCCGTCGCGGCCGCTCGGATCGAGGGTGCCCGGGACCCCCGGCTGACGAACGACGACCTCGCACCGCTGAAGAGACAGTCCTGGTCGAGCTACAACATCTTCGCCTTCTGGATGTCGGACGTGCACTCGGTCGGCGGCTACGTGACCGCCGGCAGCCTCTTCGCCCTCGGCATCGCGAGCTGGCAGGTGCTCGTGTCGCTCGTGGTCGGCATCGTGATCGTCAACGTCTTCGCGAACCTCGTCGCCAAGCCCAGCCAGCGCACGGGCGTTCCCTACCCGGTCATCAACCGCGCCGTCTTCGGCGTGCTCGGGGCCAACGTGCCGGCGATCATCCGGGGCCTCATCGCGACGGCCTGGTACGGCGTGCAGACCTACCTGGCCGCGGAATCGCTTAACATCGTCTTCCTCAAGTTCGTCCCGTCGACGGCCGCGCTGCTCGAGCCGTCCTTCCTCGGCCTCAGCGCCCTGGGGTGGATCTCGTACGGCATCCTGTGGTTCGCCCAGGCGGCCCTGTTCTGGCGCGGCATGGAGACCATCCGTCGGTTCATCGACTTCGCCGGTCCCGCCGTCTACGTGCTGATGATCGCCCTCGCGGTCTACCTCGTCTCGCAGGCGGGCTGGAGCGCGATCGACCTCGACCTCTCGGTGGGCGAGCCCCTGTCGTTCGCCGCGTCGTTGCCGGTCATGGCGTCGGCCGTCGCCATCGTCGTCAGCTACTTCTCGGGGCCCGTCCTGAACTTCGGTGATTTCTCCCGGTACGGCAAGAGCTTCGCGGCGGTGAAGCGAGGCAACTTCCTCGGGCTGCCGGTGAACTTCCTCTTCTTCTCGATCCTCACCGTGCTGTGCGCCTCGGCGACGGTGCCGGTGTTCGGTCGACTCATCACCGACCCGATCGAGACCGTGGACGCCATCGGCACGCCCTTCGTGGTCCTGCTCGGCGGTCTCACCTTCGTCACCGCGACCGTCGGCATCAACATCGTCGCCAACTTCATCGCACCGGCCTTCGACTTCTCGAACGTCGCGCCGCGGAAGATCAGCTGGCGGCTCGGCGGCATGATCGCCGCCGTCGGTTCCGTGCTGCTCACCCCCTGGAACTGGTACGGCAACGCCGAGGCGATCCAGTACACGCTCGGCGTGCTGGGGGCGCTGATCGGGCCGCTGTTCGGCATGCTGATCGCCGGCTACTACCTCGTCGCCCGTCAGCGCGTCGCCGTCGAGGACATGTTCACGATGTCGCCGTCGGGTCGCTACTGGTACCGCGGCGGGTTCAACCCCAACGCCGTCTGGACCCTCGTGCTCGCGGGCGCCGTCTCGGTCGCGTCGGCACTCGTGCCCGGTTGGGTCGTGGACGCCGGTGGCCCCTCGCTCACCTGGATCGGCAACTACAGCTGGTTCGTCGGCTGCGGCCTCGGTCTCGTGCTGTTCTGGGCCCTCGAGAAGCGTCGGCCCCGCATGCCCCGACTCGACGCCGACGACCCCACGGTCGACGACGGGACCGTCGACCGACCGACCGAGGGCCGGACCGCATGAGGCTCCGCCTGATCAACCCCAACACGACACAGGCCATGACCGCCGCGATCGGCCGCACCGCGGCCGCCGTCGTCGGGCCGGGCACCCGCGTCGAGGCGCTCGGCCCGTCGATGGGTCCCGCGTCGATCGAGAGCCACTACGAGGAGGCGCTGGCGGTACCCGGTGTCCTCGAGTTGGTCCGCGACGGAGAACGCGACGGTGTCGACGCCCACGTGCTCGCCTGCTTCGGCGACCCGGGGTTGGACGCCGCCCGCGAGCTGGCGACCGGCCCCGTGCTGGGCATCGCCGAGGCCGGCATGCACGCGGCCTCGATGGTCGGGCGCGGCTTCGGCATCGTGACCACGCTCGGGCGCACCGTCGGGCGGTCCCGCGAGCTGGTGCAGCGGTACGGCTTCGCCGACCGCTGCGTCGAGGTCCGCGCGTGCGAGGTGTCGGTGCTGGGACTCGACGACCCCTCGTCGGACGCGCGAGCCCTGATCGTCGACGAGTGTCACGAGGTCCTGGCGTCGGGGGCCGACGCGGTCCTGCTCGGCTGTGCCGGGATGACCGACCTCTGTCGGTCGATCTCGGACGAGATCGGCGCCCCCGTCGTCGACGGGGTCGCCGCCGCGACGGTGTTCGCCGAGTCCCTCGTGCGTCTGGGGCTCGTCACCGGCAAGCGCGGCGAGTACGCGCGACCGCCGCTCAAGGAGATCACCGGCCTGCTGTCACCGTTCGCCCTGGGCGGTGCGCCGGCCCTGCTCTGAGGTGCCCTCGGCCGACCGCCGCCGCACCCCGCGGACGACGACGCCCCCGCCGGTTCGGCGGGGGCGTCGTCGTACTGGTGGTGTCGTGCCTACTTCTCTTCGTTCTTCAGCGCGATGCCCAGGGCGAAGAAGGTCGGCGCCCAGTGACCGATGAAGATGCCCCAGCGGTCGGACTGCGCCTTGTCGGACGAGTCCTTCCCCTGTGAGGCGATCCAGGCCACGAGGGCGATCACGATGGAGGCGAAGCCTCCCCAGTAGGCGTGCTTGCTCTGGAGGCCGAGATCGGAAAGGAACTTGACGGGGTTCATGGTGTTCTCCTGACGATGGGATGCGTACCGTGCGCGGTGCCTCAATCCACTCCTCGGTGCTGGGAGCGCGATGGCAGCTCCGCCCGGCCCCCTGGAGTAGGCCTCGCCGAGCCGTTGGTGTACCCCGGTTGTACCCCTCGCGTCAGGTGAGCGGCGTGGCGACGCTCGAGGTGAACGTGGCGCCGTCGGCGGTCACGTCGCTGATCAGGCCGCCCACCCGCACCGGCACCGGTGCGAGCGACCCGTACACGCCGCTGTTGCCCGCGGCGTCGACCCCCTGGGCGGTGAAGGAGGCCGAGCCCGGGGTCGTCGTGCTGACCGCCCAACCGCCGTCCTGCCAGTCGCCGACGATGAACTGCGGCGCCGACTCGAGCGTCCATTTCTGCCCGGACAGCGTGTACCGGCCCGACTCCGTGTCGTACAGGCCGAAGCTGCAGCCCTCCGGACGCAGATCGGTCGAGGCGATGCAGCCCGCGACCCAGGCGTCGACGGCCGCGGTCGCCGCCGTGGTTCCCGCCGGCGTGAGGGTGGTCGTGAGCAGGGTCGGCTGGGCGGTGACGACGGCACCCTCGACCACGGCCGTCGCGGCGGTGGCGGAGTACGACTCGTTCTCGGCGGCGAGGGCGACCTCGTAGCTGCCGGGGAAGGCCTTGAGGCTCACCGAGCCGTCGGACCCCCGGGTGACGGGCGTTCCGTCGACGGCGATCTCGGCCGACGCCGGGCCGGCGACCTGCACCGAGACCGTGCCGAGGTCGACCGGCTGGAGCGCCCAGCGGTCGAAGAACAGCAGATCGCGCCCGTCGCGGACGAGCGTGAAGTCCTGCGCATGGGTCGACCCGTCGGCACGGTGCACGACGGCCTCGACCTGCGCGTCGTCTCCGTCGGTCGAGACGGCGCCCAGCTGGAACCCGTCGACCTGGTCATCGGCTGCGGCGTAGGCGTCGTCGGTCAGCAGGACGTCGCCGTCGGCGACCTCGGTGCCGTCCAGGGCCAGGGCGCGTTCGACCTCGCCGGCTTGGACCGCGCCCAGGTAGTCGCGGACGGTGGCCTCGGGCCGGTGGGAGGCGCTCATCGTGGCGAACGTCACGGCACCCGCCACGACCAACACGAGCAGCAGGGCTGCTCCGCCGATGAGGCCGATCAGCAGTCGCCGACGCCGTGCGGCCTGCTCGGGCGTGCTCGGTGCCGGGGGAGTGGGAGCCTGCGCGTACGCGAACTGCTGGGTCGGCTGGCCGTAGGCATCCTGCCCGGGTGCCTCCTGCGCGTGGCCGGCGACGCCGTACGGCTGCTCGTAAGCGCCCTGTGGCTGCTCGTAAGCGCCCTGTGGCTGCTCGTAAGCACCCTGGGGCTGTCCGTACGCACCCTGCTGCTGCTCGTGGTCGCTCGGCCGCGGCGCGGAACCGTAGAGCTGGTGTCCGTGGCCGGTCGGCCGCGGCGCCTGACCGTCGGGCTGTTGTCCGTACGGCAGGTCCTGGTAGGGGAACGCGGCGGGCGCTGTGGTCGGTTCGTGCCCCTGCCCCTCGGGGTGCTGCCCCTGAGGCTGCTGCCCTTCGGGGTGCTGCCCCTCGGCCGGCGGCCCGTCGTGCCCCTGGTCGTCGCCGCTCGGTCTGGTCTGATCGGTCATGATGCCCCCTCGATCGCTGTCATCCGAACCGCAGCATATCGGTGGACCGGATCGACGCGCACCCCCCGATCGAGAACGGCACGCCTGCCGGGAGCGTTCAGCGCGTGAGCGTGTACTGCACGTCGACCGCGTGGTCCGTGAACCGGCGAGCCGCGTAGAGCCGGAGGGCAGCGGTGTTGTCGCCCTCGACGTACAGTCCCGCGGTGCCGGCCCCGCGCTCGGCGAGGCGGGCGAACCCGGCGTCGACCACCGCGCCTCCGAGGCCTTCGCCCTGGTGGTCGGGCGAGACGCCGACCGCGTAGAACTCCCCGGGCTGATTCTCGTCGAGCTTCAGCCAGCAGAAGGCGAGCAGTTCGTCGCCGCGCCAGAGCAGGACGAAGTCGCCCGCGTCGAACCACGGCTCGGCCTTCCGCGCGTCGAGGTCGGCCTGGACCAGCGAGCCCTGCTCGGGGTGGTCGGCGAACGCCCGGGCGTTGAGGTCGAGCCAGGCCTGGTCGTCGACGCCCGGTCGGAACGAGGCGACCCGGTCGCCGTCACGCAGGCGGGGCGCGGGGGGCCCGGCGGGGACGTCGGCACGCTGTTGCACCAAGCGACGCGTCTCGGCGAGGCCGAAGCGCGCGGCGAGCACGCGCGAGCCCGGGTGGTCGCCGTGGGCCCAGAGCAGCAGCGGACCCTCGGTCTCGTCGACGAGTCGCTGCAGCAGCTCGGCGCCGCGTCCCTGTCGGCGGTCGTCGGGATGCACGACCAGTTCGGCCTCGCCGTCGCGCAGCACCGCCGCGGCGTGCGCATCGCCGACCACGGTCGCCGCGCCCGACCGGACGTCGACCAGCGTCTGGTCGGAGAACGGCGGGCTGCCGTCGGCCTCGATGGCCGCGCGGGCGAGAGCGGGCACGAAGGAGGCGCGGGTCGCGTCGGCCGCGCCCGTCACGACGCCACCGTGCTCACGAGACGACCGCCTGGGCGTCGTCGTCGTAGACGTTGAACCGGTAACCCACGTTGCGCACGGTGCCGATCAGCGACTCGAGGTCGCCGAGCTTGGCCCGGAGGCGCCGGACGTGCACGTCGACCGTGCGCGTGCCGCCGAAGTAGTCGTAGCCCCAGACCTCGCTGAGCAGCTGCTCGCGGGTGAAGACGCGGGACGGATGCGTGGCGAAGAAGCGGAGCAGCTCGAACTCTTTGAAGGTGAGGTCGAGGGGGCGGCCGTGCACCTTCGCCGAGTAGCTGGCCTCGTCGATGACGACGCCCGAGGCGTGGATCTTCGAGCCGTTCTGCGACTGCGCGAGGCGACCCGTGACCAGGCGGATGCGGGCGTCGATCTCGGCGGGACCGGCGGTCTCGAGGATGACGTCGTCGACGCCCCACTCGCTGTTGACGGCGGTCAGCCCGCCCTCGGTGAGCACCAGGACGAGCGGCACCGTGACGCCGGTGGTGCGGAGGATCTTGCACAGCGACTTGGCGCTGGCGAGGTCGGCGCGGGCGTCGACGAAGATCAGGTCGCTCGAGGGCGCGTTCACCAGTTGCGCGGGTTCGGCCGGGATCTGCCGGGTACGGTGGCTGAGCAAGGCGAGCGACGGCAGGACGTCGGGGCCGCCCGCAGAGGTCAGTACCAAGAGCTGCGCCACACGACCTCCAGTGAATGTACTGTCGAGCAGTCTAAAACATGAGACCCCGCCACTCCGACCATCCGATGCTAGGGCAGGTCGGCAGAACGGCGGACACGAACGAGGGACGAACGGTGCAGGCAGGCGAACGAGACGTCGACGCGACGACGGCACGGCTCAAGCCGATCACGGTCGTCCCGGTCTGGGTCGCCACGCTCGTCGTGGCCGTGCTGATCGGCCTGCGGTCGCCCGCCTCCGAATACTGGGACCACGTCGTCCTCGCCCTCGGCGGGGCCATCGTGCTCACCTTCGTGCTGCAGCTCGCCACGAGTCAGAAGGACGGCCTGGTCTCGCGCACGATGCTCAGCACCTGCGGCAGCCTGGTGATCCTGGCCGTCGTGACGGGCGTCTTCGCGCTCGTCTGACCGCCCGCCGCTCGGATCGTCTGAACGGTCGCCCCGAAGGACTGGGCACGTCGGTGGTCGCCGGGTAGGCTCGACGTCATGGATTCCCTGCTCGCACTCGAGGTGTTCTACATCGGGCTCCTCGGCCTCGCCACCCTCGCCATCGGCTTCGTCTCGGTCGTCGTCCTGCTCAAGTTGTTCAAGGGTCAGCGCTGACCGCTCCATGATCGACATCCCCACCGACCTGCCGTCCGAGCTCGTCCCCCTCTCGTGGTTGATCGGCGTCTGGCAGGGCACCGGCGTCGTCGACTACAAGATCGGCGAGGGCGACCCCGACTCCGAACCGGGCACCGAACGGCGCACCCACCAGTTCGGGCAGCGCATCAGCTTCAGCCACGACGGCCTGCCCTTCCTGAACTACAGCTCGTTCACCTGGCTGCTCGACGACGAGCACACGCCGCTGACGAGCGAGACCGGCTACTGGCGGCTCGAACGCCCGGCCGAGCCGGGTGACCGCGGCCCCGGCATGCTGCCCGGTGTCGGCGTCCAGCCCTTCACGTCGGCCCGGGCGGTCGAGATCCTCCGGACGCCCGACGACGGCTTCGGCCTCGAGGTGCAGATCGCCCATCCGACCGGCGTCAACGAGCTCTACCTCGGTCGGGTCAAGGGGCCGCGGATCGACCTCGCCACCGATGCCGTCGTCCGGTCGAGCAACGCGAAAGAGTACTCGGCCGCCACCCGCATGTACGGCCTCGTCGAGGGCAAGCTCTTCTGGGCGTGGGACATCGCGGCCCTCGGCCAAGAGCTGCGTTCTCACGCGTCCGGGCAGCTGGCACGCGTTGACTGACGCCGGCGGCCCGACCCCCGAGGCCACGGGCCCCGTGGTCTCGCCCTTCTCGACGCGTGACGGCTTCGTCGACGACGGTTCGGGCGTGGCGGCGCACTACGGCAACCCGCTCGGCGAACAGCGTCAACTCGCCCGGGGGGCGGCGGTCGTCGACCTGTCCGACCGCGGCGTGCTGACCGTGACGGGGCCCGATCGGCTCAGCTGGCTCAACTCGCTGACGAGCCAGGCCCTCGTCGGTCTCGCGCCGGGAGTCTCGACCGAGACCCTGCTGCTCGACGCCAACGGACGTCTCGAGCACGCGGCCCGCGTCCTCGACGACGGCGAGACCGCCTGGCTGCTCGTCGACCGCTCCGAGGTCGCCCCCCTCGGCACCTGGCTCGACCGCATGCGCTTCATGCTGCGCGTCGAGGTCGCCGACCGCACGGGCGACGTCGCGACGATCGGCTCCATGCACGACCTGCTCGACGACGACCGCGACGGCGACGGCACCGTCCCGCTCGTCCCGGTCCTGACGTCGCACGACACGGCGCTCGTCTGGGTCGATCCCTGGCACGAGGTGGCCGTCGGCGGCCACAGCTACGCCGACCCCGACCGTCACCCCGGTCACGACTGGACCTACCGCGAGAGCCTGGTCCGACGATCCGACCTCGACGCGCTCGCGGCCCTCCCGGCCGAGCGGCTCGCCGTGGCGGGCACCCTCGCCCTCGAGGCCCTGCGCATCGAGGCCTGGCGTCCCCGCCTCTCGACCGAGGTCGACGAGCGCACCATCCCGCACGAGCTCGACTGGATGCGCAGCGCGGTGCACCTCACCAAGGGGTGCTACCGCGGCCAAGAGACCGTCGCCAAGGTGCACAACATCGGCCACCCGCCGCGGCGGCTCGTCATGCTCCACCTGGACGGCAGCGACGGCGTGCTGCCCGAGCGCGGTGCCGAGGTCGTGCTGGCCCCGGTCGCGGGCAGCGTCCCCGACGAGGCCGACACCGCAGGAGGCGCAGGGCCAGACCCCGAGACCGGCGCACCCAGATCGGTCGGTCACGTCACGAGCGTCGCCCTGCACCACGAGCTCGGCCCGGTCGCCCTCGCGCTCGTCAAGCGCGGCACCGACGAGTCCGCCCCGCTCGCCGTCGTCGTCGACGGCCTGATGATCGCGGCCGCTCAAGAGATCGTCGTACCCGCTTCGGCCGGTGCCGCCGCGGGTGTTCCCCGGTTGCCGCGCCTCGGCGCCGTCCGCCGCTGACGGCCCGGTGAGGCAGTGCAGCCGGGCCCGGTCGTGACCGGGCCGACGCGCGGCGGCGGTCTGCGACGCGGCTGGCACCGCGCCTCCTCGTCCTTCGACGTGCGCGACGCGACGGCGCGCACGATCGCGTCCGGCCCGGCGATCGTCCAGATCGTGCTCGCCGTGGCCGGGGCCTACGCGATCACGCACTACGGACTGGGGCACGCGATCCCCCTGCTGGCGGTGACCGTCACGATCTCGTCGCTCGGTCTGGCCCGCGACGCCCGCCCGCGACGGGTGCTCGAGAACGCCGTCGGCGTGCTGATCGGCATCGCGCTCAGCGAGGTCCTGCTCATGGTGGTGGGCAAGGGGCTGTGGCAGATCGCCCTCGTGTTGTTCGTGACGCTGCTGGTCGCGCGGTTCTTCTCGTCGAGCAGCGCCTTCGCCGCGGCCGCCGCGACCCAGTCGATGCTCGTCATGCTGCTGCCCGACCCCGACGGAGGTGCGTTCGTCCGCAGCATCGACGGCGCCGTCGGCGGAGCGGTGGCGTTGCTCGTCACGGCGATCGTGCCCCGCGACCCCGTCGGCCTGGCCCGCCACGACGCCCGGCGCCTGTTCGACGAGGTCGATCGGGCCTTCGCGGCGCTCGTCGGCGCCCTCCGCACCGACGACGCCCCACGGGCCGACGACGCCCTCGAGCGGCTGCGGTCGACGCAGCCCGTCCTCGACGACTGGTCGTCCACCCTCGAGTCGGCCGAGTCCATCGCCCGGCTGTCGCCGTTCCTGCGTTCTCGGCTGCCCGACCTGCGGCAGCAGGCGACGGTGCGGCGCTACGTCGACCTCGCCGTGCGCAACCTGCGGGTGGTCGCACGGCGGCTCGACACGCAACTCGGCGACGGTGTCGACCGGTCGGCCCTGGCCGACCTGCTCGAGTCGACCTCGCGCGCGGTCGCCGTGCTCGGCCGGTCGGTGCACGACGTCGAGCAGCGTCCCGTCGCCCGCGAGGCCCTGTCGGCCGTCGCCCGACGACTCGACCCGACGGCGGTGCTGCCCGGAGCGCCCGTGACCGAGGCGATGGTCGTGCTGATGCTGCGCCCGCTGCTCGTCGACCTGCTCATGGCCACGGGCCTGGACCACGACGAGGCCCGCGCCCGGCTCGCCCGCGTCTGAGGAGACCCGCCCAGGGTCAGTCCCGTGGCGCGACCGCGGCCCAGGGCAGCGAGAGCTCGCCGAGCCGCCACCGCGACCGTCCGCCCTGCACCGGCCAGCCCGCGTCGCGCAGCCCCTGCACCGTCGCGAGCCACCGCTGCACCGGCCCGTAGACCGAGAGCGGTGCCGCCACCGCCCACTGCCGGTCGAGGTCGACGAGCAGGTCGTGGACGCGCTCGCCCCGGACGTTGCGGTGGATCAACGCCTTGGGCAGCCGTTCGGCCACGATCGAGGGCAGCTCGAGCCCGGCGAGCCGCAGCGAGATCGTGAAGGTCGTGGGCCCCGCGGGCGTCACGTCGATCCAGCTCGCCACGCGCCCCACCTCGTTGCAGGTGCCCTCGACGAGGACGCCGCCGGGCTGCAGCCGAGCCGTCATGAGCGCCCAGGCATCGGCGACCTGCGACTCGTCGTACTGCCGCAGCACGTTGAACGCACGGATCACCGCGGGCCGCCGGTCGCCGTCGAGCGGCACCTCGAAGCCGCCCCGCCGGAAGCTCACACCGGGCCGCGCCGACAGGCCGGCGAGTCGTACGCGTTCGGGCTCGATCTCGATGCCCACGACCTCGACGTCGTCGCGCACCTTCAGGAGGCGCTGGTGCAGTTCGAGGGGAGTCGTCGCGCTCGCCCCGTACCCCAGGTCCACGACGAGCGGGTCGTCCGCCCGCCGGAACGACGGGTGCGCGGCGATCCAGCGATCGACGCGACGCAGGCGGTTGGTGCCGGTCGTGCCGCGCGTGACGGAACCGATGGGCATGCGCCAAGTCTGCCATCGGGCCGTCGCGATACGCTGGCGGCATGACTTCGACCCTCATCCTCCTGCGTCACGGCAACAGCGAATGGAACGCGAAGAACCTCTTCACCGGATGGGTCGACGTGCGGCTCACCGAGCAGGGGCGCCGAGAGGCCAAGCGTGCCGGCGAGCTGCTGCGCGAGGCCGACCTGCTGCCCGACATCCTCTACACGTCGCGCCTGACCCGGGCGATCCAGACCGCCGACATCGCCCTCGAAGAGGCCGACCGCCTCTGGATCGACGTGAAGCGCTCGTGGCGTCTCAACGAGCGCCACTACGGTGCGCTCCAGGGCAAGGACAAGGCGCAGACGCTCGAGCAGTACGGCCCCGAGCAGTTCCAGACCTGGCGTCGCTCGTTCGACGTGCCGCCGCCCCCGCTCGACGACGACAGCGAGTTCTCGCAGGCGCACGACAAGCGCTACGCCGAACTCGGCATCGACGCCCCGCGCACCGAGTCGCTCGCCCTCGTCATCGAGCGCATGCTGCCCTACTGGCACAGCGACATCACCGAGAGCCTGGCCGCCGGCGACGTCACCCTCGTCGTCGCCCACGGCAACTCGCTGCGTGCGCTGGTCAAGCACCTCGACGGCATCAGCGACGACGAGATCGCCGAGCTGAACATCCCCACGGGCATCCCGCTCGTCTATGAGCTCGACGACGACTTCGTACCGACCGGCCCGGCTCGCTACCTCGACCCCGAGGCCGCCGCCGCCGGTGCCGCCGCGGTCGCGAACCAGGGCAAGAAATAGCGCCTCCCGAAGGTCCCGCGCCCCGCGCCCCGTCCTCGGGGGCGTGGGGCGCTTCGGCGTCCGGCGCCCCGGCACCCCAAGGTTCGGGGCGGTCGTCAGACGAACCGGGCGCTGATCTGCACGACCAGGTCGTCCATGTCGACGGGCGCACTCGTGTCGACGCGGATGACCGGCCACAGTCCGAGGGGCTCGGCACCGGCCACGCGGGTCGGCCAGGCGGCACGGGCCGATTCGACGGTGCCGTGCGCCGGGTGGCGGCCGCCGGCCGCGAGCCGGTCGACCACGCGCTGCAGGGCCACCTCGGGGTCGACGTCGCACCACACCTCGACGGTGCGCGGCGACCCGGCGCGCTCGACGCCGGCCCGGGCGGACTCGAGGTCGCGCTCCCGCTGCCACGACGCGTCGACCACCACGCCCGCCTCGACCTCGCCCGCCATCGCCCAGACGGTGTCCATCGCGATGCCGCCGAGGGCCTCGGGGGCGATCATGGGCCCCGCGAGGTCGACCAGCGCCTCCGTGATCGGGTCCTTCGCGAGCAGCGGGCACCCGAGCACCCCCGCGAGCGTGGCCGAGAGGGTGGTCTTGCCCGATCCGGGCAGACCGTTGACGAGGATCGCGACTGAAGCCATGCCTCCATCCTCGCGGACGGCGCAGGGCCGACCGAACGCAGGAGGCGCGGTGCCCGTCGAACGGGCACCGCGCCTCCTGCAGGTCGGCCGTCGATCAGACCTCGGGTGCGACCCAGTCGCCGGTCGCGAGGTACTGGACCTTCTTGGCGATCGAGACCGCGTGGTCGGCGAAGCGCTCGTGGTAGCGCGACGCGAGGGTGGAGTCGACCGTGTCGACGGCCGCGCCCTTCCAGGTCTCGCCGAGCACCTTGTCGAAGACGCTGAGGTGCAGCTCGTCGATGCGGTCGTCGTCGTTGCGGATCTCTTCCGCCAGGCGGACGTCCTCGGTCGTGAGCAGTTCGGTGAGCTTGTTCGCGATGGCGACGTCGAGCTCGCCGAGCTCTTTGAAGGTCGGGCGCAACGACTTCGGCACGACCTTCTCGGGGAACCGGTAGCGGGCGAGCTGGGCGATGTGCTCGGCCATGTCGCCCATGCGCTCGAGCGAGGCGCTGATGCGCAGCGCACTGACCACGATGCGGAGGTCGCGGGCGACCGGGTTCTGGCGGGCCAGGATGTCGATGGCCAGCTCGTCGAGGGCGATGGCGCGCTCGTCGATCTTGTCGTCGTCGGCGATGACCTGTTCGGCCAACGAGACGTTCGACTCGTTGAAGGCCGTGGTCGCGTTCGCGATCGAGACGGCGACGAGGCCGGCGATCTCGACGAGACGCTCCTGCACCTCCAGGAGTTCCTGCTGGAATACCTCGCGCATGTCGTGTTCGACCCTCTCGTCGTGGGGGCTCGGTGGCCCTGGGAGCACGGTGGCTGTGAGCGACGTGCGGGACGCACGCTCGGCTCGTGACGTGGGGGCAGAGTCGCCCGCACAGTCCCGACGATGCTCTCCGGTGAAGGTTAACGACCGGTGATCACCGCCTGAACTCTGACCAAAGTACAGCGGATGGGACGACCTCCCGTTCATGCACCCACCGGGGGGTCACTACTGTGAACGACATGGAATCCGCCTGGCTGGTGCCGTTGTCGCTGGCCTTCGGGGTCGTCGTCGGCGCCGCGATCGTGGTGGTCGTCGTCTCGGCCCACCGACGAGCCGTTCGCGCCGCGGCACTCGTCGACGTCGCCCTGCCCGACGGCATCGACGCCGTGCTCGACGCGCTCGAGTCGGCGGGCCTCGTGGTCGACCCGTCGGGCAACGTGCTCAAGGCCTCGGCCGCGGCGCGCCAGCTCGGACTGGTCTCGGCCCAGCAGCACCTCGTCCACCCCGAGGTCGAGACGATCGTCGACGCGGTGCGACGGCACGGCGACCCCGTGGTCGAAGAACTCACGCTGCCGCGCCTGCCCGGCAGCGAGGCCACCATCGCCGTGCACGTGCGGGCCGCGGCACTCGGTGGGCGATTCGTGCTGGTGCTCGCCGAGGACCGCACCGAGGGGCGTCGGCTCGACGACATGCGCCGTGACTTCGTCGCCAACATCAGCCACGAACTCAAGACGCCCATCGGCGCCGTCGGCCTGCTCGCCGAGGCGCTCGAGTCCGCGTCGGCCGATCCCGAGCAGGTGCGTCACTTCGCGGCCCGCCTGACCCGTGAGGCCGGCCGGCTCGGTCGCCTCACCCAGGACATCATCGAGTTGTCGCGTCTTCAGGCGACCGACGCCCTCGAGACCAGCGACTCGGTCGACGTCCGCACCGTGGTCGACACCGCCGTCGACCGCAACCGCGTGGGTGCCGAGGCGCGGGGCATCGACCTCGTCGTCCGGGGCGGCAAGCACGCGCACGTGATCGGCGACCAGGCGATGCTCGTCACGGCCGTCGACAACCTCGTCGCGAACGCCATCAACTACTCGCCCGACGGGTCGCGGGTCGGCATCGGGGCCACGGTCGACACGGGCGGGGTCGTCGAGGTCTCCGTGACCGACCAGGGCTACGGCATCCCCGACGACGAGCTCGACCGGGTCTTCGAGCGGTTCTACCGGGTCGACCCGGCCCGGTCTCGACGGACCGGCGGCACGGGTCTCGGGCTCGCCATCGTCAAGCACGTGGTGCAGAACCACGGCGGTGACGTGCGGGTCTGGTCGCAGGTCGGCAAGGGCTCGACCTTCACCCTGCGCCTCCCGGCCGCGGATGTCGACCCCGTCACCCGCTCGATCCCCACCACCGCCGCCTCGGCATCAGAGCACCAGGAGACACGATGACCATGGAGACCCGATGACCCACATCTTGATCGTCGAGGACGAAGAGTCCCTCAGCGAGCCCCTCGCCTACATCCTGCAGCGCGAGGGCTACCAGGTGAGCGTCGCCGAGGACGGCCCCGCCGCCGTCACCGCGTTCGACAAGACCGGAGCAGACCTCGTGCTGCTCGACCTCATGCTCCCCGGCATCCCGGGCACCGAGGTCTGCCGCGTGATCCGCACCAAGTCCCAGGTGCCGATCGTCATGCTCACCGCCAAGGACAGCGAGGTGGACATCGTGGTCGGCCTCGAGCTGGGTGCCGACGACTACGTCACGAAGCCGTACTCGACCCGAGAGCTGCTCGCCCGCATCCGGGCCGTGCTGCGCCGCCGCGTCGACCCCGACGACCTGTCCGACTCGATGCTCGAGGCAGGCGACATCCGCATGGACGTCGAGCGTCACGTCGTGACGGTCCGCGGCGACGACGTCGCCATGCCCCTCAAGGAGTTCGAGCTGCTCGAACTGCTCATGCGCAACGCCGGGCGCGTGCTCACGCGTGGTCAGTTGATCGACCGGGTCTGGGGGTCGGACTACTTCGGCGACACGAAGACCCTCGACGTGCACATCAAGCGCATCCGCTCGAAGATCGAGGCCGTACCGTCCGAGCCGAAGGCACTCGTCACCGTGCGCGGCCTCGGCTACCGCATCGAGGCCTGACCCCGGGGCACGGGCCGACGGCCCGCTCCGACCACGTCGAGAGCCCAGGAGGCGCGGTGCGCGTCGGACGCGAGAGGCCCGGCACCGCACACGGCGGGCCGGGCCTCTCGGCTGACGGGGGAGGGACGCTACGGCGTCGGCGACGAGGACGGCGCCTGCTCGGTCGCCTCGGGCAGGGGCGTCGACGACGGCGCGGCGTCGCGGGACGGCGTGGGCGACGGCAGCAGGGTGGCGTACTCGCCCAGTGCACCGGTGAGCACGGGCACGACGAACGACTTGCCGGTCTCGGTGCCGTACTGGACGAAGATCGTCACGAGGGCACCCGGGTCGGAGTCGAGGGACTCCATGAGGAACTGGTCCTGACCGGGCTCGGTGCCGAGCGAGACCTGCGACGAGCCGTCGACCTCGACGGTCTGGGTCTTCTTGCCCGAGGTCGTGGGGTACTCGAACGAGACCTCGGCGGCCTCGTCGCTCGTGTTGAGCACGACCATGCTGAGGCTGGCGGTGCCGCCGTCGCCCTCGCTGGCGGTGAGGGCGATCGCGTTGCGCACCTGGATGTCGCCGACGTTGACGCTCGTGCCGTCGCTCGCGTCGTACTGCTTGGTGGTGGCCTGCGGGCTGATGAAGTTGCACCCGGCGGCGGTCAGGACGACCACGGCACCG
Organism: Frigoribacterium sp. CFBP 8751; assembly: GCF_014841545.1. Taxonomy (NCBI): domain Bacteria; kingdom Bacillati; phylum Actinomycetota; class Actinomycetes; order Micrococcales; family Microbacteriaceae; genus Frigoribacterium; species Frigoribacterium sp. CFBP 8751. The sequence continues at coordinate 750,062 of NZ_JACYUB010000001.1, forward strand.
ACGGCGGCGGCCGAGACGAGCCGCGTCGTCAAGCCGCGCGACTTCAGGGTTGGGGCTCGCACAGGTGTCCTCCAGGATCAGCGTCACGACAAACGTACGTGGTCCAGCTTATCCGCGCCCACGGGGGTCGGTTCCTTAGGGCAGCCTTACCAACGACTGCTTATGGTATCCTGGGTGTCGCAGAATGGAGCCTGATTCATGCAGTTCGAGGTCGGCGAGACCGTCGTATACCCGCATCACGGGGCAGCGACAATTTCAGAAGTCAAGAAGCGGATCATCAAGGGCGAAGAGAAGCTGTACCTCAAGCTTCGCGTCACCCAGGGTGATCTGACCATCGAAGTACCCGCAGACAACGTCGACCTGGTCGGCGTGCGAGACGTCATCGGCAAAGAAGGTCTGGACCGCGTCTTCGACGTGCTCCGCGCCCCCTTCACCGAAGAGCCGACCAACTGGTCGCGCCGCTACAAGGCGAACCTCGAGAAGCTCGCCAGCGGTGACGTCATCAAGGTGTCCGAGGTCGTCCGCGACCTCTGGCGTCGCGATCAGGACCGTGGCCTCTCGGCCGGCGAGAAGCGCATGCTCGCCAAGGCTCGTCAGATCCTGATCAGCGAGCTCGCGCTCGCCGAGAAGACCGACGAAGAGAAGGCGTCGAGCGTCCTCGACGAGGTCCTTGCGTCCTAGCACTCCCGACGACCGCTCGGTCGACGACGGTGGGGTCCACACCCCGTCCGGAGTCGGTCGGGCGGTCGTCGTCGTTGCGGCCGGCAGTGGCACGCGCCTCGCCCTCGGCAGGCCCAAGGCCTTCGTCGAGGTGGCCGGACGCAGCATCCTCGAACGCTCTCTCGACGCCGTCTTCGCGTCGGTCGTCCCGACGCAGGTCGTCGTCGTCGTGCCCGAGGCTCTCGTCGCCGAGTCCCGCGCCCTCGTCGACGCCGTCGCCGGCCCGGCCCGCGGCTACGCCTCCGTCGTCGTGGGCGGTGTCACGCGACAGCAGTCCGTCGCGGCCGGTCTGACGGCCCTGGGACCCGACGTCGAGACGGTGCTGGTCCACGACTGCGCCCGGCCGTTCACCCCCACCGCCCAGTTCGACCTGGTCGCCACGACCGTCGAGGCGACCGGCGACGGCGTCGTGCCGGGCCTGCCGGTCACCGACACGATCAAACGCGTCGACGGTGACGCCGCCTTCGTCGTCGACACCGTCGACCGCAGCGAACTCGTCGCCATGCAGACGCCGCAGGGTTTCCCCCGAGGCGCCCTCGACGACGCCTACGCGGCGGCGTCCGTCGAGCACACGGACGACGCGGCGCTCTTCGCCGCCGCCGGCCACCGCGTCCGCATCGTGGCGGGCGACCCGGTGGCCTTCAAGATCACCACCCCGTGGGACCTCCGTCGGGCCGAGACGATCGTCGCCGAGAGCGACGCGAGCGGGCCGGGGCGCGAGACGACCGATCGACCCGGCCCGCGCCTCCTGACCGGGGTCGGCACCGACGTCCACGCGTTCGACGCGGCCCAGCCGATGCACCTCGGGCTGCTGCACTTCCCGGGCGAGGCGGGCCTCGCGGGCCACAGCGACGGCGACGCGGTCGCCCACGCGATCGTCGACGCCCTGCTCTCGGCCGCGGGTCTCGGCGACATCGGGTCGAGCTTCGGCACCGACGACCCCCGGTTCGCCGGGGCGTCCGGCGACGTCTTCCTCACGGCCACCCTCGAGCTGCTCGCGGCGGCGGGGGCCGCACCGGTCAACGTCGCCGTCCAGGTGATCGGCAACCGCCCCCGGCTGTCGTCCCGTCGCGTCGAGATGCAGGACGGGCTGACCCGCGTGGTGGGTGCCCCGGTCAGCGTGTCGGCCACGACGACCGACGGGCTCGGCTTCACCGGCCGCGGCGAGGGCGTGGCCGTGATCGCGACGGCGCTCGTCACGCGCGAGGGGTCGTCCACCGGCGACGCGGCAGAAGCCGTGTCAAATAGGCTGATCACGTGACCATCAGGCTCTACGACTCCCGTCAGCAGACGCTCGTCGACTTCGTCCCGCTCGTGCCCGGCCAGGTGGGGCTGTACGTCTGCGGACCCACCGTCCAGTCGTCGCCCCACATCGGGCACCTGCGCTCGGCTCTGGTCTACGACCTCTGGCGGCGCTGGTTCACCTACCGTGGCCTCGACGTCACCCTCGTGCGCAACGTCACCGACATCGACGACAAGATCCTCGCGTTGGCCGCCGACACGACCGAAGAGTGGTGGGCGCGCGCCTACCGCTACGAACTCGAGTTCACCGCCGGCTACCAGGCGCTCGGCATCCTGCCGCCGACCTACGAGCCCCGGGCGACCGCCAGCGTCAGCGAGATGCAGCAGATCGTCACGACGCTGCTCGAGAAGGGGCACGCCTACGTCGCCCCCGACGGCTCGGGCGACGTCTACTTCGACACCGCCGCCTGGCCGACCTACGGTGCCCTGACCAACCAGTCGATCGACGACATGGCACCCGCGGCCGACGCCGACCCGCGGGGCAAGCGCGACTCCCGCGACTTCGCGCTGTGGAAGGGCCACAAGGCCGACGAGCCCGAGTCCGCCTCGTGGGCCTCGCCCTGGGGCGAGGGAAGACCCGGCTGGCACATCGAGTGCTCGGCGATGTCGGCCCGCTACCTCGGCGAGGCGTTCGACATCCACGGCGGCGGGCTCGACCTCCGGTTCCCTCACCACGAGAACGAGCTGGCGCAGTCGACCGCGGCCGGCATGGGCTTCGCCTCGTACTGGATGCACAACGGCCTCGTCGCCGTCGAGGGCCAGAAGATGTCGAAGTCCCTCGGCAACTCGATCTTCGCCGCCGACTTCCTGGCGCAGGCCCGGCCCGTGGTCGTCCGCTACTTCTTCAGCGCCGCGCACTACCGGTCCACCATCGACTACCACGAGGGCGCCCTGCTCGAGGCCGAGGCAGCCCTCGACCGCGTCGAGACGTTCCTCGAGCGGGCTCAGCGCCGTCTCGCCGACACGCGCTTCGCCGGGGTCGGTGCCCGCGTCGTGCCCGACGAGTTCGGCGAGGCGATGGACGACGACCTCAACGTCCCCCAGGCCGTGGCCGTGCTGCACGACACGGTGCGGGCCGGCAACGTGGCCCTCGACGACGGCGACCTCGACACCGCCGCGCGCTCCTGGCAGCACGTGGCCGCCATGGTGGCCGTGCTCGGCATCGACCCGACCGCGCCCGAGTGGCGTGCCGGTGACGAGGTCGACGCGCACCGTGCGCTCGGCGCGCTCGTCGACGTACTCTTGGCCGAACGCCAGCAAGCCCGGGCCGATCGCGACTTCTCGCGGGCCGACGAGATCAGAGGCGTCCTGACGGGCGCCGGCATCACCATCGAAGACACCCCCAGCGGGTCGCATTGGAGCCTCGAACAGTGAAGAACACCAGCGGAGCACGCAAGGGCCGTCCCGGCAGCAGTGCCGTGCGTCAGGGCAGCAAGGGCAAGCAGGTCGGCAGCGGCGGACAGGGGCGCCAGGCGCTCGAGGGCAAGAAGCCCACTCCGGCGGCCGAGGACCGCCCGTACCACCCCGCGGGCAAGGCCAAGGCGGCGCGCGACCGGCTCGAGGCGGCTCGCGGTCGTGGCGGAGCCGGGCCCCGTGCCGGGACGCCGATCGCCGGTCGCGGCGGGCCCGATGCCCCCCGACGTCGCCCGAAGTCGGCCGACGACCACGAGATGGTCACCGGTCGCAATTCGGTCGTCGAGGCCCTCCGGACGCGCATCCCGGCGACGACCCTCTACATCGCCGCCCGCATCGAGATGGACGAGCGCACGAAAGAGATCCTGCAGCTCGCCACCCGTCGCGGCCTGCCGATCCTCGAGGTCATGCGCCCCGAGCTCGACCGCATCACCGGGCACGACTCCGTGCACCAGGGCGTCGCGCTCAAGGTGCCGCCGTACGAGTACGCACACCCCGTCGACATGCTCGAGGCCGCGGTCAAGCGTCAGCAGAAGCCGCTCTTCGTCGCACTCGACGGCATCACCGACCCGCGCAACCTCGGGGCGATCATCCGATCGGTCGCCGCGTTCGGCGGGCAGGGCGTCATCGTCCCGCAGCGTCGTTCGGTCGGCCTGACGGCATCGGCCTGGAAGACCTCGGCCGGTGCGGCCGCGCGCATCCCCGTCGCGATGGCGTCGAACCTGACGCAGACCCTCAAGTCGTTCAAAGAGCAGGGCGTGTTCGTCGTGGGCCTCGACGGTGACGGCGACGTCATGCTGCCCGGCCTCGAGCTCGCCGATCGCCCGATCGTGGTCGTCGTCGGCAGCGAGGGCAAAGGCCTGTCGCGCATCGTCGCCGAGACCTGCGACGCGATCGTGTCGGTGCCGATCACCGGTGCCGTCGAGTCGCTGAACGCTGGCATCGCGGCCTCGGTCACGCTGTACGAGATCTCGAAGCTGCGCGCCGAGCGCAAGAAGAAGTAGGCGGGCACCCGCGAGACGCGGGGTCTCGACGAGGCGCGGGTCGGCTGGGTGCTGGCCCGCGCCTCCTGCGTCCTCAGACCTTGCTGCGCCAGTCCTCGTCGGCGTCGGCCTCGTCGGCCTCGAGCTGGGCGGCCTCGAGCTGGGCGGCCTCGGGCAGCGTGATCGACTCGGTCGCCGGCTCGATCACCATCTGCTCGTCGCGACGGTGTCGCAACACGTCGTTGATGTACGAGGTGAGGGCCTCGGCGATGGGCACGTCGCGGTTCTCGGCCTGCGACTGGTACCAGCGGTGCTCGAGCAGCTGGTGGAACACCTCGGCCGGTTCGAGCCGTCCGCGCAGGTCACGGGGGATCGACCGCACGACGGGTTCGAAGACGCGCGAGGCCCACTCGTGGGCGATCATCTCTTCGTCCGAGTCCGACTGGTCGGTGCGCATGCGGTAGGCGTCGAGGTCGTTCAGCAGGCGACGGGCCTGGTTCTCCTCCACGTCGAGGCCGGTGAGTCGCAGCAGGCGGCGGGAGTGGTGCCCCGCGTCGACGACCTTGGGCTGGATCTTGACCTGGCTGCCGCCCTCGGCCGTCTTGATCGCCAGTTCTTCGATGTCGAAGCCCAGGTCGTTCAGGCGCTCGACGCGGTCGTTGATGCGCCAACGTTCGGAGCTGTCGAAGGTCTCGGCACCGGTCAGCTCGGTCCAGAGGCTGCGGTACGCGGCGACGATGCCGTTGCTGACGTCGACCGGGTCGAGGTTGTCGTCGAGGCGCCCGCCGGCCTCGAGGTCGAGCAGCTCGCCGGCGATGTTGACGCGGGCGACCTCGAGGTCGTTCTCGCGCTGGCCGTTCGAGAGGCCGCCCGGGTAGAGCTTGCCGGTCTCGGCGTCGACGAGGTACGCGGCGAACGCGCCCGCGTCGCGGCGGAACAGCGTGTTCGACAGCGACACGTCGCCCCAGTAGAAGCCGATGATGTGCAGCCGGACGAGCAGCAGGGCCAGCGCGTCGACGAGGCGACGGGCCGTGTCGGGTCGCAACGTCTGCGAGTACAGCGCCCGGTACGGCAGCGAGAACTTGAGGTGCCGCGTCACGAGCACCGGGTTGAGCGGCGACCCGTCGGCGTCCTGGCGGTTGGTGATGACGGCGAGCGGATCGACGCACGGGATGTCCATGCGCTGCAGCGTGCGCAGCATCTCGTACTCGCCGCGGGCCATCTCGCCCGACGTCTCCTTGATCGCGATGACGAAGCCGCTGAGGTGCGCGAAGCGCACCAGGTGCCGCGAGATGCCCTTGGGCAGGGTCGCGATGGCCTCGTCGGGCCATTCCTCGAGCGGCAGGGCCCAGGGCAGGTCGAGCAGCGCCGGGTCGGCCGTGGCCGAGGTGATGTTGAGGGAGTCGGGCATGAGGGCCTCTCGTGCGGGGGAGCGCCGCCTGAGGCGAGGCGGCGGGGGAGGTCAGGAGGCGCGGGGCCGGAACGCGGGACGGCCCGCCGGGTCGATCGGAGGGATGCTCCGACCGGACTCGACGGGCCGACCCGACGGGGTGCTAGGCGCTGACGACGGCCTTGTCGCCGAGACGCTCGCCGCTCTCGGTGTCGAAGACGTGCACGTGGTGCGCCTGCGGGGTGACGTAGATCGTCTCGCCGAGCTTCGGGTGGTTGCGACCGTCGACGCGGACGACGACGTCGACGCGGTTGCCGTCGACCTCGGTGTGACCGTAGAGGTAGCCGTCGGCGCCGAGCTCTTCGACGACGTCGACGGTGACCGCGAGGCCCTCGCCGGTCGTGTTGACCACGACGTCCTCGGGACGGACGCCCACGGTGACGCTCTTGCCGTTGGCCTGGCCGACGGTGTCGCGGTCGACCGCGGTGACGGCCGTGCCGAACTGGATGCCACCGTCGACGACGTCGGCGGGCAGCAGGTTCATGGCGGGCGAACCGATGAAGCCGGCGACGAAGACGTTCTGCGGCTTCTCGTACAGGTCGCGCGGCGTGCCGACCTGCTGCAGGACGCCGTCCTTGAGCACCGCGATACGGTCACCCATGGTGAGGGCCTCGGTCTGGTCGTGCGTGACGTAGACCGTGGTGACGCCCAGGCGGCGCTGCAGCGACGCGATCTGGGTGCGGGTCTGCACGCGCAGCTTGGCGTCGAGGTTCGACAGCGGCTCGTCCATGAGGAACACCTGGGGCTGACGGACGATCGCGCGGCCCATGGCGACGCGCTGACGCTGACCACCCGAGAGGGCCTTGGGCTTGCGCGAGAGGTAGGGCTCGAGGTCGAGCAGCTTGGCGGCCTCGAGGACGCGGGTGGCGCGCTCTTCTTTGCCGACGCCGGCGATCTTCAGGGCGAAGCCCATGTTCTCGGCGACCGTCATGTGCGGGTAGAGCGCGTAGTTCTGGAAGACCATCGCGATGTCGCGGTCCTTCGGCGGGACGTCGGTGACGTTGCGGTCGCCGATGTAGATGTCACCCGAGTTGACCTCTTCGAGGCCCGCGAGCATGCGCAGGGTGGTCGACTTGCCGCAGCCGGAGGGGCCGACGAGGACGAGGAACTCGCCGTCGGCGACCTCGAGGTCGATGCCGTCGACCGCGGCGCGAGTGCTGCCGGGGTAGAGACGAGTTGCCTTGCTGAACGTGACTGACGCCATGATCTTCTCCTTCACCGGCAGGTACGTGCCGGACGATCCGTTGTGAATGGACGGTGATCAACCTCAGAGGTCTGCGGTGACCACCACCGATCAGCATGCCATGAAAATCTCTCGGATCGCCACGGGAGCGCCTCTTCTCCACCCTCTCTCGCCCGCGCCTGGCGGACTTCTGCCAGGCTCGCCTCGTACCATGTTTCGTGGCCACGACTCGTGGCGACCGTCCCCACCACCCGCTCGACGCGACCATGCGAGGCCGTCGCGCACCGGAGCCCCATGACTGACCTGAATCCCGACGACTCGTCGTTGACCAAGAACCAGCGGCGCGCGGCGGCCCGCCAGAAGGCCCAGCTCGCCCGCCAGAAGCAGAAGCGGCGCCAGCGCGCGGGCAAGTGGGCGCTGCAGGGCGGCCTCGCCCTCGTGGTGATCGCCATCGTCGTCGGCGTCGTCCTGGTCATCACGAACAGCATCCGTCCGGCCGGGCCCGGCCCCGCCAACATGGCAAGCGACGGCATCAAGATCGGTCAGGGCTTCGAGGCCGTGCAGACGGGGGCCCTGGGCCCCGACGACGAGCCCACGGCGTCCGCGTCCACGGCGTCGAGCGACACGGTCGACATCGTGGTCTACCTCGACTACCTCTGCCCCATCTGCGGCGAGTTCGAGCAGGCCAACAACGACTACATCAGCGGTCTCGTCGAGTCGGGGGCGGCGACGGTCGAGTACCACCCGGTCGCCATCCTCACGAACCAGTCCCTCGGCACGAAGTACAGCAACCGGGCGGCCAACGCGGCGGCCTGCGTGGCGAACTACTCGCCGAACTCGTTCTTCGACTTCAACACCGCCATGTTCGAGCAGCAACCCGAAGAGGGCACCCGCGGTCTCGACGACTCCCAGCTCGCCGACATCGCGACCGGCGTCGACGGGGTGACGAAGGCGAGCGACATCACGAGGTGCATCGACGACGACGAGTTCGGCTCGTGGGTGACGGCGTCGACGCAACGGGCCATCGACGGGCCCCTGCCGAACAGCGACCTCGACGCCCTGACGGGCACCCCGACGGTCCTGGTCAACGGCCAGAAGTACGACGGCAGCCGTCCGTTCACCGTGCAGGAGTTCCGCAGCTTCGTCGTCACCGCGGCCGGCAACAGCTACACCGAGTCGGGCACGGCCAGCCCGTCGCCGACCCCGACCGAGTCGGCCCCCGCCGAGACGCCCGCCGGCTAGGTCGTCATGCGGGGGTGCGGAAGCACCCCCGTGCGGTCCCGTGCGGCGACCGGCAGCTCGTGCAGCACCACGTCGCGCACCTGGCCGGCGTCGAGGGTCAGCGTCAGGTAGGTGGCGTGCGGCTGGCGCCGCCGGTCCGTGGGCGACCCCGGGTTCAGCAGGCGCAGGCCCGCCGGGGTCGTGGTGTCCCACGGGATGTGGCTGTGCCCGAAGAGCAGCAGGTCCGTCTCGGGGAAGGCGCGGTCCATGCGGGCCTCGCGCCCCTCCTTGGCTCCGGTCTCGTGCACCACGACCAGGCGCACGCCGTCGACCGTGTGGCGCGCCACCTCGGGCAGTCGGGCGCGCAACGCGTCGCCGTCGTTGTTGCCCCACACCCCGACCAGGAGGCGCGCACGGGCCTCGAACTCGTCGAGCGTCGGTGCGCCGGTCCAGTCGCCCGCGTGCACGACGACGTCGGCGCCTTCGACCGCGGCCCACACGACCCCCGGCACGGCCTTCGCCTTCTGCGGGACGTGGGTGTCGGACACGACGAGGACGGTGGTCGGCATGCCCTCCACGCTAGGCGCGCGTCGAGCCGCGGGGCATCGATCGGCCCGATATCGTCGTGGCGGGGTTTGCTGTCCTAGTCGGGGCGATCACCTCCGACGCTTCTGCCAGCCCACCGGCACCCGGCCGCACTCGACCGCGCCTCGCCCGGCACCATCTCGACCCCCGCACCACCAGAAACGAGGACGACACCGTGGGACTCTTCCGCAGCCAAGAATCCGAGACCGCCCGAGAGGACGCCGCCGTCCGGCACTCCCTCTGGGCCGACGCCTTCGGCACCCTCGCGACGCGCGCCGTGCAGATCATCGCCGTGCTGATCGTGGCGATCGGCGTCATCTACGTGTTCTTGAGCCTCAGCCTCGTCACCCTTCCGGTGCTGCTCGCGCTCATCTTCGCCTCGGCCATGCTGCCCGTCGTGGCGTTCCTGCGACGTCACAAGGTGCCTTCGGTGCTGGCGACGCTGATCGCCCTGTTCGCTGTGCTGATCATCCTCGGCCTCGTCGCCTGGCTGATCGTCTGGGCGGTCGAGAACCAGGCGAGCTCGCTGGTCGACTCGGCCACCTCGGGCTTCAACAAGCTGCAGGACTGGATCACGACCCTGCCCTTCTCGATCAGCGACCAGCAGATCGAGGACGCCCGCAACGCGGCCGTCGACTTCGTCACGAGCTCGCAGTTCGGCTCGGGCGCCCTGGCCGGCGCCTCGGCGGTCGGCAGCTTCGCGACCGGTCTCGTGCTGATGATCGTGGTCCTGTTCTTCTTCCTCAAGGACGGCCCCGCGATCTGGGAGTTCTTGCTGCGCCCGTTCCGGGGTGAGCACTACGCCCGTGCCCGTCGCATCGGTGACAAGACGGTCTCCACCCTCGGTGGTTACGTGCGCGGGACGGCGACGGTCGCCGCGGTCGACGCCGTCGGCATCGGCATCGGCCTCTTCGCCCTCGGCGTGCCCCTGGCGCTGCCGTTGGCCGTCGTCGTGTTCCTGACCGCGTTCATCCCGCTGGTCGGTGCCACCGCCGCGGGCATCCTCGCCGCCCTCGTGGCACTCGTCGCCAACGGGCCGGGCACGGCCCTGGCCGTCGTGGCCGTCGTCGTCGTCGTGAACCAGCTCGAGGGCAACCTGCTGCAGCCGGTGCTCATGGGCCGCACGCTGCAGCTGCACGGCCTGGTCATCCTGGTCGCGCTGACCGCCGGCACGATCCTCGGCGGCGTCGTGGGTGCCGTCATCGCCGTGCCGCTCATGGCCGTCGTCTGGGGCATCACCCAGGTCTGGAACGGCGAGCACGAGCCCGCCGAGATGTTCCGACAGAAGAGGCCCGAAGAGGTCCGCTGACCCCGGAGGCCCCGAGGAGGCGCGGTGCGGGCAGTGCTCGCACCGCGCCTCCTGCGTTCCCGCGACCGGGAGGTCGCTGTAAAGAGAAAAACTGCAGCAACTGCAGCGAAATGGTTGCGGATCGTCAACGAAAGCGTATGGTTGACGTTCTGCAACCAACGGACACGGCCAACGGCGATCGGTCCCTCACCATCTCGAACCACCGGAGCGCACCTTGTCGCAGACCACGACCGCCACGGGCACCAAGCCCGCGGCACCCCACGAGCCGGGCGAAGCGCCCGGCATGAGCCATCGTGAAGTCCTCACGGCCCTGTCGGGCCTGTTGATGGGCATGCTCGTGGCGATCCTCTCGTCGACCGTCGTGTCGACCTCGCTGCCGCGCATCGTCAGCGACCTGAACGGCAGCCAGACCTCGTACACCTGGGTCATCACCGCGACCCTGCTGGCCACCACCGTCAGCACGCCGCTGTGGGGCAAGTTCAGCGACCTGACGAACCGCAAGGTGCTGCTGCAAGTCGCCCTCGTCCTGTTCGTGCTCGCCTCCGTCGCCGCGGGTTTCTCGCAGAACACCGCGACGCTCATCACCTTCCGCGTGTTCCAGGGGCTCGGTGCCGGTGGCCTCACCGCTCTGGTGCAGGTCGTCATGAGCGACATCATCAGCCCGCGTGAGCGCGGCCGGTACATGGGCTACCTCGGCGCCGTGATGAGCGTCGGCACCATCGGCGGGCCGCTGCTCGGCGGCGTGCTCACCGACTCGATCGGCTGGCGCTGGAACTTCTTCGTCGGCGTGCCCGTCGGCGTCGCCGCCCTCATCGTCATCCAGCGCACCCTGCACCTGCCCCCGAAGCCCAAGAAGGCCGTCGTCGTCGACTACTGGGGCGCGGGCCTCATCGCCGGTGGCGTCTCGCTGCTGCTCGTCTGGGTGTCCCTCGGCGGCAAGCAGTTCGACTGGAACTCGACCACCAGCTGGTTGATGGGCGTCGGTGCTGCCGTCCTGCTCGCGCTCGCCGTCGTCGTGGAGTTCCGCTCGAAGGAGCCGATCATCCCGCTCACCCTGTTCACGAACCGCACGTTCACCTTCGCCGTGATCGCCTCGCTCAGCGTCGGCGTCGCCATGTTCGGCACCAGCGTGTTCCTCGGCCAGTACATGCAGCTCGCGCGCGGCCAGTCGCCGACGATGGCGGGCATCCTGACCCTGCCGATGGTGCTCGGACTGCTGATCTCGTCGATGGTCGCCGGTGCGCTCATCTCGAAGTACGGCAAGTGGAAGCCCTACATGATCGTCGGGTCGATCCTGCTCGCCGCCGGTCTCTTCCTCATGTCGACCATCGAGTACGACACCAACTTCGCCATCGTCTCCGTCTTCATGGCCATGATGGGGCTCGGCATCGGCATGGTGATGCAGAACCTCGTCCTCGTCGTGCAGAACTCGGTCGACGTCAGCGTCGTCGGTGCCGCCTCGTCGAGCGTCGCGTTCTTCCGCAGCCTCGGCGGCACGATCGGCGTCTCGGTCATGGGCGCCGTCCTCGGCACCAAGGTCTCGGGCTACATCACCGACGGCCTCACCGACGCCGGGGTCGACCCCAGCGCGCTCGGCAGCGGCGGCTCGACGAGCATCCCCGACCTCAGCACCGTGCCCGGCCCGATCCGGACGATCATCGAATCGGCCTACGGTCAGGGCGTCGCCGACGTGTTCCTCATCGCGGCTCCGCTGGCGATCATCACCATCGTGTTCGTCTGCCTGCTCCCGAACGTCGAGCTCGGCACCAAGACCGGTCTCCAGCGTGCGGCGGCGAAGACGGACGGCCCGGCGGCCGACTCGTCGGCGGCCACGGCCTCGGACGACAGCGACGGAGGCGCGGCCCCGGTCGACGCGAACGCCGCGTCCCCGGCCGCCAAGGGAGTCGCGGCCACGGCCGGCCTGGCCCCCGCGGTGTCGAGCGTCCCGGCGACGGCCTCCACGCCCGTCACGGCGTCCGACCCGACCTCGGGCCTGTCGGGTTCGCCCGCGCCCGTCTCACCCGTCGACGGAGGGGACGGCGTCGCCGCGCAGCGCCGTCACCACAGCCACACGTCGACCGCCACCGGTACCATCGACACGATCATCGCGACGGGCGCCGCCGAGGTGGCGGGTCACCCGGTACCCGCCGACGAACTGGCCGAGAGCCCGGTGTTCTCGTCCCTGGTCGAGGAGAAAGATGTCGCAGCCGACCGTTGACGGCCAGCCCGAGGGCGCGGTGCTCGACGTGCCGCGCCCTGCGGGGGCCGAGGCTCCCGACCAGGCCGCACCGCGCCTCCCGGGTCCTGACGACGACGGCCGCGAGGGCCTCATGGCCGGCGTGGTCGACGAGATCGGCTCGATGATGGTCGAGGCCAAACGCACGATCGCCGCGGCGGCGTCGCGCTTCGACCCGGACGTGCCCCCCACGGCCTTCTACGTGCTGCGGTACGTGATGAAGCACCAGCCGTGCAGCGCCGGCGACATCGTCAAGGCGATGGCGATGGACAAGAGCGCGGTCAGCAGGCAGGTCACGCTGCTGCGCGAGGCCGGGTTCGTCGACGTGGTGCCCGACGCGGCCGACGGTCGTGTCATGACCCTGCGCAGCACCGAGCGCGCCGAGAGCCGCATGCTCGAGGTGCGGCACGAGAACCGCGCCGTGTTCCGCAACCACGTCGAGGGCTGGTCCGACGACGAGCTCGCCGAGTTCGCCGGTTGGCTTCGTCGGTTCAACACCCCCGCCGGGTAGCGGAGCCGGCTGACGTCTGCTGGTGCCGACCCCTGACGGGCGAGTTCGTCGGAGGGGGGGGCTGCCGTGGTCGCCCGCCGTCCCCGGGGTCGCCCGTGGTCGTACCCGTCCGCCCTCGGCATCGACGAAGGCCCCCTCCCGTGACGGGAGGGGGCCTTCGTGCCTGCGGCGGGTGCTAGATGGTCGCGGTGTCGATCACGAAGCGGTAGCGGACCTTGCTGGCGACGACGCGCTCGTAGGCCTCGTCGACCTCGTCGGCGCCGATCGTCTCGATCTCGGCGCCGATGTGGTGCTCGGCGCAGAAGTCCAGCATTTCTTGCGTCTCGGGGATGCCGCCGATGTTCGAGCCGGCGAGGCTGCGACGGCCGCCGATCAGCGACCCGGCGCGGAACGACTGCGGGTTCTCGGGCAGGCCGACGAAGACCATGGTGCCGTTGAGGCGCAGGGTGCGGGCGTAGGCGTCGATGTCCATGTCGGCCGAGATCGTGTTGATGATCAGGTCGAACGAGTTCTTGAGCTTTCCGAAGGTCTCGGGGTCGCTCGAGGCGTAGTAGTGGTCGGCGCCGAGCTTCAGGCCGTCCTCCTGCTTGGACAGCGTCTGGCTGATGACGGTGACCTCGGCGCCCATGGCGTGCGCGATCTTGACGGCCATGTGGCCGAGCCCGCCCATGCCGACGACGGCGACCTTCTTGCCGGGGCCGGCACCCCAGTGCTTGAGGGGCGAGTAGGTCGTGATGCCGGCGCAGAGCAGCGGCGCGGCCTCGTCGAGTGCGATGCCCTCGGGGATCGACAGCACGTAGTTCTCGTCGGCGACGATCTGCTTGGCGTAGCCGCCGTAGGTGGGCTCGCCCGAGTACTGGCGGCCGTTGTAGGTCGCGACGTTGCCCTTGACGCAGAACTGCTGCTCGCCCGCGAGGCAGTTCTCGCACTCACGGCAGCTGTCGACGAAGCAGCCGATGCCGACGCGGTCGCCGACCTGGTGCTTGGTGACCTCGGAGCCGACCTCGGTGACGATGCCGGCGATCTCGTGGCCGGGCACCATCGGGAAGATGGCCTTGCCCCACTCTTCGCGGGCCTGGTGGATGTCGCTGTGGCAGATGCCGGCGAACGCGATGTCGATCTGGACGTCGTTCGGGCCGACGTCGCGCAGTTCGACGGTGGAGTGCTCGAAGGGTGCGCCGGCGGACGGCGTGAGCAGGACGGGGACGGTGGTGGGCATGAGATGACCTCTCTGCGAGTGGTGGTGCGGTGGGGGTGCGCGCCCCGAGGGCGCGACGGACTCCGACGACGTTGTGGGATGCAACCCAGCCTAGGCCGGGCCGCCGACGACCGTTCCCAGAGAAGCGACCGACCCCGGGAGGCGCGGGTCACCGACCGCAGGAGGCGCGGCTCAGCCGAGCAGCTCGGCCCGCCACACGAGCGCGGCGGCCCCGACCAAGGGGCTCTCGTCGCTCAGGCCCGAGCGGACGACGCGGACGCGACGGGCGTACTCGTTGACCGGCGCCTCCTGGACCGTGGCCCGGACCAGGTCGAGGTAGTCGTCGCTGACGCGCGAGAACCCGCCGCCGATCGCGACGACGTCGAGGTCGAGCAGCGTGGTGACCGACGAGACGGCCTCGCCGACGGCGTTGGCCGAACGGCGGACGGCCGCGACGGCGATCTCGTCGCCCGCGACGTAGCCGGCCGCCAGGTCTTCGCCGCGCTCGCCCTGCCAGCCCTGCTCGCGGGCCCAGGCGACGACGTTCGGGCCCGAGGCGATGACCTCGAGGGTGGCCGCCCAGGCGTTCTCGCCCGCGGGGCGGTCGGCGATCTGGATCTGGCCGATGTGGCCGGCGTTGCCCGTGCCGCCCGAGAGCAGGCGGCCGTTGACGATGAGGCCGCCACCGACGCCGGTCGAGACGGTGATGGCCAGGGCGTTGTCGGCGCCCTGGGTGGCACCGACCCAGTGCTCGGCGAGGGCGAGGCTGACGCCGTCGAGCCGCAGGGTGACGGGGGCGGCGTCGGGCAGGGTCGAGGCCGCGAGGGCCGCGACCTGCTCGCGCAGCGGGTAGCCGCGCCAGGCGTGCAGGTTGATCGGCGACACCGTGCCGTGCACGAGGTCGACCGGTCCGGCGCTGCCGATGCCCGCCCCGACGAGGGCGTCACCGTCGGGCAGGGCGTCGAGGGCGTGCGCGACGACCGCGCGGACCGCCTCGGCGAGTTCGTCGGACGTCGACCCGGCGCCGGTGGGGCGTCGGTCGCGACTGCCGTCGAGCAGGGTTCCGTCGGAGGCGACGAGCGCCGCCTCGACCTTCGTTCCGCCCACGTCGACGGCCAGTGCGTAATCGGTCACGTCGGCCAGCGTAGCGGGGGAGTGCGACCCGACCGCGTGCCGCAATAGGGTGGCTGCCGGCACGCTGACGAAAGGCACCCCCATGGACACCACCGACGGTCGGGTCGCCGTTCTCGGCGACGCCCTCATCGACGAGCTCCGCACCGATTCCGGCTCGACCGACCACGTCGGCGGGGCCGGCCTCAACGTCGCCGTGGGGCTCAGCCGCCTCGGCGTCCCCACGACGCTGCTCGCCTCGATCGGCGACGACGGCGACGGCGAGTCGATCCGCGCCTTCCTCGCCGAGCACGGCGTCGAGCTCGTCGCGACGATCAACCCCCTCGGGACCGGCCGGGCGGTCTCGCTGCGGGTCGACGGCGAACCGAGCTACGTCTTCACCGACGCGGCCGTCGCCCGCGGTCTCGACTTCTCGCCCGAGCAGCTCGCCGTGCTCGACGCCGCCCCCGTGGTCGCCGTCAGCTCGTACCCGTTCGACGACGCCCCGCTGACCGATCGCTTGCTGCGCGTGGTCGGCACCGACCCCGTGCGACTCGTCGTCGACCCGAACCCGCGGCCGGGGTTCCTGCCCGGTGGGGCGGCCCAGATCGCCGACTTCGCCGCCGGCTTCGAGCGGGTCGCGGCCTCGGCCCTGCTCGTGAAGATCGGTGACGACGACGCCGAACTCGTCGCCGGGCGCTCGCTCGACGACTGGCAGGAGGCGCTGCTCGCGGCGGGCACCGGGGGAGTGCTCGCGACCCGCGGCTCGGCCGGGGCGAGCCTGGCGCTCGGAGCGTCGGCGGACGGGACGGACGGCACCGCCCTCACGCGGGGCATCTCGTCGGCCGAGGGTGAGGTCGTCGACACGATGGGTGCGGGCGACGCGACCTTCGCGTCGATCGTCGCCTCGCTGCTCGCCGAGCGGCGCGAACCCGGCTCGGTCGACTGGCCGGCTGCCCTCGAGGGGGCCATGGACGTGGCGGCGGCGACGGTCAGGGCTCCGGGGGCGTTGTTGCGGCTGCCCCGCTGACGCCCGTGGGGTCTGCCGACCCGCGCCTCCTGCGCTCTTCCGGCGGGCGGGTCAGCCGAGCGACTCGGCGACCGCCCGCGCCTTGCCCGACAGGTACCAGTGCGAGCGTGCACCGGTCTCGACCGGCTGCATGCCCACGACGACCTTGCCGCGCGAGTGCTGCTCGGCGAGGTCCTCGAACGCCTGGGCGATGTAGTCGAACGGGTAGAAGCCCGAGACGAGCACGCGCAGTTTGTTCTCGGCGATGAGCTTCGCGAGGGCCGAGAGGATCATCGCGGGTTCGGTGTCGTCGCGCTCGGCGCCGATGAAGCGGATCTCGCGCTCGAGGCGGTCCTCGCTCGAACTGAACCGCGCCGGCAGGACGCCGAGGTCGGCGCTGAGGGCCGGGTTGTCCCCGCCGAAGTTGTCGATGAACGCCGTCACGTGGCGGTCGGTGCCCGCGGCCTTGTCGATGCGCTCGCGCAGGCCCTCGCCGTAGTCGACGGGCACGACGCCGATCGAGCGCAGGTAGTCGTGGTTGCCCGGGCTGCAGGTGCCGATCACCTTGGCGCCGAGCTGCAGGGCGAGCTGGCACTCGATGTGGCCCACGCCACCCGCCGCGGCCGTGATCACGACGACGTCGTCCGGCCCGAGGTGCAGACTGCGGACGGTGTCGTACGCGGTGGCTCCCGCCAGGTAGAGCCCTCCGGCGACCTCCCACGGGACGTGCTGCGGCTTGGGCACGACGGCGCTCGCCGGCACGGCGATGTAGGTGGCGTGCGCACCGCCCCCGACCGCGTGGCCGATCACCTCGGCACCGACCGAGAAGTTGCGCACCGCGGCGCCGCGCTTCTTCACGATGCCCGCGAAGCACGAGCCCTCACGGGCCGGGAAGTCGAGGGGCAGCCGGTCGACGAAGTCTCCCTGCCGGATGAAGTTCTCGATGTGGTTGAGGCCCGCGCAGATCACCTCGACGACGACCTCGTCGTCGGCCGGTGTCGGCAACGGCTGCTCGACGAAGTGGAGCTGCGAGACGTCCCCGTACCCGTCGAACTCGATGGCCTTGCCCGGTCGTGCCATGACGCGCCTCCACTGCTGTCGTCGCGGCGGCGCCTGTGCCGTCGCGAGGGTGAGTGAAGTGTGCGCCCTCCGGGCTGCCGTCGCCCGGAAGGCGCGCTTCGAGTTGCCTGGACGCACCGTGCCGCGGTGGCGGCGTCGACCGTCAGGAGGCGCGGGTCGGCCTCGTCGTCAGAGCTGGTCGGTCGGCACCGAGAAGGTGTCGCAGGCCGTCGCGCCCTGGCTGCGCCCGGTCTCGAACCACTTCTGGCGCTGCTCGGCCGAGCCGTGCGTCCAGGTGTCGGGATCGACCTGGCCGCCGCCGGCGGACTGGATGCGGTCGTCGCCCACCGCGGCCGCCGCGTCGAGCGCGTCGGCGACCTGCTGGTCGGTCACGGGCTCGAGGAACGTGGTGCCGTTCGCGTCCTGAACGGTGGACGCCGCGCCGACCCAGGCCCCGGCGTAGCAGTCGGCCTGGACCTCGAGCCGGATGGTGTCGGAGCCCGGGCCGGTACCGCTGCGGTCGGCGCGGTCGAAGGCCCCGGTCAACTGCTGGACGTGGTGGCCCCACTCGTGGCCGACGACGTACATCTGAGCGAGGGGGCCGCCGCTGGCGCCGAACTGCGACCGGAGCTGCTCGAAGAAGTCGGTGTCGACGAAGAGGGCCTCGTCGGGTGGGCAGTAGAACGGGCCGGTGGCGCTCGTCGCCCCACCGCAGCCGGTGTCGGTCGAGCCGCTGAAGAGGAAGAAGTCGGGGGTGCGGTAGTCGGTGACACCGAGTGCCGGGGCCTCGGCGGCCCAGTACGCGTCGAGCGAGTCGGCCGCGCCGACCATGCGGCAGTCCACGCTGTCGTTGGCCTGCGCGCCGGTGGTGCACTCGGACGACAGGTCGCCCTCGCTGACCGGCTGGGCGCCTCCGCCGGCCGTTCCGCCGCCGAGCAACCCCGACACGTCGACGCCGGTGACCTGACTGATGAGGAAGACGGCGATCAGGCCGACGATGCCGATGCCGCCGCCGGCGACACCCACCGTGCGACCGCGACCGCGTCGCTTGACCTTGCTGCCGTCGAGGCGCGCGTCGTCGTTGAAGGACATGTCGCCGACGGTAGCGCAGGGCGGGGGTCAGTGCCCTTCGGCGGCTTCTTTCGCCTCGCGCTCTTTGCGGAGCACCTCGCGGCCGGCGTTGCGCTCTTTCACGCGCAGTTCTTCTTCGCGCACGTCGGCGTGGATGCCGCGTTCGGTGCGGAGCCAGTCGGGCATCTCGTCGAGCAGGGCGTGGATCTCGTCGGTGGTCATGACGTCGTCGACGCCGGCCCGGGCGAGGCCGGAGGTCGAGATGCCGAGCTTCTGGGCGACGACGGGTCGCGGGTGGGGACCGGTGCGGCGCAGCTCGGACAGCCACTCGGGCGGGTTCGTGCTGAGCTCGGCGAAGGCCTCGCGCGTGACGGGGGCGGCCTGGAACTCGGCGGGCGTGGCCGGCAGGTACACCCCGAGCTTCTTGGCGGCCGTGAAGGGCTTGAGGGTCTGCGGCTGCTTGCCGGACGGCGCGTCGGAGGTCATCTGCCCAGGGTACCGGGCCGATACCCTCGACCCATGACGACCGAGCCGACCCGCACCCCGTTCCGCATCGGGGTCGTGCCCGGCGTCACCCTGTCCAAGTGGTCGAGGCTCTGGGAGGAACGCCGTCCCGAGACCCCGCTGGCCTTCGTGCCGCTCGCCGACGCGGACGCGGTGCCCGCCCTCGACGACGCCCGGGGCGACGACCGGGTCGACATGGCCCTGGCCCGCCTGCCGATCGAGGTCGAGGGGCTGTCGGTCATCCGGCTCTACGACGAGCGGGCCGTCGTCGTCGTGCCGAAGGACCACGCCGTCACCGCGGCCGGCGCCGAGGACGAGGTCGAGGCCGCCGCGTTCGCCGACGAGCACCGGCACGACCTCGACCCGTCCCTCTCGCTCGCCGATGCCGTCGCGGTCGTCGCGACCGGGGCCGGCGTCGCGGTCATGCCGCAGTCCCTCGCCCGGCTGCACGCCCGCAAAGAGGTGACCTACCGCTACGTCGCCGACCTGCCGC
Source organism: Frigoribacterium sp. CFBP 8751 (assembly GCF_014841545.1). Lineage (NCBI taxonomy): Bacteria > Bacillati > Actinomycetota > Actinomycetes > Micrococcales > Microbacteriaceae > Frigoribacterium > Frigoribacterium sp. CFBP 8751. The sequence goes on from NZ_JACYUB010000001.1 coordinate 769,419, forward strand.
CGACCACGATCGCGCTGGTCTGGCCCGAGGGCGAGCTCACCGACGACCTCGACGACTTCATCGGGGTCGTGCGGGGTCGGACGGCCCGCAGCTCGCGATCGAGGAGGCGCGACGAACCCGAGCAGGCCGCCACGGCCCGCAAGGGGTCGGCTCCCGACCCGCGCGGGGCGAAGCCGAAGCGCACGCCGCCGAAGGGCCGTGGGCCGCAGCGCGGCACGGGCCGCAGTCGACCGCGCCGAGGGCGCTGACCCCTCTCGCGCCGACCCCTCCGGCGCCGACGGGTCTGACAAGCTGAGCGGATGTCGAAGGAGACCTACATGTCGAAGAAGATCTGTCTGCTCACCGGTGCCGGCCGCACGAACTCGATCGCGAACGGCATCGCCCACGAGCTCGCCGCCGACGGGTGGGACCTCGCCCTGACCACCTGGGACGGTTACGACGCCGCCATGCCCTGGGGCCTCAAGGCCGTCGACGTGGGGTCGCTCGTCGGCGAGCTCGAGGCCGCGGGTGCGCGCGTGGCCGTGTACCCCGCGGATCTGGGGGACCCGGGGACTCCCGCGCGCCTCCTCGGGGCGGTGGCCGACGACCTGGGGCCGGTGACGGCACTCGTGCTGTCGCACTCGCACAGCGTCGACTCGTCGATCCTCGACACGACGCTCGAGAGCTGGGACGCGCACTACGCGGTCAACGTGCGGGCGGCATGGCTCGCGATCAAGGCGTTCGCCGAGCAGTTGCCCCCGGTCGACCGGCTCGACGACGGCGCCCGCATCGTCGCCCTGACGAGCGACCACGTCGTGCACAACCTGCCCTACGGGTCGAGCAAGGGCGCCCTCGACCGGCTCGTCGTCGCGGCGGCGCGCGAGCTCGGGCACCTGGGCGTCTCGTCGAACGTGCTGAACCCCGGCCCGATCGACACGGGGTGGATGGACGACGCCATCCGCGCCAGCGGCATCGAGCGTCAGCCGACCGGGCGCCTCGGCACGCCCGCCGACATCGGACGGGTCGTGCGCTTCCTGCTGTCGTCCGAGGGTCGCTGGATCTCGGGTCAGCTGCTCAAGGCCGACGGCGGCTTCTCGGTCTGAGCGGCGCCGGTGGTGGTGCCGGCGGTGGCGGCTCGTTAGCATCCGGACATGACCGAACCCGTGACGTTCCGCACCACGATAGCCGAGGCCCGGACGAACGCGACCGGGATCGTCGTGCCGCCGGAGGTCGTCGACTCCCTGGCGGCCGGGAAGAAGCCCGCAGTGGTCGTCACGCTCCGGGGATACACGTACCGCAGCACGGTCGCGAGCATGGGCGGGCGGTTCCTGATCCCCGTCAGTGCCGAGCACCGGGCGGGGTCGGGCGTCGTCGGCGGGCAGGACGTCGAGGTCACACTGGCCCTCGACACCGAGCCGCGGGTCGTCGAGGTGCCGGCGGACCTGCGCGAGGCACTCGACGCGGACGACGCGGCCCGCGCCTCCTACGAGTCCCTGTCCTTCAGCCGGCAGCGCGCCCTGGTCGAACCGATCGGAGCGGCGAAGACCTCCGAGACCAGGGCTCGTCGGCTCGCCGCGGCGCTCGCCGTCCTCACCGGCTGAGCCCGACGGGTCGCGGCGTCCGACCTGTACCCCGCCACGCTGGGTGGTGGGTCGGCGCGAGCGGGGTACCGTCCACGCCACCACCGAGCGGCACCGGACGCCGACGGACGGATCGACACACCAAGGAGGCGCGATGTCGTTCAGCAAGGGAGACCACGTCACCTGGAACACCCCCCAGGGCGAGACCCACGGCACGGTCGTGGAGAAGCGCGTGAAGGAGTTCCAGCTCGACGGGCAGAAGTTCAAGGCCTCGGACGACGAGCCCTACTTCGTCGTCGAGAGCGACAAGAGCGGGGCGAAGGCCGCCCACAAGGGCTCGTCGTTGAGCCCGAAGAAGAAGTAGCACCAGCCGCACCCCACCCACCACCGCCCCACCCCACGAGGAGAACACCATGGCCGACCTGAACGACGTGCGCTGGAACGACGAAGCCCGCGACAAGATCCTGACCGACGCCGACAACGTGCTGCGCGACGCGGTCCGCGACGCCGCCGCCGCCCACGCGGGCGAGTCGTGGGAGGAGTCCTTCAAGGCGATCAACGACGCCGTCAAGGACCGCTTCATCGACTACGAGCCCGGCCCGGACGTCCGCAAGTACGCCGAGGCGATCGAGCGCGGCGACTTCAGCTGACCCGCGCCTCCTGGCCGGCGTCGACCCGTCGCACCCGTGAGCTGAGCGCCACGGCCACCGCGACGGCGACCACGAGGCCGGCCAGGGCGGCGAGCGTCGCCGGCGTGCCGATGAGTTCGGTGAGCGGTCCGACGACGACCTCGCCGACCGGCACGCCGGCCAACGAGGCCAGCGTCAGGCACGAGAAGACGCGACCCAAGTAGGCCCCCGGGACCTGACGTTGCACGACCACGTCCAGCGGCACCGTGAAGACCTCGAGCCCCACGCTGGCGGCGAAGAGGCCGAGGCTGATCCAGAAGAACCAGTGCAGCGGGTCGAACACGACCGGATCCGTGCCGTAGGCGAACGAGAGCAAGACGAGCGGCAGGGCGAGTGCCGCGGCTCCGAGGCAGGCCGCCCAGAGGCGCAGCCGTCCTCGCAGGGCACCGGCCCAGTACGCCCCGACGATCAGGCCGAGGGTCTGCAGGGCACCCGCGAACCCCCAGAGCAGCCGTCCGAACGACTGGTCGGCCACGAGCGGGCCCACCACCTGCACCCCGCCGGCGAAGGCGAACTGGAACGTGAAGGCCAGCGCCGCGGTGGCGACGAGCCAGCGCGTGCGCCAGACGAAGCCCAGCCCGCTGCCGAGGTCCTCGAGCACCGACGTCCCTCCGGAGGCGCGGGCACCGTCCCGAGGCAGCCCCACGAACACGACGGCCGCGGCCACGAAGACGGCCGCCCCGACGGCCAGGGCCACGCCCGACCCGGCGGTCGCGACCACGGCGCCGCCCACCGCCGTGCCGATCACCAATCCGACGTTCATGCCGACGCGGCTGAGCACCGTCGCGTCCCGGAGGCGTTCGTCGGGCACGGTCTCGCGCAGCAGGGCGCTCGTCGCGGGGCCGAAGAAGGCGGCCGCGGCACCGTTCACCGCCCCCACCGCCGCGAGGGTGGGCAACGTCTCGGTCTGCGTCAGCATCAGGGTGGCCGCGACGACGAGCGACGCCGCCGACAGCCACGACGAGGCGATCGCGACGGTGCGCTTCGAGAAGCGGTCCGCGAGGGCCCCGCCCACCAGCACCAGGGCGATGTTGGGCACGGACCGGGCGACGACCACGAGCCCGAGATCGACGGCGTCGGCCCCCAGGTCGATCGCCGCGAAGACGATGGCCAGGGGCGCGAAGCCGCTGCCCACCCACGAGAACAGGCGTCCGACCCAGAGGGCCCGGAAGGCAGGCGTTCTCAGCAGCGACCACGGCACCGCTGAACTCTATGCCGACGCACCGTGTGCGGACGCCTCGTCCCCGGGCGTCGTCATCTGCTCGGGGAACGACCTAGGCTGACCCCGATGGACGCCCCCGAGCCCGACCCGACCCGTGCCGACGTCACCGACGTCCCCCCGGTCGGTGCGGTGCGCGAACCCGGTCGCTACCGCAAGGGCATCGCCAAGCGCGAGGCGATCCTCGACGCTGCCCTGCCGGTGTTCGGCAAGGTCGGGTTCCACGGCGCCACCCTGCGCGAGATCGCGCGGCGGTGCGGCGTCTCTCACCAGTCGCTCATGCACTACTTCCCGACGAAGGACGAGCTGCTCATGGCCGTGCTCCGTCGGCGCGACGAACGACTGCGACGCCACTTCGACGACGACGGGGGCATGAGGGTCGACGAGCTCGTCGCGCTCGCCGAGTACAACGTCGACGTGCCCGTCGTCATCTCGCTGTTCATCACGGCGTCGGCCGAGGCCACCTCACCCGACCACCCGGCACACCAGTACTACGCCGACTACTACGAACGCATCGTCTCGTCGACCTCGGCCTACCTCGGGCTCGCCCAGGCTCGGGGGTGGTTGCGCGACGGCTACACGGCCGAGTCGGCCGCCCGCGTCGTGCTCGCCGTCCAGGACGGGTTGCAGCTGCAGTGGTTGTACGAGCGGGACGCCGTGGACGTCCCCGCCCTGATGCGCCTCGTGATCGGGAGCGTCCTCACGGTGCCGACGAGCGAACTCGACGCCGCCGTGCGCGAGGCGGCCGGGCTCGCGGGCTGACCCGCGCCTCCTCGGCGGACGCGCGACGGTCCGCGGGCGGCGGCTCGCGGCCGGCGGCTCGCGGCCGGCGGCCGCGGCGTTCGCTACTTCGCGCTGATGCGCTGGAACTTGCGGATGCACAGCGGCACGAAGACCACCAGCATCACGGTGATGCCGAGCAGGACGGTCGCGTAGGGGTGCTGCATCGTCCAGATGTCGGGCACCGGGGTGGCGCCCAGGTTGCCGAACGAGGTGCGGGCGGCCTGCACCAGTGACGACACCGGGTTCCACTCGGCGAAGACCCTCAGCACGGTCGGCAGGGTGTCGCTCGGCACGAACGCGTTCGAGACGAAGGTCAACGGGAACAGGATCATGAACGACGCGTTGTTGATGGTCTCGGGTGTCTTGACGCTCATGCCGAGCAGGGCCATCACCCAGCTGAACGAGTAGCTGAACAGCAGCAGGAGGGCGACCCCGCCGACGAACGAGGCGGGCGAGGCGTTCACCCGCCAGCCGACCGCGAGTCCGGTGAGCATCATGATGACCATCGAGATCGTGTTGAGCGCGAGGTCGCTGTTCGTGCGACCGATCAGCACGGCCGACGGGCTCATGGGCAGGGTGCGGAACCGGTCGATGATGCCCTCTTTCAGGTCTTGGGCCATCGCGGCACCCGAGAAGGTCGAGCCGAAGACCACGGTCTGCGCGAAGATGCCCGCCATGAGGAACTGCGTGTAGTCGGTGCCCTGGACGGCGATGGCCCCGCCGTAGACCTGGCTGAAGAGCAGGACGAACATGATCGGCTGCAGCACGGCGAAGATCAGCATGTCGGGCGAGCGCTTCACCTTGATCAGGTTGCGCTTGGTGACCGTCCAGCCGTCCGAGGCCCAGGTACCGAGGCCCGTGTCGCTCGACGGGACGAGCGTCTGCGCCAGGGCGGCGGTGGTTCCGGTGGTGGTCATGCCCGTGCCTCTCTCTTCTTCGCACCGCGTCGACCGCGACCTCGACCACCGGCCGGGTCGTCGTCGGGGGAGCCGTGGTCGTCGCCCGCGTCGTCGTCGGCCGCGCGGTGGCCGGTGAGCTGGAGGAACACGTCGTCGAGGGTCGGACGTCGCATGCCGGCGTCGTGCAGCTCGATGCCGGCCGCCCCGAGGTCGGCGAGCGTCCGCTGCAGGGCGGTCGGGCCGTCGGTGACCGCGACCTCGAGCTGGCGGCCGTCGGCCCCGACGGTCGGATCGGAGTCGCCGTGCCGACGGAGCACCTCGACCGCCTGATCCGCCCGCGCCTCGTCGACGAGGGCGACGACGAGGCGGTGGCCGCCGACCTGGGCCTTGAGCTGGTCGGCCGTGCCCTCGGCGATGACGGCCCCGCCGTCGATCACCGAGATGTCGTCGGCCAGGCGGTCGGCCTCCTCGAGGTACTGCGTGGTCAGCAAGACCGTCGTGCCCCCGTCGACCAGCCCGGTGATGATGTCCCACAGGGCGAGTCGGCTGCGGGGATCGAGCCCCGTCGTCGGCTCGTCGAGGAAGAGCACCCGCGGATTCGTCACGAGCGCCCCGGCGAGGTCGATCCGTCGGCGCATGCCGCCCGAGAAGCCCTTGACCGGCCGGTCGCCCGCGGCGGCGAGGTCGAAAACCTCGATCAGCTCGCGGGCGCGGTCCCGACTCACGCGGCTGCCCAGGTGGTACAGCCGCCCGATCATGTCGAGGTTCTCGAATCCGGTGAGGTTCTCGTCGACCGCGGCGTACTGCCCCGAGACGCCGATCGAGCGGCGCACGGCCTGGGCGTCGGCGACGACGTCGAGCCCGGCGATCGTGGCCGTGCCGGCGTCCGGACGCTCGAGGGTGGTGAGCATCTTGACGCCCGTGGTCTTGCCCGCGCCGTTCGGACCGAGCAGCGCCTTGACGGTCCCTTCGGGCACGATCAGGTCGAGGCCGGTCAGTGCGTGGACCGGGCCGGACTTGGACCGGTAGGTCTTCGTGAGGCCGCGGGCCTCGATCATCGCCATGGGTGCTCCCGGTGCGTGGGGCCCGTCCATCCGCAGACGGGTCGGTCTTGGCGGCGGCTGTGCACCGCCTGAACGCGCCCAAGGTAGCGCTGTCCGGTCCCCGCCGCCAGTGCCGATCGCCCCCCTGTGGAGAAGGAGGCGCGGCGCACGTTACGGTCTCGTGTCAAACCTTGCCAGGTGGCAAGTTCCGCCCTACATTCATCCCATGACCACCATCGACGAGACGGCGGGGCCGTCCACCGCTGAACAGCTCCTGCCCGTCGGCATCGGCGACGACGCCGTCGCCCTCGCCCGCCGCTGGGCGCACGACGCGTCGGGCGCCCCGAGCACCGGCTCGGCCCACCTGCTCGCCCAGGTCCTGAAGGACGAGTCGGGACTCGCCTTCACGATCGGCTTCGTCGACCGCGTCGTCCGTCCGGAAGACCTCGGCGTCGCCGCCCGCAACCTGTCGACCCTGGCGAAGCAGGCACCGGCCTTCCTGCCGTGGCACATGCGCTCGGCCGTGCGCCTCGGCGGCGTCATGGCGCCCGTGTTGCCGGGCGTGGTCGTGCCGATCGCCCGTCGAGTCCTGCGCGGCATGGTCGGCCACCTCATCGCCGATGCCCGCCCCGCCAAGCTCGGTGCGGCCATCGCGAACATCAAGAAAGACAAGACGCGGCTGAACCTCAACCTGCTCGGCGAGGCCGTCCTGGGCGACGCCGAGGCCGAGCACCGCCTCGCCGGCACCCGGGCGCTGCTCGCCCGAGACGACGTCGACTACGTGTCGATCAAGGTCTCGTCGATCGTCAGCCAGCTCTCGATGTGGGCCTTCGACGAGACCGTCGAGCGCGTCGTCGAGAAGCTCACCCCGCTGTACGAACTCGCCGCCCGGTCGCCGAAGCCGAAGTTCATCAACCTCGACATGGAGGAGTACCGCGACCTCGACCTGACGATCGCGGTCTTCACGCGCCTCCTCGACCAGCCGCAGCTGAAGGGCCTCGAGGCCGGCATCGTCCTGCAGACCTACCTGCCCGACGCCCTGGGCGCCCTGCAGCACCTCACCACCTGGGCGACCGAGCGGGTCGACGCCGGCGGGGCCGCCATCAAGGTGCGCATCGTCAAGGGTGCGAACCTCGCGATGGAGACCGTCGACGCCACCGTGCACGAGTGGCCGCTCGCGACCTACGGCACCAAGCAGGACAGCGACACCAACTACAAGCGCGTGCTGACGTGGGCCTTCACGCCCGAGCGCACCCGCGCCGTACGGGTCGGCGTGGCCGGGCACAACCTGTTCGACATCGCCTTCGCCCACCTGCTGGCCGAGGCCCGTGGCGTCGGCGACCGGGTCGAGTTCGAGATGCTGCTCGGCATGGCCGAGGGGCAGGCCGAGCTGGTCAAGGCCGACGTCGGGGGTCTCCTGCTCTACACGCCCGTCGTGCACCCTCGTGAGTTCGACGTCGCCATCAGCTACCTGATCCGCCGCCTCGAAGAGAACGCCTCGAGCGAGAACTTCATGTCGGCCGTCTTCGAGCTCGCCTCGAACGAGGCCATGTTCGAGCGCGAGAAGGGCCGGTTCCTCGCCTCGCTCGCCGAGGTCGACGGCGACACCCCGGCGCCGCACCGCGTGCAGAGCCGCCTCGACGCGGCCCAGGCGTTGCAGCCCCGCGAGGCCGGCAGCGGCTTCGACAACGAGCCCGACACCGACCCCGCCCTGGCCGACAACCGCGCCTGGGGCCGCGAGATCGCCGCCCGCTCGGCCGACTCGCGCCTGGGCGTCGAGCTGATCGAGTCCGCCCGGGTGACCGACGAGGCCACCCTCGACGCGATCGTCGCCGACGCCGTCGCCGCGTCCGCCGACTGGGCTGCCCGCGGAGGCGCGGGTCGGGCCGCGGTCCTGCGCGAGGCCGCGGCGACGCTGTCGGCCCGCCGCGCCGACCTGATGGAGGTCGCCGCGAGCGAGACCGGCAAGACCGTCGCCGAGGGCGACGTCGAGGTCAGCGAGGCGATCGACTTCGCGAACTGGTACGCCCACCTCGCCGAAGAACTCGACCGGGTCGACGGCGCGACGTTCGTCCCCGAGCGGCTCACCCTCATCACGCCGCCCTGGAACTTCCCGCTGGCGATCCCGGCCGGCTCGACCCTCGCCGCGCTCGCCGCGGGCAGCAGCGTCGTCGTCAAGCCGGCCGGTCAGGCCAAGCGCAGCGGGGCCGTCATGGTGCAGGCCCTCTGGGACGCCGGCGTGCCCCGCGAGGTGCTCAAGCTGGTCGACGTCGACGAGGGCGACCTCGGTCGCCACCTCGTCTCGCACCCGTCGGTCGACCGTGTCATCCTCACGGGCGCCTTCGAGACGGCCGCGCTGTTCACCAGCTGGCGCACCGACCTGCCCCTGCTCGCCGAGACGAGCGGCAAGAACGCCATCATCGTCACTCCGAGTGCCGACCTCGACCTGGCCGCGTCCGACGTCATCAAGTCGGCGTTCGGTCACGCGGGCCAGAAGTGCTCGGCGGCGAGCCTGGTGATCCTGGTCGGCTCGGTCGCCACCTCGGAGCGCTTCCGCCGTCAGCTCGTCGACGCCGCGTCGACGATGCGCGTCGGACTGCCCTCCGACCCCACGACGCAGATGGGCCCGATCGTCGAGCCGGCCCACGGCAAGCTCGAACGTGCGCTCACCACGCTCGGCGCGGGCGAGACCTGGCTGGTCGAGCCGAAGCGACTCGACGACACCGGGCGGCTCTGGTCACCCGGCGTCCGTGCAGGCGTCGCCGCGGGCAGCGAGTTCCACCTCACCGAGTACTTCGGCCCGGTGCTCGGCATCATGACCGCGAAGACCCTCGACGAGGCGATCGAGCTGCAGAACGCGACCGACTACGGCCTGACCGCGGGCCTGCACACCCTCGACCCCGCCGAGCTCTCGACCTGGCTCGACCGCGTCGAGGCGGGCAACCTCTACGTCAACCGCGGCATCACCGGGGCGATCGTGCGGCGCCAGCCGTTCGGCGGCTGGAAGAAGTCCTCGGTCGGCGCCGGTGCGAAGGCGGGTGGACCGAACTACCTCGTGCACCTGGGGTCCTGGCAGCCGACGACGCTGACCGAACCGCAGGAGGCGCGCCCGGGTCGCGAGGCCCTGGCCGCCCTCGAGGCCGCGTCGCCGCTGCTCGGGGCGTCGGGTGCGTCGGCCTCCGACGACCTGCGGGCCGCCGCCGCCAGCGACGAGCACTTCTGGGCCACCGAGTTCGGCGTCGCCCGCGACGTGAGCGACCTCGGCCTCGAGCGCGACCTGCTGCGCTACCGTCCCCTGCCCGTCACGATCCGCGCCGCCGACGGCGCGGCGCCGGCCGACGTGGTCCGCGTGTTGCTCGCCGGACGGCGCTCGGGCGCGCCGCTCACGGTGTCGTCGTCGGTCGAGCTGCCGGGCGCCCTCGTCCGCGCGCTCGGCCTTACGGCCTCCGACGTCGTGCACGAGGACGACGCCACGTGGCACGACCGGATGCGTGCGGGTCGCCTGTCGACCGAGCGCGTGCGGTTGGTGACCGGTGCCGATGACGCGACCCGCGCCTCCTCGGCTCTGGCGGACGCCCTGGGCGGCGACCCGGCGGTGGCCGTGTTCGCGGCAGCCGTCACGCCGACCGGGCGCCTCGAGCTGCTGCCGTTCCTGCGCGAGCAGGCCGTCGCCATCACGGCCCACCGCTTCGGCAATCCCGACGACTGGAGCGCCTCGGTCATCTGACCCTGCCGGCGCACGCAGACGCCCGAACCCGCCGACCCCCTCGGGAGTCGGCGGGTTCGTGCCGTCCATGGGGCCGGCGCCGGCCCGCCGGGAGCGACGGGAACCCGCCGACCCGAGCCCCTAGCCGGGGACGACCTCGACCTTGGTCCAGCCGGGCTCGCGGCGGTCGAACGCCTCGTAGGCCTCGATGGCCGAGCCGATGCCCTCGTGCTCGGTGATGAACGCCGTGGGGTCGAACTGGCCGGACGCGACCAGGTCGATCAGCGGCGGGGTCACCGAGTGGTGGTCGCAGTTGCCCATGCGGATGGTGAGGTTCTTCAGCATCGCCTCGCCGAAGGGGAACGACGTCACGGTCGGCGAGTAGACGCCGATGACGCCGATGCGGCCGTACTTCGCCACGACCTCGACGGCCCAGCGCAGGGCCTGGGTCGGCGCGTTGCCGGGCACCCACTGGTCGCCCTGCGGGTTCGCGTCGGGGGCCACCTGCGCGACCTCGGCGGCGAACTCGGCGGCCGTGTCGGGGTCGGGGGCGGCGGGACCGTGGCTCGCGTGCTGTGCGTCCACGCCGACCGCGTCGATGACGGCGTCCACGCCCGCACCGCCGGTGAGGCGCTCGATCGTCTCGACCGGGTCCTCCTCGTCGAAGTTCACGATCTCGGCGTTCTGGGCGAGCGCCTGCGCCAGACGGGTCTCCTCACGGTCGACCACGATCACGCGGCTCGCGCCCTGCTTGAAGGCCGAGGCGATCGCGAACTGGCCCACCACCCCCGCACCGAAGACGGCGACCACGTCGCCGCGGGTGACCCCGGCGAGTTCGGCACCGAACCAGCCGGTGGGGAAGATGTCGCTCAACAGGATGGCCTGCTCGTCGCTGACCGTGTCGGGCAGGCGGTGCATGGTGTTCTGCGCGAACGGGACGCGCACCTGCTCGGCCTGCAGGCCGTTCACCGGGCCGGTCGAGGCCGGACCGCCGAAGAAGCAGGTACCGGCGTCGGGGCCGTTGGGGTTCGCCACGTCGCACTGAGCGGTCTGGCCTTGGCGGCAGTAGCGGCAGGTGCCACACGACACCGTCGAGTTGATGACGACCCGGTCGCCGGCACTGAAGCCGCGCACGTCGTCGCCGACCGCGGTGACGACGCCCACCGCCTCGTGACCGAGGATCGTGCCCTCGGCCATGGGCGCCATCGTGCCGCGCACGAAGTGCAGGTCGGTGCCGCAGATGGCACTCCGGGTGATGCGGACGACCGCGTCGGTCGGGTCGACGACCGTGGGGTCGGCGACCTCGTCGAGTCGGATGTCGCCGATGCCGTGCCAGACGACTGCCTTCATGGGATGGTCCTTCCGTTGAGCCCTGGGCACCGGAGCTGCCCGGTACCCGTGCGACGGTAGGCGGCACGACGCCGGAGCGACGTGTGCCCTCACACAGAGAACGGGGGACGCCGCCTCGCCCTGGTTCCCTCCGCCCGGGGAGTCGGCGGGCTCCCGTCACCTCTGGCCGGTCATCGCGGCCCGCCGGGCACGACGGGAACCCGCCGACCCGAGTGTGGCCAGGCGGCGGGTCTCAGACGGAGGGCTGCCCGGCGGCGTACCAGGCGGCGAGACGACTCAGGCCCTCGTCGACGCTCACGGCCGGTGTCCACCGCAGGTCGCGCTGGGTTCGTCGCTGGTCGAACCAATGCGCCGTGGACAGCTGCTCGGCGAGGAACCGCGTCATGGGTGGTTCGTCGGTGCCCGGCCGCACGGCCCAGACGCGCTCGACCAACGACCCCGCGGCGCGGGCGATCCCGGCCGGCACCCGCAGGCGAGGCGCGGGCACACCGGCGGCCGCGCAGATCCCGGCCATCAGGTCGGCGACGGTGCGGGGTTCGCCGTTGCTGATCACGTACGACTCGCCGCTGACCTCGTCGACGCGTGCGAGCGCGGCGGCGATGCCGGACGCCGCGTTGTCGACGTAGGTGGAGTCGATCAGGGCGGCGCCGTGGTCGAGCAGCGGCAGGCGGCCGGAGCGCGCACGGTCGACGATGCGCTCGACGAGCTGCGTGTCGCCCGGGCCCCAAACGAGGTGCGGGCGGACGGCCACCACGCGCAGGTCGGCGTCGGCGGCCCCGAGGGCCACCCGCTCGGCCGCGGCCTTGGTGCGGGCGTAGTCGCCTCGAGCGTGTCCGGGCGAGGCGGGCAGGGCGTCGTCGCCGACGATCGACGATCCGGCGTGCGCGACGGACGGCGACGAGACGAAGACCAGCCGCGGGACCGAGGAGGCGCGCATCGCCTCGACGAGGGAGCGCGTGCCCCCGACGTTGACGGCCTCGAACTCGGCGGCGTCACCCGTGAGCGACACCTTCGCGGCGAGGTGGACGACGGCGTCCTGGTCGCGGACGGCGGCGGCCACGGCCCGCGGGTTCGTCATCGATCCGAGCACGTCGCGGGCGCCCGGCACGCCCGAGGCCCGGCGCTGGAAGGTCGTGACCTCGTGTCCGGCGTCGACGACGGCTCGGGCGACGGCGCCGCCGAGCAGGCCGCTCGCGCCGGTGACCAGCACCCTCACGGGCGCACCCCGCGTCGGCAGACGGGCGTGTTCGCCGAAGACGGGCGTCCGTGTGCGCCCGTGTCGGACGAACCCGCCCGGGTTCGGGCAGCGCCACCGACCGGCACCCTCACGGGCGGCGCATCCGGCCGCCGGACAGCACGGACGTCGCCCACGCGGCGAGGCCGGTGCGGTCGATCTTGCTGTTGTGTCGCACGTCGGTCGGCAGCTGCGGCACGACGAGCACCGCGGCCACGGGTCGACCCGACGCCGACCCGACGGCCGAGCGGACCGAGGCCGCCAGGGCCGCGGACGCCAGCCCCGCGCGACGAGCCGGGGGGACGGTCTCGGCCACGACGACGACCTGCTGCGTGCCCGCCGGGCCGACGCCCACGACGGCGGCGCGGGCGATGCCGGCTCGCGCCTCCACGGCCTGTTCGGATGCCACCGGCGTCAGCACGCCCGTCGCCGTCGTGATCACGTGGGGCAGGCGGCCCTCGACCCAGAGTCGCTCCTGCGCGTCGAGGTGCCCGACGTCGCCGGTGCGGTGCCAGCGGGTCTCGGCGGTCGAGCCCAGGCGGCTGATGCGGTGCGTCAGCCAGAGACGGTCGTAGTGGTCCTCGACGTGGGGCGCCGAGACGACGATCTCGCCGGTCACGCCGGCGTCGTCCGTGAACGTCGAGGAGGCGCGGCCCGCGTCGTCGAGCGGAGCGATCCGCACCATCGTGGTCGCGCCGGGCAGCCCGACGCAGACACCGCCGGCGTCGGGCGCGCCCGCGGCGACGGCGGCCGCGCGGTCGGCCGTCGCGGAGCGCACGCCCTCGAGGGTGACGTCGGTCATCAACAGGCCCTCGGTCATGCCGTAGGGCGTGTGGGGCGTCGCGTTCGGCATGAGGTCGCCTGCGGCGGCCAACAGGGTCTCGGAGACGGGCGCACCCGCCGACAGGAACGTCTCGACTCCGGCGAGGGCGCGGTGGTCGGCGTCGTCGAGCTCGTCCGACGTCGCGACGACGTTCGTCAGTGCGGCGGGAGAGAGGAACACCACGGTGGCGTCCACCGCCGCCGTGGCGGCGGCGACGGCGCGGGCGGTCAGGGTGCGCGGCTTCGTGACGTCCATGTCGGGCGTGACGCTCGTCGCCCCGAGGGCGGGGCCGAGCAGGGCGAACGGGGCGAAGCCGGCCACCAGGCCGGTGCCCGGTCCGACGCCGTACTGCTCGGCCAGCGCGTCGCGCAGGGCGGTCAGCTGGCCGTGCCGGTAGACGACGCCCTTCGCGGGGCCGGTCGAGCCCGAGGTGAACAGGATCGCGGCCTCGGCGTCGGCCGTGGGCGCGTCGGGCAGCTCGGCGAGGGCGTCGTGGGCGCGGCGGCCGAGGGCGGCGATCTCGGGTAGCGACGCCTCGACGCCGAGCGCCCGGGCAGCGACGGGCGACAACGTCGTCGTCGAGATCTTGCGGCCCGGCCAGCCGAGGGCGGTCGCCGCCGTGAGCCCCGGGAGCTGGCCGATCACGTGGTCGGGCCAGGCGCCCCGGACGGCGCGGGTCAGGCCGCGCACGCCGAGACCGGCGTCGGCCACGACCACGACGGCGCCGAGGCGGACGCAGGCGTAGAGCACGGCGGTCAGGTCGGCGCCGGGCTGCACGAGCAGCGAGACGCGGTCACCGGGGCGCACGCCGTGCGCGCGGAGACCGAGGGCGATCTCGTGGACGCGACGGGCGAGCAGGCTCCAGCTGACCGAGCGGGGGCCGTCGGCACCCGCGGGGGCCATCTCGACGAGCGCGGTGGCCGGGCTGTCGGCCAGGGAGTCGAGGTACGACCAGAGCGGGCGGTCCTGCGCGGAGGCGACCCGCGCCTCCTCGGCTGCGACGGCGGCGTCGGCGACCGCGGCGGCGCCGTCGGGCAGGCGGTCGCCCAGCCAGGTGAGCACGGCCCCGGCGTAGTCGACGTCCTCGGCGACGAGGTGGCCCGCTCCCTCGAAGCGGTGCACATCGGCGTGCGGCAGACGGTCGACCAGGTCGTCGAGGTACCGGTCGGAGAAGATCGGGTCGCGCGGGCCCCACAGCATCAGGGCCGGCACGGTGAGGTCGCGCAGCCCCTCGGCGATGCGGTCGAGCTCGGGGCTGCTGACGTGCCCGTCGTCGACCGGGATGTCGGCCACGAAGCCGCCGATGCCACCGCGGCGGTCGGCCTGGCGGTACGGAGCCCGGAAGCCGTCCTTCACCTCGGCCGACAGCGGCGGGTGGGCGAGACCGAGGGTCACGTCGAGGAACCCGGTGGTGCCGACGGTCGCCCGGCCCAGCACACCGCGGGCCAGGGTGAGGCGCAGGGGAGCGGGGATCTTCTCGCCCTCGGGCTGGTGGATCGCGGTGTTGAGCAGCATGAGCCCGGCGAGCTGGTCGGGGTGGTCGACTGCCCAGCCCATCGAGACGACGCCGCCCCAGTCGTGGCCGAGGGTGACGACGGGCCCGGTGACCTCGAGGGCCTCGGTCAGGTCGCCCAGGTCGGCGACGCGGCGGGCCAGGGTCTGCGGCGAGCCCGTGCGCTCGGAGAAGCCCATGTCGAGCTGGTCGACCGCGACGACGCGCCAGGCGGGCCCCCCGGCTGCGGCCGTCTCGACCGTGCGGGCGACGAGGCGGCGCCAGAGGTACGACCAGGTCGGGTTGCCGTGCACGCAGAGGATGGTGCCGACCGGTTCGGCGCCGACCTCGGCCAGCGCCTCGGCGTTGTCGAGAATGTGCCAGGTGCGGGAGGCGCGGTGTGCGCCGAGCCCGTACGGCACGTCGACGAGACGCGACCACGACGGGTCGAGCCCGTCGAGACCCGCGGGGGGACGTGACGCCGGCGCCGTGGCGGAGGCGGACCGCGGGAGCCGACTCACCAGGCGAGTTCCATCATCGCGGTGTTGATGCCCGAGCCCACTCCCATCAGCAGGACGCGGTCGCCTTTGCTGAGGGTCTTGCTCTCTTCGACCAGCGTGATCGGGATCGACGCCGGGCCGACGTTGCCGAGGTTCGGGTAGGTCAGCGGGACGAGCTTCTTGTCGATGCCGGCGGCCTTGACGAACGCGCCGGTGTGCACGTCGCTGACCTGATGCATGATGTAGCGGTCCATGCGCTGCCAGTTCCAGTCGCGCTTGGCCTCTTTCCAGGCCGAGACGACGAGTTCCATGCCGCGCTTGAGCAGGGCCTTGGCATCGGTGAACATGCCGTCGACGCTGCCGACGCAGAGGTCGTAGTTCTCGGTGGCGGCGCGGGTGACGCCGCCGACGATGCGGTGGCCCTCGGGGTGGAGGTCGGCGCGGCCGATGACGGCGGCGGCGGCCCCGGAGCCCAGGGTGAGGCTGGCGAACTCGCTCATGAAGTCGTCGCGGCCGTAGCCCTTGGTCAGCAGACGGTCGATCGTGTTGACCTGGACGTCGTCCGCGTCCTCGCCGTCGATGATGACGGCGTAGTCGATCTGGCCGGCGTCGATCAGCTGGGCGGCGAGGGTCATGCCGTTGACGAAGCCGAGGCAGGCGTTGGCGATGTCGAAGTTCGTCGCCGACGAGGGCAGGCCGAGGCCGTGGTGCAGGCGGACCGCGACCGAGGGCTCGAGGTGGGGGCGCGTGACCGACGTGTTTATCAGCAGGCCGACCTGGTCGGGGCGGATGCCCGCTTCGGCCATCGCGCGCTTGCCCGCGTCGATCGCCGCCGAGTCGAAGCTCTGCTCGGTGCTCCAGTTGCGGCGCTCGTACACGCCGGCGACCCGCTGCAGCAGGCCCGTGGGCAGCTTGAGGCGCTTGAGCACGGGGGCGAGCTTCTCGTCGATGCTCTCGGAGGTGGTGACCCGGTCGGCCATGGTGCTGGTGACCGACAGCAACGCGACGTTGCTGTGCCGGGTCGTAGCGTTTCCGTTCAACGGAACTCCCTGTCGAGTTGTGGCGGGGTGGGGCTGCACGCGCGCGCGGGGTCGCGAGCGGAGCCGAACGTCGTGGGCACCGGTCCGGTGCATCCGTCAGTTTACGGCGACGGACGCTGGGTGGTTGCCAGGTTGACGGGGCACGTCCATGCCCTGAACGGCATGTGACCGGGGGTTCCGGCGTCAGGCCTCGGGGTCGCGGGGCAGCCGGACGACGCGGCGTCGGTCGTCGCGCGTCCACCAGACGAGGTCCGCCACGGCCCAGGTGACGGCACCCAGACCGGCGGCCACGACGATCACGGTGACGACGGTGACGTGGCCGCCGCCGACCGTCAGGGCGGCGACGATGCTCGCGATCACGACGAGCGCGCAGAACGACGTGACGAGGGGCAGGGCGAGGCCGCCGCGTTTGGTGAGCAGCCAGTTCGGCACGTCGGGGTCGACGTGGACGTCGCGTCGTCGCACGGTGCCTCCTCGGCGGATCGGGGTCCCGGCGATCGTAGCCCGCGCACCTTGTACCCTCGGGTGCATGAGCGACCTGCGGCGACCCTGGTTCACCCTGACGAAGACGGGCGCCGTGGTGCCCGCCGTCTTCGAGGTGCTGATCGGCCTGTTCGGCCTCGTCGTCCAGGTGCTCAACATCGCCTCGGGGGTGCCGGTCCAGGCGCTGACCGTCATCATCCTGATCGTGGCCGTGCTGCTGGTGGCCCAGGGCGTGGCCGACCTGGTGTGGTGGAGCAAGGACGGCCGCCGGGCGAGGGCGCGCCAGGTCTGACCACCGACCGGGGCCTGCCCGGGCCTAGGCGCTCGCCTCCGGGCGCGGCCGCCGCAGTCGGTGCGTCGCGAGCAGCACGACGACCACGACGCCCACCCCGATGGCGGTGTCGGCCGTCCGGGCCGCCACGAGGGCGCCCACGTCGACGGGTGCGCCGCCGAGTGCCCGCATGCCGAGCGCCATGGGCGTGATGAACACGAGCGCGAGCCCGTAGTTGCGGACGATGAGCAGCTCGGTCGCGAACTGCAGCACGCCGAAGGCGACGATCAGGGCGGCGACCCCGGGGTGCCAGGCCAGCAGCAGGGCGGCGAGGCCGACCCCGACGAGGGTGCCGAGGAGGCGGTGGCCGGCCCGCACGAGTTGGCCCGCCGTCGCGGTCCCCACCACGGGCACCACGGCCGACACCATCGCCCAGTACGGGCTCTGCACGCCGAGACCGAGGCTGATCAGCCCGGCCACGATCGAGGACACCAGGCAGACCGAAGCGTGGACGATCGTCCGTCGGCCGTCCAGGGGGCGCGGGCCGCGCCTCCATCGGCGTCCGTCGACGGTGGCGAGCGCGCGGCGACCGGCGGGCAGCAGCACGCCTGCGAGCGAGGCGAGCAGGGCGAGCGCGAGACTCGCCGGGGCGACGACCGCGGCCACCGCGACGGTCGACGCGGTCGCGGGCACGAACGCCGAGACGCCGAGGCCGAAGACGAAGAAGAGCGGGCCGGGCGGGCTCCACCGGCGCAGGTCGGAGACGGCCGACGTGACGCCGGCGACGAGACCGATCGTGACGACCAGCACCCAGACCGGGGCCGCCGAGGCGGCCAGCGCGGTGCCCAGGACCACGCAGGCGACGAGGGAGAGCCCGGCCTCGAGCTGCATCTCGAGCCGCTGGAGGCGGGGGAGCCCTCGGCCGAACGCCGAGGCGAAGGCGCCGAAGACCGCATAGGGCGCCCACTCGACGTGCCCGATCAGGGCCAGGACGACCATGGGTACGAGCACCGAGACGGCCACGCGGGCGGCCGGACGGTGGGCGCCGTCGTGTGGGCCGAAGCGGACCAGGTCGCGTGGGTGCGGCAGCAGGCGGTGGGTGGGGGTCGTGGTCGTGATGGGGCGGTCCTCTGGTCGACGCGGCGTGGGCGCTCGTCGTCGAACTGCTTCACGGGTGAATGATCTGAGGGCTACTTTACTCGTGAACCATCGGTAGGCTCAAGGGCATGACCGACGCCGAGCCCCGCGACGCGATGGACGACGTCCACGACCGGTGGCGTGAGCTGCGGCCCGACCTCGACGTCTCGGCCATCCCCGTCATCGGCCGCGTCAACCGGCTCGCGCGCATCGTGCAGCGGCGCAGCGACGATCTGCTCGCCGAGTTCGGCCTGGGGCGGGCGGACTTCGACCTGCTCGCGGCCCTGACCCGACGCGACGCACCGACGAGTCCGACGCAACTGGCCGACGAGACGCTCCTGTCGCCGCCGGCCGTTACGAAACGCGTCAAGGGCCTGCTCGCGGCAGGCCTCGTCGATCGCACGGCCAATCCCGCCGACCACCGCGGCTACTTCGTCGCGCCGACCGTTGCCGGGCGCCGCCTGATCGACCGCGTGCTCGAGGTGCAGCTCGCCGACGAGAGGGCGATCCTCGCCGCACTGCCCGAGGAGGCGCGCGCGGCCGTCGCGGACGGCCTGCGTCACCTGCTCGTCGCCCTCGAGGGCTGAGCCGCACGCGTCCTGTCGGGACGACGAGAGAAGAGAGCCGGCCACGGGACTTGAACCCGTAACCTTCCGATTACAAGTCGGATGCGCTACCAATTGCGCCAGGCCGGCGGAGCGTGCCCATCTTACCCAGCCCGCGCCTCCTCACTCGGCCTGGAGGATGCGGTCGGTGCAGGATTGGCGTTCCGAGGCCGAGAAGTGGTGAAGTAGACGCAGCGCACCGCGCCCGCCGGACGCACCGACCTGAGGAGCCCCCTTGTCCACGATCTTGACCGCGCTCGGTTCGCTCGCCATGCTCTTCGTCGCTTTCGCCCTGTTCGCCTACTCGTTCGGCTCGGGCGAGCCCAACGCCTTCGTCTTCTTCGGGGGCATCGTCCTGATGACCGGCTCGTTCTGGCTGCCCATCACGGTGATCGGCAACAGCCACAAGACCTGGTGACCGGGTCGGTGCCCGCAGGGGCATCGACCGACTAGGGCGTGCTGACGAACTGCTCGGGGTCGAGCAGCTTCCGCGGCTTCGCGTCGTCACCGTCGCGCCCGCCCACGTAGAGCCAACCCAGCAACTGCTCGCCGTCGCGCAGGCCGTGCGCCGTCGCCACCTCGGGGGCCCGGGTCAGGACGCCGGTCCGCCAGAACACGCCCCACCCCTCGTCGTCGAGCACGAGCGACAGCAGGTGCGCCACACCCGAGGCGACCGATTCTTGCTCCCAGTAGGGCACCTTGCGGCTCTCGCGCGGCGAGACGACCACCGCGACGATCAGCGGTGCCCGCAGCGCCTTCTGCGTCAGCTTGTCGCGGGCGTGGCCCTCGGCCCCACCCGCGTCGGCCAGCGACCGGCCCACGACGAGCCGGTCGTCTCCGCGGAACTCGATCAACCGCCACGGGCGCAACTCGGAGTGGTCCGCCACCGTCGCCGCCGACCGCACGGCGTCGAGCAGCTGCTCGTGCGTCGGGGCGGCGTCGGTGACCTTGGACCGTGACCGTCGACGCCGGGCGGCGTCGGCGACGGCGCTCACTACTCGGCGGCCTTGAAGTCGAGCGAGATGCTGTTCATGCAGTAACGGTCACCGGTCGGCGTGCCGAAACCGTCGGGGAACACGTGGCCGAGGTGCGAGCCGCAGTTCGCGCACCGGACCTCGGTGCGGGTCATGCCGAGCGAGTTGTCCTCGATCAACTGCACCGCGTCCGGGTTCACCGACTCGTAGAAGCTCGGCCAGCCGCAGCCGCTGTCGAACTTGGTGCCGCTCTTGAACAGTTCGGCGCTGCACGCCGCACAGGCGTAGACGCCGGCACGGCTCTCGTCGAGCAGTTCACCGGTCCAGGGGCGCTCGGTGGCGGCCTCCCGCAGGACGGAGTACTGCTCGGCGTCGAGCTCTTCGCGCCACTGCTCGTCGGTCTTCTCGATCTTGTACGCCACGATGATCTCCTTGCTTGTCGGGACTCCTCATTCAACACGGTCGACCGGTGCACGATTCCCCGGCCCCCACCGGGCTGTCAGACTCCTGGTCGTGAGCACCTCCGACCGCTTCCTGGCCGCGGCCCTCGCCTTCGACCGTGAGGGGTCGCCGTCGCAGGCCGAGCTCGCGCGGGGCATCGCGGGCGATCCGACGGCGCTCGCCGTCGTCGACCGGGCCGAGGAGGCGCGGGGCCAGCCCGTCCTCGTCCTCGCGGTCTGCCGGTGGCTGGGTGCTCCGCACGGGTCGTGGTCGGCGCTGAGGCCCTGGCTGCTCGCCCGCTCCGACGACGTCGTGGCCGAGCTCGGCAGGCGACTCACCCAGACCAACGACGTGCGCCGCTGCGCCCCGCTGTCGATCGCGTTGGCCCGCGTGCCCGGCCCGATCGCCCTCATCGAGGTCGGCGCCTCGGCCGGGCTCTGCCTCGGTGTCGACCGCTACGGCTACCGCTCGGGCGACCGGGCCTGGGGTGACGCGTCGAGCACGGTGCAGCTCGGGATCGACGTCGTCGCGGGCGCGACCCGTTGCCGGGCGGAGCTGCCGACGGGACGGCTGCCCGAGGTCGTCTGGCGGGCGGGGATCGACCTCGACCCGGTCGACGTCCGCGACCCCGAGCGGGTGGCCTGGCTCGAGACCCTGCTGCCGCCCGAGCGCGGTGATCGACGGGACCTGCTGCGGCGGGCCGTCGCGCTCGCCCGCACCGCGCCTCCTCGGCTCGTCGCGGCGGACGCCGTCGACGGTCTCGCCGCCCTCGTGGACGAGGCCCCGACGGACGCCACGCCGGTCGTGGTCTCGACGGGCACGCTCGTCTACCTGCCGGGGCGGCGGCGCCAGGCCTTCGTCGACGAGGTCGGCCGGCTGGGTGCACGGTGGATCTCGTACGAGCGCCGCGACCTGCTGACGGACGTGGTCGCCGAGGTGCCGCCGGGGGTGTCCGCCGACGACGCGTTCGCGGCCCTCGCCCTCGACGGCCGGGTGCTGGGCGTGGGGGACGCCCACGGCACGCGGCTGCACCTCACGGCCTGACCGCGGGTCGACGGGTCACGGCACGAGGCGACCGGCGGCGCCTCGGGCGGCTGGACGCGTTGTCGGACCACGCCCCCGGCCTCCGCGATCGGTCGGGGCGCCGCCCATAGGATGACCCGGAACCCAGGGGAGGGCCGCCACGATGGACGAGAACGCGACAGGTGACGACGTGCGCTCGAGCGTGCTGTCCGAACGTGACCGCGCCGTCCTGGACTTCGAACAGCGTGCCCCCGCCTCGGCCGGTGCCCGGGAGGCCGCGATCCGTCGGGAGTTCGGCCTCGGGGTCGTCCGTTACCAGCAGTTGCTCAACTCGCTCATAGACCGACCCGCTGCACTGGCCTACGCACCCATGCTCGTCGGCCGCCTGCAGCGCCTGCGAGTCGCCCGCCACGACGCCCGATCGACCCGTTCGTTCGGTCCGACCCGCTGATCCACGAGAGACCACGCATGCCGAAATTCGACCGAGACCGGTTCGACGACGTCCCCGCCGACCTCGACCGCGTCGGGGCCCACCGGGCCGAGAAGCGCCCCGGCAGCGGCTGGATCGGCTTCGCCTGGGCGGCCCTCGCCGTCGGCGTGCTGGTCGGTGCCGGCGTCGTGTACCTCGGGGTCGCGAACAACAGCTTCCAGTTCGTCAACCCGTCGGCGTCCGGCACCGCCGAGGCCCAGGCGCCCGACACCGAGACGGCGACCCCTTCGGCCACGCCGACGGTGGCCCCGCTGACGGACCCCTCGCAGGTCGACCCCGCGGTCACCACGATCACCGTGCTGAACGGCACGGCCACCGCCGGGCTCGCCGGTTCGGCCTCCGAGCGGCTCGAGACCGCCGGCTGGGTCGTCGGCACGCAGGGCAACGCCAGCGAGCGCGTCGCGACCTCCACCGTCTACTACTCGGCGGCCGACGACGAGGCCGCGGCGCTCGGGCTCGCCCAGCAGCTCGGCATCACCGACGTCGAGGCGAGCGCGGCCTTCCCGGGGGCCGCCGTCACGATCGTCCTCGGGGCCGACTACAGCTCCTGACCGGGCCCTCACCGACGGCCCGGACCGAGGAGGCGCGGGTCCCGTCGGGCCCTCACCGCGCCTCCCGTGTTACGCCCGCGTTTAATTACCGGTGAAATCCTCGTTTTCTGCGGGTGTTTCTCGTTCGAGGTGTGTTCTTCCGCTTTTCCCGTGGCTAGCATCTGGAATTGGTCGCCTCCCACGGCTCGCCGACCTGGTGTTCTGCACGAGTGACGCTGTCCCGTCCGGGCTCGCAGATGACTGCGTCGACGACCCGGCTCTGCAGCACCGCACGCGCCGTACCACCACAGCAAGGGGAGCGACACCATGGCAAACGGGACCGTGAAATGGTTCAACGCGGAGAAGGGCTTCGGCTTCATCACCGTCGAGGGAGACGGCCAGGACGTCTTCGTGCACTACTCGGCCATCGACATGAGCGGGTACAAGGTCCTCGAAGAGGGCCAGGCCGTCGTGTTCGAGGTCGGCACGGGCGACAAGGGGCCGCAGGCGGAGTCCGTCCGGCTCGCCTGACGCCCACCGGTGCGCCTCGACGCACCGACGCCTCGCCGCACGCCGTCACGGTCCGCCGTGGCGGCGTGCTCGTGCGTCCGGGCCCCGCCACGTCACTTGCACTCTCATCGGGCGAGTGCCAGAATCGTTGCTGGCACTCGCGACACGTGAGTGCCAATGCTTCTGCTTCATGACGTCCGGGAGGGACGAAAAACACACATGGCTAAGATCATTGCTTTTGACGAAGAGGCCCGTCGTGGCCTCGAGCGTGGCCTGAACATCCTGGCCGACGCGGTGAAGGTCACGCTCGGCCCGCGTGGTCGCAACGTCGTGCTCGAGAAGAAGTGGGGCGCCCCCACCATCACGAACGACGGCGTCTCCATCGCCAAAGAGATCGAGCTCGACGACCCCTTCGAGAAGATCGGTGCCGAGCTCGTCAAAGAGGTCGCGAAGAAGACCGACGACGTCGCCGGCGACGGCACGACCACCGCGACGGTGCTGGCCCAGGCCCTCGTCCGCGAAGGTCTGCGCAACGTCGCGGCCGGTGCCGACCCCATCTCGCTGAAGCGCGGCATCGAGAAGGCCGCCCAGGCCGTCTCCGACCAGCTGCTGGCCGACGCGAAGGACATCGAGACCAAAGAGCAGATCGCTGCCACGGCCTCGATCTCGGCCGCCGACCCCACCATCGGTGCGCTCATCGCCGAAGCGATCGACAAGGTCGGCAAAGAGGGCGTCGTCACCGTCGAGGAGAGCAACACCTTCGGCACCGAGCTCGAGCTCACCGAGGGCATGCGCTTCGACAAGGGCTACCTGTCGCAGTACTTCGTCACCGACCCCGAGCGCCAGGAAGCCGTCTTCGAAGACGCCTACGTGCTCATCGTCAACTCGAAGATCTCGAACATCAAAGACCTGCTGCCGATCGTCGACAAGGTCATCCAGTCGGGCAAGCAGCTGCTCATCATCGCGGAAGACGTCGACGGCGAGGCCCTGGCCACGCTCGTCGTGAACAAGATCCGTGGCATCTTCAAGTCGGTCGCCGTCAAGGCCCCCGGCTTCGGCGACCGTCGCAAGGCGCAGCTGCAGGACATCGCGATCCTCACCGGTGGTCAGGTCATCGCCGAAGAGGTCGGTCTCAAGCTCGAGAACGCCACGCTCGACCTGCTCGGTCGTGCCCGCAAGGTCATCATCACCAAGGACGAGACGACCATCGTCGAGGGTGCTGGTGACGACGAGCAGATCGCCGGCCGCGTCCGTCAGATCCGCAGCGAGATCGAGGCGACCGACAGCGACTACGACCGCGAGAAGCTCCAGGAGCGCCTCGCGAAGCTCGCCGGTGGCGTCGCCGTCATCAAGGCGGGTGCCGCGACCGAGGTCGAGCTGAAAGAGCGCAAGCACCGCATCGAGGACGCCGTGCGCAACGCGAAGGCCGCCGTCGAAGAGGGCATCGTCGCCGGTGGTGGCGTCGCCCTCATCCAGGCCGGCAAGACCGCGCTGGCGAACCTGCAGCTCGAGGGCGACGAGGCGACGGGTGCGAACATCGTCCGTGTCGCGATCGACGCTCCCCTGAAGCAGATCGCCTTCAACGCCGGCATGGAGCCCGGCGTCGTGGCCGACAAGGTCCGCGGGCTCGACATCGGTTGGGGCCTCAACGCCGCGACCGGCGAGTACGTCGACATGCTGGCCGCCGGCATCATCGACCCCGCCAAGGTCACGCGTTCGGCTCTGCAGAACGCCGCGTCGATCGCCGGTCTGTTCCTCACGACCGAGGCCGTCGTCGCCGACAAGCCCGAGAAGAACCCGGCCCCGGCCGGCGACCCCTCGGGTGGCATGGACTTCTAGTCCGCAGCCGCGCGGCTCACACCGCGCACACGCTCAAGGGCGGTTCCCCTCCGGGGGAGCCGCCCTTCGGCGTTGCCGGGGGGAGGGACGTGAGGCGCGGTTCGGCCGGGCTTCGGCACCGGCTCCGGACGGCGCCAGAAGTGCACACGACACCACGGTGTGGACACGACACCACGTTGTGGACACGGCGCCACGAGAAGACGTGGTGCGGTGTCCACTTCCTGGCGTCGTGGGCCGGTTGCACGGGTCGCGGGGCGTCCGGCGTCCGGTGCGGGCCGGGGTCGGTCGGGCTACGCGGTCGCGACGGAGGGCTCGGCCGGGGTGAGAGCGTCGGCGGGCATCAGCGGGAGGGCGACCCGGAACGTGGCTCCACCCCCGGGGGTGTCGTCGACGTCCACCGAGCCGCCGTGGGCCGCGACGATGCCGGACACGATGGCCAGGCCGAGACCGCTGCCGCCCGTGTCTCGGGTACGCGACGAGTCGGCCCGCCAGAACCGCTGGAAGATCTTCTCGCGGATCTGCGGCGGGATGCCCTCGCCGTGGTCGACGATGGCGACGGTGGCCACACCACGCCCGGGGTCGGACTGCACCACGAGCTCGATCGGGCTGTCCGCCTCGGTGAACCGCATGGCGTTGCCCATCAGGTTGGTGATCACCTGGCGGATCTTGTTCTCTTCGCCGTGCACGATGGCCGGGGCCTCGAACCTCTGCACTTCGCCCTGGAGCTGGGCGGCGGTGGCCGTGTCGCCGTTGCGGACGGCGCGAGCCCTCAGGCTGCGGAGGCGGGCGAGGGTCGCGCCCGCGAACGAGATCGCACCCGTCGCGCCGGGTGAGGCATCCGTGGGTGAAGTGCCTGCGGTCGGGGTGCTCGCGGCCGGTGGTGCGGCCTCGGGGGAGCGTCCGTCGGCCGGTGTCTCGTCGCCGTCGGTCAGGGCCGGCACCGCGGCGAGGACGGGCTCGAGCACGATCACGTCGATGTCTCGATCCGGGTTCGACGCCATGGTGTCGAGGGCCGAATCGCGGGCCAGCTGCACGAGGTCGACGGGACCGAGCTCGAGCGGTTTGGACTCGTCGAGACGGGCGAGGGCGAGGAGGTCCTGCACCAGCACGCCCATGCGGATGGCCTCCTTCTCGATGCGGTCCATGGCCTGGGCGACGTCCTCGGGCTTGGTCAGCGCACCCATGCGGTACAGCTCGGCGTAGCCGCGGAGGGAGACGAGCGGCGTCCGGAGTTCGTGGCTCGCGTCGCCGACGAAGCGGCGCATCTGGTCGATCGTCCTGGCGCGGTCGTCGAAGGCGCTGTCGATCCGGTTGAGCATCGTGTTGAGGGACCGGTTCAGTCGTCCGACCTCGGTGTTCGGCGTCGTCGAGTCGAGTCGCTGGGTGAAGTCGCCGTCGGCGAAGCGGGCCGCGGTCGCCTCGACGTCGCGCAGCGGCGCGAAGGTCGACGTGACGAGCAGGCGGGTGAGGGCGGCACCGAGAACGACGACCGAGAGGCCGAACCCCAGGAAGATGCCGCCGAAGCGCCCGATCGTCGCATTGGTGCCCGCCAGGTTGGTTCCGGCCACGATGACGGCGGGCACGGTCGTCACGCTGCCCTGGGCGTCGGTCGAGCGCAGGGCGGCCGCGTGGGCGAAGAGGCGCCACTCGTTGTCGCGGCTCGAGTTGTACCGGTTGAAGGCCTCGTCGAGGGGAGCGCCGGCGACGCCGACGCCCGTGAGGTCGGGGGCGTCGGTGGCACTCGACAGCTGCGAACGGGTGTCGCAGATCAGGTCGCCCTCGTCGTCGAGGATCGCGACGTAGCTGCTGGTCAGGCCCGCGAAGTTCACGGTGCACGAGCGGGAGTCCGCCTGGTCGAACGAGGCGCTGGTGAAGTTGGTCGCCGAGTTGCGCAGGGACGTGTCGACCTGTCCCATCAGATAGGTGCTCAGGACGGTCATCGTGCCGAGGCCGGCCACGACGAGGCCGAGGGTGACCAGGGTCACCGTGATGCCGGTGATCTTGGTGCGGATGGAGATCTCGTTCCACCACTGCGAGAGGCGAGCGTGCATGAGGACAGACGCTAGCGGAACCGGCTGGGCACACCCCGCCCGTCGGAGCACGGACGACGACGCCCGACCGCTCGGGGCGGTCGGGCGTCGTCGTGTTCACGCACCAGGGCTGGTGATCAGGCCTTCGTGGCCTTGAGCATGTAGCCGAAGCCCCGCTTGGTCTGGATGATGGGCTCCGTCGAGAACTGGTCGAGCTTGCGACGCAGGTACGAGATGTAGCTCTCGACGATGCCGGCGTCGCCGTTGAAGTCGTACTCCCACACGTGGTCGAGGATCTGGGCCTTGGACAGCACGCGGTTCGGGTTGAGCATGAGGTAACGGAGCAGCTTGAACTCGGTGGGGCTGAGCTCGATGGCCGTCTCACCGATGGTGACCTCGTGGGTGTCCTGGTCCATCGTCAGCTCGCCGGCGCGGATGATGGCGTCCTCGTCCTCGTTCATCGTGCGACGCAGGATCGCCTTGATGCGCGCGACGATCTCGTCGAGGCTGAACGGCTTGGTGACGTAGTCGTCGCCGCCGACCGTGAGGCCCGTGATCTTGTCCTCGGTGTCGTCCTTCGCCGTGAGGAAGAGGATCGGCGAGGTGTAACCCGACGAGCGGAGGCGCTTGGTGACGCCGAACCCGTTCATGTCGGGCAGCATCACGTCGAGGATGATCAGGTCGGGTTCTTCTTCGAGGACCGCCGAGATCGCCTGCGCACCGTTGCCGACCGCACGGACGGCGAAGCCCGCGAACCGCAGGCTGGTGGTCAACAGGTCGCGGATGTTCGGTTCGTCGTCGACGATCAGGATCTTGGGGCCGTCACTCATGCGCCCAAGTATCTGCGCGCCTCCTCGGTGTTTCCTGTGAGCCGGAGGAGCGTCACCCGCACGTGGGCGGAGCGGCAGCCCTCAGGCGGCCGAGACGGCAGGTCGCTCAGTCGTCCGGGCCGGACCACTCGACGTTGGGTACCAGGGCGACGCGCGTGGTGAGCTCGAGCAGCTCGTCGGGCACGGCCAGGGTGAAGTCCACGCCCTCACGCCGCTCGAGCACCGCCGTGTAGCCCGAGGCCCGCGTGATCTGCCACCCCGGGAACTCCTCGACGGAGGCGGCGACGACCTGGGCCTCGGAGGCGTCGTCGGTCGCGCCGATCGCGGTGAGCCCGGCGAACAGGTGGTCCTTGACGGGCGAGCCGGCGAGCAGGTCGCTGCGTTCGATCACCTCGGGGTCGGGGCTCCAGGTCACGATGCTGAGGGTCGCCCCCGCGTGGAGTCCGCCCTGCACCTCGTAGGTGCGGGCGACCGACACGACGACCGACGGGTCCCACTCGGCGAACCGGGCGACCTGGCCGCGGAACTCCATGGCGTCGTGGTCGAGGGAGGCGACCAGGGGTCCGAAGGTCGCGAACGGGGCCTGGTCGGCGGCGAACACCCGGCGGAGGCTGTCGCGCCAGAGATCGTCGTCGCCCAGGGGCAGGTCGGCGCCCTGCTCGTCGGTCACGCGGCGACCACCGGCGAGTCGAGGATCGTGTAGCTGTAGCCCTGCTCGGCCAGGAAGCGCTGGCGGTTCTGTGCGAAGTCCTGGTCGACCGTGTCGCGGCTGACGAGCGTGTAGAACGAGGCCGGCAGGCCCGACTTCTTCGGCCGCAGCAGGCGGCCGAGTCGCTGCGCCTCTTCTTGCCGGGACCCGTACGAGCCGCTGACCTGGATCGCCACGGTCGCCTCGGGCAGGTCGACCGAGAAGTTGGCCACCTTCGAGACGACGAGCACCTTGAGGTCGCCGTCGCGGAAGCGCTGGTAGAGGCGCTCGCGTTCGTCGACGGGCGTGCTGCCGGTCAGCGTGGGGGCGTCGAGCACCGCGGCGAGCTCGTCGAGCTGGTCGAGGTACTGGCCGATGACGAGGATCTGCTCGCCGTCGTGACGGGCCACGAGGTGCTTGACCACGTCGAGCTTGGCCGGGGCCGTCGCGGCCAGCCGGTAGCGCTCGTCGTCGGGGGACGCCGCGTACTCGAGCCGCGCCTCCTGGGGGAGGTCCACCCGCACCTCGTAGCACGAGGCCGGCGAGATGAAGCCCTGGGCCTCGATCTCTTTCCATGGGGCGTCGAAGCGCTTGGGGCCGATCAGGCTGAAGACGTCGCTCTCGCGACCGTCCTCGCGCACGAGCGTCGCGGTGAGGCCGAGGCGCCTGCGGGCCTGCAGCTCGGCGGTCAGCTTGAAGACCGGCGCGGGCAGCAGGTGCACCTCGTCGTAGACCACGAGGCCCCAGTCGAGAGCGTCCAGCAGCGAGAGGTGCGTGTACTTGCCCCCGCGGCGGGCCGTGAGGATCTGGTAGGTGGCGATGGTGACCGGCTTGACCTCTTTCACCGAGCCGGAGTACTCGCCGATCTCGTCCTCGGTCAGCGACGTGCGCTTGAGCAGTTCGTCTCGCCACTGCCGTGCCGAGACGGTGTTCGTCACGAGGATCAGCGTGGTGGTGCCGGCGGCCGCCATGGCCCCGGCGCCCACGAGGGTCTTGCCGGCGCCGCAGGGGAGCACGACGACGCCCGAGCCGCCCTCGAAGAAGTTGTCGATCGCCTTCTGCTGGTAGCCGCGCAGGTGCCAGTCGCTCTCGTCGAGGTCGATGGCGTGCGGGGTGCCGGGCGTGTAGCCGGCGTGGTCCTCGGCGGGCCAGCCGAGTTTGACGAGCTGCTGCTTCACCTCGCCACGGGCCCAGGGCAGGAGCTCCCACAGGTCGTCCGCCCGCTTGACGCCGAGCAGCTCGCCGATCTTCTTGGCCCGGGTCACCTCGCTCAGCACCGAGCTGTCGGTGCCGCGCAGCAGCAACTGGTCGCCGTCGCGCTCGATGACGATGCGGCCGTAGCGCGCGACGGTCTCGGCGATGTCGACGCTGACGCTCTGCGGCACGGGGAACTTGCTGTACTTCTCGAGCGTGCCGAGCATGTCGTCGGCGCTGTGCCCGGCCGCCCGTGCGTTCCACAACCCGAGTCGGGTGATGCGGTAGGTGTGCACGTGCTCGGGGGCGCGCTCGAGCTCGGCGAAGACGCTGAGGTCGTGCCGCGCGTCCTCCGCCTGCTCGTGCGCGACCTCGAGCAGGACGGTGCGATCGCTCTGCACGATCAGGGGTCCGGTCATGAGGGACGAGTCTAGGCGCGCCTCCTGCCGCCTCTCACAGCCGGGGCGGGGCCGCCGACGGACGAGGAGGCGCGGGGCGGCCGGCGAGGGCCACCCGCCTCAGTCGCGACTCGCGACCGCCACCACGTTCTTGAGCGGCAGCGTGCGCTCGACGTCCGACTTCTTGTCGCGCCCGCGGACGCGTCCGCCGCCGATGCCGGTGGGTTCCATGTCGAGCGTGGTCGTGCTGCCGTCGGGCATCGCGACGGTCACGGTGACCGTCAGTCGGCCCTTCACGGCAGCGTCGAGCTGGCGGGCGATCCAGGCACGGTCGGTCGACTCGTCACCGGAGCCGGGGTCGGTGTGCAGGCGCTGGACGAGTTCACGCAGCGGGTCGCGCGTCTCGACCGGGGTCGGCCGCCGGGGTCGACGGCGGGACGGCGGAGCGACCTCGGCGCCGCCCTCGTCGACGACGACGACGGGGTAGCGCTCGTCGCTCAACGACCAGAAGACGGTGTCGCGCTCGAACCGGCTCGCGACGGTCGTCGCGTCGACGCGCGTGAGGGCGAGGGGGGAGAGCGACTGGTCGACCTCGAGCGTGTCGAGGCTCGCACGGTCGTCGGCGACCACGAGCGACAGCGCGTCGCCCGGCACGCCCTCGGGTGCGCTGCCCGGCGCGATCGCCCGCACGCGGTAACGCCCGTGCCGTTCGGCGCTCTGCTGGATCAGGTAGTCGAGCGGCTGGGGGATGCCCGTCGACGAGATGCCGCCGAGGAACTCGCGCAGGGTCTCGGCCGTCTCGCCCTCGCTCAGGGCACGTTGCAGTCCGCCCTCGGTGATGCGGTAAGTGGCCGCCAGGCCCGCGCTCTCGACGGCCGCGATGACGCGGAGCCGGGAGTCGATGGCCGGCGACAGGGGCCCGGGCGACACGACGCTGAGGTCGTGCTGCAGGTAGACCTGCTCGACCGCGTCCGGCAGCAGGGCGGCCACCCGGGCGCGGGCCGCGGCGGGACCCTCGCGGAACAGGGCGACGGCCGCCGAGGTGGGCGTGTCGTCCGAGGTCAGGCCCAGCACCTCGGCGCTGCGCGAGAAGGCGGCGATGCGATCGGTGATCCAGCTGCCCCCGGCCGGGTAGGACCAGTCGGAGAACTCGCGCAGCGGCAGCCCCCACGAGGTGTCGACGCGTTGCTCGAGCACCGTGAGGATCTCGGCCGGCAGCGAGCCCAGCCAGGCCCGCGTCAGCGTCTGCCACCGGTCGGGCCAGGAGGCGCGGAGCCAGTCGGTCGCGTCGGCGGCCACGACCCAGCCGTCCGGGCTCGGTGCGGCCAAGCCGGCCCGCACGGCGATGGCGAGCACGGTCGCCACGTCGTCGACGTCGATGCGGGCGGCCTCGGCGAGCCGCCTCGTCTCGGGCAGCGCCAGGCCGCCCTTCGCGAGCTCTCGGGCCGGCGACTGCTCGAGGGCTCGGAGGATCTCGGCCACCTCGATGACCACGGCGTACAGCCGCTCGGCCGAGCGCGCGTCGGCGTCGTCGCGAGCCTGGTCGAGGACGGTCTCGAGCACCACCGGGGGTCGCGCGGAGGTCAGGACGTCGAGGGCCAGGGCGGGGTCGTCGTCGAGGCGCTCGGCCACGGCGTCGAGGGTCGCGACGGAGTCGCCGCGGCGGACGACGAGGAACGCCTCGTCGACGCGGTCGAGCGCGGCGGACACCGTCTCGCGGTCGACCTCGAAGGCGGCGTCGATGCGGTCGTGGACCGCGTCCACGTCGCCCGGCACGCGGAGGACCTGCAGCACGATCAGTGAGACGCGGTCGAGGTGGGCCAGTGCGTCCCGCACGCTGGCCGGCTCGAGCAGGACGTCGGCCAGGTCGAAGGCGTCGTGGACGCTCGACGCCCGGACCTGCCGCCGCGCGAGTCGGCGCAGCAGGTCGTCGTCGCCGATGGCGCGCAGGACGCCCGCGAGGTCGAGTGCACTAGCCATGGTCGAGGCCTCCAGCCGTCGTGCAGCCCGGGTCTGCGGTTACCGTCTGGTGCCCCGTGAGTCGCGGCTGCGACGCACGGCGCTCGCCACCACGAATGCGAGGAGCATCGCGAAGGCGATCGGGAGCCCGATGAGGGGCAGGATCGTGAGAGCGGGCCAGACGCCCGCGGTGAAGTCGGTGACACCCGTCGCCGCGCCGACGAACCTCGTGAAGAACGCGAGGACCGAGACGACGACGACGGCGAGGATCATGAAGAGGAGGACGCGCTCTGTACGATTGACGGCAGAGGGCGCACTCGTCTCGATCTTCTTGGCCACGGGTCAACGATAGTGCGGTGCGGCCCTACCCGGCGATCTAAGCTGGGGCGACCCACCCCCAGGGTCACCCGTCTTCACGAGAGGTCCAGTCATGCCCACCGGCAAGGTCAAGTTCTACGACGACGAGAAGGGCTTCGGCTTCATCAGCAGCGATGACGGCCAAGAGGTCTTCCTCCACGCGTCGGCCCTGCCCGCCGGCACCGTGGGTGTCAAGGCGGGAACCCGCCTCGAGTACGGCATCGCCGACGGCAAGCGCGGCGCGCAGGCCCTGTCGGTCCGCGTGCTCGAAGCCGCCCCGAGCCTCGCCAAGATGAACCGACGCTCCGCCGACGACATGGCCGTCATCGTCGAGGACCTGGTCAAGGTGCTCGACAAGGCCGGCGGCGACCTGCGCCACGGCCGCTACCCGCAGAACGGCGCCCGCATCGCCGTGCTGCTGCGCACCGTCGCGGACTCGTTCGATGCCTGAGGCCGCCCCGCGCACGCCCTGGTCCGAGCTCGCCCGCCGGGCCCTGACCGAGATCACGCCCGACGAGACCATCGGCGCCGAGGCCGACCCGGTCGACGACGAGCCCGGCGTCACCTCGGTGCGCTTCGCCACCCTCCTTCCCGGGTACCCGGGCTGGCACTGGACGGTCAGCGTCGCCCACCTCGACGGTGAGGAGCCTTCGGTGCTCGAGGCCGAGCTGATGCCCGGCGACGGTGCCCTGCTCGCCCCGGACTGGGTGCCGTGGGCCGACCGTCTCGCCGAGATGAAGGCCCAGGAGGCGCACGACGGCGACGAGGACGACGACGAGTCCGAAGACGACGACGAGGACTCGGACGACGATTCGGACGACGAGGACGAGGACGAGTCCGACGACGAGCACGGGTCGATCGTGCACGGCGGCGACGTGGACGGGGTCGACATCGACGACCTCGTCGACGACTCCGACGCTGACGGTGACGCCACGTCGGTGGACGCACCCGTCGTCCCCGCCGCGCACCCCGAGGCCGACCTCGACGACGAGTCGCACGACGACGACTGGGACGGCGAGGACGAGGACCCGCTGAGCAGGCGACGCAAGTAGTCCCTCGAACCCGACCCGCGCCTCCTGCGCCCGGGTCGGATCACGACGAAGGCCCCGACACGATCGTGTCGGGGCCTTCGTCGTGCGGGCGACCGGTCAGAGGGCGTCGACGACGAACTCGATCGACCGGATCAGCTGGCGGACGTCGTCGGGCTCGATGGCCGTGAAGGTCGCGACGCGCAACTGGTTGCGACCGAGCTTGCGGTAGGGCTCGGTGTCGACGATGCCGTTGGCGCGGAGCACCTTGGCGATGGCGGCCGCGTCGATCGACTCGGCGAAGTCGATGGTCGCGACGACCTGCGAGCGGTGCGACGGGTCGACGACGAACGGGGTGGCGTACTCGGATGCCGTGGCCCAGTCGTACAGCGCCGACGACGACTCGCGCGTGCGGGCGTCGGCCCAGGCGAGGCCGCCGTTCTCGAGCATCCAGCGGGTCTGGTCCTCGAGCAGCAGCAGGGTCGTCAGGGCGGGCGTGTTGAGCGTCTGGTCGAGCCGCGAGTTGTCGACGGCGTTCTTGAGGCTCAGGAACTCGGGGACGTACCGGCCGCCGGCGGCGATCCGCTCGACGCGCTCGATCGCCGCGGGGGAGAAGAGCGCGAACCAGAGGCCGCCGTCGCTCGCGAAGTTCTTCTGCGGGGCGAAGTAGTAGACGTCGGCCTGCGAGGCGTCGAAGTCGATGCCGCCCGCCGCGCTCGTCGCGTCGACGACGGTGAGGGCGCCGGGGTCGCCGGCGACCCGGGTGACCGGCGCCATGACGCCGGTCGAGGTCTCGTTGTGCGGCCAGGCGTAGACGTCGACGCCCTCGAGCACCTCGACCTCGGCCAGCGAGCCGCCCTCGGCGGTGATCACGTGGGGGGCCTCGAGCCAGGGGGCCGCGTTCGCCTTGGCGAACTTTGAACCGAACTCGCCGAAGGAGAGGTTCTCGGCACGCTTCTCGACGAGGCCGAACGCCGCGGCGTCCCAGAAGGCGGTCGAGCCGCCGTTGCCCAGCACGATCTCGTAGCCGTCGGGGAGGCGGAACAGCTCGCCCAGCTCGGCGCGGACGCGGCCGACCAGGTCCTTCACGGGCGCCTGGCGGTGCGAGGTGCCGAGGATCGTCGCCCCGGCGGTGACGAGGTGCTCGAGCTGGGCGGCCCGCACCTTCGAGGGGCCGCAGCCGAAGCGGCCGTCGGTGGGCAAGAGGTCAGTGGGAATCCGGATGTCCGCCATGCGCTCGATCCTACTGACGCGGCGCGGTGCCCAGCGTGCAGCCGGTAGGCTTGTGGGGTAGTCCACGTGTTCCACCGGGAGGCCCCTGTTGACCGATCTCGTCGACACCACAGAGATGTACCTGCGCACGATCCTCGACCTCGAAGAAGAGAACATCGTGCCGCTGCGTGCGCGCATCTCCGAGCGTCTCGGCCACTCCGGTCCGACCGTGTCGCAGACCATCGCCCGCATGGAACGCGACGGTCTTGTCGTCGTCTCCGGCGACCGCCACCTCGAGCTCACGCACGACGGGCGGACCAAGGCGACGCACGTCATGCGCAAGCACCGCCTCGCCGAGCGCCTGCTCGCCGACGTCATCGGCCTCGACTGGGCGTACGTCCACGACGAGGCCTGCCGGTGGGAGCACGTCATGAGCGAGCAGGTCGAACGACGCCTGCTCGACATGCTCGACCACCCGACCGAGTCGCCCTACGGCAACCCCATCCCCGGGCTCGACGAGCTCGGCGACTCTCCCGCGGGGCGCTTCCTCGACGGCGTGGTCAACCTCGTGGCCGTGCTCGCCGAGCACCCCGAGGGCGTCACCCGTCCGATCCGTCGCCTGGCCGAGCCCGTCCAGTTCGAGCCCGAGCTGCTTCAGCAGTTGCAGGGCGCCGGCGTGCTGCCGGGCGGCGTCGCGACCCTCCGCTCGGCGGGGTCGTACGTCTTCGTCAAGGTCGAGGGCCACGACGAGGGCCTCGAGTTGCCGACCGAGGTCGCGCAGCACATCTACGTCGGGCTCTGACCCGACCACCCGGCTCCGACCGGCCCGACGAGCCACGCGGGATTCTTGCGTCCGTGCGCCGCGCCTCCTGCGTTCTGCGCCGGATCACGCAGTCGTTTACCGATTCGTTACAAATATCCCTCTCGAGGATGATCTCGCAGGGGTCGCTGGGCTACAGTCGCTGAGTCCCCAGGCTGCTGAACCGGCCGCCGGACCCGTGGCAGGACGTCTCTCACGCCCGTCTCCTGCCGTGTGTCGTCGCGATACGAACGAACGGACGGGACAGCTTCCCGAAAGCTGTCGAGACGCAGGAGACCCACCCTCTTGACCCTCCCCGGCTCAGACCACACCCCCGACGTGCGCCCGAACCGCACCGTCGCCACCCGCACCCCCGCCGATCTGCCGACCCGCTCGTCGTTGCGTCGAGCCCAGGCCGCCGCGCCCGTGACCCGCTCGGGCCGACCTTCGGTCAAGCGCAGCGTGGTCTCGGTGACCGTGATGACCCTGACCGCCGGCCTGATCGGCACGATGGCCCTGCCGGCGTTCGCGTCGAACCCGGCGGCGACCAACGGCCCGAGCGTCGGCGCCGCGTCGACGACCACGTCGACCAGTCACGCGCAGAGCGTCGCGGTCGGCGACGACGTCGCCCTCGCCGACGCCACCCGGGACGGGTACACGGCGACGTCGCAGGCCGACCTCAACGCGGCGGCACTGGCCACCCAGCGCGAGGCCGAGCGTGCCGCCCTGGCCGCGAGCTACGCCAGCTACACGGGCCCGACGGCTGCCCAGAACGTGGCCGCCGCGACGAGCTCGGCGACGGGTACGGTCGCGACGCCCGGAGCGTTCAGCCTGAGTGCCGTCTACGCGACGGCCTTGCAGTACGTCGGCACGCCCTACGTCTTCGGTGGAGCGACCCCGGCCGGCTTCGACTGCTCGGGCTTCGTCATGTACGTCTACTCGCAGTACGGCATCTCTCTGCCGCACTCGGTCACGCGCCAGGGTGCCATGGGCACGCCGATCTCGGCCGCCGAGGCGCAGCCCGGCGACGTCGTGATCTTCAACGACGGGTCGCACGACGGGTTCTACGCCGGCAACGGCATGATCCTCGACGCGCCGAAACCCGGTGGGTCGGTAAGCGTGCGACCGCTGTGGACCTCCGCGGTGCACTACGTGCGCTACGGGGCGTAGGCGACCCGCGCCTCCTGCGCCTGAACACCCTGTGAAGAGCCGCCCTGCCCCTTGGCAGAGCGGCTCTTCGGGGCTTAGCCTGGCGATCTCGGAGTTCCGCTGAGACCAGGAGCGTCAGATGCCTCGTTCGACCGCCACCCGCACCATGGGTGCGCTGTCGCACGAGCACATACGACACCCCGCCATGTGACAGAGCACCGTCCCCGTGACGGTGCTTTTTTCGTATCGGCGGGCCTGCTGGGCCTGCGCCACCCCGAGAGATCGAATCCCTGGAAGCCGTCCAGGGTGCTTCGAAAGGGAAAGCATGCGCACTCTCGTCCTGAACGCCGGTTACGAGCCCCTCGCCGTGGTCTCCGACCGGCGGGCCCTCGTCCTCGTCATGAGCCAGAAGGCGACCGTCGTCGCCGCCGATGCGGAGCACCCCGTGCTCGGGGCGGTGACGTCGTGGGACCGCCCGTCGGTCATCGTGCTGACGCGGTACGTACGCATCCCGCACACCCGTCAGATCCCCGTCTCGAGGCGCGGCGTCATGCGGCGTGACTCGCACCGGTGCGCCTACTGCGGGCGGGCCGCGACGACGATCGACCACGTGCAGCCGCGGTCGCGAGGTGGGGCGGACAGCTGGGAGAACCTCGTCGCGTGCTGCCTCCGGTGCAACAACCTCAAGAGCGACCGCACCCCGCACGAGATGGGCTGGGTGCTGCTCTTCACGCCGAAGCCGCCGCACGGGGTCGACTGGGTCGTGCGCGGCATGGAGCGGACGCAGGCGGACTGGGACGAGTACCTCGCGGCCGCGTGAGGGTGGCGCCCTCCGCTGGCAGCTCGTCCGCCTGCCGATGAACCCGGTTTCGAACGAAGCACCCGGTTGCCTCCGGGTGCATCGTTCGAAACCGGGTTCATGGTGGGCCGGACAGCAGGAGGCGCGGCTTCGGTAGACTCGGACGGTCAGCCTCTGTAGCTCAATGGAAGAGCAGTTCCGTCCTAAGGAAAGGGTTGGGGGTTCGAGTCCCTCCAGGGGCACTCCTCGCTTGCGCTCGTCGAGCCCCTTGCGGGCCTCGAACCCGCGCGGCCCCGCGCTGCGCGCGCCCGTCCTGGGGCACTCCTCGCTGGCGCTCGTCGCACCCCTTCCGGGACTCGAACCCGCGCGGCCCGACAGCGCTGGCGCGCCGTCCCCTTCAGGGGCACCTGACGTCGCTTCGCGACGATGCCCCTGGATGGACTCGAACCCCCGGGGCCCCGCGGTGCGCGCGCCCGTCCGGGGGCATTCCTCGCGCGTGCCGATCGGCTACGCGGGCAGCTCGGGCAGGGCCAGGAGTGCGATGCCGAGTGCGGCCGCCACCGCCCCCAGCGCAGTGATCGCCACGCCCGGCAGGGGGCTGCCGCCGTCCCGTTGACGGACGATCAGGACTCCGCCGACGATGCCGACGAGCCCGAGGACGAGGAGGGTGATCGAGAACACCATGAGGAGCCTTCCGGTTGATGGGAACGGTGCTGACGCCGCCGAGCCTGCGTGGGGGAGTCGCTGGCGCCCGCCACCATGCCCATGCGCTCAGGCGGCCGGGGACAACGCTACCTGGAGGCCCGGATCGCCGAGGGGCCAGGGTGGGGTCATGCCGACCGCCGCTGAGACCGCCCGCACGACCCGCTACGACCGGCAGATCGGCCGTCGCGACCTCACCGAGTGGCGCTCGAGGCCGGGCCGGCGCCTCGCGTCGCGACACAAGGCCGTCGCGCAGAAGGTCGGCGCCCGTCGCGCCCTGGTCGCGACGCTCGCCGTCGGCGGAGGCATCGCCCTCGCGGCGACCGCCGGGGCGGCCTACATCTACGACGGTGTCACGGGTCGAGACGGCATCGAGAGCCTCGACCGACCGGCGCTCGAGCGCGCAAAGAGGCTCCGGAGCCCGGCGACGAACGGCGCGGCCGCCGCCATCGCCCACGTCTTCGGCCCCGTCGTCCTGCCTGCCGTCACCGTCGGAGCCGCCGCCGCCTTCGGCTTCCGGGACCGCCAACCCAGCCCCGTCGTCCTCGTCGTGGCGGCCGGGGCGGGGTCGCTCGCCATGACGGTCGTCGGCAAGAGGCTCATCAAGCGCAACCGGCCCGACCGGCACGAGGCCATCCCGCCGTTCGAGAAGTCCCCGTCGTTCCCGTCGGGCCACACCCTGAACACGACCACGATCCTCGGGGTGCTCGCCTACCTCCTGGCTCTCCGGCAGGAGAAGCAGTTGCCGCAGGTCGCCCTCGTCGGGGCCGCGGCCGGCACCGCCGGCGTCGTGGGGCTGTCCCGCGTGTTGCTCGGGGCCCACTGGTTCACCGACGTGGCCGTCGGCTGGGTCAGCGGCATCGGCTGGCTCTCGCTGATCGTCACGAGCCACCGCCTCTACCTCAGCACCCAGGACGACGACGACGTCCACGAGTGACGCGGCGACAGACGGCTCGTCACCAGGGCGACGTCGATGCGCGGCATCCACGAGAACGTCACATGTCGCATTCACAGCGCCCTCTCATCCCACGGCGTCGATGCTGTCCGGATGACGAACCGTCCCATCCTGCGTCAACTCCCGACGGCGGTTCGGGACGGGCGGGCAGAGTCCACGCCCCACCCGGCGGGCGACCTGGTCGCCCGGACGAGACGTCGCCTCGAGAGACGCCCGATCGTGCCGGCCGCGGCGGCGTTCTCCGTTACCACCGCCGTCGGCACGGTCCGCTACCACGACCGTCACGCCGCCGATGCGGACCACCTCGTCGTCGTGGTCCTGGGGGCGCTCCTGGCCGTCACGGCGGCGGCGCTCACCCTGACCCCCGCGCGGAAGCCGTGCCCGCCACCGGCCCTGGCCGGCCTCGCGCTCGGCACGGTCGCTCTCGTCCTGTTCGCGCCCAGCACGGCCTGGAGCGTCGTCCCGCTGGTCGTCCTCCTCCAGGTGACGACTCCCGTCGTCGTCGCGACGATCTCCGGAGGCGCGGCGGTCTCGGCCGTCGTCGTGTCGGTACCGCGCCTGGCAGGCTCGCGCGACGACGTCGGGCTCGTGCTGGGCTGTGCGCTCGCAGGCCTCGTCTTCCTGCTCGCGGTGGCACTCGCCCGGTCCGCGCTCGACGCCCGTGCCCGCACGGTCCGCGAGCTGACGGCCGCGCGCGCCCTGGTCTCGGCGGCCGAGCGACGTGCCGACCGGCTCGAGGCCCGACGTCATCTCGCCGCCGAGCTGCACGACACGGTGGTGCAGTCCGTCGCTGGTGCCCTCTTCCTCGCCGACGCCGCCGAACGCACGGGCGAGGGGAGGCACGCGGAGGACGCGCGCCGGGCGCTCCGGGTCGCGGTCTCGGACACCCGGGCGCTCGTCCACGAACTCGAGTCGGGGTCGGGTCAGGAGGCGGCGGCCGGGTTCGAGGGCGAGCTCGCCGAGGCGGCCGCTCGGGTGGGGGCCACCTGCGAGGTGATCGGAGAGCCGCGAGCGCTTCCTGCCGCGTCGTCCCTCACGGTGCTGAGGGCGGCCCAGGGGGCACTCGGCAACGCCGAGCGACATGCGAGGGCCACCTGCATCGCGCTCGAGCTCCGGTACGACGAGCACGGGGTCGTGCTGCGGGTCAGCGACGACGGAGTCGGCTTCGATCCCCACGCCATGCGACCCGGCGGGCCCGACGGTGGGCACGGGCTCTCGATCATGCGGCGACGCCTCGCGGCGGTGGGCGGTGCGCTCACGATCAGGTCCGATGCGCGCGGCACGGTCGTCGAGGTGGTCGTGCCGTGGGTGGAGTCGTGATCCGCGTCGTGATCGTCGACGACCACCCGGTCCTCCGGGCCGGAGTCGCGGCGGTCCTCGCGTCGTACGAGGACATCGACGTCGTCGGCACCACCGGCAGCCCCGTCTCGGTCACGCGGCTCGTCCAGGACGCCGCTCCCGACGTCGTGCTGCTCGACCTGGGTCTCGGTCAGCGCGACGGCGGGGAAGTCATCCCCGACCTCGTCGGCTCCACGCGGGTCCTGGTCTTCACGGCCTCGGGCACCGATCTGGCGATCACGCGGGCCCTGGCCGCCGGTGCCACCGGATACCTGCTCAAGGACGCGTCGTCGGACGAGCTCGCGGCGGCCGTGCGGTCGGTCGCCGCCGGGACGGCGGTGTTCTCCCACGCCGTCGCCGGTCGGATGCTCGACCGGGTGCAGCGTCCCGACGAGACGCTGACGCCGCGCGAGGGGGAGGTGCTCGAACTCCTCGGCGCCGGACTGACGAACCGAGCCATCGCCGAACGGCTCTACCTCAGCGAGTCGACGGTCAAGACCCACCTGGTCCGCGTCTTCGCCAAGCTCGGCGTGGACGGCCGCGCCGCGGCGGTCGCGGAAGCGACCCGCCGCGGCGTCATCGAGCTCACCTGAGCGGGGCCTCGCGCCTCATTCGGCGATCGCGTCGAGCCCAGCCTGGGCGTACTCCTGGTCCTTGTCGCCCGAGGGGGCGCCGCCGACGCCGATGCCCCCGATCGAGGACTCGCCGGCCTTGACCGGGACGCCTCCTGCGAGGAAGAGGGTGCCGTCGAGGTCGCGCAGCCCGACACCGTCGCCGCTGGCCCGCTCGGCGAGCTCGGACGTGGCGGCACCGAACGCGGCGGCCGTGTAGGCCTTCTCGCGAGAGGCGTCGAGGGTGTGGGCCGCGGCGTTCTCGCCCCGGACGAAGGCCTGGAGCTGGCCGTTCCGGTCGACGACCGAGACGCTGACGAAACCCGTTCCGTCCGCTTCGGCGGCGGCGAGAGCGGCGGACGCGGCCTTCATCGCCTCGGACGAGCTCAGCCTCTGCGCCTGGACGACGGAACCCTCGGTGACCGTCGAGGCGAGTCGGGCGGTCGTGGAGTCCGGGCTCGGCGAGGACGTCGAGGTGCAGCCGGCCGTGACGGCGACGGCGAGGGCGGCGAGGGTGACGAGAGTGGTGCGGGGGAGGCGCATGCGAGTTCCTTCGTGTTCGGTGCGGGGACGGTTCCAGCGTCTCGCGACCGCCCCTCCCGGCACATCGACCGTCCGGTCCGCGGATCGGGTCCGAACGGACGACCCGAACGGACGGCCCGTCCGACCGACCTGACCGGCCGACGTGACCTCCGAGGCGGCCGTGCGCCGCGCCTCCTCGTCCGGGGCCTCGGCCGGAGGCACCGGGCGTCACGCGCGGTCGTGCAGGGTGACCTGGTAGCCGTCGGGGTCGACGAAGGTGAAGGTGCGGCCGAAGGGGCCGTCGACCGGCGGGGTGGCGATCTCGACGTCGGCGGCGACCAGGGCGTCGTGGATGGCCTGTGCGTCGGGGGCGAGCAGCCAGAGGCCGACTCCGCGACCGAGCGGGGCCGCGTCGAGGTCGACGCCGGGCAGCGGGCCGCGCACGGCGAACGCGATCGGCGTCGTGGCGAAGACGACCGCGTGCGGCGGGCCGTCCTGACGGGTGAGGCCGAGGTGCTCTTCGTAGAACGCGGCCGAGCGCTCGACGTCGCGGACCTGGAGGGAGATGAAGTCGGGGCCGGTGGCGGTCATGGTGCCTGCTCTCGTGTCGTGGCGGATGATGTCAGTTGACTGACACAGCAGACCTATGTCAGAATACTGACATGAGTCAAGCTGCGTCGACCATCGACCTCGAGACCTCGGTGGGCTACCTGCTGAAGGAGGCCTCGAGCGCCCTGCGTGCCGCCATGGAGGCCGAGCTGCGTCCGCTCGGCATGACCATCACGCACTACTCGTGCTTCGAACTGCTGGCCCAGCGCCCCGGGCTGTCCAACTCCGAGCTCGCCCGAGGCGCCTTCGTCACGCGGCAGTCCATGAACGTGCTGCTGCAGTCGCTCGAGCGCGACGGGCTCGTGCGGCGGGCCGACCGGGCGCCGTCGGGGCGGGCGTTGCCGACCGAGTTGACGGCGGCGGGCCGCCGGCAACTGGCGACGGCGAGTGCCGCCGTGCGGGGCGTCGAGGACACGATGACGCAGGGCCTCGACCAGGAGGCGCGGCGTCAGGTGGTCACGGCGCTGCGGGCATTCGCGGCCGCGTTGCGCTGACGGACGTGGTCCGGGCTGGTCGAGTCGTGCCTCCCCGTGTGGCGCCGGGGGCCGGTCAGGCGCTCTCGCGCCACATGATCTCGGTCGGCAGCAAGAGGGCGGTGTGCGTCTCGTCGGTGCCGCCGAGCTGGTCGAGGACCTGGCGGGCGGCCCGCCGGCCCAACTCCTCGGCGGGCTGGCGCACGGTCGAGAGGGGTGGCGTGCAGCGCAGCGCCCACGAGCTGTCGTCGAATCCGACGATGCCGAGGTCGCCGGGCACCGAGATCCCGCGCCGGTGGAGGACGTCGAGGGCCCCGGCGGCGACGGCGTCCGACGCCGCGAAGACCCCGTCGACCCGAGGGTCCCGTTCGAGCAGCTCGGTCATGCCGTCGACGCCGGCCGAGTAGCTGTAGAAGGGGTTGCGCACCACGAGGTCCGGGTCGTAGAGGTCGCCTAGCGCGGCGCGGAAGCCGGCGAGGCGGTCTTCGCCCGAGTCGCGGTCGAGTCCCGAGGCGAGCATGCCCACCCGGGTGCGCCCCGTCGACACGAGTCGGCGCACGATCGCCTCGGCGGCGGCCTGGTTGTCGATGCCGATGAACGGGATGTCGGGAGCGTCGCTCGGGTGGCCGACGAACGAGGCCGCCAGCCCGAGCTCGGCGACGGCCTGCGAGATGGGGTCGCCGGTCCGGGCGGACAGGATGATGGCCCCGTCGACGAAGCCCCCGCGCAGGTACTCGACCACGCGGTCGCTGTCGCGCTGGGAGTCGATCATCAGCGTGACGAGTTGGTGGTCGGCCTGCGACAGGACGGCGTTGGTGCCGATCAGGATGTTGCCGATGTTCGGGTCGTCGAGCACGACCGAATGGGGCTCGTGGACGATCAGCGCGATCGCGCGCGACCGCTGGGTGACGAGGTTGCGCGCGGCCGCGTTGCGGACGTAACCCACCTTGGCCACGGCGGCCTCGACGGCCTCGCGCGCCTGGTGCGAGACGTAGGGCTCGTTGTTCAGCACGCGCGACACGGTGCCCCGCGAGATGCCGGCCTCGGCGGCCACGTCGTGGATCGTGGCACGCCGACGCGGAGATCTCGGACCGGGCATGTCGGTCACCCTAGCGGAGCCCGGGACGCTCGGGATCGTTCCCGGAGAGGTGACGGAGGGACGGCCGGTCGGGTAACCGTACGATCACGGTCGGCCCCTCCGCTTTGACAAACCGGCGGCCGTGGGCTTAGCTCTGTGAACGTTCCCAGAAAGTGCCACCCGATCCTTCGGGCCATCGTCTGGGAACGATCACAGAAACCCTGTGAACCTTCGCCGTCGAAGGGCCTCCGGCCGTTCGTGAAGGACACCCGCCGAAGAAGCCGAGGCCCCGTGTGACCCAGACTGCTGCCGAGCCCGCCGTCGTCGCCCCGCCGTCCCCGCGTCCGACGAAACCGCGGAAGCCGTTCCGGTACCGCAAGGCGATCGCGATCTTCATCGTCCCCTTCGCGGCGCTCTTCGCGGCGTTCTACCTGACGCCCATCCTCTACGCCGTCTTCCAGTCGCTGCAGAAGGTCGAACGGGAGGGCACCTTCGGTGCCCCGACGCAGGTCTTCGGCGGCCTCTCGCAGTACGCGTTGGTCTTCCAGAACACCGAGTTCTGGTCGTCCATCGGCCGCGTGCTGCTCTTCGGCGTCGTCCAGGTCCCGGTGATGCTCCTGCTCGCGCTGCTCTTCGCCCTGCTGCTCGACTCGCCCCTGCTGCGCGGCAAGCGCTTCTTCCGTCTCGCGTTCTTCGCGCCCTACGCCGTGCCGGGCGTCATCGCGGCGATCATGTGGGGCTACCTCTACTCACCGAGCCTCTCGCCGTTCTCCGCCGTCACGTCGCGAGCGGGCCTCCTCGACGGCGGCACGGTGCTCTGGGCGGTGGCCAACGTCGTCACCTGGGTGTTCGTCGGCTACAACATGCTGATCATCTACTCGTCGCTCCTCGCGATCCCCACCGAGATCTACGAGGCGGCCCGCCTCGACGGGGCCTCGCAGTGGCGCATCGCCGTCGCGATCAAGATCCCCCTGGTCGTCCCGGCGATCGTGCTGACCGCCGTCTTCTCGGTCATCGGCACCCTGCAGCTGTTGACCGAACCGCTGGTCTTCCGCCAGTTCACGTCGACCATCTCGTCGACCTTCACGCCGAACATGCTCGTCTACTCGACGTCCTCGGTGCCCAACTTCAACCTCGCGGCGGCCTTCAGCGTCGTCCTCGCGGTCGCCACGTTCATCCTCTCGATCGGGTTCCTCCGGTTGACCCAGCGGAAGGCCGACCAGTGACCGTCGACGCCCCCATCCGTCCCGCCCAGTCGTTCGACGACGCGACGACCCCTGCTCGTCGACGCGGCGGGGGCCCCCGCGAGAGCGTGATGTCGCGAACGGCCGCCATGGTCATCATGGGCGCCTTCACGCTGTACTTCCTCGTGCCGATCTTCTGGCTGCTGGTGTCGTCGACCAAGACGCTCGACAACTTCAACTCGAGCGCCGCCCTGTGGTTCTCGCCGACGTCGGCGCAGGACTTCGTCGGCAACGTCGGCCGGCTGTTCACGTACAACGACGGCATCTTCCCGCGGTGG
The DNA here is from genome assembly GCF_014841545.1 of Frigoribacterium sp. CFBP 8751. Classification (NCBI taxonomy): domain Bacteria; kingdom Bacillati; phylum Actinomycetota; class Actinomycetes; order Micrococcales; family Microbacteriaceae; genus Frigoribacterium; species Frigoribacterium sp. CFBP 8751. The sequence continues at coordinate 814,312 of NZ_JACYUB010000001.1, forward strand.
ATGCTCAACAGCATCGTCTACGCGACGGTCGCCGGCGCGCTCGGCACGATCCTGTCGGCGATGTGCGGCTACGCCCTGGCGAAGTACCGCTTCTGGGGTCGTGAGGCGCTGTTCAACATCTTCCTGGGTGGCGTGCTCGTGCCGGCGACGGCCCTGGCTCTGCCGCTGTTCCTGATCTTCAGCAAGGTCGAACTGACGGACACCTTCTGGGCGGTCTTCCTGCCCAGCATCGTGAGCCCGTTCGGCGTGTACCTCAGCCGCATCTACGCGGCGTCGAGCGTCCCCGACGAGATCGTCGAGGCCGCCCGCATCGACGGCTCGAGCGAACTGCGCACGTTCTTCACCGTGGCGATCCGGCTGATGTCGCCCGCCCTCGTGACGGTGTTCCTGTTCCAGTTCGTGGCGATCTGGAACAACTTCTTCCTGCCGCTCGTGATGCTGCGGTCCCAGGAGCTCTTCCCGGTGACCCTCGGCCTCTACACCTGGAACTCCAACGTGAGCCAGTACCCCGAACTGCGCACTCTCGTGCTCGTCGGCGCGCTGGTCTCGATCGTCCCCCTGCTCGTCGCCTTCCTCAGCCTGCAGCGCTTCTGGCGCAGCGGCCTGGGGTCCGGCGGCCTCAAGTAGCCGAACCCGCGGCCCCGGCCGTTCCGTTCCGCCGCTCCCGTCCTGATCCACCGACCCGCACCTCCTCGACCTCCTCTCCGCAAGGCAACGACGTCGTTCCCTCCCGTGGCCGGCCCCTCCGGCTCCGCACCCCGATTGGACACCAGATGAAGACATCCCGAGTACTCACGATCGCGGCGGCCGCCGTGGTCTCGACCATGGCCCTCGCCGGTTGCAGCTCCGGCAGCGGCTCGGACGGCGCCTCCCGCGACTCCGCCTCGTGCGAGGCGTCCTCCGGCAAGGTCACGCTGAACTTCACGACCTGGGTGCCGAACATGGACAAGGTCGTCGCCCTCTGGAACGAGGAGAACCCCGACATCCAGGTCAAGGTCTCGATCGTGCCGAACGGCAACAGCGGCACCTACCAGAACTTCTTCAACCAGCTGCAGGCCGGCAACGCCCCCGACATCGGCCAGGTCGAGTACGACACCCTGCCCGCCTTCCGCGTGCAGGACGGCCTGGCGAACATCGCCTCGTGCGACGGCGTCTCCGCCGCGAAGGCCGACTACTCCGACGGCCTCTGGAACCAGGTCACCTTCGGCGAGGACGACTCCGTCTACGCGATCCCGCAGGACTCCGGCCCCATGGCTCTGTACTACCGCAAGGACCTCTTCGAGCAGGCCGGCCTCGACGTCCCCACCACGTGGGAGCAGTACGCCGAGGACGCCGTGAAGATCAAAGAACTGGGCGGCAGCATCACCAACTTCGCCAAGGGCGACGTGAACCAGTTCGCCGGTCTGGTCTCGCAGGCCGGTGGCCAGTGGTTCGACACCGCGGACGGCACCTGGAAGGTCGACATGGGCGACGAGGCGTCGACCAAGGTCGCCGACTACTGGCAGGACCTCATCTCGAAGGACCTCGTCACGACCCTGCCGAGCTTCACCGACGAGTGGAACAACGCGTACAACACCGACCAGGACTGGACCTGGGTCTCGGCCGTCTGGGGTGCCAACACCATCTCGAGCGGCGCCCCCGACACGTCGGGCAAGTGGGCCGTCGCGCCCATGCCGCAGTGGAAGGACGGCGAGTCCGCGTCGGCCGCCTGGGGCGGATCGTCGAACGTCGTCTTCAAGGGCAGCGAGCACCCCGCCGAGGCGTCGAAGTTCCTCGTGTGGCTGAACACCTCGACCGAGTCGCTCGAGGCGCTGAACAAGGAGGCCAACCTCTACCCGGCCTCCACGACCGGTGCCGACCTGCCGGCCCTGACCTCGGGCGTCGAGTTCTACGGCGACCAGGCCATCTACGAGGACTTCGCGAAGGCCGCCGAGAACATCCAGCCCTTCACGTGGGGCCCGACGATGACGCAGACCTACAGCGACATCTCGGACGGCTTCGGGGCGGCCGCCTCGGGTGACGGCACCCTCCTCGACGCCTTGAAATCGGGCCAGGAGAAGACCGTGGCCGCGATGAAGGCCCAGTCGATCACCGTCGAGTAGCGATGATCCGAGGAGGCGCGGCGTCGGTGATCCCGGCACCGCGCCTCCTCTGCGTCCGGACGGGGGCGCTCGTCACGCGGTGCCCCCCGCGGTCTCGTCCACCAGGGTGCGGCCGAGCGACACCGTGCCCTCGTCGCCCGCGTAGTGGCCGTAGGGCGCGATCGGCCGGTAGCCCGCCGACTCGTAGAGGCGGATCGCGGTGTCGTGGGCCACGTTGGTCTCGATCACCATCTCGGTGACGCCGGCGTGTGCGGCCGACCGTTCGAGCCAGTGCAGCACGAGCCGGGACAGGCCGTGCCCGCGTCGGTCGGGCCGCACGTACATCCGCTTCAGCTCGGCCCGTCCGTCGGGCAGCAGGCGCCAGGCTCCGAGGGCCACGGGCTCGCCGGCCTCGTAGGCCACGGCGAACGTGCCCCTCGGCAGCTCGAACTCGGAACGGTCGATCGGGCTGTCGTCGCGCCCGCCGTAGATCTCGACGTACAGCTCTTGCAGTCCCTCGACGAGCTGCTGCACGTCGGGGTGGTCGTAGGGGCGGGGTTCGATGCTCGTCGCGGGCGCCGGAGTGGTCACCGGACCATCTTCGCCGATGGCCGGACGTCGGGCGCGGCCCGGCGCGGCTCGGCTCGGTGCGTCAGCCCGCGTCGCGCCCGGTCACCCGGTCGAGACCGGACGAGGAGGCGCGGTGCGCGTCCCCGAGGTCGCACCCCAGGGCGACGAGCACGCGGGCGACCAGCTCGACCGTCCACTCGGGGGTGACGAGCTGAGGGCTCGACCACCAGGTGTGCAGCCCGCCGAGGAGGCTGCCGCCGACCAGGGACAGTGCCAGGTCGACGTCCAGCTCGGCGAACGACCCCGCGGCCTGCCCGGCGTGCACGAGCGCCCGCGCCTGCGGCACCAGCGCCGCCTCGGCGTCGAGCAGACGCAACCCGTTGCGCGCGACGACCACGGCCACGGCCGGGTCGCTCTGCGCCAGGCCGAGCACCACGTGCATCGCGATCGCCGCCGTCGTCACGGGGGAGTCGTCCGCGTGTGCGAATGCTGCCATCCGTTCGGTCTGCGCGTTCAGCACGCTCTGCACGGCCTCGTCGAAGAGCTCGTCCTTGCCCGCGAAGTGGTTGTAGAAGGTGCCGAGGCCGACGTCCGCCAGCTGCGTGATCTCGGCGACGGGGACGGCGGCGTAGTCGGCCCGTCGGAGCAGGGCGACGCCGGCCTCGACCAGCTTGCGACGCGTCTCGCGCGTGCGGCGGAACGTCCTCGAGGGGTCGACCCGCGCCTCCTCGTCGTCCGGTTTCACAGGGGCCTCTCACGTGTCTGGCGGGATGTCTGGCTACATTCTGTCACGACTGATGAATTCATCAGTTTTGACGAATCATTCGAGGAGCATCGTGCCCGACGTGACCATCACCGCCGCCCGCCCGGATCAGCTGGACGCGGCCGCCGCCGTGCTCGCCGAGGGGTTTCGCGACGATCCCGTGATGCTCGGGTTCGTCCCGCGCGGGCGGCGGCGTCATGCCCGCCTGGTCGACCTCTTCGCGGCGATGATGCGCTCGATCCCGGCGGGCCGTCGCGCGGTCGACATCGCCGTCACGGACGACGACGGGGACGTCGTGGGGGCGGCCGTCTGGGAGGCGCCGCTCGCCCGACCGTCGTCGCCGCTGCGCCTGCCGGTGTCGTCGGCGCAGCTCGGGCAGCTGCCGCGGTACCTGCGGGCGCTCGGGCTCGGCGGGCTCGTGCCGGCTGTCCGGCACCAAGCGACCCTGGCGGCGCCCCGCCCGCGGCTGCCCCACTGGTACCTCGGTGAGATCGCGGTCGGCGACGCGGCCCGAGGGCTCGGCGTCGGCACCTCGCTGATCGAACACCGCCTCGCGACCGTCGACGAGCGCGGTGAGGCCGCCTACCTCGAGTCGTCCACCGAGCGGAACCGGGCGCTCTACCGGCGCATGGGCTTCGTCGAGCTGGGGCCGATCCGCGGGCTGCCGGGTGCGACGCCCGCCGCGATGTGGCGCCCGGCGACGAGCTCGCGTGGCTCGACCTCCGACCGGTCGGGCTCGGTGACGGCTCCGACGTCGTCCTGATCGCCGTGGCTCGCGTCGCACTCGACGCGGCCCTCGCCTCCGGCCCTCGCCTCCGGCTCTCGCCTCCCGCCCGGGAGGCGCGGGTCACGCCCTTTTGGGGCTCGCGTGCGACCCCGGGGTGCTGGTCGAGGCCGTGCGCTGCATCGCCGCCTTTCTCGTCACCTGTGCCTGAGTCGTTGGTCGAGATGTCACGACATGCCGCTCGGCTTTGCACGTGAGCGGCATGTCGTGACATCTCGGCGGGCCTCACGAGACGTCGCGCCGCAGCTGGCGCCACCAGCCGAGCCCGAGCGGCAGCACCACCCAGAGCAGCAGGGAGGTGAGGGCCTGCCCGGCGCCGGGGATGTCGCCGGGGCCGTCCGCCCAGCCCGGGTGTGGTTGGGCGAGCCAGGCCGCGAAGGCGAGCGTCGAGATCCACGGGGCCGCGGTCGGGACGAGGAGCGCAGCCGTGATGTCGAAGGTGAGCGGCAGCAGCATGGTGACGACGATGGCCAGGGGTGTGTTCAGCAGCAGCGATCCGACGGCCGTGCCGGTCAGGGCCGCTGCTACTGCGAGGGCGACGACTCCGCCGGCGGCCGTCGTCACCGCCCACCAGTCGGTGGTCGCCAGCAGGTCGGGGTGCAGAACCACGAACGCGAGTGCCGCAGCGGCGGCCGTGACGAGGGCGACGCCGAGGACGAGTCCGACGATGGCGACGAGGCGTGCTGTGAGGACGAGGAGTCGCCGCGGCGTCTGAGTGAACGTCGCGAGGGCGGACCGCCCGTTCCAGTCGCCCGTCACCGCGAGCACGGCGACGACGGGAAGAAGGACCGTGAGTGGGATGCCGACGCTGCTCACGAAGGTTTCGAGCGACGCGTCGGAGGCCTGGGACAGAGCGACCGCGCCGACGCCGAGAAGTGCGATGGCGGCGAAGAGCCCTCGGGCAGCCCGGGTATCAGTCGCCTTCATGACCTCGATGAGCAAGAGGACGGGCCACGGGGTCATGAGGTCGCTTTCGGAGTGGACGTGGCCGTGGGCGCGTGAACGGGCACGAGCGGTGACGTCCCCCTCAGGAGCCCCTGTGCCGTGGACGGGCGGGCTGCATGTTCGCCCGAGGTCTGGTCGAGAAAGAACGACTCGAGTGACTGACGCGACTCGGACAGATGGGTCAGCGGGATGCCAAGGGTCACCGAGAGGCGTCCGACGTGATCGGCCGTGGTCGCGGCGGTGAGGCGCGTCGTGGCATCCCGCCCTCGGCCGACCGTCACCTCGTCGTCGACGAGGGCTCGAACTAGCCGGTCGTCATCCGTGCTGGCGAAGGCGACGTTCGTCAGGCCGGCGGCTCGCGCCGGCCCGGCGTGGACGACGCGGCCGCGGTCGAGGATGACGACGTCGTCGGCGATCGTCTCGATGTCCCCGAGGTGGTGGCTCGACAGCAGGACGCCGCCACCGCCCCGGGCGAAAGCGACGACGAAGTCGTTCAACCAGCGGAGCCCCTCGGGGTCGAGGCCGTTGCCCGGCTCATCGAGGATCAGCGTCGTCGGCTCGCCCAGCAAGGCGACGGCGAGGCCGAGACGCTGACGCATGCCGAGACTCAGCGAACCAACCCGGCGGTCGCCCACACTCGACAAGCCGACGAGACCGAGACACGCTTCGACACGATGCGACGAGACGCCGATCGCCAGTGCTGCGAGGCGAGCTGTCTCGTAGACGGTGCGTCCACCGTGGCCCGCGCTCGCGTCGAGCAGGACACCGACGACGCGACCCGGCCGCTCGATCTCAGCGAAGGGCAGGCCATCGAAGAGCGCGGTGCCGCTCGTCGGGCGGACCAGCCCGAGCATTGCCCGCAGCGTCGTCGACTTGCCTGCCCCGTTCGGCCCGAGCAAAGCCGTCACCCGGCCCGCTCCGGCTTCGAAGCTCACGTCGGCGACGACGACCCGTCGCCCGTAGGTCTTGGTCAGGTTGCGGACCGCGACTGCCGCGCTTTCGCGGACCACGACGTTCACGCGCGAGCGGCGAGGATGAGGATGGACGTCACAGCGCACGCGGACACGAGGAAGAACGCCGCGATCGGTTGCGGTCCTCTGGGCGATCGTCGAGTCGCCAGGCTGAGAAACCAGACGCCGCCGGCCAACGGGATGAATGGCGCGGGCCAGTGCTCCATCATCGCGAAGCAGGTCAGGAGGGAGAGCGAAACGGCCAGGCCGGACAAGGCGGTGATCCGGGCGCGGGTGGCATGGGCGGACTCGTGCGGGGCAGACAACAGGACTTCTTCCCTTCGTGATGTGAGGTTACGGGGGCGGGGCCCTGAGGGCCCCGCCCCCGTAACGGATCAGTGGAAGTAATTCCAGAGTTCCCAAGCCGTCAGCAGATTCGCGATCGCGCCGGGCCTCGTGCTCGCCCGCGTCACCAATATGTCTCCTCTGTCATTGCGGATGCAAGGGCAAAGATGCACCTGTGGAAACTTCGGGCCGTGTCACCGTCCGAGTGGTATCGACGTGCGCGGCCTCGGGTCTCGCCCCGGCGGGCGCGTCGGGATCGAAGTCGGCGGGCTCAGGTTGCGTGGGCTGGTGCTGCATCAGCTCGGAAGGCGCAGCAAGGGGGGTTGGATGTCTTCTCATGGCGGTCGGAGCTGCGGTGCCGTGCTGCCTGCATCCCTGGGTGGCCTGCGCTCGACGAACGCGACGCCCGGCTGCCGGGCCGATCCGCACCTCCTGCCCTGCGGGCACGTCGTGACATCTCGACGACTCGTCCCCAGGGTGCGGCCTGCGGGAGCCGTCCAGATGAGGCATGTATCTTCATGTCGAGAGACTTCTGCGCGGTAGCGTAGAGGCAGCACCACCGAGCACACGCATGCCCGACAACGAGGGAGCACCTGCCGCATGGCGAAGATCATCTACACGCTGACCGACGAGGCGCCGATGCTGGCGACCTACTCGTTCCTGCCCATCATCCAGGCCTACGCCAAGACCGCGGGGGTCGACGTCGAGACCCGCGACATCTCGCTGGCGGCCCGCATCATCAGCCAGTTCCCCGAGCGCCTCACCGACGAGCAGCGCCAGGGCGACGCCCTCGCCGAGCTGGGGGCCCTGGCGAAGACGCCCGAGGCCAACATCATCAAGCTGCCGAACATCTCGGCCTCGATGCCGCAGCTCAAGGCCGCGGTGGCAGAACTCCGGTCGCAGGGCTACGACCTCCCCGACTACCCCGACTCGCCGTCGACCGATGCCGAGCGCGACGTCAAGGCCCGCTACGACAAGGTCAAGGGCAGCGCGGTCAACCCCGTGCTGCGCGAGGGCAACAGCGACCGCCGCGCCCCCCTGTCGGTCAAGAACTACGCCCGCAAGCACCCGCACCGCATGGGCGCCTGGACGGCCGACTCGAAGACGAACGTCGCGACCATGGGCGTCGACGACTTCCGTTCGAACGAGAAGACCGTCGTCATCCCGGCCGACGACACCCTGCGCATCGAGTTCGTCGGCGCCGACGGCGAGACCCGCGTGCTGCGCGAGTCGATCCCCGTGCTGGCCGGCGAGGTCGTCGACGGCACCGTGCTGCACGTCGCCGCGCTGCACGAGTTCCTCGCCGCCCAGATCGCCCGGGCCGAGGCCGAGGGCGTCCTGTTCTCGGTGCACCTCAAGGCCACGATGATGAAGATCAGCGACCCGATCCTCTTCGGTCACGTGATCCGCGCGTTCTTCCCGCGGGTGTTCGAGCAGTTCGGCGCCGACCTGAAGGCTGCCGGGCTCGACCCCGCGAACGGCCTCAACGGCATCCTGCAGGGCCTCGCGGCGCTGCCGAACGGCGACGAGATCAAGGCCGCCTTCGACCAGGGCATCGCCGACGGGCCCGACCTGGCCATGGTCGACTCCGACAAGGGCGTCACGAACCTGCACGTGCCGAGCGACGTCATCGTCGACGCGTCGATGCCCGCCATGATCCGTACCTCGGGTCACATGTGGGGCCCCGACGGCGGCGAGCACGACACCCTCGCGGTCATCCCCGACTCGAGCTACGCCGGCATCTACCAGGCCGTGCTCGACGACTGCCGCGCGAACGGCGCCTTCGACCCCGCCACCATGGGCTCGGTGCCGAACGTCGGCCTCATGGCCCAGGCCGCCGAAGAGTACGGCTCGCACGACAAGACCTTCGAGGTGCCCGGCGACGGCACCGTCCGCGTCGTGAACCAGGCGGGCGAGACGCTGATCGAGCACGAGGTCGCCACGGGCGACATCTGGCGCGCCTGCCAGACGAAGGACGTCCCGATCCGCGACTGGGTCAAGCTCGCGGTCTCCCGTGCGCGCGCCAGCCAGACGCCCGCCGTGTTCTGGCTCGACGAGACCCGTGCCCACGACGCCACCCTGATCGGGCTCGTCCGCACCTACCTCGCCGAGCACGACACCGAGGGCCTGCAGATCGAGATCCTCTCGCCCGTCGACGCGATGGCGTTCTCGCTCGAGCGCATCCGCCGCGGCGACGACACCATCTCGGTCACCGGCAACGTGCTGCGCGACTACCTGACCGACCTGTTCCCCATCATGGAGCTCGGCACCTCGGCCAAGATGCTCTCGGTCGTGCCGCTGATCAACGGCGGCGGCCTGTTCGAGACGGGTGCCGGCGGCTCGGCTCCGAAGCACGTCTCGCAGCTCGTCGAGCAGGACTACCTGCGCTGGGACAGCCTGGGCGAGTTCCTCGCCCTCGCCGTCAGCTTCGAGCACCTCGCGACGTCGACCGACAACGCGCGGGCACAGATCCTCGCCGACACGCTCGACCGCGCCACGGGCACCTTCCTCGACGAGAACAAGTCGCCCGGCCGCAAGCTCGGCTCGATCGACAACCGCGGCAGCCACTTCTACCTGGCCAAGTACTGGGCCGACGAGCTCGCCGCCCAGACCGACGACGCCGAACTGGCCGCTGCCTTCGCCGGGCTGGCCGCCACCCTCGGCGGGTCCGAAGAGGCGATCGTCGCCGAGCTGATCGCACCCCAGGGCACGGCCGTCGACATCGGGGGCTACTACCACCCCGACGCCGCCAAGACCGAGGCCGTGATGCGCCCGTCGCGCACGCTGAACGAGGCGCTCGCGACGCTGTAGGTCGTCGGTCGCCGGGCGCAGGTCGCTCGAGAACAGGAGGCGCGGTGCCGGTCGGCACCGCGCCTCCCGTCGTCCGTCGGGTCGGGTCGTCGACTGGTCGGTCGTCGACTGGTCGCGAATCGTCCTTCGGGGGCGCGCGAAGGACGATTCGCGACCACTCGACCGGCGAGGCAGGGCGTCGGGCGGGGCAGGGCGTCAGGCGGGCCGACGTCAGGGGTGCAGGGCGTGTCGGGCGGTGGCGCGGACGGCGTCGGTGACGGCGTCGAGGAGGGGTGAGGCGAGGGTCCAGCGCTGCCAGAAGAGCGGCACGTCGACCGGGTCGGCGGCGGCCAGCTCGACCAGGCGCCCGGCGTCGAGTTCGGGGCCAGCCTGGGCCTCGGGGAGCATGCCCCAGCCGAGGCCGAGCACGACGGCCCGGGCGAAGTCGGCCGACGCGGGCACGTGGTGCCGGGGCGCGAGCGGCTCACGGCCCGTGAGGCGTCGCACGAAGTCGTGCTGCAGGTCGTCCGTGCGGTCGAAGACCACCATCGGGGCGCGGTCGAGCTTCCCGTGGTCGGAGGCGTCCGGCGTGCTGCCCGCACCCGACGTGGCGCCCGAGCTCGTCGCGCCCGTGCGCCCGAGACCGTCCGGCCCGCCGCCCAGCCACCGCTCGACGAACCCGGGGCTCGCGACGGCTCGGTACCGCATGACGCCGAGCGGCTCCGAGCTGCAGCCCTGCACGGGCTCCCGGGTCGCGGTGACGGCGGCGAGCACGTCCCCCGAGCGCAGCAGCTCGGCCGTGTGCTGCTGGTCGGCTCGGCGCAGGTCGAACACCACCGGCACGGTCGGCGGAACGGCGGCCAACGCATCGAGGAACCAGGTCGCCGTCGAGTCGGCGTTGACGGCGATCGGCAGGGTCGTGGGGACGGGATCGTCGGAGGCGCGGTCGGCGCCGTCGCCTCCTTCGAGCCCACCCCCGCCGAGCCGCGCGAGCGCGTCCGAGGTGAGCAGGTCGACCTGGCGGGCGTGACGCAGCAACACGTCACCGGCGTCGGTCGTGGTGACCGGCGTGGTGCGCCGCAGCAGCACCTGCCCCGCCGCACGCTCGAGCTGCTTGATGCGCTGCGACACGGCGGACTGCGTCACGTGCAGGCGTCGCGCGGCCGCCTCGAAGGTGCCTTCGTCGACGATCGTGCGCAGGGTGTCCAGCTGGTCGAGTGCGAAACGGGCCATGAGCAGAGCTTATGCACCATTGCGAACATGAGTTGGCGCGATGCTCGGGGCGGCCCTAGCGTGGCGGCATGACCTTCGCGACCGTGCTTCCCGCCGTCCTGTTCGGCTTCGGCACGAGCCTCGCCCTGATCGTCGCGATCGGTGCCCAGAACGCCTACGTGCTCCGCGTCGGGCTCCAGGCCGTGACCCGTGTCGTGGTGCCGGTCGTCGTGGTCTGCGCCGTGAGCGACGCCGTGCTGATCAGCGCCGGGGTGGCCGGGGTCGGGGCGCTCGTCGAGGCGGCACCGCAGGCGGTGGTCGTCGTCCAGCTCGTCGGGGCCGGGTTCCTGCTGGTCTACGGCGCCTTCGCCGCGAAGCGGGCGATCCGCCCGGTCGGCGCGCTGACGGTCGACGTCGCGCCGGAGTCGGCTCGAGTCGGCGTCACCGCAGGAGGCGCGGTGCCGGCCGACGGAGCCCCACCCGTCGCGCAGGGCCCCCGCCCACCGGCTGCCGGGCGCGCCGACTCGCCCGCCCGGGTCGTCCCGGCCGTCCTCGGTGCCCTCGCCTTCACCTGGCTCAACCCCCACACCTACCTCGACACGATCGTCTTCCTCGGCTCGGTCGCGAACCACCAGCCGCCCGACCTGCGCTGGTGGTTCGCAGCCGGAGCGATCGCGGGGAGTCTCGTGTGGTTCTCGGCGCTGGGGTTCGGCGCGCGCCTCCTGCGTCCCCTGTTCGCGAAGCCGGTCGCCTGGCGGGCGCTCGACGCGGTGATCGCCGTCGTCATGGTGGCCCTCGGACTGCGGCTGCTGTTCGGACTCTGACGGTGCCAGGTCGGTCGACCCGGTCCGATGTCGAGCCGGCCCGACGTCAGACCGGACGCTCGGCGATGGCTCGCTGCCACCGGACGAGCATCACCCGTGCGTAGTGCACCGCCGACACGTAGTGGAACACCAGCCCGACCAGGAAGACCAGGTACCCGACGCCGATCACGGCCGTCCACTCGGGGCCGTCGAGCGCCACCCCGAGCAGCAGCACCGCGAGGCCGACGAAGCACAGCCCGGTGCGCAGCCGCCCGGCCCACCAGACCGGCAACGCGGGGTCGCCGCGGAACGCGAGCACGGCGCCGATCGCGAGCAGCACGTCGGGCACCATCAGCAGCACGGCCTCCTGCCAGCCGAAGACGTCGGCCGTCGCGAACGCCACGGCGACGACGACCACGGTCAACCGGTCGGCCACGGGGTCGAGCCACGACCCGAGCACCGAGACGGAGTCGGTGCGCCGGGCCAGGAACCCGTCGAGCCAGTCGGTCGCGAACACGACCGCGATCACGACGAGGGCCGGCCACCAGAGCTCGGCGATCAGCAGGCCGGCGAAGACCGGCAACAGCAGGAGGCGCGCAGCCGTGATCGCGTTGGGCACGGTCCGCCAGTCGTCCACCTCGAAGAGGCGGTGGCGCAGGGCGCCGAGCCGACGGGACGACAGGTGCTCCGCGACGAACTCGCCCGAGGCGGACGCCCCCGCGACGACGGGATCGGCCACGGCGTGCCCGGCCGCGTGGACGGCGGACGCGACGGGCCCGCGGTCGTCGACCCGGGCCTCCGCGTCCGCTGCGTCGTCGGGGGTCTCAGCGTCGTCGCGGGCCTCGGCGTCGCGGGCCTCCGCGTCGTCGGCGGCGACCGTCTCGTCGACGGTGCCGTCCGCGTCGTCGGCGGGTGCCGCCCGACGCCGGCGCACGAGCCGCACGACGAACACGATCGCGACGATCAGCGCGGCGCCGATCAGGGCCCACGACGAGAACTGCCCGAGGTACTCCTGCGCCGCCTCGAGCGAGGACCGCAGCAGGAACCCGATGCCGACGTAGACGGCGGCCCAGGTCAGCGCCCCGCCGAGCGACGCGGGCAGGAACGACCGGTAGGGCACCTTCGCGACGCCGGCGGCCGCCGGCGTCAGGGTGCGGGCCACCGGCACGAGGCGGGTGAGGAACACCGCGGCCGCCCCTCGCCGCTCGAGGACGGCGACGGCACGGTCCCAGCTGTCGACGCCGATCCGGCGGATGATGCGCGTGTCGCGGAACCCCGTGCCGAAGCGGCGACCGAGCAGGTAGCCGACGTGGTCGCCGAGCGAGCCGCCGATCGCCACGGAGACGAAGAACGCGACCGCCGGCCAGGGGCTGTCGAAGGTCGCGGCGAGCAGCAGCACGATCGTCTCGCCCGGCACGAAGACGCCGAGGCCGAGCCCCGACTCGGTGAACGAGAACAGGGCGCCCAGGGCCCAGACGAGCGGGGTCGGCAACGACGAGCCGACGTCGGTGATCCACCCGATGAGGTCCATCCCGCCAGGCTAGGGGAGGGGCGCTGAGGGGCGCGTCGACCGGGGGACGGGGGCGTGGTCGTCCGGGGGACGGGACGGTGTCGGCCGCGGGGCGGATGCGGGTCGGTCCGAGTCGGTAGGGTCGCGGCATGGTCAGCTTCGCGGACAAGCCCGTGCTGGACGTGACGGTCGAGCAGTGGCGCGAGTACCTCGAGGGCGACCCCGACGTGGGCGGGGTGCGGCTGACGCTCCGCAAGGTGCGGTCGACGAGGCCGGGCATGACCTGGTCCGAGGCGCTCGACGTCGCCCTCTGCCACGGCTGGATCGACGGTCAGACCAGTCGGCTCGACGACGACTTCACGCTCACCGCCTTCCAACCGCGGCGGAAGGACAGCCCGTGGTCCCAGGTGAACCGCGAGCACGTCGCCCGCCTCGTCGCCGAGGGGCTCATGACCCCGGCGGGGCAGGCCGAGGTCGACCGGGCGAAGGCCGACGGGCGCTGGGACGCCGCCTATCGACAGAAGGACGCCGCGCCTCCGGACGACCTGCAGGCCGCTCTCGACGCCGACCCGGCGGCGGCCGCCCACTTCGCGTCGCTGACGAAGACCGAGCGGTTCCGGGTGTACTTCCGGCTGGCCTCGCTCAAGCGGCCCGAGACCCGTGCGGCGCGCATCCGCGACGTGGTCGCGGCGGCGGCCCGCGGCGAGCAGCACTACCGCTGAGCCGAGCGCAGGAGGCGCGGGTCGCGTCAGCGGCGCGAGCGCTGCTTCCAGAAGCGGCCGGCAAGGCGCGCCAGACCGACCAGGGCCACCGACAGCACGGCGAGTGCGACGAGCAGCACGACCATGTAGAGCGCCACGGGACCGTAGCCGCCCAGCGCCTCCGGGTCGTAGAAGGGGTACGGGTAGAACGACGTGACGGCCCCACGGACGAGCGAGTACACGCTGTAGAGCACGGGCACGACGAGCCCCGTCGCCGCCGCGGACCAGGGCAGGCGGCGACCGGCGGGCAGCACGAGCCAGTCGACCAGCACGGCGACGGGCATCACCATGTGCACGACGACGTTGACCCAGGGCAGGACGCCCCCGGCCACCTCGGTCAACAACACGTTGAAGACGAGGCCGACGAACACCATGTTCACCACCGAGACGAGCCGGACGACGTCCCAGGCTCGGCTGCCGGGGCGACGACGCAGGGTGCGGACGCCGCCGACGACGAAGACCACGACGGCGAACAGGTTGCTGAGGTTCGTGAAGAACGAGAAGAAGTTGACGACGCTGTAGTCGTTCTCGAGGGTGTCCGCGAACTGGGCGGCGACGGCCACGAGGGCGAGCGCGGCGAAGGCGAACCGGTACGGGACCATGAGCTGAGCGCGCGTCATGTCCTCACCCTAGTGAGCGCGGCGGATGCGACGGCCCTCCTGCCCTCGCCCACCTGCCGCCGATGGCACCGCCGTCTGGACGTCGCACCGCGCACATCGGCGGTGCGACGTTCAGTCGGCGGTGCGACCGGAGGCGAACGTCGGGCAGGCGGGCAGGCGGGCAGGCGGGCAGGCGGACAGGCGCCCGGCCGGGGTCGGACGCCGACGCGCGGGTCAGGCCTGCTCGATCTTCTCGATCAGGGTGGCCTTGGGGTACCGCGACACGTTCGTGATGCCCTTCGTCCGGGCGAGGGCGCGCAGCGCGACGAGCGTCTGCGCGTGCAGGTCGACGTGGGCGTCGTGGCCGTCGGGCAGCTGCACGGTCGTCTCGTCGACCTCGGGCAGGGGCGGGGTGTAGATCGAGCGCGGCTCGGCCGGGGCGGTGGACGACGGGGTCGACGAGGAAGTCTTCGAGGCCTGCCCGGCGCCCTTCGCCGTCTTCTTGGCGTTCTTCAGGCCGCTCGCGGCGTCGTCGAGCGCGTTCTCGAGCGGCTTCACCGAGGGGCGGGCCTTCTTGGCGAGCTTCTTCGCCCGGCGCTTGGCCTCGGCGACGGCCGCCCGGGCGTCGGTGACGGCGTCCTCGGCCTTGTCGTAGGCCTTGGCGGCGGATTTCTTGAGCTTCTTCTGGTCGGCCACGGGTGAGGCCCCTCTCTCGAACGTGCGGAAATCGTGCACCAGAGCGTGGCACGGCCACCTGGGACGGTTGTCAGTCGACCTGTGACGACTTGTCGTTCGCCATGCGGTCCCGTTCGGCGCGCAGCGACTCGATCGTCTCGGGGTCGAGGAAGTCCACGAACGGGTTCGGCTGACCCGTCCGTGCGGCGACCACGTCGGTGTACGTGGCGGCGGCGCGGCGGACCTTCGCGGTGGCGCGACCGAGTCGTTTGGACGACGAGGACTTCGCCGTGACGACCTCGGCGTGGTGCTCGAGGGCGTCGACGAGGTCGGCGAGGGCTGTCGGGATCTTCTTGGCCATGGTCGGGGGCCTCTCGGGTGAGGGAACGGGTGGCGGGCCGTCGCGGGCCGGTCGGGACGGTCGCGGACGCGGGCCCGATCGTTGCCCGACCAGGCGAACGGCAGGTGAACGGCCCCTGGGTGCGGGATCGGCGCGGGCTAGGCTCGCCTGCCATGACGAGCGCTCGGGTGTGGCTGCTCGACCTCGACCGCGATCCGGACGCCGGGGGGCCGACGGCACCGGAGGTCGGCGACGAGCACGAACGGGCCCGTGCGGCGGCCTTCGCGGACGCGACCGACGCCCGACGGTACCTGGCGGCCCATCGTGCGCTGCGCCTCCTCGTCTCGTCCTGCACCGGCCGCGACGCTGCGAGCCTCGTCTTCGACCGGGAGCCGTGCCGGGGCTGCGGTGGTCGACACGGTCGCCCGGTGCTGCGGACGGCGGACGACCTGCACGTGAGCCTGAGCCGGAGCGGACGCTGGGCGGCCGTGGCGCTCCGGACCGGGGCCGCCGTCGGCGTCGACGTCGAGCGGGCCCGGCCGGCCGGTGCGCTCGAGCACCTCCGGCCCGACGTGAGTCCCGAGGACGTCGACGTGGACGTGCTGCGCGCCTGGGTGCGGAAGGAGGCGCTGCTCAAGTCGACGGGGGAGGGGCTGACCACCGCGATGTCGACGATCCGGCTGTCACGGCGGCCCGACGGCACGAGGACGGACGGCCGTCGGGGGACGGTCCACGACCTCGAATCGGTCGCCGACGTCGTCCTCGCGGTCGCGGGCGACGGGCTGTCCCGCCCCGTGTTCACCGACGCGTCACCTGACGTCCTTAGCGTGCGGCCGTGAGTCAGACCCCGCCCGGCGTGATCGCCGGCTCGCCCGATGCCCCCGTGGCCCGCACCCTCGTCGACGTGCTGTGGGCGACCGCGCTCGCCCACCCCGACGCCTCGGCGCTCGAGGACGAGCGGGGTGCCCTGAGCTACGCCGAGCTCGTCGTCCGGGTCGAGGCCGCCTCGCGCGCGCTCGCCGACGCCGGGGTCGGACGCGGGGACCGCGTGGGCGTGCGCATGCCGTCGGGTGACTCCTCGCTCTACCTGACGATCCTGGCCGTCCTGGCCGCCGGAGCCGCCTACGTGCCGGTCGACGCCGACGACCCGGACGAGCGAGCCGAGCTGGTCTTCGGCGAGGCAGGCGTCGTGGGCATCGTCTCGGCGGGTGGCCGCTTCACCCCGCGCGACGCCGATCGACCCGCGAGCCTCGTGCTCGCGGCGCCGGCCGCCCACGTCAGCGGACGGGGCGCGGCGCTCGCCGACGCCGACCGGCTGCCCACCCCGGCCGACGACGCCTGGGTGATCTTCACCTCGGGCTCGACCGGCACGCCGAAGGGCGTCGCCGCGAGTCACCGTTCGGCGGCCGCCCTGGCCGACGCCGAGGCGCGGATGTTCCTGTCGTCGCCGGGCGTCGAGCCCCTCGGGCCGGGCGACCGGGTGCTGGCCGGGCTCTCGGTCGCGTTCGACGCCTCGTGCGAGGAGATGTGGCTGGCCTGGCGCAGCGGCGCCTGCCTGGTGCCGGCCCCGCGCAGCCTCGTGCGGTCCGGGGCCGACCTCGGTCCGTGGCTCGTCACGCACGGGATCACCGTCGTGTCGACCGTCCCGACGCTCGCCGCCCTCTGGCCCGACGAGGCCCTCGAGAGCGTGCGGCTGCTGATCTTCGGCGGTGAGGCGCTGCCGCCCGAGATCGTCGACCGGGTGGTCGGCGACGACCGCGAGGTGTGGAACACCTACGGGCCGACCGAGTCGACGGTCGTCGCCACGGGATCGCTGGTCCGGGCAGGCGAGACCGTGCGCATCGGGTTGCCGCTCGACGGCTGGGACGTCGCGGTCGTCGACGCGGCCGGCGAGCCCGTGGCCGAGGGCGAGATCGGTGAGCTGATCATCGGCGGCGTCGGCCTGGCCCGCTACCTCGACCCTGCCAAGGACGCCGAGAAGTACGCGCCGCACGAGCAGCTCGGCTGGGAGCGCGCCTATCGCAGCGGTGACCTGGTGCGGTTCGACCGGGCCGGGCTCGTGTTCCAGGGGCGGGCCGACGACCAGGTCAAGGTCGGCGGGCGCCGCATCGAGCTCGGTGAGATCGAGACCGCGCTGCAGGCCCTGCCCGGGGTGGGCGGCGCCGCCGCGGCGGTGCGGACCACGGCCGCCGGCAACCAGGTGCTCGTCGGCTACCTGGCCGTCGCGTCGGCCGAGGCGATCGATCGGGGGGCCGCCCTCGTGCGCCTCCGGGACGAACTCCCGGCCGCCCTGGTGCCGCTGCTGGCGCTGGTCACCGGCGACCTGCCGACGAAGACGTCGGGCAAGATCGACCGCGACGCGCTCCCGTGGCCGTTGGTCGACGCGACGTCCGGTGGCGACGGTGCCGGTGGCGGGCCCGTCGGTGCCGGTTCGATGACCCCGGTCGAGCAGCTCGTGGCCGAACGCTGGCGCGAGGTGCTCGGCGTGCCCGTCCCCGACGCCGACGCGAACTTCTTCGACCTCGGCGGGGGATCGCTGGCCGCGGCGCAGCTCGTGGCCCGGCTGCGGGAACTCGACCCCGAGTTCACCGTCGCCGAGATCTACTCGCACCCCCGGCTCGGTGCCCTGGCCGAGGCCCTGTCCGTGGCGGACGTCGACGACGAGGCCTCGCCCGCCGACTTCCACCGGTCGGTGCCGACACCCCGACGCACGCAGTGGCTGCAGACCCTGCTCGGGGTGCCCCTCCTCGTGCTGTCGGGCGCGCGCTGGCTGACCTACGCCCTGACCGCGAGCACGGTGCTGCGCTGGTGGAGCGGCTTCGACGCCCTGCCCGCGGTCGACGGCCGGCTGCTCGTCGTCGCGATCGTCGTGTTCGTGACCCCGCCGGGACGCATGGCGATCTCGGTGCTGGCCTCGCGCCTCCTCCTCCGGGGGGTGGAGGCGGGCGATCATCCGCGCGGCGGCAGCGTGCACCTCCGGCTCTGGCTGGCCGAGCAGGTCGCCCACCAGATCGGGGCGGTCGGACTCGCCGGCGCCCCGTGGATCAGCTACTACGCGCGTGCCCTCGGCGCCCGGATCGCGCCCGACGTCGACCTGCACGCCCTGCCACCCGTCACCGGCATGCTGCGCATCGGTCGCGGGGCGTCGATCGAGCCCGAGGTCGACCTGGCCGGCCACTGGATCGACGGCGACGTCGTGCGCATCGGGGCGATCCGCATCGGGGCGGGCAGCACGATCGGCATGCGCAGCACCTTGCTGCCGGGCACCCGCATCGGCAAGAACGCCTCGATCGCGCCCGGGTCGGCTGTCTTCGGACGGGTGCCCTCGGGTCAGCACTGGGCCGGTTCGCCGGCCGAGCGCATCGGCCGCACCCGCGCCTGGTGGCCGGAGGATCGGCCGCCCTCGCCGACCCGCTGGTTCGTCGCCTACGGGGCGTCGGCGATCGTCGTCGCCTTGCTGCCGGTGGTCTCGGTGAGTGCAGGAGGCGCGGTCGTCGCGCTCGGTGTGCGGGGTGCGGGTTCGCTGACGGACGCGTGGTGGCGCGCCCTCGCCCTCCTGGTGCCGGGCACGCTCGTGGCCGGGCTGGTGGCCGCCGTGCTGGTCGTCGCGCTCACCCGACTCTGGGCCCTGGGGGTGACCGAGGGCACCTTCGCGGTGCGGTCGAGGGTCGGCTGGCAGGTCTGGAGCACCGAGCGCCTGCTCGATCTCTCGCGCACCCTGCTGTTCCCGCTCTACTCGAGCCTGTTCACGCCGGTCTGGCTGCGCCTGCTCGGTGCCGAGATCGGGCGTGACGTCGAGGCGTCGACCGTCCTGCTGCTGCCGTCGATGACGACCGTCCGGGACGGGGCGTTCCTGGCGGACGACACGCTCGTCGCGTCGTACGAGCTCGGCGGCGGCTGGCTGCGCGTGGCGCGGGCCGAGATCGGTCGGCGGGCGTTCCTGGGCAACTCGGGCATGACCGCCCCGGGCCACAAGGTGCCGAAGGACGGTCTGGTGGCCGTGCTCTCGTCGGCTCCTCGCAAGTCCAAGGCGGGGTCGTCGTGGCTCGGTTCACCCGCGGTGCGCCTGCGCCGCACGGTCGCCGTCGCCGACGAGACCCGCACCTTCCGCCCGGCCACGCACCTCCGGGTGGCCCGCATCGCGTGGGAGCTCAGCCGCATCGTGCCCGTCGTCGTCACCTGCGGCATCGGCCTGGGGCTGGTCGTCGGGCTGTGGGCGCTGGTCGACGCGATCGGGGTCGGCGCGACGGCCGCGGTCAGCGGCGTCGTGATGCTCGCCGTCGGTGCGGCGGCCGCCGGTGTCACGACACTCGCCAAGTGGGCGCTCGTCGGGCGCATCCGGGCCGGCGAGCACCCGCTCTGGTCGTCGTTCGTCTGGCGCAGCGAGGTGTCCGACACCTTCACCGAGATGTGCGCCGCCCCCTGGTTCGCCCACGCGGCGGCCGGCACCCCGGCCCTCGTCTGGTGGCTTCGCTCGCTCGGGGCCTCGATCGGTCGCGGCGTGTGGACCGACAGCTACTGGTTGCCCGAGGCCGACCTGGTGCGACTCGACGACGCGTCGACGGTGAATCGAGGATGCGTCGTGCAGACGCACCTGTTCCATGATCGAATCATGAGCATGGACACCGTCACCCTGGCCGCCGGCTCGACCCTCGGCCCCCACAGCGTCGTGCTGCCCGCGGCCCGTCTCGGCGAGCACGCCACCGTCGGCCCCGCCTCGCTCGTGATGCGCGGCGAGGTCGTGCCCGTCGGCAGCCGGTGGAGCGGCAACCCCATCGGGCCCTGGCGGGACGTCACGTTCGCGGACTACCACGCCGTCACCCGGTGACCGGTTCGGCGGCGACCACGGACGGCTACACACCCGAGAGCGGCAACGACGGCTACGGCGTGCGCTCGTACGACCTCGAGATCGGGTACCGCGTCGCGACGAACCGGTTGGACGGCGTCGCGACCATCACGGTCGTGCCGACCGAGGCCCGGAGCACGCTCGTGTTCGACCTGCTGCGCCTGCGTGCCGCGAAGGTGCGGGTCGACGGGCACAAGGCGCGGCACGCCCAGTCGGCGACGAAGCTGACGGTGACGCTGCCGGACGTGACCGTGCCGGGTGAGCCCGTCGAGGTCGTCGTCGAGTACTCGGGTCCTCCCGCTCCCCGTCGCACCCGCTGGGGCACCCTCGGCTGGGAGGAGTTGACCGACGGCGCCCTCGTCGCCTCGCAACCGAACGGGGCACCGACCTGGTTCCCCTGCAACGACGACCCGGCCGACAAGGCGACCTACCGGGTGCAGGTCACGACCGAGCAGCCCTACGCCGTCGTCGCCCACGGTGAGCTGACCGACCGGCACACGCGGTCCGGCCGCACGACGTGGGTCTACGAACAGCCCGAGCCCACGGCGTCGTATCTCGCGACGGTGCAGATCGGCCGCTACGAGTTGGTGCCGGTCGTGCTCGCAGGAGTGCCCGGCGTCTTCGCCGGGGTGCCCGCGATGCGGTCGCGGATCGGTCGTGACTTCGGCGAGGTGGCCGACATGATGGCCTGCTTCGTCGAGCGGTTCGGCCCGTATCCGTTCGCGTCGTACTCGGTGGTGGTCACCGACGACGACCTCGAGATCCCGCTCGAGGCCCAGGGCCTCGCCATCTTCGGGGCGAACCACGCCGACGGGGCGGGCGGGTCGCGTCGGCTGATCGCGCACGAACTGGCGCACCAGTGGTTCGGCAACAGCGTGGGCCTGACGACCTGGCGCGACATCTGGCTGAACGAGGGCTTCGCCTGCTACGCCGAGTGGATCTGGTCCGAGGCCTCGGGCGGTCCGCCGGCCGCGTCGCTCGCCGCCCGGGCACACGCCCGACTGCTCGAGGCTCCGCAGGACATCGTCGTCGGCGACCCCGGCCCCGACCTGATGTTCGACGATCGCGTCTACAAGCGCGGGGCGCTCGCGGTGCAGGCGCTTCGCTCGGCGGTCGGCGACGACGCGTTCTTCGACGTGATGCGCGCCTGGACCGCCGAGTACCGGCATCACGTGGCGACCTCGGCCGACTTCGTCGCCCTCGCGACGCGCGTCTCGGGCCACCCGGTCGGGCCCCTGCTGCGCCCCTGGCTCGACGAGCGTGCCCTGCCGCCCCTGTCGTGGCGATAGCGTGACGGCATGACCGCCCCGACGCCGTCCGAGGTGCCCGTGATCGCCCTGCTGCGCGACCTCGTCGCCATCGACTCGACGAGCGGCACGCCCGGCGAGGCGGCCGTCCTCCGCCGTGTGGCGTTCGAGTTCGAGGGTGTGCAGGAGGCGCGGGTCGCCTTCGCCCCCGGGGTCGACGGTGAGCCCGCGGCCCTCCTGGTCTCGCCGACGTCCGTCGCCTCCGACAGGCCGCTGCTCGTCTTCGCGTCGCACGCCGACGTCGTGCCGGTGACCGACGCCTCGGCCTGGACCCACGACCCCTTCGCCTCGACCGTCGTCGGCGACCGCCTGCACGGACGGGGAGCCTCGGACATGAAGTCCGGTCTCGCGGCCTCGATCGTCGCCGTGCGCGACCTCCTTCGCCAGGGCGCACCCGTCGCGCTCGCCGTCTCGACGGGCGAGGAGGTCGGCTGCCTCGGTGCCCCCGCGGTCGTCGACCTGCTCGCCGGCCGCCGGGTCGGAGCCGTCGTGATCCCCGAGTCGACCGACGGGCGGGTCGTCCTCGGCCACCGCGGTGCCCTCTGGTTGACGGTGCGCACCTCGGGCGTCGCCGCGCACGGCAGCACGCCCGAACGGGGCCACAACGCGATCCTCGACCTGGTGGCGGTGCTCGGGCGTCTGGACGACCTGCCGCTCTCGGCCCACGCCGACCTCGGGCGCGAGACGGTCAACGTGGGCGTCGTCTCGGGTGGCAGCGTGCCGAACATCGTGCCGGACGTCTGCGAGGCGCGCATCGACCTGCGGGTCGTCCGCGACGACGTCGGCGAGCTCGTCGCCTGGTGGCGTGGTCAGCCCGAGGTGACCGACGTCCGCGTCGACCTCGACCTGGCCGCCGTGTGGACCCCACGCGACCATCCCTGGCTCGCCGGGCTCGAGGCCCCGGTCTCGGAGGCGCCCGCCTCGTACTTCACGGACGCCTCGGTGCTCGTGCGGTCGCTCGACGACGGCGTGCCCGTCGTGGTCTGGGGCCCGGGCGACCCGACCGTCGTGCACACGGTGGACGAGTCCGTGTCGGTCGACGCGGTGCTGAGGGCGGTCGAGCAGTTCGGTCGCGTCGGCGAACGGTGGGCGGCCAAGCACTGACCGACGGTCGTCGGTCCCGACGGCTCGGGCGGACACGGGTCCGGCGGGCGCGGCTCGGGCGGGCGCGGACGCGGGTCCGGCGGGCGCGGCTCAGGCGGGCGCGGGAGCCGTCGAGCGCGTGCTCTGTCGTCGGACCAGTCGGGGCGCGAACGAGACGCGCGCGCCTCCTCGTCCGCCGTCGTCGGACCCGCGCAGCGAGAGCAGCCTGAGCGCCTCGCCGGCCATGCGGTCGGTGGGCTGGGCGAGCGTCGTCAGGGCCGGGGTCACGTACGAGGCGAAGACGATGTCGTCGAAGCCGGTGACCTGCAGCTCGTCGGGCACCGACACCCCGAGCTCGCGGGCCGCCCGCAACACACCCATGGCGATCAGGTCGTCCGCGCAGACGATGGCGTCCGGGCGATCGTCGGAGGCGAGCAGCCGGCGGGCCGCCGCGTCGCCGCTGTCGACCGAGTAGTCGCCGAGCACGACCCCGTCGCGCACCTCGCGGATGCCGAGTTCGGCCGCCCAGTGCCGGAAGCCCCGGAGGCGCAGGGTCGTCGACGAGTTCGTCAGCTCGGAGGTCACGAACGCGGCCGAGCGGGCACCGGTCTCGGCGAGGTGCGTCAGGACGAGCTTCATCGCCTCGGCGTCGTCGAGGCCGATCCAGTCGGTGCCGGCGACGTCGACCCGGCGGTCGAGCTGCACCAACGGGACGGCCCGGGCGGACGCGGCGACGGCCGCCGCGCTCTCGGTGTCGTGCACCGGGCTGACCACGATGCCGTCGACGTGTCGTTCGATCAGCGACCGCAGGTGGTCGGCCTCGACGGCGGGGTCCTGTCGCGAGTCGCAGAGGAACAACTGCTTGCCTTCTCCGTGCAGCGCGCTCTCGAGGCTGTCGACCAGGGTCGTGAAGAACGGGTTGAGGATGCTCGGCACGACCATGCCGACCGTGTCGGTGCGGCGGGTGCGCAGGGCACGGGCGATGCCGTTGCCCGAGTAGCCCAGCTCGTCGGCCGCGAGCCGCACCCGGGCCTCGACCTCGCGGCCGACCGGGCGGGACGCCGACATGACGCGGGAGACCGTCGCCGGGGAGACGCCCGCCCGGCGGGCGACGTCCGAGATGGTGACGGCGTTCATGGGCTCCTCAGGGCGCGGCCGCCGGCGGCGACGGGTGATGCCGACATCGTATCGTCCCCTCGCGGGAAAACGATTGCCCGCCCGAGATCTCTTTTACACGTCGGAAACACAAAGGTGTTGACACTCGAAACACGAAGGCGTCACTCTTGACGCAGTTCCCGACGGAAATCGATTGCCCATCGATCTCGACCCCTCCGAGATCGCCCCCTCGCCAGTCCCGCATGCTCCACCTCGTCCTCCCCAGGAAGGCTCCTCATGCCCACGACCCGTACCGTCCTCGCCGCATTCGCCGTGGGCGCCATCGCCATCGGCACCCTCGCCGGCTGCGACTCGTCCTCGACCACCGCCTCCGGTTCCGCGTCCGGCGGCTCGACCTCGACCCGCCCGGCACCCACCGACGTCCCCCAGGCGTGTTCACCCGACGGCGGCGGCACCCTGCAGCTCGGCATGGTCGACATCAACGAGCAGACCGCCTTCTTCACCCAGATGAACGAGGGCGTGCAGGACGTCGCCGACGAGGCCGGGGCCGACCTGCAGATCGTCAGCGGCGACAACGACAGCGCCACCCAGGTCTCGGGCGTCGAGAACCTCGTCGCCTCGGGCGTCGACGCGCTCATCGTCGACCCGGTCGACGCGACCGCGTTGATCCCGGCGCTCACCGCGGCGAAGGCCGCGGGCATCCCGGTCGTCGCGGCCGACGGTTCGGTCGAGGACGCCTCGGCGATCGACTCGTACGTCGGCACGGCGAACGAGGACGGCGGCGCCCAGCTCGGGAAGGCCTTCCTCGACATCACGGGGGGCGAGGGCGAGGTCGGCGTCGTCGGCGCGCTGAACAGCGCCATCCAGATCCAACGCCAGAACGGCTTCACCGACGCCGTCGAGGCCGGGGGCATGACCATCGGCACGATCGTCGACGGTCAGAACGTGAACGAGGACGCCCAGGCCGCG
This sequence comes from Frigoribacterium sp. CFBP 8751, assembly GCF_014841545.1. NCBI lineage: Bacteria > Bacillati > Actinomycetota > Actinomycetes > Micrococcales > Microbacteriaceae > Frigoribacterium > Frigoribacterium sp. CFBP 8751. Next base: position 838,761 of record NZ_JACYUB010000001.1, read on the forward strand.
GCCGAGAACCTGCTGACCGGCAACCCCGACCTCGAGTACATCTACGCCACGGGCGAGCCCGCGCTGAACGGTGCCATCGCGGCGGTCAAGAGCCAGGGCGCCCAGGATCGCGTCACGATCGTCGGCTGGGACCTCTCGCCCTCGGCCGTCGAGGGTCTGCAGGACGGCTACGTCGAGGCCGTCATCCAGCAGGACACCTTCGGCTTCGGCTACGAGGCCGCTAAGGCCGCGATCAACCTGGCCTGCGGCACCGCCGAGGTGCCGGCGACCGTCGACGTGCCGATCACGATCGTCACGCCCGACAACCTGGCCGACTTCTCGTACTACCTGGAGGGCTGATGACCGACGTCACCACCGGCGACCTGCTCGTCGAACTCGAGGGCATCCGCAAGTCGTACGGCGCCGTCGACGTCCTGCGCGGCGTCGACCTGCGCCTCGCGCGCGGCGAGGTGCTCGGCCTGGTCGGCGACAACGGCGCCGGCAAGTCCACGTTGATGAAGGTGCTCGCCGGTTCGGTCCAGCACGACGGCGGCCGCATCAGCATCAAGGGCAAGGAGGTGCGGTTCCAGTCCCCGAGCGACGCCCAGGCCGAGGACATCGGCATCGTCTACCAGGACCTCGCCCTCTGCGACAGCCTCAACGTCGCCGCCAACCTGTTCCTCGGCCGCGAGCCGCGGGTCGGGCCCTTCCTCAAGGTCGGGGCGATGCACGCCGAGGCCACGGCCGTGCTCAAGGAGTTCGGCGTCCGCGTGACGTCCACGCACCAGCTGATCTCGCAGCTGTCGGGTGGTCAGCGCCAATCGGTCGCCATCGCGCGCGCCGCGTCGGTCGACCCCGACGTCCTGATCCTCGACGAGCCGACCGCCGCCCTCGCCGTCACCGAGGTCGAGTCGGTGCTGCGCCTCATCAAGGAGGTCGCGGCCCGAGGGGTCGGCGTCATCCTGATCACCCACCGGCTGCAGGACCTCTTCCGGGTCTGCGACCGCATCACCGTGATGTACGAGGGGCGCAGCGTCGACGACGCCCGCATCGACGACCTCACCATCGAGTCGCTCGTCGACATGATCACCCGTGAAGGGAGCGCTGCCGCATGACCGCGACGACCTCTGACCCCACCCGCACCGACGGCCCCGAGCCGGGTCGCGGACACGGCTCCACCGACGTGCGCGAGCGCCGCTGGGAAGCCCTGCAACGCGTCAACAAGTCCACCCTGCTGATGCTCGTCGTGACGCTCGTCGTCATCGTCGTCTTCTCGGTGGCGACCCCGACCTTCCTCACCGGCACGAACCTGCGGAACGTCGCCGTGCAGGTCGCCCCTGCGGCGATCGTGGCCGTCGCGATGACCTTCGTCATCACGGCGGGCATGATCGACCTCTCGGTCGGGTCGACGCTCGCGCTGGTGTCGGTGATCGGGGCGGTCCTGCTGCGGGCCGGTCTCGAGTCGGTCCTGGTGATCGTCATCTGCCTGGCCGTCGGCGCCTTCTGCGGGTTGGTCAACGGCTGGTTCTCGAGTTACCAGGGCATCCCGTCGTTCATCGTCACGTTGGCCACCATGTCGATCGTGCGGGGCGTCGCCCTGCTGATCACGAAGGGCTACTCGATCGCCATCGGCTCGGGGCTGATCTTCGCCCAGGTCGGGCAGGGCCGGCTGTTCGGGCTCGGGTACCCGGCCTGGCTCGCGCTGATCATCGTCGGCGTCGGCATCGTGGGGCTGCAGCGCATGCGGTTCGGCCAGTACATCACCGGCATCGGCTCGAACGAGGAGTCGGTCCGCCGGGCGGGCGTCGACACCCGCTTCGTCAAGATGATGGCCCTCGTGCTCAGCGGCACGGCGGCCGGCGCGGCCGGCATCATCACCGCAGCCCGACTGGGGTCGGGCGACGCCAACTCGGGCGTCGACTTCGCCATGACGGTGATCACCGCCGTCGTGATCGGCGGCACGAACCTGCTCGGCGGCAAGGGCAGCGTCATCGGCACGGCGATCGGGGCCATCCTCACCGGCGTCATCACCAACGGCCTCACGCTGCTCGGCCTGAGCCCCTACATCGTGCCCATCGTGACCGGCAGCCTCCTGATCATCGTCATCTGGATCAACCTGCGGGGCGGCTCGTTCACCGACCTGGTCCGCAAGCGGGTGACCCGATGAGCCGCGTCGGAGGCTTCGGCGCCGAGACGACCACCGTCGTCGACGTGCAGACGGTCACCGGCCCCGTGCCGAGCGACCGCCTCGGCTACACGCTGCCGCACGAGCACCTGATCAACAGCATCGAGGAGGGCGGGCTCGAACCCGACCCCGACTTCCCCGAGCTGTTCGACGCCCCGGTCACTCCCGAGATCGCCTGGTTGCTGCGCGACCGTCCGCTCGCCTGCCGCGACAACTGCGTGCTCGACGGCGACGACGACGCGGTCGACGAGCTCGTGGCCTTCCGCGAGCTCGGCGGCAGCACGGTCGTCGAGCTGACCTCGGACGGACAGGGGCGCGACCCCCGCCGTCTCGCCGAGATCTCGCGTCGCAGCGGGGTCACCGTCGTCACCGGTGGCGGCTGGTACCTCGAGCGGTTCCACCCCGAGGCCACGGGCCGCGACACCGTCGACGACCTGACCTCGCGTCTGGTCGCGCAGTACCGGGCCGACCCGGCCGAGACCGGGGTGCCCCGGTCGGGCGTGATCGGCGAGATCGGCGTCTCGCCCGGCTTCACCGAGCGCGAGGAGCGCTCGTTGCGCGCGGCCTGCCGCCTGCAACGCGAGACCGGCCTGCCGATGTTCGTGCACCTGCCCGGCTTCGTCCGGCACGGCGGCCGCGTGCTCGACGTCGTGCTGCGCGACGAGGGCGTCGACCCCACCGCGGTCGTCCTCTGCCACATGGACCCGTCCGGCAGCGACCCCGACTACCAACGCAGCCTCGCCGAGCGCGGGGTCTGGCTCGAGTTCGACATGATCGGCATGCCGTACCGCTTCTCCCTGCCGGGTGAGGGGCAGTCGCCCTCGCCGGTCGAGACGGCCACGGCGATCGCCCGCCTGGCCTCGGCCGGGTTCGGCCGCCGTCTGCTGTTCAGCCACGACCTCTTCCTGAAGAGCATGTTGCGCAAGCACGGGGGCAACGGCCTCTCGTACGTCCCCGCGGTGTTCCTCGACCGGCTGACCGACCTCGGCGTCGACGCCGAGATCGTGCACGGCGTCGGCACCCGCAACGTCCGCGACCTCTTCGAGGGCGCCGCCCTGACCCGCTGAGGGGCGACGTCGCGGCACCGAGCCGCGCGCGCCTCCTCGTCCCGAACCGTCCCGTCACCACCGGAAGGCACCACCATGTCCCGCATCCTCATCGCCGGCGAGAGCTGGATCACCGCGACCACCCACACCAAGGGCGTCGACGAGTTCACCGCCCACTCGTACACCGAGGGCGTCGCGCAGCTGCGCACGGCCCTGCAGGCCGGCGGTCACGAGGTCGTCCACCTGCCCGCCCACCTCGTCGCCACCGACTTCCCCGAGACGCAGGAGGCGCTGGACGCCTACGACGTCGTGGTGCTGTCCGACATCGGCGTCAACTCGCTGCAGCTCGCGCCCGCCGTCTTCGAGAAGAGCATCCCGGGTCGGGACCGCGTCCGCGAACTCGCCCGCTGGGTCGAGGCCGGAGGCGCGCTGCTGATGATCGGCGGCTACCTGTCGTTCTCGGGCTGGCAGGGCCGCGCGGGCTACGCCCGCACCGAGATCGCCGACGTGCTGCCGGTCGAGATGCTGATCGGCGACGACCGCGTCGAGCGCCCGGCCGGCGTCGTCGCCACCGTCCTCGACGCCGAGCACCCCGCCCTCGGCGGCGCGGGCACCGAGTGGCCGCTGCTGCTCGGCTACAACCGCACCGTCGTGAAGCCGGGCGCGGTCGAGCTCGCCCGTCTCGACGGCGACCCGCTCGTCGTCGTCGGCGAGGCCGGCGCGGGACGCACCGCGGTGTTCACGAGCGACTGCTCGCCGCACTGGGCGCCGCCGGCGTTCTGCGAGGAGTGGGACGGCTACGCCCGGGTGTTCAACGGCATCGTGTCGTGGCTGACCGGCCGCTGACGGTGGCGGGCACGACCCGGCCCGAGGGTGCCGGCGCGGGCCGGGCGGGGGCGCTCGTCGACCGCTGCTCGGCCGAGCTCGACGCCTCGGCGTCGGTGCCGCTGCTCGCCCGGATGGCCGACGGCACGCTCGACGACCCCGCCTTCGGTCGCTACCTCATGATCGAGCAGGCGTTCGTCCGGACGGCGGCCCGTCTCGCGGGCTACTGCCTCTGGCAGCAGCCGGAGTGGTCCCGCGCCGAGCGCCACGCCGAGGCCGTCGCCGACCTCGTGGGTCCGCAGAGCCGGTACTTCGAGCGGTTGCTCTCGACGCGACCGGTCGACGACGCGACCTCGAGCGACCTGCTGCGCCGCGCCTCCGTCCTCGAGGGGGCGGTGACGGCGGCCCTCGCCGAGGGCGGTTACGCCGGCGTCGTCACCAGCCTCGCCGCGGCCGAGACGCTCTACCTGCGGTGGTGCACGCGGGCGGCCGAGCGGCCGGTGCCCCGACCGGACGACGTTCAACGGTGGATCGAGCTGCACGTCACCGACGGCTTCCGCGCCCAGGTGGACTTCCTGCACCAGCTGGTCGACGAGCTGCCCGCCGACGTGACCGACGCCCGACTGGACGCCTGGTTCGTGGGCATGCTGCGCGCCGAGGACGCGTTCCACGCGAGTGCCCTCGTCGAGGTGGCCGCATGACCGGCCCGGTCGACGGGCCGACCGACAGCCCGGTCGGCCCGGCCGTCGGGCCGACCGACCGCCCGGTCGGCCCGGCCGTCGTCGACCTGCGCGCCGTCGAGGCCCGTCTCGCCGCGGCCGGCATCGCCTCCGAACGGGTGGCCGTCGGACCCGACGCCGTCGTGGTCGTCTCGTCGTACGGCGGCCGCGTCTACGGCCCCTTCTTCGCCGAGGGCGAGGCCGAGAACTGGCTGCCCGACGCGTTCGCCGACGACGACGCCTTCGGTGCGCTGGTCGACTCGGGCGACTGGAACGTCGGCGGCGACCGGGTCTGGATCGGCCCCGAGATCGCCTACATGATCCGCGACCGCAGCGACTACTGGGGCAGCTACGAGATGCCGCCGTCGCTCGACCCCGGCTGCCACGACCTCGGCCGCACGGGCGACCGCGTGACGCTGTCGCGGGTCGCCGAGCTCGAGGCGTTCACGGAGCCGACGGGGCTCGTGCGCGCCGACCTGACGCTCGTCGTGCGTCCGGCGGCCCACCCGCTGCGACACCTGCGCGGGGCGTCGGCCGGGGGCCCCGGCGGCGCACCGCTCGTCGACGCCGTCGAGTACGGCGGCTACGTGACGGAGGTGCGGCTCGGCATCACCTCGGACGGCGCGCACGAGGCCGAGTCGTGGATGCTCGACCAGGTGCGGGCCGGCGGCACGGCGTTCGTCGCGGCCGTGCCCGACACCCAGGTGACGGACTACTACGAGCCGGTCGGCGAGCTGCTCGCCGAGGTGCCCGGCGGCGTCGCCGTGTCGCTGACCGGTGCCGACCGCTTCAAGATCGGTTTTGCGGCACCGCACGTCACCGGACGCGTCGGGTACGTGCGCGCGGTCGGCGGCCCGGCCGACGACCGTGCCGTGCTCTTCGTGCGCGGCAGCCACAGCGACCCGTCGGCCGAGTACTCCGAGGAGCCCGACCCGTCCCCGGGAGTCCGGGGCGACTCGCTGCACCTGTACGACGACGACGGCGGGCTCGGCGGGTTCGCCGAGATCGAGGCCCGGGGCACGCCCGTCCTCGGCCCGCGTCCCGAGGCGGTCACCGACCGGTTCGCCAGCTGGTGGTTCCGGGGGAGGACGGACGACGTCGCCCGCGTGGCCCAGCACCTGCTCGGGGTGCCCGCCCCGACGGCGGCGCGGGCCGCCCGGGGCGCCGCGCCGCGCCTCCTCGGTCCGTCGGCCGCGTCGGCCGACGCCTTCCCGGCCACGTCGCCGACCGCCCCGTCGGGCCCGTCCCCGTCACCCACCCCCGAGCCGTCCCCGAGAGGAACGACATGACCCACGACATCGACCCGGCCGCGGCGCAGCGCGCGGACCGCGCCTACGACGACCTCGTCGCCCTGGTGCAGCACGGCCCCCGGTTCCACGGCACCGCAGGCATCGCGGCCGCCGGCGACTGGCTCGAGCAGCGGCTGACCGCGGTCGGGTGGCCGGTCGCCCGGCAGCCCGTGACGCTGCCCGGCTGGCAGCCGGGCAGCGTGCACCGGGTCGCGGTGCAGCAGCCGATCGCCCGCGAGCTGCCCGCCTGGCCGATGCTCTGGAGCGGGTCGACCGGCGGCCCGCGCCGGGGCACGGTCGAGGCCGTCGGCCCGCAGGGACTCTGGGGCGACTCGATGGTCTGGCAGAAGTTCGTCGTCCGGAGTGACGACGGCGACGTGGTGGCCTACCTGCACGCCCGCGACGACGGACCCGCGGCCCCGCAGCCGCTGCCCTCCGGGTCGGACCACGACGTGGCCCACCTCGCGATCGGCCGCGTCGACGGTCTGCAGCTGACCGAGTGGATCGCCGACGGCAAGCCCGTCGAGCTCGAGGTCGAGGCCGACGGTGGCCCGGTCGACGCCGCGACGAGCGACAACCTGATCGTCGACGTGCCCGGCACGGGCGACGGGTCCGTGTTGCTCTGTGCGCACTACGACACGTTCTTCAACACGGTCGGCGCGTACGACAACGGCAGCGGGACGATCGCCCTGCTGCAGCTGGCCGAGCGGTGGGCGACGGCCCCGCCGGTCGCGTCGGTTCGCCTCGTCTTCTTCACCGCCGAGGAGTGGCACCTGGGCGGGTCCCGGCACTTCGTCGACAGCGCCTCGCCCGACGAACTCGATGCCCTCGACTACGTGCTCAACGTCGACGGGCTCGGTCGCGGGTCGTTCGTCGAGGCGTTCGGGGCACCCGAGGCGTTCTCGACGGCGTTCCGCGGGGCGCTGCTGCAGCACGCCGCGGTCACCCGGCCCGACCTCGAGCTGGTCACCCGGTTCCCGCCGACGACCGGCACCGACGACGCGTCGTTCTACCGCGCGGGCGTGCCCAGCGCGTTCCTCACCTTCAACGACCTGCACCGCCTGCACCAGCCCGACGACGAGCCGAACCGCGGCATCGCGGCGAACGTCGCGTGGACCGTGCCGCTCGTCGAGCACCTCGTGGCGAGCCTGACGCGACCGACGCGGGCCGCGCCTCCCGGGGTGTTGTAGGCCCCGGGCGGGCCGGCCGGGTGCCGGGCGGCGGGTGCCGCATGCCGGACGGGCCGGCCGGGCCGGGCTCAGGCCACCGGTTCGGCGAACACGACCCGGTTCTGGTCGTAGTGGCCCGAGCCACGGTCGAACACGCCGCCGCAGGTGATCAACCGCAGTCGGTCGGTCGGCTGCGCGCCGAAGACGCGGGTGGTCGGGAACTCGGCCTTCGGCACGTCGACGACCTCGGTGACGGCGTAGCTCACGACGCCCCCGTCGACCGTGGTCACGTCGACCCGGTCGCCGACGACGAGCTCGTCGAGCCGGGCGAAGACCGCGGGGCCCGACGCCGAGTCGACGTGGGCGGCGATCACGGTCGGCCCGCGCCCGCCCGGCTTGCCGCCGCCGGTGAACCAGCCGACGTCGTCCGCGTCGACGGGCACCTCCATGGCGCCGTCGTCGGCGATGCCGAGGCCGATCAGCGGGGCGTCGAGTCCGATGGCGGGCACCGAGACGGCCGCCGGAGCGACCCCCTCGCCGACGACCCCGTCGCTGCCGTCGACCCCGCCCACCGCAGGAGGCGCGGTGCCGGCCGCCGACGGAGCCACGGTCGCCGGGGCGCTCGCCCCCGCCCCCGGGGCCGGCGCCGCCGTCGGTGCGGCCGCCCCGGGCGCCGCGCACCCGGTCAGGGCCAGCACGACGGCGACGACGACCGCCGGGGTCAGGGAGCGGAGCACGTCAGGCCCGGGCCGCGCGCTGACGACGGGTCAGGACGTACGCACCCGCACCGAGCAGGGCGAGGGCTCCGGCACCGCCCGCCGCGAGGCCGAGACCGCCGGCCGACGCGCCCTCGGTGGCTGCGCCTCCGAGTCCGGTGTCGACGCCGCCGACGGGCACCTGCGTCAGCTGGCCGCGGACGACGCCGGCCGCGAACGAGGCCGTGTGCGAGTCGCCCGTGAAGCCGGCCGGGTTCGCCTCGAGCTGCTTCAGGCTGAAGCCGGTGCCCGTGTCGGCGCCGGCGGGGCTCATGACGCCGGTCGTGAAGGGCCCCTGCAGGCAGCCGCTGCTCGTGCGCGTGCCGTCACCGCGGTCGACCGGGTTCGGGAACGCGATGCGCGGCGGACCGGCCTGGCCCTGGGCCGCCTCGTGGATGTGCGTCGCGGTCTTGGCCGGGCTCTGGTAGTCGCCGGTCACGCCGCGCAGGGTGATGTCGTAGCAGATCACCTCGGTGTCGCTGTTGACGCGGAAGTCGAACGTCCCCGTCGCACCGGGCTCGCCCGGGGTGGCGACCCCGTCGTTGTTGATGACCTGGTCGGGCGTCGCCATCACCGTGTAGGCGCTCGTGAAGGTCGACGGTTCGGGCACCTCGGTCTCGGCGAACGCGGGCGTCACGCCGAACAGGGTGACGGCGGTCGCGGCGGCACCACCGATCGTCAGGGTGCGGATGGCGGTCTTCTTGGTCGTGCGCGTCATCTTCGGCATGCTCCGGGTCCTCTCGACGGGGCGGCGCCCGGGCGGGTGCCGCTCGACAGGGCCTACGTCGTCGGGCCTCGATGCGTTCACCCGGTGCCGAGAAAGTTTTCTCGGCGGTGCGGTGAACACCGGAGGCGCAGCGGACGTAGACCCCGTCGGCATCCGCGAACGGCGTGGATAGGCTGGAGGGCAGGCGGATGATCGCCGTCATGGGTCGCGCGGGGCCCGTCCCGGGCCGCGTCGCAGATCGGAGCCCGATGAGCGAGGGGTCGTCCGGTCTCGACGTCCGGGCCGCGTTCGTCGAACACGGCTCGTCGCTGCTCGGTTTCGCCGTCAACGCCCTCCGCGACCGGGCGCTCGCCGAGGACTGCGTGCAAGAGACCTTCGTGCGGGCCTGGCGCGCCCGCGACTCGTTCGACGCCGACCGCGGCAGCGTCCGCACCTGGCTGTTCGCGATCGAACGCCGCGTCGTGCTCGACGTGTACCGGGCACGCACGCGCACGCCGTCGGTCGTGCCGCTCGAGCACGCACCCGACCCCGTGGCGACCGTCGCCGACCCGCTCGAGCGCCTGGGCATGGCCGAGGGGCTCGCCCGCCTGAGCGACGACCACCGGGCGGCCGTCGTGGCCGTCCACCTCGAGGGCCTGACCTACCGCGAGGTCTCCGAGCGCACGGGCGTGCCCGTCGCGACCCTCCGCACCCGCGTGTTCCACGCGCTGCGTGCCCTCCGCACCCACCTCGACGACCAGGAGACGACCGATGACTGACCGCACGCCAGGGGTGGGGGCCGGTGACGACGCCGGTACCGGGGGCATCGACGGCATCGGGGGCGCCGACGGCATCGGGGGCGCCCCCGATACCGGGGGCGCCGGCGCCCGTCGCGACGAGTTGACGGCCGCGGCGCTCGCAGACGACCTCTCGCCGAGCGAGCGCGTCGAGTTCGACGCGCTGCGGGCCGCCGATCCGTCCATCGACGCCGAGTTGGCGTCGCTGGGCGTCGTCGTCGGAGGGCTGTCGGACTTCGGCCGGTGGGACGATGTCGCCCCGAGCGACGGACTGCGCGAGCGCGTCGACGCCGTCGGACGGATCGGAGACGACCCGGCGGTCACGCACATCGGTCCGCACGTCGCCACGGCCCGGTCGGGCCGGGGTCGTCGTCCGCTGCTGATCGCCGTCGCCGCCGCGGCGTGCCTGGCGATCGGGGCCGGGGGTGGAGTCCTGCTCGCGACACCTCGCGACACGGTGGTGGCCGGCCCGGCCGGCACCCTCGGCGCCGTCGAGCACGTGGACTTCGTCGGTCAGCCCGCCGGGGTCGACCTCGACGGAGATCTCGTCGCCCACACCTGGGGCACCGAGACCGTCCTCAGCATCGACGGCCTGCCGACGGGCTCGGCGTTCACGGTCGTGGTGGTCGGGGACGACGGACGTGAATACGAGTCCGGTGCGTTCCTCGGGTCCGACGTGCGCGTCGACTGCCGGCTGAACGCCGCCGTGCTGCGGTCCGACGTCGCGTCGGTCGAGATCCGAGCCGCGGACGGCCACGACATCGCCGTCGCGTCGGTGCCGCCGGTCGCGAGCTGACCCGCGCCTCGCTGCCGGGCCGACCCGCGCCTCCTGCTCTCGTCCGTCGAGATGTCACGACGTGCCGCTCCCCTCGCGCCGTGAGCCGCGACTCGTGATGTCTCCCGGGCTCAGACGACGGTCAAGGAGGCGCGGGTCGCCTCGATCGTCGCGAGCAGCGACCTCGAGTCGGCCAGGGAGTGCAGGGGCGAGTCGCGCAACCCGGCGTCCACGAAGGACGCGAGGGCCGTCGCCTGGTAGGCGAGCCCCTGGCGGCCGGTCGGGACGGTCGGGTCGCTCCAGACCGCTGACCCGGCATCGGTCGTCAGCTCGAACGTCGCGGGGAAGACGAGGTTCTGCAGGGTGCGGATCGACCCGGTCGTTCCCGAGATCGTGCCGAGCCCGGGCGACGTCGTGAGCAGGCTCGTCGCCGCGGTGGCGAGCACCCCGTCGGCCGTGCGGGTGACGACGGCCGCGTCGAGGTCGACGCCGTCGGCCCGGGTCGAGCCGGTGGCGTGCCATTCGACGGGGTGGCCGGTCGCGAACTGGGTGAACCAGAACGCGTAGACGCCGATGTCGAGCAGCGCGCCGCCGCCGAGGGCCGGGTCGGTCATGCGTCCGCCGGCCGAGAGGTCGTTGGCCCAGGCGACGTCGGCGGTCGCGAGCCGCACGTCGCCGATCGCCCCGTCGTCGAGCAGCGCGGCGATGACGGTGGTGTGCGGCAGGTAGCGCGTCCAGAGTGCCTCCATCGCGAGGACGCCCGCGGCGCTCGCCGCGGCCACGATCTCGTCGGCCTCGGCCGTGCTGGTCGCCATCGGCTTCTCGATCAGGACGTGCTTGCCGGCACGGATCGCGGTCAAGGCGTCCGGCAGGTGCCGGCTGTGGGGCGTGGCCACGTAAACGACGTCGACGTCGGGGGAGGTGACCAGCGCCTCCTGGTCGCCGTACGCGGTGTCGACGCCGTGGGTGCGGGCGAACGCCTCGGCCCGGTCGAGGCTGCGCGAGGCCACGGCGACCACGCGCTGGTCGGTGTGCGCATGAAGGGCGTCGGTGAAGTCGCCGGCGATCTCGCCCGGGCCGATCACGCCCCAGCGCAGGGTCGGCCCGCCGCGCAACGGGACGGCCGTCGAGGCGGGGAATGTCGCGGTGCTCGGGCTTTGCGGGGGCATGCGTTCTCCTCGGGGTCACGTCGTCGTGCGTGCGTCCATCTTCGCGGGTGCGTGGGCGGTGCGGTGCGTGTGCGGCTGTGGCTTCGGGTGCGGCTGCGGCTGCGGCTGCGGCTGCGGGTGCGGGTGCGGGTGCGTCGCGCCCTGCCCTCAGCCGTGCTCGGCGAACCGCCCCACGCCGATCACGTCGAGCAACCGCAGCTTGGCGTCGTCGTCGGACCCGGGCGTCGCCGTCAGCACGAGCAGCGTCTGCGACTGGTCCTCGGTGAAGAGCGCCTGGCAGTCGACCTCGATCCGGCCGAGCTCGGGGTGGAGCAGCGTCTTGCGGTCGTCGAAGCGTTGGTGCACGGCGTGCCGAGCCCAGATCGTCGCGAACTCCTCGCTCGACGCGAGCAGCGCCTCCACGAGTTCTCGCGGTCGGCCTCCGCCGCCCGCCATGCTGAGCGCCGCCCGCAGCCCGGAGGCCTGCAGCTCGAGCTGGTGCGCGTGGTCCTCGACCGGGTAGGAGGCGCGCTCGGCCGGGTCGGTGAACCACCGGTGGAACGCGCTGCGGGCCAGCCCCTCGTGCCGCATCTGGTCGCCGAGCAGGGCGACCGCGAGGCGGTTCTGTGCGAGCGTCTCGGCCAGGTCGCTGAGGACGAGCGCGGGGGTGTCGACCAACCGGTCGAGCACCCGCCGCAACGCGGGACTGACGTGGTCGCCGCCGCGCGTCCGGCGAGGGGGGTGGTGGCCGGTCAGGCGGTAGAGGTGGTCGCGCTCGTCGAGGCTCAGTCGCAGCCCCCTGGTGAGGGCGACGAGCATCTGCTCGGACGGCTGCGGGCCACGCTGCTGCTCGAGCCGCGCGTAGTAGTCGGTCGACATGCCGACGAGCCCCGCCACCTCTTCACGACGCAACCCGGCGGTCCGTCGCCGCACGCCCTCGGGCAGCCCCACGTCGGACGGTCGCAGGGCCTCTCGGCGGTGGCGGAGGAAGTCGGCGAGGTCGGCGCGGTCCATGGCCCCATGCTGTCAGCCGCGGCACCCGCCAACCAGGGAGCGCCGATCCCTGGACGAGCGCTCTCTGCCGCACCGCGCCTCCCCGGGTCAGAGTGGTGGTCGTCCCCCCGACCGACGTCGGTGCGACGACCACCACCGGCCGCGCCGAGCGCGGCACACCCGAAGGAGCAACCGTGAAGATCAGCGGCAACACCGTGTTCATCCCCGGCGCCACGTCCGGCATCGGCCTGGGCCTCGCCCTGCGCCTGCAGGCCGCCGGCAACACCGTCGTCGTGGCGGGCCGACGGCGGGCCCTGCTCGACGAGATCGTCCGCGACCACCCCGGCCTCGAGGCCGTCGAGCTCGACACCACCGACCCGCAGGCCGTCGTCGACGTCTCGGCCGAGGTGCAGCGTCGTTGGCCCGAGACGAACGTCGTCATCGCGATGGCCGGCATCATGCAGACCGAGGACGTCACGACCGGCGACTTCCTCCCGACCGCCGAGGCGATCGTCACGACGAACCTGCTCGGGCCGATCCGCCTGATCGCCGCGTGGACGTCGTTCCTGCAGACGCAGCCCGCCGCCTCGATCGTCACCGTGTCGTCGGGGCTCGCGAGCGTGCCGCTGCCGATCACGCCGACCTACAACGCGACCAAGGCCGCGATCCACTCGTTCAGCGAGGGCATCCGCGTGCAGCTCGCCGACACGAGCGTGCAGGTCGTCGAGCTCGTGCCGCCGGCCGTGCAGACCACCCTTCTCGGCCAGCAGGACGACCCGTCGGCCATGCCGCTCGACGAGTACCTCGACGAGACCATGGCCCTGCTCGAGGCACAGCCCGACGCCCACGAGATCCTGGTCGAGCGCGTGAAGTTCCTGCGCAACGCCGAGGCCGAGGGGCGTTACGACGCGGTGCTGGCGCGGCTCAGCGGTCACTGAGGCAGGCTGAGGTCAGCACCCTAGGCTGGGTGGATGAGTACATGGGGTGACTGGGGTCCGGCGGTGGTGGCGATCGTCGTGGCCGTCGTGTACCTCGTCATCGTCGTCAGCATCGTGCGTGCCGTCCGACGTCGCGCCGACACGACGCAACTCGAGCGCACGGTCTGGACGGTCGCCGCCGTCCTCTTCCCGCTCGGTGCCGGTGCGGTCTGGCTGCTGCTCGGGCCGCACCCGCTCGGGCTGCGCATCGACCACGAGCAGGACTGAGCCGGGCCCGGCCGGCCGGGTGTCGGTGGCCGCACCTAGCCTGCGGGGGTGACCAGCCCGACGCCCCGACCCGACGACACCTGCCGAGGAGGCGCGGGTCGGCTGACCGACCGCTCCTGCGGTCGTCCGGTCGACCCGTCGTCACCCGTGCCGCTCTGTGACCGGCACCTCGCACTCGCCGCCGACTGGGCCGCCTCGCTCGAGGGGTCGGGCGAGGGAGTGACCGACCTGCTGCCGTCCCCCTGCCTCGCCTGCGGGTCGCGGCTCGGCGTGCACTGGCCGTCGGGGTGGCTCTGCGCTGTCTGCGAGTGGCGTCACGGCGACGTGCCTGACGGCGAGCTCGGGGTCGTGCGGATCGACGTCGTCTACTACATCCGCTTCGACGACCGCATCAAGATCGGCACCTCGTCGAACCCCCGACAGCGGCTGGGCACGCTCTGGCACGACGAGCTGCTGGCCTTCGAGCGTGGCGACCGCCTGGTCGAACGGCGGCGGCACGGGCAGTTCGCGGCGTCCCGGTTCGGCCGCACCGAGTGGTTCGCGCACAGCGCCGAGCTCGACGCCCACGTCGCGGGCCTGGCGCAGGGCGTCGACGACCCGTGGCAGCGCTACGCCCGCTGGCGCAGCGAGGCGCTGGCCCTGCGCGGCTGAGCCCGGCTGGCGACGGGCGGAACCCGGCCGGGGTGCCGGCTGGCGACGGGCGGAACCCGGCCGGGGTGCCGGCTGGCGACGGGCCGAACCCGACCGGGGCGCCGGCTGGCGACGGGCCGAACCCGACCGGGGCGCCGGCCGGTTGCGTACCAATCCCGACACTGCGGGTGCGACACGCCGCTCAGCATTCCCTCTGGAGTGCTTGTCTGCCTTGGGTTGTCGCGATTTGCACACCAGGGGGCACGAGAGCGGTCGGGTCGGGAGACTCCGGGCAGGGGCGTCCCGGGGCGCGGGCTCAGCGGCGCAGGTAGGCGTCGACGAGCAGCGGGCCGCGGATGGCACGCAGCTCGTCGAGCAGCAAGGGCACCGTCTGCCGCGTCAGCCCCGACAGCTGCAGGTCGTGGGGGCCGAGCGCGGGCAGCTTTCCGGTCCGGAGCCGCACGACCTCCCAGCCGGCGGCCCGCAGTGCGGCGTCCTTGCGGCGGTCGGCGGTCTCGCGGTGCCCGACGTGTTCGAGCCCGTGCCGCCCCGTCGAGTCGTACTCGATTGCGACCCGCAGTTCGCTCAGCACGATGTCCGGCCACACCTCGACGTGGTCGAAGAACGGACGCCCCACGCGCACCGCGTTCAGGCCGGGCTCGAACTCGAGCCGGGCCGTCAGTTCTGCCCGCAGTTCGGCCTCGACCGCCGACGCCGGCTTCGGGGCACACACACTGACGAAGGGGGTACCCGTCGGAAGCGCCGGCGTCTTGTCACACACCGGCCGGGAGGCGCGGGTCGGCCGGGAGGCGCGGGTCGGCCGCGAGGCACGGGTCGGCGGAGACGCGCGCTCGGTGCGGGCGGCCTCGACGGGCGGGGAGGGACGCTCGGTGTGGGCGACCTCGGTGGGCGGGGAGGCGCCCTCCATGGGGGAGGCGCGGGAGGGCTCGGGACTGCGGCTCGCATCCGCGCGCGGAGTCGTCGAGGGCAGGCCCGTGCTCGAGCCGCGGCGACGCCGGGGCGGGGGTGACGGGGCCGTCGGCACCGCGCCTCCTGCGCTCTGGGCCGCCCAGGCCTGAGCCGGTGCCGCCCAGGACTGACCCGGTGCCGGCGAGTCCTGCGCCGGTGCGCTCGGGCCCTGCGCCGGCATGCCCTCGGCCTGCGCCCGGACGACCGCCGCCGGCGCCATCGGCGGCCGCATCGGCAGCGCGCGCGGCGCGGCGAGTTCGCTGCATTCGGGGCACCACGACGATCGGCGTCGCTCACGCCCGGGCCGATGCCGCTGTTCGTCGGGGGTGGCGACGAACACGTGGCCCGCGTCGCAGAGCCAGCACAGCCACACGTCGGCCGCGGGCGGGATCTGGCTGAGCACGATGCCGCCGTTGTGTTCGGGCCGGTACTGCCTCACGAGCACCGGGTACGACGCCCAGGCCTCGCGATAGCTGCCCACCGGGTAGGGCACGGCGAGGCCGCGCGACGTCCGGCGTCGCGCCCACCAGGCGGCGATCGGCTCGGGCACGCGCACACGCTACGACGGGCCACCGACACTCGCGCTCCGGCCGGCCCGAGCCGAGCCGGCCCGACCCGGCCCGAGCCGAGCCGGCCCGACCCGGCCCGGCCCGACCCGGCCCGACCACCGCCGACACCCGTAGCATCGACCGAATGCCCGACACCGCACCTCCCGACGTGCCCACGCCCGCGATCGACGTGCCCACCCCGGCGACCGACACCCCCGCCGACACCCCCGCCGACGTCCACGCCCGCGGTTTCGTCCGCGTCCGCGGCGCCCGCGAGAACAACCTGCGCGCGGTCGACGTCGACGTCCCGCGCGACAGCATCGTCGCCTTCACCGGCGTCTCGGGGTCGGGCAAGTCGTCGCTGGCCTTCGGCACGATCTTCGCCGAGGCGCAGCGCCGCTTCTTCGAGTCGGTCGCCCCCTACGCGCGGCGGCTGATCGCCCAGGGCGGCGCCCCGCGCGTCGACGAGATCACCGGCCTGCCCCCGGCCGTCGCCCTGCAGCAGCGCCGCGGCGCCCCGAGCTCGCGGTCGACCGTCGGCACCCTGACCACCCTGTCGAACTCGATGCGGATGCTCTACTCGCGGGCCGGCAGCTACCCCGCGGGGGCCGACCGGCTCGAGTCGGACTCGTTCTCGCCCAACACCGTCGCCGGGGCCTGCCCGCGCTGCCACGGGCTCGGCATCGCGCACGAGGTGACCGAGGCGTCGGCCGTCCACGACCCCGGCCTGAGCATCCGCGACGGCGCGATCACCGCCTGGCCGGGAGCCTGGCAGGGCAAGAACCTCCGCGACGTCACGAGCGTGCTCGGCTACGACATCGACCGCCCCTGGCGTGACCTGCCGCAGGCCGATCGCGACTGGCTGCTCTACACCGACGAGCAGCCCGTGGTCGAGGTGACCCCCCAGCGCGACCGCGTCGCCAAGCCGTACAAGGGCCGCTTCTGGAGCGCCCGCGCCTTCGTCATGCACACCCTCGCCGACTCGCAGAGCGAGACCCAGCGCACCAAGGTGCTGCAGTACGTCGAGAGCGGGCCCTGCTCGCTCTGCGGCGGCAGTGGCCTCACCCGGGCGGCGCTCGCCGTGACCTTCGCCGGTCGCACGATCGCCGAGCTGAACGCCCTGCCGATCGCCGAGCTGGGCGACGTCCTGCGGCCGACGGCGACCCTGACGAGCGCGTCGGCCGCTGTGTCGAACGCGTCCTCGGGCGAGGTCACCGAGGTCGCCGTCCGCATCGCCGCCGACCTGCTGGCGCGGACGACCGTGCTCGACGACCTCGGGCTCGGCTACCTCAGCCTCGGCCGCGCGACGCCGACCCTGTCGCCGGGCGAGATGCAGCGGCTCCGCATCGCGACGCAGCTGCGCTCGGGCCTGTTCGGCGTCGTCTACGTGCTCGACGAGCCGAGCGCCGGCCTGCACCCCGCCGACGCCGAGTCCCTCGTCGAGGTGCTCGAACGGCTGCGGGCCAGCGGCAACTCGGTGTTCGTCGTCGAGCACGACATGAGCATCGTGCGCCGCGCGGACTGGGTCGTCGACGTCGGCCCGGGGGCCGGCAGCCAAGGAGGCGCGGTGCTCTACAGCGGGCCCGTCGCCGGGCTCGCCGGGGTCGCCGACTCCGTCACGAGGCGGTTCCTCGACCCCTCCGCCGACGGTCGCGCCCGGGGCGGGGCGCCCGTCCGCCGCGAACCGACCGCCACCCTCGAACTGCGCGGCGTCACCCGGCACAACCTCGACGGCGTCGACGTCGACCTGCCGCTCGGCGTGCTGACCGCGGTCACGGGGGTGTCGGGCTCGGGCAAGTCGACGCTGGTCGGCGGCGTGCTGGCCGAGACGGCGACGAGCCACGAGCGGGTCGACCGCGTCGTGCAGGTCGACCAGAAGCCGATCGGCCGGTCCCCGCGGTCGAACCTCGCGACGTACACGGGCCTGTTCGACGCCGTGCGCCAGGCCTTCGCCGCGACGGACGAGGCGCGGGCCCGGGGCTACGGCGCCGGACGCTTCTCGTTCAACGTCACCGGGGGCCGCTGCGAGGTCTGCCAGGGCGAGGGGTTCGTCTCGGTCGAGCTGCTCTTCCTGCCCGGCAGCTACTCGCCCTGCCCCGAGTGCCACGGAGCCCGCTACAACGCCGAGACCCTCGAGGTCACCTGGCACGACGCGACCGTGGCGGACGTGCTCGCGATGACGGTCGACGAGGCGGCGACGTTCCTCGCCGAGGTGACCAGCGCCTCCCGGGCCCTCGAGACGTTGCGGCAGGTCGGGCTCGGCTACCTGCGACTCGGTCAGCCGGCGACCGAGCTGTCGGGAGGCGAGGCGCAACGCATCAAGCTGGCGACCGAGCTGCAGCGGGCCCGCTCCGGACACACGCTCTACCTGCTCGACGAACCCACCACGGGGCTGCACCCGGCCGACGTCGAGCTGCTCGTGACGCAGCTGCAGCTGCTCGTCGACGCGGGCAACACCGTCGTCGTGGTCGAGCACCACATGGGTGTCGTGGCGGCGTCCGACCACGTGATCGACCTCGGCCCCGGGGGAGGGGACGCCGGCGGGCGCGTCCTCGCCGTCGGCACGCCCGAGCAAGTGGCCGGGGCGGCCGGCAGCCGCACCGCGCCGTACCTCGCGGCGGCGCTGCCCGCCTGACCCGGCGAGAGCCGGGACGCCGAGAACCCAGGAGGCGCGGTGCAGCCGACCCGCGCCTCCTCGGCTTCTGCTCCTCCTGGCTGGAGGGGGGCTACGGCGAGACCATGCCGCCGTTGACGTTGAGCGTCTCACCCGCGACGAAGCTCGACTCGGCCGACGCGAGGAACACGTAGGCGGGTGCCTGCTCGGCGGGCTGGCCGGCGCGGCCGAGCGGGGCCTCGCTCGAGCCGAACTCGGGCAGCGACTCGGGGTCGACGCCGTCGGTCACCTGCAGCACGGTCCAGGTCGGGCCGGGCGCGACGACGTTGACGCGGATGCCCTTCGTGATGAGCTGCTGCGCCATGCCCTTCGACAGGTTGTTGACCGCACCCTTGGTGGCGGCGTAGTCGAGGCGGTCGGGCGCGGGCGTGTGGGCCTCGGCCGAGGCGGTGTTGATGATCGTCGAGCCGGGGGCGAGGTGCGGCACGGCGGCCTTGACGATCCAGAACGGCGCGTAGACGTTGGTGCGGAAGGTCAGGTCGAACTGCTCGTCGGTGATGTCGGCGATGTCCTCGTGCCAGACCTGCTTGCCGGCGACGTTGACGACGGCGTCGAGGCCGCCGAGTCCGTCGACCGCCTTCTGGACGAGTTCACGACAGAAGGAGGCGCTGGTCAGGTCCCCGGGGATCGCCACGGCCTTCTGCCCCGCGGCCTCGATCAGCGCGATGACGTGGTCGGCGTCGGACTGTTCGCTCGGCAGGTAGTTCAGGGCGACGTCGGCACCCTCGCGGGCGTAGGCGATTGCGACGGCGGCGCCGATGCCCGAGTCGGCGCCCGTGATGAGGGCCTTGCGACCCTGCAGGCGTCCCGTGCCGCGGTAGGTCTCCTCGCCGAGGTCGGGGACGGGAGTCATCTGCGACTGCAGGCCGGGCTCGTCCTGGTGCTGCACCTCGGGGCTGATCGTGGGGTAGAGCGTGCGCGGGTCGGCGAAGGTGTACTGGTCGCGGGTCATGCGGGGTCCTCTCTGGTTCTGGGGTGCCCTGGACGCTACGCCGGACCGCCTCCGCCGACGCGGCGGGTTCGGGGTACGGGCCCGGACGCAGCGGACGAGTGGCCGCGGATCGTGCTCGCCGTGGTGGCGGAGGACGATCGGCGACCACTCGTCCGGGTCGTCGTGCGGGTCAGAGGCCCTGGGTCATGATCAGCGCGCCGGCGATCATCGAGCCGATGTTGGCCAGGATGCCGACGAAGCCG
Organism: Frigoribacterium sp. CFBP 8751; assembly: GCF_014841545.1. NCBI lineage: Bacteria > Bacillati > Actinomycetota > Actinomycetes > Micrococcales > Microbacteriaceae > Frigoribacterium > Frigoribacterium sp. CFBP 8751. Next base: position 858,367 of record NZ_JACYUB010000001.1, read on the forward strand.
AGCACGATGCCGACCGTCGCCATGGTGCGGGCGGCGGGCTCGCGCTTGCGCGACATGAAGCCGAGCACGACGGCCGCGATGGCCAGCAAGATCCACAGGACGGGCAGGAACAAGCAGAAGACGATGCTGACGATGCCGAAGACGAGCGACAGGACGCCCATCGTCTTCTTCGTCGTCGTGGCGGGGCCGGTGGCGCCGGGGCCGGGGCCGGGGTAAGGGGTGGCGTCGGTCATGTCGGGTCTCCTCGGAATCGGGGTGAGCTTTTCTCGTCGACGCTAGCGACTTTCGGGGTGTGAGGGCCGCGCGGTCGGCCGGCGCGACCCGACGCGGCGCAAGGAGCGGTGGCGGGCGCGGCGGGTCGTCGGCGGAGTGCGGGGGCCCGTCAGCGGGTGACCGCGAAAGCCGGAGGAGGCGCGTCCACCGTCGTCGCCGTGCCGCACGCGATGGCGTGGCTGATCCGTTCGACGAGTTGGTCGGGGACGGGGCGGCCCCAGCCGAAGGCGACGGTGTCCTTGGCGCGTCGGTGGGGGGAGACGTCGCCTTCGAGGGCTTCGTCGAACCGGGGGACGGGGTAGATGCCGAGGTGGCGGGTCCAGGCCGCGAAGTAGAGCGTCTGCCCGTCGTCGAAACGGATGGCCGGCATGCCGTACCGGAGGCTCTCGACGCCGCCGGTGCACCCGGCGTGGATGGCCCGCCTCACCCGCTCGAGCGCTTCGCGCTTCTCGGGCGGGAACCCCGCGATGTACTGATCGACCACGCTGTCGCCCATGACGAGTCCTCTCGTTCGCTGGGCACCAGTGTGCGACGGGACGTCCCATGCCGCCAGCCCCCGGGCGTCTCTCTACGCGCGGCGCCCATGCCGCCCTGCCATCGTTCGGTGCCTTTTCTCGTAGCCGACGGATGAGCCTCGGCGAAGCGCATCTCGAGGTGACCGAAAGCCGGTCGTTCATCGGGACACCTACTTGAGCCGTTCTCGGCTCGTCGAAGTCAAGTGGCGCCTGGCCTGCGGATTCGCGTATGCCTGTCCCGCAAAAATGCCCGGTGACGGGGGTCTGAACGCTACAGTCATCGGATGCTCATCGGATACGCCCGCGTCTCAACGTCGGGACAGGATCTCGCAGCACAACGTGACGGTCTCAAGGCGCTTGGTGTTGGCGATGATCACGTGCATGTTGACCACGGCTTATCGGGCACGACTCGAGCACGGCCCGGTCTCCGGGAAGCACTGGCCGCGTGCCGTGCAGGCGACGTGCTCGTGGTCACGAAGCTCGACCGCCTAGCCCGCTCTCTCCGCGATGCGACAGCGATCGCGGACGAGCTCACGGAGAAGGGCGTTGCCCTGAACCTCGGGGGAGCGGTCTACGACCCCACCGATCCTGTCGGGCGGCTCCTGTTCAACGTCCTCGGGATGGTGGCCGAGTTCGAGGCCGACCTGATCCGTGCCCGAACCCGGGAGGGGATGGCCATCGCGAAGGCTGCCGGCAAGCTCCGCGGCCGCAAGCCCAAGCTCACCGCCTCGCAGGAGAAGCACCTCGTGCAGCTGCACCGCACCGGCGCCCACACCACGAGCGAGATCGCCGAGCTGTTCGGGGTCGCGCGTTCGACGGTCTATCGTGCGGTTCAACGAGGGGAGCAGTCCTGATGTGGTTCCACAAGCGAGTCAGAGCGAGGACGAGACCGTTGGTCGCGGAAGACAATGCTGCTGTCGACCATGGCGGATTTGTGGAAACTGAGGTGACTGATCGGGACGTGATCGCGATCCTGCTGGTCGTCGCGCTCACGCGAGAGGCCGATGAATGGTGCGGCCCTGAGCTTGCCGTCGCTTGGTTGATGGCGGGCCATGACAGCTTGAACATTCGCCTTCTTGCTGGCGAGTCCAAGAGCCTGCCTGCAAGCGAGAACCTTCGGTACCTCCTCGCGATCGGCACCGATCTAGGGTTGACCACCGACGATGACGAGGCTGGCCGGCGAACTCTTGTTGTCGAGAGTCTGCGCTTGATCGCTGGTCGCGACGAGAGGTATCTGCAGCTTTCGGAAGCCTTGCGAGGATTTTGTTTCAGATTCAGGGATGACACGTGGGTGCCTGGGGTCGAGGCCTTGCTGATCATGAGCGGTGTCGACGAGCTACCACCAGAAGAGAGGACGGATCTCATGGCCACCGAGGCCGCCGACTTGCTCGCCGCGCCCGGGCCCTTGCATGAGTAGCGCCAGAAAACCGGTTACGCGCAGAGGGCAAAAGCTCGAGATCGGTATGTCCCAGTAGCCGATCGTCAGTCGGGCACCTGGGCATGGAACGATGACTTGATGACGAGTCGGAACGAGGGTGAACAGAAGCGGGCCGAGCAGTTCGTCGTCGCGATGGAAGACAGCCCGGAGGCGAGACTTATCGCTGCCGGCATCTGGGCGCGCGCCACCGCCTTGAGGGATGAACTCCTCGAGGCCGCATCGGCCCAGGACAAGTTGGCCGGTATCGAGGCCGCTCTGGCTGGTGAAGGCGCGCAGCTCATCCTTGCCCGCACCGCCTTGGGCGCTGCCGGCTTTGCCGTTTTGGTGCCTCGGGAGACGAGCGCGGAAGTCCTCTACCTAGCTGTAGATCCCGACAGTTGGGGACGAGGAGTGGGCAGTGGTCTTCTCAGCTTCATCCGTCGATTCGCCGATGAGATGATGGTCGACCTGGAGTTGTGGGTCATCGCGGACAACGAGCGGGCCGTGCGCACATACGAGCAAGCCGGCTGGGTGGGCAGTTCGGACCTCAAAGTTCGGAATGCCTCGGGCAGAGTCGAGCGGCGCTTCACACTGTCCCGTTAGACGATCCCCCACTGGATCACTTGCTGTGGGGCGAGCGCACTCGGAGAGGACGCCGTCGTGGTCGTTCCGTGTCGTCGGTGAGCGTGGGCGGAAACGGTCCCTAACGTCGTAGCGTCTAGGGATGCAGCAGCCCAGGGGCCTCGATCAGCTCGTATCGGAATGGCGGAGCTCCGGACCAGGACGTGCGCGCTTCGTGCCGGGCTTCGACCCATCAGGTGGAGGAGCGGCGGCGACAGTTCTCGTGCTGATGGAATCACCCGGTCCTGCCACGATCAAGCAGGGCGAGGACGCGATCAGCAGTGAGGACAACCCGGGGCCGACGGCGTCTGCGTTCAGGCGAGCACGGATCGAGTCGGGTCTGGGCAGGAACGTCTACCTGCGATGGAACATCGTCCCGTGGGCCCTTGGTCGGGCGCCGACCGTCACCGATCTCGACGAGGCACGCCCTGCCCTGGCTCAGCTGCTCGTTTCTCTGCCGCAGCTGCGGGCGATCGTGACCTTCGGCACTCCGGCCCTGACGGGCGTGATGAGGTACTTCACCCTGGAACCGCGTGCGAGGGTCGTGCCCGTGCTCGCGGCACCCCATCTGTCGCCGGCGAACGCCACCCGCGCCGGCGAGAAGCACCTGCGGGCCGTCACGGCCCTACGGCACGCTTCGCTTCTCTGATCATCTCGGCGAGGAGTCGGGGCTGTGCTGCGACGCGGCGATCACGGCCAGGAGATCCTGCGCCCCGGCGCTCAGACCGGCCGACCACACGGCGCGGAACGGGCGCCTCAGGTCGACGGCTGCCGGGACGGTGACGAGGCGCCCGGCACGGAGGTCGTCCTCGACCAGCAACGAGCTGATGACTCCCGGACCCACACCGCCGGCGATGGCCGCCCGGATGGCGCCCGTCGACGACAACTGCGCAGCGGGTTCTGCCATCAGGGCAGGGTCGATCCCCAGGGCGAGCTCGAGGGTCCGGCGGGTGCCCGAGCCCGACTCCCGAGACACGAGCGGTGTGGATGCGAGATCCGCTGCCGTCACGGGTTCGGACTTCGATGCCCATGCGTGCCTCGGCGAGACGACGACGAGCAGTTCGTCGACACCCAGGACGGTCGTGGCGAGCCCGTCGGCCTCATCAGGGGTCTCCGTGAACCCGAGGTGCGCGCGCCCCGAACGGACCTCGTCGACGACCCAGTCGCTGTTGCCCGATTCCAGGCGTACCCGGACACGATCCGCTGCCGCTGTCATCCAGCGTGGCATCAGCGCCTCTGACACCGTCTGACTCGCCGCGACGAGGAGAGCGTCGGAGGCGCCGGTCATCAGGGTGTGCAGCGATCGTTCGAAGGTGGTCGCCGCCTCGAGCAGGGGTCGGCCCCACTCGCACACCAGGAGTCCGTGCTCGGTCAGCGCCGAGCCCGCCCGAGAGCGGACGAGCAACGTACGACCCAGCCGCCGCTCGGCGCCCGTGATGCGAGACGACGCCGCCTGCTGGCTGATGCCCACCGATGTCGCGGCCCGGCCCAGACTGCCCGATCTCGAGATCGCCTCCAGCAGTCGGAGCGTCTCGAGATCAACAGGGAGTCCGGTCACAAGGATCGATTGTGACACCACAAGCATCCGCCCGTATCGGCAGCCGGACGCACGTACGAAGATCGAGGCATGCCTGCCGCGATCACACCGACTGTCGCCCCTCCCCGCACGCACGGTCTGTTCCGCCAGCTCGAGCACCGCGGGCAGATCGTGTCGAACCTGACCCCGAACTGGTTCGCGTCGATCATGGGGACCGGCATCGTCGCCAACGCCGCGGCGACCCTGCCGTTGCAGTTCCCGGGGCTGCGCCCTGCCGCGACCATCGTCTGGGCACTGGCCAGCGTGTTGTTGGTCGCTCTCAGCACGGCGACCGTCATGCACTGGGTGCGTTACCGAGCCACCGCGCGGGGGCATCGACTCAATCCGGTGATGGCGCACTTCTACGGGGCACCGCCCATGGCGCTGCTGACCGTCGGCGCGGGCACCCTGCTCTTGGGCAGAGACGTCCTCGGTACGCCCCTGGCGGTCGGCATCGACTGGGTGTTGTGGACCATCGGTACGGTGCTCGGCCTCGTCAGCGCGATCGCGGTCCCGTACCTGACGTTCACCCGGCACGACACGGCCCCCGACAGTGCGTTCGGCGGCTGGCTCATGCCCGTGGTTCCCCCGATGGTGTCTGCCTCGACCGGTGCGCTGCTGCTGCCCTTCCTGCCCGCGGGGCAGGCCAGGCAGAACATGCTCTGGGGGTGCTACGCGATGTTCGGGTTGTCGTTGCTGGCGTCGATCGTGATCATCACGCTGATCTGGTCACGCCTGGCCCAGCACAAGATCGGCCCGGCCGGCATGGTCCCGACCCTCTGGATCGTCCTCGGCCCCCTGGGGCAGTCGATCACCGCGGCCAACCTGCTCGGTGGCAACGCCCACCTCGCCGTCGACCAGGGAACCTCGCACGCCCTGTTCGTCTTCGGGCTCGTCTACGGTGTGCCCACTCTGGGATTCGCCCTGATGTGGGCGGCACTGGCATCGGCCATCACCCGCCGCACCATCCGCCAGGGGCTCCCGTTCTCACTCACCTGGTGGTCGTTCACCTTCCCCGTCGGCACCTGCGTGACAGGCCTGAACGGTCTGGCCCTGCACACGGGACTCGTCGCGCTGCAGGTACTGGCGGTCGTGTTCTACATCGGGCTCGTCGGGGCCTGGGTCACGGTCGCCGTGCGCACCTTCCACGGCAGCGTCATACGCGGAACGCTCCTCGCGCCTCCCCGTCCCCTGCCCTGACCGCGGACGACGAGGGTGCGTGGGGGAGTGGCTCAGATCGAACAGGCGTCGTTCCAGTCACGGCGATAGGCCTCGGGGTCACTGACGTCGACGATGGCCGAGGCGGCGCCCTTGGGCTCGTCACGCGACCGGTAGCTCTCGAACGCCACCGCACTGCGGTCGTTGCTCGCCGGATCACGCACCCCGGAGGCTTCGACCCACAGAGTCCAGTTCCACCGCGTCCGGACGCCAGGCTGCAACGCGCCTTCGCCGACGACCAACAGCACGTCCGTGCCGGCGGGTGAAGACTCGAAGTCTGCGCCCGTGAATGATCGGACCGACGACGTGAGGCCTCTCGCGCTGATCTCCCGAGCTAACTGACTGCCCATGTCCGAGAGATGCTCGCCAGCATCGCCATCCACAGCCACGATGCCTCCACCGGACGGAAGCTGACTCAGCATCTCGGAAACCAAGTCATGGATGACGGTGTTGCTCATGATGCTTTCTCCTGCTCACTCGTTCGTCGAAACGGAAAAGGGAGTCGGCGGCCGCCGACTGATGCGGCTGCACGAACCGGTCGCGAACCTGATGCAACCACGAGCATGCGCCGACGTTCAGCCCTGTAGAAGCGCGTGCTTGGAGCGCCCGATAGGGGATCGCGCTGCGGGCGCGTCTCAAGCCCAGCGGCGCCTCAACCATAGGAGAGCTGCATCGGCTTCCTGCCGCTGAAAGTCCCTTAGGTTCGGCATGTCCTCGGGTGCCGGTACCTGGAGTTGCTCGACCCATGAGCCAGCAAGTCCAGCAAGGACCGCATCGACAGCCTCTGCCGGCACACCTCGGAGAGAAGGGTGATCAAGATGCTTTTCGACGTCTGCGTCCCCGTCGTTGACCAGGACATCGAGGAGGTATGTGACCGAGTCGAACCAGGATGCTCCGACACTGGCCCAGGGCCAGTCGACCAGCCACACCCGTGACTTCTCGTCGATGAGGAGGTTGTCGGCACGGCAGTCCAGGTGCACGAGGTGATCTCCCTCGGCTGCCCTGGGAAGTTGTGCGGCGACGTGGCGGAGCCGGTCGACGTGCGCACCGACCCAAGGATCGAGTTCGGTCACTGCTCCCGACGTGGTCAAACGGTTCCAGCTCGCAGCGTCCGATGTCAGCTCGTCCGAGAGTCGGGGCAACTGCGAGGGCGTCTCGATGCGGGGCAGCGTTCCGAGCGCATCGAGGACGAGCGTGGTGTCGTCCACCCCTGGCTGGCGGCCGTCGATGTCCTCGTAAGCCACGACGATCCAGTCGTCTTGCTCGAGGGTCCCGACAAGGCGGGGTGCGGACACCGACGTGGGAAGGTCCCGGACGATTGCTGCTTCCCGCCGATGCAGCTCGTAGGTGCCGACGTTGCGGGCACGTTCGACAGACTTTGCGAAGACACGGCGGCCGTCGGCAAGGACTAGGCGATCAGCACTCCCGGAGGAGAAGCCGCCGGTTTGACTGACGGCCTCGGTGACCTCGGCGCCGAGTGCATCCTCGACGGCGCGCCGCAAGGTGTGCGGTGCTTCTGCCCATGTCGTCCTGGCCATGATCATTCCTTTCCGCGGCAGCCCCACCCTTACACGGACGTGACCGCCCAAGAGGGGATCGGTCACCGGGAGCTGAGCAGACGTAGGGTCTTGCTCTCTACTTGGAGTTTCGGTCAAGCGCCCTCGCCGTCTCTATCGGGAATCGGCATACTGAGGTCGTGCCGATCCCGCCCCATCACGAAGCCACATTCGGGCGGCTGACCGACGCAGCCAGGAGGACGTTCGGGACGGACCACGTCTCCGCGACCCTGCTCGATCCCGACACGGATCGCCTGCCGTTTCTGGAAGTCCCCGGACTGTCATTCATCGGTGAGCAATGGATCGTCGTCGAATTCGCCGGCGGCCGAAGACTAGAGCTCGAGTGGAACGTAGCCGGTGTCGGCCGGGCATTCAGTCTGCTCGAACGACGGCAGCTGAGGATGACCATCGACAAGACCGCCTCAGAGGGCCTGCCAGGCTGGATCGAGGCAGTCGTCGGCACTCACGGCCGGGTGACGGTCCACGCTCCCGTCGCTGAGTTCGACCTGGAGGTGTGGGTGGTTCCTGACCGGGGTTCCGCTTTGCCCTTCTACGTTCACGTGCGGCATGACGGCAATGTTGTGGTCGAGGGCTCGCAGCTTCACTGGTGGACCTTCGGCGCCGGACGCACTGACGATGACGGCATGGCGGCAGCGAAGGACCTGATGGAACAGGTCGTGCTCTACGGCGGCAGCATCAGACGCACGTGGCGAGGCGTCACCTTGCTCGACGAACACGGTGACTACTTCTCAGGGCCGATCTCGGGGCCGAGGCTGCCATTCCGGCCCCAACGTCTCCACTTCCGCGCCTACAGCTAGCCTCATCCTGCCCGCACAGAACGCAATTACGTTCAATTCAGATGTTCTGCATTTTCGACGGCCGCCCGATAGGGGATGGGTCTGCGGACTCCTACGACGTCTGCGCTTTACATGGAACGATCAGTGCATGTCTCTCGACGAACGCTTCACATACGACCAGGACAGTGACTGTGCTTACTTCGAGTTGGCGCCGTCGGTTGCCGACGGCGACGCCGTCGAGCAGGTTGTCGTGGAGCGTGAGGGCAGAGGAGACATCGTGCTCGACTTCGACTCAGCGGGTCGACTTCTCGGCGTCGAGATCATCGGGGCCCGCGCGCTGCTCACGGCCGAGACTCTCGAGACGGCTCCCTAAACACGGCCTCTGGATGTAGGCCGGCGTGCTGGAGTGCCCGATAGGGGATCGGCTTACGGTCGGCGCTAGTGGGTGTGTCGGTGGCCGTCCCAGACGGGGAAGGGGTCAACCAGGTCACGCCACGAGGCGGGGTCGCTGAGCAGCTCGTCGTTGGTGAGGAGGCAGGTGTCGAGGTCTCGGCGGATGGCGGCGACGTCGAGGTCGAGGCCGAAGAAGGCGATCTGTTGCCCGTGAGGTGAGTCGGGGTGCCACGACGGGAGTGACGTGGGGTCCAGGCTCAGCATCTGTCCGACGCTCGACCAGGAGCCGACACGGTCGCTACGGGTGGCGAACTGTGTGAAGCCGCGTGACCGGAGCACCGTGCCGACGGCTCCTGGGGCGAAGGTGCGCTCCACGACTGCCGCGAGACGCTCCGGATGGAAGGGGCGCTCGTTCCGGTAGACGAAGGTGGTGATCGTCCCGTCATCGTGGTGGTCGGGGGTGTGCTCCGAGAGGGCCTGCATCCAGCCGGCGGCGCCGCCGAGCTGCGCTGCGCCTCCTCGTGGTGACAGCGAGTCACAGGTGAGTTCTTCGGCCTTGCAGACGGAGGTCTCGGGTGCGAGCCGGGCGAGCAGCCGTTCGAGGAGCTGAAGGTCCTGTGGGGGCACCGCTGCAGTGTCAGTGAGCACGACGACGGTGGCGTGCTCGACGAGGTCGATGACGTGTTCCGCGGCGAAGAACCTGTCGTCCACACCGCGCAAGGCCAGATCGGCGAGATCGGTCGCGCTCACCCCGGCCACGACGTGCTGCAGCAGACACTCTCCGCTCGGCCTGCCCAGGTCGGAGTCCACGAGCGCGCCGAGCAACAGCGCCAAGGCCCGCAACGGGGTGCCCGGGGCGAGGGCGGCGACGACGTCGACGCGGTCACCGGATCTCGCCAGGTCGAGGGAGAGCTGATGGACGACGTCGGCTCCCTCCTGCACGTCGGGGCCGACGGTGACGAGATGACTCGCATCGCCGGCGAGCACCTGCGCGATCCGTTCGATCTCGGCGGCGTCCTGCCCGCCGACGAGGACGATGCCCCGGTGTCGCGAGGTGGGTGAGGAAGCGGGTCGCGTGGCCATGCCGCTACGCTAGTTGATAACTGTTCTCACTAACAATCGGAGGCGTCATGAAGGTCCGCAATTCGCTCAAGGCACTGAAGGCCATCCCTGGATCGCAGGTCGTGCGCCGTCGTGGCCGGGTCTTCGTCATCAACAAGAAGGACCCGCGCTGGAAGGCCCGTCAGGGCTGACGACCTTCACTGCTGGCGCGTTCTGCGGCCGCTGATCCGTGGCATTGGTTCCGGTTCTCATCATCATCTAGATCAATGCATTGCGATGTGTGCATGCGTCTGCTTTGCTGGACTCATTCACCCGATGAGAAAGGCGCCACCCATGGCTGACACTGAAGTCCACGCAGAGCACACCGTCACCGAGCACGAGCACGGCACGGCGTGCGGTCATGAGACCGTGACGCACGACGATCATGTCGACTACGTCCACGGTGACCACAAGCACGCCCAGCACGGCGACCACTACGACGAGCACTGAACTTCCGACGCTGACTGGCGCCGCATGACCAAGGGCCCCACCATCTGGTGGGGCCCTCGTCGCATTCGCGGACGCTAATGTGACGCTCATGAGCACCGATTCCCTCGAGTCCGCAGCGGAGCTGTTCAAGGCTCTCTCATCGGCGTCGAGACTCCGACTCCTCCGCCATCTCGGTCATGGCGATTCGGGCGTGACTGCCCTCGTCGAGGCGTCGGGCCTGGCGCAGCCGCTCGTGTCGCAGCACCTGCGCGTCCTCCGAGCTGCCGGTCTGGTCGAGGTCAACCGCGTAGGCAGGGAAGCGATCTACTCGGTCGCCGACCGACACGTCTCCCATATTGTCGATGACGCGGTAGAACACGTGAGCGAGACTCCAAGACTCGAGGTACGCGCCCGGTAGGGGATCGTCTGGCGGGCCCAGGGGGCCTCACCCAGAAGCTAAGAGAGGATGTTCCGAACAGACGCCAGGCTTTGTCCGCTCGCAATCGCGATGGCTCCTTCCGAGACTCCCGCGTTTGCCGCCTCGCGGATCAGGGCGACCCAGCTCGGCGGGAAGCTCGCCGCCGGATTCTTCCTGCGGCGTAAATCCTCTGTTGCTGAGGCCAGTCATGCCAAGGCGTCGTCGGCAGCGATATTTACAGCAGGAGCAGTGCCCTCGCCTCCAAAGGTGAAGGACCAGTCGGGTGACGCGGGTAGGTCGTGTGCGTCGATGGTTCGCTCCAATGCCAGAAATTGCGAGACGACTTCCAACCTCGAGTGTGTCAGGCGCGTGTCCCGAGAGGGGATCGCGCACTGAGACGGGGGGTCAGTGAGTAGTGGTGTCGGTCTCGGGAGAGCGGGCTAATCGCCCTATAGGCGGTTAGCTATCGGGCGGCGGTGGTCGATCGTCCACCTGGCTGTGTGCCAGGTGGAGTTCTGCAGGAACGAATGCCCATGGTCGTTGGATAGAGGGCGTCTCTTTTCCGGGGTTGAGTCGTTATGCGGGAAAGGTAACGCCGGTGAGTTCCTCGGACACGGACCACAGGTGGCGCTGTGTCGTCAGGTCGTATGAGGCGGCGCTGGATGTAACCAACTGCGGGTGTCCTCGGGTCTCGCGTATGCGGTCGGGGCCGTAGTACTGGCCGCCGAGCACGCTTGGATCAGTTGCGGCACGCAGTGTGGGGAGTGCGCCTCCAGCAGCGCTTTGGGCAAGCAAAGGCTTGACGGCGGCCGACGCGATCCGCGCGAGAGCAGGCAAGTTCTGGGTCAACTCGGTGGAAGCGTTGCCTGGGTGCGCGGCGACGGCCATAGTGCTGCCGTACGCCGTGAGGCGGCGCTGCAGCTCGTAGGTGAACATCAAGTTGGCCAGCTTGGCCTGGCCATAGGCGGCAACCCGGTCGTAGCTGCGGTCCCACTGCAGGTCGTCGAAGTAGATAGCCGCGCGAATGCGGTGACCGTAGCTGCTCACCGTCACGACTCGAGAGCCCGGCACAGGCAGGAGGTGATCGAGCAGCAGCCCGGTCAGCGCGAAGTGACCGAGGTGGTTCACGCCGAACTGCAGGTCGAAACCGTCGGCTGTCTTCTGCTGAGGCGTGTACATCACGCCGGCGTTGTTGATCAGCAGGTCAATCCGCGGGTGCGCCGACCTGAGATCTGTGGCCGCTGCGCGCACGGATTCCAGTGAACCCAGGTCCAGGTTCTGCACGGAGACTTTGGCATTGGGCACATGGGAGGCGATTCTCGACGCGGCCTCCTTGCCCTTGGTGGTGTCGCGGACAGCGAGCACCACGGCCGCGCCATGATCCGCGAGGGCGAGGGCGGTCTCAAAGCCGAGTCCACTACTGCCTCCGGTGATCACAGCGACGCGCCCGTCCTGGCGTGGGATGTCGTTCAAAGTCCATGGCGTGGTCATGTGGCAGCTCCAATGTTTCGTGGTCAACGTCTGGCAAATGCCACTGTAGGGCACATGTGCCACTGAGTGCCACCTATGCCCGTTGCCTTGTAAGCTGGCACATGTGAGCGAGTCCACTCCTATCCCGGTGCGTGAAAGAGCTCGACGAGCCATGCAAACCGAGTTGGCGATGCTGGCCCAGGATCTGTTCGCGGTTAGGGGATACGAGCAGACAACAATCGATGACCTGGTCTCGGCTGCCGGCATCTCCAGGCGAACGTTCTTTCGCTACTTCACCTCGAAAGAGGACGTCATGCTGGGCAAGTACGACGCGTGGTCGCAGATGCTCGCCCAGGCACTCGGTGCACGGCCCGTCGACGAGCCGGTGTGGGAATCGCTACGGCGGGCATTCGACGTCGTCGTCGAGCACTTCGAGGACGAGACACTCGCTGAACGCGCCCTCGCGATCGAAAAGATCATCCATGACAACCCGGCTCTGAGTGCGGGCGAGCTCGAGCGTATCTCGCGGGTCCAGGGCGATCTCGCCGAAATCGTACGGATGCGCCTGGGCCGTTTAGCGGTCACCGACCCGCGCCCGACGGTGATCGCCGGCGCGGCCCTGACCTGCGTGATCGCCGCGAAGGATGTATGGATCACCACGGACCGTGGCCGATCCTTTGGAAGGCTGCTCGACGAGGCCATGGGCGCAATTAAACCCGTCTGATCTCACCCATACGGGGCAGGACTAGTGAGTTCCCAGCGAGCTGGCTCTCGCGATGAGGGCCGAGATTCGCCGTACCCACGCAATCAAGCGCCACACCAAAACCCTGTCCCGCCCACTCGACTGCGAGCCGAGCGTGTTGGTTTGCCGGTTGCGAGGAACGCCCTTAAATGCCAATTGTCTGCGCGAGGGTTCCACCGATCAGAGGCCCTGCGATGGTGCCGGCCATGATGGCGGAGGAGAGGGTGCCCAGCGCCCAAGCGGAGCGGCCTTTAGGGGTCTGAGCGGCGACGAGGATGGTTGGTCCGGAGGCGTAGCCGCCGAGGAGGCCGACCAGCAGCCGCAGCAGTACGAGTTGAGTGACGTCTTGGGCGACCCCGATGAGCGACATCGCGATCGCCATGACGAGGCTCGCGCGGATCAGCATCGGTTTCCGGCCGAAGTGGTCCCCGAGATAACCCCACAGCGGTGCTGTCAAGGCCGCGGTCAGAAACGTCGCGGCGTAGGCGATGCCGGACCAGAGAGTTACCGCGGCCGGATCCCCAACGCCAAGGTCTCGGACGTAGAGAGGAAGGATCGGCAGAATCAGGGTCATGCCAATGATCGTCGTGAACGAGCCAAGCGCGCACACGAGGAGATTCCGCCGGACCACTGCTCGACGTCGGTCAGCGCAGGAGCCAGAACGGCAGCGACGCGACCAATGCGCCGAGCAGGATCAACACGACCGCGACGAAGGGGGACGCCTTCACCTCGCCGGTACCGAATCGGGCGGTGACACGCATGAGCAGCGCACGCGTCCGACGGCGCGCGAGGCTTCCCACCAAGAGCAATACGAGGCACGGGACGCAGTAGACCACCGCGTACCCGGCGAGGACGAGCAGGCCCTCCGCTGGCGTGACCTGCGCGTCTAGGAGGCGCTCGATCGCAATGAAGTACGGGAACGCATTCGGTAGGTCGGCCCCGGTTAGCAGCGCCCCGAACGGGAGCGCAGTCCAGGGTGTGAACCACGATGGCAACCCGATCGGCTTCCTGGGTCGCGTGTGGAAGCGTCGTATCCCGGAGCGGACCAGGACGACGCCCGCGGCGGCGAAGGCGACGTAGCGGATACCCTGCACAATCCCGTCGACGGCACCAGCTGCCGCGCCCGCGCCGAGGAAGAGCGCGGCGCCGACCGCGAACACGGTGAGTGCCGCCCCAAGCACCGTGACGAGTGCCATCAGCGCGGGACGCCGCGGGGCGGCGAGAAGGATCAAGGTCACCGCGACGATCGTGGCCGGGTTCAGCGAGTCAAGCGCAGCGAGGCCCGCGATCGCCAGCAGCAGCTGCGCGGTCACCGCCCGCCCCTCCCACCCGCGGGCAAGAGAGAACCGAGGAGAGCGTCGAGCTCCGCGGCCGTGGGTGCCGGCTCGATGCCGGCGATGACGTTGGCGAACAAGCCGTCGCCGACAAGCCGGATCACCCGTGCGCGGCCGGCGTCACCCACCTCGTCGCGGATCATCGCCTCCCATCGGGCTATGGCCTCCTGGGATGCAGTCGCCACCGCATCACCCGGCGCCTCGACCGCCCGGTGCGCAATGGCCATCGCTCGGAAGACCGCGACGTCCTCCCCCGTGGGGACCGACATGCGCAACCAGGTCTCCGCCGCACTCCCCTCGCCCGCCGCTGCGGTCATGGCCGTGTCGACCTCCTCGAGCGCTGCCATCGCCAGCCCCTGCACCAGCGCCGCACGCGTCGGGAAGTGGTGCACCAACCCGCCCTTGGATACGCCCGCCGCGGCGGCGGTCTCGTTTAACGACGGAATGACCCCGCGTGCGAGCGCGAGCTCGCGGGCGGCGGCAAGGACGAGTGCGCGGCGATCCATGACCACACCATAACAGGCAAACCGACCGGCCGGTCGGTTTGTGAACAGACAGAACGCGGCAGAAGCGTCTCGATAGCCGATCGCTGGCCGGCACATCGGCGCCGGTGCTGGGCAGACGCACTAGCGTCTGAGCATGTGCGCTGACTCGCTGTCGATCACCGTCGCATCGGTGTCCTCCGCGGAGGGACTGTGGTGCGCGCTTACGGACGAGCGCGACTCCTGGTGGCCTGAGCTGGTGCTGACTCCCGAGGTCGGCTCGGTCGTGCGCGAGACCTGGACCGAGGGCGGCCGCGAGCACTTCGCTGACGGTCGCGTGACGGAAGCAGTACCGCCGAGGCGGCTGGCCTTCGTGTGGCAGCAGCCGGAATGGCCGTCGCCACTTATGGTCCGCTTCGACATCCGTAGTGACGGCGAGCGGAGCACGGTCACGCTGACGGAACGAGGTTTTGGGCAGCTCGTAGATGGCGACGGACTTCGAGCCGCACACGAGGAGGGGTGGAACTACCATCTCGCAAACCTGCTCAGGGCGGCGTCCCGATAGACGATCCTCTACCGAGGAACCACCTCGATCTCTGCGTCGGGTGTCGGCGGGACGGACAGCGCCCAGGCGTTCATCGACTCAAGCACGGGCCGGAGCCCCTGCCCCGTCGGGGTGAGCTCGTAGACGACGCGCGGCGGGATCTCGGAGTACGCCGTCCTGGTGACGAGGCCCGACGTCTCGAACTTCCGGAGGCGGTTGGTGAGGGTGTGCGCACTGATGCCGGGCAGCGCCTCCTTTAGCTCGGTGAAACGAGCCGGGCCCTCGAGGAGCTCTCGCACGATGAGCGTTGCCCAGGGGCCGTCGAGCAGTGTCAGGAACTTCGCGATGCCGCACTCGGGCCAGATCTCTCCACAGAAAGCCATGAACATGGACAGTACGCCATTGGTGCAGTTGACGTAACTGGTGCACCAGATGCATTGATAGCTTCATGACCTATCTCATCCACGGCGCTACTGGCGCCCAGGGCTCCCCCGTCGTCGCATCCCTTCTCGCTTCCGGCGCCGCCGTCACCGCGGCGGTCCGCGACCCGTCCGCCTATGAGGGAGGCGGCGCGCCCGTCGCCGTCGACCTGATGTCGGTCGCGTCCCTCGCGGCGGCCTACGCGGGCGTCGACGGCGTCTTCGTGCACCTTCCGGTCGGCGACGCCGCCCAGCAGCTCGCGCATGCCCGGACGGTCGTCGCAGCCGTCGAGCAGGCACGGCCGGCCCGGGTGGTCGTCTCGACCAGCGGGTACCCGACGGAGGGCGACGGTGCGGCTGAGAGTCCCGTCGGCTTCCTCACTGCCGGTCTGCGGGCGACCGGGGTCTCCGTCGCCGTCGCGGCCCCGCGCCTCTTCCTCGAGAACCTGCTGCTGCCGCCGGTCGCCGCGGGCGTGGAGCAGGAGGGCGTCCTCCGCTACCCGATCCGTGACGACTACGCCGTGTCGTGGAGCTCGCACCTCGACGTGGCCGACGTCGTCGCGCGACTGCTGCAGGACGGCTCCGTGACCGGTGTCGTCGGGGTCGGTGCGCTGCCCGGCCTCGTGGGCTCCGACCTCGCGGCTGGCTTCGCCGCAGCCTCGGGCACGAGCGTGCGGTTCGAGGCGCAGGACGTCGACGACTTCGGCCGCGTCATCGAGCCCCTCTTCGGCTCAGCCGGAGCGGACCCTGTCGTGGCCTCGTACCGGTGGCGGGCCACCCTGCCCTCCGAGCTCATCGACCCTGCCACGAGCGCACAGCAGCAGCTCGGGCTGAGCCCGCGCACGGTCGAGCAGTGGCTCAAGGACCTCCGGGCCTGACCCGTTCGCTGTACGACAGCAAGGGCTGCTCCCCGACCAAGGCGATCTTCAGTTGGGGAGCGGTTCTGATCTGGCCAGGGCCCGCTCGTGGTGTTCGTCGGCGCTAGTCACAAACGATCGTTTCTGCATGCCCGATAGGGGATCCATGACGGGGAACCCGGGCGAACCCAGGAACCCCGCCATTCACAGCGGGGGTCTGGGCTGCCCTCGCAACGTAGCCGTATGTCGGCCGAGCATCTAGTGCCCGGTGAAGGATCGGCCTGTGGGACGAGATGTTTCTTAGTGGCCGGTCGTCGCGAGCTGCGCAGTAAGCAGGTCGCGGACGGACGCGGGCTCGCGACTGAGGACCTTGCCCAGCAAGGGGTCGGTGCCGGCAAAGAACCCGCCGGCGGCGGCGCGGTACATGTCGAGCATGAAGCGTGCCATGAACTCCGGCTGCCCCGAGGACACCTGGTGTGCGACCCAGTTGTCGTCCCCGAGCACCACGGTCTCGACTGGTCGCCCGGCGACGTCGGCAGCGATCGCTGCGACGTCCGCGAACGTGGGAGCCGCGGGGGCGGTCAGGGTCGTCGGCCCGTTGTAGGCGCCGTCCGAGAGCAGGATGTGCGCGGCGGCTTCGGCCGCGTCTTCCCGGGCGGTCCACGACACGGGCCCGTCGGCAGGGACCGTGATGACGCCCGTCTCGCGCCAGTCGCCGAGGAACCAGGTCAGGCTGTGCGCGTAGAAGCCGTTGCGAAGCGACGTCCAGGCCAGTCCCGATTCGGCGAGCAGCCGTTCGGTGGCCGCGTGGTCGCGGCCCGGTCCGAAGGGGGTGTCGGGTGCCGCTCCCTGGTGGCTCGTGTAGAGGACCCGGCCGACACCGGCAACCACTGCTGCTTCGACGGCGTTGCGGTGCAGTGCGACGGCGTCGTCGTGCGGGTCGCTCGCCGAGACGAGGAGGAGCTGGTCTGCTCCGGCGAAGGCGGCGGGCAGGGACGCAGGGTCGGCGTAGTCGCCCATCCGCACCTCGACTCCGCGCTCCGCGAAGTGCACAGCCTTGGCCGCGTCGCGGGCGACGATGGCGATCTCGGATGCGGGAAGGGTTTTCAGGAGGTGCTCGACGGTGGAGCCGTTCAGGGCGCCCGTGGCGCCGGTGATGATGATCATGGAGGTGAGCCTCTCGTCGAACCGCGACCAGATATCAGCGGAACGCTCGCAAGAGTATCGTCGGAATCACGCCGATAGCAAGAGGGCGGTATCGTTGATTCTGTGACTGACGAAACCGTTCCTGTCGACACACGGATGCGCATCGTCGAGGTCGCTGCCCGGTTCCTCCGTGAGCAGGGCCCGGGCGCTGTTACGACGCGGGGCGTGGCGCAGGCCGCTGGCGTCCAGGCCCCCGCGATCTACCGGCTTTTCGGTGACAAGGACGGCTTGCTCGAGGCCGTTGCTGAGCACGTCATGGCGTCCTTTGTCGCGGACAAGGCCTCGACCGTGGCTGCCGCTGCCGCGGCGGATGTCGATCCAGTGGAGGAGCTCTGCGACGGGTGGCGTCGTCAGGTCGAGTTCGGTCTCGAGAACCCGGCGCTCTTCGCTTTGCTCAGCGACTCGCGTCGTGTCGCGGGCTCGCCTGCTGCTCGCCTGGGCAAGGACGTCCTTGTTGCTCGTGTCCGCCGGGTCGCCGCCGCCGGGCGCCTCGCGGTGCCGGAGGCGCGAGCGGTCGGACTCATCCAATCGGCGGGAGTGGGCGTCATCACGACGATCCTTGCCACGCCTCCTATCGAGCGTGATCCCGGGCTGGCGGATGCCGTGTTCGAGGGCGTCCTGGCGCAGATCCTGACGGATGCGCCTGTGGCGGCCCGGTCAGGTCATTTAGCTGCAGCCGTCGCGTTCCGCGCCGTCGCTCCCGAGCTCAACCAGCTAAGCGACCCCGAGCGACGCCTTCTCGGGGAATGGCTCGACCGGATCATCTCCGTGCCGACCGCCCGGTAAGGGGTGGTCTGCCGAGACGCGTTCAGGTGGCGTGCTCCCTGTGCCACCAGGTCGACAAGTGGTCGAGGGTCGCCGTGGCCGCGCCGTCCAGACGCTCGCTAGTGTCTCCCCGATGAGCATCCGACAGGACCGCATCGCCGATGCTCGCGGTGGTCTGCTGCACCACCGAGACGAGCGCGGCCGCGTACGCCCGCTCGGACATCGCGTTCGGTCCCGTACCTGCGAGTTCAGCTGCCACCACGGTCGTGACGTCGTCGTAGAACTCCAGGGCCCGACGTCGGAGCAGCGCACTGAGCCGACACTGCGCGGGGAACTCGCCCTTGGCCAATCCCTCGTCGTCCTCGACGTACCGATCGATGTCCTCGAGGATGAGGGAGCGCAGGGCATCGGCGGGTGACTGCTGGGGGTCTCGCCGGGAGATCGCACCCCGGATCTTCTCGAGCACGTCGTCTGCTCGGTCGAAGACGAGGTCGGGCTTGGTCGGGAAGTAGTTGTAGACCGTCGGCTCCGACACGCCCGCGGCGACCGCGATGTCCGCGACGGACACCTCGTCGTACCCGTGCTCCGCGAAGAGCCGAGCCGCCACATCGCCCAGACGCTCGCGGGTCTCTCGCTTCTTGCGTTCTCGGAGCCCTGATCCGGCACCCATGCTCGCTTGCTCCATGGCACCAGTCTGCCACGAAACATAAAGTGACCCAAAGTTTCTGCTACTGTCGGCCTCACCAGAATGTTTGGGTAACTATAAGTTCGGCAGGAGCCGGGAAACGAGGACGATCGATGAACACGCGCACGCAGGAACAGGTGTTGATCTCGGGAGCGAGCTTCGCGGGTCTCGCGACAGCGTTGTGGATGCGTCGGCTCGGTTACGAGGTCACGATCGTCGAGAGCGGATCCGGGTTGAAGCGCGGCGGCACCCCCGTCGACATCCGCGACGACACCATCGCGATCGTGGAACGGATGGGCCTGCTCGAGGAGATCCGAGCGAAGGCGCTCGTTCCTCGCGTGACCAAGTTCACGACACCGGAGGGAGAACTCATCGCGCGGATGGACCCGGAACCGCCTACGGACGACTCGGCCGGCGACGGCTACGAGATCCACCGAGACGATCTGCTCGACATCCTCGCCGCCGCGACGGAGGGGGAAGTCGAGATGCTGTGGGGCAACTCCATCAGGTCGCTGACCGAGCCCGACGAGGACAGTGTCCACGTGGTCTTCCGCAACGGCACAGAGCGGGACTTCACGATGGTGATCGGGTGCGACGGCAACCACTCGGCGGTGCGACGACTGCGCTTTGGCCAGGAAGCGCTCCACACCCACTTCCTGCAGACGTACTTCTCCGTCGCCACCCTCGACCACCTCGTCATCGACCGCCAGACGACCCAGATCACCAACGCGCCCGGCGTGACGATGCTGGTGAACTCCTACGACACCACGACCGACCTCGTGCTCGGCTTCCGATCCGAGCACGAGATCCCCTACGACCACCACGACGTCGACCAGCAGAAGCGCATCCTCCGAGAGCACCTGCTGCAGGCTGGCGCACCGTTCTCAGACCACATCGACGAGGCGGTCAACGTCGACACCTTCTACTTCGACAAGCTCAGTCAGATCAAGATGCCGGCGTGGACGTCCGGACGCATCGCGCTCGTCGGCGACGCCGGCTACTGCGCATCACCTGCCGCGGGCATGGGTGGATCATTCGCCATCATCGGCGCCACTGCCCTCCACGACGCTTTCCGAGCTGCTGACGGCGACGTCGAGCAGGCGTTCGTCGAGTACGAACGCGCACTCCGGCCGATCGTCGAGAAGATCCAGCACGACGCCGAACACTTCGGCGTCAGCAGCTACTTCCCCGCTACCGACGAACAGATCCGGGCCCGCAACGACATGCTGCTCGGGCACTGAGCAGCGATCACCCCACAGAGGAGAACTCGCTGTCCATCAGCGACGCGGCGTCCGGTGGTCGATCGCCTGCCGGGCTGTGTTCCGGTGAGTCGGAGGGGCGGTGGCGGCGATCGCTTGGCTCCCCGTCTCGATCCGATCGCCGACCAGGACGACACGCTGACCGGGGGAGAACAGGTCGTGCCGGGCCGACAGAGTGCGTCGGTTGCCCCGACATTCCGCTGATCGGAGCATCGACCACGTGTCGGCAGCACCCTCGATCCACCGACAGCCGACAGCCGACAGCCGACAGGCAGTAAGTCGCTCGTCCCGCAGAACCGCGGGGAACCCGTCAGGCGTCCGTGGCGGGCGGTGCCGGACGGGGGTGCCGGATCGTCGCGACCGTGCCGATGATGCAGACCGCCGCCAGGACGGTCAGCCCGGCCAGGACCAGGGCCCCGACGACGGACGTGCCCCCGTTCTGCACCACCCCGACCAGAGCCTGGACCGCGCAGACGAGCCAGAAGAACGCACCGATTCCCCAGCCGACGGAGGACCCGCGAAAGGTCGGTCGTTGCAGTCGGAGTCGACCTCTCGGGTGTTCCGTGTCCTCGTCCATGCTCACTCCCTCGACGTCATCGGCACTTTCACCGTACGTCGAGTGCCGAGATGGTTCAAGGAGGTGCGCGACGGTCGAGCGCGCCGTCACGGTCCGGTGCGACGGCGAGGTCCGGCCGAGGAGAATCCGCGCCCCGGCGCCTCCCTACTCGTTCTCGTCCCGCGCCTTCGAGAAGAGCTCCTTCGTGCGGAGCAGCCGCAGCGAGGTGACGAGCACGAGCCCCCCGAGGATGTTGAAGAGCAGCGTGTAGCCGAACCACCCTGCCCACTGGGCGTAGGTGACGTCACTGCCCGCCTGGATGGCCCCGAAGATGAGGAGCGAATCGAGGATCGAGTGGAACAGCTGCAGACCGGCCAAGAGGAAGGCCCCGGCGACGGCGGCCGCGATCTTCGCGGGCTCGGAGGTGGTTCCGTGCTGCATGCGGGTCATCAGCGTGATCGTGCTGCCGCCGAGGACGGCCAGGATCACGGTCTGCAATGAGAACGGAGCGTCCACGAAGTGGTGAGCCGACTCGTCGAGGGTCGTGTGCCATTCGGGGAAGGCCTGGACGACGAGCCACATGAAGATCCACCCGCCGGCGAGGTTGGCGACCAACGTGGCGCCCCAGAGCTTGAGGAGTTGCAGGAACGTGCCCTCCTTCGCCGCGAGTGCGGCGATCGGCAGGAGGAAGTTCTCGGTGAAGAGCTCCGAGTGCGCCAGGAGCAGGGCGAGGAACCCGATGCTGAACGCCAGGCCCGCCAGAAGGTGGCTGCCCGTCTCGGTCAGCACGGCGAGCATCGCCATGATGCCCAGACCGACCTCGAGGCCTCCGAAGAAGCCCGTGATGAGCGTGGTGCGGAGTGTGCGGTGCAGGCGTTCGGCACCCTCTTCCACGGTTGCGTCGAACGATTCGTCGAGTTCGTCCTCGAGGGGTTCGTCCGACTCGCCCAGTTCTCGCCGACGTCGTTCGCTCATCGCTCGTTCCTTCCCTGGAGACGAGTCTCGTCCTCGGGATGAACAGTAGAGGGGAAGCGGACCGCGTGTGACGCTGCTCCCTCGAGCACCGCTGGTACCAAAAGGTTCGGCTTATGTCCATATCTGTCGTGGATCACGGGCCGAGGAGCAGGCTCGACGTGCCTTGAGGGTGGTTCAGGTCCTCAAGTGAGCGGCTGCACCCGTCGGGTTCGGTGTGAGCTGCCGGCGACAGGGTCCCGTTCGGGTCGGGACCCTGTCGCCCTTCCCCCGGCAGCGGTCTAGTGTCAGGTCTCGAGGAGAGCCGAGCGGACGCATCACCGATGTGGTCTCGTCACCACGTGTGGCGCCGCGAAGACGGCCGGCGCAGTGCGCAGTGAGATCCGCACACCACCACAGCCCAGACCCTGCTGTCAGCACCGTCGGGCGTTCTCCGTCTCGGAGCAGCCATGGGATACATCGTCTACGACGGCGACGTCCTCGAGTTCAAGGTCGAGGACCGCCTCCTCGCCCACCTCCAGATCGTCATCGTCAACAAGTTCCGTCAGAACGAGTCGTTCATGTTCTCGTGGAAGGAACCGATCGAGACCGGCGACGGCCGGTCGACCGTCTGGCTCTCTCCGCAGATCAGCCTCCGGTTCAAGTTCGCCGGCAGTCGAACGGTCGACATCAACCCCACCTGGCTCGCGGCGCTCTACGCGAGTGCGTCGTCAGGCCGCGGTCTCTATCCCGAAGCAGAGCCCGACCACGACCCTGCGACCCACCTCCCCGGAGGTTCCGGCACGCACGTGGACTGGGCCACCGACCGTCCCGAGCCGTCGAAGACGAGGGCGGCGAGACCGCCGCATCGCGCCTAGCTCGCGGGGCCCCCACGTCACGTGCGTGCTCGACGTCACCGACGCCGCGTCCGTCATCCGGCCCCCTCGTTCCGTCCCGGCCGGTGATCCTGAGAGCGGCCCTCGGGGACACCGAGCCGTACCGAGGTTCCACCGCGGCTCCGTCCCGCCCCGCGCTCAGCTGATCCGACGTGTCCTAGTCTCGGTCCGTGCTCTCGACCGTGCTGGCCCTGGTGCCGTGGCTCGCCTTCTCGGTCCTGATCGGCGTCGTGGTCGCCGGTCCGTTCGTCGGAGTGTGGCTCGCGGGACGCCCACGGACGACCGGCGCTCTCCTCGGCCTGGCGGTACTCACCGTCATGGGGCTCACGCTGTACCCGGACGGCGCGCCATACCCGAGCATCACGTGCAACCCGGGCCTGCCGTACCTCGCACCCACTGCGGGGGAGTCGACTGCGAACATCCTCCTGTTCGTTCCGGTCTCGTTCCTCGCGGGGGTGCTCTGGCGACGACCGGTGGCGGCGGTGCTCGGTGCCGTCGCGCTGTCGGGTGCCGTCGAGGCGATCCAGGCGCTGGTGGTGGTGATCGGTCGGGCCTGTGACACGAGTGACTGGATCACCAACACCATCGGGGCCGTCGTGGGGGGCGTGCTCGCGGCGAGTGCCCTCACCTGGCATCGGAGCCGCACCCGACGCGAGGCCGCACGCCCGGTGCGCGACGCTCCCTCGGGCGACTAGTCGGTGGGGACCACGTCCCAGTGCTCGCGGATGAGGCCGTCGTCGACGCGGAACAGGTCGGCGGCGAGCAGCGGGTCCCCGGGCTTCGCGCCGACCGCCTGGGAGAAGGTCCACACGATGTCGCCGTCGGAGAGCGAGATGACGGACTGCTGCGCCGGGAACGGCGCGCCGCTGCCGAACAGCCGCTTCAGCGCCGCGGTCCCGTTCGGAGCGACCGGGTTGTGCTGCAGGTACGCGGGGTCGAAGGCGCGGTCGAGGATCGACGGGTCGTGGTCCCGGAACAGCGTGTCGTACGCCGACACGGCCAGGACGCGATTGCGTTCTTCCTGGCGTTCCGACGGCGCGGCGGTCGGACGTGCCGGCCGGTAGAGGTCGCTGAACATGGTGTTCGTGTTCCCGCTGGCCGGTGTGCCGGTCGGAACGGGCTGCTCGAGCGACCAGCGCTCGACGATCCGGCCGTGCTCGAGGCGGAACAGGTCGACGGCGGCGTCGCCGCGTCGTTCGTCGCGCGGGTCCGGCGTGATCTGCCAGTGCACCGCGACGAGGTCGCCGTCGGCTGCGACGCGCTTGATCACGGCGTGGGCCCCCGGGACGCGCGTGCGGTCCGCCGAGAACTGGGCGAGGAGTCCCTCCGGCCCGGCGGTGGTCCCTGCTCCGTGCGCGACGGCGCTCGGTGAGACGGATCTCGCCGCGAGCTGCTGGGAGGACGTGCTTTCGGGATCGGCGAAGGTCGTGGTGATGAGCGTCCGCACGGCGCAGGCGTTGCGGTGTTCGGTGGTGGTGTCCCGTCGGTCCGGGGCGGCTGTCACGGTCGGCTTCGGTGTCGTCCCAGGAGCAGCGGATGCCGGCGTGGCGACGCCGAGTCCGGTGAGGAGGGCTACTCCGGCGAGGACGGCCGTGCCGCGGGCGAGGCGACGGGAGGGGTTGCGCGTGGTCGGGTCGTTCGTCATGGTGTTCTCCTGCTCGTGTGGTCGGCGGGTGATCGCAGCATCGCAGGAGGCCCCGTCGTCGGCAGGTACGCACTTTCTCGTAAGCCACTCACGTGGAGGTCGGAATCGTGGAACCGCCTGGGCCGACCGCGCAGGATCGTGGCGCACTCGTTCGCGTCCCCGCGGCGTGTCCGACGCGAGTCGTGCTCACACACGTCGCCGTCCGAGGGGACCGGCACCGCGCCTCCTGCACGACCGACGTCCCCGCCTGCCCGTCCCCTCGGCAGGAGGGGCGGGCGGACGGGGACGTCGGCACGTCGGGGGCTACTCGGCCCGGCGACGGCCTCGGATCGGGCCGACCACGCGACGGCCGCGACGCGAGAGCGCCAGGCCGAGCGCGACCCCGAGCAGGGCCATGGCGGCGATGCCGAGCACCGACGCGCTGCCGGTGAAGGCCAGCTGAGTCGCCGACAGGATCATCGGGAACGACACCGTGACGACCGCCTGGACCGTCTCGCCGGCCGTGTCGGTCACGCGGTACTGCACCGACGCCTTCGAGTCGAAGCCCTTCGCGGGGGTGAAGACCACGGAGCCGTCGACGACCGTCCAGGTGCCCTGGTCGGGCACGGCCAGCGTGCTGACCCCGTCACCGGTCGCCGGATCGACGATCACGACGGTGCCGCGGTCGAAGGTCGCACCCTCGGTGGGGGTGTCGTTCGCCGTGACGTCGACGGTGACCGCGTGGTCGGTCGTGCCGCGCTGCTCGTCGTCGACCGCGACGGCCGCGCCCAGCACCGTGATGTCCACGGTGGCGCGGGCGGTCTGTCCGGCCTCGTCGGTCGCCGTGTAGTCGAAGGTGTCGACCCCGACGAAGCCGGCGTGGGGCATGTAGTCGTACGACCCGTCGAGGTCGAGCGCCACGGTGCCGTGCGACGGCTCGGACGCCAGGGCGACCCAGAGGGCCGAACCGTCGTCGTTGCGCATCACGCCGCCGACCCTGCCCGAGACGAGTCGCTTGCCGGCGATCGTCCTGCCGGAGTCGGCCACGGCCTTGACGCGCACGGTGATGGTGACCGTGGCGGTCGCGGTGCCGCCGTCACGGTCGGCGACCGTGTAGGTCACGGCGTCCTTCCCCGAGTAGCCGGCGGTCGGCGTGTAGACCAGGCGACCGCTGGGGTCGATCGTGACCGTGCCGTGAGCGGCGGGGCCCGTCGAGGTGACGCGGAGGCCCGTGCCGAGGTCGTTGCCCAGCACGCCCGGGGCGTCGACGGTCAGCGTCGTGTCGGCCGGCGTCGAGGCCGCGTCGTCGACCGCCGTCGGCAGCACCGTGATGGTGACGGTGCCCGTGCGGGTCTGTCCTTCACCGTCGGTCGCCGTGTAGGTGAACACGTCGGTGCCCGAGAAACCGGACTTCGCCGTGTAGACGTACGAGCCGTCGCGAGCGAGCTCGACCGTGCCGTGCGTCGGCGCCCCGTCGAGCGTCGCGGTCAGCGAGCTGCCCGAGTCGTTCGAGAGCACGCCGTGCGCGGCGTCGACGGTCAGCGGGGTGCCGGCGCGCGTGCTGCCGGTGTCGTCGACGGCCAGGGCGCCGACGACGATCGTCGCGGTGGCCTTTGTCGCGGTGCCCGACGAGTCGGTCGCGGTGTACGTCACCCGGTCGGTGCCCGAGAAGCCGGTGACCGGCGTGTAGACGAACGACCCGTTCGGCCGGGTGTCGATGGTGCCGTGCGCCGGGGTGCCGACGCCCGTCACGGTCAGGCCGCTGCCGAGGTCGTTCACCAGGAGGCCCGGGGCGGGCACCGAGAGCGCGGTGCCGGCAGGCGTCGAGAAGCGGTCGTCGAGGGCGCGGGGCGTCACGGAGACGGTGACCGTCGTCGTGGCGGTGCCGCCGTCCCGGTCGGTGACCGTGTACGTGACGACGTCGGTGCCCGAGAAGCCGGGGGCCGGCGTGTAGTCGACGGTGCCGTCGGGCGTGATCGTGGCCGTGCCGTGCGCGGCCGGGGTCACCGCGGTGACCGTCAGGCCGGATCCGACGTCGTTGCCGAGCACACCCGGTGCGGCGACCGTGACGCGGTCACCGGCGGCGACCGTGGCGACGTCGGGGGTGGCCTTGGGGCTGACCACGATCGTGACGGTGCCCGTGCCGGTCTGACCGTTGCCGTCCGTGACCTCGTAGCCGAACGAGTCGGTGCCCGAGGTGCCGGGCTTCGGCGTGTAGGTGTACGAGCCGTCGGGTGCCATCGTGACCGTGCCCGCCTTCGGCTGGTCGGTGACGGCGGCGGTCAGCCCGGTGCCCTTGTCGTTCGCGAGCACGCCGTGGTCGGCGTCCACCACGAGGGGCTGGTCGGCGGTCGTGCCTCCGGCGGGGGAGTCGTCGACGACGATCGGTCCGACGTGGATCGTCACCGTGGCGACATCCGATCCGCCGGACGCGTCGGTGGCGCGGTAGGTCAGCTGGTCGGTGCCCGAGAAGCCGTCGACGGGCGTGTAGCTGGTCGTGCCGCCGGCGGCGATCGTGGCGGTGCCGTGGGCCGGGGCATCGACGATCTCGGCTCGCAGGTCGGTGCCGAGGTCGTTGCCGAGCACGCCGGGCGCCGCGACGGTGACCGTCGTGCCGGCCTTCGTCGAGGTCGTGTCGTCGACGGCGTCGGGCAGGACCACGATCGTCACGATGCCCGTGCTCGTCTGCTTCTCGGCGTCGGTCGCGGTGTACGTGAAGTCGTCGGTGCCCGAGAAGCCCTTCGCCGGGGTGTAGACGTACGAGCCGTCCTTCGCGACGGTCACGTCGCCGTGACGCGGGGCTCCGTCCAGCACGGCCGTCAGGCCGGTGCCGCGGTCGTTCGAGAGCAGGCCGGCCTTCGCCGGCACGGTCAGGTCGCGGCCGGCGGTCGCGGTGCCCTGGTCGGCCATGGCCAGGTCGCCGACGATGACCCAGGCGCGAGCCGTCGCGGTCTGCCCCGCGGCGTCCGTCACCCGGTACTCGAACGAGTCGGTGCCCGAGGTGCCGGCGTCCGGTGTGTAGCTCCAGGTGCCGTCGGCGTCGACGGTCACGGTGCCGTGCGCGGGGGTGCCGTGGTCGGTCACGCGCAGCCCGGTGCCGAGGTCGTTGGCGAGTAGTCCGGCCGAGGCGGTCGTGGTCACCGTGGTGCCGTTCGGCGTGGTCGCCTGGTCGTCGACGGCCACGGGCTCGACGGTGATCGTCACCGTCGCCGTCGCGGTGCGGCCGGCGGCGTCGGTGACTTCGTACGTCACCGTGTCGGTGCCCGAGAAGCCGGGTGTCGGCGTGTAGTCGAACTCGCCGTTCGGGGCGATGCTCGCGGTGCCGTGCTGCGGTCCGGTCGTGATCACGGCGCTGAGGCCCGTGCCGAGGTCGTTGCCGAGGACTCCGGGTCCGTCGACGTGCGCGGTGCCACCCGCGACGACGGTGACGGTGTCGTCGACGGCCTTCGGGGCGACGGCGACGGTGACGGTCCCGGTGCTCGTCACGCCGTTCGCGTCGGTCAGCGTGTAGGTGAAGGTGTCGGTGCCCGAGAAGCCCTTCGCCGGCGTGTAGACGTACGAGCCGTCGGGGTTGCTGACGACGGTGCCGTTCGTCGGGCCCGTGGCGAGCGCCGCCTCGAGGGGACCGCTGCCCCCGTCGTTGCCGAGCAGGCCACGCCCGGCGGGCACGTCGAGGGGCGAGCCCGCGACGGCGTCGGCGGTGTCGGCCGAGGCGCGCGGCGCGACGGTCACGGTGACCGTGCCGGTGTCGGTGCCGCCCGTGCCGTCAGTGACGGTGTAGTCGACGGTGTCGGTGCCCGAGAAGTCGTCAGCCGGCGTGTAGAGCACGTCGCCCGCGGGGGTGACCGACGCGGTGCCGTGACCCGGCGTCGAGACGGCGGTGACCGTCAGGCCGGTGCCGTCGTCGTTCGCGGTCAGGGCGCTGCCGGCGATGGTCGTCGGGGTCCCCGCGACCGCGCTCGCCGTGTCGTCGACGGCGGTGGGCAGCACGGTGACGGTCACCGTGCTCGTGGTGCTCGCGCCCTCGGAGTCCGTCGCCGTGTAGGTGAAGGTGTCGGTGCCCGAGAAGCCGTCCGCCGGGACGTACCGGAACGAACCGTCGCGCCCGAGCACGAGGGAGCCGTGCGAGGGTCCGGTCGCCACAGCGGCGGTCAGACCGGTGCCCGAGTCGTTCGCCAGCACGCCCGAGGCCGCGTCGACCACGAGTGCCTGGCCGGCACGAGCGGTCGCGACGTCGTCGCTGCTCGCCGGGGTGACGGTGATCGTGACCGTCGAGGTCGACGTGCCACCGCCTCCGTCGGTCGTCGTGTACTGGAAGGTGTCGGTGCCCGAGAAGCCCTTCGCGGGCGTGTAGACGTACGAGCCGTCGGCCGCGACGGTGGCCTGCCCGTGCGCCGGCTGCGTGTTCGACGTCACGGTCAGGTCGGTGCCCGCGTCGTCGGCGAGGACGCCGGGCGCGCCGACGGTCAGGGGGGTTCCGGAGGCGGTGGTCCCGGTGTCGTCGGAGGCTGCGGCCGAGATCGCCGAGACGGTGTTGACGAAGGTGCAGACGACGTCGGTGCCGTCGGCGCTGGTCGCGGCGGGGAACGAGAACTGCGCGGTGTCGCCGGAGCCCGAGGCGACGGTCGCGTCGTCGTTGACGTTCGCGCACCGGTAGGTGGTCGAGTAGTCGGCGAGGCGGGTCGTGCTGTTGCCCGCCGTCTGCGAGACGGTGTACGTGCGGGCCGGGATCGCGAGCGCGGCGCCGGCCTTCTGGGCCTGGACCCCGGTCGCGTTGCCGGACGTCGTCGCGGTGGAGGGCGTTGACAGGTTGCCGCCGTCGACCTTGAGCGCGAACTGGTCGCCGGACTTCCAGCGGCCCTTGACATCCGCCTTGCCGGTCAGGGTGTTGGCGTAGTTGCAGCTCGCGAGGTCGGAGTACGAGGTGATGTTGCTGATGGCCGGGGTCGTCATGCGACTGACCTCGGCACCCGAGCTCGAGTCGAGCTTGATGATCTGCATGCCGGACGAGACGTAGAGGTAGCCGTCGGACGAGAAGGCGATGCCGGGGCTGTTGGTGCCTGTGGGCAGGTCGGTCAGCTTGGTGGCGGCGAGGGACGTGGTGCCGGCCGTGGTCGGGATCGTCTCGTCGTTCAGTCGGTAGACCGCGTTGCTCGCCACGACGAAGAGCAGCCCCTGCGTGCTGAAGGCGAAGTCGCCGTTGCCGGCCTGCAGGCCGGGGATGCGGCCGACGACGCCGATCTTGTCACCGGTCTTGGGGTTGTACGCCGAGATCGTGGCCGGGTCGCCACCGGTTGCGTAGTAGTAGATCCCGGTCACCGGGTTGACGGCGCCCCGCAGGGTCGATGCGGGTGCGCCCGAGGGGTTCGCGTCGGCGACGGTCGAGACGGCCCCGGCCGCCGAGTCGTAGCGCGCGAGCGTGTTGCCGTTCGAGTTGTTGGCCGTGCCGTTGGTGAAGGCGTAGGCGTCGAGGCCGTTCCGCCCGACGCCGAGACCGTTGTTGGCCGGCGAGAACGGGTTCGCCGTGCCGGCGATCACGTCGGACACCGTATTGGCCGCGACGTTGATGGCGACGAACTGGCCCTGGCCGGCCGTCGCGTAGATGGTGTTCTGGTCGCACGAGAGCGCTGCGGCGGCGTGCGCCGGTGCCGGCGCGACGGCCTGCGTCACGGCGACGGCCGCGAGCACGGAGGCGGTGGCGAAGGCCGCGAACGAGAGGGCACGACGGCGGGGGCGCACGGAGGCGCGGAGAAGCGACATGGGCTGGTGATGTCCTCAGGTGGGGGCGTCCGGCCGGGTCGGATCCGGTCGGACGTCGGTCCTGCTCGACACGCGGGGGTTCAGGCGCCCGCGTGTCGCCCCCGACGGGAACGGGGGCTCCACGGAAGTGGATGTTTCGACAATAAAGCTTCTTGCCTGTCGAGTGGAGTCCCCAGAGCAGGGGTGATCTCGTCCGCCTTGTGGGGGACATCGGGGTACAAAGGGGCGGGTCGAGGGCGGGTCGCGGTGCCGAGGACGCGACCCGCGCCTCCTGGTGTCCTAGCGGCGGGGGCGACGCCCGCGGCGGCCCTGGCCGACGGTCGGGATCGACGTCGTGACGACCGCGACCGACGAGGTGATCACCGCGAGCGACGAGGTCGACAGGTTCGCCTGGGCGTGACCGGTCAGCGGGAACCCGCGTCGGCCCGCGACGATCACGACGAGGCTGATCGCGACGATCGACGCGGCCGCGAACGGCACCGTGGCGAGGCCCGACATCCCGTAGACCTGCCCGCCGATCGCGGCACCCGCGGCGATGCCGACGTTCGAGCCGGCGTTGATCAGCGCGCCGGCGATGTCGGGGCTGACACCGCCCGTGCGGATCGCGGCGGCCATGAAGAGGGTGCCGGTCGTGCCGTTCGCGGCCATCCACAGGCCGGCGACGACGAAGGTGCCGACGAGCGAGCCGTGCACCAACGGCAGGGCCGCGAGGGCGCCGATCATCACCGCGACCGCGACGATCAGGGTCTGCCGAGGCGCCCGGTCGACGAACGCGCCGGCCGCGAGCAGGCCGACCACGCCCGTGCCGCCGAGCACGAGCAGGGCGCCGCCGACGAGGTCCTCGCCGAGGCCAGCCCCGGTCAGGTACGGGCCGATGAAGGTGTAGACGACGTAGTGGCCGGCGAAGAGCATGAGGTCGGCCACGACCACGGCGAGCAGCCCCGAGCGCGCCCACGACCGCACCGAGCCGACGTGCGGCGACGATTCGCCCTGGACGTGCGGCAGGAACAGCGCGGCCACGACGGCCAGCACCGCGGTGGCGACGGCGACCGCGCCCACGGCGGGACGCCAGCCGAGCTGGTCGCCGACCGTCGTCGCGAGCGGCACGCCCACGACGAAGCCCAGCGAGCTGCCCGAGTAGACGAACGCGATCGCCCGGCCTGCCAGGCGCGGCGGCACGATGCGCGTCGCGTAGGCCGACGCCACCGAGAAGAACAGGGCGTGTGCGATGCCGCCGACCACGCGGCCGGTCAGCAGCACGCCGAAGCTCGGGGCGAGCGCGACCATCAGGTTCGAGGCCGTGTAGCCGACCAGGGTCGTGACGAGCACGGCCTTGCGGGGGAAGCGGGCGGTGGCCCAGGTGAGCGGCAGGGCGAGCGCGGCGACGGCCACGGCGTAGACCGTGACGACGACGCCCATGCGCGCCTCGCTCACGCCGAGGTCGGTGCTCATCGTCGAGAGCAGGCCGACCGGGCTCAACTCGGTCGTGATGGCGAAGAACGTCGCGAGGCCGAGCACGGCGATGCCGACGACGCCCGAGGGGGTCAGGCGGTGCGGCTGGGGCGTGGGGCGGGTGTCGCGCGCAGGCGTCGACGACGAGCGCGGGGGAGACGCGGCGGCGGGCGTGCGCACGGAAGGCGTGCGCACGGCGGGCGTGCTCGAGGTCTCGGGCGGGCGCTGAAGGGTGTCGGTCACGGGATTGCCTCCGGGCCCGTGGCGCGTGCGCATGACGATGATCTCGTCGGGGGCACCGTGGACGTCGGCGGCCGACTCGTGGTCGACCCCGGTCTGCACGATGCAGCACACTCGTCGCGGGCCATGCTGCTGGCGGGTGGATTGGGGGATTGCCACTCCACGACGAGGGCGCTCATCCAGTGTGACATGCCACCCCCGGGGGCTCGCAAGGCCCCCGAACGAGAAACCGAACGACGTTCGCTCGCGGCGAGCGGGCGCTCGCCGCTGCCCGTCGGGGACGAGGAGGCGCGGGTGGCGTGCCCGCGCCCCGTCACCGCGCGTACCCTGGTCGCCATGAGCACCGACACCGCCCCCGACCGCATCCTGATGTTCGGCGCCGAGTGGTGCCGTGACTGCCGCCGCTCGAAGGCGCTGCTCGACCGCGAGGGTGTGGCCTACGACTACGTCGACCTCGAGGCCGTCGCCGACGGTGCCGATCGTGCCTACGCCGTCAGCGGTCGCACGCAGATCCCGGTCGTGGTCTTCCCCGACGGCAGCCACCTGGTCGAGCCGACCGACGCCGAGCTCGCCGCCAAGCTCTAGCCCGGCATCGCGTCGCCCCGCCACGCGCCTCCGCGCCGCGCCACGCGCCGACCCTCCACCCCGCCACGAAGTGAACAACCCGCCACGCGAACGTGTGGCGGGTCGTTCACTTCGTGGCGGGATGCCCGGCGACGCGCTCGTACGTCGTGAGCGCGTCGTACGACTTCGCCGGGCCGCGCACGGTCCACCGCTCCTCGAACGACGTCGGCGAGAGCACCCGGGTCTCGACCAGGTAGCTGTCCGGGGCGCACGGGTGGTGCGCCTCCCAGGCCCCCGACCGCAGGTCGAGGTCGACGAAGTGCCGGCCGTCGGCGAAGCGCACGTCGAGCGACCCGTCACCCCGGGACGCATAGCCGAGCCGCCGGGTGGCGGGTGTCCGCCGGTCGGCCACGACGAGCTCGCCGGCCTCGTCGTAGGTCGCCACGAGGTCGGAACCCGCCCGCGCCTCCTCGATGGTCGCCGTCCCGTCGAACCGGGCGTGCTCGCCGGTGCGGTGGTCGTCGATGTCGCGCGTGACGGCCCATCGGCCGAGCAGCAGCGCCAGCGTCTCAGCCGGCATGCCGGTCGAGGAACTCGTAGACCTCGGTGTCCTCGACGCCGGGGAAGGTGCCGGACGGCAACGGTGCCAGCACGTGCGCGTGCAGGCGGGCGCTGGGCCAGGCCGCGTCGCGCCACCTCGCCGTGAGCCCTGCCGGGGGACGACGGCAGCACGACTCGTCCGGGCAGGTCGAGGTCTCGCGACGCTCGGTGTCGCGTCCGCGGAACCACTTCGCGTCGGCGAACGGCACGCCCACCGTGATCGAGAACTCGTCGTGCTCGGACGTGCCGGTCTGCGACGCCGACCAGAAGGTGCCGGCCGGGGTGTCGTCGTACTGGTAGTGCTCGGTGGTGCGGTTCGTCCGGGCGAAGGCCGTGCGGGCGGCCCAGTGCCGGCAGACCAGCTGGCCCTCGACGGCCCCGGTGACGTCGGTCGGCAGGGGCAGCCCGTCGTTCTCGGCCGCCTTGGCGATCGCTCCGTCGCCCGTCACCCGCAGGAAGTGCATGCGGATGCCGAGGTGCGACGTCAGCAGGTTGCTCATGCGCATCGCCGCCGCCTCGTGGGTGACGCCGAAGCCGTCGCGGAAGTCCTCGACCGAGAGGTCGCGCTGTGCCTTGGCCTTCTGCAGTGACTCGACCGCTGCCCTGAGCGGCATGAGGCAGGCCGACGAGAAGTAGTTGATCTCGAGCCGCTGCTTGAGGAACTCGGCGTAGGTCGAGGGTCGTTCGTGGCCGAGCAGACGGTGCGCCATCGCCTGCAGGGCCAGCGCCCGCAGGCCGTGACCGCCCGGGATCGAGGCGGGTGGCAGATAGATGCGCCCGTTGGCCAGGTCGATCACCGAGCGGGCCGAGTGCGGCAGGTCCGAGACGTGCATGATCTCGAGCCCGAGGCTCCGGGCCATGCGGCTCACGCTGCTGTGCGACAGGGCGCCCGAGGTGTGGCCCACGGTGCCGAGCAGGTCGGCCGCCGCCTCCTCGACGTAGGGCAGGTGGGAGTCACGCCCGCGCATCCAGAGCCGCAGCTCGGTGTTCGCCCGCCGCGCCTCCTCGGGGGTGGCGCTGGCCTCGCTGTGCCGACGGGCGAGCTCGCGGTGCAGCCCGAGGATCGTCTGCAGCACCGGCGTGCTCATGCCCTTGTTCGCCTTCACGTCGGGCAGGCCGAGAGAGCGGTACAGCGACCCGCGCTGCGCCTGCGCCAGCTCGATCTCGAGGGCCGCCCGCTCGCTCGGGGGCTCGGCGGCCAGCAACGTCGCGAGGGGCACGTCGAGGGCGTCCGACAGCGCTCGGACCAGACCGATCTTGGGCTCGCGACGACCCGTCTCGACGAGCGAGAGCTGACTGGCGCTGACCTCGACCCGAGCCGCGAGCTGATCGAGGGTCAGGCCCCGGGTCGTGCGGGCGTGCCGCACCGCCTGGCCGAGCAGCAGGGGGTCGGCGTCGACCACGGGGCACCCCTCTCGGGAGGTCGTCTTTGACGAGAGCGAAAGAACACCCGATCTTTACGCATCGGGCATCTGCAGATCAAGGGTGTGGGCGTTCATCGTGGAGAAACACCCCTTTCGACGACGAGAGAAGAGATCATGGCATCGGCCCCCACCGCCGCGACGGAACCGCTCGACGACACCACCGCCCGGTACGACGACCGCCAGGACGAGTGGGCCGGGCGCGTGGCGCTCGCCGAGGCGATGATCCCGGTGATCGGTCGGCTGTGGCGTCGAGACGGCGTGGTCGTGTCGATCCACGGACGCAGCCTCCTCGACCGGTCGCCGGTCGGCGTGCTCAAGCTGCACCGTTTCGCCCGCCAGCTCGACGACCACGTTCTCGATCCCGTCGAGACCCTGAAGGTGCTGCAGCTGCTCGACGGCCTCGAGCTCGGCCCGGCGTCGATCGACCTCGCCCGGCTGAGCGCCCGGCACCGGGCCGCCCTCGTCGAGCAGCCCGAGAGGTCGCTCGTCGACGTCGTGAACGTCGAACTCGCCGAGGTGGTCGGACGCCGCGGCGACGGTGGGCCCCCGCCCCGCGACGTCGTGCTCTACGGCTTCGGCCGCATCGGTCGGCTCGTCGCACGGCTGCTGATCGAGCACGCCGTCGAGCGCGGCGGTGCGCGGCTCCGGGCGGTCGTCGTGCGTCGGGGGGCGGCCGACGACCTCGTCAAGCGGGCCAGCTTGCTGCGGCGCGACTCGATCCACGGCCCGTTCGCGGGCACGATCGTCGTCGACGAGACGGCCGACACGATCGTGGCGAACGGCACGACGATCCAGGTGATCTACTCGGACGACCCCGCGACGGTCGACTACGAGCGGTTCGGAATCCGCGACGCGATCGTCGTCGACAACACGGGCCGGTGGCGCGACGAGCCGTCGCTGCGACGACACCTGGAGGCGCGGGGCACGTCACGCGTGCTGCTCACGGCCCCCGGGAAGGGCGCGATCCCGAACGTCGTGTTCGGCGTGAACCACGAGACGGCGGGCGACGACGTCGTGGTCGCCGCGGCGTCCTGCACGACGAACGCGATCACGCCGGTGCTGGCCGTGCTCGACGACCGCTGGGGCGTCGAGTCGGGACACGTCGAGACCGTGCACGCGGTGACGAACGACCAGAACCTGACGGACAACTTCCACCCCGGCGACCGGCGGGGTCGGTCGGCGTCGCTCAACATGGTGCTGACCGAGACGGGAGCGGCGAAGGCCGTCGCCAAGGCGTTGCCGCAGCTCGCCGGGCGCCTGACCGGAAGCGCGATCCGCGTGCCCACGGCGGACGTCTCGGTCGCGGTGCTCAACCTGCGGCTGAGGACGCCCGTCGACCGTGCCGAGCTCAACGCGCACCTGCGTCGGGCCTCGCTCGACTCGCCCCTGCGCCGCCAGATCGACTACGTCGAGTCGCCCGAGGTCGCGTCGACGGACTTCGTCGGCTCGCGCCACGCGGGCGTCGTGGACGGGCTCGCGACGGTGGTGTCCGGGGACGGGGACGGTGACGGCGACGGGGCGGGCGACCACGGCTCGGGCCGCCGGGTCGTGCTCTACGTCTGGTACGACAACGAGTTCGGCTACAGCTGCCAGGTCGTCCGCCTGCTCGAGCACCTCGCCGGAGGAACGCCCCCGTCCCTGCCTCGTCCGACCCGCGCCACCTCAGCACCGACCGACGACCTGCTCGACCTGACCCTGGAGGCCACGCGATGATCACCACCCGACCCCTCGACCCCGGCGTCCTCGGCGACGCGACCCGCGCCTCCTCGGCTCTGCCTCCGGCACCCACGACCGACTGGGCACGGGCCGCGCGGCGACGCCACGTGCCCGCCCCGTCGTGGGCTCCCCGCACCCTGGTCGCGTGGGTCGCCGAGCAGGTCGACCTGCTCGAGCCCGACGGTGTGCAGTGGATCGACGGCTCGGACGCCGAGGCCGAGCGGCTGACGGCCGACCTCGTCGCGACCGGGGCGCTGATCCCGCTGAACCCCGACCTGCGTCCCGGCAGCCACCTCGCCCGGACCGACCCCGGTGACGTCGCCCGCGTCGAGGACCGCACCTTCATCTGCACGACCGATCCCGCGGGCGCCGGCCCCACCAACAACTGGCGCGAGGCCGGGGCCATGAGGCGCGAGCTCCGGCCGTTCTTCGCCGGCTCGATGCGCGGACGCACGATGTTCGTCGTGCCGTTCAGCATGGGCCCGGTCGGCGGCCCGTTGTCGCAGCTCGGCGTGCAGCTGACCGACTCGGCCTACGCCGTGCTCAACCTGCGCATCATGGCGCGCGTCGGTTCCGAGCCGCTGGCCGCGTTCGGCGGTGCCGACGGAGACGTGCCGTTCGTGCGCGGCGTGCACAGCGTCGGCTACCCCCTGCGCGACGCCGACGGCACCGCGCGGGACGACGTGGTGTGGCCGTGCAACGAGACGAAGTACATCACCCAGTTCCCCGAGACGCGCGAGATCTGGTCGTTCGGCTCGGGCTACGGCGGCAACGCGCTGCTGGCCAAGAAGTGCTTCGCGCTGCGCATCGCGTCGACGATGGGGCGCGACGACGGCTGGCTGGCCGAGCACATGCTGCTGATCAAGGTGACCAGCCCCGAGGGTCGGGCCGTCCACGTCGCCGCCGCGTTCCCCTCGGCCTGCGGCAAGACCAACCTCGCGATGATGCAGCCCACCCTGCCCGGCTGGCGGGTCGAGACCCTCGGCGACGACATCACCTGGATGAAGCCCGGCGCCGACGGCCGTCTGTGGGCGATGAACCCCGAGACCGGCTTCTTCGGGGTGGCCCCCGGCACGGGTGAGGCGTCGAACCCCGTCGCCGTCCGCACCCTGCACGCGAACACGATCTTCACGAACGTGGCGCTGACCGACGACGGCGACGTCTGGTGGGAGGGGCTGACCGACGAGGCGCCCGCGCACCTGACCGACTGGCAGGGGAACGACTGGACCCGCGCCTCCTCGTCCCCGGCCGCCCACCCGAACTCGCGCTTCACCGCGCCGGCCGAACAGTGCCCCTCGCTCAGTCCCGACTGGGACGCGTTCGAGGGCGTGCCGCTCGACGCGATCGTCTTCGGCGGGCGACGGGCGACGAACGTGCCGCTGGTGACCGAGGCGCGGTCGTGGCGGCACGGCGTGTTCGTGGGCGCGACGGTGGCGTCCGAGCAGACCGCGGCGGCCGAGGGCGTCGTCGGCGAGCTGCGGCGCGACCCGTTCGCCATGCTGCCGTTCTGCGGCTACGACATGGGCGACTACTTCGCGCACTGGCTGCGGCTCGGGGCGGAGCTCGGCGATCGGGCGCCGCAGGTGTTCCAGGTCAACTGGTTCCGCAAGGGTGCCGACGGCTCGTTCCTCTGGCCCGGCTTCGGCGAGAACTCGCGGGTGATCGCCTGGATCGCCGGTCGCCTGGCGGGCACCGCCGACGCCGTCGAGACGCCGCTCGGCCTCGCCCCCGCACCGGGAGCCCTCGACCTGACCGGCCTCGACCTCACCGAGGAGGCGCTGGCCGAGTCGTTCGCGGTGCCCACGGACGCGTGGCTCGCCGAGTGCGACCTCACCGACGAGTTCTTCGACCGCTTCGGCTCGACCCTGCCGGACGCGCTGCGCCACGAGCTGGCCGCCCTGCGCGCCCGGCTCGAGGCCGCGTAGCCGCCCGCACGCCCGCCGAGGTGTCACGACAGGCCGCTCACGTCCACACCTGAGCGGCACGTCGTGACGTCTCGCCGGGCCCGACGACTCCCGTCGCCTGTGATCAGCGGGTGACGGGGCCGGGGCTCCGCGTCGTGGGGACGCGGTGCCGTGCATGACGAGGGTCTCGAGGGCGTCTCCGCCGCAGTCGTGCTCAGCCGTGGTGGGAGCTCTCGCGGGGTATCAGTCGGGGCGGCAGGATGCGTGACACGTGATGATGGGTCTGCGGGTTCTCGAGCTCGTCGCGAAGCAGGCGCATCGCCTGGACGCCCATCTCGACCCCTGGCTGTCCGACGGTCGTCAAGGGCATCGCCGTGCTCTGCGCGAAGTGGTTGTCGTCGTAGCCCGTGATCGAGACGTCGGCGGGTACTCGCACGCCACCGAGCAGAAGTGACTGCACGATCCCGGACGCCAGGGCGTCGGACGCGGCGACGATGCCGTCAGGCCTGGGTGGGGCACCCTGCGCGAGCAGGTCGTCACCGACGGCGAGGCCTGCGCGGACGGTGAGCGCCGTCGTCGGCAGGAGTCGAAGGGGGACCCGGGCCTCACGGGCGGCCGCGGAGGCGCCCTCGAACCGGTGTCTGACTGCCGTCAAGTCGAGCGGCCCCCCGACGAAGGCGAGGTCTCGACGTCCTTGCTCGATGAGGTGTCGCGCCGCGAGTCGACCGCCGAGCACTTCGTCCACGACCACGCCACAACTCTCGTCGGCCTCGCCGGGCCAGTTGACGTAGACGACGCGCAGGCCCCGGCGACGCAGCCTGCGCGCCTCGTCCAACGGGCCGTCGAAGGGCGCGAGCACGATGCCTGCCGCCTGGGCGCGTTCGAAGAGGTGGAGGTAGCCCGTCTGTTTGTCGATGTCGACGTCGGAGTTGCCCAGCAGGACGGCCTGGCCGCTGAGATCCGCCTCGCGTTCGACACCGCGGGCGATGTCGAGGAAGTACGAGTTGCCCAGGTCGACGGCGACGAAGCCGACCAGGGTGCCCCGTCCGGCCGCGAGGGTGCGAGCCGAGCTGTTCGGGACGAACCCGAGCGAATCGATGGCGTCCTCGACGCGCCGCCGGGTGATCGGCTTGACCCTCGACGGGGAGTTGATCACGTTCGACACGGTGCCGAGAGACACACCCGCCAGCCGCGCGACGTCCGCCATGACCGGGGGGCGTCGCGACGACGGAGGGGACGAGGTGCTCATGGTGTCGTCGAGCTTAGCTCTCGGCTCGACGGAACTCGCGGTTGACAAGCGCGAACCTCTCGGTTGATTATGAAGCGCTTCAACTATTTGAAGCGCTCACCATTCAAGGAGGAATGATGTCCCGCACCTCACGCCGTGCTGCCGCCTTCGCCGTCGCCAGCCTCACCATCGCTGGTCTCGCCGCATGTTCCGGTGGAGGATCGGGTCAGGCCGCCACCGAGTTCACCGTCCTCGGCAATGTCGAGAACGAGGTCGTCCCTGCAACGCTTCAGACTCTCGCCGGCGGCGCCTGCGCGGCGGAGAACGAGGCCATGCCGCTCAAGGTCGAGACCGTTCCGCAGACCAACCTGAACCAGCAGGTCCAGCTCCTCGCCGGACAGGGCGGACTGCCCGTCATGTACGCCGTCGACACGAACGAGCTCGTCCAGCAGCTCGACGACGCCGGCTTCGTCGCCCACTTCGACGAGCTCTTCGACGAGCTGGGCGTGGCCGACTCGATCGAGCCCGCCGCGCGGTCGACCGTCGAGTCGCTCTACGACGGTGAGTTCCTGGTACTGCCGACCGAGTACAACATCGAGGGCATCTGGTACAACAAGGACCTGTTCACAGAGAACGGTGTGGGCGTCCCCGAGAGCTGGGACGACGTCGTCGCCGCGGCCGGCACCTTCCAGGACGCCGGTCTGACCCCCTTCGCCGCGAGTGGCGAGCAGGGCTGGCCGCTGACCCGCCTGGTCGGCAACCTCATCGAGCGCGAGCTCGGACCCGACGCCCTGCAGGCCGTCGCCGACGGCGACGCCGAGCTCACCGACCCCGAATACGTCGCCGCTGCCCAACAGGTCGCCGACCTCGGTGCCTCCGGTTACTTCGGCGAGGGCGTCGGCTCGATCGACTACGACACGTCGATCAACCAGTTCCTCAACGGCAGCTCGCCCATGCTCTACATGGGTAGCTGGGTCCTGAGCAACTTCGCCGACGACACGGCGAACCAGATCGGCGAGGACTCCATCGGCTACCTCCCGTTCCCCGACGTCGACGGCGGCGACGGGGACAGCAGCCAGCTCGTGGCCAACGTCGGTCTGCCGTTCACCGTCAACCCGAGCGTGCTGAACGACGACAGCAAGGCGTGGATCGCCTGCATCGCCGAGAACTACGGTCAGGTGGCACTCGAGGACAGCAGCCGGATCTCGGGTTTCACCGTCTCGGGCGACGCTGCGAGCAACGCGCTGACGACCGAGGTCCGTGACCGGATCGCGGCGACCGACACCACCATCCCGTGGTTCGAGGCGTACTTCAGCACGCAGGCGACGACCACCTCCCAGCAGAACGCGGCGCAGCTCGTCACCGGCGCCATCACGGCCGAGGAGTTCATGACGCTCGTCCAGGGCGACCTGGGCTGACGTCCCGACGGAACGGGGGCGCGTCGGCCGCGTCCCCGTCCCGTCGCGCCCGACCCGATCCGCCCCTCGTCCCGAAGGCCACTCATGAATCCCCTGCTCGGCGACCGGCGCGCGACCCTGATCCTCATCGGTCCCGCCCTGCTCATCTATTCCGTCGTCATGCTCGTCCCGATCGTCGCCTCGTTCGGTTACACCTTCACCACCGGCAACGCCATCACGGGGTTCACGTTCTCCGGGTTCGACAACTACGTCCGGCTCGTCTCCGACGCGCGCGTCCGAGACGCCCTGCTCGTGACGATCCGGTACGCCGTGCTGATGACCGTGTTGCAGGTCGGCTTCGGCTACCTGCTGTCGCTGCTCTACGTCTTCGTGCTGCGGAGATGGTCGAGCGCCGTCCGCACGCTGGTCTTCTTCCCCGTCGTCCTGCCAACCGTCGCCGTCGCGCTGCTCTTCCAGCAGATGTTCGCGATCGCCCCTCAGAACGGTCTCGTCAACACCGCTCTCGAAGCGGTCGGGCTGTCATCGGTCGACTGGTTCGGGGACGGAGGGACGGCCTTCCTCGTCATCATCGTCATGGACGTCTGGCGGTCGATGGGGTTCTACGGCGTCCTCCTCTACGCCGGTCTGCTCGACATCCCGGAAGAGGTCTTCGAGTCGGCCCGCATCGACGGCGCGTCCGGCTTCGGCCTGGTCCGTCGGATCGTCCTGCCCCTCTCGCTGCCCGTGCTCGTCTCGTCGTTGATCTTCTCCGCCAACGGCACCTTGAAGGTCTTCGACAGCATCCTCGCCCTCACCAACGGCGGCCCGGGCACGTCGACCAGCCCCCTGACGATCTACATGTTCGACACGTCGTTCCGTTTCGGCCAGTACGGCTACGGCAGCACCGTCGCGTTCCTGCTCACGATCGTGTCGCTGCTGGTGACCGTCTTCATCTTCCGCGCCAATCGACGCGACCTCACGAAGGACTGACCGATGACCTCAGTCGACACCTCCCTCCCTCCCGCGGCCACGCCCCTCCGTCGTCCCGCACCGCGTCGGCGTCGGGCCCCGCGACGACGCCTCGGGCAGGTCGTCAGCGGCGTGCTCGTGGCGTTCCTCCTCGTCATCGTCCTGGGGCCGCTCGTCTGGATGCTGCTCGGCTCGTTCAAGACGCAGACCGAGTTCCTCGAACAGCCCGTCTGGGCCCTGCCCCGGCAATGGAATCTCGACAACTACGTCTTCGCGTGGACTCAGGGCAACTTCGCGCAGTACGCGCTCAACTCCGTCCTGACGGTCTTCCCGTCGTTGCTGCTCGTGCTGCTCTTCGGCTCGATGGCCGGCTTCGCCCTCGAGGTCCTCGTGTGGAAGGGACGCGGGGCGATCCTCATCACGTTCCTCGCCGGCATCATGGTGCCGACCCAGATGATCCTGTTGCCGCTGTTCGCGGCGTACTTCCGTCTCGGCCTCACCGGCACACTGTGGCCGCTGCTCATCACGTACACCGCGACGAGCCTGCCTCTGGCGGTCTTCCTCATGGCGACGTTCTTCCGCGCCGTCCCCCGCGAGATCTTCGAGGCAGCGACCCTCGACGGCGCCGGACTCATCCGGTCGTTCTTCCTCGTGGGGCTGCCCATGGTGCGGAATGCGCTCTTCACCGTCGGGCTGGTGCAGTTCTTCATGCTCTGGAACGACCTTCTGATCGCGCTGACCTTCACCAATTCGGGTTCGCTCCGCACGCTGCAGGTCGGCCTGCTGAACTTCACGGGCCAGTTCGGATCGGTGCAGTACGGACCGCTCTTCGCAGCCATCTGCCTCAACGTCGGGGCGATCCTCGTGATCTACCTGTTCCTCAACAAGCAAGTGCAGAAGGGTCTGACCGCAGGGGCGGTCAAGGGATGACGATGAGCACGACGGTCATCGACCTCCGCGTCGAGCACACTCGTGAGGCCCTGGGTCTCGGCACTCCGCGTCCCCGTCTGAGCTGGCAGCTCGACGGGCCGACCGGCTGGCGACAGGAGTCCGTCGAGATCGCCCTCGAGTCCGGTGCGCGACGAGTGGCCACGGCCGTCATCTCGACGCGCGATCAGGTGCTCGTGCCCTGGCCCTTCGCCGACCTCGCATCGAGGCAGCGTGTCCAGGTGCGCGTCCGGGTCTCGGGCGCCGATGGCTCGGTGTCGCCGTGGAGCGCCTCGACGGCCCTCGAGGCCGGCCTCCTGGCACCGTCCGACTGGCAGGCCCGGCCGGTGGGCGGCTCGTGGGACGAGGAGGCGGGTACCG
Organism: Frigoribacterium sp. CFBP 8751; assembly: GCF_014841545.1. Classification (NCBI taxonomy): domain Bacteria; kingdom Bacillati; phylum Actinomycetota; class Actinomycetes; order Micrococcales; family Microbacteriaceae; genus Frigoribacterium; species Frigoribacterium sp. CFBP 8751. Next base: position 901,033 of record NZ_JACYUB010000001.1, read on the forward strand.
ACCGGCGGCCCGCCCGGGTCCGGCGCTCGTTCGAGCTCGACGGCGATGTCGTCTCGGCCCGGCTCTACGCCACGGCCCACGGTGTGTTCGAGGCCGAACTGAACGGCACACGGGTCGGCTCGGACGAACTCTCGCCGGGATGGACCTCCTACGGCAGCCGCCTGCGGTACCGCACCCACGACGTCACCGACCTCCTGGTCGCCGGCGAGAACGTCCTCGGGGCGTGGCTCGGCGACGGCTGGTACCGGGGACGACTCGGCTTCAACGGCGGGTACCACGACCTCTACGGGACCGATCTCGCGTTCCTGGCCCAGCTCGAGGTCGAACTCGCCGACGGAAGGCGCGTGGTCGTCGCGACGGACGACCGGTGGGAGGCGCAAGCGAGTCCGATCTCGTTCAGTGGGCTCTACGACGGTGAGCGCCACGACCTCCGCCTCGACGATGACGCATGGTCCTCCGTCGGGGGCGACGGCCGGGGATGGACCCCTGTGACCGTGGGGGAGCGCGACCCCCGGACTCTCGTCGCGCCCGAGCAGCCCCCGGTGCGCTGCACCGACGAGCTGACCCCCGTGGCGCACCGGATCACCCCCCGGGGCACCGTCGTGCTCGACTTCGGGCAGAACCTCGTCGGTCGACTCCGCATCACGGTCGACGGCGAGGCGGGTCGGGTCGTGACCCTGCGTCACGCCGAGGTGCTGCAGGACGGGGAGCTCTACCGACGCACCCTGCGGCTGGCCGCCGCCGAGGACGTCGTCACGCTGCGCGGTGACGGGCCGGTCACCTGGGAGCCCCGCTTCACCGTCCACGGCTTCCGATACGCCGAGATCGAGGGCTGGCCGGGTGAGTTCGATCCGACCGCGGTGGTCGCCCGCGTGCTGCACACCGACATGGAGCGGACGGGCTGGTTCTCGTGTTCCGACCCCGGTCTCGAACGTCTCCACGAGAACGTGCTCTGGAGCACCCGGGGCAACTTCGTCGACATCCCGACGGACTGTCCCCAGCGGGACGAACGACTCGGCTGGACGGGTGACATCCAGGTCTTCGCGCCCACCGCCTCCTTCCTGTACGACTGCTCGGGCATGCTCGGCTCCTGGCTGCAGGACCTCGCCGTCGACCAGCTTCCCGACGGCACGGTGCCCTGGTTCGTGCCGCGCATCCCCGGCGGCCCCTCGTGGGAGCCGATCGAGCCGGGGGCCGTCTGGGGTGACGCCGCGGTGCTGACGCCCTGGACCCTCTACGAGCGCTTCGGCGACGCGGGGGTACTGGCTCGCCAGTGGGACTCCGCCAAGGCCTGGGTCGACCTGATCGTCTCGAGGGCCGGTGAGGACCGGATCTGGGACGAGGGCTTCCAACTCGGCGACTGGCTCGACCCCGCTGCGCCTCCGGACGACCCGGCCGACGCGCTGACCGACCGCCACCTGGTCGCGACGGCCTATCTCTATTGGTCGACCCGGCACCTCGCGATGACCGCACGGGTCCTCGGGAGGACCGCCGACGCGACCCACTACGACACCGTCGCCGACGAGGTGCGGGTCGCGTTCGTCGGTCGCTACACCGACGGCCGGGGTCGCACGACGAGCGATGCGCAGACTGCCCTCGGCCTCGCCCTCGAGTTCGGGCTCGTCCGAGGAGACGATGCCCGGACGGCCGGCGACCGTCTCGCCGAGCTCGTCACCGCCGCCGGCAACCGCATCGCCACGGGTTTCGCGGGGACACCCGTCGTGGCTCCGGCCTTGACCGGGGCGGGGCACGTGGACCGGGCCTACGACCTGGTGCTCGAGCGCTCGTGCCCCTCGTGGCTGTACACGGTGGACATGGGTGGCACGACGATCTGGGAGCGCTGGGACAGCATGCTGCCCGACGGAACGGTCAATCCCGGAGAGATGACGAGCTTCAACCATTACGCGCTCGGTGCCGTGGCCGACTGGATGCACGCGACCGTCGCAGGCCTCGCGCCCGCGGCGCCCGGGTGGCGACGCGTCAGGTTCGCTCCACGCCCGGGCGGGGGGCTCACGCACGCGTCCGGCCGACACCTCTCGCCGTACGGCGAGGTCTCGGCGGCCTGGCGACTGGCGGGCGAGGCGTTCCACCTGACGGTGACGCTGCCCGTGGGGACCACCGGGGAGGTCTCGTTGCCGGACGGGACCGTTCTCGAGGTCGGGCACGGGCGCCACGAGCTGACCTGCCCGGTCGCCGAGGAGGTCGGCACGGCCTGACCCGTCGAGGTCGAGGTCGGGCCCCGCCGTCAGGACGTCGGCGGGGACCCGGGCACGGTGCTCGCCCGGACCACCAGCTCGGGCGCGAAGACGACGCGGCGTGGTTCGCGGGTCGGGTCGTCGATCTCGTCCTGGAGGATGTCCATGGCGGTCCGACCGATGAGGGTGCTGGGTTGGCGGATGGAGCTCAGGGGCACGACGGCGGCCCGGGCGAAGTCGATGTCGTCGTAACCGATCAGTGCCACGTCGCCGGGCACCCGGAGGTCGCCGAGCATCACGAGTGACTGCAGGACGCCCATCGCCACGAGGTCGTTCGCGGCGAAGATGCCGTCCGGGCGTTCCGTCCTGGGCCTCGCCATCAGCTCGGCGGCTGCGGCCCGCCCGTGTTCGACGGTGAGGCCGGGCACCTCGACGACCTCGAGGGTGACCTCGGCATCCGTCGACCGCGCGGCCGCCCGGGCGCCGTCGAGGCGGTCCGCGACCTGTTGCAGGCCGAGGGGCCCACCCACGAACGCGAGACGCCGTCTTCCGATCTCGACGAGGTGCTCGACGGCGAGGTGTCCCCCTCGCACGTCGTCCACCGAGACGGAGGAGAACGGGGTCAGCCCTGCCTGCCGGTCGACGAGGACGGCGGGCGTGCCGCGCCGACGCAACCTCGCGAGGCGTTCGGTCACGTCGCCCACGGGTGAGATGAGGATGCCGAGCACGCGGTTCTGCTCGAACAGGTCGAGGTAATGCGCCTCGCGCTGTCCTTGCTGGTCGCTGTTGCCGAGCAGTACGACCCGACCGGCCTGTTCGGCAGCGGTCTCGGCGCCCCGTGCCAGGTCGCTGAAGAACGGGTTGCTGCCGTCGAGGATGATCAGCCCGACGGCGCGGCTGGCGCCGGCTCTCAGCTGGCGGGCGGCGTCGTTGCGGACGAAACCGAGCTGGTCGATGGCCGCGTGCACCCGGTCGACGGTGGCCGGGCTCACCTTGGCCGGGTGGTTCAGCACGTTCGACACGGTCCCGACCGAGACCCCCGCCGTCGTCGCGACGTCGCGGATGCTGACCGACTCCACCCGCGCCTCCTGATCGTGGCCGTTCGCGCCGGCCGACGGCCGGGGGGTCGACACCGGGCCGACCGGGCCGAGTCTAGGCGGCGGCGGCGCCGTCGGGGCGGGCGGTGCCGCCGGGTCGGGGCAGCGCCGTCGGGGTGCGACGCGCCCGTGACGGAACTGGTGCTTGACGCCGTCCGGCCCTGCCCCTAGTGTCGTCCCCGACCCACTTTGAAACGATTCATTTCTCGATGAGGAGAACGATCGATGACGATCGACCCGACGCCCCCCGGCTTCTCGCCGACGGCTCCCGTCCTCGAACTGCGCGGGGCACGGAAGACCTTCGGTGCCGTGGTCGCCCTGGCCAGCGGCAGCGTGCAGCTCCGGGCCGGCGAGATCAACGCGCTGGTCGGCGAGAACGGCGCGGGCAAGTCGACGATGGTCAAGATCCTCGCCGGCGTGCACCAGCCCGACAGTGGTGACTTCCTCTTCGACGGGCACCCGATCGTGTTCCGCAGCCCGGCCGAGAGCAAGGCTGCGGGCGTCAGCGTCATCTACCAGGAGCCCACGCTCTTCCCCGACCTGACCGTGGCCGAGAACATCTTCGTCGGGCGCCAGCCCACCTCGCGCTTCGGGTTCATCGACCGGGCCGCCATGCGTGCCGACGCCCGCGCCCTGTTCGAGCGTCTCGGCGTGCCGATCGACCCCGACCGCGTCGCCGAGGGCCTCTCGATCGCCGACCAGCAGATCATCGAGATCGCCAAGGCCATCTCGCTCGACGCCAAGGTGCTGATCATGGACGAGCCGACGGCCGCTCTGAGCGGGGTCGAGGTCGAGCGGTTGTTCGGCGTCGCCCGGGCACTGCGCGACCGCGGCAGCGCGATCCTGTTCATCTCCCACCGCTTCGACGAGGTCTTCGGCCTGAGCGACCGCATCACGGTCATGCGCGACGGCGCCTTCATCTCGGAGCACGCCACCGGCGATGTCACGACCGCCGAGATCGTCCGCGCGATGGTCGGGCGCGACGTCGACCAGCTCTTCCCCAAGCAGGATGCGCGGGTCGGCGACACCGTCGTCAGCGTCGACGGTCTGACGCGGCAGGGCGTCTTCCACGACGTCTCGTTCGAGGTGCGGGCAGGCGAGATCGTCGGCCTGGCCGGGCTCGTCGGCGCGGGCCGGACCGAGGTCGCCCGGGCCGTGTTCGGCATCGACCGCTACGACGCGGGCAGCGTGACGATCGCAGGGCGTCCGCTGCCGAAGCGCGACCCGATGGCGTCGATCACGGCCGGGATCGGTTTCGTGCCCGAGGACCGCCGCAAGCAGGGGCTCGTGATGGACATGTCGGTCAGCCGCAACACGACTCTCACCCTGCGCAAGACCCTCAGCCGGTTCGGCCTCGTCAGTGCCCGCCGCGAGCGCGAGGCGGCGGCCGACTGGTCGTCACGCCTCCAGGTGAAGACCGGCAGCCAAGAGTTGCCCGTGTCGACCCTGTCGGGCGGCAACCAACAGAAGGTCGTGCTGGCCAAATGGCTGGCGACCGATCCCACCTTCCTGATCGTCGACGAGCCGACCCGCGGCATCGACGTCGGCACGAAGAGCGAGGTGCACCGGCTCATCAGCGACCTCGCCGGGCGTGGCATCGCCGTGTTGATGATCTCGTCCGAGCTGCCCGAGGTGCTCGGCATGGCCGATCGCGTGCTCGTCATGCACGAGGGCCGCCTCACCGCGACGCTCGACCGGGCGGAGGCCACCGCCGAGCGCGTGATGCACGCGGCCACCGGTTCGGGTGCGACCGACCTGACCGAGCACGCCCCGACCGGCACCGCCGACCCGACCGGCACCGCCATCCCGACCGGCACCGCCACCCCGACCCCGACCACGGAGGCCGCCCGATGACCACGTCCCACGCCCTCGCCCCCACGACGGGCCGCAGCCCGTTCGCGTCGTTGGTCAAGCAGCGCGAGGTGCCCGTCGCCTCGGCCCTGATCGTGCTGGTGATCGTCACGACGATCGCCAACCCGCTGTTCGTGTCGCCGCAGGGCGTGAAAGACCTCATGCTCAACGCGACGATCACGGTGATCATGGCCGTCGGTCTCGGCACCGTCATCATCACGAACAACATCGACCTCTCGGTCGGCTCGATCCTCGGTCTCGTGGCCTTCGCCACGGGCACGGTGTTCAACGCCGCGCCGGGCATCCCCCTCGTGTTCGTGTTCCTCATCGGGCTCGCGATCGGTGCCCTGCTCGGGGCCGTCAACGGGTTCCTGGTGACGGTGGCGCGGGTGCCCTCGCTGGTGATCACCCTCGGCATGCTCTACATCTACCGCGGCCTCAACAACGCCTGGGCCGGCGGGCAGCAGTACTTCGCCGGCGACCGCCCCGCGGCCTTCGGTCGTCTGTCGGTCGACACGGTGCTGGGCATCCCGATCATCACGATCATCGCCGTGGTCGTCGTCGTGCTCGTCGCGATCTTCCTGGCTCGCACCCGCCCCGGCCGCGACCTCTACGCGATCGGCTCCGACGACCAGGCTGCCCGCCTGTTCGGCATCAAGGTGAGCAAGCGCGTGCTGACGGCCTTCGTGCTGAACGGCACGCTGACCGGACTGGCGGGCGTGCTCTACGCCTCGCGCTTCAACTCGGTGGGGGCGACGACCGGTACGGGCCTCGAACTCGACATCGTCGCGGCGGCCGTCGTCGGCGGCATCGCGATCTTCGGCGGCTCGGGCAGCGTCGTCGGTGCGGCGATCGGCGCCGTGCTGCTGACGACCATCACGAGCAGCCTCACCGCCCTGGGCGTCGACAAGTTCTGGCAGCAGGCCATCGTCGGCATCCTCATCCTGACCGCCATCCTCGTCGAACGGATCGCCTCGATCCGCACCGCCCGACGACTGCGCACGAGCGAGGCCACCAATGCCTGACCGGACCACCACCACGACCGCCGCGGTGACGGGGGCTCCCGCCGTCGACGCCACCCGCGCCTCCTCGTCGCGTCCGCCCTCGGGTGCGCGAGACACCGAGTCGGCGGCCGAGAAGGTGCTGCGCCGGCGTCGGCTGCTGACCGGTCGCGGCGCGATCATGGTCTACGCGCTGCTCGCGACGCTGCTGGTCTGCGCCCTGACGGTGCCGCGGTTCGCCAGCGTGCAGACCACGGGGTTCCTGCTGCTCGACGCGATCCCGATCCTGATGATCGCGATGCCGATGGCCCTCGTGATCATCACCGGCGAGATCGACCTCTCGGTGGCCAGCACGGCGGGCTTGACCAGTGCCGTGATGGGCGTGCTCTGGGCCGCGGGCTGGGGCATCCCCGAGATCTTCGTCGTCTGCGTGCTGATCGGCGTGGTGTGCGGTGCCGTCAACGGTGCCCTCGTCACCACGGTGGGGCTGCCGAGCCTGGCGGTGACGATCGGCACCCTGGCGCTCTACCGCGGTCTCGCCCTCGTGGTGATCGGCGACAACGCGGTCGCGAACTTCCCGCCCGCCCTCACGTCGTTCTTCACGTCGAAGCTCGGCGGCACGGGCATCCCCACGGTCATGGTCGGCGTGCTCGCGATCATCGTGTTCTTCGGGGTGCTGCTGCACAAGAGCTCGTTCGGCCGGGCCCTGCCCGCGATCGGTTTCAGCACCGAGGCCGCGAGCTTCGTCGGAGTCCACGTCGGTCGGGCCAAGTTCTGGATGTTCGTCGCCACCGGCGTCGTCTCGGCCCTGGTCGGCATCTACTGGACGCTGCGCTACTCGAGCGCCCGCAGCGACAACGCCACCGGCATCGAGCTGGCCGTCATCGCCGCGGTGCTGCTCGGCGGCGTCTCGATCTTCGGCGGGCGCGGGTCGATCCCGGGCGTCGTCGCCGGCGTGCTGATCATCTCGAGCATCAGCTACGCGCTGCGGCTCGGCGGCATCAGCGACGTCGTCCTCAACGTGGTGACCGGTCTGCTGCTCGTCGGCAGCGTCGTCACCCCGAGCCTGATCGCCGTCGCCCGGGAGAGATCCCGGGCGCGACGAGCAGCCAGGGACGTGCTGGCGGCCTCGGCCGCGCACTCCTGACCGTTCCCTCCCGCCCACCGCCACCCGATTCCCACCCACAGCAAAGGACAGAACGATGGAGTTCCCCACCTTCCCCCGCGGCCGCACCCTGAGGCGCGCCGCCGCCACCGTCGCCGCCCTCGCCACCGTCACGCTCGTCGCCTCGGGCTGCGCCCTGACGGCCGGCAGCGACGACGCGAGCTCGGGCTCCGGCTCGGGCGGCACCGAGTCGATCGCGTTCGTGCCGAAGCAGCTCAACAACCCGTACACCGACGTCGTGCTCGGCGGCGGCGAGGAGGCCTCGAAGGCGATCGGCTACGACTACAGCGTCGTCGGTCCGCTCGAGGCCAGTGCTTCGTCGCAGGTGACCTTCCTCAACACGCTGACGCAGCAGGGCACGAACGTGATCGTCATCGCGGCGAACGACCCCGACGCGGTCGGGCCGGCCCTGAAGGAGGCGCGTGACGGTGGGGCGAAGATCGTCGCGTTCGACTCCGACACCAACCCCGACTACCGCGACGTGTTCGTCAGCCAGGTCGAGGCCAAGGACGTCGCCCTCATCCAGATCCGTCAGATGAGCGAACAGATCGGCGGACAGGGCGACATCGCGATCCTCTCCGCGACGGCGAACGCCACGAACCAGAACGAGTGGATCAAGTACATCCAGGAAGAGGTCGACACCAACCCCGACTACGCGGGCATCACCATCGTGAGCACCGTGTACGGCGACGACGACGACGCCAAGTCCTTCCAGGAGGCGCAGGGCCTGCTGCAGGCCAACCCCGACCTGAAGGGCATCATCTCGCCCACCACGGTCGGCATCGCCGCCACGGCCCGCTACCTGTCGACGTCCGAGTACAAGGGCAAGGTCGCCCTGACCGGCCTCGGCCTGCCCAACGAGATGCGCGAGTTCGTCAAGGACGGCACCGTCACGGCGTTCGCCCTGTGGGACCCTGCCCAGCTCGGCGAGGTCGCGGCCTACGCCGGACAGGCACTCGTCGACGGCACCATCACCGGCGAAGAGGGTGACACGTTCACCGCGGGCGACCTCGGCGAGCGCACCGTCGGCGCCGACGGCATCGTGATCGTCGGACCGCCGACCGAGTTCACCGCCGACAACATCGACGACTACGACTTCTAGTCGTCATCGGTGACCGGGGCGGCGGGGTCACCACCCGACCCGCCGCCTCCGGGCACCCTCCCTCGACACCGGACCCGCGCCTCCTCGGCGCCGTCGCATCGGAGCGATCACCCATGAGCACCACCGCCTCGCCGGTCGGCGACCTGCTGCCCCCCTTCCGCCGCCGTCGCACGCGCGTGGGTCTGGTGGCCGGCGGGCTCGGCACCTACTGGCCGCAGTTCCCCGGGCTGCTGCCCCAGTTGCAGGAATCCACCCGCTACGTCGTCGACCGCTTCGGCGGCCTCGACGCCGAGGTGGTCGACACCGGATTCATCTCGGACGCCCAGGAGGCGCGGGTCGCGGCCGACACGCTGCGCACGGCCGACTGCGACCTGATCGTCGTCTTCCTCACCACCTACCTGACCTCGTCCATGGTGTTGCCGATCGCGCAGCGGACCGGTGTGCCCGTGCTCGCGATCGACCTGCAGCCGAGCGAGAAGATGGACCACGACCGCTTCGACACGGGCCTCTGGCTGGCCTACTGCGGTCAGTGCCCGGTGCCCGAGGTCGCCAACGTGTTCCGCCGGGCCGGCATCGAGTTCCGCTCGGTGACCGGACACCTGCGCAGCGAACGAGCCTGGGCCCGGATCGAGCGCTGGGTGCACGCCGCCGGCGTCCGCGCCCGGCTGCGGGAGGCGCGACACGGCCTGATGGGCCACCTGTACCCGGGCATGCTCGACGTCTCGACCGACCTGACCCTGCTCTCCACGCATTTCGGCTCGCACGTCGAGGTCCTCGAGTTCGACGACCTGCGGGTACGGGTCGACGCGGTCACCGACGCCGAGGTGCGCGAGCGGGTCGGCCTGGCGCGCGAGGTGTTCGAGGTCGACGCGTCGGTCGACCAGGAGGACTTCGACTGGGGCGCCCGCGTCTCGGTCGGGCTCGACCGGCTGGTGGCCGACTTCGACCTCGACTCGCTCGCCTACTACCACCGGGGGCTCGAGGGCGAGCAGCACGAGCGGCTCGGGGCCGGGATGATCCTCGGGGCCTCCCTGCTCAACGCCCGCGGGCTGCCCGCGGTGGGGGAGTACGAACTCCGCACGTCGGTCGCCATGCTCGCGGCGCAGGCCCTCGGGGTCGGCGGCTCGTTCACCGAGATCCAGGCGATCAACTTCGACGACGACGTGGTCGAGATGGGGCACGACGGTCCGGCGCACCTCGCGATCTCGTCGTCGCGGCCGATCCTCCGCGGTCTCGGCGTCTTCCACGGCAAGCGCGGCTACGGGGTCAGCGTCGAGTTCGACGTGCAACCGGGGCCCGTCACGACGTTCGGCCTCGGGCAGGACCGCGACGGGGCGCTGTCCTTCGTCACGAGCGAGGGCGAGGTCGTCCCCGGACCCTTGCTCGCGATCGGCAACACGACCTCGCGCGTCGACTTCGGCGGCGACCCCGGTGAGTGGGTCGACCAGTGGTCGCGCACCGGCATCGGGCACCACTGGGGGCTCTGCGTCGGGCACGTCGCCCGCGAGGTCGCCGCGGCCGCCTCTCTGCTCGGCATCGATCACCGGCACGTCTCGGCTCCGTTCGACGACGCCGACGGGTTCGCCCGCAGCCTCGGACCGACGGAGAAGCCGGCATGACCGCCGACGGCCACGAGCGCTACGCCTTCCGCCTGCAGGTGTCTCCGGACCGCCTGACCGAGTACGCGCGACGTCACGCCGAGGTCTGGCCCGAGATGCTGCAGGCGTTGCACGACAGTGGGTGGCACTCGTACTCGCTCTTCGCCTCACCCGACGGGCTGCTGGTCGGCTACGTCGAGGCGCTCTCGCTCGACTCCGCCCAGGCCGCCATGGCCCGCACCGACGTCAACGCCCGCTGGCAGGCCTCGATGGCCGAGTTCTTCTCCTCGCTCGACGGCACCCCGCCCGACGAGGGCTTCGAGCTGCTGACGCAGGTCTTCAACCTCGAGGCCCAACTCGGTCTCGCCGGCGGTGGCCGCTACCGCACCCCGCACACGCACACCACCACGACGGAAGAAGCATCATGACCACCTTCGAGTCCATCGCCCCGACGCTCGAGCGCCAGGCCATCGAGCTGCCCAGCTGGGCCTTCGGCAACTCGGGCACGCGGTTCAAGGTGTTCGGCACGCCGGGCACCCCGCGCACGCCCGAGGAGAAGATCGCCGACGCCGCCCGCGTGCACGAGTACACCGGCCTGGCACCGAGCGTGGCGCTGCACATCCCGTGGGACGAGGTCGACGACTTCGGCGCCCTGCGCTCGTACGCGGCCGGGCTCGGCGTCTCGCTCGGCACGGTGAACTCCAACACGTTCCAGGACGACGCCTACAAGTTCGGCAGCCTGGCGCACAGCGACGCGGCCGTCCGCCGCAAGGCGGTCGACCACCACCTGCGCTGCCTCGAGATCATGCACGAGACGGGCTCGCGCGACCTCAAGATCTGGCTCGCCGACGGCACGAACTACCCCGGGCAGGACAGCCTGCGCCAGCGGCAGGACCACCTGGCCGAGTCGCTCGCCGAGATCTACGCCGGCCTCGGCGACGAGCAGCGGCTCGTGCTCGAGTACAAGTTCTTCGAGCCGGCGTTCTACCACACCGACGTGCCCGACTGGGGCACGAGCTACGCCCAGGTGAGCGCCCTCGGCGACCGGGCGCTGACCTGCCTCGACACCGGCCACCACGCCCCGGGCACCAACATCGAGTTCATCGTCATGCAGCTGCTGCGCCTCGGCAAGCTCGGCTCGTTCGACTTCAACTCTCGCTTCTACGCCGACGACGACCTGATCGTCGGGGCGGCCGACCCGTTCCAGCTGTTCCGCATCCTGTTCGAGGTCGTCGACGGCGGCGGACTCGACGTCGGCTCGCCGGTGCAGTTCATGCTCGACCAGTGCCACAACGTCGAGGACAAGATCCCCGGCCAGATCCGCAGCGTCCTGAACGTGCAAGAGATGACGGCGCGCGCCCTGCTCGTCGACCGTCCGGCGCTCGACTCCGCCCGTGCCTCCCACGACGTGCTCGGCGCGAACGCCGTGCTGATGGACGCGTTCTACACCGACGTCCGCCCGGCCCTCGCCGACTGGCGCGAGTCGCGCGGCCTGCCCCGCGACCCGATGGCCGCCTACCTCGCGAGCGGCACGCCCGAACGCCTCGCCGCCGAGCGCGTCGGCGGCAAGCAGCTCAGCTGGACCTGAGCCGCCGCACCCCGCACCGACCACCGACGTCCCAGAGAGAACGAGTGATGACCACCACGAGCACCACCACCCCCGCCGACCTGATCGCACGCAGCAACCGCCTCGGTGCCGACCCGGTCAACACCAACTACGCGGGCGGCAACACCTCGGCCAAGGGCACCGCGACCGACCCGGCGACGGGCGAGCCGGTCGAGCTGCTCTGGGTCAAGGGCAGCGGCGGCGACCTCGGCACGTTGACCGAGCCGGGTCTCGCGGTGCTGCGCCTCGACCGGCTGCGCGGCCTCGCGACCGTGTACCGCGGGGTCGAGCACGAGGACGAGATGGTGGCCGCCTTCGACTACGCCCTGCACGGCAAGGGCGGCGCGGCACCCTCGATCGACACGGCCATGCACGGGCTGGTCGACGCGGCCCACGTCGACCACCTGCACCCCGACGCCGGCATCGCGATCGCGACCGCCGCCGACGGCGAGCGCCTGACCGCCGAGATCTTCGGCGGTGCCGTCGTCTGGGTGCCGTGGCGTCGGCCGGGCTGGCAGCTCGGCGCCGACATCGCCGCCGTCAAGGCAGCCCACCCGGAGGCGCGGGGCACCATCCTGGGCGGTCACGGCATCACCGCGTGGGGCGACACGAGCGACGAAGCCGAGCGCAACTCGCTGTGGATCATCGAGACCGCGCAGGCCCATCTCGACCGGCACTCGCGGCCCGAACCGTTCGGCCCCGAGCTCGACGGCTACACCGCGTTGCCGCAGGCCGAACGCCGGGCGAAGGCGGCGGCACTGGCCCCCGTGCTGCGCGGGCTCGTCTCGACCGACAAGCCCCAGGTCGGCTCGTTCACCGACAGTGCCGAGGTGCTCGACTTCCTGTCCAGCGCCGAGCACCCTCGCCTGGCCGCCCTCGGCACCAGCTGCCCCGACCACTTCCTGCGCACGAAGGTCACGCCGCTGCTGCTCGACCTGCCCGCCGATGCCGGCATCGACGAGTCGATCGTCCGACTGCGCGAACTGCACGAGCGGTACCGCCTCGACTACCAGGCCTACTACGACCGCCACGCGACGGCCGACAGCCCGGCCATCCGCGGGGCCGATCCGCTCATCGTGCTGGTGCCCGGCGTCGGCATGTTCTCGTACGGCAAGGACGCCCAGACCGCCCGCGTGGCCGGCGAGTTCTACGTCAACGCGATCAACGTGATGCGCGGCGCCGAGGGCGTCTCGAGCTATGCGCCGATCGACGAGGCCGAGAAGTTCCGCATCGAGTACTGGGCCCTCGAAGAGGCGAAGCTGCAGCGGATGCCCGCGCCGAAGCCCCTCGCGACGCGTGTCGCGCTGGTCACGGGCGCGGCGTCGGGCATCGGCAAGGCCATCGCCACCCGCCTCGCCGCCGAAGGGGCGTGCGTCGTCGTCGCCGACCTCGACCTCGCTGCGGCGCAGGCCGCCGCCGCCGAGATCGGCGGCCCCGACGTGGCCCGCGGCGTCGCGGCCGACGTCAGCGACGAGGCCGCGGTCAAAGCGTCGATCGACGAGGTGCTGCTCGCGTTCGGCGGGCTCGACCTGGTGGTCAACAACGCCGGGCTCAGCCTGTCGAAGTCGCTGTTCGAGACGACCGAGGCCGACTGGGACCTGCAGCACGACGTCATGGCGAAGGGCTCGTTCCTCGTCGCGAAGAACGCCGCGCGGGTGCTCGTCGATCAGGGCCTCGGCGGCGACATCGTCTACATCTCGTCGAAGAACTCGGTCTTCGCCGGGCCGAACAACATCGCCTACAGCGCCACGAAGGCCGACCAGGCCCACCAGGTCAGGTTGCTCGCAGCCGAGCTCGGCGAGCACGGCATCCGCGTGAACGGCATCAACCCCGACGGGGTCGTGCGCGGCTCGGGCATCTTCGCCAGCGGGTGGGGCGCCAACCGTGCGGCGACCTATGGCGTCGACGAGAAGGATCTGGGTGCGTTCTACGCCCAGCGCACCATCCTCAAGCGCGAGGTCGTGCCCGAGAACGTCGCCGCCGCCGTCTACGCGATCTGCACGAGCGACTTCTCGCACACGACCGGGCTGCACGTGCCGGTCGACGCGGGGGTCGCCGCGGCCTTCCTGCGATGAACGCGTCTGCGATGAACTCGTCTGCGATGAGGCCCGCCAGGCCGGTCGCGGGTGGCGTCGTCGCCGCGGTCGACCTCGGCGCGACGAGCGGGCGCGTCGTGCTCGGCCACGTCGACCGCGACAGCGTGCGGCTGCAGCACGTCGCCCGCTTCGCGAACGAGCCGGTCACGCTGCCCGAGGGACGGCCCGTCGGTCAGGGCACGAGTGCCGGAGGCGCGGGCCGGGTCGGTCTGCACTGGGACGTCACGGGGCTCTGGCGGTCGGTCACCGCGGGGCTCGCGCAGGCACTCCGCGACGAACCCGGTACGGCCTCGGTCGGCGTCGACTCGTGGGCGGTCGACTACGGCCTGCTCCGCGACGGACGCCTGCTCGGCGCCCCCTACCACTACCGGGACGAGCGGTCGGCGGCCGGCGTGGAGGCCGTGCACGCCGTCGTGCCGCCCGCCGCGCTCTTCGCCCGCACGGGTCTGCAGCACCTGCCGTTCAACACGGTCTTCCAGCTCGCGGCCGACCGCGCCGCCGGGGTGCTCGAGCCCGCCGATCGGGCCCTGCTCGTGCCCGACCTCGTTTCGTGGTGGCTCACCGGCACCGCCGTCACCGAGCGCACGAACGCGTCGACGACGGGGCTGCTCTCGCCCGTGACGGGGGAGTGGGACGTCGAGCTGCTCGGTCGTCTCGGCCTCGCGACCGACCTGTTCGCACCCCTCGTCGACCCGGGTGCCTCACTCGGGGCGCTGTTGCCCTCGGTCGCCGCGGCGATCGGGGCGCCGGCCTCCCTCGGGGTCACGGCCGTCGGCTCGCACGACACCGCCTCGGCCGTGGTCGCCGTGCCGCTCGCGGGCGACGACGCCGCCTACGTCTCGAGCGGCACGTGGTCGCTCGTCGGTCTCGAGCTGCCGTCGCCCCTCCTCGGCGACGAGGTGCGGGCTGCCGGCTTCACGAACGAGGGCGGCGTCGACGGCCGCGTGCGCTTCCTCAAGAACGTCTCGGGCCTCTGGCTGCTCAGCGAGTCGATGCGTGCCTGGAGCCGCTCGGGGACCTCGGCCGCCGAGCGTAGCAGCGACCTCGCCGCCCTCCTCGCCGAGGCGGCCGCCGTCACCCGGCCCGTCCCGGTCTTCGACGCCACCGACACCCGCTTCACGCCGCCCGGCGACATGCCCGCACGCATCGAGACGTGGTGCGTCGAGCACGACGTCGCGCCCCCGCGGGGCCGGGCCGAGACGGTGCGGAGCATCCTCGAGTCTCTCGCGGCGGCCTACGCGGCGACCCTCCGGGACGCCGAGCGGCTCTCGGGCCGCACGGTCCGCACCGTGCACGTCGTCGGGGGCGGGTCGCAGAACGAGCTGCTCTGCCAGCTGACCGCCGACCGCACCGGCCGCACCGTGCTCGCCGGTCCCGTCGAGGCGACCGCCCTCGGCAACGTACTCGTCCAGGCGCGGGCCGCCGGTCTCGTCGACCGCTCGTCCTCCCTCGAGTCGCTCCGCGCGCTCGTGGCCGCTTCGTCCGCCCCCGTGACGTACCGCCCGCGGTCGGGAGCGTCCTCGGCCGCCGCCCGCGCCTCCTGATCTCCTCCCTCCCCACCGACCCGGAAGGACCGTCCCCATGGTCGACCGCCGCCTGCCGAAGTTCCACGACCTCGCGCCGCTCATGCAGTTCAAGAAGCCCACCTTCGACCTCAAGGCGAAGCGCCTCCGCGAGGCGCTGACGATCGAGGACCTCCGGCGCATCGCGAAGCGGCGGACGCCCACGGCGGCGTTCGACTACACCGACGGCAGCGCCGAGGCCGAGATCTCGCTGCGACGCGCACGACAGGCGTTCCGCGACGTGCAGTTCAACCCGGCGATCCTGCACGACGTCGCGACGGTGGACACCGGGTGGGACGTGCTCGGGAGGCGGGTCGAGCAGCCGTTCGGGATCGCACCGACCGGCTTCACCCGCATGATGCAGACCGAGGGCGAGAAGGCGGGTGCCGCCGCGGCCGCCGCCGCGGGCATCCCGTTCAGCCTGTCGACGATGGGCACGGCGAGCGTCGAGGACGTCGCGGCCGCCGCACCCGGGGGCCGGAACTGGTTCCAGCTGTACATGTGGAAGGACCGCGACCGATCGATGGCGCTGGTCGACCGGGCGGCGAAGGCCGGGTTCGACACGCTGCTGGTGACGGTGGACGTCCCGGTCGCGGGGGCGCGCCTCCGGGATTCGCGCAACGGCATGACGATCCCGCCCTCGCTGACGCCGAAGACGATCATCGACGCGTTGCCCCGGCCGTGGTGGTGGGTGGACTTCCTCACGACCGAGCCGCTCGCGTTCGCGTCGCTCGACCGCTGGTCGGGCACGGTCGCCGAGCTGCTGAACACCATGTTCGACCCGACGGTCACCTACGACGACCTGGCCTGGATCAAATCACAGTGGCCGGGCAAGCTCGTCGTCAAGGGCGTGCAGACCGTCGACGACGCCCGCCGCGTGACCGATCTCGGCGTCGACGCGCTCATCCTGTCGAACCACGGCGGGCGTCAACTCGACCGGGCGCCGATCCCGTTCCACCTGCTGCCCGACGTCGTGAAGGAGGTCGGCGCCGACACCGAGGTCCATCTCGACACGGGCATCATGTCGGGTGCCGACATCGTCGCCGCGGTCGCGCTCGGGGCCCGGTTCACCCTGATCGGCCGGGCCTACCTGTACGGGCTGATGGCCGGCGGACGCGAGGGCGTCGACCGGGCGATCGAGATCCTGTCGGTCGAGATCGCCCGCACGATGCGTCTGCTCGGGGTCAACTCCCTCGACGAACTCGAGCCCCGGCACGTCACCCAGCTCGAGCGCCTGGTGCCGCGCGCTCGCGGGTGACACCCCACACCGCGTCTCGTGCAGCGCACCCCGACCAGTCGCGGTGCGGTGCACGAGACGCGGTGCTGTTCGAGCCGCCGCCTAGTGGCGGGTCGGGTCGTCCGAGTCCTTGGCGACCGTGACCTTCTCGCCGTCGATCTCGTCGCGCTTGGCCTTCTGGGCGTCGCCGCGGGTCTTGGCGAGGCTGGCGATCGTGGCGACCGTGATGGTGGCGCCGATGAACAGCAGCGAGAACCAGATCGGGATCTCGGGCACCCAGAGCAGCGGTTCGCCGCCGTTGATGAACGGCACCTCGTTGACGTGCAGGGCGTGGAAGACGAGCTTCACGCCGATGAACGCGAGGATGATCGCGAGACCCTGCGACAGGTAGACGAGACGCTCGAGCAGTCCACCGATCAGGAAGTACAGCTGGCGCAGCCCCATCAGGGCGAAGGCGTTGGCGGTGAAGACGATGTAGGCCTCGTTGGTGAGCCCGTAGATCGCGGGGATCGAGTCGAGGGCGAACACCAGGTCGACGAAGCCGATCGCGATGACGCAGAGCAGCAGCGGCGTGACGAAGCGCTTGCCGCCCTTCTTGACCGTGAACTTGTCCTCGTGGAACTCGTCGTCGACGGGCAGCACGCGGCGGGCGATCTTGACGAAGGCGTTGTCGGCCGCGTTGCCGCCGTGGTCGCCCTTGATCTGCTGGTAGGCCAGCACGAAGAGCAGGGCGCCGAAGAGGTAGAAGACCCACGAGAAGTTCTCGATCAGGGCGGCGCCGGCGGCGATGAAGCCCGCACGCATGATCAGCGCGATGACGATGCCGATCATCAGCACCTTCTGCTGGTACATGCGCGGCACGGCGAACCCGGTCATGATCAGCAGGAAGACGAACAGGTTGTCGATCGACAACGCCTTCTCGGTGAGGTAGCCGGCGAAGTACTCGCCGCCGAAGCCCCAGCCGCTGACGAAGCCGATGCCGACGCCGAACAGCAGCGCGAGACCGATGTAGAACGCCGACCAGCGGGCGGACTCGCCGATCGTCGGCTCGTGCGGCTTGCGCACGTGGGTGAAGAACTCGAACACGAAGAACGCGATGGTGACGGCGATCGTGATGAGCCAGGTGGTCAGTGAGACGTCCACGGGGATGCTCCGGGTGGGTCGGGCTGATGAGGCGGGTCGGGCTGAGCGGCACGAGCGGCCGGACAGCGGAGAAGGCTCCTGAGAAGACGGTACGTGGGGGTCCGCTGGGGGCGTGCCCTCAAGCGACCGTGACAGTGCTGAGAAGCTGCAGTGCGTGCAAGGCCCGCCCCCACGTCACCGGGGTGGCCAATGCCCCGGCCGGCACCGAGGCAGGAGGTGCCCCGGCTACGACCGGGGCGTCAGGTGCACTCCGGCCAGCATGCAGCGCACGGACCCGCCGGCGAGCTCGATCGTCGGCACCTCGAGCGGCAGCGGCCGGGCGTGCCGCGCCACGGTGCGGCGTTGCGACGGGGTGAGGGACGCCCAGCCGCGTGCCGAGATCGCCAGCACGGGTCCGTCGGCCCCCGCCAGTTCGAGCGCGTTGCCGGCGAACTCGCCGAGCTGGGCGCGGGTGAGGGCGACCACCTCGCGTCCGGAGGCCGTCAGGCGCTCGACCACGCGCCTCCGTTCGCTCGTCGACTCGATCGATTCGAGGCCGACCAGGGCGAACCGCGACGCCACGCTCATCATGACGTTCGTGTGGTAGATCGGCACGCCGGTCGCGTCGGTGGCGGTGAAGGTCACGGGCTCGTGTCCGAGGTCTGAGCAGACCAGGGCGACGGCCGCCCGGTCGGCCCGGTGCGAGAGCGCGACGTAGGCGACGCGCCCGACGTGGTCGAGGACGAGCGCCCCGGTGCCCTCGACGACGATCCCGCGCCGTTCGAGCGGCGAACGGTCGAGCACCTCGGTCACGAGGTACCGCTCGCGCAGCAGGTCCACCACGTCCGTCCGTCGCTCGCCCCGGCGGTTCGGCGAGTGCATGGGGTAGAGCACCACCCGGCCGTCGTCGTGGGTCGAGAACCAGTTGTTCGGGAACACCCCGTCGGGCCGGTCGGTCCGCTCGTCGTCGACGAGGTGCACCGTGACGCCCGCCGCGCGCAGTGCCTCGGCCGCCCGGGTCACCTCGTCGAACGCACGTGCCGCGAGCTGGGCCCGGGTCGCGTCCACCTCGGCCGGGTCGGTCTGGAACGCGTTGTCGGCCGCGGTCTGCGGGTTCGGCGTGAAGTGGTGCGGCCGCACCATGACGACCGCGGCGGGCGACTGGACGGCCGTCCGCGCCTCCTCGTCGGCGCTTCGGGTGCGCGAGGAGGCGCGGAGTGCGGGGGACGCCGCCGACGTCGCCGCGGCGGTGGCCGGGGACGAGGAGGCGCGGGGCGGGGGAGCGACGGTCGTCACGACGGTCTCGGCACGGCTTCTGCGGTGGGTGCGGTTCGGGGCGGTCCGGGCCTCAGACGCCGACGGGCCGACGGGCGGCGACGAGGCCGAAGAGGTCCTTCGGGTCGTCGGGATCGGCGACGAGGTCGATCTCGACGGCGTAGTCCGTGCCCACGACGTCCTCGCGCAGGTACTTGAGGGCGCAGACGTCCTCGATGGCGAAGCCGACCGAGTCGAAGATCGTGATCTGCTCGTCGCTCGTCCGCCCGGGGCGCTGCCCGGCGACGACCTGCCACAGTTCGGTGACGGCGAAGTCGGCCGGCTGGTGCTGGATCTCGCCCTCGACGCGGGTCTGCTCGGGGTACTCGACGAAGACGTCGGCCCGGCGGAGCGTCGCGGGGTCGAGCTCGGTCTTGCCCGGGCAGTCGCCGCCGATCGCGTTGACGTGGACGCCGGGGCGGACGGCCTCGTCGGGCAGCACGATCGCGTTCTGCTTGTCGGCCGTGCAGGTCGTGATGACGTCGGCGCCGTCGGCCGCCTCGCCGGGGCTCGCGCACACCGTGATGTCGAAGCCGAGCGGCTCGAGGTTGCGGACGAACTTCGCGGTGGCGCGGGGGTCGACGTCGAACACGCGGACCGTCTCGAGTCCGAGGGAGGCGCGCATCGCCAGGGCCTGGAACTCGGCCTGCGAACCGGCGCCGATCAGGGCGAGCACGCGCGAGTCGGCCCGTGCGAGGCGCTTGGCGGCCATGGCGCTCGTGGCGGCGGTGCGGAGCGCCGTCAGGATCGTCATCTCGGCGAGGAAGGTCGGGTAGCCCGTGTCGACGTCGGCGAGCACGCCGAAGGCGGTGACGGTCTGGTAACCGCGCCCCGGGTTCGACGGGTGGCCGTTGACGTACTTGAAGCCGTAGGTCTCGCTGTCGCTGGCCGGCATCAGCTCGATGACGCCGATGGGGCTGTGGGAGGCGACGCGGGGCGACTTGTCGAAGGCGGGCCACCGGGCGAAGTCCCGCTCGAGGGCGGTCACCATGCCGCTGGTGATCGGGCCGACCCCGCGGTCGGTGACCCATCGGATCATGTTCTGCACGTCCACGAAGCGCACCACGGCGACCTCCTCCTGCTCGGCCCGGCTCGGTCGTCGCGTCCGGGTGGCACCACGTTAGGACTGGGCGATGTGCAGCCACAATCACCATCCAGCGCCATTCCGCTCGTCCGATCACGCGTTCTGCGCGGTCGTGCTGTACGTTTCGGGTCATGGCGGATCTCGACGAACTCGACCGGCGCCTCCTGGCGGCCCTGCGGGTCGACGCGCGCGAGTCGGCGGCGAGCCTCGCGCGGCGGTTGGGCGTGACGCGGGCGACGATCACCTCGCGGCTCGACCGGCTCGAGGCGACGGGCACGGTGCTCGGCTACACCGTGCGGGTGCGCGAGGCCGACGACCCCGACCTGATCCGTGCCATCGGCTTCATCGAGATCGAGGGGCGGTCGACCGACCACGTCATCCGGCAGCTGCGGGGCTTCCCCGAGGTGGCGTCTCTCCACACGACGAACGGCGGCTGGGACCTCGTCGCCGAGCTGCGCACGTCGTCGCTCGGCGAGTTCGATCGCGTGCTGGCCCGCATCCGCAGCGTCGAGGGCGTCGTCAACAGCGAGACGAGCCTGCTGCTCAGCTCCGTCCTCCGCTGACCCGGTGCCCGCGGACCGCGACGTCCGCGCTCAGGCCGCGCCGCGCCTCCCGGCGACGATGCTCTTCAGGGCCTCGTCGAGGTGCGGGTGGACGAACTCGTACCCGCCGTCGACGAGGCGCTCGGGCAGCACCCACCGGCTCTTGAGCACGAGCTCGGTCTCCGTGCGGAGCACGGCCGTGCCGAGCTCGAGCATCCACCGCCAGGCGGGCAGGCCGAACGGCACGCCGAGCACGCGGCGCAGGGTGCGCATCACGGTGCGGTTGTCGCTCGGGTTCGGCGACGACAGGTTGAGCACACCGGCGACCGACTTGTCGTCGCGGGCGAACCGGATCGCCCCGAGCACGTCGTCGACGTGGATCCAGCTGAACTTCTGCCGCCCACCGCCCCGGCCCTCGTGGTGGTACGTCCCGGCCGCGAGCCGTGCCCGGGTGGCCGGCCACGGGCCGTCCAACTGCGGCCCGCCGAGGCCCGCCCGCACGAGGTTCATCAGCGGGACGAGTGCGCTGCCGTCGCCCAGCACGATCGCCATGCGCAAGGCGACGCGACGGGTGGCGGGCAGCTCGCCCGCGAAGAACTCGGCCTCCCACGCGGTGGCGACGTCGACCGAGAACCCCGAGCCGATCTCGCCGCCCGACTCGGTCATCGGGCGGTCCTCGGCGTGGCGGTAGATCGTCGCCGTCGACGAGTTCATCCAGACCCGAGGAGGCGCGGCGCACGCGAGCACCGCCTCTTTCAGTTCGCGTGTGGTCTCGACGCGTGACCGCACGATCTCGGCGCGGTTCTCGGGGCCGTAGCGGCAGTTCACGCTCTTGCCCGCGAGGTTGACGAGGAGGTCGGCCCCGTCGAGCAGGGCGGTGATGCCGGCGGTGTCGCCCCACGACGCGTCCGGTCCATGGCGACCGATCAGGCTGACGCGGGCACCCTCGGCGCGGAACGCGGCCGCGAGGTGCTGCCCGATGAAGCCGCTGGCTCCGGCGAGGACGATGTGGTCGGTCATGGGGCTCACGCTAGGGGACCGGTCGGTCCCCGTCCGCGCGATCCCTCGACATCGAGCAGACCTCACGTGTGGGGTGCCCGTTAGCCTCGTCGGCATGAGCCATCCCCTGGTGACCGCTGCCGAGCTCGACGCGACCCTCACGGGTGGGGGAGCGGTGCGCCTTCTCGACGTCCGCTGGCGGCTCGACCGCCCGGACGGCCTCCCCGCCTTCCGCGAGGGGCACCTGCCCGGCGCGGTCTACGTGGACCTCGACACCGAGCTCGCCCGGCACGGCGCGCCCGTCGAGGGGCGGCATCCGCTGCCCGACCGGGCCGACCTGCAGGCCGCCGCCCGCCGGTGGGGGCTGCGCGACGGGGATGCCGTCGTCGTCTACGACGACCTCGGCGGGCAGTCGGCGGCTCGCGCGTGGTGGCTCCTGCGGGCCTCGGGCATCGCCGACGTGCGCTTGCTCGACGGCGGGCTCACGGCCTGGACGGACGCGGGCCTTCCCCTCGAGCAGGGCGACGCGGACGTCGTGCCCGGCGACGTCACCCTCGGCGACGATCCGTGGCCCGTGATCGACGCCGACGCGGCCGCCTCGTGGTCGCGCACCGGTGTGCTGGTCGACAGTCGGGCCGCCGAGCGCTACCGCGGCGACGTGGAGCCCGTCGACCCGCGGGCCGGTCACGTCCCGGGTGCCGTCAACCTGCCGACGGCGGGCAACCTCGACTCCACGGGTCGGTTCGTCGACGCCACCGCGCTGCGCGCCCGGTTCGAGGAGGCGGGGGTCACGCCCGCGACACCGGTGGCCGTCTACTGCGGCTCGGGCATCACCGCGGCCCACAACGCCTTGGCCGCGACGATCGCCGGGTTCGACCCGGTGCTCTTCGCCGGATCGTGGAGCGCCTGGTCGAACGACCCCACGCGCCCCGTCGCCACCGGCGGCCGCCCCGGGTGACCGAGGGACGGGGCCGCGGTCAGTCGGCGTGACCGGGGACGGGGACGTCCGTCCGGTCGTCGACCACGGCGTCGACGGCCGTGAGGCGCAGGGCGTCGATGCCGTTCATCGCCGCGCCCTTCTGCTTGTAGCCGCCGGACGAGGCGAGGACCTCGCCGTTGCCTGCCGTCAGGACGAAGCGGTACTCGCCCGAGGTGTCCTGGGTGATGACGAAGGTGCCTGCCATGGGAGTCCCCTTGCACGAAGTGGTGCACGCGCTCTGCGTGGCGACAGCATAGGGCCGCGCCCCGACCGAGGGGCGACCCGCGTCGCCGAGCCGACCGGCGCCTCCTCGTGTGCGGTCACACCGACCGTTTGACATGTGAAATGCCACGTGACATACTGGATGAGTCGGTGCGGCCGCCCGCGAGTCTCGTCCCCCCTCCGAGACCGGGCGGCCGCACCGGTCCGTCTCGGTCTCGCACCGAGCACACGAGAGCGCCCGGCCCCGGATGGCAGTCGCGGTGTCGGGCGCTCTCGTCGTTCCCGGGCGACGGCCCGGGGGTCAGGTGCCGCGTCAGTCGGCCAGCAAGACCGCCATCGCGCCCTTCAGGGCCTCGCGGTCGCGGCGCAGCTTGGCGACCTCGGCCTCGAGTTCGGCGACGCGCTCGGCCGTGGCGGTCGACCCCGAACCCGGGGGCCGACCCCGGCGGGGGGTCGCGGCGGTCGTGGGGGCGGCCTCGTCGTCGTCCGAGGTGACGTCGAGTTCCCTCTCGACCGCGTCGTCGGGTGCCGGCGTCGGGGTGATCGACCGCTCGTGGGCCCGGATCCATCCGCGCAGGGACTGCTCGCCGACCTCGAACTCGGACGCCGTCTCGCGGATGATCGCCCGGTTGCCCGGCTCGGCCTCGCGACGTTCGAGCACCCGGGCGAGCGACTTCTCTCG
The DNA here is from genome assembly GCF_014841545.1 of Frigoribacterium sp. CFBP 8751. Lineage (NCBI taxonomy): Bacteria > Bacillati > Actinomycetota > Actinomycetes > Micrococcales > Microbacteriaceae > Frigoribacterium > Frigoribacterium sp. CFBP 8751. The sequence continues at coordinate 924,487 of NZ_JACYUB010000001.1, forward strand.
CGTCTCGTCGCTGTACTTCTGTTCGAAAGGCATGTGCGCTCCTGGTGTCGAGACACGGTGTCGTGTCAGCTCATTGAATAGCCCCCGTGATGACCGTACTGTACGTTCACGTGGGAGCGCTCGGTTATGACGACAACTCACGTAACCGATCGTGTCGCGCATCATGACGGATGACGTAACACCAACATCGATGGGCATCATGTGTCGCCGAGGGGTCCACCGACGTGAGGACGGCCCGGCGTGACGACTCGCGACGGAACCGCCCGTCCTCCGGGTGTTGTCGAGGCGGACCGCTTAAGGTGTCAGGGTGTGGCGAGCCGACAGACAGCATGACAACGACGACGACGAGAACGACTCCGTCGCCGTCCCGACCGGCGCGCCCACGGGCGTGATCACACCCCACGCCGTCAGCCTCGGGCACCCGGGTCACTCCCTGGGCAACGTGGCCGAGCCCGTCTGGAACACCTGGCGCGAGTCCCTCCGACGAGTGGGCGGCTCCTCGACGCTGCTGCACTTCGGCGACTCGCAGCGGTCGCGCATCGAGCTGAGCACGACCCACCCCGGTGGCCTCGCCCAGTTCATCACGGGCAAGACGACCCTGCTGTCCAGCCTGATCCGTGACGACCTCGCCCTGCGCACGGCCCGCGCCGCAGCCGGCGAGATCGCCGCGAAGGGGCTCGAGCTGAGCACGGTCCGCGGCATCGACGCCGTGCACCTGGCCATCGGCGTCGCCGCCTGGTCCTTCGCCGGAGAAGACTTCCGGGCCCCCGTGTTGCTGCGCCCGCTGGCGATCCGGCGCCACGGTCGCGACTTCGAGGTCAAGCTGCTCGGCGAGCCCTTCCTCAACCCGGCGCTGGTCGACGCCCTGCACGACCAGTTCGGCATCACGCTCGACGCCGAGTCCTTCGTCTCGCTCGCCAGTCGAGAGGGGTCGTTCACGCCGAACCCGGTCATCGACCGCCTCCGCGGGCTGACCGCCCACCTCGAGTGGTTCACGGTCCAGCCGCGACTCGTGGTCTCGACCTTCGCCGAGGTCTCGACCGAGATGGCCCTCGACGCCCGCGAGCTCGGGCACCCGGTGCTCGACGCGCTCGCCGGCAACCCGATGGCCATCCGTCAGGTCGAAGAGGCCTACCGACCCACCACGGCGACGCCGCAGGACGAGCGCAGCCCCGAGACCGACACCCTGTTGCTCGACGCCGACCCCGAACAAGAGAACGTCGTGGCGCAGATCGCCGCGGGCAACTCGGTCGTCGTCAAGACCCTCCCGGGCACGGGCGGCACCCAGACGATCGTCAACGCGGTCGGCCGTCTCGTGTCGCAGAACAAGCGCGTCCTCGTGGTGAGCGCCCGCCGGGCGACGCTTCGGGGCATCACGAGCCGCCTCACCGACGTCGGCCTGCCGGGTGTCGCCGTCAGCCCGACCACCCTGCGCCGTGACGTGATCCGGTCGATCTCCCGCAACGAGAAGGCCACCCACCCTCAGATGGGAGAAGTCGACGACGCCCTCGTGCGCCTCCGCAAGGTGCTCGTCGACTACCGCGGCGCCCTCAGCCGCCGCGACCCCGAGCTCGGCGTCTCGGTCCTCGACTGCCTCACCGAGCTCTCGCGGCTGGCCCTGCTGCCCGCGGCCCCGGCGACCACCGCCCGCCTTAGCCGGCGCAGCATCGCCGCCATGGTCGACGGTCGCGGCCGCGTCGCCGAGACGATGGTCGGTGCCGCCAACCTGGGCGAGTTCAAGTACGGCCCGGGCGACTCGCCCTGGTACGGCGCCCGCTTCACCGAGAGCGTCGGGGCCGGTGACGCGCACCAGCTCGCCAAGAACCTGCATCACCGCGACCTGCCCCGCCTCCTCGAGCGCGCAGAAGAGGTCATCGGCAGCACCCGCATGCGCCCGTTCGAGAGCGTCTCCGAGCTCGGCGTCTACCTGCGCCTGCTCACCGAGATCCGCGACACCCTCGACAAGTTCATGCCCGTGGTGTTCGACCGATCGGTCGCCGAGCTCGTCGCCGCGACGGCACCCAAGCGCGAGGCGCCCGACATGTCGAGCGCCAACCGTCGTCGACTCAAGAAGCTCGCCCGCGAGTACGTGCGACCCGGCGTCCACATCGCCGACCTGCACGGCGCGCTGCAGCGCATCCAGCAGCAGCGCGTCGTGTGGCAGCGCTACGTGTCGGCCGGCACCCCGCCCGAGGTGCCGACGGGCATCGCCGACACGCACGTGCTCCACCAGCAGGTGTCGCAAGACCTCGAACGACTCGACGGCCCCCTCGGCCTGACGGGCGACGACGGGCTGACCGAGATCGGCATCGTCGAGCTGCAGCAGCGGCTCGAGGCCCTCGCCGCCGAGAGCGACGTCCTGCAGAACCTCCAAGAGCGCACCGAGCTCATGACGACCCTGCGCGACCTCGAACTGACCCCGCTCATCACCGACCTGGCCAACCGCCACGTGCCCGAGCACCAGGTCGCCGCCGAACTCGAGCTCGCCTGGTGGCGTTCGGCACTCGAGTCGTTGCTCGAGGCCGACCGTGCCCTGCTCGGCGCCAACACCGCCATGCTCGACCGGCTCGAGGCCGACTTCCGCCTCGTCGACGAGGCCCACGCCGCGGGCAGCGCCCAGCTGCTCGCGTGGCTGCTGGCCGAGAACTGGAAGATCGGGCTGGTCGACTGGCCCGACGAGGCGTCGGCGCTCAAGAACCTCCTGCGTCAGGGCCACCTGACCGCTCGTCTGCTGCACGACGCGGCCCCGCACCTGTCGCGCGCCGTCGCTCCCGTCTGGGTCGCGTCCCCGTACGAGGTCCACACCATCGCCGACACCGTGCCGTTCGACACGGTCGTGCTCGTCGACGCCGGGGCCACGACCCTGGCCGAGAACGTCGGGGCGATCCGCCGCGGCAAGCAGACCGTGGCTTTCGGCGACCCCGTGACCCAGACCCCGTCCGAGTTCGACATCGGCGTCGTGCCGGGCAAGCCGCCCGTCGACGCCGACGAAGAGGCCCTGGCCACGTCGCACTCCGAGAGCGCCCTGGCGCGCCTCGCGACCCTGCTGCCCACGCTCTCCCTCACGCGCAGCTACCGTGCCGGCGGAGAAGACCTCGCCGAACTCGTCAACCGCCGGTTCTACGGCGGGCGCATCGAGTCCCTGCCCTGGGCGGGCAGCTTCCTCGGCCACGGCAGCATCGCGCTCGACTACGTCTCGGGCGGCACCGCCGTCCCCGACCCCGAGTCCGGCGCCGTCGAGAGCGTCGACGCCGAGGTCGACCGCGTCGTGTCCCTCGTCCTCGAGCACGCCCGCACGCGTCCGAGCGAGTCGCTCATGGTGCTGACGGCGTCGGCCAAGCACGCCATCCGCGTCCAGCAGGCCGTGCTGACCGCCGTCTCGGGGCACAAAGACCTGACCGAGTTCGTCGTGGGCGACCGCAGCGAGCCGTTCATGATCGCCACCCTCGAGCAGAGCGTCGCCCAGAGCCGCGACCACGTCGTGTTCTCGATCGGCTACGGCCGCACCCCGCACGGTCGTGTGCTGAGCGACTTCGGTCCGCTCGGCCAGCCGGGAGGCGAGCGCCTGCTGGCGGTCGCCATGACGCGGGCGCGTCGGTCGATGGTCATCGTCACCTGCTTCCAACCGGGCGACATCGACTCGAGTCGCATGGGCCACGGGACGGTCGCGCTCAGCGAGATCCTCACCGAGGTGCAGGCCCGGACGTCGGCCGAGCACGTCCCCGACGACAGTGAGCCCATGCTCGTCGACCTTGCTCGCCGGCTCGAGGTCAAGGGCATCCCCGTCGCGCTCGGGCACCGGGGCAAACTCGGTCTCGTGGCCGCCCACGACGGTGTCTGCGTCACGATCGAGACCGACACGACGCTCTCGCGCACCAGCCTGCGCGAGTCGCTGCGCTCGCGTCCCGAGGTGCTGCGGCGGCTCGGCTGGCACTACATCCGCGTGCACGCGTTCCAGCTCTTCACCGACCCCGACGCCGTCGCCGAGCGCGTCGCCGAGGTGCTCGGAATCGGTGATTCGCACACGCACGAGGTGCCGGCCCTGTCGGCCAGCCAGCACGTCAACCGGCGATGACCCCGGGAGGCGCGGCGTCCGAGGGCGACGCCCCTCACGCCCTCGAGGCGGCCGAGCCGAGCCCCCTGGTGGTGCGTCGGCGGGCCGGGCGTCGCGTGAGCACCGACCCGGTGCCGGGCAGCGACCCCACGCCCGCTCCCGAACCCGCGCGGCAGGGATCGAGCGAGAACGACCAGCGACTGCGTGCCGACGTCCCACCCCACTGGGGCTGAGTCGTCGTCCACGGTGACGCGACGAACCCGCCACGAGATCTCGTGGCGGGTTCGTCGCGTCAGGCTCAGCGGCTGCCGAGCGGGCCGTTCTCGCTGTGCGGGTCGCGCGACTCGAGCACGGGTGCGGCGTGTGAGCCGCCGCCGACGGCCGGTGCGGCCTGGGCACGCAGCAGGTCGCGGATCTCGCTGAGCAGTTCGACGTCGGTCGGCGGGACGTCGGCCGGGGTCTCTTCCGCCTTCTGCTTGGCGAAGGTGCGCTTGAGCAGGTTGTTCACCGGCAACACGAGCACGAAGTAGACGACGGCCGCGATGATCAGGAACTGGATCGCGGACCCGATGACGGCGCCGAACTTCAGCTGGGCCTCGCCGCCGTCGAGCGTCGGGATGGTGACGATGAGCGCCTCGTCGAGCATGGTCGCGTTGAACGCGGCACCGATCAGCGGGTTGAACACGTTGGTCACGAGCGACGTCACGATGGCCGTGAAGGCCGCACCGATGACGACCGCGACGGCGAGGTCGATGACGTTGCCGCGCAGGATGAACTCTTTGAAACCCTTCACGGGCGACTCCTTCTGATCCGACGAGATGAGGTTCTCGACGTCCAGCAAACCACGGAGGCGCGCGCGGGTGATCCCGTCGGTCGCCTTCGGCGCGGTCAGGACGAGCGGGACGAACCGCCCGACGAGCTCGAACCGGACGAGCCGGAGCCCGACGAGCCGGAGCCGGACGAGCCGGAGCCCGACGAGCCGGAGCCCGACGAGCCGCTGCCGGACGAGGACGAACCCGACCCGCTGCCCGAGGTGCCCGACGAGGACGAGCCGCTCGCGCCTCCTGAGGTCTTCTCGGACGAGCCGGACGACGATCCCTTGTCGCCCGAGCCGGACGACCCCGAGCCCGACGTGCTCTTCGAGCGCGAGTCGGTGCGGTAGAAGCCCGACCCGTTGAAGGTCACGCCGACGGGGCTGAAGACCTTGCGCAGCTTGCCCTCGCAGACCGGGCAGACCGTGAGGGTGTCGTCGGTGAACGACTGCACGATGTCGAACGCGTTGTCGCACTCGGTGCAGCGGTACGAGTAGGTGGGCACGGAGGCGCTCCTGAGGGAAGGCGAGTCTAGAACTCGTGGATGCCGGAGGGGGTGACGACGCCGTCGACGGGCTGGTCGTGCCGCTCTCGGGGCACCGACTCGACGTACTCGGGGTCGAACACCACAGCATAGACGGGCGGGCGGCGCTCCATCGAGCCGAGGGTCTTGTCGAAGTAGCCCCGGCCCCAGCCCATGCGCATGCCGCCGTGGTCGATCGACGCCGCGGGCACGACGATCAGGTCGACGTCGTTGACCGCCATCGGGCTGAGCACCTCGCCGACGGGCTCGGGCAGGTCGAAGAGGCCGCGGGTCTCGCTCTCGCCGTCGCCCACCGCCCAGTCGAGCAGGCCGTCGGCCCGGGTGATCGGGAACAGCACCCGGACGCCGTTCGCGAAGGCCCAGTTGAGGAACGGTCGCGTGTTCGGTTCGACGTCGGTCGACAGGTAGGCCGCGATCGAGCGCACCGACAGACCCGTGGCGAGGTCGGTGAGGTGCCGGGTGATGCCCTCGGTGGCCTGGTCCCTCTCGTGTGCACCCAGGGTGCGACGCTTCTGGCGGATCTCGGCTCGCAGGGCGCGTTTGGCGTTGCCGACGTCGTCAGTCATGACGACGAGCTTAACCGTCCGACTATTAACCTCCGCGAAACGTCGGGGATGGATACGCTGACCCGCATGGGCTTCACGATTTCTAAAGCAGTCATTCCCGCCGCGGGCCTGGGGACACGATTCCTGCCCGCCACGAAAGCAATGCCGAAGGAGATGCTGCCGGTCGTCGACAAGCCGGCGATCCAGTACGTCGTCGAAGAGGCCGTCAACGCCGGCCTCACCGACGTCCTGATGATCACGGGCCGCAACAAGAACGCGCTCGAGAACCACTTCGACCACGTCAGCGAGCTCGAAGAGACGCTGAAGAAGAAGGGCGACCACGACAAGCTCGCCAAGGTCAACCAGTCGACCGACCTCGCCGACATGCACTACGTGCGTCAGGGCGACCCGCTCGGCCTCGGCCACGCGGTGCTCCGCGCCAAGATGCACGTCGGGCGCGAGCCGTTCGCCGTCCTGCTCGGTGACGACATCATCGACGCCCGCGACCCGCTGCTCACGCGCATGGTCGAGGTGCAGGGGCAGAAGAACGCCACCGTCATCGCCCTGCTCGAGGTCGACCCCTCGCAGACCCACCTCTACGGCATCGCCACGGTCGAGAAGACCGACGAGGACGACGTCGTCAAGGTCACCGGCCTCGTCGAGAAGCCGGCACAGGGCGAGTCGCCCTCGAACCTGGCGATCATCGGCCGCTACGTCATCCGCCCCGAGGTCTTCGACGTCCTCGAGAAGCAGGAGCCGGGCAAGGGCGGCGAGATCCAGCTGACCGACGCCCTGATGAAGATGGCCGGCGCCGAAGAGTGGACCGGCGGCGTGTACGGCGTCGTGTTCCGTGGCCGTCGCTACGACACCGGTGACAAGCTCGACTACATCAAGGCCATCGTGCAGCTCGCCTCCGACCGGGACGACATCGGTGGCGAACTGCGCCCGTGGTTGCAAGAGTTCACCGCCGGGCTCGAGAAGTAAGCAGGCGACACGTTCCGTGACGAACATCCCCACGCTGACGGAGGGGGCGGTGACCATCCGCCCCCTCCGTCTCCGTGACACCCGCGACCTCGACCAGGCCCTGATGGAGAACAGGTCGTGGCTGCGGCAGTGGGAGGCCACCAACCCGAACGGCTTCACCAGCCACGACGTGCGCGGCAGCATCCGGTCGCTGCAGACCAACGCCCGGGCGGGGCTCGGTCTGCCCTTCGCCATCGAGCTCGACGGCCGGTTCGTCGGCCAGCTCAACGTCTCGGGCATCGCCTACGGCTCGCTCGGCTCGGCCACCATCGGCTACTGGGTGACCCAGGCGGCGGCGGGCCACAACGCGACGCCGATCGCGGTGGCCCTCGCGACCGACCACTGCTTCCGGGCGCTGGGGCTCCACCGCATGGAGATCTGCATCCGGCCCGAGAACGCCCCCAGCCTGCGCGTCGTCGAGAAGCTGGGCTTCCGCTACGAGGGTCTGCGGCGGCGGTACATCCACATCAACGGGTCGTGGCGCGACCACTTCTGCTTCGCGTTGGTCGCCGAAGAGGTGCCCGAGGGGGTCCTGCGTCGCTGGACCACGGGAACCGTGCCGGTCGGGCAGGGCAGCGTGCCGGCCGACGCCCTGGCCGAGGCCGGACGCACGCTGCCGCTGTAGCGACTCCGCCCGCTCGGGTCCTCCGTCGGGCCGCGAAGCGGATCCGTCCCGCGACACGCGGACACACCTGTCGATCAGCGGCCTCCGGGGCCCGCCCGCTCATACCTTGGTCACCATGAACATCGAGTCGTGGGGTGGAGGCGTCGTCCTCGCTCTCGTCGCCGCGCTCTGGCTCGTCTACCTCGTGCCCACCTGGCAGCGTCGACGCGAGTACCTCGCGACCGAACGCAACGCCGTGCGGCTGCAGCAGACCCTGCGCATCCTCGCCCAGACGGCCGAGGTCCCCGACGAGGTGCGCATCGAGGCGAACGCCCGCTCGGTCGCCGACGCGCAGAAGATCCTGCGACACGAGGAGGCGCGGCGCGAGGCCCTGAGGCGTGCGCACGAGGCGGCGCGGCAGCGTGCCGTCACCCGCGAGCTCGCCGCGGCCGCCCCCGTGCTGCGGGCCGCCGACCGCGATCCCGCCCTCGCCGCCCGTCGGCTCCGGCGCTCGCGCCTGGTCTCGACCGTGGTGCTCGCCGTCAGCGTCGTCGCCGTCGTCGGCGGCGTCGCCGCGGGTCTGACGTCGTCGTGGGTGGTGGTCGTCGCCGGCCTCGTCTTCGGTGCCGGCGCGGTCGCGATGCTGACGCAGCTGGCCGCCGTGTCGCGTGCGCGCGCTCGCCGGGCGGTCGTCGCACCCGTGGCGCAGCCGCTGAAGGACTTCTCGGGCGTCATGGGCGACGGTGTCGTCGTCCGCGACGACGAGGCCTCGGCCGAGTCCCGGCTGTGGACGCCCGTGCCCGTCCCGAAGCCCCTCTACCTGCGACGCGGGCGACAGCGTCCCGCCCCCGCCACGTCGGCGGACGCCGCGTCGGCGGAGGACGCGGCAGCCGTGATGCAGCAGGACTCCCGGCGCTCGGTCGAGTCGCTGCGTTCCGCGCAGCACGACGCCCTGCGCGAGGCCGCCCGGGCCGAGGCCGCGCTGCAGTCGACGCGACGCGCGTCCGTGGCCCGCACCGCGCCTCCTGCCCCCGTCGCGGCTCCCGCCGTCCCCGCCGAGGAGGCGCGGGTCGAGCCGGTCGCACCCCCTCGCCCCCCGAGTCGCTTCGCCCGCATGGGCATCATCGACGACCTGCCGCAGTCGGACTTCTCGCTCGACGAGGCGCTGCAGCGCCGTCGCGCCGTCTGACCCCCGGAGCGCCCGGCCCGGGTTCTTCCGGTGGTCGACGAGGTGCTATCGTGGCAGAGCAGTTTCTGGGGCTATGGCGCAGTTGGTAGCGCGTCTCGTTCGCAATGAGAAGGTCAGGGGTTCGAATCCCCTTAGCTCCACCACATCAGGCCCGGGTCGATCACGACCCGGGCCTTTCTCGTGCCGGCTGCCGCCGAGACCCCACGATCTCGCCGAGACCCCACGACCTCGCCGAGACCCCGTGACGCGTCCGGTGGTCTCGGCGACTTCCTGGGGTCTCGCCTCGGCGCCGCGGCCCGCGACCTGATGTATCCGCTGTGAGCGGGCGCGGCAGGGGCGGGGCGGTCGTAGCATCCGGGCATGTCCCTCGCAGTCAGCATCGTGCAGCACGACGAACACGATCACCCCGTCTGGTACCTGCAGTACTCGTACGCCCGCGCCCTGCCCGGCGCGCCGGCCCGGGGGCCGTACCACTCCCGATCCGAGGCCGAGGAGGCGCTGCACCACCTGCGCGACGCAGCCCACATGTACGGCGAGTTCGAGATCTCGGTGCTGCCGGCCTGATCGACCCTGAGGGGCGCGTGACCGCCGAGAGGTTGCGCAGGGTGAATCAAATACGACAGATCGGTAACGAAAACCGGTCGCACAGCCTGTTCGGCCCGTCGGATCCCCGAAGTCACGACATGCTTGCCTCATGAGCACTCCGCAGCCGCCCTACGGTTCGTCCGACGAACCCCGTGACCCCCGCGACGAGAACGGACGCGGCGACCAGACGCCTCCTCCGTCGGCACCCGTGCCTCCGCAGCCGACGTACGGCACGACGCCCCCGCCGAGTGCACCCCAGCCTGCCTACGGTGCCCCGCAGCAGCCCTACGGTGGGCAGTCGCAGCAGCCGTACGGCGGCCAGCAGGCGCCCTACGGTGCCGCCCCGACCGGAGCTCCGGCCTACGGCGCGCCCCCGCAGTCGCCGCAGGGCGGCAACGGGCTCGGCATCGCGTCGATCGTCGTCGGTGGCGTCGGGCTGTTGCTGTCGTTCATCGGGTTCGGCGTGATCCTCGCGATCGTCGGCCTCGTGCTCGGCATCATCGCGCTCGTGAAGAAGAAGGGCGCGCGCATGCTCGCCCTGATCGGCACCATCGTGTCGGGCCTCGGCGTGCTCATCGGCCTCGCCGTCGTGATCGTCGGACTCGTCATCGGGCTCGCCTCCGTCCAGGCCGTCAACGACTCCCTGCCCACGAGCGGCTCGATCGACTCGGGTGACTCCGGTTCGGCCGACAGCGACGCCTCGGCCGAGAACAACGCCTTCGGCGACACCTTCACCTACGACGACGGCGTCGCCGTGACGGTCTCGGCCCCCGAGGCGTACACGCCCGGCGAGTACTCGAGCGGCGCCGACCAGGCGGCCTCCGTGGTCTTCACGGTGACGATCGAGAACGGCACCGACGCGAACTTCGAGCCGATGCCCTACGAGACGGCCACCTCGGGCGGCGTCGAGGCCAGCAAGGTCTACGACTCCGACATCGAGAGCTCGCCCACGACGGTCGTCCCGGCCGGCCAGACCATCACCTACCGCATCGTGTTCTCGGTGGCCGACGCCGACCAGATCGTCTTCCAGATGTCGCCGTCGTTCGACTACGACGACGTGGTCTTCACCAGCTGACCCGTCCCGCGTCCACCGGCCGGAGCCCCCGTCGTCCCACGACGGGGGCTCCGTGGCGTCCCGGTGACCGGCGCCGCGCCTCCTGCACCATGATGGTCGGGTGCCTCCGACGACCCCCACCGACGACTCGACGCCCCACCTCTCGATCGATCCCGAGGCGCTCGCACGGCTGAGGGCCGACCTGGCGTCGTCCGGGTTCACGGTCGAGCGGCTGCAGGGAGCCGACGCCTGGGGTTCGCAGGCCGGTGCCGCACTCTTCCGCGGCGAGCGGGTCGCCGCCCGTCGTGCCCTCGCCCGCAGTGCCGCGCGCGACGAGTCGCTGCGTCCGGCCGCCACGCTCGCGTCGCTGTTCGTGCTCGGCTACCCGCAGGACGTCGACGCGGTCGTCGACGCCTTGCCGACCATCGGCGTCGAAGGTGCGGCCGCCCTCGGGCTCGTGGCGAGCGAGGGCGACTCGGTCCGTGCGCTCGTCGACCTCCGCCCGTACGCCTTCGTCGACGCCTCGGGCGAGGCGAGCTGGTGGATCGCCTCCGACCTCGGCGAGCTCGTCGTCGAGGGGGCTCTACGAGAGGACCACGTGCTCGGCGTCGGGGGAGCCTCGGCCACGCTCGCCGGCCTGATGATCTCGCGCCAGGTCGACCGGGCGCTCGACCTCGGCACGGGCTGTGGCATCCAGGCCCTCCACGCGGCCCGGCACGCGCGGCACGTCGTGGCCACCGACATCTCGCAGCGCGCCCTCGACTACGCCGCGTTCAACGCCGCGCTCAACCTGGTCGACGGCATCGAGCTGCGCCTCGGCAGCCTGTTCGAGCCCGTCGCCGGCGAGGCCTTCGACCACATCGTCTCGAACCCGCCGTTCGTCATCACGCCGCGGGCCGAGGGCGTGCCCGAGTACGAGTACCGCGACGGCGGCATGGTCGGCGACGACCTCGTCGCCTCGGTCGTCGAGGGCCTCGGGCGCCACCTCGCACCGGGCGGCGTCGCCCAGCTGCTGGGCAACTGGGAGTCCGGAGGCGCGGGTGCGGTCGCCGGCAAGAAGGGGGCGTACTCGGTCGCCGACTGGGCGGCCCGTGGTGGCGTGCCCGTCGACGTCTGGGTCGTCGAGCGCGAGGTGCAGGACCCGACCGCGTACTCCGAGACCTGGATCCGAGACGGCGGCACCCGTCCCGGCTCCGCGGACTTCGAGCGCCTCTATGAGGCGTGGCTCGGCGACTTCGAGGCCCGCAGCGTCGTCGAGGTCGGCTTCGGCTACCTGACGGTGCGGCGGCCCGTGGACGACGCGAGCCGGCCCGTGGTGCGCACGGAGCGCCTCCTGGGCGGTCTCGGTCAGAACGACGTCGGTCTCGGCGCCCACCTGCTCGGCACGCTCGACGCGATCGAGCTGCTGCGCGACCTCGACGACGAGCAGCTGGCCGCGCGCCGACTGGTCGTCGCGGGGGACGTCACCGAGGAGCGACACTACTGGCCCGGCAACGACGACCCCACGGTCATCTCGTTGAGACAGGGCGGCGGCTTCGCCCGGACGGTCGACTCGGGCACGGCCCTGTCGGCGCTGGTCGGCGCCTGCGACGGCGAGCTCAGCGTCGGCGCGATCGTCGGCGCTCTCGCCCAGCTGCTCGGGGCGGACGAGGCCGCGTTGCGGTCGGAGCTGTTGCCGCAGGTCCGCGAACTGGTGACGACGGGCATGCTGCGGGCCTGAGTCGGTCGGGCGTGTGCCGTCCCGGGCGCCGGCCGGACGGGGTCAGGCCGGGGTCGCCACCGCGGCCAGCGCCAGGCGCCAGACGAGTTCGACGTGTTCGGCCATGTCGGTGGCGGGGTCGAGCATCCACTGGATCTGCATGCCGTCGCTGACCGCGAGCAGCACGGTCGCGAGGCGGGTGGGGTCGACGCCCGACGGCACATCTCCCCGCTCCTGTCGGAGCGTGATCGCCGCGGCGACCTGGGCTCGGATCGACGCGTACCGCTCGACGAAGTACGCGTGGGCGGCGTGGCTCGGGTCGCTCGTCGCGGCCGTCGACATGCTGGCGAACAGCTGGACCAGCCCGGGCACGTCGGCGTTGTGCCGGATGACGGTGATCAACTGCTCGACGATGTCCGCGTGGGGGTCGGCGAGGGCGAGGTCGACCTCGTCGCGTCGACGGAGGATGGCCGTGAACAGCTCGTCCTTGCTGTCGAAGTAGTGCAGCAGCCCGGCCTGGCTGAGGCCGACCGAGTCGGCGAGTTCCTTCACCGACGTGCCGCGGAAGCCGTTGCGGGCGACCACGTCGAGCGCCGTGTCGAGGATCTCCGTCCGCTTGGCCACACCCTTCGCGTACGAACCCCGTTGTGCCATGCGGTCAGGCTAGCGCGACCGTCACGGGTCCGCCCCGAAACCCACCGTCGCTCGGTTTTCGCTGGTAGCGTCACGTCATGACCCTCCACAGCGACGGCGACGCGGCCGACGACCATACACGACACGACCAGGCACGACTCACCGAGCTCCTCAGGCGGCTCACCCTCGACGAGAAGGTGCAGCTGCTCACCGGCCGCGACTTCTGGACGACCCACCCGAACGACAAGATCGGCCTGCGGCGCATCCTGGTCAGCGACGGCCCCAGCGGGGTGCGCGGCGAGGTGTGGGACGAACGCTCGCCGTCTCTGAACCTGCCCAGCGCCTCCTCCTTGTCGTCGTCCTGGGACCCCGACCTGGCCCGCCGCTACGGTGCCGCGGCCGCCGTCGAGGCGCGCCGGAAGGGCGTCGACGTCGTGCTCGGCCCGACCATCAACCTGCACCGGTCGCCCCTCGGCGGTCGGCACTTCGAGGCGTTCAGCGAGGACCCCGTGCTCACCGCCGAGCTCGCCGCGGCGTACGTCCACGGCGTGCAGGACAACGGCGTCGGCGCGACGCCCAAGCACTACGTCGCCAACGACTACGAGACCGACCGCTTCACCGCGAGCACCGTGGTGGGCGACCGGGCCCTGCGCGAGCTCTACCTGCTGGCGTTCGAGAAGGCCGTCACCGAGGCGCACGCCTGGCTGGTCATGTCGTCGTACAACTCGATCAACGGCGTCACGGCGACCGAGAACGAGCTGCTCGAGACCCCGCTGAACAGCGAGTGGGGCTTCGACGGCGTCGTGGTCAGCGACTGGACGGGCGTCCGCAGCGTCGAGAGCGCGAAGCACTCGCAAGACCTGGTGATGCCCGGCCCGGACGGCCCCTGGGGCGACGCCCTCGTCGCCGCCGTGCGCGCGGGCGAGGTGTCCGAGGACGCGATCGACCGCAAGGTGCTGCGCCTGCTGCAGCTCGCCGCCCGCGTCGGCGCCCTCGAGGGCTTCGAGCCCGTGGCCGCGACGCCGACCACCGTCGAGGACGGCATCGCGTTCGTCCGCGAGGCCGCGGCCGCCGGCACCGTCCTGGCCCACGACCGAGGAGGCGCGGTGCCGGTCGACCCCTCGACCGTCCGGTCGATCGCGGTCGTCGGCCACAACGCCCGCTTCGCCCGCACCCAGGGCGGCGGCAGCGCCACCGTGCTGCCCGAGAAGGTCGTCACGCCCGTCGAGGGCATCGAGGAGGCCTTCCCCGACGCGGCCGTGACGTACTCGGTCGGTGCCGTCGTGCAAGAAGGGGTGGCCGAGCTGCCCCTCGACCGCATCACCAACCCCGAGACGGGCGAACCCGGCGTGCGCGTGTCGTTCCGCTCGGGCGACGACGAACTGTTCGCCGAGGACCGCAGGGCCACCGCGCTCGTCTGGTTCGGTGGCGACGCACCCGTCGAGCGCAGCGACACCGTGCGGTTCTCGACCCGGTACACGCCCGAGGTCACGGGCGAGATCCTGCTCGGCGTGGCCTCGGTCGGCCACTCGGTCATCCGGGTCGACGGCGAGGTCGTGCTCGACGGCACGAGCGAGGCCGTCGGCGACGACCTCGGTGCGGCGTTCCTCGCGCCGCCGTCGCAGTCGGCCGCCGTGGCGGTCGTCGAGGGGCGGCCGATCGACGTCGTCGTCGACCACACCATCGGGGCGAGCGCACTCGGCGGAGCCCTGAGCTACACCTTCGGCATCGAGCCCGACGACGGCGACCCGGCCGGGCTGATCGACGAGGCCGTCGCGGCCGCGGCGGCCGCCGACCTGACGATCGTCGTGGTGGGCACGAACAGCAAGGTCGAGTCCGAGGGTTTCGACCGCACCTCGCTCGGCCTGCCCGGCCGTCAGGACGAGCTCGTCTCGCGCGTGGCCGCGGCCGCCGCGACGACGGTCGTCGTCGTCAACGCGGGCTCGCCGGTCACCATGCCCTGGCGTGACGAGGTCGACGCGCTCTTCCTCACCTGGTTCGGCGGTCAGGAGTACGGCCACGCGCTCGGCGACGTCCTCACCGGTGCCGTCGAGCCCGGCGGCCGCCTCCCCACGACCTGGCCCGCCACCCAGGCGGACGTGCCCGTCATCGACGTCACCCCCGTCGACGGCGAGGTCGTCTACGACGAGGGCATCCACATCGGCTACCGCGCCTGGCTCAAGGCCGGGACGACGCCGGCCTACCCGTTCGGGCACGGTCTCGGCTACACGACCTGGTCGCTGTCGGGCCTCGACACGACCCCGTCGGTCACCGCGGGAGGCGCGGTGCAGGTGGCCGTCGACGTCGCCAACACGGGCGCTCGCGAGGGCAAGCACGTGGTCCAGGTCTACGCCTCGCGCCCCGACTCCGTGGTCGACCGTCCGGTGCTCTGGCTGGTCGCATTCGCGCCGGTCGTCGTGCCGGCCGGGGGGACGAGCCGTGTCGAGGTGACCGTCCCGGCCCGGGCCTTCGCCGATTGGCGCGACGGGTCCTGGGCCCACGAGCCGGGTGCGTTCACGCTGCACGTCGGCTCGTCGGTGGCCGAGCTGCCGCTCGAGGCGACGGTGGTGCTCGAGGGGTGAGGCGCGCCCCGTGACGCGACCCGCGCCTCCTGGTCCGGGGGATCAGGAGGCGCGGGTCGGCGGTGCGGGCGGCGAGCGTCAGCCGCGGTGGTTGCCCGTGCGCTCGCCCCACTCGCGCCACGAGAACTCGGGCACGAAGCCGAGCAGGTCGCGGGCCTTGTCGCTGCTGAGCAGCGGCTCGACGCCCTCGACGGCCCGGCGCTTCTCGACCTGCGGCCAGTACTGCTCGGCGAGCACGGCCGTCGGCGTGTTCATCACGGTGTCGGACGCCGCGATGATGAACGCCTCGAAGCCGACGAGGTCGCTCTCGAGCGCCTTCCGCACGGCCTGGGCGCCGTCGCGGGCGTCGATGTACGAGAACAGGTTGAAGGTGCGCTTCTCGGGCGTCTCGTCGAAGGGGTACTCCGAGTAGTCGCCGTCGTCCATCACGTTCGAGAACCGCAGGCCGATCAGCTTGAGCTGACGGTCCCAGCGCGTGAAGTGCCGCGCCATCTCTTCCTCGACGGCCTTGCCGAGCGAGTACGACGACTCGGGTCGCACGGGGTACTCCTCGTCGAGCGGCAGGTAGGGCGGGTCGATGTCGAACGGGATGCCCAGCAGGGTCTCGCTCGAGGCCCAGACCACGTTGCGGATCTTCGCGGCGCGGGCGGCGGCGAACACGTTGTAGCTGGAGGTCACGTTGTTCGTGAAGAGGGCGGCGTTCGGCACGAGGCCCGGGGCCGGGATCGCGCCGAGGTGCACGACGGCGTCGATGTGGTCGTACCGGTCGTCGACGCTCGTGAGGGCCTGGGCGACCTGGCCGTAGTCGGTCAGGTCGACCTTGACGAAGACGACGCCCTCGACGGGGTCGGGGCTGGGCACGCGGTCGAGCAGGACGACCTCGTAGCCGTGCTCGGCGAGGTCGCGCACGACGGCACGGCCGAGCTTGCCGCTGCCGCCGGTGACGGCGACACGGGTGGTGGGGGTGCGGGGAGACGACATCGTCGGCCCTTTCTGCCGGGCGCCCGGCGGGTCTGGAGGTGCGGGGATGGGGCTGCGCGCCTCCCTCGTTTCTACTAGTCGGCGGCCGTCCGTGGTCGGACGCGGGTGGTCGGCTCGACTGTCTCCCGACTCCCTCCCGACTCCCTCTCGACTCCCGGGAGGCGCGGTGCCGGTCCCGACGCGCTGGGAGCCGTCTCGGAGGTGCCGGGGTAGGTTCGGGCGCACCGGGGTCGAGCGTCGGCCCCCGAGAGAGGCCCCCATGAGCACGCCCACGAACCCCGCTGACCACGACGCCGACGCGCGCACCGACCCGGCCGCCGTTCACGGCGACAGCCCCGACGAGGTCGAGTTGAACGGCGAGTCCCCGGCCGACGAGGCCGCCGTCGAAGGCGCCGTCGACCAGGTCGACGGTCTGCTCGGAGGCCCTGGGCGCATCGCCTGAGCCGTCGGCCCCTCGGCCCGTCAGCCGATCGGCTGCAACGAGTGGAAGGCGGTGCCGTGGTAGACGAGCGGTGCCGCCGTGTCGTCGACCTCGGCACCGAGCACCTGCAAGATGACGACCACGTGGTCTCCGGCCGGCACCTCGCGGTGCACGACGCACTCGAGCCGCAACGGGGTGCCCGACACCAGGACGGCCCCGTCGTCGGTGACGACGTGGTCGACGTCGGCGAAGCGGGCGGCCCGGGTGCGAGACGAGAGCTGGCGACAGAGCAGACCCTGGTCGGCGGCGAGCACCGAGACGCCGAGGCTCGGTGCCGTGCGCAGGCGGGCCCACGTCGCCGAGTCCTGACGTGCGGCGAAGGTCACCATCGGCGGGTCGAAGGACGCCCCGACCGTGAAGCTCGAGACGACCATGCCGTCCGGGCCGTCGATCCCGGTGGCGGCGAGCGCGGCGACCCCGCTCGGGAAGGCGGCGAACGCCGAGCGTTCGACCGGGGCGAGCGACGTGGTGCGGGTCATCGGGGCTCCCGTCGTGAGATGTGAACCAAGTGGTTCATCCGCGACCGTAGCCGTCGGGTGTTTCATCCGGATTACGAGGTCTTCCAATCACCTGGAAGTCACCCACCCCCGCGGGGGCTGTCCGAGGTACGGTGTAGTGCGCTCACCGGCTGGTTACCGGGGCGCCCGTTCCCGACAAGCGGCCGTCGAACGCAGCGTGGTCTCCTGATCCGACTTCGTGAGGTTCTCGGCCGTGGGTCCGGTGGGCACGCCCTGGTCCGAGTTCTGCTCGTCGACCGGGGCGTGCCCTCTTCTCGTGCCTGTTCCCTGCCGTCGTCGTGGAGCGCGCCTCCTCCGGGTCGCGCACCGCGCCTCCTCGTGATTTACTTGAGATCCCCTCACCTCGTGGAGGTTCAGGGCACGAGGCAGGGGGCCGGTCGCGGGGGCGCCGTCCCGCCCCCGCGGCCGGACGACCCGCCTGTGATCGTCGCCGGCGGCCCGGTCGATGGTGCAGGGTTGACTCATCATGTCGCCCGCTCCCGTCGCCCCCCTCGCCGCCCTGCTCCCGTCGACGCCGGGCGCCGGTTCGTACGACGCCGACACGGCGTACACGGCCTTCGCCGAGTGGGCCGAGTCGCGCGGGCTGCCCCTCTACCCGGCGCAGGACGAAGCGATGATGGAGCTCGTCGGAGGCGCGTCGGTGATCCTCAGCACGCCGACGGGCACCGGCAAGTCGCTCGTCGCGGCCGGCGCCCACTTCGTCGCCCTGAGCCAGGGTGGACGGTCGTACTACACGGCCCCGATCAAGGCGCTGGTCAGCGAGAAGTTCTTCGCGTTGGTCGAGCTCTTCGGGCCCGAGAACGTCGGCATGGTGACCGGCGACTCGTCGGTGAACGCCGACGCGCCGATCATCTGCTGTACCGCCGAGATCCTCGCGAACCTGGCTCTGCGGCACGGGGCCGACGCGGACGTCGACCAGGTCGTCATGGACGAGTTCCACTTCTACGGCGACCAGTCGCGCGGGTGGGCCTGGCAGGTGCCGCTCTTGTTGCTGCCGCGCGCGCAGTTCCTGCTGATGTCGGCGACCCTCGGCGACGTCACCCGCATCACGGACGACCTCGCGCGGCGCACGGGGCGGCCCGTCGCGCGGGTCACCGGCGTCGAGCGTCCCGTGCCGCTGCACTACTTCTACGCGCAGACACCCGTGCAGGAGACGGTCGAAGAGCTGCTCTCGACGGGCGAGGCCCCCGTCTACGTCGTCCACTTCTCGCAGGCCGCGGCGCTCGAGCGGGCGCAGGCGCTCTCGAGCATCAAGGTCGCCAGCCGTGAGCAACGGGACGAGATCGCCGAGCTGATCGGCGGGTTCCGGTTCAGCACGGGCTTCGGCAAGACGCTGAACCGTCTCGTGCGTTCGGGCATCGGCGTGCACCACGCGGGCATGCTGCCCAAGTACCGTCGCCTGGTCGAGCAACTCGCGCAACGCGGCCTGCTGCGGGTCATCTGCGGCACCGACACCCTCGGCGTCGGCATCAACGTCCCGATCCGCACGGTGCTGTTGACGGCGCTGACCAAGTTCGACGGCACCCGCATGCGTCAGTTGAGCGCACGCGAGTTCCACCAGATCGCCGGACGGGCCGGTCGCGCGGGCTACGACACGTCGGGCACGGTCACCCTGCAGGCACCCGAGCACGAGATCGACAACCTCAAGCAGATCGAGCGGGCGGGCGACGACCCGAAGAAGAAGCGCAAGATCGTCCGCAAGAAGGCGCCCGACGGGTTCGTGTCCTGGGGTGAGCCCAGCTTCACCAAGCTGATCGCCGCCGAGCCCGAGGCCCTGACCTCGCACATGCAGGTCACCCACGCCATGCTGCTCAACGTCATCGGGCGCGGCGGCGACGTCTTCGCGAACGTGCGCTCCTTGGTCTTCGACAACCACGAGCCGCTCGCCAAGCAGTACGCGATGGCGCGGCAGGCCATCTCGATCTACCGCACGCTGCGCACCGCCGAGGTCGTCGTGCAAGAGGCCTCGCCCGACGGGGGAGCCCCGACCATCCGCCTGACGGTCGACCTGCAGGCGAACTTCGCCCTGAACCAGCCGTTGTCGCCCTTCGCCCTGGCGACCTTCGAGGTGCTCGACGTCGAGTCGCCCACCTACGCGCTCGACATGGTCTCGGTGGTCGAGGCGACGCTCGACGACCCGCGGCCGATCCTGTCGCAACAGCAGTTCAAGGCCCGGGGCGAGGCCGTGGCCGCGATGAAGTCCGAGGGCATCGAGTACGACCAGCGCATGGAACTGCTCGAGGAGGTCACCTGGCCCAAGCCGCTCGACGAGTTGCTGACGGCCCTGTTCGAGACGTACGCGGCCTCCCAGCCCTGGATCGGCGACTTCGCGCTCAGCCCCAAGTCGGTCGTGCGCGACCTGTACGAGCGCGCGATGACCTTCGGCGACTTCGTGAACTTCTACGGGCTGGCCCGCTCCGAGGGCCTCGTGCTGCGCTACCTGTCGGACGCCTTCCGCGCCCTGCGCCAGACCGTGCCCGACGAGGCGAAGACCGACGAGCTGGTCGACGTCATCGAGTGGCTCGGTGAACTCGTGCGGCAGGTCGACTCGAGCCTGCTCGACGAGTGGGAAGAGATGGTGAACCCGCGCGAGGTCGAGGCCCACGACGAGATCGTGCCTCCGACGCTGCGCAACCTCACCGCCAACGCCCGGGCGTTCCGCATCATGGTGCGCAACGAGCTGTTCCGTCGCGTCGAACTCGCCGCCCGGGACGACGCGGACGCCCTGGGCGCCCTCGACGCGGGCTCGGGCTGGGACGCCGACCGCTGGGGCGAGGCCCTCGACCGGTACTACGACGAGTACGACTCCATCGGCACGGACGCCGAGGCCCGGGGGCCGCAGATGCTGCAGGTCGAGCAGCTGCCCACGGTGTGGCGGGTGCGGCAGATCCTGGCCGATCCCGAGGGCGACCACGACTTCGGCATCTCGGCCGTCGTCGACCTCGCCTCGAGCGACGAGCGGGGCGAGGCCGTCGTGACGGTCACGGCCGTCGGGCAGGCCTCCGAACGGAGCCGACCGTCACCCGTCGAGGGGTAATCTCGTAGGGTCCTGCCCCACCCCGGCAGCCGACCAGCTCCACCCGCGTTCCACCACGAAGAGGTCGCCATGTCTCGTCTGTCCGGCAAAGTCGCCATCGTCACCGGGGCAGCCTCGGGCATCGGCGAGGCGATCGTCCGTCGGTTCGCCGACGAGGGGGCCCGGGTCGTCGCGACCGACATCGTCGACGGGGCGGCCGTGGCGGCCGAGACGGGGGCCGAGTTCGTGCAGCACGACGTCGCCAACGGCGGCGACTGGAAGCGTGTCATGGACCGCATCGCCGAGCACTACGGTCGACTCGACGTCCTGGTGAACAACGCCGGCATCGTCTCGGGCCAGTCGATCGACGTCACCCAGCTCGAGAGCTGGAACCGCGTCTTCGCGGTCAACGTCACCGGCGTCATGCTCGGCACCCGCTTCGCCATCGAGCAGATGCGCGCGAACCCCGACGGCGAGGGCGGGTCGATCATCAACCTGGCCCCGGCGACGTCCTTCCTCGGCTTCGGCGACGACGCGGCCTACACGGCGAGCAAGCACGCCCTGGTCGGTCTCACCCGGTCGAGTGCCGCCCACGCCGCCCAAGAGGGCTGGAACATCCGCATCAACTCGCTGCACCCCGGCCCGACCGACACCGCACTGTTCCGCCGCCAGGTCGAGGCCCAGCCGCAGGTGCTCGACGCGTTCCGCGCGATGAGCCCGCGGGGTCGACTCGCCAAGCCCGACGAGGTCGCCGGGCTCGCCCTGCACCTCGCGAGCGACGATTCGGCCTTCTCGACGGGCGCGCAGTTCGTCGTCGACGGCGGACTGTCGAGCACGCACCCCTCGATGTAGCTGCGCCGCGCCGTGCCGCGGCACGGCACGGCACACCACGGCACGGCGTTTCGTGCACGGCACCGCGTCCGGATCAGGTGCGGTGCACGATTCGCGGTGCGGTGCGTCGCGCGATCAGAAGAGCGTCGCAGGAGGCGCGGGCGGGGTCGCCGGCGCCGCGATCGGGTCGGTCGTCGCGACCGGTGCTCCCGGCCACCCGGGCCCGGACGGCACCTCGGTGCGGTTCTGGAACGCCGTGGCCGCGCCCCGGGCCCGCACGTCGGCCGCCTCGTTCATCTCGTGGCCGACGTGGCCGCGGACCCACTCGAAGCGGACCTTCCGGCCGGCCAGGGCGGCGTCGAGCTCCTTCAGGATCTCGACGTTCAGCACGGGCTTGCCGTCGGCCTTCCGCCAGCCCTTGCGCTTCCAGCCGGGCATCCACTCGGTGCAGGCCTTGATCGTGTACTGGCTGTCGCAGAGGATGTGCAGGTCGTCGTCGGTGCCGGCGGTGGCGCGCAGCAGCTCGAGCACGGCGGTCAGCTCGCCCTGGTTGTTCGTCGCCCGTGGCCAGCCGCCGGCGGCCCATCGCTCGTCGTCGACGTACCAGGCCCATCCGGCGGGGCCGGGGTTGCCGAGGGCCGATCCGTCTGCTGCGGCGGTGATGGTCATGCGGGGTGCTCCTTGCGTCGACGGGTTGCCGGTCCACGGTAACGTGCCGGGCGCGACCGACCGGACCCGCGCCTCCTGCAGCGGTGTCGGGTGCGGGCGGCGGTGTCGCGGTCGACCGGGTCAGCCGATGTGGTCGGGGTGCGAGCCCGTGCGCTCGCCGGTCTCGATGCCCGCGATGGCGGCGAGGTCGCCCGCGTCGAGTTCGAAGCCGAAGACGTCGAGGTTGGCGCGGATGCGCGACGGCGTGACCGACTTGGGGATGACGACGAGGCCCTGCTGCAGGTGCCAGCGGATCGTCACCTGGGCCGGGGTGACCCCGTGCTTCGCGCCGATGCGCACGAGCGCGGCGTTGTCCAGGATGCGCCCTCGCGCCAGGGGCGACCACGCCTCGGTGACGATGCCGTGGGCGGCATCGAAGGCGCGCAGCTCGTGCTGCTGCAACCACGGGTGCGCCTCGACCTGGTTGATGGCCGGCACGACGTCGGTCTCGGCCATCAGGCGTTCGAGGTGGGCGACCTGGAAGTTGCTCACGCCGATCGAGAGCGCCCGGCCCTCGGCCCGGATCGTCTCGAGGGCCCGGTACGTCTCGACGTACTTGTCCTGCTTCGGGGCGGGCCAGTGGATCAGGTAGAGGTCGACGTGGTCGGTGCCGAGCTTCGTCAGGCTCTCGTCGAACGAGCGCAGCGTCTCGTCGTAACCCTGCGCGGTGTTCCAGACCTTGGTCGTGAGGAAGACCTCGTCACGGGGAACGCCGGACGCCGCGAGGGCACGTCCGACGCCTGTCTCGTTGGCGTAGAACTCGGCGGTGTCGAGGTGGCGGTAGCCCTCGCCGAGGGCGGTCTCGACGACCCGTTCGGCCTCGTCGTCGGCGACCTTGTAGACGCCGAGACCGAGCTGGGGGATCGTGCGGCCGTCGTTGAGGGTGATCTGGGGCACGTCGATGGAGGGCATGCCCTCAACTCTGCCAGCGTCCGACCCACCCGTGTCGCCGGGCCCGGGCGACCGTCCGGTGAACGCTGCGTGCCTGGCCCGTCGCCCCGTGGACGAGGAGGCGCGGGTCAGCTCGTCTGGACCGGCACCGGCTCGGTGTCGGGCAGGGGACTCGCGTCGCGGCCGCGGAGGTCGGGCAGGGCCTTGTGGAACGCGGCGCCGACGACCATGCCGACGAAGGCGAAGCAGGCGGCCACGATGAGTCCGCCCTGGCCGCCGATGTGGTCGATCGCGAAGCCGGCGATGGCCGAACCCAGGGCCGAGCCGATCAGCTGGCCCGTGCCGGCCCACCCGTAGGCCTCGGCCGTGTCGCTGAACTTCACGCTCGACGACACGATCGCGAACATCACGGCGAGGGCGGGGGCGATGCCGACGCCCGCGATCAGCAGCGTGATGCTGATCGGCCAGAGGCCCGTCGCGAAGATCGCGAGGGTCATGCCCGCGAAGACGATGGCGATGCGGCGGGCGAGCGCCCACGGGCCGACCGGGACGTGCCCGAGGGCGAGGCCACCGACCAACGACCCCGCGGCGAAGATCGCGAGGGCGATGCCCGAGTCGGCGCTGCCCTCGCCGAAGAGCGCGACGACTCCCGCCTCGACCGCGGCGCAGGCACCGATGAGCAGGAATCCGGCGACGGTCGCGAGCAGCACGGTCGGCCGCGCGAGCACCTTGCCGAAGGCCCGCTTGCTGCGGGGGATGCGGACGCGTCCGACCTCGGGCGACGCGATGAACCAGATGCCGCCGCCCACCAGGAAGGCCGCGGCGAGCCAGATGGCCTCTCGGGTGCCGATCTGAGTTCCGACGAAGGTCGTGATGACCGGGCCGGCCACCCAGATGATCTCTTGCGCGGACGCGTCGAGCGAGAAGAGGGGAGTGAGCTGGTTCGAGGTGACCATCTTGGGGTAGATGGTGCGGACGGCCGGCTGGACGGGCGGCACGCTGAGGCCGGTCACGAAACCGAGCGCCATGAACACCGGCACCGAGAAGTCGTACAGGGTGAAGGTGACCATCGTGATCAGGCAGACGATCAGCGTCAGGGTCAGGACGGGGCGCATCGCCCACCGACCCATCCAGCGGCTGGTGAGCGGGCCCGAGATCGCCTGGCCGATGCTCGTCGCGGCGAGCACCAGGCCGGCCGCGGCATACGAGTGGTGCACGTGCTCGACGTGCAGCAGGAACGCGAGCGACAGCATGCCGAACGGGAAGCGCGCGGTCAGCTGGGCCGCGATGATGCGCGAGACGCCGGGCGTCTTCAGCAGGGTCGAATAGGTGCTCACGAGGGGACAAGTCTACGAGTGGGGCCAGGGTGCGCGACACGCCGTGGTCCCGAATTGGGGACACGGATCGACGAGTGTCGGTGGTGGGGACGAACATGTGGAGAACAGCCCAGAACCGGGGAGAACCGCCCTCGTTCTGTGCAAAACGTGTGCGGTTCCCTGTGGAGAACTCCGTGAGACGAACTACAGGCGTGTAACACCGCATCTAGTTGTGGGGGCAACTCCGGGCCACTAGATGTAGTATCGAAGAGTCGCCACGGGCACTACGCCCCGAGGCTCACGAACCACCGATCCGGCCTCAGGGGCCGGCCAGAACACAGGGGATCCCATGGCCATCACCGTCTACACCAAGCCGTCCTGCGTCCAGTGCACGGCCACCTACCGAGCCCTCGACAACAAGGGCATCGAGTACGACGTGCTCGACGTCACCGCCGACGACGCCGCCCTCGAGAAGGTCCGCGCCCTCGGCTACATGCAGGCCCCCGTGGTCATCGCCGACGACGACCACTGGAGCGGTTTCCGCCCCGACAAGATCGCCGCCCTGGCCGCCAAGGTCGACTAGTCGACCGGGCGCCCCGCGCCCGACCAGCAGGACCGTGACCCGGGGCCCGGCCCCACCTCACCTCGGAGGCGATGACTCGACGTGACGAACGAACTCGTCTACTTCTCGAGCGTCTCGGGCAACACCGACCGCTTCGTCAAGAAGCTCGGTCTGCCGGCCCAGCGCATCCCGCTGTTCCCGTCCGAGCCGCCGCTCCACGTCCGAGACCCCTACGTCCTCGTCCTGCCGACCTACGGTGGCGGCGAGGGGCGAGGCGCCGTCCCGAAGCAGGTCATCCGGTTCCTCAACGACGAGGGCAACCGGCGCCTCATCCGAGGCGTGATCGCGGCGGGCAACACCAACTTCGGAGAGGGCTACTGCCTGGCCGGCGACATCGTCTCGGCCAAGTGTGACGTTCCCCTTCTCTACCGTTTCGAAGTCTTCGGAACACCAGACGACGTACAAGCCGTACACACAGGATTGGAAGAATTTTGGACGCAGCAGTCGATGACCTCGAAGTGATCGCCGCACCGGGGCAAGGGCTCAGCTCGGGGATGGACTACCACTCCCTGAACGCGATGCTGAACCTCTACGGCCCGTCCGGCGAGATCCAGTTCGAGAAGGACCGCGAGGCGGCGAAGCAGTACTTCCTGCAGCACGTCAACCAGAACACGGTCTTCTTCCACAACCTGCGCGAGCGCCTCGACTACCTCGTCGAGAACGAGTACTACGAGGCCGCGACCATCGAGCGGTACGACTTCGCGTTCATCGAGAAGCTGAACGACCTCGCCTACTCGAAGAAGTTCCGGTTCCAGACCTTCCTCGGTGCGTTCAAGTACTACACCTCGTACACGCTCAAGACGTTCGACGGCAAGCGCTACCTCGAGCGCTTCGAAGACCGAGTCGTCATGACCGCCCTCGGTCTCGCCCAGGGCGACGAGGCACTCGCCGTCGACCTGGTCGAAGAGATCATCGCGGGCCGCTTCCAGCCGGCCACGCCGACCTTCCTCAACACCGCGAAGGCCCAGCGCGGCGAGCTCGTCAGCTGCTTCCTGCTGCGCATCGAAGACAACATGGAGTCGATCTCGCGCGGCATCAACTCGTCGTTGCAGCTGTCGAAGCGCGGTGGCGGCGTCGCCCTGTCGCTCTCGAACATCCGCGAGGCCGGCGCGCCGATCAAGCAGATCGAGAACCAGTCCTCCGGCATCATCCCCGTCATGAAGCTGCTCGAAGACAGCTTCAGCTACGCGAACCAGCTCGGTGCCCGTCAGGGTGCCGGCGCGGTGTACCTCAGCGCACACCACCCCGACATCATGCGGTTCCTCGACACCAAGCGCGAGAACGCCGACGAGAAGATCCGCATCAAGACGCTGTCCCTCGGCGTCGTTGTGCCCGACATCACGTTCGAGCTCGCCAAGAACAACGAGGACATGTACCTCTTCTCGCCGTACGACGTCGAGAAGGTCTACGGCGTCCCCTTCGGCGACGTGGCGATCAGCGAGAAGTACCGCGAGATGGTGGCCGACTCGCGCATCAAGAAGACCAAGATCAAGGCGCGCGACTTCTTCCAGACGATCGCCGAGATCCAGTTCGAGTCGGGCTACCCCTACATCGTGTTCGAAGACACGGTGAACAAGGCGAACCCGATCAAGGGCCGCATCAACATGTCGAACCTGTGCTCCGAGATCCTGCAGGTCAACACGCCCACCACGTTCAACGAAGACCTCTCGTACAACGAGATCGGCAAGGACATCAGCTGCAACCTCGGCTCGATGAACATCGCCCTCTCGATGGACGCGCCCGACCTCGGCAAGACCGTCGAGACCGCGATCCGCGGCCTCAGCGCCGTCAGCGACATGAGCCACATCACGTCGGTCCGCTCGATCGAGGTCGGCAACGACCAGTCGCACGCCATCGGCCTCGGCCAGATGAACCTGCACGGCTACCTGGCCCGCGAGCGTGTGCACTACGGCACGCCCGAGGCGATCGACTTCACGAACATCTACTTCTACACGGTGCTGTTCCACGCCCTGCGCGCCTCGAACACCATCGCGATCGAGCGTGGCGTCACCTTCGGGGGCTTCGAGGACTCGACCTACGCGTCGGGCACCTTCTTCGACAAGTACACCGAGACCGAGTGGAAGCCCGAGACCGAGCGGGCGGCGGCACTGTTCGCCGACGCCGGCGTCGCGATCCCCACGCAGGACGACTGGCTCGCGCTCAAGGCCAGCATCATGCAGCACGGCATCTACAACCAGAACCTCCAGGCCGTGCCGCCGACCGGGTCGATCTCGTACATCAACCACTCGACCTCGTCGATCCACCCGATCGCGTCGAAGATCGAGATCCGCAAAGAGGGCAAGCTCGGCCGCGTGTACTACCCGGCGCCGTTCATGACGAACGACAACCTCGAGTACTACACCGACGCGTACGAGATCGGGCCCGAGAAGATCATCGACACCTACGCCGCGGCGACGCAGCACGTCGACCAGGGCCTGTCGCTCACGCTCTTCTTCAAAGACACCGCCAGCACGCGCGACATCAACAAGGCGCAGATCTACGCATGGCGCAAGGGCATCAAGACGATCTACTACATCCGTCTCCGCCAGCTCGCACTCGAGGGCACCGAGGTCGACGGCTGCGTCAGCTGCATGCTCTAGGCCCTGCGCCCCGAGTCCTTGCGCCACCCGGCGCGGGCCGGTCTCGACGACCGGCCCGCGCCTCCTGAACTCACGCTCTTCCCTCTGAAAGGCACGTCATGACCATCACCGATCCGGTGCACGCCACCGGCAAGTCGGTCCCGCTGATCTCGTCGGTCAGTGCGATCAACTGGAACCGCATCCACGACGACAAGGACGTCGAGGTCTGGAACCGGCTGGTCAACAACTTCTGGCTGCCCGAGAAGATCCCGCTGTCGAACGACGTCCAGTCGTGGAACACGTTGACCCCCGAAGAGCAGCAGATGACGATGCGGGTCTTCACCGGCCTGACGCTGCTCGACACCATCCAGGGCACCGTCGGCGCGATCAGCCTGATCCCCGACGCGATCACCCCGCACGAAGAGGCCGTCTACACGAACATCGCGTTCATGGAGTCGGTGCACGCCAAGAGCTACTCGTCGATCTTCTCGACCCTCGCGTCGACCCCCGAGATCGACGACGCCTTCCGCTGGTCGACCGAGAACGTCAACCTGCAGAAGAAGGCCCAGATCGTCCTCGACTACTACACGGGCGACGACCCGCTGAAGCGCAAGGTCGCCTCGACGCTGCTCGAGTCCTTCCTGTTCTACAGCGGCTTCTACCTGCCGATGTACTGGTCGTCGCGCGCCAAGCTGACCAACACGGCCGACCTGATCCGCCTCATCATCCGCGACGAGGCCGTGCACGGGTACTACATCGGCTACAAGTTCCAGAAGGGTCTCGAGGGCGCGTCCGACGAGCGCAAGCAAGAGATCAAGGACTACACGTTCAACCTGCTCTTCGAGCTGTACGAGAACGAGATCCAGTACACGCAAGACCTCTACGACGGCGTCGGCCTCAGCGAGGACGTCAAGAAGTTCTTGCACTACAACGCCAACAAGGCGCTGATGAACCTCGGTTACGAGCCGATGTTCCCCAAAGAGACGACCGACGTGAACCCGGCTATCCTGTCCGCGCTCTCGCCGAACGCCGACGAGAACCACGACTTCTTCTCGGGGTCGGGCTCGTCGTACGTCATCGGCAAGGCCGTCAACACCGAAGACGAGGACTGGGACTTCTAACCCACCCCCGCACCACGCAGCAGGCGTCGCCCACCCCGGGCGGCGCCTGTTCTGCGTCCGCTCGTCCTCGCTCTGCTCCGGTGTGCAATTCGCGACCGTCGAGGGACGACACGCTGCTCATCTTCGGCCGCAAACGTTTTCGTCCACGCTGGATGTCGGGTTCGGCGCGGTACGCGGGCGCGGGGCGGTCGGGTTCGGCGCGGGGGCGGGCGTGGGGCGGTCGGGTTCGGCGCGCGGGACGCGGGCGGGGGGCGGGCGTGGTGCGGTCGGATTCGGCGCGGGGGCGGGCGTGGGGCGGTCGGGTTCGGCGCGGGGGCGGGCGTGGGGCGGTCGGGTTCGGCGCGGGGGCGGGCGTGGGGCGGTCGGGTTCGGCGCGGTACGCGGGGGCGGGCGCGGGGTGGTCGGGTTCGGCGCGGGGGCGGGCGCGGGGCGGTCGGGTTCGGCACGAGGGCGGGCACGGGCGCGGGGCGGGCGAAAGGCGCAGGGCCCGGTTGACTGCGCCCACCCGGCGCCGGGGGCGTCCGTCCGCGAGAGCACGCGGAACTGGACAAGGCACCGCCTCGTGCCGCGGTGTCCTGCCCACTCGGCGGTGTGCCGGGTGCGTGCTCAGTCGGCGAGCAACGCCGCCCGGATCGCGGCGATGCCGATGCGCACCTCGGCGAACGAGGTGCTGAGCGGCGACAGTCCGATGCGCAGGGCGTCGGGGTTGCGGAAGTCGGGCACGACGCCGGCGTCCCAGAGGCGGGCCACGATCCCGCGGAACGACTCGTGCGTGATCGTGACGTGGCTGCCGCGTTCTGTCGCGGCCCGGGGCGTCGCCACGGTCACCCCGAGCGGCACGAGCCAGGCGTCGACGAGGTCGAACGCGTAGTCGGTCAGGGCGAGTGACTTCGACCGGATCGCGTCGATGCCGGCCTCGTCGATCAGGTCGAGCATGTCGTGCATCGCGAGCATGCCCATCACCGGGGGAGTCCCGCTGACGAAGCGCCGGATGCCGGCCGCCGCCTCGTACCCGTCGGCCATGGCGAACACGTCGGCCGCGCCCATCCACCCCTGGATCGGCTGGTCGAGCTCGGGCAGCAGCGAGGCGCGGGCGTACACGAACGCGGGGGCACCCGGCCCACCGTTCAGGTACTTGTAGGTGCAGCCGACGGCGAGGTCGACGCCCCACTCGTCGAGCTGCATCGGCACGACGCCGACGCTGTGGCAGAGGTCGGCCAGCACGAGCCCGCCCGCCTCGTGCACGAGCGTCGTGATCGCGGGCAGGTCGACCAACCAGCCCGATCGGTACGACACGTGGTTCACCAGCAGCAGGGCGGTGTCGGGCCCCACGACGTCGCGCACCTGCGACACGGTCACGCCCGTCGCCTTGTCGACGGAGATCCAGCGGATCGTGGCCCCGTGCTCGCGGGCGATGCCCTCGACGACGAAGCGGTCGGTCGGGAACTGGTCGTCGTCGATGACGATCTCGTGGCGGTCGGGCCGGGCCCGCAGACCCGCGCGGATCGCCTTGTAGAGCAGCACGGTCGTCGAGTCGGCCACGACCGTCTGACCCGGGGCGGCACCGAGGCAGGCCGCCGCGATGCGGTCACCGAGCTCGGTCGGCAGGGCCATCCAGCGTTCGTCCCACGAGCGGATCAACCGCGTGCCCCAGGCGCCTTCGACGAACTCGGACAGTCGCGACAGCGTGGCGGTCACGGGCCGCCCGAGCGAGTTGCCGTCGAGGTACGAGACCACGTCGACGGCCGGCACGAACCGGTCGACGAACGACGCCAGCGGGTCGGCGGCGTCGAGCGGGCCGGCCGGATGCGCCGAGGCCTGCTCGTCGGGGTCGGTGGAGTCGACGGGGTAGGCGAGCGGATCGGTCATCGGGTCTTCTCCTCGAGGGCGACGGCGAGCAGCTCGTCGGCGGTCAGTGCGGTCGCACGGGCGAGCCAGGCGGCCCGTTCGTCGGAGGACGCGGAGGCGCGGGGCGCGTCGGCGATCCAGGTCACGCGGGTGAACGGCAGGCGTGCGCCGCCGGCCGGCTCGGCGACGTCGGGGGCGAGGGCGTCGAGCAGTCCCGCCAGCCCGAAGCCGGCCCGACCCATGGCACGCAGCTCGCGCTCGTTCACGCCGAGCGGCAGGTCGCCGTTGCCGAGGTCGGTGCCGTAGAGCACCCGGCCCCCCGCGGCACGGAACCGCGAGAGGTTGTCGACCGCCGTCTCGTGCGCGACCCCACCGAGACCGTGGCCGTGGATGTCCAGCGTGCTCACCCACGTCGTCGAGGCGGCCAGCCGGGCGATCAGGTCGTCGTCGAGCCGTTCGCTGAAGGGGGTGTGGGCGAGCCGGTCGACCCCGGCGTCGGCCGCGCGTGCTGCCTGGCCGATGCCCTGGACGTGGGCCACCACGAGCAGGTCGAGTCCGTGCGCGGCGTCGACGACGGCGCCCAGCGTCGCGTCGTCGAGGACGGGGCCGACGTCGGAGTTCAGGGCGACCTTGACGATCGAGGCGCCGAGGGCGTGCTGCCGTTCGACGAGCCGGGCCGCGCGGCGCAGCCGGGTCGAGGCACGGAGGCCGCCCGCCGCGAGGGAGGCGCGGGGCGGCGCCCAGCCCGCCCGGCTCGGGTACCCGCCCGGTGCGGTGATCAGCCCGCCGGCGATGGTCACCTCGGGCCAGCCGTCCCGCCCGGACCGGCCGAGCCAGCCCTGCGCGATCGCCGGGTCCCACCCGAGGTCGACGACCCGCGAGATGCCGCCGACGGGAAGCTGCGCGGCGTCGACCAGGCCGAGGTGGACGTGCGAGTCGGTGAAGGGGGCGAGCACGGTGCCCGGCACGTGCGGCAGCTCGGCACCGGCCAGGGTGTCGGCGTCGTGCGCGTCGGCCGACCCGGCGAAGACGACGCCGTAGGCGTCGAGCCGCAACAGGCTGCGACCGGACCACCGGCCCGACCAGGCGTGGTCGACCGTGACGAGCCGCGCCTCCTGGTCCATGACCCGACCCTATTCGTGCGTGCTGCCCGTGCCCTGCAGGCCCGCCCGCGTCCGGGGACGACGAGGCGGGCCCCGGGGTGGGGATGGGCGGAGGAGGCGCGACCTACGAGGGCAGGACGGCCCGCGAGCACCGCGCCACGTAGGGCAGGCGGATGAGCTCGACGCCGCGGGTGTCGGGGTGGGTGTCGAGCAGCCGCTCGACGTCGCCCAGCAGGGCCGCGCGGTCGTCGGGCGAGAGCGTGATGACGTAGCTGCGCGACGCGATCATGGCGAGGAACTCGTCGCGACCCAGCTCGTGCACCCAGGCGACGTCGTGTCGCTCGACGGTGCCGAAGGGTGCACCGACGACCGGGGCGTCCGACCCCATGTCGCGCTCGCGCGGCTGGTGCATCACCCGGCTGAGCTCCGCGATCCACGGCACCGACTCGTCGCGGATGTTCCAGATCAGGCCGAGCGTGCCGCCGGGGCGGAGCACGCGGGCGATCTCGGGCACGGCCCGGTCCGTGTCGACCCAGTGCCAGGCCTGCGCCACGAGGACGGCGTCGACCGAGTCGTCCCCGAGGGGGATGCTCTCGGCGGCCCCCGCGACCGACGTCGCCCCGGGGACGACCTGCTCGAGGGTGGCGCGCATGCCGGGCGAGGGCTCGACGGCCGTGACCGACGGAGCGCGGTCGAGCAGCAGGCGGGTCAGCTTGCCCGTGCCGGCCCCCAGGTCGACCACGTGACAGGCGCCCTCGGGCAGCAGCCAGTCGACGGCCTCGAGGGGGTACGACGGGCGACCCCTCTCGTAGACGTCGGCGGCCAGCCCGAACGAGGCGGCGAGGTCGGAATCGGGTCGTGCGGGGTCGAAGCCGTGGGCGGCCTGGTCGAACCCCTCCTGGAGTGGTCGATGTGTCACCGGGACACTGTCGCACGTCACGATCCGTCACACACCCTGTGTTACGTCGGCCTCGGGCGCAGCATGGACGGGATGACTTCCACGCTGCCTCCGACCCCCGCGTCCCCGCGTCCGACCCGGCCCCTGCGGGTCGTCGCCGTGTCGGGCACCCTCAGCACGCCGTCCAAGACCGACGCCCTCGTGCACGAGATCGTCACGGCGCTGGGCGACGTCCTGCCGATCGAGGCGCACGTGATCCGGGTCAGCGAACTCGGGCCCCTGTTCGCCGGCGCGCTCACCCGCGACCAGCTCGACGAGCGGGTCGAGCGCGAGCTGGTCGCCATCGAGACCGCCGACCTGCTGATCGTCGCCTCGCCCGTCTACCGCGCCTCCTTCACCGGGCTCTTCAAGCACCTCTTCGACTTCGTCGAGCAGTACGCGCTCGTCGACGTGCCCGTGCTGCTCGCCGCGACGGGCGGCAGCGAGCGCCACGCGCTGATCATCGAGCACTCGTTGCGACCGTTGTTCGGGTTCTTCCAGGCCCTCACGCTGCCGCTCGGCGTGTACGCGCACACGACCGACTTCACGGCGACCGGGGGCGCGGAGAAGTACGCGGTCACGGCCCCGCTGCTGCAGGAGCGCATCCGTCACGCGATCCAGCGCGGCCTGCCCCTGATCCGGTCGAGCATCGCCGAGAAGGGGCGCATCGAGCGGAGCCTCGACGACGGTGGCGCGGGCGACGGTCCGTCGGGGGAGGAAGCGCGCGTGAGCGAGCTCGACCTCTCGACGCCCACACGGCTGTTCAGCTGAGCGCACGACCCGAAGGCGGGGCAGCCGCCGCGGATGCCCGCGGGTATCGTGGTCGTCGTGACCCTCGACCCGACGCCCCGTGACCCGTCCGTCGCCCGCGCCGAGATCCGCGACAGCGAGGCTCAGCGCCGGCTCGGCCTGTTGCCGTCCGGGGTGCTCCCGGGGCGCGCCGCGCGATGGGTGGCCGACGGCGTGGACGACCTCTCGGTGCTCGCGCTCGCCGAGGCGCAGACGAGCACCGACGACGACCGCGAAGGGCTGCTGGCCCGGGCCGCGACCGACCTCGGCCTCGGTTTCGCGTCGGTTCGCGAGGCGCGCGCCCACCACGGTCAGCGCGTCGTCGAGTCGATGACGGCCGCGTCGGCCCCGAACGACGCCCTCGGCTTCTCGAACGGCTTCACCGACACCATCGAGGAGTCGGTGCGCGACAGCATCGCTCGCCTCTTCAAGCCCCGCGGCTGAGCCGGGCCCGGGCTGCTGGGCGTGAGGTCGGCGGCTGAGCCGAGGGCTCGCGGACGAGCCGTGCGCCCGACGCGACCGGACGCAGGAGGGGCGGTGCCGGTCGTGACCGGCACCGCGCCTCCTGCGGTCGAGCGGTGGGTCAGGCCTTGCCGACCTCGAGCTCGACGACCGCCCACGACAGGGCGGGCAGGCGCAGGCGCGCGATGCCGCCGTCGACCGTGACGCCGGTCAGCGGGACGAGCCCCACGGTGTCTTGCGCCTGCTCGGTGTTGGACGAGAAGCGGTCGCCGCCCTCGGGGACGGCCAGGACCTCGGCGCGGGTGACGCGTCCGCCGCTGAAGCCGCGCAGGGCGACCTCGACGTCGGCGGCCTCGTCGAGACCGCGGTTCGCGAGGAAGAACGCGACCGTGCCGGCCTCCTCGTCGTAGGTCGCGCTGACGTCGACCAGGTCGGCGTCGCCGTACTTCTCGGTGTCGACCTTGTCGCTCGTGACGAGGGTGCGCAGGATCTGCCCGGTCGCGAGCGCCGCCATGCGGGCGAACGGCCAGAAGATCGACTGGCGCCACGCGGGCCCGCCGGCCTCGCTGCGGATCGGCGCGATGACGTTGACGAGCTGCGCCTGGTTGGCGATCTTGACCCGGTCGCCGTGACGCAGCAACGAGTTGAGGAAGGTGCCGACCACGACCGCGTCGGTGACGTTGTACGGGTCCTCGATCAGGCGGGGGTGCTCGCGCCAGCCCTTCGACACGTTGTGCGGCTGGTCGTCCGAGTCGAGGCCCGTCTGGTACCAGACGTTCCACTCGTCGAACGAGATGTCGACCTGCTTCGTGTGCTTGCCGGCGGCCTTGACCCCGTCGATGGTCGACACGACCTCCTCGATGAACGCGTCCATGTCGACGGCCGTCGCGAGGAAGCTCTTCGCGTCGCCGTCGTGCTCCTGGTAGTAAGCGTGCATCGAGACGTAGTCGACCTCGTCGTACGCGTGCGTGAGGACCTCGTGCTCCCAGGTGCCGAAGGTGGGCATGCCGCGGCCCGAGCTGCCGACCGCGACCAGCTCGATCGAGTCGTCGACGAACTTCATGGCCTTGGCGGCCTCCTGGGCGAGGCGGCCGTACTCGGTGGCGGTCTTGTGGCCGATCTGCCACGGGCCGTCGAGTTCGTTGCCGAGGCACCAGAGCTTGATGTCGAAGGGGTCCTTCGCGCCGTTGGCGATGCGCCGGTCGCTGAGTGCCGTGCCACCGGGGTGGTTGGCGTACTCGACGAGCTCGCGGGCGGCGTCGACGCCGCGGGTGCCGAGGTTGACGGCCTCCATCACCTCGGTGCCGGCGAGCTTCGACCAGGCGACGAACTCGTGCAGGCCGAAGGCGTTGGTCTCGACCGTGTGCCAGGCACCGTCGAGGCGACGCGGGCGCTGGTCGACCGGCCCGACGCCGTCCTCCCAGTTGTAGCCCGACACGAAGTTGCCGCCGGGGTAACGGATGACGGTCGCGCCGAGCTCCTTGGTGAGGTCGAGGACGTCCTGACGGAAGCCGTTCTCGTCGGCGGTGGGGTGACCGGGTTCGTAGATGCCGGTGTAGACGCAGCGGCCCATGTGCTCGACGAACGAGCCGAACAGGCGGCGCGGGACCGGGCCGATGGTGAACTCGCGGTCGACGGTGATGCGGGCGGTGGACATGGATCTCCTAGGTGAGGGGAACGGCGTGCGTGTGGTGGGGACGGGGACGAGGAGGCGCGGTGCGGCAGGGCGGTCGCGTCCGGGGCGGACGGATCACTGACCCCCGAACCCGGTGGTCGAGATGCCCTTGATGATCTGGCGCTGGAAGAACAGGAACACCAGGATCAGCGGCAGGGCCGCGAGGACCGCTGCGGCCATGTTCTGCGCGTACTGGATGCCGTAGGCGCTCTCGATGGTCTGCAGGCCGACCGGCAGGGTGAGCAGGGACGCGTCGTTCGTGACGATGAACGGCCACAGGAAGTTGTTCCAGGCGCCGATGAACACGAAGATCGACACCGCGCCGAGGATGGGGCGCGACAGCGGCAGCAGGATCGTGAAGAAGGCCCGGATGCGCCCGGCGCCGTCGACGCGGGCGGCGTCCTCGAGCTCGATCGGCACCTGGTCGAAGAACTTCTTCAGGACGAAGACCATGGCCGGGGCGATGGCCTGCGGCAGGATGATGCCCCAGTACGTGTCGACCATGTCGAAGGCGAGCATCTGGTAGAACAGCGGCACGATCAGCACCTGCGGCGGGATGATGATCGACGCGATCGTCGCGACGTACAGCCACTTCTTTCCCCGGAAGTCGAGGCGCGAGAAGGCGTAGGCGACGAGGGCCGAGGTGGCCACGACGATCAGCGTGATGACGATCGAGGTGAACAGGCTGTTGAACAGCCACACCGGGATGTTGCCCTGTTCGAGCACCCCTCGGTAGGCGTCGAGGGTGAAGCCGCCGGCCGGGATCCAGGTCTGCGGCGTCGCCGCGGCGTCGGTCTCGCTCTTGAACGAGGTCGCGAGCGACCACAGGAACGGCAGCAGCCAGAGGACGGCGAGCACGACCAGGATGACCACGCTGAGGACGGCCATCGGGCCGAACGGCTTCTGGCCGGGCTTGTGGCCCTTCCGGCCGCGGTCGGCCGTGGGGGCGCGCAGGTCGGACGTCGGGGCGAGGGCGGGGGCGGTCATTTCTGGGCTCCCTTGCGGTTGCGGGCCGTGATGCTGAACTGTGCGACCGAGATGACGACGATCACCGCGAAGAAGATGTACGAGATCGCCGACGAGTAGCCGAAGCGGTAGCCGGTGAACCCGGTGTCGAAGATGTACTGCACGGCCGAGCGGGTGCTGCCCGCCGGTCCGCCGGTGGTCATCTGGTAGATCTGGTCGAAGACCTTCAGTGAGGCGAGCACCTGCAGGATGACGATCAGGCCGGTGGTGGGGCCGAGCTGCGGGATGGTGATCGACAGCAGCGACCGCCAGCGTCCGGCGCCGTCGAGCGACGCGGCCTCGTACTGCTGGTCGGGGATGTTCTGCAGGGCGGCGAGGTACAGCAGGAAGTTGAAGCCGACCGTCCACCAGACGGTGGTCGCGACGACGGCGATCATGGCGGTGTCGGGGTCCTGCAGCCAGGCGGGCTGCGGCAGCCCGAGCGTGCCGAGCACGTTGTTGATCGGGCCGAGGGTCGGGCTGTAGAGCTGGATCCAGAACAGCGAGACGACCGTCGAGGCGAGCAGGTACGGCAGGAAGAAGCTCAGCCGCCAGAGCCACTGCCCCGGCAGCCCGGTGTTGACGAGGATGGCGAGCACGAGCGCGACGACGACGAGCGGGATCGTGCTGAGCACCGTGAACCACAGGGTGTTGAGCATCGAACGCCACATGTCGCCGTCGGTGAAGGCCTCGGCGTAGTTGGCGACGCCGATCAGCTCGCCTCCCTGGCCGGTCAGGCTCTGGCCGGTGAAGCTCAGGTAGAAGCCGTGCAGCAGCGGCCAGACCAGGAACACCGCGAAGAGCACGGTGAACGGGGCGGCGAACCCCCAGCCGATGCGGTTGTCGGACGGGCCGGTCCGCTTGCGGGAGGCGCGGCTGCGGTCGGTCGCGCGGGCGTCGGACCGCGCGCGTTCGGCGGTGGCCCGGGGGGCCTTGACCGTGGTGGAGGTCACAGATCGACTCCTTCGTCGTCGTGATGGTCGGGTCGTGCGGAGGGGGAGGAGGGCGGTGTCGGGCGGACGGGGCGGCGGTGTCGTGCCGGGGTGAGGGCGTGCACGGTGGTCACACCGGGGCCGGGCGCGACAGCTGGGTGTTCACCCGCGTGACGAACCGCCGCATGCCGTCGGCCGCGTCGTCCTTGGCGAGGATCACCGACTGGATCGAGTCGAGGAAGTACGTCTGGAAGTCCGAGCCCGAGCCCGTGAACCAGGCGGGCGGGTCGTAGTTGAGGTAGTCGGCGGCTTCGGCGTAGTTCGCCTGCGGTCGCAGCTCGGCGTACTCGGGACTCTCGACGATCGGCAGGTAGGCCGGGATGTGCCCGGCCGCGGCCCAGGAGATGGAGTCCTTCAGGATGGTCGAGACCATCTTGTAGACGTCCTCGCGCTTGACGTCGTCGACCTCGCTCTGCCGCGGCAGGACGAACGCGTGCGAGTCGGCGTAGACGGCCGGCGTGCCGAACAGCGTCGGGATGATGCTGCCGTCGAACGGGATGCCCGCGTTCTCGGCGCTCGGGACCTCCCACACGCCGGTGAAGAGCATGCCGCTCTCGCCGCTGACGAACTCGGCGATGCCCGACTGGATGTCGCTGGCCGTGGCCATCGCCGTGCCGTCGGTGAGCTGCTGCATGAACTCGAGCGCGGTCACGGCGGCCTGCTCGTCGTACTCGACCGTCCCGCCCTCTTTCAGCACCATGTCGGCGCCCTGCTGCTTGTAGAAGGTGTAGAACATGCGCCACAGCTGGGCGCCGTCGTTGAGGTAGCCCCACGAGGCGCCGTGCTTGCCGGTCACCTGCTGCATGGCGTTCGCGACCTCGAGGAACTGCTCGGGGCTGGTGATCTCGACGAGCTTGCCGTCGGGGCCGAGGGCACCCGCCTGGGCGGCGATGTCGGTGTTGTACAAGAGGATGAACGGGTGCGAGTCGAGCGCGACCGAGTACAGGTCGCCGCCGTTGAAGCCCTTCTTCCAGACCGCCTCGGCGAAGTCCTGTTCGCGGACGCCGTACGACGCGAGCTTCTCGACGTCCCACGGGTCGAGCAGGCCGCCGGGGGCGTAGCCGGGCACGCGCGAGGCGTGCATGATCGCGACGTCGGGCGCGCGCCCACCGGCCGAGGCCATGGCGAGCTTCGTGTAGTACGGGGTGCCCCAGGCGAGCACGGTCTGCGTCGCGTGGAACTCGGGGTTCTGCTCGTTGGCCTGGTCGATCAGCGCCGACATCTTGATGCCGTCACCGCCGCTGAGCAGGTGCCAGAACTTCAACTGCGCGACGTCCGCGCCCGAGCCGGTGACGGCACCGGGCGCACAGCCCGACAGGCCCGTGGCGACGAACGCCCCGCCGACGAGGGCCGCCGAGCCGAGCAACATGCTGCGGCGGCTGAGGCCGCGGGCGGTGGTGGTGCCGGGGGTGGTGCCCGGTCGCGGTACCGGGGTCGTCCGATGGTTCTCGGTCATCTTCACTCCTTTGTGATGTGTGACGAGAGCGACTATTCCATCGTTGTAACGGAATCGCAAGAGGTGTCCGGCACACCGCCAGGACATGGACACGGCGCCAGGCTTTGTCGTGGCGTCGTGCCCATCTCGTGGTGTCAGGCGCGGGTGCTGGCGCGCACGACGATCTCGTGCGGGATCAGCACCAGCTCGGCCGCGCCCTGGCGGTCGGCGATGCGGGCCGCGAGCAACTCGAGGGTGCGGTCGACGAACAGTCGCTTGTCGAAGGTGACGGTCGTCAGCGGTGGCACGGAGAACCTCCCGTCGACGATGTCGTCGAAGCCGGCCACCGCGACGTCGTCGGGGACGCGCAGGCCCGCCGAGCTCAGCGCGCTGACGGCGCCGATCGCGAGCGAGTCGGTGAAGCAGAAGATCGCGTCGGGCCGGTCGCCGCGATCGATCGCGGCGCGCACGACGGCGAAGGCGTCGGCCGACGTCCATTCGGGGCACGAGTACTGCAGGGCGTGGTCGACGGGCAGCCCGGCCTCGGCCATGGCCTGCTCGAAGCCGCGGGTGCGGGCGCGGGCCGTCGCCGTGTCGAACTCGCCGGCCGAGTCGCCCAGGGTCGCGATGCGGCGGTGTCCGGCGGCGATCAGATGGGCCGTCATGTCGCGGGCCGCGGCGACGCTGTCGACCCGCACCTGGTCGACGAGGGTCTGCTCGACCTCGCCGATCACGACGACGGGTGGCAGCGAGTCGGTGGCGGCGCCGGTGCCGGTGCCCGTGCCGGCCGACGACAGGGCGCTGGCGTCGAGCGTGATCGGGTTGAGGACGAGGCCGTCGACGAGGTGCTCCTTGCCCCGCGAGAGCAGCTCGCCCTCGCGCTCGGGCCGCGAACCGGTCTGCTCGAGCTGGATCGACCAGCCGCGCTCGTGGGCCTGCTCGACGAACCAGTGCGTCATCTCGGCGCTGTACGGGGTGCTCAGGTCGGGGAAGGCCAACGCGATCGATCCGGTGCGCCCGGTGCGCAGGCCGCGCGCGCTGAGGTTCGGCACGTAGTCGAGCTCGGCGAGCGCGCTCTCGACCCGCGTGCGGGTGTCGGGTCGCACGAAGACGACGCCGTTGATCACGTTCGAGACGGTCTTCGGCGACACCCCGGCGAGTGCCGCCACGTCCTTCACCGTCGCGCGCATTGTCACAGGGTAGTGGCGGCCACGAGACCCCGGGACTCCGCTCAGGCGGAGGCGAGCACCTTCACGATGCGCTGCAGCGAGACGCTCTCGCTCGGGCGCAGGTCTTGGGCGAACAGGCTGAGGCGGAACTCCTCGATCATCCATCGGGCACGGACGAGCGCAGGAGGCGCGGTGTCGGTCGGCGGGAAGGTCCCGCCCGCGGCCTCGTACCGCTCGGTCGCCTGCTGCACCTCGCTCAGCCAGACGCGGTCACGCCCGGGGTTCTCGAGCAGCTTCGCCGTGCGCTTCGTGATGCCCACGAGGTACACCGGCACGCGCTGCAGCTGCTGGAGCCCGGTCTGCGACACGAAGCCCGGACGGATCAGCCGGTCGCGTTGCTGGCGCATGTCGGTCAGTGCGGCGAGGAGGGTCATCGACGTCGCACCCTTCATCGCCTTGTCGGCGTCGCGGGCGGCGGTCAGCGTGCGGGCGACGAGCGAGACGGTCTGGAACATCTGGTCCATGACGGCCCCCGAGACCCGGTCGCGCGTCGAGAGGAACTCTTTCTTGGTCATCACCATGCCGTCGGGCTTGACCCGGAACAGCACGTCGTCGACGACGGCGACGAGGCAGTCCGCGAAGAGTGCCGACGTGTTCTGGTACGGGCTCGTCGCGAGGATGAGCTTCTCGGCGCTCGTCAGGTGCTGCTGCACGTAGGCCACGGGCGACGGGGTCGCCAGCATCAGCAGGCGCCGCACGCCCTTGGGCGTCGCGAGGGCCTGGTCGGCGGGCGTCGCCATCAACGTGATCGACACCGAGTCGCCGTGGTCGACCAGGGCCGGGTAGGCCCGGATCACCGTGTCGCCGTGGCGGGTGTCGACGACGGTCGGGAGCTCGTCGAAGTCCCACGACGTCAGACCCTCGCGCTCGATCGAGCTCGTGGGGCGGGTCGCGACCGGCGTGGTGTCGCCACCCGCGCCTCCTCGTCCGCGACCCCGGCCGCGGCCGCGCTCGTCGCGCCCGCCGCCCTGCGTGACGCGGGCGACGCTGTCGCGCGTGGCGTCGCGCAGCCGGTGCTGCAGCGCGTCGAGGTCTTTGTCGGCCCCGACCGTGCGACCCCGCTCGTCGACCACCGCGTACGTCATCCGCAGGTGTGCGGGCACGCGGTGCAGGTCGAAGTCGTCGGTCGTGACGGGCGTGTAGGTGAGCTTCTTGATCGCCGCGGCGACGGTCGCCGTGAACGGCTCGTCGACGTCGGAGGGCGGTGTGTCGGGCAGCTCGTCGGTGATCTTCGACGCCCAGTCGGCGGCGGGGACCACGTTCTTGCGGATCTGCTTGGGCAGCGACTTGATCAGCGACGTGACCAGCTCGTCACGCAGCCCCGGCACCTGCCAGTCGAACCCGACCGGACGGAGGCGCGGTAGCAGCGGCAAGGGGACGATCACGGTCACGCCGTCGTCGTCGGCCCCCGGCTCGAACTTGTAGCGCAGGGTCAACGTCTGGTCGCCCTGCTGCCACGTGCTCGGGAAGCCCTGTTCGTCGACGTCGGGTTCGTCGTCCCCGAGCAGGTCGGCGGCGGTCATGGTGAGCAGGTCGGGGGTGTCGACCTTCGCCTTGCGCCACCAGCCCTCGAAGTCGCGCATGCTGGCGACGTCGGCCGGGATGCGCCGCTGGAAGAACTCGAACGCGGCGTCGCCGTCGACCAGGATGTCGCGCCGACGCGTCCTCTCTTCGACCTCGGTCAGCTCGCGGATGAGCTGCCGGTTCTTCTGCTCGAAGGCCTGGTGCCCCTCCCAGTCGCCCTCGACGAGCGCGTGCCGGATGAACAACTCGCGGGCGTAGGCGGGGTCGATGCGCGAGAACTGGATGCGCCGACGCTCGACGATCGGCACGCCGTAGAGCGTGACGCGCTCGTAGGCGACGACGGCGCCCTGCTTCTTCTCCCAGTGGGGCTCGCCGTAGCTGCGCTTCACCAGGTCGGGTGCGAGCGGTTCGGCCCAGGCCGGGTCGATCGAGCCGGCGACGCGGGCGAACAGGCGGCTGGTCTCGACCAGTTCGGCGGTCATCACGGCCGCCGGTGGCTTCTTCGCCAGGCTGCTGCCCGGGAAGATCAGGAACCTCGTCTGGCGGGCGCCGACGAAGTCCTTCTTCTGCGGGTCGAACAGGCCGATCTGGCTGAGCAGGCCGGCCAGCAGGCTGCGGTGCACGCCGTCGGGGTTGGCGCTGCGCTCGCCGATGTGCAGGCCGAGCGGCCGGGCGGCCCGGCTGAGCTGGCGGTAGACGTCCTGCCACTCGCGGATGCGCAGGTAGTTGAGGAACTCGTCGCGGCACAGGCGCTTGAAGGCGTTGCCGCTGAGCTCTTCCTGCTTGTCCTCGAGGTACTCGAACAGGTTGAGCAGGGTGAGGAAGTCGCCCTTGGGGTCGCGGAAGCGCGAGTGCTTCTCGTCGGCCTGGGCTCGTCGTTCGAGCGGGCGCTCGCGAGGGTCCTGGATGCTCAGCGCCGAGACGATGGCGAGCACCTCGCGCGTCGTGCCCTGCGTCTTCGACTCGACGACCATGCGGGCGAGGCGCGGGTCGATCGGCAGCCGCGTGAGCTGCTTGCCGACGCGCGTGATCTGGCCGCCCTGGGTGACGGCGCCGAGCTCGCGCAACAGGTCGAGGCCGTCCTTGATGCCGCGCGAGTCGGGCGGCTGCAGGAAGGGGAACGCGGCGATGTCGCCGAGGTCCAACGAGATCATCTGCAGGATGACCGCGGCGAGGTTGGTCCGCAGGATCTCGGGCTCGGTGAACTCGCGACGCTTCTCGAAGTCGGTCTCGCTGTAGAGGCGGATCGCGATGCCGCTGCTCGTGCGACCGGAGCGACCGGACCGCTGGTTGGCGCTCGCCTGCGAGATGGCCTCGATCGGCAGGCGCTGCACCTTGGCCCGGGTCGAGTAGCGGCTGATGCGGGCCGTGCCGGCGTCGATCACGTACTTGATGCCGGGCACGGTCAGGCTGGTCTCGGCGACGTTGGTCGCGAGGACGATGCGGCGCCGGGTGCCCGCGGTCGTGCTGGGCTGGAAGACCCGGTGCTGATCGGCGGCGCTCAGCCGTCCGTAGAGGGGCAGCACCTCGGTGTACGGGAGGTTGCGGCCCCGGATGCTCTCTTCGGCGTCGCGGATCTCGTTCTCGCCGCTGAGGAAGACGAGGACGTCGCCGCTCGACTCCCGGGCGAGTTCGTCGAGGGCCTCGTTGATGCCTTGGAGGTAGTCCTTGTCGTCGGCGCGCTGCCAGCGGTCGCCCGCCCGCGCCTCCGGCCGGTCGCCCGACCGACCCGAGGGGCGCTCGTCGTCGTCGAGGTCGCCGTCGTCGTCGCTCGTGGTGTCGTCGGCGACGAGCGGCCGGTAGCGGACCTCGACCGGGTAGGTGCGGCCCGAGACCTCGACGATGGGCGCGTCGCCGAAGTGCTTCGAGAACGACTCGGGGTCGATCGTGGCGCTGGTGATGATCAGCTTGAGGTCGGGGCGTCGGGGCAGCAGCTGCTTGAGGTAGCCGAGCAGGAAGTCGATGGTGAGGCTGCGCTCGTGGGCCTCGTCGATGATGATCGTGTCGTAGCGCTCGAGCTCGCGGTCGAAGTGGATCTCGTTGAGCAGGATGCCGTCGGTCATCAGCTTGATCTGCGTGTCGGCGCCGACCTTGTCGGTGAACCGCACCTGGTAGCCGACCACGCCGCCGACCTCGTCGCCGAGTTCTTCGGCGATGCGTTCGCTGATCGTGCGGGCCGCGATGCGCCGGGGCTGGGTGTGGCCGATCTTGGTGCGACCGAGCTCGAGGCAGATCTTGGGCAGCTGCGTCGTCTTGCCCGAGCCGGTGGCGCCGGCGACGATGACGACCTGGTTGTCACGGATCGCCGCGGCGATGTCGTCGCGCCTCTGGCTGACCGGCAGCTCGGCGGGATACGTGATGGTGGGGATCATGAGCCCTCCATCGTAAGCCGCCCGGGCTGGTCGGGGGCCGCGCCGGTCGTGTCGCCCCCGGCGGCGTCTCCGTGTCGGTCCTGCAGAGGTCGGGTGGGGGACGAGGAGGCGCGGTCGACGACAACCCACGGCGACGGGTCGCCGGCCGGCACGAGCCCGGCGCGGCATGCTCCCCGCACCCGGTGACGCCTTCGCCAGTACAGGAGGCGCGGGCTGGGCGGGTCGTCGGGTGTCGCGTCGTAGGATCGCGGCAGACTGCACGTCAACGGAGACGGAGAAGACACAGATGTCATCAGCACCCAGCCCCCGGGGCCACGCCACCGCGTCGGTCGCGGCCATCCTCGCCGAGTCGGCCGCCCGTCACCCCGACGACGTCGCCGTGATCGTCGGACCCACCTCGACCACCTACGCCGAGCTCTGGCAGCAGACGTTGGCCTACGCCGGCGCCCTCCGCGCCCGCGGCGTCGGCCCCGGCGACCGGGTCGCCATGCTCGTCCCGAACGTCGCGGACTTCCCCCGCGTCTACTACGCGACGCTCGCGCTCGGTGCGGTCGCCGTCCCCGT
Source organism: Frigoribacterium sp. CFBP 8751 (assembly GCF_014841545.1). NCBI lineage: Bacteria > Bacillati > Actinomycetota > Actinomycetes > Micrococcales > Microbacteriaceae > Frigoribacterium > Frigoribacterium sp. CFBP 8751. The sequence goes on from NZ_JACYUB010000001.1 coordinate 968,810, forward strand.
GCACGCCCTGCTCAAGCGCCACGAGATCGAGTACGTGCTGCGCGACAGCGGCTCCCGCCTGCTCGTCTGCGCCGCACCGCTGCTCGGCGAAGGGGGTGCGGGAGGGCAGCTGGCCGGGGTCGACGTCCTCACCGTGCTCGCGCCTCCTGCCGGTCAGGACGAAGAAGCGCCCGACCGACTCGAAGACCTGGCCACGGCCGCCGAACCCCTCGACACCTACGTGCCCCGCGACCCGTTCGACACCGCCACGATCCTCTACACGAGCGGCACCACCGGTCAGCCCAAGGGCGCCGAGGGGTCGCACCTCGCCCTGATCGAGCAGGTCAACACCAACCTGATGACGACGTTCGACATGCACCGCGGCGACGTGCTGCTCGGGGCGCTGCCGCTGTTCCACACGTTCGGGCAGACCTGCACGATGAACACCGGGTTCCGGGTCGGCGCGACCATCGTCATGCTGCCGAAGTTCGACGGCGACGCGGCGCTCGCCGCGATGGTCGAGCACGGCTGCGAGGTGTTCATGGGCGTGCCGACGATGTACATGGCCCTCATCGCCGCCGCCACCCGCAGCGAGGCCCGTCCGCCGCTGCGCTACGCCGTCTCGGGCGGGGCGTCCCTGCCGCTCGCGGTGCTCGAGAAGTTCCAGCAGGTGTACGACGCACCGATCCACGAGGGCTACGGCCTGACCGAGACCTCGCCCGTCGCCACCTTCAACCACGTCGGGGTGCCGCCGCGGCCCGGCACCATCGGCACGCCGATCTGGGGCGTCGACGTCGAGATCGCCGATCAGCACGTCGAGGACTCGATCGTGCTGCTGCCGCACGGCGAGATCGGTGAGCTCGTCATCCGTGGCCACAACCTCATGAACGGCTACCTCGACCGCCCCGACGACACCGCGAAGGCGATCGTCGACGGCTGGTTCCGCACCGGCGACCTCGGCACGAAGGACGACGACGGCTACCTGACGATCGTCGACCGCACGAAGGACATGATCATCCGCAACGGCTACAACGTGTACCCGCGGCAGGTCGAAGAGGTGCTCGCGCAGCACCCCGACGTCACGATGGCGGCCGTCTTCGGCGTGCCGCACGAGCTGCACGGGCAAGAGATCGAGGCGGCCGTCGTCCTGCGCGACGGCGCCACGGCAACTCCCGACGAGCTGGTCGCGTTCGTCTCCGACGAGATCGCGGCCTACAAGTTCCCCCGCGTCGTCCACGTCCTCGACGCCCTACCCCTCGGGCCCAGCGGCAAGGTGCTCAAGCGCGAGCTCGTCGAGCGCTTCGGGTCGCCGCAGGAGGCGCGCCAGAGCAGCTGACGCCGGGTCGCGTCGACCCCGAGCCCCTCCCGGCCGGGAGCGGTCGCGACCTAGAGTGGAGCCTCGACGAACGTGTCGTGGCCCCCGGCCACGCACGACCGGCCCGTCCCGGCGGGCCCGCCTCATCACGAAGGAGTGACATGAGCGACACCATCACCGCACCCGCCCCGGCCGCCTCCGACGGCCCCGAGATCCACAAGGGCCTGGCCGGCGTCACGGTCGACCGGACGGCGGTCTCGAAGGTCGACGCGGCCAGCAACTCCCTGCTCTACCGCGGCTACCCGGTGCAGCAGCTCGCCGCCGAGCGGGACGTCGAGGACGTCGCCTGGCTGCTGCTGCACGGCGAGCTGCCGAGCGCCGACGAACGGCGTGACTTCGACGCCGAGCTCCGCGCGCACCGCTCGCTCGCGCCCGGGCTGCAGCACCTGATCGACCTGATCCCGACCTCGGCCCACCCGATGGACGTGGTCCGCACCGCGGTCAGCGCCATCGGGGCCGCCCGGCCCGAACCGACCACGGGTGCGGGTGCCTACGACGTCGCCGACACCCGTCGACTCGCCACGCACCTGTTCGCCGTGCTGCCCGCCGTCATCGCCTACGACCAACGGCGCCGCCACGACCTGCCGCCGGTGCCGCCGCGCGACGACCTCGGCTACAGCGCCGACTTCCTGCACCAGGTGTTCGATCGCGAGCCCAACGCGCTCGACGTCGACGCGTTCGACACCTCGATGACCCTCTACGCCGAGCACTCGTTCAACGCCTCGACCTTCACCGCGCGGGTGATCGCCTCGACGCTGTCCGACCTGCACTCGTCGATCGTCGGCGCGATCGGCGCCCTCAAGGGCCCGTTGCACGGCGGCGCCAACGAGGCAGCGCTCGAGCTGCTCGACCGGGTCGGCCCCGCCGACGGGGCCGCGGCCTGGCTCGACGACGCGTTCGCCCGCAAGGAGAAGATCATGGGCTTCGGGCACCGGGTCTACAAGAACGGCGACAGCCGCGTGCCCACGATGGAGGACGCCCTCGGCCGTCTCGTCGACCGGGCCCGCGAGCAGGGCGACGCCCGGGTCGACGGGCTCAAGGAGACCTACGACGTCGTCGCCGCGACGGTGTTCGAGCGCAAGGGCCTGAAGCCCAACGTCGACTACCCGTCCGGTCTGGCGTACCACCTGATGGGCTTCGAGACGCCGGTCTTCACGCCGCTGTTCGTCGCGTCGCGCGTCCTCGGCTGGAGCGCCCACGTCATCGAGCAGCGCGAGGCCAACTCGCTGATCCGCCCCCTCAGCGAGTACGACGGCGCACCCCTGAGGGACGTCCCCGCGCGCTGACGCCTACCGTGGCCCGCATGCCGAACCAGCTGCGAGACGCCGTCAGCCCCTACCTCAGGTCGCACGCCGACAACCCGGTCGAGTGGCGCGCCTGGGGGCCGGGGCCGTTCGCCGAGGCCGTCGAGCGAGACGTGCCCGTGATGGTCTCGATCGGCTACTCGACCTGCCACTGGTGCCACGTCATGGCGCGCGAGAGCTTCTCCGATCCCGAGGTCGCGGCGCAGCTCTCGGCAGGGTTCGTCTCGGTGAAGGTCGACCGCGAGGAGCATCCCGACGTCGACTCGAGCTACCTGGCCGCCGCGTCGGCCTTCACCGAGGGGCTGGGCTGGCCGCTGACCGTCTTCGTCACGCCCGAGGGTCGTCCTTTCTACGCCGGCACGTACTTCCCGCCGGTGCCCGTGCAGGGTCGACCGTCGTTCCGACAGGTGCTCGACGCCGTCACCGACGCGTGGACGACCAGGCGGTCCGAGGTCGACGCGACCGCGTCGGCGGTGCAGGAGGCGCTGGCCGCGGGACCCGCGTCGGTCACCGGCACCGCGCCTCCTGGTCCCGGTGCCGGGGTCGCCCTGCCGGGGCGCCCCGAGCTCGCCCACGCCGTCGCCCGGCTCGCCGCCCACGAGGACCGTGAGCACGGAGGATTCGGCGGGGCCCCGAAGTTCCCGACGGCGCCGGCCCAGCTGGCGCTGCTCGCCCTCGGCGCCGGGGGAGACGACGGTGCGCTCGAACTCGTGTCGCGGACGCTCACCCGGATGGCCGCGTCGTCGCTGCGCGACCCGGTCGAGGGCGGGTTCTTCCGGTACGCGGTGCGCCGCGACTGGTCCGAGCCGCACTACGAGCGCATGCTCTACGACAACGCGCAGCTGCTGCTCGCCTACTCGCGGCTCGCGGTGCTCGACGCGGGCCAGGACGCCACCACCGCCCCGGCCGCCCCGGCCGCTCCTGCCGCCCCGGGCACCGCGCCGACGTCGGCAACTCAGGAGATCGACACGCTTCCGGCCCGGGTCGCCGCCGGGGTCGCCGATTTCCTGAGTTCCCGACTGCGCACGGTCGACGGCGCCTTCGGCTCGGCGCAGGACAGCGAGAGCACGATCGACGGCGTCCGTGACGAGGGGGGCTACTACCGGCGGGACGCCGCGGGCCGCGCGGCCCTCGACCCGCCGCCCGTCGACGACAAGGTGCTCACCGGCTGGAACGGCCTGGCGATCGCGGCGCTCGCCGAGGCGGGGGCGCGACACGTCCGGCCCGAGTGGGTCGGGACGGCGCGGGGCGCGGCCGACCTGCTGCTCGCGCGTCACGTGACCGACGACGGTCGTCTGCTGCGCGCCTCCGTCGGGTCGACCGTGTCGGACGCCGTGGCGACCCTCGAGGACCACGGTCTGTTCGCGTCCGGCCTGCTGGCCCTCTCGCTCGCGACGGGCGAGGCCCGGTACGCCGTCGCCGCGCGGTCGTTCGTCGACGCCTGCCTGCTCGACGAGGCCGACCCGAGGATCGTCGCGGCGCCGTCGGGCGGCGACCCGGTGCTGGTCTCGCAGGGCGTGGCCCTGTCGAGCGACCCGAGCGAGGGCGCCTACCCGTCGGGACGCAGTGCGGTCGCGGCGGCCGCGCTCACGCTGCACCAGCTCACCGGGGAGGCGCGCTACCGGTCCGTCGCCGAGCGGCTCGTCGCCGAGGTGGCCGGTTCGGCCCTCGACAACCCGCTCGCGTACGGCGCGGCCTTCGGGCTGCTCGTCGAGCTCGAGGCCCCGCTGACGCAGCTGGTCGTGGTCGAGCCGGCACCGTCGGCCCGCGCCGACGGTGCCGACGACGGTCTCGCCCGGCGCGCGCGGGGCCTCGTCCGTCCCGGCAGCGTCGTCGCCGTGCTGGACGAGGAGGCGCTATTCGCGTTCGAGCACGCGGGCTTCGAGTTGTTCGCGGGTCGCTCGGCTCCCGGGCGCGTGCCCACCGCGTACCTGTGCCGCGACTTCGTCTGCCGACTGCCGGTCACGACCGGCGACGACCTGGATGGGCTGCTGCTCGAGGCGTGACGGCACGGCCGCGTCGGTCGCCGAGGCTCAGGCGTCGCGCCGGGGAGGCCGTCGGGGCGCCGGGCTGGGGCACCGTGCGGGCTGTCGAACGGAGGGCTCAGGCGGCGGCGGGGACGAGCGGTGCGGCCGGGTCGGCGACCCACTCGGCGAGCGAACCGTCGTACACCGCGACGTCGGGGCGGCCGAGGACGGCGAAGGCGAGGGCGTCGACGCTGGCCGACACCCCCGAGGCGCAGTAGACGACCGTGCGCGGTTCGTCGGGCACGACGGCGAGGCGGTCGCGGAGCACCGGGTCGCGGGCGAGGGTGCCGTCGTCGGCGAGGAGCGTCTCGGCCGGCACGTTGACGCTGCCGGGGATGTGCCCGGCGCGGGTGAGCGGGCTCGACGTGCCGTCGAACTCGTCGCGGGGCGAACCGGAGACGAGCGCTGCTCTCTCGTCGCCCGCCACCACGGACTCGACGAAGGCCTTGTCGACCCAGTGGTCGGGACGTTCGGTCGCGACGAACGGGGCGGGCGTCGGCAGGACGTCACCGAGGTCGTACGGCTTGCCCTGCGCGAGCCACTGCGACCACCCGCCGTCGAGCACCGCCACGGCGTCGTGCCCGTAGGCGCGGAACAGCCACCACAGGCGGGACGCCCAGCGGCCGTCGACCGTGTCGTAGACCACGACGGTGCTGTCGTTCGAGACGCCCAGGGCGGCGACCGCGGCCTGGAAGCGCGCGGCGCCGGGACGGGTGAAGGGCAGGCCGGAGTCGGGGTCGCTGAACTCCGCCACCAGATCGGCCAGGACCGCCCCGGGGACGTGCCCGTCGTGCTCGAACCCGTCCCGGCCGGTGGCGTAGGCGACGGATGCGTGGTCGGTGTCGCCGTCGAGTCCGAGGTCGACGAGGACGGTCGCGTCGACGATCGTCAGGTCGTCGGCCCCGAGGTGGTCGGCCAACCACTGGGTCGAGACGACGGGTGAGGTGAGGACGGGTGCCATGCGGCCCACGCTAACTCCGACAGGTGACATTGGACCCTGAGTCCGCAACGAAGCGTCACAGGGTCTGCGCCGGAACAGCCGGGGAGACCGTCACGGGCCCTGACGGACGTGTCAGCGACCGGCCTTCTTCGCGGTGATCACACCGGTGTCGAAGCCCATGAGGTTGAGCCCGCCGTTGAACCGGGCGTGCTCGACCTTCATGCAGCGGTCCATGACGACGGTGAGCCCCTGCTCTTCGCCGTAGCGGGCGGCCTCTTCGTCGTAGATGCCGAGCTGCACCCAGATCGTCTTCGCGCCGATCGCCAGGACGTCGTCGACGACCGACCGGATGTCGGAGGCCTTGCGGAACACGTCGACGACGTCGGGGACCTCGGGCAGCGAGGCCAGGTCGGGGTAGGCCTTCTGGCCGAGGATCGTGTCGGCGCGGGGGTTGACGAAGTAGACGCGCAGATCGGTCGACTGCTGCAGGTACGTGCCGACGAACGAGCTGGACCGGCTGGGGTTCGGTGAGGCGCCGACGACGGCGACGCTCTTCGCCGACCGCAGGATCGCCTGCCGCTCGCGGGCCGACGGCCCGACCCAGGTGCGTTGCGACTTCAGCAGCTTGGCGAGGGGCGACGACGAGGGCAGCTCGCAGGTCAGCCCGTTGGTCAGCTGCGTGGTGACGGTGTCGGTCACGTCGGGTCACTCGCCTTTCGTCGCCGCGGCCAGCGCCTGGTCGAGGTCGTGGATGATGTCGTCGGGGTCTTCGATGCCGACGCTGATGCGCACCGAGCCGGGCAGCACGCCCGCGTCGACGAGCTGCTGCTCGCTGAGCTGGGCGTGGGTGGTCGAGCCCGGGTGGATGACGAGCGTCTTCGCGTCGCCGATGTTGGCGAGGTGGCTGGCGAGCTCGACCGACTCGATGAAGGTCTTGCCGGCCGGACGACCGCCCTTCAGCTCGAAGGTGAAGACCGAGCCGGGGCCCTTCGGCAGGTACTTCGCCGCACGCTCGTGGTGCGGGTGCCCGGGCAGCCCGGCCCACCGCACGCGCTCGATGCGCGGGTCGGCGTCGAGCCACTCGGCGACCTGGCGGGCGTTGTCGACGTGGGCCTGCATGCGGAACGGCAGGGTCTCGACGCCCTGGGCGAGCAGGAAGGCCGAGTGGGGAGCGAGGGCCGGCCCGATGTCGCGCAGCTGCTCGGCGCGCAACCGGGTGAGGAAGGCGTACTCGCCGAAGTTGCCGGACCAGTTCAGCCCGCCGTAGCTCGGCACGGGCTGGTCGAAGAGCGGGAAGCGCTCGCTGTCCCAGTCGAAGCGCCCGGACTCGACGACGACGCCGCCGAGGGTGGTGCCGTGCCCGCCGAGGAACTTCGTGGCCGAGTGCACGACGACGTCGGCACCCCACTCGATCGGCCGGTTGAGGTAGGGCGTGGCGATGGTCGAGTCGACGATCAACGGCAGGCCGTGCGCGTGGGCGACGTCGGCGAGGCCCTCGAGGTCGGCGACCTCGCCGGACGGGTTGGCGACCGTCTCGACGAACACCAGCTTCGTCTCGGGTCGGATCGCGGCGGCGTAGTCCGCCGGATCGGAGGACTGCACGAAGGTCGTCTCGACGCCGAAGCGACGCAGCGTGACGTCGAGCTGGGTGATCGACCCGCCGTAGAGGTTCGCGCTGGCGACGATGTGGTCGCCCGCTCCGGCCAGCGAGGCGAAGGTGACGAACTGGGCGCTGAGCCCGCTCGCCGTGGCGACGGCGCCGAGGCCCCCCTCGAGGCTGGCGACGCGCTCCTCGAAGGAGGCGGTGGTCGGGTTGGCGAGGCGGCTGTAGATGTTGCCGTACTTCTGCAGGGCGAACCGCGCCGCGGCGTCGTCCGTGTCGTCGAACACGAAGGCGCTGGTCTGGTAGATGGGCAGCGCCCGCGCTCCCGTCGCCGCGTCGGGGATGTTGCCCGCGTGGATCGCCCGCGTGCGGAAGCCGTACTCACGATCTGCCATGCCCCCACGCTAGCCGCTGGGCGTCACGCGGGGACCCGGGACGTCACACGGCGGAACACGGCCGACCCGCGCCTCCTGCGGGGGAGGAGACGTCGGTCAGTCGCGGGCCACCACCCTGTCGTAGACCTCGAGGGCGTCGTCGACGTGCTGCGCCGCGCGATCGCGCTCGGCCACCATGACGGCGCTCGCCGCGCCGAGGGCGTCCGGTTCGCGCACCAGCCGGCGGACTTCGTCGACGATGCCGTCGACGTCGGGCGTCGGGGTGACGAAGCCACCGCCGGGCGGCACCACCTCGGCCAGGTCGGGGTCGCAGTACAGGACGGGCAGTCCCGTCGCCATCGCCTCGAGCATCACCATGGGCTGGTTGTCGAAGTCGACCGAGCTCGAGACGAGCAGGTGGCTGCGGCGCATCGCGGCGAGCACCTCGGCGTGGGGGACGGCTCCGTGCAGCGTCACGGGCCCGCCCAGCCGCTCGAGCGCGCGCCGCTCGGGGCCGTCGCCGTACACGTCCACCCGCACAGCCGACCCGAGTCGGAGCGCGGCCTCGACCAGCGCCGCGGGCCTCTTCTCTCGCGAGAGGCGCCCCACCCAGACGACGGTCACCGTCTCGCCGGGGACGAGGAGGCGCGGGGCGGGTTCACCGATCGCCGCCAGCACCGACGGCTCGAGTCCGTTCGAGGACACGCTGACCGGGGTCGTCACGCCCTGGGCGACGAGCTTGCGGGCGAAGTGGGCCGAGGGGACGAAGACGTGGGCGCTGGCCCGGGACTGGGCGAGCATGAGCCGCCACATCCGGCGGGCCGAGACGGTCGCGGTGTACGGCGTCCCGGGCTCGACCCGGAGCCCCCGCCGGCTCACGTGTCGGGCGTGGAGGGCGCCGAGCAGTGCCGTCGTCACCGCGGGCAGGGGCAGGGCGTGAGCCGTGTAGACGTCGACCCGGCCGTGCATCGTGTGGACGACGGGCAGACCGAGCGACCGGGCCGCCGTGATGGCGCCCAGGGCGGCGAACATCTCGGAGTGCGTGTGCACCACCTCGATGCGACGGTCGACGAACTCGCGGCGCAGCCGGTCGGCGACGCGGCGCGGCGACCAGGCGAACGGGTAGCCGTCGGGGCGGAACCATCTCGCCACCGGCAGCGCGACCACCCCGGCGTCGTCGGACGGCCCGGCCAGGGGGCAGAACACGGTGACCTCGTGTCCGGCGGCCGCGAGGGCCTCGGCGAGCGCCTTCACCGCGGTCTGCACCCCGCCGAGCGTGGGCGGGTAGTAGTCGGTCACGAGGGCGATGCGCACGGTCCGATCCTAGGGACCGATCCGTCTAGCATTCGGGCATGGACTCCTACCTCGTCACCGGTGCCAGCGGGTTCGTGGGGGGTCACGTCGTCCGCGACCTGCGCCGCCGTGGCCACGACGTCGTCGCGGCGGGCCGTCGGGCCGACCGCCTGCCGACCGGGGGCGAGACCTTCGTGGGCGACCTCGACGACCTGGCCCGCGCCTCCCACCGGGTCGACGTCGTCGTGCACTGCGCGGCGCTCTCGTCGCCGTGGGGTCGCCGGGCCGAGTTCGAGCACGCCAACGTGACCGGCACGGCGCGCGTGCTCGACTTCGCCCGGCGGGTGGGCGCTCGGCGTCTCGTGCACCTGTCGTCGCCGGGGATCTACGCGGCACCCCGCGACCGGGTGGGCATCCGCGAGGACGAGGTCGACGCGCGACGCCCCATGAACGAGTACATCCGCTCCAAGCTCGCGGCCGAGGCGTTGTTGTCGGCCGCCGCCGCCCGGTCGGACGCGCCCGAGATCGTCGTGCTGAGGCCGCGCGGCATCGTCGGGCCGGGCGACCCGAGCCTCGTCCCGCGCCTGCTGCGCGTCCACGCCCGGGTCGGGGTGCCGCTGATGCGGGGCGGCCGCGGGCTCGTCGATCTGACGTCGGTCGAGAACGTCGCACTCGCGATCCGGCTCGCGGCCACGGCCGAGGGGGTGCACGGTGAGGCGTTCAACGTCACGAACGGCGATCCCCGTCCCTTCGGCGAGGTCCTCGAGCAGCTGCTGCGCGGCCTCGACCTGCCCCTGCGGAGCCGCCCCGTCCCGGCGCGGGCCGCCTACGCCCTCGCCGGCGTGCTCGAGGGCGTCTGCTCGGTGCTACCGGGGCGCCCCGAGCCGCCGATGACCCGGTACACCGTCACGACCATCGCGCACTCGCAGACCCTCGACATCTCGAAGGCGCGGCGACTGCTCGGCTACGAGCCCGAGGTGACCCTCGACGAGAGCCTCGCGGGGTACGCGCGTGCGTGACCGCGACGCACCGGGGGCCGACGCGCCAGGGGGCGACGTGCCGGGGGCCGACGCGCCCGACCCGACGGCGACCCGCCTCGAGTACTTCGCCTGCGGCGAGACCGGCCACGACATGGGCCTGCTGACGCGGGGAGGTGCCCGGGGGCGACGGGTCTTCCCGTCGGGGGCGTTCCTCTGGACGTCCGCCACCCGGCGGGTCCTCTTCGACACCGGCTACGCCCCGCTGCCCTGGCGGGCCGGGCCCGCGGCCTGGGCGTACCGGCGCCTCCTGCCGCCGACCGTGCCCGCCGGCGCCACGATCGCCGAACAGGTCGACCCCGCCACGGTCACCCACGTCGTGCTGTCGCACCTGCACCCCGACCACGTCGGCGGCCTGCGGTCCTTCCCGCACGCGACGCTCGTCCTCAGCGAGGGTCTGGCCCGCACCCTCGGCCGGCCGCGGCTGCGAGACGGCGTGCTGCGCCGTCTGCTGCCCGACGGGTTCGACGTCGGCCGGGCGACGGTGGTGTCCGACTTCGCCGACGGGCCGTTCGGGCTGCGCGTCGCCGACCCCTTCGACGACGACCGCTACCTGCTCGTCGACCTGCCGGGTCACGCCCGGGGTCACCTGGGAGCCCTCGTCGAGGGGCGGGTCGTGCTCGCCGGCGACGCGGCCTGGGGACGCGACCTGCTGGGCCAGGAGGCCCGCCTCCGTGCGGTGCCCCGCCTGGTGGCCCACGACGGTGCCGCGCAGGCCCGCACGGCCCGGTCGCTCCTGGCGGCCGAACGGTCCGGCGCGCGGTTGCTGCTCGCCCACGACCCGCACCCGACCCGGACGGACCTACTCTGAGGAGCGCACCGGCGGGGGTCCGGTGCGCGTCGACACGAGGGGGACGACCATGAAGAACTGCCAGATCGCCGGTTGGGGCACCTATCTGCCCGACGAGGTGGTGACCTTCGGGTCCCAGACCCGGTACCGGATCGCCGACCACACCTCGCAGCTCGACATGCTCGCGGCGGCCGCCGAACAGGCCCTCGAGCGTGCGGGCCTGCGCCCTGACGACGTCGACTGCGTCATCGCGGCCTGCGCCGCCGGCGTCCAGCCCATCCCGTGCACCGCCGCACTGGTCATGGAGCGGGTCGCACCGGGCGCGGCGGCCGCGGCGTTCGACGTCAACTCGACCTGCACCAGCTTCGTCACGGCCGTCGACGTCGCCTCCCGCTACCTGGCCGACGGCGAGTACGAGAACGTGCTGATCGTCTCGGGCGACGTCGGCTCGAGGTTCCTCGACCCCGGCCAGCGCGAGAGCTTCGAGTTGTTCTCGGACGCGGCGGCCGCGGTGGTCCTCACCCGCGGCGCCGACGATTCCGAGGGGCCGGGCGTCATCGCGAGCCTGCAGCGCACCTGGCCGGAGCACGCGCACGACACCGAGCTCCGCGGCGGGCTGTCGCGGCACCCGGCGCAGGCCTACGCCGACGGCGACCCGAGGGACTACCTCTTCGACATGAACGGTCGGCGGGCGCTCATGGGGATGCTCGCCGTGCTGCCGGGCTTCTTCGCGTCGTTCTTCGAGAAGGCCGGCCTCGGCCTCGACGACGTCGACCTCGTGGTGCCGCACCAGGCGAGCGGAGCGCTGGGCATCGCCATGCGCCGGCTCGGCATGGCGCCCGGGACCTACGTCGACGCCGTGGCCGAGTACGGGAACATGGTCTCGGCGTCCGTGCCGTACACGCTGGCCCGCTGTCTCGACGACGGCCGCCTGGGTCGCGGCGACACCGTCCTGCTCTGCGGCACGGCGGCCGGTCTCACCGCGAACGCACTCGCCCTGCGGCTCTAGGCGACGGCGACGGCGACGGCGACGGCGACGGCCGCGACGGTCGGGCCCCCGCGTCTACTTCCAGCTGGGGATCCAGTAGTGCAACCGGATGAACTCCCAGTCCTCGAGCTGAGCCGTCCACAAGGGGTAGAAGAAGACCGAGACGGCGACGGCGACCACGACGACGATCGCCGTGACGCCGATGCCGCTCAGTCGACGGGACCGATCGTCGGTGCGTCGTCCGAGGACGATGCCGAGCACCGCGGCCAGGCCGAGCACGAGGTAGGGCTCGAACGCGATCGTGTAGAACTGGAACACCGTCCGGTCGGTGAACGCCAGCCACGGCAGGTAGGCCGCCGCGACGCCGACGAGGATCGCCCCGTACCGCCATTCGCGGTACCGCGCGACGCGGTAGACGAGGTAGAGGCAGGCCGCGACCGCCGCGTACCAGATCAGCGGGTTCGCGACCGAGGTGATCGCCTCGCCGCACCGGGCCACGTCGCAGCCACCCTGGCCCTCGTCGAACCCCTGGTAGTACATGCTCGTCGGCCGCAGCATCAGCAGCCAGGTGAGCGGGTTCGCCTGGTAGGCGTGGGGGGTGTGCAGACCGACGTTGAACCCGTAGACGCCCGCCTGGTAGTGCCAGAAGTTCTGCACGACGTCGGGCACCCATGCCAGGGCGCCCGTCCACCGCGTGCCGCCGTCCTCGACCCAGCTGCGGTAGTAACCGCCCGACGTCACGAACCAACCGGTCCAGCTCGCCAGGTAGGCCACCACGGCGATCGGCACGGTCAGCAGGAAGCTCACCGGTGCCTGCTTGAAGAGCGTGCCGGACAGCCAGAACTCCACGCCGGCCCGGCGGCGCGCCACCATGTCGACGACCACCGTGTAGACCGCGAAGAACGCCAGGAAGTACAGGCCGTTCCACTTCACGGCCGTCGCCAGTCCGCACAGGAGGCCGGCCGTGACGAGCCAGGGACGCGCCCACAGGGCAGGACCCCAGGCGATGTCGCGACCGGCACCGCGCCTCCTCGCCCGCCAGGCCTCGAGCCGCCGGGCGCTCTGCCGGCGGTCCAGCAGCACCGCCCCGAAGGCCAGCAGGCCGAAGAACATCACGAAGTTGTCGAGCAGGGCCACCCGTGACATGACGATCGCGTGCCCGTCGATCGCGAGGAAGAACCCCGCCAGCGTGCCGAGCAGCGTCGACCGCAGCAGCAGCGACCCGATGACCGCGACCAGGGCGACGGCGAGGATGCCCACGACGGCCGTGCTGATGCGCCAGCTCGCCGGGTTCTCCGGGCCGGCCGCCGCCATGCCGAGGCCGATCAGCCACTTGCCGAGGGGTGGGTGCGCCACGAACGACGGTGACGCGAGGAACCCGTCGACCCCGCCGGCGGCGAAGGTCGGGTCGTAGTCGGCCGGCCACGACCCCTCGTAGCCGAGGTTGAACAGCGACCAGGCGTCCTTGACGTAGTACGTCTCGTCGAACACGAGGGACGCGGGGGAGTTCAGGTGCCACAGGCGCAGCACCGCGGCCAGCAGCGTGACCGCGAGCGGGCCCGCCCAGGCCCAGACGCGACTCCTGACCGGGGTGCGCAGCACGCGACCCCACCAGGCGTCCAGCCGGGTCGGGGGAGCCTCGCGGGTGTGGGCCGGGCTCGCGTCCTCGACCGGCGTGCCGACGTCCGGGACGATCGCCCGGCCGGCGAGCGGACCGGCCGGCACGAGGGCCGGCTCGCCCGCCACCGGACGGGCAGGAGGCGCGGTGTCGGTCTCGACGAGCGCGTCGAATTCGCGCTCGGGCCCGGTCGTCATCGGGCCATCGTAAGTGGGCGGTCCGGGGCCGGGGGACAATGGGCGGGTGATCGTGCTCGCCGCCACCCCCATCGGAAACCTCGGCGACGCCAGCCGCCGCCTGATCGAGACGCTCTCGAACGCCGAGGTCGTCGCCGCCGAGGACACGCGCACCGCGATCCACCTCATGCGCGCCCTGGGCGTCGAGAACCGCCCCCGCCTGATCGCCCTGCACGAGCACAACGAGCGCGAGAAGGCGGGCGAGATCGTCGAGCTGGCCCGCGCCTCTGACGTGGTCGTGCTCACCGACGCCGGCATGCCCGCCATCAGCGACCCCGGGTTCCCGCTCGTCGAGGCGGCCGCCGCCGCGGGAGTGACCGTCACGGCGATCCCCGGCCCGTCCGCGGTGCTCACCGCGCTCGCCGTCTCGGGGCTGCCCACCGACCGTTTCAGCTTCGAGGGCTTCCTTCCGCGGAAGCAGGGCGACCGGCTGCGCGTGCTGGGCGCGCTCGCCGACGAGCGCCGCACCATGGTGTTCTTCGAGTCGCCGCACCGCCTGGCCGATTCGCTCGGTGACCTCGTGACGGCCCTCGGGGCCTCGCGTCGCGTCGTCGTCTGCCGCGAGCTGACCAAACTGCACGAAGAGGTGCGCCGCGGCACCGCGGCCGAGCTCGCCGAGTGGGCGGCCGACGGCGTCCGAGGCGAGATCTGCCTCGTGGTCGAGGGTGCCCCCGAGCGCGTCGTCGACCTCGCCGCCGGGCTCGTGCAGGTGCAGGCCCTCGTCGCCGACGGCACCCGCCTCAAAGAGGCCACCGCCGACGTGGCCGCCGCCACGGGTCTGTCGAGGCGCGACCTCTACCAGGCCGCCCTCGCCGCCCGCCCGCCCCGCGCGTAGGGCGTGGCGTACCCCGCCCAGCCCGGCGGGTGCAAGCTCGGAGGAGGCGCGTGCCCGGCGGAGGCGCGGCCCACCACGAGCAGGAGGTACGACATGAAGGCGGTCCGTTTCGAGCAGTACGGCGACATCGACGAGCTGAAGGTCGAACAGGTGGCGAAGCCCGAGGCGGGTGCCGGCCAGGTCGTGGTGGCCGTCAAGGCGGCGGGCCTGAACCCCGGTGAGGCGGCCATCCGCGCCGGACTGATGCACGACGCGTTCCCCGCGGCGTTCCCGTCGGGGCAGGGGACCGACTTCGCCGGCGTGGTCGACGAGGTCGGCGCGGGCGTCGACGAGTGGTCCGTCGGTGACGAGGTCGTCGGGTGGGCGAACCGGTCCTCGCACGCCGAGTTCGTCGTCGTCGACCACGACGAACTCGTGGCGAAGCCCGAGAACGTGCCGTGGGAGGTCGCGGGCAGCATCAGCGTGACCGGACCCACCGCCTACGCCGCGCTGCGTGCCGTGCAGGCCACCGAGGGCGACACGATCGTCGTCTCCGCCGCGGCCGGCGGCGTCGGCGTGATGGTGTCGCAGCTCGCCGTCCTCGGCGGGCTCACCGTGATCGGCACGGCGAGCGAGCGCAACCACGACTTCCTGCGGCAGCTCGGCGTCACGCCCGTGGAGTACGGCGACGGCGTCGTCGACCGCATCCGCGAGGCCGCCCCCCAGGGCGTGGACGCGTTCGTGGACTGCTTCGGCCAGGGAAACGTCGGGTACGCCCTCGAGCTCGGCGTCGCGCCGCAGCGCGTCGACACGATCATCGACTTCGCTGCCGTCGAGCAGCACGGCGTCAAGGCCGAGGGCAGCGCCCAGGCGACGTCGCAGGCCGTGCTGTCCGAGCTGCTCGAGCTGATCTCGACCAACAAGATCATGGTGCCGATCGACGGGATCTTCCCCCTCGACGACGTCAAGGACGCCTACCGCGACCTCGAGGACGGCCACGCCCGGGGCAAGTACGTGCTCGGCATGGACGTCGTCGAGTACCCGGGCGAGCACGCCGGCGAGCGGGCCGGCTCCGACGACCGCACCGAGGAGCACGACGCGACCTGACCGGTCGACGCGACCCGCGCCTCCTCGTCCCCGACGGCGGACGCAGGAGGCGCGGGTCGCGTCATCACGTCGGTGCCCCCACCTAAGATGGTCCCCATGCCCGCCGGCGACTCCTTCTTCATCGCAACGCCCATCTTCTACGTCAACGACGTGCCGCACATCGGTCACGCCTACACCGAGGTCGCAGCCGACGTGCTCGCCCGGTGGCACCGTCAGCGGGGTGACGACGCCTGGCTGCTGACCGGCACCGACGAGCACGGTCAGAAGATCCTGCGCACCGCCACGAGTCACGGCGTGACCCCGCAAGAGTGGGCCGACAAGCTCGTCACCGAGTCCTGGAAGCCCCTGCTGAAGACCGTCGACATCGCCAACGACGACTTCATCCGCACGACCGACGCCCGCCACGAGGCCGGCGTGCAGAAGTTCCTGCAGAAGCTCTACGACGACGGCTTCATCTACCAGGGCGAGTTCGAGGGCTTCTACTGCGTCGGCTGCGAAGAGTACAAGCAGCCGAGCGACCTGGTGCCCGGCACCGGCGCCTACGAGGGCGAGCAGGTCTGCGCGATCCACAGCATCCCGGTCGAGGTGCTGCAAGAGAGCAACTACTTCTTCCGCATGAGCGACTTCGAGCAGCGACTGCTCGACCTCTACGAGGCCCAGCCCGACTTCGTGCAGCCCGACTCGGTGCGCAACGAGGTCGTCTCGTTCGTCAAGCAGGGTCTGCGCGACCTCTCGATCTCGCGACAGAGCTTCGACTGGGGCGTCAAGGTGCCCTGGGACGAGAAGCACGTCGTCTACGTGTGGTTCGACGCCCTGCTCAACTACGTCACGGCGATCGGCTACGGCGTCGACGACGACGAGTTCCGGCGTCGCTGGCCGGCCGTGCAGCTCGTCGGCAAAGACATCGTGCGGTTCCACGCCGTCATCTGGCCCGCCATGCTCATGGCGGCCGGGCTCCCGGTGCCGAAGAACGTCTTCGGCCATGGCTGGCTGCTGGTCGGCGGCGAGAAGATGTCGAAGTCGAAGCTCACGGGCATCGCCCCGCAGCAGATCACCGACGTCTTCGGGGCCGACGCGTTCCGCTACTACTTCATGCGCGCCATCACCTTCGGCCAGGACGGCAACTTCAGCTGGGAAGACATCGCGGCCCGCTACCAGGCCGAGCTGGCCAACGGGTTCGGCAACCTGGCCTCGCGCGTCGTGGCCATGATCACCCGGTACTTCGACGGCACCGTCCCCGTCGCCGGCGACCTGACCGAGGCCGACCTCGCCGTGCGCGAGACCGAGCTGCGCGTCACGGCCGAGGCCGACGCGGCGATCGACCGCTTCGCCATCAACGAGGCCTTGGCCTCCATCTGGCAGCTCGTCGACCAGCTGAACGGCTACATCACCGAGCAAGAGCCCTGGGCCATCGCGAAAGACTCGTCGCAGCGCGAGCGTCTCGCGACCGTCCTCGCCACGGCCCTGCGGGGTCTCGGCACCCTCACCGTGCTGCTGTCGCCCTTCATCCCGACGGCCACGCACACCCTGTGGCAGTCGATCGGGCAGGGCGAGCTGACCAGCCAGCCCGTCGACCGGGCGGCCGAGTGGTCCAGCGCTCCCGAGGTCCAGCCGCTCGCCGCCGGACTCTTCCCGCGCATCGAACAGCCCGAGCCCGCGGCATGAGCGACGACACGTCAGGTGACGGCGTGACCGGCGGCCCGGGCGGCGGAGGCGCGACCGCAGGTGGCCCGGCGACGCACGTCCGACACCGCTCGTCGGGCGCGGACGGCCAGAAGCGCGACCTGACCTACCCCGCGCCTCCTCAGCCCCTCGTCGTCCCGGTCTACGACAATCACACGCACCTCGAGATCGCCGACGGCGTCGGAGACGACGGCGACGGCCCCCTCGACTACCGCGAGCACCTCGACCGGGCCTCGGCCGTCGGCGTCCGCGGCGTCGTGCAGGTCGGCACCGACCTCGAGACGTCCCGCTGGTCGGCCGAGATCGCCAGCCGCGAGCCCCGCGTGCTCGCCGCCGTCGCGATCCACCCGAACGAGGCGCCGGCCCTCGCCGCCGCGGGCACCCTCGACGACGCCCTCACCGAGCTCGACGGGCTCGCCGCCCGCCCGCGCGTCCGTGCCGTCGGCGAGACCGGCCTCGACTTCTTCCGCACCGGCGACGACGGTCGCGCGGCCCAGCTCGAGGCCTTCCGCGGCCACATCGAGATCGCCAAGCGCCACGGCCTGGCGCTGCAGATCCACGACCGCGACGCCCACGACGACGTGGTCGACCTGCTGCTCGAGGTGGGCGCTCCCGAACGCACCGTGTTCCACTGCTTCAGCGGCGGGCCCGAGCTGGCGAGCATCCTCGCCGAGAACGGCTGGTACGCGTCCTTCGCCGGCACGGTGACGTTCAAGAACGCCCAGCCCCTGCGTGACGCCCTGGTGCAGCTGCCTCGCAACCTGATCATGGTCGAGACCGACGCGCCCTACCTGACGCCGGTGCCCTACCGTGGTCGGCCCAACGCGCCGTACCTCATCCCGTTCACGCTGCGGTCGATGGCCGAGACGATCGGCACCGACGTGTCGATGCTCGCCGCCCAGATCTCGTCGACGACCGAGCTCGTCTACGGCACCTGGGACAGCGAACCCGTGACGGTCGAGGGCTGATGTCGCGCGCCACCCTGCTCGGCCCCGCCGAGATCCGCGACCTCGCCGACCTGCTGGGCGTGCAGCCGACCAAGAAGCTCGGGCAGAACTTCGTCCACGACGCCAACACCGTGCGCCGCATCGTCGCCGCGTCGGGCGTCTCGGCCGGCATGACCGTCGTCGAGATCGGCCCCGGTCTCGGCTCGCTCACCCTCGGCCTGCTCGAGGCGGGTGCCAAGGTGGTGGCCGTCGAGATCGACAAGCGCCTCGCCGAGCAGTTGCCGAAGACCGTCGCACAGCTGCAGCCGGCGGCCGACCTCACCGTCGTGGTCGACGACGCCCTGCGCGTGACGACCCTGCCCGACGAGCCCACCCACCTCGTGGCGAACCTGCCGTACAACGTCAGCGTGCCGGTGCTGCTGCACTTCCTCGAACACTTCGGCGGGCTCGAGCACGGGCTCGTCATGGTGCAGTCCGAGGTCGGTCTGCGTCTCGCCGCCGAGCCCGGCTCGAAGGTCTACGGCGGCCCGAGCATCAAGGCCGCGTGGTACGGCGAATTCCGGGCCGCGGGTCAGGTCAGCCGCCAGGTGTTCTGGCCGGTGCCCAACGTCGACAGCATCCTCGTCGCCTTCGACCGCAAGCCGGCCCGGGGCAGCGAACTCGAACGTCGGGCGACGTTCGCCCTCGTCGACGCCGCGTTCCAGCAGCGTCGCAAGATGCTGCGCCAGTCGCTGTCGTCCCTCTACGGTTCGTCCGCCGCGGCGTCCGAGGCCCTCGAGCGAGCCGGCCTCGCTCCGACGCAGCGGGGCGAGCAACTCACCGTCGACGACTTCCTCGCCGTGGCCCGGGTCAGCGATGTC
Organism: Frigoribacterium sp. CFBP 8751; assembly: GCF_014841545.1. Classification (NCBI taxonomy): domain Bacteria; kingdom Bacillati; phylum Actinomycetota; class Actinomycetes; order Micrococcales; family Microbacteriaceae; genus Frigoribacterium; species Frigoribacterium sp. CFBP 8751. The sequence continues at coordinate 987,785 of NZ_JACYUB010000001.1, forward strand.
GACGCCCTCGCCGGGGCGTCCGTCGCCGCCGTGCTGCACGCCGACGAGGGCGAGGCCCACGAGGGCGAGGCCGACTGAGCCGTGCCCCGACGCAAGGACGGTTCCGGCGGCGTGCCCCCCGGCACGGGCGGGGTCGGGGGTGGGCGCGACGAACAGCGGCTCAGCGACGCCCGACTCGGGTCGGGCACGGGGCGCAGTGCGGCCGAGTGGTTCGCGCGGCTCGACGCCGCGGGGGCGACGCGACTGTCCCACGAGCAGATCTCGCGCCTCCTGGTCGACGAGTTCGAGGTCGTGCCGTGGTGGGCCGAGGGCATCACGGTGCGCTACGAGCAAGAGCGCGGCGTCGAGCCGCCCGGGCGTCAGCCCGACGGCAGCTACGCGGTCACCGTCGGCCGGAGCCTGCGGGGCGGAGCGCTCGAACTGTTCGACCTCGCCGTCGCCCGGTTCGCCGGGTACGCCGGGGGCCCACCCGAGGTCGTCACCCGGTCGGCGACGCACCCGACCGCCGACTGGACCCTCGCGCACGGGGACACGCTGCGCCTCCGGGTGATGTCGACCGCCGGTCCGAAGTGCTCGGTGTCGTTGACGCAGGGCAGCTTGCGCCTGCCCGAACGGGTGCAGCCCGTGAAAGAGGGGTTGACGCGGGCGTTCGGCGTCATGAGTGATCGCCAGAACTGACTAGGTTGGACGCATGACGTCCGTGGCCGCCCCGACCGTGGTCCACACGCGTGCACCGGGCAAGATCAACGTCTTCCTCGCTGTCGGCGACCTGCAGGACGACGGCTACCACGACCTCGCGACCGCCTACCAGGCCGTGTCGCTCTACGAAGACGTGCGCGCGCGTCACGCCGACGGCTTCACGGTCAGCGTCGCGGGCGGTCCGTCGATCGACGTGTCGGGCGTGCCCACCGACGGGTCCAACCTGGCGATCAAGGCCGCCCGCCTGCTGGCCGAGACGACCGGCTACACGGGCGGCGTCGCACTGACCGTCGACAAGGCGGTGCCCGTGGCCGGCGGCATGGGGGGCGGTTCGGCCGACGCCGCCGCCACGCTGCTCGCGTGCGACACCCTCTGGGGCACCGGCGTCGGTCGTGACGAACTCCTGCGGCTCTCGGCGCGACTCGGGGCCGACGTCCCGTTCGCCTTCGCCGGGGGCACCGCGATCGGCACCGGCCGCGGCGACGAACTCAGCCCGGCCCTGGCGAAGGGGCAGTTCCAGTGGGTCCTGGCCGTGGCCGACGTCGGCCTCTCGACGCCCCGCGTCTACGACGAACTCGACGCCCACCGGCTGCGGCACCAGGGCGAGATCCGGTCGGTGCGGCACCCCGTCGTCGACGCCGGCGTCCTGCAGGCCCTCCGCGCGGGTGACCCGGGCATGCTCGCCGACGCCATGCACAACGACCTCCAGGCGCCCGCCCTGCACCTCCAGCCGGGCCTGGCCGACGTCCTCGAGCTCGGCGAGGGCAACGGCGCCCTGGCGGGCATCGTGTCGGGTTCCGGCCCGACCGTGGCGTTCCTCGCGCCCGACCTCGACGGCGCCCTCGAACTCCAGATCGCCCTGAGCGCCGCCCGCCTCACGGTGGTGCGCGCGACGGGTCCCGTGCACGGCGCCCGCGTCGTCACCGACTGACTCGTTCGCCGCGGGCCCCGAGACCCTAAGAAGTCGCCGAGACCCCCGCGCGCGCACGGGGGTCTCGGCGACTTCGCGGGGTCTCGGCGACTTCGCGGGGTCTCGCGGGCTCAGCGCTCGTACTTGAGCACGTTCGTGCGGGTGAGGTGCCACTCGTCGGCGACGTGGAAGCCCTTCGCGGCGAGGTCGGCGGTGACGCGGGGGCGCCAGTCCTGCTTGTCGCTCGTGATCAGCCAGACGACGTCGAGGTCGTCGGTGCGGTCGATGACGTCCTCGAGCGGGTGCTGGACCTCCCACAGGCCGCCGGTCTCGGCCGCGGGGGTCTCGAGCGTGAAGTCGGACATGCCCTCGAACGCCGCGGGGTAGGTGTTCTCGATGATGCGCGACGTGGCCTTCGGGTGTCGACGCACGGGGCCGAAGACGACGCCCTCGGTCGTTCCGGCGGGCTCGAGGGCGCGCTGCTCGGCGACGAGGTCGGCCACCTGGTTCCAGGCGGCGGAGTCCTTCGCCTCGGGCTGTCGCTGACGTTCCCAGGTCGGGGCGGTGAGCACCAGGGCGAGCAGCAGCACGAGCGCGATGACCCGCCGCCAGGGGATGGCGGCCACCGCGACGGCCATCATGATCGCGACCGCCGGGGTGCCGAAGGTCAGGTAGCGCGGCGAGTAGAGCGGTTCGGTCACGAGCGAGACGCCCACGAGGCCGACCGTGGGCACGATCATCCAGGGCAGGACGACCTCGGCGAGACCCCGGGCGCGGGGCACGAGACCGGCGGCCACGACGACCAGGCTGGCGACCACGAGCATCCAGCCGAAGACGGCGAAACGGTCGTTCTGGTAGAACCACTGCGTCGTCAGCACCTGGTTGATCGTGGCGAAGCTCGGTCGGTCGAGCCAGCCGACCTGGCCGCTCTGCTCGGACGTGAAGTACACGACGGGCAGGCTCGCGAGACCGGCGACGGCCGCGCCGGCGAACCAGCCGAGGAACGAGCCGCGCGCGCCGTGCGGTCCGCCGACGAGCGGGGGCGGGGCCGCGGCGTCGTGCGACCGCGCCACCGACCCGGAGGAGGCGCGGAGGCGGCGCTCCCGTCGCCACTGCACCAGCATGGTGACGCCGTGCCCCACCACGACGAAGGCCACGTACAGGAAGAACAGCACCGAGACGACGGCGAGCACCGCGTAGAGGACCCACCAGCGCACCGCCGACGCCCGGGTGCGGGTCTCGCCCACCTGGGCGGTGCGGCGCGCGGCGGTGACGAGCACGATGGTCAGGACGACGGCGAACATCGCCGAGAAGGCGTACGAACGGCCCTCGCCGCCCATCCAGGTCACGCGGGGGATCAGGCAGAACAGCAGGCCGGCGACCACGGCCGTCCGGCGGTCGGCCAGGGTGCGCGCCAGCACGACCGTGAACGCGGCCGCCAGCCCCGTGACGATCGTGCTGGGCACGCGCAGCGACACGGGGGAGTACGGGAACACGTCGAACCAGAGGTGCATGAACGCGTAGTAGGTGGCGTGCACCAGGTCGACGGTCTGGACCATCTGCCAGAGCTGTCCCCAGCTGCGGGTCGCCGAGATGACCGTCGCGGCCTCGTCGTACCAGACCGAGGGCACCCACAGGAAGGCACCCGAGATCGCCGCGGCCAGCAGCCCGATCAGCAGGGCGTCGAGGTGACGCCAGTGCCGGAGGCGCGCGAGGGTCGTGCCCCGACCGGTGTCGGAGGTCGTGGGTACAGTGGGCGCGGTCGAACGACGGTCGGCCGGATTCAGGAGGTTCGTCATGTCGTCTCTTCCCCCTCTCGGCGGATCTCGCGCGCGACACGGTGGTGACGCGCACGGGGCGGCCGTGCGCGACGGTGGCGTGCACGGTGCCGACGTGCGCGACGGCGGACACGGCGGCGACCCCGCCGAGGGCGAACGCTACTCGCGAAGCGTGCGCCTGCCGGGGTTCGGTCTGGGCTCCCAGGGGCGCCTGGCGGCGTCGAGGGTGCTGGTGGTCGGGGCCGGCGGGCTGGGCGCGCCGGTCATCCAATATCTCGCAGCCTCGGGTGTGGGAACCCTGGGAATCGTCGACGACGATGCCGTCGATCTGTCGAACCTACAACGCCAGGTGCTGTTCCGCCCCGACCAGCTGGGCTTCCCGAAGGCCCGTGCCGCCGCCGACTGGGTGCGCGCCGCGAACCCCGACGTGACCGTCGTCGCCCACCCGTTCCGCCTGAGCGAACGCACCGCCGACCTGCTCGACGACTACGACCTCGTGGTCGACGGCAGCGACTCGTTCGACACCTGCTACCTCGTGGCCGACGCCGCGGCCGCCCGTGGCCTGCCGGTCGTCTGGGGCAGCGTCAACCGCTGGGACGGCCAGTTCAGCGTCTTCTGGGACGACGCCCCCGACGGCCGGGCGGTCGACTACCGCGACCTCCACCCCGCCCCGCCCGCCTCGGGCTGGGACGAGTCCTGTGCCGACGTCGGCGTGCTGGGGCCGCTGTGCGGCACGGTGGGCACGGGCATGGCGAGCGAGGTCGTCAAGCTGCTGACCGGTCTGGGCGAGCCGTTGCTCGGCCGGGTCGTGACCGTCGACGCCCTGGGTGGCACCTGGCGCGAGAGCCGGTTGGCCCGTGCCCCGCACCGGGTCGAGGCCCGGGCCACGGTGAACGACGCGCGCCGCGCCTCCTCGTCCTCGGTCCCGGGGACGTCGGCGACCACCACCGAGGCACCGGTGCGCGGCCGTCGCGTCGGCCCCGACGTCGACGCCGACGAGCTGTCGACCCTGCTCGGGGCGCGCGCGGCCGGCGACGCCGATTTCACCTTGCTCGACGTGCGCGAGGTCGACGAGCACGACTTCGCCCACATCACCGGTGACGTGCAGGCCCCCGGGTACGGCACGCGCACCCGTCAGCGGCCCGAGCTCGACCCGGCGCAGCGGGTGGTCGTCTACTGCGCCCGAGGTCCCCGGGCCCGCGCCGCGGCCGACCTGCTGGCGGGCGAGGGCTTCGACGTGTCGGTGCTGCACGGCGGCATGCTCGGGTGGCAGCTCGCGCAGGGGGCACCCACGCGGCCCTAGGCGGGCTGCCGTCAGCCGCCGGCGAAGGGCGGCATGACGTCGATCACCGTGCCGTCGGGGACGAGCTGTTCGCGGTCGCGCGTGGTCAGGCCGTCGACGAGGAACGAGCAGCGCAGCAGCACGTCGCGGAAGTCCGCGGCCGACACGCCCTCGACCGGGCGGACCTCGGTCAGCAGGCGTCCGATGGTCGGGCGTTCGCCCGCGGGCACCTCGACGCGCTGGTCGTCGCGGCCCACGGCGGTGCGGGCGGCGGCGAAGAACCGCAGCGTCGCCGAGACGGGGGTCGAGGCGGCCTCGTCGACGGTGGGGGCGGGGTTCGTGGTCGTCATCTCAGCCTCCGATGGCGCTCATGGTGCGTTCGGGCTGGACGAAGTCAGGGTCGTCGATGCCGTGGCCCGAGGGCTTGGCCCACATGGCGCCGCGCCAGGCGTCGGCCAGTTCGAGGTCGCTCGCCCCGCTGCGCAGCAGGTCGCGCAGGCCGGTCTCGCCGCCGCTGAAGAGGCAGCTGCGGATGCCGCCCTCGGCGGTCATGCGGGTGCGTCGGCAGTCGGCGCAGAACGGTTCGCTCACCGAGGCGATGATGCCGACCCGCCCGGTCAGGCCGGCGTCGTCGCCGCGGCCGACGGCGTCGAACAGCTCGGCGGGGGCGCCGTCACGCAGGACGTCGGCGGGGCTGAGGTCGAAGCGCGTGGCGATCAGCGAGTGGATGTCCCGGGAGGTGACGAAGGAGGCGCGGTCCCAGCTGCGGTCGGCGTCCAACGGCATCTGCTCGATGAAGCGCAGCTCGTGGCCGCCGCGCAGGGCCCAGGCGAGCAGGTCGGGCGCCTCGTGGTCGTTGACGCCCGGTAGCAGCACCGCGTTGATCTTGACCGGGGTGAGGCCGGCCGCCGCGGCGGCGTCGACCCCGGCGAGCACCTTGTCGAGGAACGGGCGACGCGAGACCTTCATGAACGTCTCGGCGTGCAGCGAGTCGAGCGACACGTTGACCCGGTCGAGCCCGGCGTCGGCGAGGGCCTGGGCGCGGTGCGCCAGGCCGATGGCGTTCGTGGTCAGCGAGACCTCGGGCCGCGGGTCGATCGCGGCGACCCGTCGGACGATGTCGATCAGGTCGGCACGCAGCAGCGGCTCGCCGCCGGTGAACCGCACCTGCCGGATGCCGAGGTCACGCACGCCGATGCCGACCAGCCGCACGATCTCGTCGGCGTCCAGCGCCTGTTCACGGGGGAGCGCCGGCAGGCCTTCGGCCGGCATGCAGTACGTGCAGCGCAGGTTGCACTTGTCGGTCAGCGAGACCCGCAGATCGGTCGCGGTCCGACCGAAGCGGTCGAGCAGTCCGGGTGCCACGTCGTTCGTCGGCCGCGGGGGCAGCAGGGCGTCGGCGGAGGCCCGGCCGGGCATGGTGGGCAGTCCGAGCGAGACGGTCATTCGTCGAGGTTAAGCCCGCGAGGCCGAACGTGCGGTGTCCGGGGGAGGCGACCCGCGCCTCCGTTCGCTCACCGGCGCACGGCGCCCGGCGTCGGAGGCTCGCCCGACGACGTCCGCCGGGGGCGCGCGTCCGCGCATTCGGAACTAGGATAGCTCTCATGACGCAGATACGGATCAAGGATGCCGCGGCGTTCCTCGGCGTGAGCGACGACACGGTGCGTCGCTGGATCGACCTCGGACTGCTCGAGAGCGTGAAGGACGACGCCGGGCGCGGCGTGGTCGACGGCCTCGCGCTCGCGACGCTCGCCCGGAAGAACGCCGTCCTGCCCGCCGACCCGTCCGAGGTGGGGCGCTCGGCACGCAACCGCCTGGTGGGCGTCGTCACCGAGATCACGGCGGACCGGGTCATGGCCCAGGTCGAACTGCAGTGCGGACCCCACCGCATCGTCTCGCTGATGAGCAGCGAGGCCGTCCGCGAGCTGGGCCTCGAGCCCGGCTCGGTGGCCATCGCCGTCGTCAAGGCCACGACGGTCATCATCGAGACCCCCGGCGGGAAGGCCTGACCCATGAGAAGAATCCGCTCGAACCTCACGACGCTCGCCGGAACCCTCGCGGTGGCGACGGCCCTCGCCCTGACGGGCTGCTCGGGTGCGAGCGTCGATCCGGCGACCAGCGCGACCCCGACGGCCTCCGGCTCGGCGCTCGACGGGTCGATCACCGTCTACGCCGCTGCCTCGCTCAAGAAGACGTTCACCGAGTTGGCCGACGAGTTCGAGGAGGCCCACCCCGGCACGACCGTCGAGCTGACCTTCGCGGGGTCGTCCGATCTCGTCACGCAGATCACCGAGGGCGCCCCCGCGGACGTCTTCGCCTCGGCCGACGAGAAGAACATGGCCGAGCTGACCGACGCCGGTCTCGTCGACCCGTCGGCGTCCGAGGACTTCGCCACGAACGTCCTCACCATCGCCGTGCCGCCGTCGAACCCTGCCGGGGTCTCCGACTTCGCCGACCTCGCGAAGCCCGACGTGAAGACCGTGATCTGCGCGGCCCAGGTGCCCTGCGGGGCGGCCACGAAGACCGTCGAGGAGGCCACCGGCGTCACGATCTCGCCGGTCAGCGAGGAGTCGTCGGTGACCGACGTGCTCGGCAAGGTCACCTCGGGCGAGGCCGACGCCGGGCTGGTCTACGTCACCGACGTCGAGGCCGCTGGCGACGGTGTCGAGGGCATCGACTTCCCCGAGGCGGACCAGGCCGTCAACACCTACCCGATCGCCCCCGTGGCCGACACGGCGAACCCGGAGGTGGCCGAGGCGTTCGTCGCCTTCGTCACCGGCGAGGTCGGGCAGGGCGTGCTGCGGGCCGCCGGCTTCGGCAGTCCGTGACCTCGACCGTCAGGCCCGGGCCCTCCGCCCGCCTCCTCCGTCGACGTCGCCGGGCGTACGCGAGCGTCCCGGCCTGGGTCGCGGTCGTCGCGGCGCTCGGTGCCGCCTTCGTGCTGCTGCCCCTCGTCGCCATGGTGTCGAGGGTCGACTGGGCCGAGTTCGTGCCGCTGGTCACGTCCGAGTCCTCGGTCGCCGCGTTCTGGCTCAGCCTCCGCACCTCGATGACGGCCACCCTGATCTGCGTCGTGCTGGGCGTCCCGATGGCCGTCGTGCTGGCCCGCACCGAGTTCCGCGGCCAGAAGGTCCTGCGGTCGCTCGTACTGCTGCCGCTGGTGCTCCCGCCCGTCGTCGGGGGCATCGCGTTGCTCTACACCTTCGGGCGCCGCGGCCTGCTCGGCCAGACCTTCGACGCGCTCGGCGTCACCATCGCGTTCTCGACGACGGCGGTCGTGCTGGCCCAGACCTTCGTCGCCCTCCCCTTCCTGGTGCTGAGCCTCGAGGGCGCCCTCCGCACGGTGGGCACGCGCTACGAGGCCGTCGCCTCGACCCTGGGGGCCCGACCCACGACCGTGCTGCGGCGGGTCACCCTGCCGCTCGTGCTGCCCGCCCTCGTCTCGGGAGCCGTGCTGTCGTTCGCACGCGCCCTCGGCGAGTTCGGGGCGACGCTGACCTTCGCCGGGTCGCTGCAGGGCGTCACGCGCACCCTGCCGCTCGAGATCTACCTGCAACGCGAGACCGACCCCGACGCCGCCGTGGCGCTGTCGCTCGTGCTCGTCCTCGTGGCGGTCGTCGTCGTCGCCCTCGCGCATCAGGCCGGCCAGTCCTCCGGTGCCGCCACGAGGAGGCGCGGGTCGTGACGCTCGAGTTCGCGGCGGTCGTCGAGGACCGCGGCTTCGACGTCGAGTTGACCGTCGCCGAGGGCGAGACGGTGGCCGTCCTCGGCCCGAACGGTGCGGGCAAGTCGACGCTGCTGGCGTTGATCGCGGGCCTGCTGCGACCCGACCACGGCACGGCCCGGCTGGGTGGCCACCTGCTCTTCGACGTCGACGACCGAGGGCGGGGGCCTGCGCTGCGCCCGCACGAGCGTGGCGTCTCGATGCTCGCGCAGGACGCCCTGCTCTTCCCCCACCTCAGTGCCCTCGACAACGTCGCGTTCGGCCCGCGCAGCGCCGGCGTGCGGCGCCACGAGGCCGGCCGACGTGCCGCCGACTGGCTCGCCCGGGTCGACGCGACGGGGCTCGCCGACCGCCGGCCGGCGCAGCTCTCGGGCGGCCAGGCGCAGCGCGTCGCCGTCGCTCGCGCCCTGGCGGCGGGTCCCGACCTGCTTCTGCTCGACGAGCCGATGGCCGCCCTGGACGTGTCGGTGGCTCCCGCCCTGCGACGGACCCTCCGCGACGTCCTGGCCGACCGCACGGCGATCGTCGTCACGCACGACGTCCTCGACGCCTTCACCCTGGCCGACCGGGTCGTCGTGCTCGAGGGCGGTCGGGTCGTCGACGCCGGACCGACGCACGACGTCCTCGAACGCCCGACCACGCCGTTCGCGGCCGGGCTCGCGGGCCTGGACCTGTTGACCGGCACGGCTCACGGGGGAGGCGTCCGGCTGGAGGACGGCACCCAGCTGACCGCCCGGTCCGCCGACGGGCTCCCGGCGGGAGCGGCGGCCGCGGTGGCCGTGCGACCGAGCACCGTGCGCGTGTCGACCGGGTCCCCTGCGAGTCCGACGCCATCCGAGAACGTCCTCGACGTCGTCGTCACGGACCTCGAGCCCCGCGGGGACGTCGTCCGCGTCCGGGCCGGCGACGTGTCGGCCGACGTCCCGCCCGGCGTGGTCGCCGGCCTCGACCTCGTGCCGGGCAGCGCCGTCCGCTTCTCGTTCGACGCCGGGGACGCCGTCGCCTACCTGGTCTGAGCGGGCCCGGGGGCCGACGAGGGGGCGGACCGTCGGTGGCCGACGACCCGACGCAGCCGGTCGACGTCGTGCCCGACGGCGTCGAGCAACCGGTCGGTGAAGCCGGGGCCGGCCCGCCAGAGCGTCACGAGCAGGATGACGAGCACGGCCGAGGCGAGCGACGCCCGCTGCAGCGCCATGCCCGGCTCGAGTTGCCGGACGAGCAGGGCGAGCGGGATCGCCAGCCACTCCACCCGCCCGGTCAGCGCGACGAACGGCACGAGCAGCAGCGCGTACCAGGGGTAGCGCGGGCTGACCGCGACGAGCGTCACGCCGATCATCACGAGCTGCCCGAGCCACGGGTCGTGTGCCGGGGTCCTCACCCACACGAGCACCGCCGTGACGCCGACGATCAGCACGGCGACCGGTGTCGTCCACGCGTCCGGCATGAAGGCCGACAGGAACACGAAGCGCGACCCGTCCTCGTAGCCCTCTTCGGTCAGGTAGCCCGGCAGGTACCCGAGCACGCCCCACCCGGTCATGGCGACGTAGGGAACGTAGAGCACGGCGAAGGTGACGACGGAGGCGCTGATCACCTTCCAGGGCTGCCCGCGCAGCAGGGCGGGTGCCGCGATCACCGGGATCAACTTGGTCGCGATCGCGGCCCCGAGCGCGATGCCGCCGCGGAGTCGCCGGCCGGTCGCGACGAGCAACGACGCGGCGACCACGAGCACGGCACCCAGGAGGTCGACGTGGGAGTTCGTGACGCCCTCGCCGACCACGAGCGGGCACCAGCCCCACAGCGCGGCCCAGCGGGGGTCGAGACCGCGACGGCGCAGGGTCGCCAGCAGGGCCAGGGTCGTCCCCAGCACGAGCACGAAGCCCATGGCCTGCAGCGGGAAGAACCCGGCGTCGGGACCGACCACCGCCGAGACCGCCCAGAAGTACAGTTCGGCCATCGGCGGGTAGATGGTCGGCACGTCGGGCCGGTTGATCAACGTGCAGACGACGTCGCCGGTCTGGCTGTCGTAGGCGCGGTGCACCTGGCGGTCGGGCTCGCCGCAGCGTTCGCCGATCGTGCCGTCGTCGCGGGTGAACGGCGTCGACTCGGGGAAGATCCACGCCGGTCTCAGGTCGCGCAACTCGCCTGCGTCGGGCGTGTACTCGTACGGCGAGACGCCGGCGGTCTGCACGATGCCGTCCCAGGCGTAGCGCGCCGGGTCGGTGCTCGTGTTGGGCACGCCGGTCAGACCCGCCCCGCCGACCAGGGCCGTGCCCGCCACGACGAGAGCGGTGACGTGTCGCACGGGCACCCGTCGCAGCAGCACCACCGCCAGGGCGAACAGCGCCCAGCACACGGCGGTCCAGACGACGAAGTCGGTCCGCAGTTCTTTCGTGAGGAACCCGACGTTCACGACTCCCCAGGCGATCGCCCCGGCCAATCCGAGGACGGCCACGGCCGCGAACACAGTACGCACGCCCCCAGTCTGGCCGAATCGGCCCTGGGAGTCGTGCACATCGGAGATGATGAGCCACATGAGACGACCAACACCATGAGGCGCCTGCTGTACGAGGCGCGCCGCGCCGCCTCGTCGCCGAACCGCAACGCCCGGTCGGCGACCGTCTTCGGTCGCCTCCTCGGCGCCGCGTTCGTCATCTGCCTGCTGACCGGGCTCTACAGCCACTTCCTGCAGGAACCGCTCGACGGGATGCGGTTCCCGACGAGCCCCGTCTGGCTCTACCAGGTGAGCCAGGGCATCCACATCACCGCCGGGATCGCCTGCATCCCCCTGCTGCTGGCGAAGCTGCACTCGGTGTTCCCGCAGCTCTTCCAGCACCCGCCGATCAAGCACCCGGTCGACGTGCTCGAGCGCGCCTCCATCGCCCTGTTCGTCGCGGCGACGATCCTGCAGCTCGTCACCGGCCTGCTGAACACGTACCAGTACTACCCGTGGCCGTTCCCGTTCAAGCAGGTGCACTTCGCCCTGTCGTTCGTCATCATCGGCTCGCTCGCCGTCCACATCGCGGTGAAGCTGCCGCTGATCACCCGCTACTGGCGGGCGCGTGACAGCTACGACGCCGAGGGGCGTTTCGTCGAGCCGTCGGCCGAGCTCGACGAGGCCCGCGCCGCGTTCGTGGGCGAGACCGAGGCGACCGCCGAGCTCGCCCGCTTCCGTGCCGTGCGCGACGCCGACGGGACGCGACGCGACCGTGATCCGCACGCCGCACCTCCTGCTCCCGCCCGGGGCCTCACCGGCCGCGTGACGCGCTGGATCGACTCCGCGCACGACGTCGACCGCGAGCCGGGTCGCGCCCGGGTGTCGCGCCGCGGCTTCTTCACCGCCGCCGGCGTCGCCACCGGGGGAGTCGTCGCGCTCACGGCCGGGCAGTCCTTCGCCCCTTTGTCGCCGCTCAACGCCTTCGCTCCGCGGCAGCGCGGACTCGGTCCGAACGACCTGCCGATCAACCGCACGGCGGCCGCGGCCCAGGTGCTCGAGACGGCCATGGACCCCGACTGGCGGCTCGACGTCGTCGTCGGCGGCGTCGCGACCTCGTTCACGCTCGACACCCTGCGCGGGTTCGACGGGGCCGACGAGCGCCTGCCGATCGCCTGCGTCGAGGGCTGGAGCCAGACCGGCGCCTGGCGCGGGGTCCGCCTCGTCGACCTGCTGGCCGCCGCCGGAGCCCCGACCGACCACCGTCTGCGGCTCACCAGCCTCGAGAAGAAGGGTGGCTACCGCGTGACCGAGATGGGCCCCGAGTACGCCTCCGACCCGCGCACCCTCGTCGCCCTCGAGCTGAACGGCGAGCCGCTCAGCATCGACCACGGCTACCCGGCGCGCATGATCGCCCCGGGGCGCCCCGGCGTGCTGCAGACCAAGTGGCTCAGCTCGATCGAGGTGCTCTCGTGACCGCGCGCGTCCCCTCGGCCGCGTCGAGCGCCGGAGGCGCGGGCACGTCGCGCACCGTCCGCGTCGTGCGGGGGGTGCTGATCGCCCTCGGCATCGCCCTGATCGGCCTCGGCGGCTGGGTGCTCACCGACACGGTCAACCCGAACCGGTACGGCGGCCTGCTGCTCTGGCTGGTCGGCTCGGTCGTCGTCCACGACGCCGTGCTCGCCCCCGTCGTGGCCGTCGTCTCGCTGGTCGTGCGACGGACCGGGCGTCGCGTCCGACCTGCCGTCCTCTGGATCGTGCAGGGCGCGGTCGTCGTCGGGGCGATCTTCTCGCTGATCGTGGTGCCCGAGATCGTCGCGAAGACGAAGGGCCCGAAGAACGACACGGTGCTGCCGTTCGACTACGGCCTGCGCCTGGCCGTGCTCTGGCTCGTGATCGCGGCGGTGGCCGCCGGCCTCGTGGCGCTCTACCTGGCGCGCAGGCGGCAGAAGGTGCGTCCGTCGACCGACCAGGTCTGAGCGACTCGCAGGCCCGACCGCTTGGCGTGGCGGTGCAGGGCCTCGCGGCCGACCTCGGCCCAGGGGAAGGTCGCGCTGGCGTGCCCCTGGTCGTCGACCACGTGGGCTTCGTAGCTGTCGTCCAGCGACGCCTCGGGGGCGGTCTCGACGACGATCGAGCCGGTCGCCGTGAGGATCTCGGCGCAGCGGGTCAGCAGCGCCGTCGGGTCGCCGCCGATGCCGACGTTGCCGTCGAGCAGCAGGGCGAGGTTCCACTGGCCCTCGCGGGGCAGCGGGTCGAAGACCGAACCGCCGGCCACGGGCAGGCCGGCCTCGCGGGCCATCGCGACGGCCGTGGGCGAGACGTCCAGGCCGAGCACGGTCAGGCCGCGGTCGACGGCGGCACGCACCATGCGGGCGGGCCCGCAGCCGATGTCGAGCACCGGGCCGGTCTCGTCGTCGAGGGTCGTGAGGTCGGCGGCGTCGGCGTCGGCGCTCCAGCGCGCGACGTCGAACGCTTCGTCGGCGTCGCCCGCGGCAGGGGGCGACGCCGGGCGTCCGGCACCGCCGGTCACGCGGACGAGTTGCAGGAGCCCCTCGTGACGCAGGGCGCGGGCGTACGGCTCCGCGCCTCCTGATCCGAAGGTGGCGGGTCGGTCGGGGGCGATGGTCACGAGGTGACCCCTTCTGTGGCGGGATCGGTCGTGCGGGCGACGCCGTTCGTGGTGGTGGTGGCAGCGGCCTCGGCGTGCCGCAGGGCCGCCGCGAACCGGCTGTCGGGTGCGGTGGCCGCGACGAGGCGGGCGTCGTCGATGGTGTCGACGTCGACGAGTTCGGGCAGCATGCGCACGCTGAGGCCGGCGTCGGCGAGCCGACGGAGCTGGTGGGCGCCCGTGTCGTCCCGCGACATCGGCACGCCGCGCAGCAGGTCGCCGGTCGGTCGGGCGAGGCCCAGCGCCCAGAATCCGCCGTCGTTCGCGGGCCCGAACCAGGTGTCGACGTCGTCGGTCCACGCGTCGAAGACGGGTGCGAGGGCCTCGACCGTCACCTGGGGGGTGTCCATGCCGATCAGCACGGTCTTCCCGTCGACCTCGTCGAAGAGGGCGCCGAGGCGTGCGTCGAGGTCGCCACCGATCTGAGGGATCACATCGAAGTCTTCGGAGCCGACGGGCCTCCGGTTGCCGTCGAACAGCAACACGCGCCGCGTGGCCGGCAGGCGGCGGGCCACGTCGAGGGTGTCCTGGATGGCGGCGGCGGCCACGTCGGCGGCCTGCTCGAGGCTGAGCGGGGGGTGCAGGCGCGTCTTGACCTTGCCCGGGATCGTCTCTTTCGCGATCACCACGAGGGTCGTCATCGGCCGACCTCCCGCAGCAGGCGGGACATGTCCTTGATCGCGACCGACGTGCCGCGGATGGTGCCGGTCACCTTGCTCCGGCCGACCCGGGGCGAGTACGGGGCGTCCTGCTCGACGATGCGCCAGCCGGCCTCGCTGGCGCGCAGCACCATCTCGAGCGGGTAGCCGCTGCGGCGGTCTTTCAGGTCGAGGTCGAGCAGTGCCCGGCGCCGGGCCACGCGCATGGGGCCGAGGTCGTGCAGGGCGACGCCGCTGGCGCGCCGCATGAGGTGCGAGAGGGCGAGGTTGGCGAGGCGGGCGTGCACCGGCCAGGCGCCCCGGGTGGTCGGGCGGCGACGGCCGAGGACGAGATCGGCGTCACCGGCCATCACGGGGGCGGCGAGGGCGACGAGGTCGGCGGGGTCCATCGATGCGTCGGCGTCGCAGAACGCCACGTAGTCGGCCGTGGCCGCCTCGAGACCGGCGTGGGCGGCGCTGCCGAAGCCGCGCCGCGCCTCCTGCACGACGGTCGCGCCGTGCTCGGCGGCGACGCGGGCGGAGTCGTCGGTCGAGCCGTTGTCGACGACGATGGCGTGCCAGCCCTCGGGCAGGCGGCCGAGCACCCACGGCAACGCGCCTTCTTCGTCGAGACAGGGAAGCACGACGTCGACTCGGGGGCTGCTCATCCTGTCGACTGTACGGATGCGATCCCATGAAGGTGATGGGAACGGGCGGCCCGCGCCCCGAACGGGGGGAGCCGCCCCACTCCGCCTACCGGACGACCGCGGCGCGCAGCGGGGCCGTGGCGAACTCGTGCATGCCCTGCTCGAAGGTCACGCTGGGTCGCCAGCCCAGCTCGCCCTGCAACCGGGCCGACGACGCGGTGACGTGCCGCACGTCGCCCGCACGGTACTCGCCCGTGACGACGGGCTCGGGACCACCGGCCTCGCGGGCCAGGGCCTCGGCCATCTCGCCGATGGTGTGCACCGTGCCGCTGCCGACGTTGAACGCTCGGAACGTGTCGGTCGGCTGGTCGGCCGTCCACCCGAGGGCCGCGAGGTTGGCGGACGCGATGTCGCGGACGTGGACGAAGTCGCGCCGTTGGGCACCGTCCTCGAAGACGCGAGGTGCCTCGCCGCGTTCGAGCGCCGAGCGGAAGAGCGAGGCCACGCCGGCGTAGGGCGTGTTCTGCGGCATGCCCGGACCGTAGACGTTGTGGTAGCGCAGGGCGGCGGCCCGACCGCCGGTGCTGCGTGCCCACGAGGTCGACAGGTGTTCCTGGGTCAGCTTCGTGATGGCGTAGACGTTGCGGGGGTCGAGCGGGGCCTCCTCGCCGATCAGCTGCGGCTCGAGCAGCTCACCCGCCTCGTCACGCGGGTCGAAGACGCCGGCGTCGAGGTCGGCGATCCGGCGGGGGGCGGGGCGCTCGGTCGCGCCGGACGAGGTGCGGTAGCTGCCCTCGCCGTAGACGACCATCGACGAGGCCACGACGAGGCGGTCGACGCCGGCGCGGTCCATCGCCGCGAGCACGACGGCCGTGCCGAGCTCGTTCGACGAGACGTAGTCGGGCGCGTCCTGGAAGTCCACGCCGAGCCCGACCTTGGCCGCCTGGTGACAGACCGCGTCGACGCCCACGAGTGCCCGGTCGACGGTCTCGGCATCCCGCACGTCGCCGTGCACGAAGTCGACGCGCGGGTCGACCGTCGGCTCGCCGCCGTGCACGTCGGGCCGCAGCGAGTCGAGCACGCGCACCCGCCAGCCGCCCTCGAGCGCGAGGTCGACGATCGCCGACCCGATGAAGCCGGCCCCGCCGGTGACGAGCAGCAGGCCGGGACCGTCGGCGGACGCAGCGGGGGCAGCTGACGAGGAGGCGCGGGCCGCGTTCACAGCGCGGCCTTCCGAGCCGAGACGGGCCGCGAGAGCACCTCGGCCACCGCCTCGGGCGGCATCAGCTCGCGCGGCGAGTAGTCGTCGGGCAACGCGGCGACGATCGACTCGATGGCCGCGACGATGCGCGGCTGGGCGGCCGCGAGCCGTTCGAAGACGAGCGAGGCGCTCACCGCGTCGGCGTCGGGCGCGTCGCCCTCGGCCGGGGCCAGACCGGCGTCGCTGTCGGTCACGTACGAGAGGTTGACGGCCCCCATGCCGAGTTCGAGGGTGAGCGGGATCTCGGGGTACATCGTCATGTTGACCGTGTGCGCCCCCGCGGCACGGAACCACAGCGACTCGGCCCGGGTCGAGAACCGCGGCCCCTGGATCACGACGCAGGTGCCGGTCGGGGCGAACGGCTCGCCCTGCGCCTCGAGGGCCGCGATCGCGGCGGCCCGGAGCACGGGGTCGAACGGGTCGGCGGCGATCAGGTGCTGCACGTGCCCCTCGACGTCGAAGAACGTGTCGCGGCGTCCCCAGGTGCGGTCGATGAACTGGTCGGTGACGACCATCGTGCCCGGGGCGACGTCGGGGCTGACCCCGCCGACCGCCGAGGACGACACGATGGCCTTCGCTCCGAGCGACGCGAGCGCCCACACGTTGGCCCGGTAGTCGATCAGGTGCGGCGCGACCGCGTGGCCCGCGCCGTGCCGGGTGAGGAACGCCACCCGCTTGCCGCCCAGCTCGCCGATCGTCACCTCGCTCGAGGTCGGGCCGTAGGGAGTCTCGACGACGTGCCGGGTCGCCTCGCCCTCGGCGAAGAGCGAGTACAGCCCCGATCCGCCGATGACGGCGACGTCGACGGGCGGCGGCCCCGAGGAGGCGCGGGTGGGCTGAGGGACGTCGGTCTCGGTCGCGGGGTCGGTCACCCCCGATACGCTACTGACCATCGCCCGAGAGGAACCGCGTGCGCACCATCGAGACCCACCTCGCCGAGGTCACGGCCGTCGTCGAGGCCGCCGTGCGGGCCCGGCCGGTCGATGCACTCGTGGTCAGCCCCGAGGCGCTCGCCTCGCGCTCCGACCGGTACCGCGACCGGGTGCTCGCCGTCGACGTCGTCGCCCCGATCGACCTGCCGCCCTTCGCCAACTCGCAGATGGACGGCTACGCCGTCTCGACCGCCGGGCTCGACCCGGCCGGTCCCACCAGCTTCCGGGTCGCGGCGCGCATCCCCGCCGGCCGGGCCGCCCCCGACCTGGTCGCCGGCACCGCCGCCCCGATCATGACCGGTGCGGCCGTCCCCGCCGGCGCCGACGCGATCGTGCCCATCGAGAAGGTCTCGCCCGACGCGTTCCCTCCCGTCGGGGTCGACGCCGTCGTCGAGGTGCCGGCCGGCGTCTCCGCCGGGGCCTTCGTCCGGGCCGCGGGCAGCGACGTCGTCGCGGGTTCCGTGCTGTTCGCGGCCGGGACGCGACTGACGCCCGCTCGGTGGGGCGTGCTCGCCGCCGCCGGGATCGACGCGGTCGAGGTACGGAGCCGCCCGCGCCTCCTGCTGGTCTCCACCGGCGAAGAGCTCGCCGCACCCGGTGCCCCGCTCGGGCCCGGCCAGATCCACGACGCGAACGGCGTCGCGCTGGCCGCCGCGATCGCCGAGGTCGGCGTGATCGTCACGACCGCCCGGGTGACCGACGACGCGGCCGCCCTGCTCGCCGTCGTCGCCCGCCACGCCGACGAGGTCGACCTCGTGCTGACGAGCGGCGGGGTCAGCGCCGGCGCCTACGAGGTCGTGCGCGACGCGTTCGAGGGCTCGGGCGTCAGCTTCGGCTCGGTGGCGATGCAGCCCGGCGGGCCGCAGGGCTGGGGCAGCGTCCTCGTGCGCGATCGCGAGCTGCCCGTCGTCTGTTTCCCCGGCAACCCCGTCAGCTCGCTCGTGTCGTTCGAGGCCTTCCTTCGTCCCGCGCTGAACGGCGTCACGGGGGTCGGCCTGCCCCGACGGCGGTGGACCGTGCCCATGGCGCACCCCCTGGACTCGCCGGTCGGCAAGCACCAGCTGCGTCGCGGGCGGGTCGACGTCGACGGGCGCGCCCACGTCGTCGGCGGGCCCAGCTCGCACCTGCTCGCCGCCCACGCCGAGGCCACCGTGCTCGTCTCCGTCCCCGTCGGGGTCGACCGCGTCGACGAGGGCGACCGGGTCGAGGTCTGGGCGCTCGACGATCCCGCCCCCCACGAGAAGGCCGACCGATGACCGAGAACCCGCCGCCCGACGTGCCTTTGTCCGACGCCCCGCTGTCCGACACCCCGCTGGCCGACACCGCGCTGTCCGACGCCCCGCTCTCGCACGTCCGCGACGACGGCACCGCGCACATGGTCGACGTGACCGGCAAGACCGAGACGAAGCGCGTCGCGACGGCCCAGGCCGTGCTGACCACGCGGCCCGACGTGATCGCGCGACTGGTCGACGGCTCGCTGCCCAAGGGCGAGGCCCTCGGCACCGCCCGCATCGCCGGCATCCTGGCCGCCAAGCAGACTCCGACGCTCATCCCGCTCTGCCACCCGTTGCCGCTCGGCGCGATCACCGTCGACTTCGAGACCGCGGAGGCGCAGGTCACCGTGATCGCGCGCGTCTCGACCCGCGGCGTCACCGGGGTCGAGATGGAGGCCCTGACCGCCGCGTCGGTCGCGGCCCTCACGCTCTTCGACATGATCAAGGCGGTCGACGCGCTCGCCGTGATCGGCGAGATCAAGGTGCTCGACAAGCAGGGCGGCAAGTCGGGGGACTGGTCGCGATGAGCGACGCCACCGTCGCACCGGGTCCCGCCGTGCCGGACGGCCCGACCCCCTCGGGTTCCTCCGACCGGCGCCGGGCCGTCGTCGTCGTCGCCTCGACCCGCGCGGCCGCCGGCACGGCCGACGACACGACCGGCCCCGTCATCCGCGACTGGTTCGCGGCGCGCGGCTGGCTGGTCGAGGGTCCCGTCGTCGTGGCCGACGGCGAACCGGTCGGCGCGGTGCTCGAGGCGGCGCTCGAGTGGGGCGTCGACGCCGTCGTCACCACCGGTGGCACGGGCGTCTCGCCGACCGACGCGACGCCCGAGATGACCCTGCCCCTGCTCGACCGCGAGCTGCCCGGCATCGCCGAAGAGCTCAGGAGGCGCGGCGCGGCCTCGACGCCCCTGGCCGTCCTCTCCCGTGGGCTCGCGGGCGTGGCCGGCGGCACCTTCGTCGTCAACCTGCCCGGTTCGCGCGGCGGGGTGCGCGACGGGCTCGCCGTCCTCGAGGACGTCCTCGACCACGTGGTCGACCAGTTGCACGGGGTCGACCACGCCCAGAACCGCCATCCCAGTCCCGAGGGGGCCGCATGACCGCCGACGATCCGACCCTCCTGCCCGGCGGGGAGCCCACCCGGGAGGCCGGCGCCACCCCGGGCTCCGGCGCGCCGAACGCACCCTCGGCAGCACCCGCCTCCGAGCGCGTGCTGCTCGCCCGCGTCGTCGACGTGACCGTGTCGGTGGCCGAGTGCTCCGCGCTCGTGACGAGCCGCGCCTCCGGGGCGGTCGTGACGTTCGAGGGGGTCGTGCGCGACCACGACGAGGGGCGTGGCGTCCAGGCGCTGCACTACGAGGCGCACCCGACCGCGTCCGAGGTGATCCGTGAGGTCGCGCTGGCCGTGGCCGAGGCACACCCCGAGGTCGCGATCGCGGTCGAGCACCGGTACGGCGACCTCGTCGTGGGCGACGTCGCCCTGGCCTGCGCCGTGGCGTCGGCCCACCGCGCCGAGGCGTTCGCGGCCTGCGCCGCCCTCGTCGACGAGGTCAAGGCCCGCACCCCGATCTGGAAGCGTCAGGAGTTCACCGACGGCTCGGACGAGTGGGTGGCGTCGCTGGGCTGACACCGGCCGTGCGCCGCCGAGTCGGCCGCCCGGCCCGGGCCGTCTACGCTTCTGTGGTGGCTCATCTACTCGGCGCAGAAAACCTCCGTCTCGAATTCCCGACCAAGGTCGTCCTCGACGGGGTGACCCTCGGCATCGACGAGGGCTCCCGCATCGGTGTCGTCGGCCGCAACGGCGACGGCAAGTCGACGCTCATGTCGGTGCTCGCCGGCCGGCTCGAACCGGACGACGGCCGCGTGACGACCCGCCGCGGCCTGACGATCGGCATGCTCGACCAGCGCGACGTGCTCCCCGAGGGCGCCACGGTCGGCAGCCTGATCGTCGGCGACCGCGACGAGCACGAATGGGCCGGCGACGCGCGCATCCGCGACGTCATCTCGGGCCTCGCCACCGACATCCCGTGGGAGGCGCGGGTCGAGGACCTCTCGGGCGGCCAGCGTCGACGCGTGGCCCTCGCGACGCTGCTGGTCGGCGACTGGGACGTCCTGTTCCTCGACGAGCCCACCAACCACCTCGACGTCGAGGGCGTCGCGTGGCTGGCCCAGCACCTCTCGCGCCGCTGGTCGCCCAACTCGGGCGCCCTCGTCGTCGTGACCCACGACCGGTGGTTCCTCGACGAGGTCTCGACCGACACGTGGGAGGTCCACGACGGCATCGTCGAACCCTTCGAGGGCGGCTACGCGGCGTACGTGCTGCAGCGGGTCGAGCGCGACCGCATGGCGTCGGCCTCCGAGTCGAAGCGCCAGAACCTGATGCGCAAAGAGCTCGCCTGGCTCCGTCGCGGGGCCCCGGCGCGCTCGACCAAGCCCAAGTTCCGCATCGACGCGGCCAACGAGCTGATCGCGGACGAGCCGCCCGTGCGCGACGCGGTCCAGCTGTCGCAGATGGCGACCGCGCGACTCGGCAAGGACGTCGTCGACCTCGTCGAGGTCGGTGTCTCGTTCGGTGACAAGCGCGTCCTGCAGGACGTCGAGTGGCGCATCGCTCCCGGCGAGCGCACCGGCGTCCTCGGAGTCAACGGCGCCGGCAAGTCGACGCTGCTCAAGGTCGTCACCGGGGCCATCACGCCCACCGAGGGGCGCGTCAAGCAGGGCAAGACGGTCAAGTTCGCGATCCTCGACCAGCAGCTCGCCGACCTGCACGAGGTCGCCCACGAGCGGGTCAACGACGTCATCGGGCGACAGCGCACCTCGTACGTCACCGGCGGCAAAGAGATGACGCCCGGGCAGCTGCTCGAGCGCCTCGGCTTCACCAGTGCCCAGCTGCAGACGCCGATCAAGGACCTGTCCGGTGGCCAGAAGCGCCGCCTGCAGTTCCTGCTCATCCTGCTGAACGAGCCGAACGTGCTGATCCTCGACGAGCCCACCAACGACCTCGACACCGACATGCTCGCCGCGATGGAGGACCTCCTCGACGGCTGGCCCGGCACCCTGCTCGTCGTCTCGCACGACCGGTACCTGCTCGAGCGCGTGACCGACCAGCAGTACGCCGTGCTCGAGGGCCGCTTCCGTCACCTGCCCGGCGGTGTCGACCAGTACCTCCAGCTGCGTCGCGAGGCGACCCAGAACCAAGGAGGCGCGACCGACCGCCCGACGGCCGTCCAGGGGGCCTCGGCGTCGGTCGCGGCCTCGGCCGCCGCCTCGGGCCTGTCGGGAGCCGAGAAGCGCAACGCCGAGAAAGAGCTCGGCTCGATCGACCGCAAGCTCGCCAAGGCCGCGGGCGAGCGCGAGACCCTGTTGGCCCAGTTCGCCTCGTTCGACCAGTCCGACTTCGACGGCCTGGCCGCGTTGCAGGCGAAGCTGACGGCGCTCGACCACAAGACGGGCGAACTCGAGGTGCGCTGGCTCGAGCTGAGCGAGCTGCTGGCGTAGGGGGCCGGGCCGACGTGCTCCGTCGGTCGCCCGACTCAGCCGCCGAGCGTCAGGCTCAGCGTGCGCAGCAGGTCGGTCAACCGGAGGCGGTCGTCGTCGCTGAGGTCGCTGAGCAGGGCGTCCTCGGCCGTGACGAGTCGTTCGATCGCGGCGTCGACGGCGCGGCGCCCCTCGGGCGTCATCGTGACCAGGATGCCCCGGCCGTCGTTCGGGTCGGTGCGGCGTTCGACCAGGCCCCGCGCGACCAGCCGGTCGATGCGGTTGGTCATCGCGCCGCTCGAGACGAGGGTCTGCTGCAGCAGCGTCTTGGGGCTCAGCTGGTAGGAGCCGCCGGCCCGACGCAGCGCCGAGAGCACGTCGAACTCCCACGACTCGAGGGCGCTGGCGTGGAAGGCCTCGCGTCGCGCCCGGTCGAGGTGCTTCGAGAGCCGACCCACGCGCGAGAGCACGTGGAGCGGCGCGAAGTCGAGGTCGGGTCGCTCGTGGCGCCACGCCTCGACGATCCGGTCGACCTCGTCCTGCTCGGGCATCCGCCCATCATGCCCGAGGCCGTCCTCGGACGCGGGAGGCGCGGTGCGGCCCGGCGGGCACGTCACCCCTCGCGGTCACCTCGGTCGAGTCGCGGTC
Source organism: Frigoribacterium sp. CFBP 8751 (assembly GCF_014841545.1). Classification (NCBI taxonomy): domain Bacteria; kingdom Bacillati; phylum Actinomycetota; class Actinomycetes; order Micrococcales; family Microbacteriaceae; genus Frigoribacterium; species Frigoribacterium sp. CFBP 8751. The sequence continues at coordinate 1,010,156 of NZ_JACYUB010000001.1, forward strand.
TGGCAGAATGGTCCGGCGCGCACGCGCGGTCCGCCATGGTGTAACGGCAGCACGACAGCCTTTGGAGCTGTTAGGTCTAGGTTCGAATCCTGGTGGCGGAGCCCCGAGCGTCGCAGGTCGCGGTCGGCTCGTCGGTCCCGTCCCGCTCCCGATCGTGGGCGCCCCGGCGTCCGCCTGACGACGAGGACTCCCGTCATGTCGAAGACCGACTCCCTGCCGCCCCTGCTCCGTGCCGCCCTGCTCGGCGTCCTCAGCGGATCACGTTCGGCGACGCCACTCGCCGTCCTCGCCCTGAACCACGACGCCCGGGAGGCGCGAGGCCCCTGGCAGCGCTGGCGCCTGTTCCGCTCACCCCTCGGTCGTGGCGCCCTGGTGGCCACGGGTGTCGGTGAGCTCGTCGGCGACAAGCTGCCGGCCACGCCGAGTCGGGTCGGTGCCGGCCCGCTGTTCGGTCGCGCGGTCTCCGGTGCCGTCGCGGGGATCGCGATGGCCGGCACCGGCCGTCGGGGCACCCCTGTGGCCGCAGCGCTCGCCGGGGCGTCCGGCGCCCTCGTCGGCAGCTGGTTCTTCTACCGGGCACGGAAGGCCGTCGTCGAGAAGACCGGGTTGCCCGACGTCGCCGTCGCGCTCGTCGAGGACGTCGTCGCGGTCTCGGGCTCGGTCGCCGTCGTCCGCTCCCGCTGACTCCTCCCCACCTCGTCTCGGCCTCGGCGACGTCCCCACGCCGGGCGGGTGACCCGCGGCCGCGTCGCCTCCCGTGGGAGGATCGGCGGTGATCACGCGCCACCCCTCACCAAGGAGCACCATGCCCGAACGCCAGCTCGCCGTCGTCGTCCTCGCCGCAGGGCAGGGCACCCGCATGAAGTCCTCGACCCCGAAGGTCCTGCACCGCCTGGCGGGGCTGCCGCTGATCCAGCACGTGCTCGAGAGCGCCGGCGCGCTCCGGCCCGACCACCTCGTCGCCGTGGTGCGGCACGAGCGCGACCTGGTCGTCGCGAGCGTGCTCGACACCGCCCCGCACGCGCTCGTCGTCGACCAGGACGACGTCCCCGGCACCGGTCGAGCCGTCGAACAAGCGGTGGAGGCGCTGCCCGCCGAGTTCACCGGCGACGTCGTGGTCGTCAGCGCCGACGTGCCCTTCCTCGACCACGCGACGCTCACCGCCCTGCTCGACCAGCACCGTGCCGCCTCCGCCTCGGCGACGCTGCTGAGCGCCGTGCTGCCCGACGCCACCGGCTACGGGCGGGTCGTCCGCCGCGAGTCGGGCGACGTCGACCGCATCGTCGAGCACAAGGACGCCACCGACGACGAACGTGCCGTGCGCGAGATCAACTCGGGCACCTACGTGTTCACGGTCGCCGCCCTGCGCACCCACCTGCCCCGCATCGGGTCGGCCAACGCGCAGAACGAGAAGTACGTCACCGACATGGTCGGCCTGCTCACCGGTGCCGGCGAGGTCGTCGCCGCCCGGGCGATCGACGAGACCTGGCGCCTCGAGGGCATCAACGACCGCGTGCAGCTCGCCGCCGCGGCCCGTCGCCTGAACGACCGCATCGTCGAGCACTGGCAGCGCGAGGGCGTCTCGATCGTCGACCCGCAGACCACCTGGATCGACCGCGACGTCTCCCTCAGCCCCGACGTCGAACTGCTGCCGGGCACCCAGCTCCGCGGGGCGACGTACATCGCCCCGGGCGCGGTCGTCGGGCCCGACACCACCCTCGTCGACACCGAGGTGGGCGAGGGGGCGACGGTCAAGCGCACGGACGCGACCCTCGCGGTCATCGGTGCCCGCGCCTCCGTGGGTCCGTTCGCGTACCTGCGGCCCAACACCCTGCTCTCGGCCGACGGCAAGATCGGCACCTTCGTCGAGACCAAGAACGTGCAGATCGGTGCCGGGTCGAAGGTGCCGCACCTCAGCTACGTGGGCGACACCGAGGTGGGCGAGGGGTCGAACATCGGCGCCGGCACCATCACGGCCAACTACGACGGGGTGAACAAGCACCGCACCGAGGTCGGGTCGCACGTCCGCACCGGGTCGCACAACGTCTTCGTCGCCCCCGTTAGGATTGGCGACGGAGCGTACACAGGCGCCGGAACGATCGTCCGCAAAGACGTGCCGGCCGGTGCCCTGGCCTTGAGCATCGCTCCACAGCGCAATGCGAGCGGATGGGTCGAGGCGAACCGCCCCGGCTCGGCGGCTGCCGAGGCCGCCGCTCGCGCCGAACGAACGACCGACTGAACCCGGTCGGGTTGGCCCCTCGGGGCCGGAGAGCGAGTGACGTGTCCGGAATCAAGATCACCGGCGAGAACCGACTCGTTCTGATCTCGGGGCGTGCGCACCCCGAACTGGCCAACCAGATCGCCGCCGAGCTCGGCAGCGAACTGATCCCGACCGACGCCCGTACCTTCGCGAACGGCGAGCTCTACGCCCGCTTCGACGAGAGCGTCCGTGGCTCGGACGCCTTCGTCATCCAGTCCCACTCGGCGCCGATCAACGAGTGGCTGATGGAACAGCTGATCATGGTCGACGCGCTGAAGCGGGCCTCGGCCAAGCGCATCACCGTCGTGGCGCCGTTCTACCCGTACGCCCGGCAAGACAAGAAGGGTCGTGGCCGCGAGCCGATCTCGGCCCGGCTCGTCGCCGACCTCTTCAAGGCGGCCGGCGCGCACCGCATCATGAGCGTCGACCTGCACGCACCGCAGATCCAGGGCTTCTTCGACGGCCCGGTCGACCACCTCTTCGCCATGCCCGTGCTGCTCGAACACTTCCGCGCCAAGCTCGACAACACCACCCTCACCGTGGTCTCGCCCGACATGGGCCGCGTCCGCGTCGCCGACATCTGGAGCGAGAAGCTCGACGCCCCCCTCGCCATCATCCACAAGCGTCGTGACCCGCTGGTGCCGAACCAGGTCACCGTCCACGAGATCGTCGGCGACGTCTCGGGTCGCGTGTGCCTGCTGGTCGACGACCTGATCGACACCGGTCGCACCATCGTCAAGGCCGCCGAGGCGCTCAAGGCCGCCGGCGCGATCGGCGTCGTGGTCGCCGCGACCCACGCGGTCTTCAGCGACCCCGCCCCCGAGATCCTCAACAGCGAGTTCATCGACTCGGTCGTCGTCACCGACACCCTGCCGCTCACCGAGCACCAGAAGTTCGACAAGCTCGAGATCCTGCCCATCGCCCCGCTGATCGCCCGGGCCATCCACGAGGTCTTCGACAACGGCTCGGTCACCTCGATGTTCGACGGCGCCGCCTAGCCCCACCCGCCCGTCGCGGCGTCGCTCGCCCGGGCGCCCGACGGCGCGACCTCGCCCCCCGCCCGGGCGCCCGACGGCGTGACCTCGCCCCCCCGCTCGAGCGCCCGGCGGCGCGACCTCGCTCCCCCCGCGCGCGCGCCCGGCGGCCCCGCCGTGACCGCACTCCCACCCCAGGCTTCTCCGCCGGCCCCGCCCCGCCCTACCTCGCCCGCTCGTCTGCGGTCGGCAACTCGGGAGTTCGGTTGCGTCGCGCCTCCTGCGGGACGTTCCGGTGGTCGTTCTCCTGAGTTGCCGACGTGGGCGGGGTGACGTCGGGCTGCGAGGGGCGTGACCCGGTCCGGCACGTCCCGGCCCGGCCCTGCCCGCCCCTGCCCGTCCCGGCCCCGCCCCGCCCCGCCCCGCCCCGCCCTGCCCGCTCGTCTGCGGTCGGCAACTCCGGAGTTCGGCTGCGCCGCGCCTCCTGCGGGCCGCTCCGGTGGTCGTTCTCCTGAGTTGCCGACGTGGGCGGGGTGACGTCGGGCTGCGAGGGGCGTGACCCGGCCCGGTCCGGCAGGCACGGCCCGGCACGTCCCGGTGGCGGTGGCGGTGGCGGTAATGGTCGGGTTCGGCTCGCGATGCCGCTCGTCTGCGGTCGGCAACTCCGGAGTTCGGTTGCGCCGCGCCTCCTGCGGGCCGTACCGGTGGTCACTTTCCTGAGTTGCCGACGTGGGCGGGACGGCATGGGGAAGAGCCGAGGTCCCCTCCGGCGGGCGACGAACGGGCGTGCCCGCCGACGCCGGCCGCCGCAGCGGCACCGCATCGACGGGCACGCCCGTCAGAACGCAGGAGGCGCGGTGAGCGCCCCTGGGCACCCGTCAGTGGGTCGAGGGCTCCGTCTCGATCTCGGAGCGGTCGCCCGACCAGAGGGTGTGGAACGTGCCCTCCTCGTCGACGCGCTGATAGGTGTGGGCGCCGAAGAAGTCGCGCTGTCCCTGGATGAGCGAGGCGGGCAGACGTTCGGACGCGAGCGAGTCGTAGTACGACAGCGCCGAGGCGAACCCGGGCACGGGGATGCCCGAGAGGGCGGCCTTGGCGACGACGCGGCGCCAGGCCTCTTCGCCGTCGCGGACGGCCGCGGCGAAGTAGTCGTCCTCGAGCAGGGTCGCGATCGACGCGTCCTTCTCGTAGGCGTCGACGATGCGGTTGAGGAACTGTGCGCGGATGATGCAGCCGCCGCGCCAGATCTTGGCGATGGCGCCCTTGTCGATGTCCCAGTCGTACTCGTCGGCACCGGCGATGATGGCGTCGAAGCCCTGGGCGTAGGCGACGATCTTCGAGGCGTAGAGCGCCTTCTGCACGTCGTCCTCGAAGCCGTCGCCGGCCTCCTGGATCGTGGGTCGCCCCTGCAGGGTCTTCTGCACCGCCGCACGCTGGGCGGGCTTCGACGACACGGCGCGGGCGAAGACGGCCTCGGCGATGCCGCCGACCGGCACGCCCAACCCGACGCTGTTCTGAACGGTCCAGACGCCCGTGCCCTTCGAGCCGGCCTGGTCGACGATGGAGTCGACGAGCGGGCCGTCGGTCTTGGCATCGGTCTGGCGCAGCACCTCGGCCGTGATCTCGATCAGGTACGACTCGAGCTCGCCCTTGTTCCACTCCTCGAAGACCGAGGCGATGGCGGCGGGCTCGTGGCCGCCGACCCGGCGCAGCAGGTCGTACGACTCGGCGATGAGCTGCATGTCGGCGTACTCGATGCCGTTGTGGATCATCTTGACGAAGTGGCCCGCGCCGTCGGCTCCGACGTGCGTGACACAGGGTTCGCCCTCTGCGACCGCCGCGATCGACGCCAGGATCGGGCCGAGCGTCTCGTAGGCCTCCTTCGAGCCACCGGGCATGATGGACGGACCCTTCAGGGCACCCTCCTCGCCGCCCGAGATGCCGGCACCCACGAAGTTGAGTCCGCGCTCCTTGAGGGCGGCCTCGCGTCGCCGCGTGTCCTGGAAGTTCGCGTTGCCGCCGTCGACGATGATGTCGCCCTCGTCGAACACGTCGGCGAGCTGGTCGATGACGGCGTCGGTGCCGCGACCGGCCTGCACCATGATGATCGCGGTGCGCGGCTTCTGCAGCGAGGCCGCGAAGTCCTCGATCGACTTCGAGGGGACGAACCCCGCGTCGCCGTGCTCGTCCATCAGGGTGTCGGTGCGTTCGGGGGAACGGTTGTAGACCGCGACCGTGTTGCCTTCGCGGCTGGCGAGGTTGCGAGCCAGGTTCGAGCCCATGACGGCCAGGCCGACGACTCCGATGTTCGCCTTGGCGGTGGACTGCGCTGCTGCTCCGTGTTCGGTCACGGTGCCTCCTTCTCGGTCGATGGTGATCGCAGACTATGCCTCGGTGCCGAGCGTCCGACAGGCACCGTCCGTACCCCTCCCGTACGGCTCGCCTAGGGTTGACGCGACCGTGTACCCGATCGAAGGCCGTCCGTGACCGACCAGCCCCACCCCGCTCCCTTCCCACCCGTCGTCGTGATGGGGGTCTCCGGATCGGGCAAGTCGACCGTGGGCGAGCTGCTGGCAGAGACCCTCGGCATCCCGTTCGTCGACGCCGACGACCTGCACCCCGAGGCGAACCGCCGCAAGATGGCCGAGGGGCACCCGCTCGACGACGACGACCGGTGGCCGTGGCTCCGCATCGTCGCCGACCGCATCACCGCCGCGGGCGACGACTCGGTCGTCGTGGCCTGCTCGTCGTTGAAGAGGGCGTACCGCGACGTCCTGCGCGAAGGCGACCCGCGCCTCCGGTTCGTGCACCTGACCGGCGTGCGCGACCTCGTCGCCCGTCGCCAGCGGGAGCGCAAGGGGCACTTCATGCCGCCCGGGCTGATGGAGTCGCAGTTCGCCACCCTCGAGCCGCTGGCCGACGACGAGGCCGGGTTCGAGGTCGACGTGCGTCCCGGCCCGGACGACGTCGTGGCGACGGTCGTGGCCCATCTCGAGGCCGTGCGACGAGGCGAGCTCGAACACTGACCGTGCGCCCTCGCGGGCGGACGGACCAACTGACCGTGCGCCCTCGCGGGCGGACGAACCAGAGGAGGCGCGGGTTGGCGACACGCCCGGCCGACGTGTAACCTGGGCAGCTGAACCTCGGCGAGGGGTGCTCCGGCACCCGTGATCGACGCGGTAGGCAGGCGCTCGGTGCTCAGGCACCACTCGTGCAGCGGTGATCGTCCTTCGGGCGGCGCCCCTCGGGTTGCGGGTCCTTCCTCACGCGATGCGCGTTCGAGTTGACACCGACCACACACCCCCGGGCCGTCCGCGGCCCCTGCAAGGAGACGACATGTCCGACCAGAACACCCTCAGCGCCCTCGTGCGCACCAGCTTCGGCAAGGGCGCGGCCCGCAAGATCCGCGCGAACGACCAGATCCCCGCGGTCATCTACGGCCACGGCACCGACCCCCAGCACGTCACGCTGCCCGGTCACGAGACCATGCTGATCACGCGTCGCGCCAACGCCGTCATCACGCTCGACATCGAGGGCACGAACCAGCTCGCCCTCGTCAAGGACATCCAGCGCGACCCGGTCAAGCAGACCATCGAGCACATCGACCTGATCGTCGTCCGCCAGGGCGAGAAGGTCACCGTCCAGGTCCCCGTGCACGTCGAGGGCGAGTCGGCTCCCGGCACGATCCACGTCGTCGAGCTCAACGTCGTCGAGCTCGAGGTCGAGGCCACGCACATCCCGCAGAGCGTCGTCGTCTCGATCGAGGGCCTCGAAGAGGGCGCCCAGATCTCGGCCGCCGACCTCGCCCTGCCCAAGGGCGCGACCCTGGTCAGCGAGCCCGAGACCCTCGTGCTCGCCGTCTCGGTGCCCCAGCTCGACCTGACGACCGACGCAGTCTCCGACGAGGACGGCGAAGCCGCCGAGGCCGAGGGCGACGTCGACTCCATCGAGGACGAAGAGCGCTCCGAGTAACACGGCACACCCCGAACACCCTGCCGGCGCAGACCCACTGAGAGAACGACGACCACGACGATGGCACTCGACGACCAGTGGCTCGTGGTCGGGCTCGGCAACCCCGGGCCCGGCTACGCCGGCAACAGGCACAACGTGGGGCAGATGGTGTTGGCCGAACTGGCCGAACGTCTGTCCGCCGGCTTCAAGAACCACCGCACGAACGCGACGGTCGCCGAGGGGCGTACCGCTCCCGGCGGCCCTCGCTTCGTGTTGGCCAAGCCCGCCACGTACATGAACGTCTCGGGCGGTCCGACGCAGGCGCTCCTGCGGTACTACGACCTCGACGTGTCGCGGCTGATCGTCGTCCACGACGAGCTCGACATCGACTTCGACGTCGTCCGGCTGAAGCACGGTGGTGGCCACGGCGGCCACAACGGCATCCGCGACATCATCGCCGCCACCGGCTCGAACGAGTTCACCCGGGTGCGGGTCGGCATCGGCCGTCCTCCCGGCAGGCAACCCGCCGCCGACTTCGTCCTCAAGGACTTCTCGTCCACCGAGCGCAAAGAGCTGCCCTTCCTGATCGGTGACGCGGCCGACGCCGTCGAGATGATCGCGACCGACGGGCTCACGGCAGCCCAGCTGAAGTTCCACACCGCGAAGAGCTGACCGGCTCGCCGGATGCCGACCGCCGCGGGCCCGGTGCCGGTGTCGCCGTCAGCGAACCCCGGCCGCGGTGTCGGTGGTGCCGCGTAACATCGTGCGGGTGATACTCGCGGGCTTGATCCAGGCGCTCTCGCGCGCCTCCACCTTCTCTGCCGCCCTCGACCGGGCCGCACGCAGCACCGACTTCTCGGTCGTCGACGGCCTCCGCGTCCCGTTGCTCGCGGGGCTGCTCGACCGTCGCGAGGGTCCGCAGGCGATGCTGGTCGTCACCGCCACGGGCCGCGAGTCCGAGGCGGTCCGGGGGTCGCTCGACAGTTACCTGCCCGAGGCCGAGATCATCGAGTTCCCGGCGTGGGAGACCCTGCCGCACGAACGCCTCAGCCCCAGCGCCGAGACGGTCGGCAAGCGCATCCACGCCCTGCGACGCCTCGCCACGTGGCAGCGCGAGGCGGCCGAGGCGCCCGGCTCCGTGCGGCCGATCGTCGTCGTCGCGGGCGTGCGTGCCGCTCTCCAGCCGCTCAGTGACAACCTCGTCGAGCTCGACCCCGTGCGTCTCACGGTCGGCGAACGCGGGCACGACCTCTCGGGCATCGCCGTGCACCTCGTCGACCTGGCGTACGCCCGGGTCGACATGGTCACCCGTCGGGGCGAGTTCGCCGTCCGGGGTGGCATCCTCGACGTCTTCCCCCCCACGGCCGAGCACCCCGTCCGCGTCGACTTCTTCGGCGACGAGGTCGATCAGATCCGTCGCTTCTCGGTGGCCGACCAGCGCAGCCTCGACGGCGAGGTCCCCTCGGTCGAGCTGCCGCCCAGCCGCGAGATGCTGCTCACCGAGGCGGTCCGCCAACGGGCACGAGAGATGCAGCACGAGTTCCCCAGCCTCTCCCAGATGCTCGCGAAGATCGCCGAGGGCATCCCGGTCGAGGGCATGGAGAGCCTGGCGCCCGCGCTCGTGCACCGGCTGGTGCCGGTGACGCACTATCTGCCGGCCGGCGCCTCCGTCGTCGTCCTCTCGCCCGAGCGGGTGGTGTCGCGCGCGCAGAGTCTGGCCGAGACCAACCGCGAGTTCCTGTCGGCCGCCTGGAACGCCGCGACCGCCGGTGCCGAAGCGCCGATCGACCTCGACTCGGGCGACTTCCTCAGCCTCCGCGACCTGCGCGAGGCGGCCGGCGACAGGTCCTGGTTCACGATGAGCGGCTTCGACTCGGGCGAGGTCCTGTCCGACGACGAGGCCGTCGCGTCGGCCGGTGACTACGTGCGGGTCGACGCCGCCGTCGTGCCGAGCTTCAGCGGCCACGCCGAGGGAGCCCTCGAGCACGTCGTCGAGCGCGTGCGTGACGGCTGGTCCGTCGTCGTCACGGCACGCGGCGTGGGCCTCGTCGAACGGGCCCGCGACGTGCTCGCCGAGCGCGAGGTCGCCGCCCGACTCGAAGAGAACCTGCCCGACAGGCTCGAACCCGGCGTCGTCCATCTCGTGGCCGGTGGCGTCGAGGCCGGATTCGAGCTGTTCGAGTCCAAGATCGCCGTCCTCGGCGAGTCCGACTTCTACGGCCGTTCGGCCAACTACGACTCGCGCCAGGTCAAGAAGCTCGCCACCCGACGCAAGAACGTCGTCGACCCCTTGCAGCTCAAGCCGGGCGACGTCGTCGTGCACTCGACCCACGGCATCGGCAAGTTCCTCGAACTCACGAGTCGCGAGGTGTCGAGCGGCGGGAAGAACGCCGTCAAGCACTCCCGCGAGTACCTCGTCCTCGAGTACGCACCCTCGAAGCGCGGCTATCCCGGCGACAAGCTCTACGTCCCGACCGATCAGCTCGACCTGCTCAGCCGTTACGTGGGTGGTGAAGCCCCGTCGCTCAGCAAGATGGGCGGCGGTGACTGGGCGGCCGCCAAGGGCAAGGCGCGCAAGGCCGTCCGCGACATCGCCGTCGAGCTCGTCAAGCTGTACTCGGCCCGCATGGCGAGCAAGGGTCACGCGTTCCCACCCGACACCCCCTGGCAGCGCGAGCTCGAAGAGGCCTTCCCGTTCGCCGAGACCCCCGACCAGCTCACGACCATCGACGAGATCAAGGCCGACATGGAGCGCCCGATCCCGATGGACCGCCTGCTCTCGGGTGACGTCGGCTACGGCAAGACCGAGGTGGCCGTCCGTGCCGCGTTCAAGGCGATCCAGGACGGGAAACAGGTCGTGATGCTCGTGCCGACGACCCTGCTCGTGAAGCAGCACTTCGACACGTTCACCGACCGCTTCGCCGGGTTCCCCGTGCACCTCCGCAGCCTGAGCCGGTTCCAGACCGCGAAGGAGTCGAAAGAGACGATCGCCGGGCTCGGTGACGGCACGGTCGACATGGTCATCGGCACGCACCGGCTGCTCAGCGAGAGCATCTCGTACAAGGACGTGGGCCTCGTCATCATCGACGAAGAGCAGCGTTTCGGCGTCGAGCACAAGGACGCCCTCAAGAAGCTCAAGACGAACGTGGACATCCTGGCCATGTCGGCGACCCCGATCCCGCGGTCGCTCGAGATGGCCGTGACGGGCATCCGCGAGATGTCGACCCTGGCCACGCCGCCCGAGGACCGCCACCCGATCCTCACCTTCGTCGGCCCCGAGAGCGACCGCCAGAAAGCCGCGGCGATCCGGCGCGAGTTGCTGCGCGAGGGACAGGTGTTCTACGTGCACAACCGCGTGTCGAGCATCAACCGCATCGCGGCGCAGATCGCCGAGCTGGTGCCCGAGGCCCGCGTCGCCGTCGCCCACGGTCAGATGGCCGAGTCGACGCTCGAGCAGGTCATGGTCGACTTCTGGGAGCGCAAGTTCGACGTCCTCGTCTCGACCACCATCATCGAGACCGGCCTCGACATCGCCAACGCGAACACGTTGATCATCGACCGGGCCGACAAGTACGGCCTGAGTCAGTTGCACCAGCTCCGAGGTCGCGTCGGCCGAGGCCGGGAGCGCGGCTACGCGTACTTCCTCTACGACGCCGACAAGCCGCTCAGCGAGACCGCGCAAGACCGGCTCGAGACGATCGCCGCCAACAACGAGCTCGGCGCGGGCATGCAGGTCGCCCTGAAAGACCTCGAGATCCGCGGCGCCGGCAACCTGCTCGGCGGCGAGCAGTCCGGGCACATCGCCGGTGTCGGCTTCGACCTGTACCTGCGCATGATCGGCGAGGCCGTCAGCTCGTTCCGCGGCGACGTCGCCGAGGGACAGACCGAGCTGCGCCTCGAACTGCCGGTCGACGCCCACGTGCCCGAAGAGTACGTCGAGAGCGAGCGACTGCGCCTCGAGGCCTACCAGAAGCTCTCGACGGCGAGTTCGCCCACCTCGACCGACGAGCAGATCGATTCGGTGCTCGACGAGCTCACCGACCGCTACGGCGAGCCCCCGGCGCCCGTGCTGGCCCTCATCGAGGTCTCGCGTCTGCGCCGTGCGGCCCAGAAGGCCGGGCTCAGCGAGGTGGTCGTCATGGGCAGCAACCTGCGCGTCGCGGGCATCGACCTGCCCGACAGCATGCAGGTGCGCCTGCAGCGCATGTACCCGGGTGCGCGGTGGTTCGCGCAGGCGAACGCCGTCAGCGTGCCCTTGCCGCGCGCTCACGGGCAGTCGCCGAGCGACGACGAGCTGATCGTCTGGGTCGAGCAGCTGCTGTCGGCGATCTACTCCGCCCCGGTCGCCCGTCCGGCGACCGACACGGCCGCGGCGAACTGACCGTGTCGGCCCGGCGGGCGGGCGGCGCCCCGGACGACCAGGCGCGGGGCGGCCTCGAGCCCGGGGCAGGTGTCCGGCTCGACGAGCTCGTCGGCGTGGTCGACGCCCTCCTCGCCGACGAGGGCGGGTGCGCCTGGAACAGGGCGCAGACCCCTCGATCCCTCGTGACCTATCTCGTCGAAGAGACCTATGAGCTCGTCGAGGCGATCGAGGACGGCACCGTGGACGACCTCCGGGAAGAGCTCGGGGACGTGCTCTACCAGGTGGTCTTGCACAGCGCTCTGGCTGCGCGCGCCTCCTCGGGGTCGTTCGAACTCGCCGACGTCGTCCGCGACGTCGCCGAGAAGGTCGTCCGGCGTCATCCTCACGTGTTCGGGGCCGACCGGGCCGACGGCGTCGACGACATCGTCCGGCTCTGGTCGGCGGCGAAGGCGGTCGAGAAGTCGCAGCGGACGAGTGCCTACGACGGTGTCCCGGTCGGGCAGCCGGCTCTCGCCCGGGCTCAGAAGCTCGACGCGCGTCGGGCCTCCGCGGGCGCGGCACGGCCTGCGTCGGATCATGCGCCGACGGTGACGTCGGGCACGGACGTCCCCGTCGCCCGGGCCGAGTCGAGTGAGCTCGCGTGGGGCAGGGCGCTGCTCGCCCGGGTCGACGAGGCCACCGATCACGGCATCGACGCCGAGCGTGCCCTCCGGGCGGCCGTGCGCGAACGCGAGACACTGCTACGGCGAGATGAGGCGGGACCAGCCCGAGAAGGACGGGCCGAGGGGCGACGGGCCCGAGGGGAACAGGCCGAGAACGGATCGGCCGAGAACGGATCGTCCGAGCACGGGGCGTCTGACGCAGCCCCGGTCGAGCAGGTGCCCCCTCAACCCGAATGAGGGGGCACCTCGGCGTCGCCTGCTCAACCCGAATGAGCGGCGAGGCCGGCGCTCGTCCACCAGCGGATCGGCCCGAGGGGCAGCGACCCGGCGGAGATCGAGTGTTGTCCTCAATGTAGAGGGTGATTGCTGACATGTCAAAAGACGACATGTCGGTCTACTCGTCGTCCGGTTCGACGGTGTTCGGCGGGGCAGCGAGACCGTCGATCGGCCGACCGGTCGGCCACGGCAGACGTCTGTTATGGTCCACTACGACGACGGCGACCGCGCAGGGCGAGTACGACTCGTCGGCACGAAGGAGCGGCACCATGCCTCGCAAGCCTGACCCCACCCGCAAGCCCGAACTGCTCGGTCAGATCCTCGAGCACCTCCGGGGTCGCTCCCTCGCCACCGTGTCCTTCCGAACCCTTGCCGAGGCCCTCGGGGTCAGCACGTACGTCTTCGTCTACCACTTCGGCAACCGGGCCGAGCTCGTCGCCGAGATCGTCCGTGCCGTCGTCGCCCGCAACGACGGACTGCTCGCGGTCGCGGTCTCCGAGCTCGATCGTGAGGCGTTCGGCAAACACCTGGCGAAGGTCTGGCACGACGTCTCCACCGAACGGGGGCGCGATCTGCATCGCCTCGAGCTCGAGGCGGCCCTGCTCGAGACCGTGGCGGGCGAGGCCGATGGCACTGCGCGCGGGACCGTCGGCCGGTGGGTCGACCACGTCGCCGACTGGCTCTCGGCGAACGGAGTCGCGGCAGCCGAGGCCAAGGTCGCGGCGCGGGTCTTCGTCGACGCGTTCTTCGGTCTGCAGTACGACGCCATCGTCTCGGGTGACGGGCGTCGAGCGTCTGCGGCCTACAAGGAGTCGGTCGAGACCCTGGTCTCTCGCGTTCCTCGCGACTGACCCAGCCTGGCGCGGGTCTCGGTTGGGGTCTCCGGTGAGGCGGAGCCGGGCCGAACGCATGGCGCCCGACCCGGCCCGGGCCCTCACCGCAGGGAAGGGAGGGCCTCGAGGTGTGACCGGCACGCAACCCGATTCGCGCCGACCACCCGAGAAAACCATAACGTAGAATGTGACATGCCTGCAACTCGGCACGACCTCGGGGGCTCGGCGTCTCTGGGATGATGTCCTCATGCCGACCCCCGTCAACCCGCCGCGCGGCATGCGCGACCACCTGCCCGCCGACAAGAGGCGCCGCGAGGGCGTCCTCTCGGTCATCCGGGGCGTCTACCGCTCCTACGGCTTCGACGAGATCGAGACCCCCGTCGTCGAAGAGAGCTCGCGCCTCCATTCGGGTCTGGGGGGCGACAACGAGAAGCAGGTCTTCGCCGTGCTCCGGCGCGGCCTCGACCTCGACGACCTGCGGTCGGCCGAGAGCGTGCTCGGACTCGCCGATCTGGGGCTCCGTTTCGACCTCACGGTGCCGCTCGCACGCTTCTACGCGTCACACCGAGCCGAGCTCCCGACGGTCTTCCGCTCCGTGCAGATCGCTCCGGTGTGGCGGGCCGAGCGTCCGCAGAAGGGGCGCTACCGCCAGTTCGTCCAGTGCGACATCGACGTCCTGGGCGAGGCCGGGCCCCTGGCCGAGATCGAACTGATCCAGGCCACGACCGCCGTGCTCGACGCCCTCGGTCTCACCGGGACGACGATCCGCGTGAACGACCGCCGCATCCTGCTGGCGATGCTCGCGCACTGGGCCGTGCCCGAGGCGCTCACCGACCAGGCGCTGATCGTCGTCGACAAGCTCGACAAGATCGGCGTCGACGGAGTCGTGGCCGAACTCGTCGACCTCGGCGTCACCACTCCCGGTCTCGGCGAGGCGCTCACCCAGCTGGCCGACGCGTCCTGGGCCACCGGCGAGGCCGACGACGCTCCGTGGCTCGACCGCGCGGCCTTCGCCGACCTGGTCGCGCTGCGCGAGGCACTGCCGGGATCGACCCTCGAGTTCGATCCGACCCTGGTCCGTGGCATGGGCTACTACACGGGCACGATCTTCGAGATCGCCCACCCCGACGTGCCCTACTCGCTCGGCGGTGGCGGTCGCTACGATGGCATGATCGGCCGCTTCCTCGGCAGCGACGTGCCCGCGGCCGGTTTCTCACTGGGATTCGAACGCCTCGTCGACCTGGTGACGCTCGAGGCCGACGGCGACGAGGGTCTCGCGCTGGTCTACGACAAGAAGGTCGAACCGGTCGAGCTGCTCGCCCTCCAGCGTGCGCTCCTGGCGGGCGGTGAGCGACGCGTACGCCTCGAGAAGAAGGCCAAGAACTTCACCAACCAGCTCGACGGCCTGGCGGCGGCGGGCTTCGGCCGGTTCGTGACCGTGCGCGGGGGCGAGTCGGTCGCCGACCTCGAGGTCCGCACGATCGGCTGACCGCCTCCCACCGCTCCTCGCCACGAACCAGAGCAGGAGGCGCGGCTAAGCTGGGCCGCGGACCTCGCGTCCCCAGACGAACGACTACTAAGGAGCTCTCCAGTGGCAGCAATCGACGCCGTAGGCGCCCGCGAAATCCTCGACTCGCGGGGCAACCCCACCGTCGAGGTCGAGGTCTTGCTCGAGGACGGCACGGTGTCGCGTGCGGCCGTCCCCTCGGGTGCATCGACCGGGGCCTTCGAGGCCTACGAGCTGCGTGACGGCGACAAGAGCCGTTACCTCGGCAAGGGCGTGCTCAAGGCCGTCGCCGCCGTCATCGACGAGATCGGCCCCGAGGTCGAGGGTCTCGACGCCACGGACCAGCGCCTGATCGACCAGGCCATGATCGAGCTCGACGGCACCGACAACAAGAAGCGCCTCGGCGCGAACGCCATCCTCGGCGTCTCGCTGGCCGTGGCCCGTGCGGCGGCCGACTCGGCCGACCTGCCCCTGTTCCGCTACCTCGGCGGGCCGAACGCGCACACGCTGCCCGTCCCGATGCTCAACGTGATCAACGGCGGTTCGCACGCCGACAGCAACGTCGACATCCAGGAGTTCATGATCCTGCCGGTCGGCGCGTCCTCGTTCGCCGAGGCGCTGCAGTGGGGTGCCGAGACGTACCACGCCCTCAAGAGCGAGCTCAAGGCCAAGGGCCTCTCGACCGGGCTGGGCGACGAGGGTGGCTTCGCGCCGAACCTGGACAGCAACCGCGCCGCGCTCGACCTGCTGGTCGAGGCCATCACCAAGGCCGGCTTCACCCCCGGCAAGGACCTCGCCCTGGGACTCGACGTGGCGTCGAGCGAGTTCTACTCCGACGGCAGCTACACCTTCGAGGGCGAGAAGCGCGACTCGGCCTTCCTCGCGAACTACTACGCCGACCTCGTCGCGTCGTACCCCCTCGTCACCATCGAGGACCCGCTCGACGAGGACGACTGGGAGGGCTGGGCCCACCTGACGAGCGAGATCGGCTCGAAGACGCAGATCGTCGGTGACGACCTCTTCGTCACGAACCCCGAGCGCCTCGCCAAGGGCATCAAGGCCGGCGCCGCCAACTCGATCCTCGTCAAGGTCAACCAGATCGGCACGCTGACCGAATCGCTCGACGCGGTGGCGCTCGCCCAGCGCAGCGGCTACACGACCGTCCTCTCGCACCGTTCGGGTGAGACCGAGGACACCACGATCGCCGACCTCGCCGTCGCGACCGACGCGGGCCAGATCAAGACCGGCGCACCCGCCCGCAGCGAGCGCGTCGCGAAGTACAACCAGCTCCTCCGCATCGAGGAAGAACTCGGCGACGCCGCGGTCTACGCCGGGTACAGCGCTTTCCCGCGCTTCTCCGCCTGACGCGACCCGCGCCTCCTCGGGGCCCGTCCTGCTCGTGCGGGGCGGGCCTCCGTCGTTCCCCAGAGACGTCGTTTAGGCTCGTCGCATGCCCCGTGAGACCGCGAACCGCCGTGTGCCGGTGACCCTGCCGACCGGCGAGACGCCGACGGGCCACTGGCTGCGCTCCATCCGGTTCTCGGGATTCAGCGTGCTCATGCTGGTCATCCTCGTCATGTTCGTCGTCATCCTCGCCCCCTCGCTGCGCACCCTGATCCAGCAGCAGCAGCAGATCGCCGCCCTTCAGGACGACGTCCGGCAGCAAGAGCAGTCCGTCGACGAGTTGAAAGAGGACGTCGCGCGGTGGAGCGACCCGGCGTACATCGAGGCGCAGGCGCGTGATCGCCTGCTCTACGTCTATCCCGGCGAGTACAGCTACCTCGTGATGGGCGACGACGCGGCTCAGACCTCCGGCACGGCTCCGGGCACCGGTACGACGATCAGCGATTCGCTGCAGACGCCCCAGGTCGACTGGGTGGCGGCCATGACGGCCTCGGTGCTCGACGCCGGCCTGAGCGACGAACCCGCGACCGAACTCGTGGCCCCCGACATCAGCGGCAGCCAGGTGCCCGCCCCGACCTCCGAGCAGACAGGCGGCACGCCGTGACCACGCCCCCCTTCGACCCCGTCACCGACCACGACGTCCGCGTCGTGACGGCCCAGCTCGGGCGTCCCGCGCGCGACGTGATCGGCATCGCCGCGCGCTGCGTCTGCGGTGCACCCACCGTCGTGGCGACGAGACCTCGTCTGACCGACGGCACGCCCTTCCCGACGCTCTACTACCTGTGCCACCCCGGTGCCACGGCTGCCGTGTCGACCCTCGAGGCCACCGGGGTGATGGCCGAGTTCACCGACCTCCTCGAGTCCGACCCCGCGCTGCGGAGCCGGTACCAGGCCGCCCACGAGGCCTACCTGGCCGACCGTGAGGGCATCGAGCACATCGACGAGATCGATCACGTCACGGCGGGCGGCATGCCCGAGCGGATCAAGTGCCTGCACGCCCTCGTCGGCCACTCGTTGGCCGCCGGGCCGGGCGTCAATCCGTTCGGAGACCTCGCCCTCGAGCGCGCGTCGTGGAGTCCCGACGTGTGCCGGTGCCCCGACTTCCTGGCCGACGACCAACCGTCCGTCGCCGCTTCCGCGATCCGCGGGGGAGCCTGACGCGCGTGCGCCGTTCCGGGGGGTTCGTGGTGGCGATCGTGCTGGGGGCCCTTGTCGCGGCCGTCGTGCCGGCGTCGGCGGCGTCGGCCGATCAGGTGCGAGACGCCGAGTACTGGCTCGCCGACTACGGCATCCAGCGGGCGTGGCAGACGACACGTGGTGCGGGGACGACCGTGGCGGTGATCGACACCGGTGTCGATTCGTCGGTGCGTGAACTCCAGGGCGCCGTCGTCGGCGGCACGGACGTCTCGGGGCTCGGCTCGCCCGACGGCCAGACGCCGGTCGGCGAGGACCCCAACCACGGCACGCTGGTCGGATCGATGGTCGCGGGCCGCGGCACCGGGTCGGGCGACGGTGTGATCGGTGTCGCGCCCGAGGCCGACCTGCTCTCGGTGTCGGTGGGCTTCGGCTCGACGGCCGTGGACTCCGACGACCAGATCGCCCGAGCCGTGCGCTGGGCGGTCGATGCCGGGGCGGACGTCATCAACATGTCCCTCACCCGCAACACGCTCGACTGGCCGACCAGTTGGGACGACGCCTTCCTCTACGCCATGCAGCACGACGTCGTCGTCGTCGCGGCGGCCGGCAACCGCGGCAGCGGGACGACCGAGGTGGGTGCACCGGCGACGATGCCGGGCGTCCTGACCGTCGCCGGGGTGGACCGGCAAGGAACGGCGAGCTTCGACGCGTCGAGTCAGGGCATCACGATCGGCGTGGCCGCTCCCAGCGAAGACCTGGTGGGTGTCGGTCCCGGCGACGTCCACTACAGCTGGAGCGGCACGAGCGGGGCCACCCCCCTCGTCGCGGGCATCGTCGCGCTCGTGCGCAGTGCCCACCCCGAGCTCGACGCCGACGACGTCATCAACCGAGTGGTGGCGACGGCCACCCCGAAGGGCACCACGACCCCCGACCCCCTGTACGGCTACGGGCTCGTCGACGCCGCGGCGGCCGTCACCGCCTCGGTGCCAACGGTCGCCGAGAACCCGATGGGCGACCTGGCCGAGTGGATCAGGGTGCACCGGCGAGCGGACGTGCCGGCGCCGTCGGCGCAGGCGTCGAACCCGGCCGTCGAGGCGCCCGTGCCGACGCCGGTGACCGATCCGGGTCAGCCGTTGGCGGTCCTGCTGCCCACCGTCGAGACCATGAGGTCCACGGGCATCCCCTTGATCGTGTTCACGGTCTTCGGCGGAGCGGCCGTGCTCGTCGCCGTCGGCGCGGTCCGCCAGTTCAGGCGTGCGCGGCGGTCGGGGTAAGGTCGTCTGCGACACCCCCACCTCAAGGAGACATTCGCCGTGCCCAAAATCCTGATCGTCGGCGGCGGCTACGCCGGTTTCTACACCGCCTGGAAGCTCGAGAAATGGCTGCGCGCGGGTGAGGCCGAGGTCACGATCGTCGACCCGTTGCCCTACATGACGTACCAGCCGTTCCTGCCCGAGGTGGCCGCCGGCTCGATCGAGCCGCGCCACGCGGTCGTCGCCCTCCGACGCCACCTCAAGAAGACGAACGTCGTCACGGCGAAGGTCACCGGCGTGGACCACGCTTCGCGGACCGCCACCATCACGCCCGAGGTGGGCGACGCCTGGACGATGCAGTACGACCAGATCGTCATGACGGCCGGTGCCGTGTCCCGCACCTTCCCGATCCCGGGCGTGGCCGACGAGGCCATCGGCCTCAAGACCATCGAAGAGGCCGCCGCGATCCGCGACAAGGTGCTCACGAACTTCCAGAAGGCGGCGAACCTGCCGGCCGGTCCCGAGCGAGACCGTCTGCTCACGGTTGTCGTCGTCGGCGGTGGCTTCGCCGGCATCGAGGTCTTCGCCGAACTGCGCAGCTTCGCCAGCGACCTGCTCAAGAACTACCCCGACCTCACCATCGACGACACGCACTTCCACCTCGTCGAGGCGATGGGCCGCATCATGCCCGAGGTCTCGCTCGAGACGAGCCACTGGGTGCTCAAGAACCTCGCCGAACGCGCCGCCACGGTCCACCTCGACACGCAGCTGCAGTCGGCGGTCGGCGGCAAGATCGAACTCTCCACCGGTGAGTCGTTCGAGTCCGACCTCATCGTCTGGACGGCCGGCGTCATGGCCAACCCGATGGTCCGCGGCACCGACTTCCCGCTCGAGCAGCGCGGACGCATCACCGTCAAGGCCGACCTGCGCATCGTCGACGGCGAGACCGTCGTCCCCGACGCCTGGGCCTGTGGCGACGTCGCCGCCACCCCCGACCTCACCGGGAAGGGCGTGGGCGGGTTCTGCGTCCCGAACGCCCAGCACGCCGTCCGCATGGGCAAGCGCCTCTCGAAGAACATCGTCGCGTCGCTCCGCGGTGAGGGCCTCGTCGACTACAAGCACGAGAACCTCGGTGCCGTCGCTGGCCTCGGTCTGAACGTCGGGGTCTTCCAGAGCGGCAAGTTCGCCATGAAGGGTTTCCCGGCCTGGGCCGCCCACCGTGGGTACCACGGCATGGCCATGCCGTCGTTCGAGCGCAAGTTCCGCGTCGTGGGCGGCTGGTGGAACAACTTCTGGTTGGGGCGCGACATCGTGTCGCTCGACAACCGTGAGCGTCCCCGCGCGGCCTTCGAAGAGTTCGCCTCGCGTCCCAAGCCGGCCGTCGAGACGCCCGCCGAGGCGACCGCTCCCGCATCCGTCGGTGCCGGCCAGCCCGCCGGCGAGGCCGGTCCCGCGTACGCGAACCCGGTCGAGGACGACGGCACGGCGAAGAAGGGCACGGCCGAAGGGGTCGAGGCCGCTGCGAAGGCTCCTCGCAAGACCCCTGCCCGCAAGCCCGCCGCCAAGAAGACGGCGACCGGCGAGACCGCGGCAACCGACGGAGCAACCGCCTCCGAGTGACCCACGAGCACGTTCGAGACGCCCGCCCGCTGCCTGCAGCGTGGCGGGCGTCTGCGTCTCGTAGGCTGGTCGTTCGGGCCCCCGTAGCCCAATCGGCAGAGGCAGGCGACTTAAAATCGCTTCAGTCAGGGTTCGAGTCCCTGCGGGGGCACCTGCCACCCGTGGCTGCACGGGGCACCTGCCCCCGAGGTGGCACGAGGACCTGTGCCCTGAGGCTGGGGGCCCGCCCGCGCCTCCGTCCCCTTGTGGAACGCAGCCTCTCGTCGTCGACCCCGCCCGCGCCTCCTGATCTCGGCCGCGCCTGTCGCCCCGCCGCGCCCTGATGCGCCAGCCCCCGCCTCTCCAGCGCCGCGCCTCGCCGTCGCCTCCGCGCGCGTCGGCAACTCAGGAGATCGGCATGCTGGTGGGCGTGCAGCGCCCGCCGCTGTGTCGTTCTGCTGAGTTGTCGTCTGCGGTCGGGGCTCTGTCCGGCGGCCGGGACAACCGTCTCGCCCGCTTCGCCGCGCCGCTCCCGCCCCGGCCGCCTCGCCTCGCCTCGCCTCGCCTCGCCTCGCCTCGCCTGGCCTCGCCTCGCCTCGCCATGCTCTGCCTGCGGGTCGTCGGCAACTCAGGAGATCGGCGCCTTCGCGGGGCCGGCGAGCATGTTCGTGCGTCGTCCACCTGACGTGCCGACGACGGCCGTCGCAAGAGGCGCGGCGCGACCCGGGACTGCAGTCAGGGGCATCGCAGTCAGGGGGTGGCAGTCGGCAGGATCACCGTCGGCCGGACCGCAGTCGGCGGTCTGGCGTCCGGCCGGGCCACGGCACGCGTGGCCACCGCCAAGGGGCGCGTCGGGTCAGGCGTCGTCGGGAGTGATCTCGACGAACGACGTCCAGAGCCACACGGCGAGGCAGAGCCCTGCCGTGACGGCGGCGGCCACGACCGCTCCTCCGACGGGGAACGACGACGAACCGCCCGTCAGCACGGCGGCCGCCGCAGCCACGCCGACCACGCTGAGTCCGACGTGCAGCGGGCGCGACCAGGCCCAGATCCGCCGACCCGGCAGGGAGCTCAGGGGGACGAGTGCCAGCACGAGGGACCCGAGCCCGGTCAGGCAGACCGTCGCGCTCGTCTCGAGGGCCAGCTCGGTGACGAACCCCCCGGTGGCGGGCAAGGCCCCGTGGACGGCCCAGGCCGCGGCCGACACGGCCACCAGGGTGACGACCTGGACGAGCGCCAGCAGCCCGGCCTCGCGATCGTCCACCGCGTCGGTGCGGCCGTGGCGCGCCGGCGACCGGGGTGCTGCGGCAAGGCTGCCGACGAGCACCACGCCGAGCACGAGGGGCGGGTCGAGGCCGAGCAGCCGCGTGACCGCGCACGCGACGACGGCGACGAGAAGGAGGCGCGGTGACATGCGGACGCGCCCCTCGCGTTCTCGGGCACGCCCCATCAGCCGGGTGGGGACGACGACGACGAGCAGGTTGACCAGGGCGACCCCGATGACGATCCCGGCGAACAGGCGCGCGTAGCGGACCTCGTCGTCGAGGCCGGCCGCCAGCGCGACCACGGCGGCTCCGGCGGTGACGGTCAATGCGGCGGCGAGGCGGGGGTCGAGCGTGGCGGTCGAGAACGAGGTGGGGAGCTCGCGGCGACGATTGCGGCCGGTGAGCCGTGGGCCACGAGGCACCAGTCGGCCTCTGAGTGCCGTGGCCAGCAGTCGTGCCGGGGCGACGACGAGCAGCACGAACGCGGCTGCCAGGCCGAGAGCGAGTAACCACCCCGTGCCGCCCATCGTCTGGCCGAGCGAGGGCAGGTCGCGGCCGAAGGTCGTCGCGACGGCCCAGGAGTCGGTCGTCGGCGTGGCCGCCTCGGACCGGCCCCCGCCGCCGTCGCCCGGTGTGCCTCCCGAGCCGTCGCCGGGCACCGTCCCCCCGGGCGTCCCGGGAGTCGGCTCGGTCGGGACGGCAGGACCCCCGGACGCGCCGGGCCCCGGTGTCGGTGCCGGTGCGGTCGAGGACGACGGAGGCGCGGGTTGCGCGGCCGACGACGTCACCGTGATCGAGATGCCCGCGCTGGGCGGCCCGACGTTCACCGACGAGTCGATCTGGGCGGCCTGGACCACGTGCTCTCCGTCGGAGAGAGCGGCGTCGGAGGACGTGCAGCCCCATGCGCCGTCGGCGACGGTGGCCTGGCAGACGGGGGTGCTGTCGACGTACGCGGTGACGGTCGCGCCGTCTTCTCCCGTCCCCGAGAAGGTGAGGGGTTGCGTGGCGAACCGTTCGCCGGCCCGGGGCGAGAGGACGGCCGGCGCGGCGGGTGGGTCGCGGTCGATCGTGACGGTGACGCCGGTGGAGGTCGAGGACCGGGGCACGGCAGGAACGGATCCCGAGGACTGGGACGCGGTGACCGTGTACCGGCCGGTCGGCCAGGTCGTCGACGGGAGCACCGCCGACCAGGCCCCGGATGCGTCGGCCGTCACCGAGACCGGCGCCGCGCCTCCGTCGAGGGTCACGCGGGCACCCGCGAAGGCGGTGCCCGCGACCTTGCCGCCGACGGCGGGTCCGCCCTGGACCGTCGGCGGACCGAGCACCGAGAACGGAGCGCTGATCGCGTCGCCGACCACGGCCGAGTTCGTGACGTCGCGGACCGTGAGGGTCTGGTCGGCACCGTCCTCGAGTGTCACCGTGCACGACCAGGGGACGCCGGTCGTGCCTCCGGTGGGCAGGGTGACCTCACAGAGGGCCCGACTGGGGACGCGGGGGTCGAGCACCCTCACGGTGGCTCCGGACGTGCCCGTGCCGCCGACCACGACGGTGTTCACGTCCTGATCGCCGACGTCGCGGATGGTCGGTGTGACCGGAACGGGACCGGGCTGGCCGTTCGACGGGACGGGTGTGGGTGTACCCGAGGGGTTGCCTGCGGCATGGGCGCCGACGCCGACCCACAGGACGAGCGAGAGACCGAGCACGACCGCCGCGAGGGTCGACACGATGCGTCGCCCGCGTCGCGGCACGACCAGGAGCCGTTCGTCGACCGAGGTCGACGGACGCGTCGGATGCAGGGTCGGCGACTCGAACACTGTCACCCATTCAGCACGTTCTCGGGGTACAAGTCAATCCGTTGCGCGGGGGAGATGCCCGGCGGAGCGCCCGTCGGGAGTCTGCTCCGAGATCTCCCGACGGGCAGGGAGCCCACATGCAGCGCATTTATAGTGTCCAACGGGCTCCCGACGACCCGACCCAGGTCGCGGGCGACCATCCGGCGCCCGCCGTCATCGGTCCACCACCTAGGAGTGACACGTCATGCAACCGGCCACGATCGGCATCTTGGTAGCAGCAGGGATCATCGTCCTGCTCGCGGTCATCATCGGCATCTACCTCTGGGCCACCTACAACTCGTTGGTGACCCTCAAGGTGCGCGTCGACGAGGCGTGGAGCGACATCACGATCCAGCTGAAACGCCGGGCCGACCTGATCCCCAACATCATCGAGGCGGTCAAGGGATACGCCTCGCACGAGTCGTCGGTGTTCCAGAACGTGACAGCGGCCCGTGCCGAGACCATCGGGGCCGGCACACCGGCCGAGGCGTCGGCTGCCGAGGGGCACATGCAGACCGCCCTGAAGAGCATCTTCGCCGTGGCCGAGGCCTACCCACAGCTCCAGGCGAGCCAGAACTTCTTGCAGTTGCAGTCCGAGTTGGTCGACACCGAGGACAAGATCCAGGCCGCCCGCCGCTTCTACAACGGCGGCGTTCGCGAGTTCAACACCAAGAACCGCGTCTTCCCCAACTCCCTCTTCGCCAAGCGGCTGGGCTTCAGCGAGCGGGACTTCTTCGAGGTCTCCGAGCCGTCGGCGATCGCCGAACCGCCGCGCGTCCAGTTCTGATCCAGCCCGAGTCGTCCTCGACACCGTGTACTCCGCGATCTCGCGCAACAAGCGCAACACCGTCTTCATCGTCCTGATCTTCCTGGTGATCGTCGGGGCTCTCGGGTTCGCCGCGAGCGCCATCTGGAACAACGGATCGATCGGTTTCCTGGTGCTCGGCGGTGCCGCGGTGTACGCCGTGATCCAGTACTTCGCGGCCAGCGGGCAGGCACTCTCGATGAGCAACGCCCAGCAGGTCGACGGCGTGACGGCTCCGCGGCTGTACCGCACGGTCGAGAACCTCAGCATCACGATGGGCATGCCGATGCCCAAGGTCTACGTCGTGGTCGATCCGGCTCCCAACGCCTTCGCCACGGGGCGCGACCCGGAACACGCCGTGGTCGCCGCCACGACCGGCCTGCTCGAGATCATGGACGACAGCGAGCTCCAGGGCGTGATGGCTCACGAGCTCGGCCACGTGAAGAACTACGACATCCGTGTGTCGACGATGGTGTTCGGCCTCGTCGTGGCCGTGGGATTCATCGCCGACATCCTGTTGCGCATGTCGTTCTTCAGCGCGTTGTCCGGGGGGAACCGCAACTCGAACAACAACGGTGGGGGCGGCGGGAACCCGGTCTTCCTGGTGCTCGGTCTGGTGGCCATGATCATCGCGCCTCTCGCCGCGGCGGGTGTCCAGGCCGCCGTCTCGCGTCAGCGCGAGTACCTCGCCGATGCCACCGGGGCATTGACGACGCGGTACCCCGAAGGTCTCGCCCGAGCCCTCGAGAAGCTCGGTGCCCAGGGGCGGCCCATGCGGCAACAGAACACCTCGATGTCGCACCTCTGGATCAGTGATCCGATGAAGCCCGGCATGATGGACCGACTCTTCAGCACGCACCCTCCGCTCGCCGATCGCATCCAGCGTCTGCGACAGAACGCGGGGACCTTCTAGTCGAGGCGGCGGACCGCGACGTCGGCGTCGGCGTCTGACTCGGCGTGGCCGGCCAGGGGCGCTCGGAGGGCTCCTGCCAGGTCCCCGCGGTCGGCGACCTCGACCGCGCCCAACCCTTGCCAGGCGGCTGCCCGGCGCAGCGTCGTCGCGAGCCGCTCGACGTCGATGGGGAGGTCGCGCTCGCGCCACGCCGACTGCACCCGCAGGACGCCCGCCTGACGATCGCTCTTGAGGTCGACCCGCCCCACGAGCTGGTCGTCTTGCAGGACGGGCAGCACGTAGTAGCCGTGCACTCGCTTCTCGCGGGGGGTGTAGATCTCGATGCGATAGCGGAAGCCGAAGAGGCGCTCCGCCCGGGGCCGGTACCAGACCACGGGGTCGAACGGCGACAGCACGGCGTCGGCCTCGAGCCGACGGGGTACGCGGGCGTCACGGTGCAGCCAC
The DNA here is from genome assembly GCF_014841545.1 of Frigoribacterium sp. CFBP 8751. NCBI lineage: Bacteria > Bacillati > Actinomycetota > Actinomycetes > Micrococcales > Microbacteriaceae > Frigoribacterium > Frigoribacterium sp. CFBP 8751. The sequence goes on from NZ_JACYUB010000001.1 coordinate 1,035,634, forward strand.
GCGGTCGCACCCCAGCCCGGCACGACCACGGGCTCGACGACTCCTTCGTCGTGCAGCTCGCGCAGGGCGGGCACGACGTCGGCGACCTTGAGGCGGAAGTAGTCGGCGAGGTCGGCGGCCGTCGCCACCCCGGAGGCGCGGGCCGCGTGGGCGACGAGGCGCCGGTGGGCCTCGTGCCGGTCGACGTCGACGGCCAGGATCTCGGCCGGCAGCACCTGTTCTGGAAGTGCGTAGACGCGCTCGAATCGACGGCGACCGGCGCTGACCAGGGCGCCGGTGCGGAACAGCGATTCGAGACCGCGCTTCACGTCGCCCCACCCCCACCACGGGCCCGTCCGGTCGGGCTGGGGGAAGAGGGCGGCGTCGGCCTCGACCAGGCTGGCAGGCAGAGGCCCCTTGTCACGGATCTCGTCGAGCAGCCAGCGTTCCATGCGCGGACTCGTGGACAGCCACGACGAGGCGTCCCCCCGCCACTTCACGTCGTAGTCGCGCATGCGCCACCGCAACAGGGGCCAGGTCGACACCGGGACGATGGCCGCCTCGTGGGCCCAGTACTCGACGTACCGCCCGCGGGGAGCGAAGGTGAGACGGTCGAGGGTCGCGCGGTCGTACGCGCCCAGGCGTGCGAACGCGGGCAGGTAGTGGCTGCGCTCGAACACGTTCACCGAGTCGATCTGCAGCAGTCCGAGACGATCGACGAGGCCGTTCAACTGCCGCGTCCCCGGGCGGGCCTGGCCGCCGACGGGCCTCCCGAAGCCCTGGGCCGCCAGGGCGACTCGACGGGCCTGGGCGGGGGAGAGCTGCTGACGGGGCACGCGGACGACTGTAGCCACGGCCACCGACAGGCGCCGCGCCTCCTGCCGTCGACTGGTTCCCGTCGACACATGCGCGCAACGGCATGTGGAGGGGTAGGTCACCGGCCCCGCGGGGCCATAAACTGACGCGATGATCTGGCGGAACCGCCCCACGCGCGGCGACGAGGTGCTGGGTGACGCGACGAGCGGTCGCGCGGCCGGTGTCGTCGCCGATCCGTCGGTGCCGCGGGGCATGGTCATCGCCGGGGCCTGGTCCTGGCGCATCCTGCTGATCGTGGCCGTGGCCGGCGTGTTCATCTGGCTGGTCACCCAGCTGCGGGTCATCGTCATCCCCTTCCTGGTGGCCCTGCTGATCTCCGCCCTGCTCGTCCCGCTGTCGGGGTGGTTGCAGCGGCACGGCTGGCCCAAGTGGCTGGCGGTCGTGTCGGTCCTGGTCGGGTTCTTCGTCTCGGTCTCCGGCCTCCTGCTGCTCGTCGTGCTCCAGATCGTCGACGGCTGGCCCTCGTTGCGTGATCGGTCGATCGCCTCGTACGGCGACTTCAAGGCCTTCCTGCTCACCTCGCCCTTGCACCTGACCGAGGCGCAGATCAACGGGTACGTGTCCGACGCCGTCGCGGCCGTCCAGCAAGACAGCCAGCCGCTCGTGCGCGGTGCCCTCTCGGTCGGGTCGACGGCGGGGCACGTGGGTGCGGGGCTCGTGCTCGGGCTCTTCGCGACGATCTTCCTGCTCATCGGAGGGGCCGAGATCTGGCGATGGGTCGTCAGGCTCTTCCCCCGCGTCTCGCGTCCGGCGATCGACGGGGCGGGCCGTGCCGGGTGGCTCACGCTGACGAACTTCGTCAAGGTGCAGATCTTCGTCGCGTTCGTCGACGCCGTGGGCATCGGGTTGGGGGCGTTCTTCCTCGGCCTGCCCCTGGTGGCGCCGATCGCGATCGCGGTGTTCCTCGGGTCGTTCGTTCCCGTCGTCGGCGCCGTCGCGACCGGGGCCGTCGCCGTCGTCATCGCCCTCGTCTACAACGGCTGGGTCGTGGCCCTACTCATGCTCGCCGTGGTGATCCTCGTGCAGCAGATCGAGGGGCACCTGCTGCAGCCGTTCGTCATGGGCAGCGCCGTCAAGGTGCACCCGTTGGCCGTCGTCTTCGCCGTCGCGGCCGGCACCCTGGTCGCCGGGATCCCCGGCGCCCTCTTCGCGGTCCCGTTCGTGGCCGTGCTGAACGTCATGATCACCTACGTCGCGAGGGGCACGTGGCGAGAGAAGCCGCGACCCGTCGAGCACGACGTCACGCAGCCCGGAGGCCTCACCGATGTCTGAACGCACCCTGGCCGGTCCCACCCTCGTCGAGATCGAGGAGGCGCGCGACCGCGTCTCGCAGGTCGTCCGCGTCACCCCGATGGAGACCTCGCACTACCTCGCCGAGGTGCTCGGCTCGCGGGTGCACCTCAAGTGCGAGAACCTGCAGCGCACCGGGTCGTACAAGATCCGAGGCGCCTACAACCGCCTGACCCAGTTGAGCGACGACGAGAAGGCGCGCGGGGTCGTCGCCGCCTCGGCCGGCAACCATGCGCAGGGCGTCGCCCTGGCGGCCCGTGAACTCGGCATCGTGGCCACGATCTTCATGCCCGTCGGCGTGGCCCTGCCCAAGCTGCAGGCGACCCGGCACTACGGCGCCGACGTCGTCCTCCGAGGGCACACGGTCGAGCAGTCGCTGCGAGCCGCGCAAGAGTTCGCCGACACGACCGGCGCCGTCTTCATCCCCCCGTTCGACCACGCCGACGTCGTCGCGGGCCAGGGCACGCTGGGGCTCGAGATCCTCGAACAGGTGCCCGACGTCGACACCGTGATCGTGCCCGTCGGCGGGGGTGGGCTGGCAGCCGGTGTGGCCAGTGCCCTGAAGCAGAGCGCGGCACGCATCGGGCGCGACGTCCGCATCATCGGCGTGCAGGCGGCCAACGCCGCCCCCTACGCCGTCTCGATGAAACTCGGCGTCCGGACCGACATCGACGCCCAGCCCACGATCGCCGACGGCATCGCCGTGGCGAAACCCGGCGTGCTCAACTTCGAGATCATCCGCGACACGGTCGACGAGATCGTCACGGTCAGCGACGACGACACGGCCCGGGCGATGCTCGTGCTGCTCGAGCGTGCGAAGCTCGTCGTCGAGGCCGCGGGTGCCGTGGGCATCGCCGCCATCCTCACCGAGCAGGTGCGCGACCTCGGCACGACCGTGGTGATCCTGAGCGGCGGCAACATCGACCCGCTGATGATGGAGCGCGTGATCGGTCGTGGCCTCGCGGCCGCCGCCCGCTACGTCAAGCTGCGCATCGGCATGCCCGACCGCCCCGGCCAGCTGACCCGCGTCAGCGAGGTGCTGTCCGACGCCAACGCGAACGTGGTCGAGGTGCTGCACACCCGCCACGGTCGTGGGCTCCAGATCAGCGAGGTCGAGCTCGAGCTCAGCGTCGAGACGCGCGGCCCCGACCACGTCGAAGAGGTGCTGCAGCGGCTCCGCGACGCCGGGTACGAGCCCAACGTCGACTTCTGAGCCGCCCCTCCCTGATGTGCCGCTGCCCGTACCTGCGGACGTGACGCGCGCCTGCTGACGTGACCTGCGCCTCCTGACCCGGCCCGTTCCTCCTGACGCGACGCGCGCCTCCTGACCCGGCCCGCGCCTCCTGTGGGCTCGTGTCCCGGTCGGCAAGTCAGGAGAACGACGACCCGCAGGGCGCGGGACGGGCGTTCCGCACGTCGTCCTCCGGAGTTGCCGACACCCGCGTCGGCAGTCGCCGCCAGCAGGCCCGGGGACGACGAAGGCCCCCGCTCCGATCGAGCGGGGGCCTTCGAGTCGGGCGACCTACGGCTGGTAGGTCTCGACGTTCGTGATCGAGACCGAGATCTCTTTGCCGTTCGGGGCGGTGTAGCTGGTCGTCGTGCCGACCTTCAGACCGTTGATGGCCTGTCCCAGCGGGCTGGTCTCGCTGTAGACCGACAGGTCGCTGCCCGCGGCGATGATCTCGCGGTTGCCGAGCAGGAACGTGCTCTCGTCGCCGGCGATGGTCGCCGTGACGACGGTGCCGGGGCCGACGATGCCGTCGGCGGCCGTCGAGTCGCCGACCGTCGCGTGCTTCAGCAGGTTGATGAGCGTGCGGATGCGCGCCTCCATCTTGCCCTGCTCGTCCTTGGCCGCGTGGTAGCCGCCGTTCTCCTTCAGGTCGCCCTCTTCGCGGGCGGCCTCGATGCGTGACGCGATCTCGCGACGTCCCTCGCCGCTGAGGGTGTCGAGCTCGGCCTGCAGACGGTCGCGGGCGTCCGTCGTGAGCCAGGTGGTCTCGTTGTCAGTGCTCATGGTGTCTCCGTTTCGTGCGGCGGCCGAACCCGGTCGGGCGTATCGAGCCGAGGAGGCGCGGTGCCGGGAGCCGGGGCGAGGTCGCCCACCGAAAAAAGGAGACCGGCCGAGTGGCCGGTCTCGTCGTGCGATTCCGAGCAGTCTAGGGAAGCCAGCACCGGTAGATCAAGCCCGTGACCGCCCGTTCCGACGTCGCGAGCGAGGTCGTGTAGGTCACCGAACGCCGCTCGGAGGCGGGCAGGTGCACGATCTTCCAGCCGACGACCGCGAAGCCGCTGTTCTGGGCCTCGACCGCACAGTCGACGGCCTCGCCCGTGTCCGCGGTGACCGTGTACTGGACCTCGACGGCCCGATCGGAGGTGACCTGGTAGCCCACGTCGGCGGATTCGAGCTGCGACGAGGTCCCGTCGAAGGCGGCGAAGACGACCCACGCCGCGAAGACGACGACGAAGGCGACGGCGACGGACAGGCCCACGACGAGGCGTCTGCGGCGACCCCGCGGCGAACGCCCGTACCGTGCGTCGAGGCGCGACGAGGGCGAGGTGACACGGGGCGTGGACGTCACGCGGATCTCCGTCCGATTAAGCTGTCCCCAGGGTAGCAACGTCTGCCCGGCACACATTGCGAGGAAGAATTGACCCTGCGCCTGCTGGCGGTCCACGCCCACCCCGACGACGAGTCCAGCAAGGGCTCGGCGACCTACGCCTACTACCGCAGCTTCGGCGTCGACGTCCTCGTCGTCAGCTGCACCGGCGGCGAGCAGGGGTCGATCCTCAACGAGCAGCTCGAGGCCAGTGCTCACGCCGAGCGCGACATCGCGGGCCTGCGCGTGCACGAGATGGCGGCCGCCCAGGCGGCCATGGGCATCGAGCACCTCTGGCTCGGCTACGCCGACTCGGGGCTTCCGGCCGAGGGAGAATCGGTCGCGGTGAACTCGTTCTCGACCATCCCGCTCGAGATCAGCGCCGAGCCGCTCGTCGCGATCATCCGCCGGTTCAAGCCGCAGGTTCTGGTGACCTACGACGAGAACGGCGGGTACCCGCACCCCGACCACATCCGCACGCACGAGATCTCGATGGCGGCCTACCGCGACGCCGCCGACCCCGAGCGTTACCCGGCGACCGGCGACGCCTGGCAGATCGACAAGGTGTACTACGACCGCATGTTCAGTGCCGGACGCATCGGCGCGATGATCACGCACCTGCGCGAGAGCGACCCCGAGTCGCCCCTCATCGAGTCGTTGACCGAGATGCTGGCCCGCTTCAGCGACCGTCCCGACCTGGCCACGACCCGCGTGCCGGTCTCCGACTTCTTCCCCGTGCGCGACGCCGCCCTCCGGTCGCATGCCAGTCAGGTGCCGCTCGACAGCGCTTTCTTCTTCTGGCCTCACGACCTGCAGGTGGCCGCCTGGCCCACCGAGGACTTCCAGCTGGTCGAGTCGAACGTCGAGTCCGACGTGCCCGAGGACGACCTGTTCGCGGGCGTCGTCGACCCCGACACCGGCCTCGTCGGAGTGCAGCGATGAGCGCGCTCTCCGACTCGGTGCTCACGGTCACGACCCGTCTGCTCGCCCAGCCGCAGACGCCCGATCCGACCCTGCCGCCGTCGACCATCCCCGACGAGGCGGTCACGCCCGGCGTCTGGGGTTTCGTCGCCATCGCGTTCGTCGCGATCGCGACGGTGCTGATCGTCGTCGACATGACCCGTCGGGTCCGACGCACCCGCTACCGAGGCGAGGTGCGCGAGCGCATCCAGGCCGAGCGTGACGAGGCGACCCTGGCCGCCGCGGCTCTCGACGACGAAGAACTCCCCGGAGACGCCGACCGACGGGCTCGCCCCGTCGAGGGCGACCTCGACGACGACGCCGACCGCAGGAGGCGCGAGGGCGACTCGTGACCGACGCGACCGGTGCCGGGGCGGCGACCCGCGCCTCCTCGGCTCGGGTGACCTCGCCCTAGAAGGTCGGTGGGTCCAGGGCCACGAGCAGGATGCCCGTCCAGTGGCAGAGGTACGCCAGCACCGTCATGGTGTGGAACAGCTCGTGGAATCCGAAGTGCCCCGGTACGGGGTTCGGCCTCTTGATTCCGTAGAACACGGCGCCCGCGATGTAGAGGGCGCCGCCGACCAGCACGAGCACCATCATCGCGACGTTCGCGTCGAGCAGGTCGACGATGAAGCCCAACGCGCCGACACCCAGCAAGACGTAGAGCGGCACGTACAACCAGCGTGGCGCGTTCAGGAAGAACACCCTGAAGAGGATGCCCAGCACGGCGCCCGTCCAGACGAGCACGAGCAGCGTGACGCCCTTGGACGGCGGCAGGGCGATGACCGCGATCGGCGTGTAGGTGCCGGCGATCAGCAAGAAGATGTTGGCGTGGTCGAGGCGCTTCAGGAAGCGTTTCGCGTTCGGGCTCCACGGGAAGCGGTGGTAGGTCGCCGAGATGCCGAAGAGCAGGAGCGACGTGGTCATGAACACGGCACAGGCCCAGGTCGCCGCCACGCCCTGCGCGAGGACCACGAGCACCACTCCGGTCGCGATCGCGACCGGGAAGGTGGCCGCATGGATCCAGCCGCGCCAACTCGGTTTGCGCTCGATGCCGGGGTAGGCGAGGGCGTCGTCGAGCAACGGCAGGTTCGGGATGTCGGCCCCGTCGGATCGGTCGGCCCGGTCGACCTCGTCGGCCTGGAGGCCCGCGCGATCTCCGTCGGTGTGGCTGCTCATGGGGCCGAGCCTAGGGGAGCGTCCGAGAAGGCGGGCTGAGAATCGTTTGCTCTGTGGAGGGCCCACCGTGGGCTACCGTAGCCCTGTGAAAAAGCGCCGTCCTTCTCCCCTCGCCAGGGGAGTCCTGTACGGCCTCTACCAGAACCGCATCCGCCGCAGCCTCGACGGTCAAGAGTTGCCGCACCACGTCGCCATGATCGTCGACGGCAACCGGCGCTGGGCCAAGCAGCGCATGCTCGAGACCGCCGCCCACGGGCACCGCGCGGGTGCGGCGAAGATCAGCGAGTTCCTCACCTGGTGCGACGACCTCGGCATCAAGGTGGTCACGCTGTACCTGCTCTCCGCCGACAACCTCGGCAACCGCCAGTCCGACGAGTTGACCGAGCTCTTCGGCATCATCGGCGACGTCGCCGACGAGCTCTCGCGTCAGCGGGACTGGCGCGTGCAGCACGTCGGCGCGACGGACGACCTGCCGCCGGCGCTCTGCTCGGCCCTCCGCGAGGCCCAGGCCCGGACCGCCGACAAGACGGGGCTCCACGTGAACCTCGCCGTGGGCTACGGCGGGCGCCGCGAGATCGCCGACGCCATGCGCAGCATCGTGCGGGCGCACGACGCGGCGGGCGGCACGCTCGACGCCCTGGCCGAGGTGCTCACCCCCGAGCTCATCGCCGACCACCTCTACACCGGCGGCCAACCCGACCCCGACCTCGTCATCCGCACGTCGGGCGAACAACGGTTGAGCGACTTCATGCTGTGGCAGAGCGCCCACAGCGAGTTCTACTTCGTCGAGGCCTTCTACCCCGACCTGCGCGAGGTCGACTTCCTGCGTGCCGTGCGCGACTTCGCCCTCCGGCACCGCCGCTACGGCAGCTGATCGGGGCGCGGCTGCCGGCTCGGTGACCGCGCTGGTGTCGGCAACTCCGGAGTTCGGCTGCACCGCGCCTCCTGACGGGGTTCGGGTGTGCCGTTCTCCTGAGTTGTCGACGGCCTGATCGACGGGAGCGGGAGCGGGCGCGGGCGGGGGCGCGAGCGTGGGCGCAAGCGCTGGCGCCGGTGTGGGGTGGGCGGGAGCGGGCTGGTGTCGGCAACTCCGGAGACGGGCTGCACCGCGCCTCCTGAGGGGCGTCGGGTGTGCCGTTCTCCTGAGTTGCCGACGGCCTGATCGACGGGCGCGGGAGCGGGCGCGGGCGGGGGCGCGAGCGGGCGCGGCGCGAGCGCTGGCGCCGGTGTGGGGTGGGCGGGAGCGGGCTGGTGTCGGCAACTCCGGAGACGGGCTGCACCGCGCCTCCTGAGGGGCGTCGGGTGTGCCGTTCTCCTGAGTTGCCGACGGCTCGCCGACGGCCGCGCACGCGCCTGCGCCGACGACGGGACGAGGAGGCGCGGGTCGGCGAACCACGGACGGCACTACGGTGGACCAGTCACCGCCGCCTAGGAGAACACCGTGAAGACCATCGACGACCTCGCCTCGGGTTTCACCGACGAACCCGGATACTTCGACTTCGCGAAGTGGGGACCCATCTCGAGTGCCGTCGCCGACGAGCAGCGCTCGCTGGTCGAGGTGCAGGCCCGGGCCCGCTTCGGGTCTGAGATCGCCCTGACCGAGCAGGCGGGGCGCGTCGGACGGGCGATCTCGTCGATCGTCGGCTTCGCACCCGACCACGTCGTCTTCCAGCCGAACACGAGCGCGGGACTCACCCACACGCTGTTCGGTCTGACCGGACAGGTGCTGATGTCGCCGCGGGACTACCCGAGCATGCCCATCGCGGCGACGCGATCGGCCGAGGCGCTGCGCGTGCTCGAGCCGGTCTGGATGGACCTCGACCACGACGTCGTGACGCCGGCCGTGGTGCAGCGCCACCTCACCGACTCGGTCACCGCCGTCGCCGTCAGCCTGGTGGACTACCGCACGGGGTACCTGGTGGACCTCGAGGGCATCCGCCAGGTGATCGGCGACCGGTTGCTGATCGTCGACGCGATCCAGGGGTTCGGCGTGGTCGACGCGCCCTACGCCGTGGCCGACGTCGTCGCGTCGGGCGGCCAGAAGTGGGTCCGGGCCGGGTGGGGAACGGGGTTCCTGGCCTTGAGCGATCGGGCCCTCTCGGCCTTGACCCCGGTGTTCAGCGGTGTCGCCGGCAGCGACCTGACCCTCGGCGGTTCGTACCACGAACGGCAGCCGACCCGTCCGGGTGCCGCGGCCTTCCAGCTGACGAACCCCGACCCCATCGCCCAGGCGCGGTTCGCCACGGCGCTCGAGGACCTCGCCGACGTGGGCGTCGCCGCCGTCTCGCGAGCCGTGGCCGAGCGGGCCACCCGGGTGATCGACCTCGCCGACGAGTTCGCCGTGCCCGTGGTCTCACCCCGCGACGAGGCGGAGCGCGCCGGCATCGTCGTGCTCGAGCCGGCCCTCGACCAGATGACGACGCTGACGGCCGCATTGATCAATCACGGGGTCACGGCGACCGTCCGCGACACGACCGTCCGGCTGAGCGTGCACGTGTCCACGGGCGACGAGTCGTTCGAGATGCTGCGGGGCGCGTTCACCTCGTTCGGCACGACCGTCTTCTACTAGGCGGGTCCGCCCTGCGGGGTGGGGCTCGGCACTCAACACCCTCGACCGCCACATGAGGGTCGTTCACCTGATCGTCACACGACACGGTGGCGTCGATGATGCGGATGTCGGAGGCGCGTCGTAGGTTCGTCACATCGGGCAAGGAGCCCGATCGAGACGGCCACGAAAGTTCGCCTCGCAACTGCTCCGCGGCCGTCTCTGCCGAAGGTACCCGGGTGCCCAGCCGCCCGAGGACGGAGTGGTCGTGACCGCGTCGAACATCACCTCAACCGAACGCAACACCGCATCAGCCACGGGGGGTGACCAGGCGGTCGCCCAGCGCACCTACGTGCTCGACACCTCGGTGCTGCTGTCCGATCCGCAGGCTCTCTTCCGTTTCGCCGAACACGACGTGGTGCTGCCCGTCGTCGTCGTCAGCGAACTCGAGGGCAAACGTCACGACCCCGAACTGGGCTACTTCGCGCGTCAGGCCCTGCGCCTCCTCGACGACCTCCGCGTGAAGCACGACCGTCTCGACTTCCCGGTGGCCGTGGGCGACGGGGGTTCGCTGCGAGTCGAGCTGAACCACTCGAACATGTCGGTCCTGCCCTCGGGCCTGCAGTTGAACGACGCCGACTCGCGCATCCTCGCCGTCGCGTCGAACCTCGCCGCCGACGGGCTGGCCGTCACGGTGGTGTCGAAAGACCTGCCCCTCCGGGTGAAGGCCGCATCCATCGGGCTCGCCGCCGAAGAGTACCGGGCCGAGCAGGTCGTCGACAGCGGGTACACCGGGCAGGCCTCGATCGACGTCTCGAGCGAGCAGATGGCCTCGTTCTACGAGTCCGAGAAGATCTCCGCTCGATCGCTCGCGGACGTCCCCGTGAACACCGGGGTGGTCCTGCACTCGGATCGTGGTTCGGCGCTGGCGAGGGTGTTCGCCCGCGGCGAGGCACGTCTCGTCCGCGGCGATCGCGACGTCTTCGGGCTGCACGGCCGCTCGGCCGAGCAGCGTCTCGCGATCGACCTGCTGCTCGACCCCGAGGTGGGCATCGTGTCGCTGGGCGGCAGTGCCGGCACGGGCAAATCGGCCCTCGCGCTCTGCGCCGGCCTCGAGGCCGTGCTCGAGAAGCAACAGCACAAGAAGATCATGGTCTTCCGCCCGCTCTACGCGGTGGGCGGCCAAGACCTGGGGTTCCTCCCGGGCGATGCCGGCGAGAAGATGAACCCCTGGGCGCAGGCCGTCTTCGACACGCTCGGGGCCATCGTGTCCCAGAACGTCCTCGACGAGGTGGTCGAGCGGGGCATCCTCGAGGTGCTGCCCCTGACGCACATCCGGGGACGATCGCTGCACGACGCGTTCGTGATCGTCGACGAGGCCCAGTCCCTCGAGCGCAACGTGCTGCTGACCGTGCTCAGCCGCATCGGCCAGAACTCGCGGGTGGTGCTGACCCACGACGTGGCGCAGCGCGACAACCTGCGCGTCGGTCGGCACGACGGGGTCGCCTCGGTCATCGAGACGCTCAAGGGCCACCCGCTGTTCGGCCACGTGACGCTGACCCGCTCCGAGCGGTCCGCGATCGCAGCCCTCGTCACCGAGATGCTCGAGTCGAACGACCTGATGTAGCAGGGACCGCAGGAGGCGCTGGTCACCCGACCCGCGCCTCCTGCCGGTTCGGGCGGTACGGGGTGCGCTCGGCGTGAGCGGGGCAGGGGTGGCGAGCCGCGCGCCGCGTCGGCAACTCCCGAGATCGGCGCGCTGACGGTTGCCAGCGCCGCACCTGGACCTCGTTCTCCGGAGTCACCCGCGGTGCTCGGGGTCTCGTCGTGCTCTGCCGTCCGCGACGGGCCCTTGCGGGGCGTTCCGAACGCCGCGGGGCTGCGGCCTGCCGAGTCGGCAACTCAGCACGTCGGCAGGGTTCGAGGGCGGATGGAGGTTCGCGGGCCTCATTCTCCGGACTTGCCCACACGGGTGGGCCGGGCAGGGCGGGCCGGGGCCGGCCCGGCCGCCGACAGGAGCAGCTTCGGACGGAGGCAAGGACCCTCGGAGTGGAGGTTGGCGGGGAGCTCGTGTGCCGGTGAACCCCTGAGCCGCGTGCGGAACGCCCCGGCCCCAGCTCGTGCGACGCCCTTCTTGTCCACCGGTGGGCTCTCACGCACCGCCGAGGAGGTGCGGGTCGCGCCACGCTGTCGGCATGCAGCAGATCGCGACCCACGTCAGGAATGCCGGCGGGGTGCTCCACAAGCGGGATCTCGTCGCCCTCGGAGCCACCGACCGGATGCTCACCGCAGCCGTCCGCTTCGGGCACGTGCATCGGGCCCGCCGAGGCTGGTACACGACGTTCCCGCCGGGTGACGTGAGGCACGAGGCCGTGCGCATCGGGGGCAGGTTGACCGGGGCGTCGCTTCTGGCCCTGCTCGGGGCGTGGATGTGGACGGCTGCTCCCACCGTCAGCGTCGTGGTGCCCCCCGGGGCGTCACGACTTCGGCCACGGCGTGGCGCGACGGTCCGGTGGCGGTCCGACGGGCGAGTGCCCCCTCGTCCGTCACCAGGGACGACGCCCCGTCACCCCGACGACGACGACCACGCGGTGGACGACGCACACCGGGCGGCCTGGGCGGTGCCCCTTCGAACCGCGCTGGTTGACGCCGTCGTGGCCGCACCTCTCGACGAGGCGGTCGCCTTGCTGGACTGGGCGCTGTCCAGCGGTCACTTCTCGGTCGTCGGACTGCACGAGGCCTTCGCCGACGCTCCAGCCGACGTGAGGGGCATCGTCGACTGGGCCGATGTCCGGAGCGAGAGCTTCCTCGAGAGTGTCATGCGGATGACTTTCGCCTGTCTGGGGCACCGGGTCGAATCACAGACCCGAGTCGGCCCGGGGGACCGTCGTCGCATCGACGTCGTCGTCGACGGCGTCGTCGCTCTCGAACTCGACGGCCGCAGCTGGCACAACGACACGTTCGACGCGGATCGTCTGAAGGACCTGGCCATCACGATCCAGGGTCGGACCGCCCTTCGGGCCAGTTACGAGATGGTGCGCGACCATCGACCGCTCGTCATCGAGGCCGTCCACGCGGTGCTCGAAGACGCCCGACGGCCTCGACGCCGTCTCGTCGCGCCTCGCGGACGTGCCTGCCGTCCTGGTGTCCGGCGCACACGGGGGCGACGACCGTGGCATCTGGTTCGACCGGCTCGGGAGCGCGTCTCGCCTTGGGGTCCACCTGGGCCGGTGACGGCTTCGACTTCGGGAGCGACATGACCTCGTCCGACGGTCCGGAGGACGGGACGATGTCGTCGGACGGACCCCGCTCGTGGGACGGACCCCGCTCGTCGGACGGGGGAGCACCTCGACGCAGTGGCGGGCCGCTGCCGGAGCGCACACAGGCTCGCGAAGCAGTCGCCGTGGCTGCGCTGTCGGCGGTCGCGGTTGCTGCCGCGGCTGCCACGTCTCACGCTGTTCCGCTCTCGGGCGCGGGCGCCGACGCGGGGACGGTGGCGCTCGTCGGCTTTCTCGGAGTCGCGGCCGTGACACCGGCCCTGGTCCGGATCGACCTCGCCGAACGTCGACTGCCCAACGTCCTCGTCGGAGTGGCCGCGGGTGCGTGGGGGGTGTCGACGGCTCAGCGCGTCGCCGGGGGTGACTCCGCCGAGGCGGCGACGAGCCTGGCCCTCGCCCTGGCCGCGGCCGGGTTCGGTCTGCTGGCCGCCCTCGCGGGTGGCCTGGGCATGGGGGACGTCAAGCTCGGGGCCGTCCTGACCGGACTCCTGTCCACGGGTGACCCGACGGCTCTGCTGGGTTTCTGGGGCCTCGCCGGAACTCTGGCCACCGGCGTGGCCGGCATTCGGACGTTCCGCACGAGGCGGCGACGGTCACGCTCGCATCCGGCGGCGGACTCGGCACGCGCCGGTCGGGGTGTCCCCTTCGGGCCATGCCTGCTCGCGGCGTTCTGGTGTGTGGTGGTCGTCCGTTCGGGCAGCGTCGGCATCGATGCCGTCGTGACGCTTCTGTGAGGACCGTGCCGCGGTCCAGCCACGGCCACACGACGAGGACGAGGACGAGCACGAGAAGTGGCCGTGACGCCGAGGAGGTGCGTGTCCGTCTCCCACGGGCGCGCACCTCCTCGACGTGCTGCGGGCGCGACGACCGGTCGGGACGCCCGGGTCGGCGACGCCCCGGTCGGGCACGCCCGACGGGCTGCCGCCGGGGGCGGCGACCCGGGCTCGGTGCCGCACGTTGGACGCAGCCCGGCAGGGTGGGGCAGGGCGCCCCGCCGGCCGGGGCTCAGCCCGGCAGGGTGGGGCAGGGCGCCCCGCCGGCCGGGGCTCAGCCCGGCAGGGTGGGGCAGGGCGCCCCGTCGCGCTGGGCTCAGCCCGGCAGGGTGGGGCAGGGCACCCCACCGACCGGGGCGCAGCCCGGCAGGGTGGGGCAGGGCGCCCCGCCGGCAAGGGCTCAGCCCGGCAGGGTGGGGCAGGGCGCCCCGTCGCGCTGGGCTCAGCCCGGGTGGGTCATGCTGAGCACGTCGAGGGCGGTGTCGAGCTGCTGCTCGGTGACCTCGCCCCGCTCGACGAACCCGAGATCGACGACGGCCTCGCGAACGGTGAGCTTCTGGGTCACCGCGTGCTTGGCCACCTTCGCCGCGGCCTCGTAGCCGATGACCCGGTTGAGCGGCGTCACGATCGAGGGAGACGACTCGGCGAGGGCACGGGCGTGCTCCACGTTGGCCTCGAGCCCGTCGACGGTCTTGTCGGCCAGGGCACGGGTGGCGTTCGAGAGCAGGCGGATCGACTCGAGCAGCGCCGTGCCCATCACGGGGATCGCCACGTTGAGCTCGAAGGCTCCGGACGCGCCGGCCCAGGCGATCGTCGCGTCGTTGCCGATCACGCGTGCCGAGACCATGAGCACGGCCTCGGGGATGACCGGGTTGACCTTGCCGGGCATGATCGACGAACCGGGCTGCAGATCGGGGATGTGCAGCTCGCCGAGGCCCGCGTTGGGACCCGAACCCATCCACCGGATGTCGTTGTTGATCTTCGTGAGGCTCACGGCGAGCACTCGCAAGGCACCGGAGGCCTCGACGAGCGCGTCGCGCGCCCCCTGCGCCTCGAAGTGGTCGAGCGCCTCGGTGACGGGCAGGCCGCTGTCGTCCGCGAGGACGGCGATGACCCGTTGCGGGAAGCCCTGGGGTGTGTTGATGCCGGTGCCGGTGGCCGTTCCGCCCAGGGGCACCTCGGCCACGCGGGGCAAGGCACTCTGCACCCGTTCGATCGCGAGACGGATCTGCCGTGCGTAGCCGCCGAACTCTTGACCGAGCGTGACCGGAGTGGCGTCCATGAGGTGGGTGCGCCCGGCCTTCACCACGTCGGCCCAGGCCGAGGCCTTCTTCTCGAGGGCGATCGCCAGGTGGTCGAGGGCGGGGATCAGGTCGTGCAGCAGCGCACCCGTGACGGCGACGTGCACGGAGGTCGGGAAGACGTCGTTCGACGACTGCGATGCGTTGACGTGGTCGTTGGGGTGGACGGCGACGCCGTCGACCGTTCCGGCGAGGGTCGCGAGCACCTCGTTCATGTTCATGTTCGAGGACGTGCCGCTGCCGGTCTGGTAGACGTCGACCGGGAACTGGTCGTGATGGCTGCCACCGATGATCTGGTCGGCGGCCGAGACGATCGCGGCGGCGACGGGTCGGTCGATGATGCCCATCTCGCCGTTCACCAGGGCGGCCGCCCGCTTGATGCGAGCGAGCGCGACGATCTGCGCCGGCTCGAGTCCGGCCCCGCTGATGGGGAAGTTCTCGACGGCACGCTGCGTCTGGGCACGGTAGAGGGCCGATGCGGGCACCCGCACCTCGCCCATCGTGTCGTGCTCGATGCGGTACTCGGTCTCGGATGTGGTCACGACGTCGTGGTCCTTTCCTCGGGCCCTGCCGGGCTGCTGCGCCCGTCGAGGGCGCGGGGCGTCGGAGCGTTCGCCCCGACTCGGTTCAGAGTCGGCCGACGACGACCGAAGGGTCGACCCGCCCGTTGGCGAGGTCGTAGTTCGCGCCGACCACGGCCAACTTACCGTCCGCGACGGCGGACGCGATGAGGGCGGACCGGTCGACGAGCGTGCGGACGGACGCCTCGATGTGCAGCTGGCCGACCGTGCGGGGGTCGAGGTCGGCACCGTTCTCGAGGTCGATCTGCGCCCGCTCGACCGACGGCATGATCATGTCGATCAGCCCACCCAGGAACTCCGACCCGGGGGCGGCGTCGGAACCGATCGAGTCGATGGCCGAGGCGACGGCACCGCAGCTGTCGTGGCCGAGGACCACGATGAGGGGGACGTGGAGCACCGAGACGGCGAATTCGAGCGAGGCGATGACGGTGTCGCCGACCACCTGGCCGGCGTTGCGGACGACGAAGAGGTCACCGAGACCGACGTCGAAGATTATCTCGGCGGCGAGTCGCGAGTCGGCACAGCCGAAGAGGGCGGCCACCGGTTCTTGTCCGGCGGCGAGGGACGATCGGCGGTCGCTGTCCTGGTGAGGGTGATGCGGTGCCCCGTCGACGAATCGGTGGTTGCCCTCCACCATGCGGCTCCACGCGGTACCGGGAGCCGAATCTTCGGTGGGGTCGGTCGTCGGAACGTCCGTCGAGGCGGAACCGGAGGGGGAGCTGGAGGCGGAAGGGGTGTCGGCGGGGTCGTGTCGGGTCACGTCATTCGCTTTCTTGGCTGGAGATCTGTTCGGCCAGTGAGGTGGCCAGGACGTCGAACTCGGCGTCGTCGGCCGTGCCGTACAGCACGTACGAGCTGCGGTCGACCGTCGTGGTCAGGGCGTAGGCGTAGTTGCCCGGGTCGTCGGCGTCACGCCGGTCGTAGACGTCCCAGGTGAGACCGCCGATCGACCGGGTCGACGTCGCCGCCGCGTTCTGCACCTGCAGGCTGACCCAGGTCGGGTTGGCGTCGATGCCCTGTTCGAGGCCGATGAACTGCTGGGCGGGCGTGATCAGCCCCACGTACCAGGTCGGCACGTCGTCGCGGGTCGTGGACCGGACCTCGGCGGCGTTCGAGCTCCAGCCGTCGGGCAGCGGAGGCGCGGCCAGGGGGGCGTCGACGCTCGCCTGGGCCTGTGAGGCGACCTGGACGTAGTCGATCTCTTGCCGGTTCACGGTGCCGCTCGGGCGGACCACGACGAGAACGAGGAAGAGCACGATGCCGAGCGAGGCGACGATCGACAGGGTCAGGTTGATCGCCGTCTGGTTCGCGTAGTGCTTGCGCGTGTTCTCGGCCTTGCGCGCCGCGGTCTCGTCGGGGGTCTCGGGCCGGCCGAGCTCGGCGACGACGCGGGGCTCCCGAGGGCGTCGCGGGCCCCGGGGGCCGCCGTCGGAGGGGGAGGTCATTCGGCGGACACCTGGCGGCGGGCCGCCTCGAGGCGCTCACGCGCCCCCATCAGCCATTCCTCGCAGCGCCGGGCGAGTGCCTCGCCGCGTTCCCAGAGGGCCAGCGAGCGTTCGAGGGTCGATGCGCCCTGCTCGAGTTCGTTCACGACGGACACGAGCTCGTCGCGGGCCTGCTCGTAGCTGAGCGAGGAGACGTCGGGCGGGGTGCTGGTCGGGGTGGTGTCCACGGGACGATCCTAACGAGGGGTGGTGACCGAGGTCGTGACGGACGCCACGGGCGAGGACTCGCTCGCCGCAGCGGAGCCTGGGGAGGAGGCACCGGTGCTGACGGCGCCCACCGCGCCTCCGTCGGTGGTCACGACGAGCCGCGTCTCGGCGGGGGCCTCGTCGGGGGACCGCAAGACGCTGCCCGACGGCAGCTGGACGATCGCGTAGCCGCGACGCAGCGTGCCCTGCGGCGACAGGGCGCGCAGCTGTGCCGTCAGCTCGGAGACCCGGGTGTGCGCCCTCTCGACGGCCCGCCCGACGAGTTCTTCACCCCGGGCCACCGCCCGGACGACCTCGTCGGCCCGGACGTCGACGAGGGTCTGGGGTGAGGCGAGCACGGGCCGGCTGCGGATCTGTTCGAGGCGGTCGATCTCGGTGGCGACAAGCGACGTCAGTCGCACGCCGATGCGGGTGCGCGCCTGTTGGACGCGTGACAGTTCTTCTGTCACGTCGGGGACCACCCGCTTGGCGGCGTCGGTGGGCGTGGACGCGCGCAGGTCGGCGACGTCGTCGAGCAGCGGCCGGTCGGCCTCGTGCCCGATGGCGCTGACGACCGGCGTGGTGCAGGCCGAGACGGCGCGGACGAGTCCTTCGTCGCTGAAGCCGAGCAGGTTCTGGAAGTCGCCGCCGCCTCGGGCGACGATGATGACGTCGACCTCGTCGTCGGCGTCGAGACGCTGGATCGCCGCCGTGACCTCGCCGACCATGCGGTCGCCCTGCACCGCCGCGTGCACCACCCGGAACGAGACCGAGGGCCATCGCAGCTGGGCGTTGCGCAGGACGTCCTTCTCGGCGTCGCTGTCCTTGCCGGTGACGAGGCCGATGCACCCGGGGAGGAACGGCAGGGCCCGTTTGCGTTCGGGGGAGAAGAGCCCCTCGGCCGTGAGCTGGCGGCGGAGGCGTTCGAGACGTTCGAGGAGGTCGCCGATCCCCACGTGGCGCATGTCGAAGACCTGCATCGTGAGGCTGCCGCCCTTGACCCAGTAGTTCGGTTTGACGGCGGCGATGACGCGGTCACCCTGCTTGAGGTCGGCGGGCACGCGCGACTTCACGCTGGACCAGATGGAGAACGACACGGTGGCGTCCTGTTCGAGGTCGCGGAGCTTGCCGTAGACGTTGCCCCCGGAGACGTTCCACTGGGTGATCTCGCCCTCGACCCAGGCCGTGCCGAGGCGGTCGATCCAGTCGCGCACCTTGCTCGCGAGGAGCCCGACGGGCCACGGGGACTCGGCGGTGGGGGGAGGGGGAACGATCGTCATGGAGCTCCGTTCGAGGGGTGGTCGACACCGGCAGGACGAGCGACGGCCAGGGGCGATCGACCGATCGCGCTGCCGCTCCCAGTACGCGACCAGTCCGGCACACCTAGACTCGTCGGGTGAGCCACATCTCCAACGGCGCCCTCGCCATCGACCTGCCGACACCGCGTGTTCCTGCGGTGCGGAACAGGCTAAAGGATACCCCCGTCAACGGACGCAAGCGGGTGCTGCTCGCAGCACCTCGCGGGTACTGCGCCGGCGTCGACCGAGCCGTCATCGCGGTCGAGAAGGCGCTCGAGCACTACGGCGCCCCCGTCTACGTCCGCAAGCAGATCGTCCACAACGTCCACGTCGTCGCGACCCTCGAGAGCCAGGGTGCGATCTTCGTCGACGAGGTCGACGAGGTTCCCCAGGGGTCGCACATCGTCTTCAGCGCGCACGGCGTCTCGCCGGCCGTCGTGAAGGGTGCGGCCGACCGCGAGTTGCAGGCCATCGACGCGACCTGCCCCCTCGTCACCAAGGTCCACCGCGAGGCCGTGCGCTTCGGCAACCAGGGCCGGCACATCATCCTGATCGGCCACGCCGGGCACGAAGAGGTCGAGGGCACGATGGGTCACGCGGCCGACCGCACGACCCTCGTGCAGAACCCGGCCGAGGTCGACGACCTCGTCGTCGCCGATCCCGACAACCTCGTCTGGCTGTCGCAGACCACCCTCAGCGTCGACGAGACGATGGAGACCGTGCGTCGTCTGCGCGAGCGCTTCCCGACCATCCAGAACCCCCCGAGCGACGACATCTGCTACGCCACGCAGAACCGCCAGGTCGCGATCAAGAAGGTCGCCCAGGGTGCCGATCTCGTCATCGTCGTCGGCTCGGCGAACAGCTCGAACAGTGTGCGTCTCGTCGAGGTCGCCCTTGAGCACGGGGCCAAGGCCGCTTACCGCGTGGACTACACGAACGAGATCAAGCAGGAGTGGCTCGACGGTGTCGAGACGGTCGGCGTCACCTCCGGCGCGTCGGTGCCCGAGGTCCTCGTGGACGAGGTGCTGGCCGACCTGTCCGACGCCGGCTACGTCGACGTCCAAGAGGTCGTCACGGCCGAAGAAGACCTGATGTTCTCGCTGCCCAAAGAGCTGCGCAAAGACGCGACGGGCCAGGTCGACGCCCGCGGCCTCGGCGGTCGCACCCGATGACCGACGACCGTCCGAAGCCGCGCTACGGCGAGTACGCGCCCGAGGGCTGGGTGAATCCCGTCACGGCCGAGGCCGACACCACCGAGGAGGCGCGGGTCGCCGGTCAGGACGCGCGGCCCGCCATCTCGACCGACGTGCGCCCCGGTGACGAGACCCGCACCGCGCCTCCTGCGCTCTCGACCGGGCGGCGCATCGACCGGGTGGCGACGTTCGCCCTGATCGGGCTGGGTGCCTTCGGGGCTGTCCAGGCGATCGCCCGCGTGCCCGGCTACGCGACGACGCAGCTCGCCCAGTTCGAGACGTTCGGGCTCGACCTCTCGGGGTTCGGCTCGTCGGCCGCGCTGCAGACCTTCGGTGTCGTCATGGCCGTGCTGGCCGTGGCGTTGTTCACCGTCTCGACCTGGTGGACCCTCCGGCGGCTGCGCGCGGGGCGTCTCGGATTCGTCGTGCCCCTCGTCGCCGGTGTCGTCTTCGGTCTCGTGCAGGGGTTCGGAGCGGCGGCCATCCTGATGGGCGACCCGGCCTTCGCCGAGGCGATGCAGAGCTTCACGAACGACTACTTCTCGGGATCGAACTGACCCTCGCCGCACGCCTCGACGACGAAGCCCCCGAGCACTCGCTCGGGGGCTTCGTCGTGCGACCAGGAGGCGCGGGTCAGCTCGCCGACTGACCGTACGACCCGAGCTGCTTCGTCGCCTCGACGACGCGGGCGGCCATGGCGCTCTCGGCGACCTTGCCCCAGGCGCGGGGGTCGTACTGCTTCTTGTTGCCGACCTCGCCGTCGACCTTGAGGAAGCCGTCGTAGTTCTTCAGCACGGTGTCGGCGATGGACCGGCTGAAGGCGTACTGCGTGTCGGTATCGAGGTTCATCTTGACGACGCCGTTCGAGACGGCCTCGGCGATCTCGGCGTCGGACGACCCCGAGCCACCGTGGAAGACGAGTTCGAGGGGCTTCGCGGCCGTGCCGAACTTCTCTTGGATGCCCTGCTGGATCTCGCCCAGCAGTTCGGGACGGAGCTTGACGTTGCCCGGCTTGTACACGCCGTGCACGTTGCCGAAGGTGAGGGCCGCGATGTAGCGGCCGTGCTCGCCGAGGCCGAGCGCCTCGACCACGCGGGTGACGTCACCCACCGTGGTGTAGAGCGCGTCGTTGGTGCCCTCGTGCTGCACGCCGTCTTCTTCGCCGCCGACGACGCCGATCTCGACCTCGAGGATGGCGTTGATCGCCTTGGTGCGCTTCAGCACGTCCTGCGCGATCGAGATGTTCTCGTCGAGCGGGACGGCCGAACCGTCCCACATGTGCGACTGGAACAGCGGGTTGCGTCCGGCCCGGACCTCTTCTTCGGAGGCGGCGATCAGCGGCAGCACGAAGCCGTCGAGGGCGTCCTTCGGGCAGTGGTCGGTGTGCAGTGCGACGGTCACCGGGTAGTTCTTCGCGACCTCGGTCGCGAACTTGGCGAAGGCGATGGCCCCCGCGGCACGGTTCTTGACGGTGTGGCCGGCGAAGTAGTCGGCGCCGCCGGTGGTGACCTGGATGATGCCGTCGCTGCCCGCCTCGGTGAGACCCTGCAACACCGAGTTGATCGTCTGCGACGACGAGACGTTGACGGCGGGGTAGGCGAAGCCCTTGTTCTTCGCCTTGTCGAGCATCTCGGCGTACTGCTCGGGGGTTGCGACGGGCATTGAATCTCCTTCGATCACGACTGGTGGCTCGTCCACCCTAGTCAGCGCACGTCTGTTCGTCCTGGTCGCCGGAGCCCGGTCGGGAGGCGCGGCGCGGGTAAGATCCGGAGCATGGCTGACACGGATTCCGGAACCCTCTACTCGCACCCCGACCGCAACCTCGGCATGGAACTGGTGCGGGCCACCGAGGCGGCCGCGATCCGCTCGGCGCCGTTCATCGGCAAGGGCGACAAGAACGCCGCCGACAAGGCCGCGGTCGACGCCATGCGCAAGTTCCTCGGCACGGTGGCGTTCGACGGCGTGGTCGTGATCGGCGAGGGCGAGAAGGACGAAGCCCCGATGCTCTTCAACGGCGAGCACGTCGGCAACGGCTTCGGGCCGGCCTGCGACATCGCCGTCGACCCGATCGACGGCACCAGCCTCACCGCGGCGGGACGCATGAACGCCCTCTCGGTGATCGCCGTCAGCGACCGCGGCAGCATGTACGACCCCAGCGCCGTCTTCTACATGGACAAGATCGTCACCGGCCCCGAGGGCCGCGGCATCATCGACCTCGACCGTCCGATCGGCGAGAACATCACCGCCCTGGCGGCGGCCAAGGGCATCGCCGTCGAGGACATGCAGATCGCCGTGCTCGACCGTCCCCGTCACGCGGACCTCATCGCCGAGATCCGGGCCGTGGGCGCGTCGACCCGCCTGCTGCTCGACGGCGACGTGGCCGGCGGCATCAACGCCGCTCGTCCCGACTCGCGCATCGACATGTGCGTCGGCGTCGGTGGCACGCCCGAGGGCATCATCACGGCCTGTGCGGTGAAGGCCCTCGACGGCCTGATCCTGGCCCGTCTCGCTCCGAAGGACGACGCCGAGCGCCAGAAGGCGATCGACGCGGGTCACGACCTCGACCGCGTCCTGGACCAGGACGACCTCGTCACGGGCGACAACGCGTACTTCGTCGCCACGGGTGTCACCGACGGTGCACTCGTCGCGGGCGTCACGCGCAAGCAGGGCATGATCCGGACCTCGAGCATCGTGCTGCGCTCGCACTCGGGCACCATCCGCCGGGTCGAGGCCGACCACCTCGTGTCGAAGTGGTACGGCGAGAAGGCCTGACCTCCACGCCACCTCACGACACGACGAACGCCCGGCCTCGGCCGGGCGTTCGTCGCATCGGGGGTCAGTCGCGGTCGGTGCTGCCCTCGCCCAGGGCCGACGCGAGCTCGGGGGCGGTGAGCTCTCGGGGTGACTCCTCGACGGTCGTCGGGGTCGCGAGGACCTTGGACTCGTCGAGCATGCTGAGCCGCCGGGCCGACGGGAGGACCGTTCGCTCGAGCGAACCGACGAACCGGTTGTAGTCGGTGACGCCGGCGCGCAGCGACCGGCCGAGCTTGTCCACGTGACCGGCCATGGTCGACAGCCGCCCGTAGAGCTCGCGGCTGAGGTCGAACAGTTCTTTGGCCTCGGCGGTGACGACGTCCTGTTGCCAGCTGAACGCGACGGTCTTGAGCACGGACCAGAGGGTCACGGGCGAGGCGAGGGCGACGCGCTTCTGGAAGGCGTAGTCCATCAGGGCCGGGTCGGCCTCGAGGGCGGACGACACGAGCGACTCGCTCGGGATGAACGCGATGACCAGCTCGGGCGAGGACTCGAGCCCGGCCCAGTACGTCTTGCCCGCCAGGGCGTCGACGTGGGCCCGCAGTGCCTTGACGTGCTGCCGGACCAGCTGGTCGCGTCGTGCGCCCTCGTCGCCCGTGGCGGATGCGGGGATGGCGCTCGCCTCGAGGTAGGCGGAGAACGGCACCTTGGCGTCGACCGCGATGTTCTTGCCACCGGGGAGGTGCACCACCATGTCGGGCCGGCCGGAGCCGGCGTCCGACGAGATCGACGTCTGCACGTCGAAGTCGACGCGCTCGACGAGGCCGGCGGCCTGCACGACGTTGCGCAACTGGGTCTCGCCCCAGACGCCGCGCGTGCTGTTCGACTTCAGCGCGGAGGCGAGCGACTCGGCCGTCCCGCGGAGCCGTTCACCCGATTCGGCGGCGGTTCGCAGCTGCTCGCTGAGGGCGCCGTATTGGAGGGTACGTTCGGCTTCGAGTTCGGCCACCTTCTGCTGGACGGCCTGCAGGCTCTCGGCCACCGGGCTGAGCGCGACGAGCACCTGGCCGTCGGTGCGCGCCCTCTCGGCCTCGGCGATGCGGACGTCGCGGAGGCGGTCCTGGAACTCGCGGAGGCGGTCTTCTTGCTGCGCGATCTGTCGACGGTACTGGTCGTCCTGGCCCTCGAGGCGCTCGCGCGACGCGTCGGCCACGGCGCGGGCAGCGGCGAGGTCGGACGACAGGCGTGCCGTCGCCTCGGCCGCGCGGGTGCGGGCGACGAGTGCGCCGACGGCGACGCCGAGGACGAGACCGAGCAGCAGGGCGAGGAACAGCGCGAGCGGAAGGGGCATGGCGGAAGTGTGGCAGCGGCCACCGACACCGACCGGGAGTCGACGCGGTGGGGTCGGGGATGCCCGACGCGCCTCACGGCGTCGGGCTGGCGTGGGAGAGGCGCCTAGCCGAAGGCCATCGGGCGTCGGTCGGCCCGGGGCACGGCGGGCGCCGTCGGCGCCCCGGCCGGCTGCAGCACCTTCACCTTGACCGAGGCGATCGTCGCGAGCTCGCCGAGGTCGGAGGCGCCGTGGAACAGCGCGGCGTGGGCGACGATGGCCGCGCAGGCCTCGGCGTCGGCGAGGGCGTCGTGGTGCGAGAAGGCGTCGAACCCGGCGGCCGTCGCGGCGACCGGAAGCCGGTACGAGTCGAGCGAGTAGGTCTTGCGGGCGACCTGCAGGCTGCAGAGGTACGACCACGGGGGAGGGGTGAGCCCGGTGGCCGCGCAGGCGGCCTTGATGACGCCCATGTCGAAACCGGCGTTGTGGGCGACGAAGACGTCGTCGCCGGCGAAGTCGGCGAGCAGCTCGAACTGCTCGGCCCAGCCGAAGGCGCCGACCACGTCGCTCGCGACGATGCCGTGGATTCGGGTGTTCCACTCGGAGAACTCGTCGTGCCCGGCCGGTGGCTGGATCAACCAGCCGACCTTGTCGACGACGACCCCGTCGCGGACCTTGACGAGGCCGACGGAGCAGGCACTGGCGCTGCTCGAGTTCGCGGTCTCGAAGTCGATCGCGGTGAAGTCGATGGGCATTGACTCATGGTCTCACGCGCCTCCGACACCGCCTCCCCAGGCACGGTCGGATGCCGTTCCGTCCCCAGCCGGCGCGACGCCGACGGCACGGCTCGGCAGGCCCGGTACGCTTGACCCTCGTGGCTCTCACTATCGCGATCGTCGGACTGCCCAACGTCGGCAAGTCCACCCTGTTCAACGCCCTGACCAAGAACCAGGTGCTGGCGGCGAACTATCCGTTCGCGACCATCGAGCCCAACGTGGGCATCGTCAACCTGCCCGACCCGCGCCTCCAGGTGTTGGCCGGTCTCTTCGGCAGCGAGAAGATCCTGCCCGCACCGGTGTCGTTCGTCGACATCGCCGGCATCGTCAAGGGGGCGAGCGAGGGCGAGGGGCTCGGCAACAAGTTCCTGGCGAACATCCGCGAGGCCGACGCCATCGCCGAGGTCGTGCGTGGCTTCGACGACCCCGACGTCGTGCACGTCGACGGCAAGGTCGACCCCGAGAGCGACATGGGCACGATCAACACCGAGTTGATCCTCGCCGACCTCGAGACGGTCGAGAAGGCGCTCGTCCGGTACGAGAAAGAGCTGCGGCTGAAGCGCGTCGAGCCGATCGTGCACGAGACGGCCGTGGCCGCCAAGGAGGCGCTCGAGCGCGGGGAGGCGCTCTCGGCCACGAGCATCGACCTCGAGCCGATCCGCGAACTCGGGTTGCTCACCGCGAAGCCCTTCATCTACGTCTTCAACGTCGACGAGGCCGTCCTCACCGACGAGGCGCGCAAGGCCGAACTGCAGGCCCTGGTCTCGCCGGCCGAGGCGATCTTCCTCGACGCGCAGGTCGAGTCCGAGCTGATCGGCCTCGACGACGAGGACGCCGCCGAGCTGCTCGCGTCGCTCGGCCAGGACGAGTCCGGTCTCGACCAGCTCGCCCGCATCGGCTTCGAGACGCTCGGGCTGCAGACCTACCTGACGGCGGGCCCGAAAGAGACCCGCGCGTGGACGATCGGCAAGGGCTGGAAGGCCCCGCAGGCCGCCGGCGTCATCCACACCGACTTCGAGAAGGGCTTCATCAAGGCCGAGGTCATCTCGTTCGACGACCTGGTCGAGACCGGCTCCATCGCCGAGGCGCGTTCGGCCGGCAAGGCCCGCATCGAGGGCAAAGAGTACGTCATGCAGGACGGCGACGTGGTGGAGTTCCGCTTCAACAACTGACCCTCCGGCTCGGGGGCGAGCGCCACTCATCTACTCTCAAGCATGAGCCAAACGGATTTCACGCCCACCGGCACCACCTCCGGCGCCCCCGCACTGCTGCGCCTCGGCGTCCTGGCCACCTCGCGCAAGCCCGACGAGCGGCGCCTGCCGATCCACCCCGCCCACCTCGACCGCATCGACGCCGATCTGCGCGCGAACATGACCCTCGAGCGCGGCTACGGCCTGCGCTTCGGCATCCCCGACGCCGACCTCGAGCCCCTCGTCGCGATGGCCGACCGCGAGCAGATCGTCGCGGACAGCGACGTCGTCCTGCTGCCCAAGCCCCAGGCCGCCGACCTCGAGGGCCTGCGCGACGGTCAGACCCTCTGGGGCTGGCCGCACTGCGTCCAGGACCGCGAGATCACCCAGCTCGCCATCGACAAACGGCTCACCCTCATCGCGTGGGAGGCCATGAACCACTGGCAGTCTGACGGCGGCTACGGTCTGCACGTCTTCCACAAGAACAACGAACTCGCCGGCTACTGCTCGGTGCTGCACGCCCTCCAGCTCTGCGGCTCGACCGGCGACTACGGCCGCCGCCTCAGCGCCGTCGTCATCGGCTTCGGCGCCACCGCCCGCGGCGCCGTCACGGCCCTCAACGCCCACGGCATCCACGACGTGCGCGTCCTGACGAACCGCAACATCGCCGCCGTCGGCTCGCCGATCCCATCGGTCGACATCTTCCAGTTCGAACACGACCCCGAGACACCCGGCGCCAGCACCGTCAACACCCCCGACGGGCCGGTCGCCCTCGCCCCGTTCCTCGCCGCCGCCGACATCGTCGTCAACTGCACCCTCCAGGACCCGAACGCCCCGCTCACCTACCTCCGCGAGACCGACCTCGACGCCTTCCGCCCCGGCAGCCTCATCGTCGACGTCTCGGTGGACGAGGGCATGGGCTTCGACTGGGCCCGCGCCACGACCTTCGCCGAGCCGCTCGTCACCGTGGGCGCCACCACGAACTACTACGCCGTGGACCACAGCCCCTCACTGCTCTGGAACTCCACGACGTGGGAGATCAGCGAAGCCCTCCTGCCCTTCCTGCGCACCGTCATGGAGGGGCCGACCTCGTGGGCGGCGTCCGACACCATCCGCCGCGCCGTCGAGATCGCGGAGGGGCGGGTCGAGAACGCGGCGATCCTCGAGTTCCAGCACCGCGCCTCCTCGTACCCGCACGCACCGCTCGGCTAGCGCAGGCAGGCAGGCAGGAACGCAAGGCGGACAGGCCGGGCGGTCTCGGCGGAACCGGGCGTTCGTGAACGCCCGTTCGCCACGAAGCCGCCCGTCCGTCGGGCGGCTCAGGGCGCAGGAGGCGCGGCGAGGGCCGCCAGGACGCGCCCGGCCCCGAAGTCCCACGCCTCGTCGACGTCGCCGCCCAGCTGGAAGCCTCCGTTGAGCTCCATGATGACGAAGCCCGCCACCCACGCCGTGAGCGTGCGGGCTGCGTCGAGGGCTCGCTCCGGCCCGACGAGCTGTTCGCCGACCCGGAGGGCGGCAGCGCTCGCCGCGGCGCCGAACTCGCGTCGCGCGGTGGGGACGCCGGGCCCGGGCGTCATGACCAGTTGGAACGCAGCCGGGCGTTCGTGGCCGAAGGCGCGGAAGGCGTCGAGCACCTCGCGGGCCGACCCCGCCCCCCCGAGCCGCGCGGCCAGGTCGGTGAGGGTGGCCTCCGCGACCGACCGCAGCAGCGCCTCCCGGTTCTCGACCCGCTTGTAGAGCGAGGGGGCGCGGACGCCGACCCGTGCCGCGACGGCGGCCATCGTCAGGCCGGCGGGGCCGTCGGCCTCGAGCAGCTCGCGGGCGGCGAGGAGGATGGCGTCGAGCGAGGTGCGGTCCGGTGTGGGCATCCGTCGAGTATAGCTATTGACAATAGCCATGATGGCTAAGTACCGTAGCCATCATGGAACTCGCCCCCTCCCTCCACCGCATCGGCAACGACATCGTCGCCGCCTACCTCGTCGTCACGCCCGAGGGCGTGACCGTGATCGACGCCGGCCTGCCCGGCCTCTGGTCCGAACTCGTCACCGAACTCGCCTCGGTCGGACGCACCCTCTCCGACGTGAAGGGCGTCGTGCTGACTCACGGCGACTCCGACCACGTCGGCTTCGCCGAACGGCTGCGCCGCGACCACGGGGTGCCCGTGTACGTCCACGCGGCCGACGCCTCGCGGGCGAAGGGCGGACCGAAGCCGAAGAACGGCATGCCTCCCGTGAAGCTCGGCCCCCTGCTGGGCTTCGCCGGGTACAGCCTGCGCAAGGGCGGGGCGAAGACCGCCTGGCTCACCGAGGTCGTCGAGGTGCACGGCGGCGAGACGCTCGACCTGCCGGGCTCACCCCGGATCATCCCGATGCCCGGACACTCCGAGGGCAGCATCGCCGTCTTCGTCCCGGGCGTCGACGCCGTCTTCGTGGGTGACGCCCTGACCACGCGACACGTGACGACCGGCCACGTCGGGCCCGCACCGGCTCCGTTCACCGACGAGCCCGAGCAGGCGCTGGCGTCGCTCGACGCCCTGCTCGACACCGGTGCCACCTGGGTGCTGCCCGGCCACGGCGCCCCCTGGGACGGTGGCGTGGCCGCGGCCGTCACCGCCGTCCATGCCGCCGCCCGCTGACCCGACGGACCAGAACGGGCGTGTTCGGGGGACCCGGGCGTCGTCGACCGCCCGGATGCCGCGAAGTCGCCCGTCATCGCCGCGGGCGTCGGTCCGCACCGACCGGACGTCGTCGCCGCGCGCCGCCGATCGCCGACGCGTCGGCCCGGGCTCAGACCCCGACCGGCACCTCCGCCGGCGTCACCCGCACCAGCACCGCCTTCGACACGGGCGTGTTGCTGCCGATCGACGCGCTGTCGAGCGGCACGAGCACGTTCGCCTCGGGGAAGTACGCGGCGGCGCACCCGCGGGCCGTGGGGTAGGCGACGATGCGGTAGTCGCGGAGCACCCGCTCGACGTTGTCGGTCCAGACCGTCGACACGTCGACCTTCTGGCCGTCGACGAGCCCGAGGTCGTCGAGGTCGAGCGGGTTGACGAACACCACGTGCCGACCCTTCTTGATGCCGCGGTAGCGGTCGTTGAGGCTGTAGATCGTGGTGTTGTACTGGTCGTGCGATCGCAGCGTCTGCAGCAGCAGCGTGCCTTCGGGGCGTTCGACGTGCTCGAGGTCGTTGACCGTGATCATCGCCTTGCCGACCTTCGTCGCGAAGGTGCGCGAGTCGCGCGGCCCGTTCGGCAGCACGAAGCCGTCGCGGCTGCGGACCCGCTCGCTGTAGCGCTCGAAGCCCGGCACGACCCGGCTGATGTGGTCGCGCAACGTGTCGTAGTCGTCCTCGAAGCCCTTCCAGTCGATCTCGAGGTCGGCCCGGTCGCCGAGCGTCGCCCGCGCCAGGCGACTGACGATCGCGACCTCGCTGAGCAGGTCGGGCGCGACCGGCGGCACCTGGCCGTGGCTGCCGTGCACCGAGCACACGGTGTCCTCGACCGAGACGAACTGCGGCCCGGCCGCCTGCACGTCGATCTCGGTGCGGCCGAGCGTGGGCAGGATGAGCGCCTCGGCGCCCACGACGGCGTGCGACCGGTTCAGCTTCGTCGACACCTGCACGGTCATGTCGGTGCCGCGCATCGCGGCCTCGGCGAGCTGGGTGTCCGAGATCGCGGCCACGAGGTTGCCGCCCATGCCCATCCAGAACTTGATCCGCCCCTCCTGCATGGCCTTGATGCCCTTGAGGGCGTCGACGCCGTGCTCGCGCGGCGGGTCGAAGCGGAACTCCTTCTGTAGGGCGTCGAGGAACTCGTCCGAGACCTGCTCCCAGATGCCCATCGTGCGGTCACCCTGCACGTTGCTGTGCCCGCGGATCGGCGAGGCGCCGGCGCCCGGCTTGCCGATGTTGCCGCGCAGGAGCAGCAGGTTGATGATCTCCTTGATGGTGTCGACGGCCTTGCGGTGCTGCGTGATGCCCATCGCCCAGGTGATGATCACCCGGTCCGAGGCCAGGTAACGGTCGGCCAGCTCGTCGATCTCGGCGCGGTCGAGCCCGGTCGCGAGCAGCACCTCGTCGTCGTCGACCTGCGCGATGTGCTCGCGGAAGGCCTCGAGCCCGACGGTGTGCTCGGCCAGGAACTCGTGGTCGAGCACCGTGCCGGGGGCGGCGTCCTCGGCCTCGAGGACGCGCTTGGCGACGGCCTGCAGCAGCGCCATGTCGCCGCCGAGCCGGATCTGCAGGAACTGGTCGGCGATCTCGGTGCCGCGACCCGCGACGCCCCGCGGCAGCTGCGGGTTCTTGTAGCGACGCAGGCCGGCCTCGGGCAGCGGGTTGACCGCCACGATCTTCGCTCCCTTCAGCTTGGCGTCCTCGAGGGCCGTCAGCATGCGCGGGTGGTTCGTGCCCGGGTTCTGGCCCAGGATGACGATCAGGTCGGCCTGTTCGAAGTCGTCGTAGGCGATGGTCGACTTGCCGATGCCGACCACCTCGGCCATGGCGAGGCTCGTCGACTCGTGGCACATGTTCGAGCAGTCGGGCAGGTTGTTCGTGCCGAAGGCGCGCACGAACAGCTGGTACGCGAACGCCGCCTCGTTCGAGGTGCGGCCCGAGGTGTAGAACGACGCCTCGTCCGGGCTGTCGAGGGACCTCAGCTTGTCGCCGACGATGCGGAACGCCTCGTCCCACGACACCTCGCGGTAGTGGTCGCTGCCGGCCGGCTTGTGCACGGGCTTCGTGAGGCGGCCCTGCATGCCGAGCCAGTACTCGGTCTTGTCGAGCAGGTCGGTCACCGAGTGCTCGGCCCAGAACGTGTCGGGCACGAGCACCGGGTTGGCCTCCCAGGTGACCGCCTTGGCGCCGTTCTCGCAGAACTCGGCCACTTTGCGGTGGTTCGGGTCGGGCCAGGCGCAGCTCATGCAGTCGAAGCCGTCCTTCTGGTTCAGCGACGTCATGAGCTTGACGGTGCGGGCCAGCCCGAGCTGCTTGATGGCCGGGTCCATCGAGTGCAGCACGCCGGGCACGCCGGCGGCCCACTCGCGCGGGGGGCCGACCTCGATGTCGGCGTCGGTCACGTCGGAGACGGGCGGTTTCTCGGTCACGGTCTGGTTCCGATCGTCAGGGGGACGGGCGAGGAGGCGCGCGTCGCGCCACCGGGGGAGTCGAGGGAGGACGAGGAGGCGCGGGCCGCCTCGCCGGGGACGCCCACGTCGGCCGCGGGCTCGGTCCCGTCGGGCTCGCCGAGTCGGTCGGGCCGTGAGTACACGACCATGGACCGCCCGCGGAGGAACCCCACGATCGTGACGCCGAGCTCGGTCGCGAGGTCGACGGCGAGCGACGACGGCGCCGACACGGCGGCGAGCACCGGGATGCCGGCCATCGAGGCCTTCTGGGTGAGCTCGAACGAGGCGCGACCCGAGACCATCAGGACGGTCCCGGTCAACGGCAGCCGCGCCTCCTTGACGGCCCAGCCGACGACCTTGTCGACGGCGTTGTGCCGGCCGACGTCCTCGCGGAGCACGAGCAGCTCGCCGGTGCGGCCGTCGAAGAGCGCCGCGGCGTGCAGCCCGCCGGTCTTCTCGAACACGTCCTGACCCTCGCGGAGGCGGTCGGGGAAGGTGGCGAGCAGTGCGGGGTCGACGACGAGGGGGTCGTGCAGCACGTCGTGCTGCGACGTCGTGCGGACGGCGTCGATCGAGGCCTTGCCGCACAGCCCGCACGAGCTCGTCGTGTAGAACGCCCGCTCGAGGCTCGGGTCGGGCGCCGGCACCCCGGGCGCGAGCGTGACGTCGAGCACGTTGTACGTGTTGAGCCCCTCGGCGGTGGCCCCGGCGCAGTAGCGGGCGGCGAAGAACTCGTCACCGGTCGAGATGACGGCCTCGGACACGAGGAACCCCGCGGCCAGGTCGAAGTCGTGACCGGGCGTGCGCATGGTGATGGCGAGCGACGTGCCGCCGACGCGGATCTCGAGGGGTTCCTCGACCGCGAGGGTGTCCATGGTCTTACGGACGCCGGCGCTGCCGTCGTCGCCGACCGTGATGCGGGTCACCGGTTTGCGGGACGTGATGCGTGCCATGGGTCAGGTCTACCCCTCGAACCCCGGAATCGAAAGCCGGCGGGGTCCGCGCCTCACCACGGGAGGCCGAGCGAGGGGACGACGTCGCCCGCCCGCGCCCCGCCCTCGGGCACGACGAGCAGCCCGTCGGCGTCGGCCAGGCCGCGCAGCATCGCCGACGACTGGCGCTCGGTCGGCACGGCTCCGTCCGGGGTCGCCCGGTACGCCTGCACGAGCGCGCCGGGTCGGGGGTGGGCCACGTCGACGGCGAGCGTGACGGACCCGGGAGGCGCGGGTCGCCTCCCGAGGAGGCCGTCCACCACCGCGGTCCCCACGACCACGAGCCCCACGTACGCGGCCATCGGGTTGCCGGGCAGGCACAGGTAGACCGTGTCGTCGCGGCGCGCGACGACCAGGGGCTGCCCCGGACGCATCGCGAGACCGTCGACCACCAGCTCGGCGCCCAGCCGGTCGAGGGCGGCGCGGACGTGGTCTGTCGGGCCGTGCGCGGTGCCGCCGGTCGTCACCACGAGGCGACGGTCCGGGCGGTCGAGGGCGGCGATCGTCGCGTCGAGGTCGTCGGCCACCCGCGTCGTGGTCGCGGACGCCGTGCCGAGGGAGCCGAGGAGGCGCGGCACCGGCACCGAGAACACGTCGCGGACCGTGCCGCGCCCGGGCACGCCCTCGGCCACGACCTCGTCGCCGAGCACGGCCAGGGCCACCGTCGGGCGGGTCACCACGGGCACGGCGTCGTGCCCGCCGAGGGCCAGCACGGCGACGCGGGGCGGGGTGAGGAGCGTGCCCGCGGTGATCAGGGCGTCGCCGCGGTCGATCTCTTCTCCGGCCCGCCGGACGTGCGACGGGCGGCGGGGGTCGTCGTCGGCCGTCAGGACGCCGTCGGCCACGTGCCCGGACTCCGAGCGCAGCACCCGGTCCGTCCCGTCCGGGACGACGGCGCCCGTGGTGACCGGTCGCGCGACCCCGGTCGGCAGCGAGCCGTCGTCGTCGGCGACCCGGCCCGCGACGATCGACGGGCCGAGTCGCCAGGGGCCCTCGCCGGCGACCGCCCAGCCGTCCATCGCCGAGACGTCGGAGCCGGGCACGCGCGCGAGGCTCGTGGCGTCCCGGGCCAGCGTGCGACCGACCGCGTCGGCGAGCACGACGGTCTCGAGGTCGCGGGGCAGGGCCCGCGCGGCGTCGGACGCCTCGGCGCGGGCCACCCGCCAGTCGGCCCGCCGGACCGTCACGCCGGGTCGGCCGTGGCCAGGGCGGTGGCGGTCGCGGTCGCCCGGTCCAGCTCGGACTGCGAGCCGCCGGCGAGCCCCGCGGCGTAGCCGACGAGAAACGTCGTCAGCGGGGCGGCCGGGCGGGCGACGCCGTGCGCCGCGTCGCGGGCGAGGTCGAGAACCACGGGGATGTCGACCACGAAGTCGTCGGGCAGGCCCAGGGCCCGGACGAGTCGTGCGGCCCAGGCGTCGAGTTCGGCAGGTGTGTCGGTCATGGTCGACACTCAACCAGTCGCGTCGGCCTCGCGCCGGACGACACCCAGGCGGTCGGCGTCGTCCACGGTGTCGACGTCGGCGCAGAGCTCGTCGGGCACGGGCACCTCGAGCAGGTCGAGCCCGTCGAGCAGACGGCGCAGCGAGAGGTCGGTGAGGGGGCCGTCGGCTCTCAGCGCCGCGAGTCGGGTCTCGAGGGCGCCGGTCCGGTAGAGCCCGAGCAGCGGCTGACGTCGCCCGCCCGAGTCGATCGCCAGCAGGCCGTCGCGGCGCTCGCCGACGTCGTCGCCGCTGCCGCTGCCGCTGCCGGCCAGCAGGGCCTGCACCGCCTCGGGCGCCCGTGGCAGGTCACAGGCGAGCACGAGCGTCCACGGCGCCGCGTCCTCGACCACGTCGAGACCGGCCGCGAGGGCGGCGACCGGCCCGGACCAGGCGGGCTCCTCACGGGTGAGCAGGGCTCCGGCGGGCGGCACCCGACCGTCGCGCAGGCCGACCACGACGAGGCTGCGGGCCTCGACCGAGGCCTCGACGGCCCGGTCGAGCAGCGTCGCGTCGCCACTGGTGAACCCGGTCTTGTCGGCACCGTGCACCCGGGAGGCGCGACCCCCGGCGAGCAGGACGGCGTCGAACACGAGGCTCACGATCACCCGCGCGGTCCGGTCGCGGCGAGCCGGGCGGCCAGCGTGCCTTCGTCGGGGACGAACCAGACGTGCCGCCCACGGTTGGACTCCCGCACCCAGTCACGGAACGTGGCGCTCGCCGCCTCGTGGCGTCCGACGTCGCCCAGCACCACCAACTGCACGCGATAGTCCACGAGCTTCTGGGCGAACTCGCCCGCCCGGCGGGTGCTCAGGTCGAAGAAGGTCGGGTCGAGACGGGCGACCGGCACGACGAGGACCGACGCGTCCGCCCCGAACGCCTCGCCGACGAGGTCGACGGCGTCCGTCTCGGTCGACAGCCGCGGCCCGGCCGCGTCGACGTGCAGGACGCGATGGGGGCCGTGGTCGTCGATGCGCATGCCCACAGGCTAGGCGCAAGGAGGGACGGTGCCGGTCGGACCGGCACCGCGCCTCCTGAGGGCCTGACGGGCGTCAGCCCGCGGCGACCTGCTGGTCGCGCTTCGGCAGCACCCAACCCGGGCGGACGAAGTGGCAGGTGTAGCCGAAGGGGTCCTTCTCGAGGTAGTCCTGGTGTTCTTCTTCGGCCTCCCAGAAGTCGCCGGCCGGGGTGACCTCGGTGACCACCTTGCCGGGCCAGATGCCCGACGCGTCGACGTCGGCGATGGTGTCGAGGGCCGTCGCCCGCTGCTCGTCGTTCGTGTAGAAGATCGCCGAGCGGTAGCTGTCGCCGACGTCGTTGCCCTGGCGGTCCTTCGTCGACGGGTCGTGGATCTGGAAGAAGAACTCGAGGATCTCGCGGTACGAGGTCAGGCCCGGGTCGAAGACGATCTCGACGGCCTCGGCGTGACCGCGGTGGTTGCGGTACGTCGCGTTCGGCACGCTGCCGCCCGAGTAGCCGACACGGGTCGAGACGATGCCCGGTCGGCGGCGCAGCAGCTGCTGGGCGCCCCAGAAGCAACCGCCGGCGAGGATCGCGGTCTCGGTCGTGCCGCTGGGGGCGGGGGTGGATTCGGGGGAGAAGAGCGTCATGTAGGCACCGTATCCTTCGGTTTCGAGTGAGGCGTAGGGGACGAAGCGGAGAGCCGCCGAGTTGATGCAGTAGCGCAGCCCGCCGGTGGCGGTGGGGCCGTCGCGGAAGACGTGGCCGAGGTGGCTGTCGCCGGCGGTGGAGCGCACCTCGGTGCGCTTGAAGAACAAGCCCTCGCGCTTCTCGACGACGTGCTCGGCGTCGATGGGGCGCGTGAAGCTCGGCCAGCCGGTGCGGCTGTCGAACTTGTCGACCGAGGCGAACAGGGGCTCGCCCGACACCACGTCGACGTAGATGCCCGCGTCCTTCGAGTCCCAGAACTCGTTGCGGAACGCGGGTTCGGTGCCGCCGCCCTGGGTCACCCGGCGCTGGGTCGAGGTGAGGCGTGCGACCGCCTCGGGGTCTTTCCGGTACTGGTCCGACATGATGCCTCCTGTTCGTCGGCGTCGGTGCAATCGGATGGGTCGGGTGCCCGCGGTCGCGTCGATGCCTCCGACGACAACAACCGGGCGGCGCCGCGTGTTCCGTCGGCCTGCGAGGATCGACGCATGAGCCTGATCCGACTGAACGACGTGACCGTCCGCTTCGACGGCACCCCGGTGGTGCGCGAGGCGTTCTTCCGCCTCGACGAGAAGGAGCGCGTGGGGATCGTCGGTCGCAACGGCAGCGGCAAGTCCACGCTGCTCAAGCTGATGCTCGACCAGGTGCAGCCCGACGAGGGCACGGTCACGCTCGAGCAGGGCGTCCGGGTCGGGTACTTCTCGCAGTTCTCCGAGCTCGACGGCACGCAGACGATCGTCGAGGTGCTGACCGGGCTCTTCGCCCACGAGCGGGCGATCGAGGCCGACCTGGCGCAGATCGACGCCGACATCGCCGTGGTCGCGATGGACCCCGACGGCGGGGACGCCCTCGACCAGCTGATCCACCGGCAGTCCGAGCTGTTCGCCGAGATGGACCGGGTCGACGGCTGGGAGTACCCGCGCCGCATCGACACCGCCCTGAGCGTGCTCGGCTTCAGCGACGCGCACCGCACCAGCCCGATCGACGACCTCAGCGGTGGCTGGCGCAACCGGGCGGCCCTCGCGAAGATCGTCCTCGAGGACCCCGACGTGCTGCTGCTCGACGAGCCCACGAACTTCCTCGACGTGGCCGGCGTCGAGTGGCTCGAGTCGTGGTTCCGCGACTTCCACGGCGCGGCCGTGGTCGTCTCGCACGACCGCAGCTTCCTCGACGCGGTCGTCACCCGCATCGTCGAGGTCGAGAACTTCCACCTGCACGACTACCCGGGCGACTTCGCCGAGTACGTCGTCCAGAAGCAGTTCCGGTTGAAGAGCCTCGAGCAGCAGTTCGTGCACGAGTCCGAGCTGCTCGCGTTCGAGGCCGAGGGCATCTCGGACCGCCGCGACGCCGCCAAGGCCGCCAAGCGCCAGGACGGCGGCGACCTGCTCAAGCAGCTGGCCAAGGTGAAGAAGTCGCGGGCACCGCGCCCCGTCGACCAGATCATCACCGAGATCTACTCGGGGCTGCACGTCAAGGACGTCCTCTGCCGGGTCGACGGCCTCGGCAAGGCCCGCGACGACCGCACGCTCTTCGACGACCTCACCTTCGAGCTGCGTCGAGGCGACCGCCTGGTGATCACGGGGGCGAACGGCAGCGGGAAGAGCACGCTGCTGCGGGTGCTGACCGGCGAGGAACGTGCCGACGCCGGTCGGGCCGCGTGGGCGGGCGGGGTCAAGGTGATCTCGTACGACCAGGTGCTCGCCGAACTCGACGAGGACGACACCGTCACGCACTCGGTCAACGCGATGCCCGACAGCCTCGCCCTGACCGCGACGCGGAAGTCGGTCGGGCGGTTCCTCGCCATGTTCCAGTTCAGCGAGGCCGATCTCAAGAAGCGCATCGGGGCGCTCTCGGGTGGTCAGCGGGCCCGCGTCGCGATGGCGCAGTGCCTGCTCTCGGGGGCCTCGGTGCTGCTGCTCGACGAGCCCACCAACCACCTCGACGTGCCGAGCGCCCAGGTGATGGAGCGGGCGCTGCAGCACTTCCCCGGGGCGGTCGTCGTGGTCAGCCACGACCGGTTCTTCGCCGACAAGGTCGCCACCCGTCGGTTGGTGTTCGGGGCGGACGCCGAGCGACCCGAGCGGGTGACCGTCACCGCGGCCTGACCCGTGGGGTGCGAGGGGTGAGCCCCATCGGCGGGCGTCGGGGCTCAGCCCTCGGTCGTGAGCGGCCCGACGACGTCGGCGACGCCCGAGACGACGAGCCCGTCGGCGCCCTGGTCGAGGGCGGTGTGCGCCGCGTCGAGGTCGGGCACGATGTGGCCGTACACGGGCTTGCCGGTCGCCGCGAGGGTCGACCAGGTGTCGGCCGGGGCCGACCAGTCGAGGCCGAGCAGGCTCCAGGAGCCGGAGGTGCGGGTCAGCAACTCGGGATCGCCCGCCAGCTCGTCGGCGTAGTAGTACCCCCAGGTCTCGCACCCCCGCGCGCTGGCGAGGTCGCCCCACTCGGTCTGCGTGCAGTAGCCCTTGCCGACCAGGGTCTGCGTGAGGTCGGCCGTGCCGAGCTGGGTCCGCGCGATCTCGAACAGTTCGGGGTAGAAATCGGCCCCGACGTACTTAGGGTCGACGAACAGGGCGTGGTCACGGCCGAACTCGCGCACGATCTCGTCGAAGCGGGCGTAGGGCTGGTCCGACTGCCCGGGGTCGGTCGTCCCGGCCGCCGAGATGCGGTACCGCTGCACCTCGCTCCAGGTGTGCTCGGCGGCGACGAAGCCGGACGTGCCCGAGGTGCGGTCGAGGGTCTCGTCGTGCAGCCCGAACCACACTCCGTCCGACGTCCGGGAGAGCGACATCTCGAGCGCGTCGACCCCGGCCGCGACCGACTGCCGATAGGCGTACAGCGACATCTCGGGCCAGTCACGTGATCCGCCGCGGTGCGCGACGGTGGCGGGACGCGCGGCCCGCAGGGCGTCGACCGGCCGAGGAGGCGCGGTCGGCGTGACCTGCGCCTCCCCGCTCGTCCGCGCGGTCCGCAGGGCCACGCCGGCCCCCACGGCACCGAGGACGGCCACGCCGCCCACGCCGAGCAACACGGTGCGTCGGTCGACGCGGGCTCGCGGACGCGGGGAGGAGGGCATGAGCCCATCTTGGGGGTCCCCGATCGCGGTCCGTGACGTGGCCGACCGGGATCACCCGGCGTTCGCCCGGGTCAGTCGGCCGCGTACTCGTCGAGTGCGGGCAGCGGGCGACCGTCGTGGTCCCACATCGCCTGGTTCTCCCACGCGTTGCCCGAGGTCGGGTCGTCCGGGTCCCACCCGGCACCGTCGACCGCGGTCCACGCGGGTTCCCACGCGACCACGCCGATTCCGCGGCCGCCCGGGGCCGAGGCCACGACGTCCTGGATCGCGCGGAAGTTCGCGGCCTGCCCCTCGGGCGTCGCGGGGTAGCCGGCGACCAGCTGCGACGGGTCGACGACGACGTTCTCCCAGGTGTGGTCGGGGTCGTCCTCGAGCGTCCACGGGTACGAGGTCTCGACGATGAGCACGTCGCGGTCGTAGCGCGCCGAGAGCGTCGTGACCGCCTGCTGCATGCCCGACAGCCCGCCGTGCCAGTAGCCGTAGTACGAGAGGCCGATCAGGTCGAACGGCACCCCGCGTGAGGTCGCCTCGTCGAACCACCAGGTCAGGCCGTCGACCCCGTTGTTGATGTTCGTCAGGTGCAGCACGACCTGCGTCGTCGGCGAGACCTCCTTCACCGCCGTCGCTCCGGCCGTGAGGAACATCGCCAGGTTGCTCCACTGCGCGCCGCTGACGCCGTCGCTCGGGTCGACGTCCCAGGTCTGGCCCAGCGGCCAGACCATGCCGGGGTTGATCTCGTTTCCGACCTGCACGGCGTCCGCGGTGATGCCCTCGGCGGCGAGGGCGTCGAGCACGCTGCGGGTGTGGTCGTGGATCTTCGTGGCGACCTCGGGGGCGCTCAGCCCGAGCCAGGCCTTCGGCATGGTCTGGGCGCCCGGGTCGGTCCAGCGGTCGCTGTAGTGGAAGTCCACGAGCAGCTGCATGCCCGCCGCCTTCACCCGCGCGGCCATCGCGACGACGTCGTCCTGGTCGTTGTAGCCGTCGGTCGGATCGACCCAGACCTTCAGCCGCACCATGTTCGCGCCGTGGTCGGCGAGCTGCTGCACGGCATCCGTCGGACGACCGGCGGCGTCGAGGTAGACGGCTCCGCGGTCCTCGTTGCGGGGCAGGCCCGAGAGGTCGGCCCCGCGGACGTCACGGGTGACACGACCGGGTGTGAAGGTCACGTCGTCGATGCTCGCCCAGGCCCCCGCGGCGCCCGACGTGGTGAGCGTGGGCGTGCACTGGCTGTGCGTCACCTCGGCCGAGACCGACAGGTGCAGCCAGCCGTCGTCGGACTCGGTCGAGGGGACGACCGTCGTGCCCGCGGCGTCCGTGCTCGAGCTGGAGCCGCACCCGGTCAGCGAGAGCGTGCTCGTGGCGAGCCCGCCACCGCTCTTCACCCACGCCGAGAAGGTCCACCAGCCGGGCGTGACCTTCTTGAGCTTCTGGCTGGTCGTGGCCGTGCCGGCCGTCGACAGCACGTGCGTCAGGCGCGTGGCCGAGTCGTGCCCGCCCGCCTCGAGCGTCGTGGTGTCCTTCCCCTTCGAGACCCAGCCCGCCGCGCCCTGCTCGAAGCCGGGGTCCTGCACGACGACCGGGCGGGGAGCCGGGCCGCCGGGGGCCGCGGTCGCGGGGGCTCCCGACAGCAGGCCGGCTCCCAGGGCCGCCGTGGCGAGGGCGGCGCCGACGGCGAGACCGCGCCGGCCCCTCCGATCGACGCGGGGCCGGGGTGTGCTGGTGGGTCGTGTCATCGTGTCGTCCTCCTTGACGATCGGTGTGGCGGGGGCTGCGGCTGCCGGGTGGGGCTCTCGAGGGGTGGGTGCAGGAGGCGCGGTGCCGGTCTCGACGCCGGCAGCGCGCCTCCTGCGGTCGCCTCGCGTCGCGGCTCAGCCGCGCGGGCGGCTCACGACGCGGACCGCACCGGCGGGGACGCCCACGCGGCCGTCGACGGCGGCGCCGGTGATCAGCTCGGTGCCCTGACCGACCACGACGTCGGTCGCGGTCTCGGCGTGGTTGACCAGGAAGGTGAAGTCGACGTCGTCCCCGTGGCGCACGACGACCTCGAGCCCCTCGGGGTGGTCCACCGGCAGCGGCACCCCGGCGTCGTCGAGCACCGACCGGACGAGACCCTCGAGATCGGCCCCGGTCGTGCGCGTCGAGACGTACCAGGCCGAGCCCTCGCCGTGGGCGTGGCGGGTGACCGCCGGACCTCCCGCCGCCGGGCCGTCGACGTAGCTCGCGACCGCCACGGCGCCCTCGAGCACGATGTCGTCGGACCAGCCCGTGCCCGTCGTGCCGTCGTCGAGGGTGACGACCTGGTCGGCGTACAGGGGGAGGAACTCGGGCACCGAGAGGCCGAGCACCTCGCGCAGGGCGCCGGGTGCACCACCGGCGTGGACGGTGTCGTTCTCGTCGACGACGCCCGAGAAGTACGACGCGACGAAGGTGCCGCCCCCGCGGACGAACGCGCCGAGGCCGTCGGTCGTCCGCCGGTCGGCCAGGTACAGCGAGGGGGCGAGCACGAGGTCGTAGCCCGAGAGGTCGTCGTGCGGGTGGCGGAAGTCCACCGTCACGCCGAGCTGCCACAGGGCGGAGTACCAGGCGACGACGCGCTCGCGGTGCTGGAGTTCGACCGACGGCCGCCATTCGAGGTCGTGGGCCCAGAAGGACTCGACGTCCCAGAGGATCGCGACCCGCGCCTCCACCCGGCTGCCGCGGACGGCCGAGAGCCGACCCAGGTCGGCGCCGAAGTCGACGACCTCGCGCCAGGTGCGGGTCGAGGTGCCGGCGTGCGGCAGCATCGCGGAGTGGAACTTCTCGGCGCCGTACCGCGACGCCCGGAACTGGAAGAACAGGATCGCGTCGGCGCCCCGGGCCAGGTGGCTCGCGGCGTTCCGGGCGAGCTCGCCGGGGCGCTTGGCGATGTTGCGTGGTTGCCAGTTGACGGCCGAGGTCGAGTGCTCCATCAGCATCCACGGGGCACCGCCGGCGAGCGAACGGGTGAGGTCGGCGTCCATGGCGAGCAGCACGTGGTTGTCGCGGCGCTCGGCCACGAGGTAGTGGTCGTTCGCGACGACGTCGACCTCGCGGGCCCACCTCCAGTAGTCGATCGAGGGGCAGTTCGTGGCCATGAAGTTCGTGGTGACCGGGAGGTGCGGCGCGTGTCGTTTGATCGCGTCGCGTTCGGCGGTGAAGCAGGCCAGCAGGGCGTCGGAGGTGAAGCGGGCGAAGTCGAGGCGCGAGGTCTGGTTCACGACCGTGGCCGAGGTGCGCGGGGCGTCGATCTCGTCCCACTCGCCGTAGGTCTGGCCCCAGAAGCGGGTGCCCCAGGCCTCGTTGAGCGCGTCGAGGGTGACGTACTTCTCCTCGAGCCAGGTGCGGAAGGCGAGCACCGAGTGGGGGCCGTAGTCCTCGCTGATCGGGGCGCCGTACTCGTTGTGGACGTGCCAGAGCACGACCGCGGGGTGGTTCGCGTAGCGCTCGGCCAGCCGCTCGGTGATCGCGAGGGCCGCCCGGCGGTAGTCGGGGCTGCTCGGGCTGACCATGCCGCGGGAGCCGCGACCCAGGGTGACGCCGTCCCGCGTGACCGGGTGGGAGTCGGGGTAGGCCTTCCAGAACCAGGCCGGCGGGACGGTCGTCGGGGTGGCCAGGTCGACGTCGATGTCGGCGTCGTGCAGCAGGCCCAGGATGTCGTCGAGGAAACCGAAGTCGTACTCGCCCTCGCGGGGTTCGAGCAGGGCCCACGAGAAGATGCCGACGCTGACCAGGTTGACGCCCGCCTGCTTCATCAGGGCGATGTCCTCGAGCCAGACCTCGCGCGGCCACTGTTCGGGGTTGTAGTCGCCGCCGTAGCGCAGGTCGGCTCGGCCGGGCAGCCAGGTCGTGGTGGCCTGGGGCGTGGGTCGGGCGTCGAGCTCGAGTGACATGCGGTGATCTCCTTTGACTGTGTGCGCTCCCAGTTGTAACACACCGGTATCGAGCAGCAAAAGGGCCCATAACGGTGTTGACAAGCGAAAACCGCTGTGCGTAACTGTAACCGCTCACAGGCACAGCGACGTGGTTCTCCGAAGCACGCGCTGTCCCGCCCCCACCACAGCTCTTGCTTTCCTCAAGGAGGACGAATGCGCAGCTCATTCCGCCGTCTCGGTGTCGCCACGGTCGCGACCGCCGCCCTACTGCTCACCGCCGGGTGCTCCGGCGCCGGGGGAGGCGCGGCCGACGACGGTCCCGTCGAGCTCAGCTACTGGGCCTGGGCCCCGAACCTCGACAAGGTCGTCGACCTCTGGAACCAGGACAACCCCGACATCCAGGTCACCGTCAACAAACAGGACGGCGGAGACCCGGCCATCACCAAGCTGCTCACCGCCATCAAGGCCGGGAGCGGCGCACCGGACCTGATCCAGGCCGAGTACCAGAAGATCCCGACGCTCGTGTCCTCGGACGCGCTCGCCGACATCTCCGACCAGGGCGCCGCCGACCTCGAGGGCGACTTCTCGGAGGGCACCTGGTCGTCGGTGACCCTCGGCGGTGACGGCGTCTACGCCATCCCGCAGGACTCCGGCCCGATGATGGCGTACTACCGCACCGACGTCCTCGACCAGTACGGCCTGAGCGTCCCGACCACGTGGGACGAGTACGCCGACGTCGCCACGAAGCTCCACGCCGCCGACCCGACGAAGTACCTCGGCACCTTCTCGGCCAACGACGCCGGCTGGTTCGCCGGCCTCACGCAGCAGGCCGGTGCCTCGTGGTGGTCGATCGACGGCGACAGCTGGGGCGTCGACATCGAGGGCGGCCCGACGGAGAAGGTCGCCTCGTACTGGGGCGGGCTCGTCGAGAGCGGGGCGATCGACAACAAGCCGATGTACACGCCCGAGTGGAACGCCGGTCTGAACGACGGCAGCCAGGTCGGCTGGATCAGCTCGGTCTGGGCCCCCGGCGTGC
Source organism: Frigoribacterium sp. CFBP 8751 (assembly GCF_014841545.1). Classification (NCBI taxonomy): domain Bacteria; kingdom Bacillati; phylum Actinomycetota; class Actinomycetes; order Micrococcales; family Microbacteriaceae; genus Frigoribacterium; species Frigoribacterium sp. CFBP 8751. The sequence goes on from NZ_JACYUB010000001.1 coordinate 1,078,485, forward strand.
TGGGCGGCAACGCCCCCGACACCGCCGGCAAGTGGACCGCGGCCCCGATGCCGCAGTGGGACGCCTCGAAGCCGGCGGACGGCAACTGGGGCGGCTCGACCACGGCCGTCACGACCCAGTCCGAGCACAAGGAGGCGGCGGTCGAGTTCGCGACGTGGCTCAACACCGACCCCACGGCGGTGGCGGCGCTCGCCGACATCGCCGGCGTCTACCCGGCCGCGACCGACGCCGCGAAGGACGCGCTGACCACCAGCCCCGAGTTCTTCAGCCAGCAGGACGACTTCTACGACATCGCGGCCGAGGCGTCCGAGTCGGTGAACCCGTTCACCTACGGTCCCAACGTCAACGTGGCCTTCAGCGCCTACAACGACGAGTTCGCCAAGGCCGCCGACGCGAAGACCCAGGCGGCGTTCGAGGACGCGGTCACGGCCATGCAGAAGATCACCGTCGACGACCTGACCAAGAGCGGTTTCTCGGTCGAGTAGCGACATCGGGCGGGGCGGTCGGGGTCGCCCCGCCCGCCCCGTCACCCCTCCGTCACACCCGTCTCGACCCAAGGACCCGGCATGGCCGACACCCTCACCCCCCTCAGCCCCCGCACCTACGGCGCCGGCCCCCCGCCGTCGTCGACCGGTCGCGAGGCGCCCCGGCCCGCGACGCGCAAGGGCAACGGAAGCTTCCGCACCCGGGTGCTGACGCCCTACGCCATGCTCGCCCCCGGCATCGTGCTCTTCGTGCTGTTCATGGCGGCGCCCATCGTCTACACGCTGTTCCTCAGCTTCCGGAAGAAGCAGGTCGTCGGCCTCGGGCTCGGTTCGGGCGGCGACAGCCAGGTGTTCGCCGGCTTCGAGAACTACGTCGGTTCGCTCACCGACCCCGAGTTCGCCGCCAGCGTCGGGCGGGTCCTGCTCTACGGCGTCGTGCTGATCCCGTGCATGCTCGGTCTCGCGCTGCTCTTCGCCCTGCTGCTCGACTCGAAGCGCACCCGGGCCACGGCGTTCTCGCGTGTGTCGATCTTCATGCCCTACGCCGTGCCCGCCGTGATCAGTTCGCTGCTGTGGGGCTTCTTGTACCTGCCCGCCGTGAGCCCCTTCTACTACGTGTTCGACCGGCTGGGCTGGGACGTCGACGGCGTGCTCGGCTCGGGCACCGTCCTGTTCGCGATCGCCAACATCGCCCTGTGGGGCGGCGTCGGCTTCAACATGATCGTCATCTACACCTCGCTCAAGGCCGTGCCGACCGACGTCTACGAGGCCGCCCGCCTCGACGGCGCCAGCGAGGTGCAGATCGCCCTGCGCATCAAGATCCCCATGGTGGCTCCCGCGCTCGTCATGACCGCGCTCTTCTCGATGGTGGCCACCCTGCAGGTGTTCGCCGAGCCGACCACCCTGCGTCCGCTCACGAACAGCCTGTCGACCAGCTGGTCGCCGCTCATGCTCGTCTACCGCGACGCGTTCACCCGCGACGACATCTACTCGGCGGCGGCGACCTCGGTCGTCATCGCGCTCGCCACCTTCATCGTCAGCTTCTTCTTCCTCCGGGTCGTCCAGAAGCGCGCGTTCGGCCAGGAGGACTGACCATGACCACGATCGACCTCGACGGCTCCCGCGACGCGGCGGCCCCGGTGCCCGACCCGACCCGCGCCTCCTCGACGGGCCGCGGAGCCTCGGGCAAGGTGCCGCGCGACCCGGCCGCCCCGCGCCTGCACGCCGAACGGACGAGCGTCGTCTCGACGGTGCTGCTGCTGATCGGCGCCGTCTACTGCCTGTTCCCGGTGCTCTGGGTCGTCATGGCCTCGACCAAGGACGGCGGCGAGCTCTTCTCGACCTTCACGCTCGCGCCGAGCGGTCACCTGCTCGACAACGTCGTCGCCCTCACGCAGTACCGCGACGGCCTGTTCTGGCGGTGGATGCTCAACACGGCCCTCTACGCCGGCATCGGTGCGATCGCGTCGACGTTCGTCTCGGCGCTCTCGGGCTACGTGCTCGCGAAGTTCGAGTTCCCCGGCAAGAAGGTCGTGTTCAACGTGCTGCTGATGGGCGTGCTCGTGCCCGGCGTCATCCTGGCGATCCCGCAGTACTTCCTGCTGGCGAACGTCGGCCTGACGAACACCTTCTGGGGCGTGCTGCTGCCGCAGATCATCAGCCCCTACGGCATCTACCTCGCCCGCATCTACGCCGCGGCCGCCGTGCCGACCGACGTGATCGAGGCCGCGCGCACCGAGGGGGCCCGTGAGATGGGCATCTTCGGTCGCATCGCGGTCCCGATGCTGCTGCCGGGACTGGTGACGATCTTCCTGTTCCAGTTCGTCGCCATCTGGAACAACTTCATGCTGCCGTACATCATGCTCGGCGACGACTCGCTGTTCCCGTTGACGGTCGGCCTCAACGGCCTGCTCAACCAGGGGGCGTCGGCGCCGGCGCTCTACACGCTCGTCATCACCGGGGCGTTGCTGTCGGTCATCCCGCTGATCGCCATCTTCCTGGTGCTGCAGCGCTTCTGGAAGGTCGACCTCGCCGCCGGCGCGGTCAAGTAGTGCCGGCGGGCCCGGCGCCGGCGGCACCCTATGCTGGCCGCGTGAGCAGCGCGACGGGTCGGGGACGACCGACCATCGACGACGTCGCGACGGCGGCGGGCGTCTCGCGGGGCACCGTCTCGCGGGCGCTCAACGGCGGCCGGTGGGTCAGCCCCGAGGCCAAGACCGCCGTCGAGGCGGCCATCAAGGCCACCGGGTACCGCGTCAACCCGCATGCGCGCAGCCTCGCGACGAACCGCACCGGCTCGGTCGCCTTCCTGCTCACCGAGGACCACCAGCAGCTCTTCGAGGACCCCAACTTCTCGATCCTGCTGCGCGGGGCCGCCGCGGCCCTCGCCGACCGCGACGTCTCGCTCGTGCTGATCATGGCCGGGTCGCCGGCCGAACAGCAGCGGGCGCTGGCGTACATCGGCGCCGGCCACGTCGACGGCGTCCTGCTCGTCTCAGCACACAGCGGCGGCCGCCTGCTGACGGACGTCGTCGAGTCGGGGGTGCCGGCGATCGCCTGTGGCATCCCGCTCGGACACGAGAAGAAGATGGGCTGGGTCGCGGCCGACGACCGTGAGGGTGCCCGCGAGATGGTGGCCTACCTCCGCGGTCTCGGGCGTCGCCGCATCGCCACCATCACGGGCCCCGCCGACACCCCCGGCGGCATCACCCGGCTCGAGGGCTACCGCGCCGAGCTGGGTGGCGACCTCGACGAGTCGCTCGTGCGTCACGGCGACTACGGGCGCGAGAGCGGTCGCGTCGCGATGGCCTCGCTGCTCGCCGACCACCCCGACGTCGACGCCGTGTTCGCGGGCAACGACCGCATGGCCGCCGGGGCGATCGACGCCCTGCGGGCCGCCGGCCGTCGGGTGCCCGAGGACGTCGCCGTGGCCGGGTTCGACGACTCCCGCGTCGCGACCGAGACGACACCGGCGCTGACGACCATGCGTCAGCCGTTCGACCGCATCAGCAACGAGATGGTGCGCCTGCTGTTGCAGGTGATCGACGGCGAGAAGCCCGCCGCGATGACGTTGCCGACCGAGCTGGTGGTGCGCGCGTCCGCCTGACGCGACCCGCGCCTCCTGCGGTGTCCTCCCCGGCGTCGGACGGCGGCGCGCGCGTAGGGTCGGCGGCATGACCGATCTCGACGGAGCCGTGGTGCTCGTGGCCGGCGCGTCCGGCGGACTCGGCGTGCGTGTCGCCGCGATGCTCGAGGACGAAGGGGCCGTCGTCGTCCGTGCGGCCCGACGCCCCGAGTCGCTGTCGGGTACCGGCGCCTACCTCGCCGACCTGCGCGACCGGTCGGGAGGCGCGGCGCTGGTCCGGTCGGCGCTCGACGAGCACGGACGCCTCGACGGAGTCGTGGTCGCCGCGGGCGTCGTCGCCTTCGGAGCGGCGAAGGACCTCGACGACGACACGCTCGACGAACTCGTCGAGACGAACGCTCTCGGGCCCATCCGTCTGGTGCGCGCCGCGCACGCCGCCCTCGCGGAGTCCGCGGCGGCCGGTCGCGAACCCTTCGTCGTGACGATCAGCGGCGTCGTGTCCGAGGCCGCGACCGTGGGGATGGCCGCCTACTCGGCGTCCAAGGCGGCCCTGGCGGCCTTCGCGTCGGCCGCCGGACGCGAGTACCGGCGCGACGGCATCCGCGTGCTCGACGCACGCCCGGGGCACACCGACACCGGCCTCGCCACGCGGGCGGTCGCCGGGACGGCGCCGGCGTTCGGTGCGGCCCTCGACCCGGACGCGGTGGCCGAGCGCATCGTGCGCGCGATCGTCGACGGCGAGAAGGACCTGCCCAGCTCGGCGTTCTCGAGCTGATCCACGACCGGCCCGACGCTGCTGCTAGCTGAACTCGTCGCCGACCAGGCGCAACAGGTCGGCGAGCTGGGCCTGCTGGGCTGGCGAGAGAGAGTGCAACCTGGCGCTCTCGGCATCGACCAAGCTCAACATGGCGGCGTCGACCCGCGCGATGCCGTCCTCGGTCACGCGCACCAGCACACCGCGGCCGTCGCTCGGGTCGCCGTGGCGTTCGACGAGGCCACGCTCGACCAGACGGTCGAGTCGGTTCGTCATGGTGCCGCTCGTGACCATGGTCGCCGTGACGAGGTGTTTCGGGCTGAGCTGGAAGGGGTCACCGGCCCGACGCAGGGCCGAGAGCACGTCGAACTCCCAGATCTCGAGGCCCGCGTGGGCGAACGCCTCGCTGCGGATGCGGTCGAGGCGCCGCGACAGGCGGCGGAGGCGCGAGAAGACGTCGAGGGGTGCGAAGTCGATGTCGGGGCGCTCGCGGGCCCAGGCGTCGATGATCAGGTCGACTTCGTCGTTCGTGGCCACGGTGCTGCGTTCCCATCGGTCGGTTTCGGACTCCTCATCTTCGTCCACCTGCCGGTGAATCGTCCGCACGGGTCGCCGGAGCGACCTCGACGACGCGCTACTGGTACGTCACCAGGTCGGGCGTCGGCGACACGTCGGCCATGGTCTGCTCGGGGGAGAGCATCGGGGTGTCCTCGTCGTAGAAGTTCTTCCAGCCCCAGGCGACCCCGGCCGGAGCGCCGTCGTGCAGCGTGCGCCAGGTGGCCTGCTTGTCGGGCTGCGAGCCCTGGCCGTCGGCGTGGATCAGCGTGGCCAGCTCGGGTCGGGACGTGTCGATCGACGGCCGGTCGCGCAGCATGTCGAGACGGAACTGGTGCAGGACGAACATCTTCGGCGGCAGACCCTTCGAGGCCACGAGGTCGGCCAGCCAGGTCGACACGGCGTTCACCTCGCTCGCCTCGACGCCGCCGATCTGGCGCAACGGCACCTGGTCGGCCTCGAGGCGCCATTCGGGGTCGAGCGCCAAGCCGACGTTCGGCCGCGACAGGAGCGACTCGTAGCGTTTCGCCTGGCTGAGGAAGTCCGCCCGACCCGGCTGCAGGTCGATCACCACGTACTGTCCGGCGGCGGCGGCCGCGTCCACGTAGGGCTCGATGCTCTCGACCGACAGCTCGTTCGAGTAGTCGCCGTCGTCCCCCGCGGCACCGGCGGCGACCGTCGCGATGACCTCGAGCATCGGCACCACGGGACGGTCGCTCGCCGCGTCGTAGCTCGCCGCGACGTCGGTGGCGCGCTGCACGGTCGCGGCGACGTCCTGCTCGCCGAGCACGCCGAGCGCCCCGGTGCCGGGAGCGCCGTAGAGCGCCACGAACCGTCGGTCCGGGAAGAACCGCTGGCCGCCGCCGGGCAGCTGTGCCCCGGACCGGGCCGCCGCGACCGACCACCCGGGGTCGCGCACCGCCGTGAACGTCGACCCGATCAACACCGTGTCGGTCGTCGTCGAGGCGTGCAGTGCGTCGATCGCCTCACCGGAGGACTGCAGGTCGACGACCCCGTCGGGCAGGGCCTGCACCTCGGCACCCGCGGCCCGTGCGGTGGCCGTGGCCGCGACGTCGTCGCCCCCTGCCACGACGGCGAGGACGTCGTCGAGGGGCGTCGCCGCGTCGGGCACGTCGACCGAGGAGGCGGTGGTCGCGATCTCGACGCCCGCCCCGTCGATCGCCCCCACGTCGCCCACCGCCAGCACCGTCTCGACACCGAGCCGGTCGAGCTCCGCCGCCAGGACGGACGGCCCGCTCGACGGGCCGCTGCTCGACGGGCCCCCGCTCGACGGGCCGCCGGACGGCGACCCGGTCGAGGTGCCCGCCGGGGCGAGCAGCATCGGCACGCCCAGTCGAGCGGCCTCGTCGGCCGCCTCGGCCTGGCCTGCCTGGTCGCCGTCCGGGGCGACGACGGCCACCGGACTCGACGCGAACATCGCCCGGCTGGCCTCGACGGCCCTCTCGGGGGCGGTGGCGGCGCCGACCACGGTGACCCGCGCCTCCTGTTCGTGGGTGACGAGGGCCGTGCGCCCGTCGGCGTCGTCGACCCCGGTGGAGGTGCAGCCGGCCACGGCGAACAGGGCCGTCGCGGCGAGCGACGCCGCCACGGTCAGGCGGACCGGTCGGGAGGTGACAGGAGAGCGGCGGATACGGGGAATCACCGATCCACGGTAACCGCGACCGCCGACACCGGCGCACCCACGGGTCAGCTCAGGACGTCCTTGGTGGTGAACCGACCGAGCGCCAGGGCACCGAAGACGACGACGTAGCCGGCTTGCAGCAGGGCGTTGGCGCCGAACGAGTCCCACGAGACCGGGTCGCGCATCAGGTCGGCGAAGCCCAGCCAGTGGTGCGTGAACAGCCAGGGGTCCAGGACGTCCAGTTGCGGCAGCGCATCGACGATCTGCGCGACGGTCGAGAGCACGATCGTGGCAGCCATGGCCCCCACCGGCACGCTCGTCAGCGTCGAGGCGAAGACGCCGATCGCCGTGAGGCCGAGCAGCGACACGGTCACGTACAGCGCCATCAGCAGCAGCCTCAGTGCGTAGTCGCCCAGGCCGATCGTCTGCCCCGAGAGCAGCGTGACCGGCCCGACCGGGAACAACGCGGCACCGGCGATCGCCCCGAAGACCACCACGACCAGCGTGGCGGCAAGGCAGAACGCGGCCGCGGCCGCGTACTTGACGAGCAGGAGGCGCACCCGGCCCACCGGGGTCACCAGCAGGTACCGCAGGGTGCCGAGGCTCGCCTCGCCCGCGATCGTGTCGCCCGCGACGACCCCCACGGTCAGCGGGAGGAAGAGCGGGATCGCCACCGTCAGGGCGGTGAGCGAGACGAAGAGGCCGTTCTGCGTGATGTCGCCGAGGAAGGCCGGCCCTCGACCACTGCCGCCGTCGGACGACGTGACCCGGACGGCGACGGCGAGCAGCACCGGGATCAGGGCCAGCGCGGCGAGCAGCGCGATCGTGCGGACGCGGCGGAAGAGCACCGCCAGTTCGCTTCCCAGCAGGGCGAGACCCAGACCGCCCCGCGTGCGGTCGGCGGGCAGGACGGCGTCGGGACGCGAGTCCCTGGGGTCAGCCGGCGACATCGAAGCCCTCCCCGGTCAGGTCGACGAAGCGGTCCTCGAGGCTGGCTCCGGCCACCTCGAATCCGCGCACGCGCACGTCCGCGGCGACGAGGGCGACGACGATCGACTCGGGCGAGAGCCCCTCGACGGCGAGCTCGGCCTCCACGCTCACCGAACCGCCTGCGGTCGCGGGCGTCGCGTCCGGCCGGGCCCGCGCCTCCGGGGCGAGTCCCAGGCGCACGAGGACGTCGCGGGCGGCGTCCGGGTCCGGCGTGAGCAGGCGGACCCGGTGCGTGCCGAGCGCGCGCAGGTCGTCGAGCGTGCCCTGGGTCAGCAGCCGGCCGGCGCTCATCACGCCGATGTGCGTGCACATCTGCTCGACCTCGCTGAGCAGGTGGCTCGAGACGAAGACGGTCGTGCCCTCGTCGGCGAGGGAGCGGATGAGGGTGCGGACCTCGCGCGTGCCCTGCGGGTCGAGGCCATTGCTGGGCTCGTCGAGCACCAGCAGGTCTCGCGGCATGAGAAGGGCGTTCGCGATGCCGAGGCGCTGCTTCATGCCGAGCGAGTACGCGTGGGCCTTCTTCGAGGCGGCGTGACCGAGCCCGACGCGGTCGAGGGCGGCGTCGACCCGGGCACGGCGCGTGGCGGCCGGGGCCGAGCGGTCACCCGAGTCGAGGCGGTGCAGGTTCGCCCGGCCCGACAGGAACGGATAGAACGCCGGACCCTCGACGAGCGCGCCGACGCGGGGCAGGACGCGGCGCAGGTCGTCGGGCATGGACCCGCCGAGCACCCGGATGTCGCCACTCGACGCCGAGGTGAGCCCCAGCAACATGCGGATCGTGCTGGTCTTGCCCGAGCCGTTCGGGCCGAGGAACCCGTAGACGCTGCCGTAGGGGACCGCGAGGTCGACGCCGTCGACGGCACGCTGATGCCCGAACTGCTTCGTCAGACCGGTCGTCTCGACGGCGAACGCCCCTCGGGACTCGTCACCGTCGGTCGACGCCGGGACGGTGGCGGTGTCGTGGCTCACCGGCCGGAGGTCACTGACCGGCGACGGCGGCCTGCAGCGTCGAGGCGTCGACCGCCCCGGCGAAGACCCGGCCGTCGTCGGTGAGCAGGACCGAGACCAGAGAGGTCTCGAGCACGCGACCGCCGTCGACCTTCGTCGTGAGCTGGTCGAGCAACCCCGTGGTGTCGGCGTCGGCCGACGAGGTGCCGTCGGTCGACCCCGCCGCCGGGGTGACCCCGACGATCGTGCTCCACCCGGAGCCGATCACGGTCTTCTCGGCGTGCGCCGCGTCACCGTGCGACCGTCCGGAGGCGCCGGTCGGCACGGTCACGTCGGTCACGGTCGCGTCCGCCGGCGGAGTGAACGCGAAGACGGACGCCGCAGGGGCGCCGAAGTCGACCGAGGTGAACCCGGCCGACAGGGCCGGGTCGCTCTGCCCCTTCGCGGCGACGACGACCTTGAGCGGGACGCCGGTCTCGGCGTCGACGGTGAGGGTCGCGCTCGCGACGAGCGTCGAGGAGTCCTTCGGGGTCAGGACGACCTGGTACGCGTCCCGTCCGGCCACCCTGACGTCGGAGTCGGCCGTGACGGTCGTCGTGGGCTCGAGCGACGACAGGACGAGGTCGGCCAGTTCGGCCGGGGTCTGCGGGACGGAGGTGCCGTCGGGCAGGGCGCTCGGCTTCTCGGTGGTCCCCTGGGCGGGCAGCGTCGCGTGCGTCGCTTCCTTCGTCTTCGAGTCGTAGGCCCAGACGCTCGATCCGTCACGGATGACGTCGCGCTCGGCGAGCTGGTCGATCACCTGGACGCGCTGCTTCGAGGCGCCGTCGGCGTACACCTTGGCGGTGTGACTGCCGGTGAGCAGTTCGAGGGCGCCGGCGGCGTCGGACGACGACCCGCCGCCCGTGGCCTGGGCCGACACGTCGGGCAGCCCGAGGTCGGAGGTCTGCTCGATCGTGCCCGAGTAGGACGCCTCCGAGCTCGAGGCGGCGAGGGCCAGCACCTGCTGCGGCGTCTTGTCGGGCAGGTCGACGTCGGCCGTGGCCGAGACGGCGGGGACCACGATGCTCGCGGCGATGACGGCCACGGGGACGGCGGCGGCGGTGGCCCAGCGGGTGGACTTCTTCATGACGATCGCGACCTCTCACGCCGGGCCCCGAGCGGGTCGGCGATTGGGCAGGAGACTACGCGCGAAGCCTGGAGATCGCTGTCACCGTGACCGACATGGCTCGACGTCGAGCGAAGTGGGGATCAGAGCTCGACGACCTCGAACTCGAGCAGGTCGGCACCGGTGGCGACGGGGCCGCGCGGAGCCTCTCCCGATCCGGCGGGACGGGCGTGGGCGGCCTTCGCGCCGTCGGCCGACCAGGCCGCGAAGTCCTCTTCGCTGCGCCAGGTCGTCACGACGAAGTAGCGGTCGTCGCCCTTGACGGGGCGCAGCAGCTGGAATCCCTCGAACCCCTCCGCTCCGTCGACCGAGTGCTTGCGCGCGGCGAAGCGCTTCTCGAGCTCGGCGCCCGAGCCTGCGGGGACGTGGATGGCGTTGATCTTGACGACGGACACGACGGTGCCTTTCGGTGGAGGGGCTGGGGGCGTGAGGGGACCGTAGGAGGTGCGGTGACGGCGTGCGGGACGGCCGTGCGTCAGGCGGTCTTCATGACGTTGGCCGTGAAGCCCTGCACCCGCTCGGCGAGGCCGGCCGAACGCTGGGCGATCTGCTCGGGCGGGTTGAGGTGCGGGGGAGCGACCCGGATCAGCAGCGAACAGGCGAGGTCCTCGCAGATGTAGGTGCCGAGCGTGTTGCCGTTCAGTCCGGCCTCGCCGGCCTTGGGAGCGGTGAAGAGGCGCACCTGCGTGGCCGGCTGGGGCGAGTGGCAGAGCGAGCACATGGCGGCGATGCCGGGGCGCAGCGAGCTGCTCGACGACCGGACGACGAGACCGACGGGCCGGCCGTCCATCCAGTGGACGATGTAGCCCCGGTGGTGGGCCTGGGGGTCACGCCAGCCCAGGAACTCCCGGTCCTCCCAGAGCATCTCGTGCAGTCCGGGGATCGGGAGGCGGTCGAGGTCGCCCGGCAGGGCGTTGACGAACGACTCGCGGATGTCGTTCTCGGTCAGCGGCTTCATGTTCTCCCTCGTGCCGTCGGGTCTCGTCAGCCTACGCGTCGGTCTAGCGTGGGCGCGTGACCATCCCCGGGGCCGACCGTGAGCAGGTCGTCACCCGACGACTGCGGGCCGCGGGCTGCGTCTTCGCCGAGGACGAGGCGCGGCTGCTGCTCGACGAGGCCGCCGACGGCGAGGCGCTCGAGACGATGGTCGCCGACCGCGTCGCAGGCCGACCGCTCGAGCAGGTCCTCGGCTGGGCGGCCTTCGCCGGGCGGCGGGTCGTCGTCGAGCCCGGCGTCTTCGTGCCCCGCCGCCGGACCGAGCTGGTCCTGCGGCAGGCCGAGGTGGCGCTCGCCGAGGCGGGTGCCGCGCGGGGTCTCGCCACCGGTCCCCTCGCCGTGCTCGAGCTCTGCTGCGGTGCCGCCGCCGTCGCGGCCGTGCTCGCCGCCGAGCACCCCGGTCTCGACCTCTGGGCCACCGACCTCGACCCGGCGGCCGTGCGCTGCGCCCGACGCAACCTCGACGAACGGGGGACGGTCGTCCGGGGTGACCTGTTCGACGGCCTGCCGGTGTCGCTGCGCGGTCGGTTCCGGGTGATCGCGGCGAACGCGCCCTACGTGCCGACCGACGCGATCCCGTCCCTGCCCCCCGAGGCGCGCCTCCACGAGTCCTCGCTCGCCCTCGACGGCGGAGCCGACGGGCTCGACCTGCACCGGCGGATCGCCGCCGAGGTCGGCGACTGGCTGGCGCCCGGCGGCACCCTGGTCCTCGAGACGAGCGGACGTCAGGCGGCCGACACGAAGGAGGCGCTGGCCGCCGCGGGTCTCCGGGCCCGGGTCGTCCGCGACCACGAGATCGACGGCACGGTCGTCGTCGCCGTCGCGGCCTAGCCGGACCGGCGACGGCAGGGGCGACCGTGGCTCAGAGGTCGGCCGGCGAGACCCGGTCGACGACGGGGGACTCGGGGGTGCCCGAGATCTGGCAGGTCCACTCGGTGGCGGGGCGACCGTCGGCGAGGTGGCCCATCGTGACGGTGGCGATCGCGCCGACGTCACTGTCGCGGACGTCGTCGGCCTCGTAGGCCCAGACGTCGCCCAGGTACGGCAGGTCGGGGTACTGCTGACCGACCGCCGTGACGCACGCGTGCCACGCGGGGGGCGCCTCCTGGGCCTGGGCCGTGGAGGGAGCGGGCGGCTCGGTCGTCGGCAGCGCGGTGGCGTCGGGCAGGGCCGTCGCGTCGTCCGAGGCCGTCGGCGTGGGCGTGACCGACGCGGTGCTCGTCGGGCTCGGCGACGAGGCCGGCTCGCCGCCGGCGCACCCGGACACGAGCAGCACGAGGGCGAGACCCGCGGTGGCCAGGGCCGGCGCGGCGGATCGGGGGGAGGGGCGGAGGCGGAGGCTGCGGGGCACGAGGGCTCCTCGAGGTGGGTGCGACACGGCGGGGTGTTGCACAGGGTAGCGAGTGGCCGGGCCGCCCACCACGCGCGACGCTGAGCCGACACGGAGGTTCGCCCGGCAGGCTGGTCGGATGACCGACACGGACAACCGCGAAAAGACCGCACTCGAACAGGCCATCAGCAAGGGCCAGGCGGGTGAGGGCGACATGAACAGCGTGCTCGCCGAGTTCGTCAACGCCCAGGTCGTCGTCGCCACGGCCACCGACGCGCAAGAGTCGCTGAACGACCTGCAGCCCGTTCTCTTCGACCGCGAGGGCGTGCCGATGCTGGCCGCCTTCACCCACGTCGACATGATCGGCGAACAGGTCAAGGGCGTGGCCGAGTTCTCGGCTACCCTCCCTGCTGCCGAGCTCGTGCAGGCCATCCCGGCCGAGACCGGCCTCGTCGTCAACCCGGGCAACCGCGAGGGCTTCGAGATGCTGCCCGAGGGCGTCGCCCAGCTGGCGGACGACGTGCGCAAGCTCGTCGCCGAGCACGAGGCCGCCGGATCGCCCGAGCCGGGGCAGCCCTCGCGCACCGTCTGACGCCTCCCGCGACGACCTCCCGGCGCCCCGACCCCACCCGGTCGGGGCGCCGGTCGTCGTCAGGGCGACCGGAATCGCGTGCACACCCGAAACCTGCGCGTCACACGACGACGCTAGGCTGACGCCACAACCGAACATCGGGCCACGAACACGTCGCGGGAGAGCTCCGGTGCGCAGAGACTGCGCCGACCGGGCACCGAAGGAGCAAGCTCCCCGCCAATCTCTCAGGTACGCGTACCGCGACGGACTGGCCACTCTGAAAAGCAGGAGGCGCGAGGCGGTCGACAGACCCCTCGCCGGTCCTCGCCCACGGTGAAAACCGGCCCCGGCCGGTGAAGCTCTCAGGCCCATGACAGAGGGGGAGCCCCGACCGGCGGACCGCCGGACAGGGCTGCCCCGTCGTGCGCCATCCGCACGGCACCGTTCCCGGCCGAGACACCTGGCGGCCGGTCCGTCCCTCTCAGGAGCACCGATGTCCGACGCAGCCTCGAACCTTCCCGCCGCCCCCGGGCCCGACGACGACGACCTCCGCGGTGCCGAGGCGTCCGCCGTGCTCGACGGCGACGTCGTCCTCTCCGACGACGGCACCGAGGGCATCGCCACGGGGCCGGGCGGCGACCCCGACCTGAGCGGTTCCGACGAACCCGACGAGCGCTTCAGTCCGCTGCACGAGGTGCACGTCGCCGCCGGTGCCGTCTTCACCGACTTCGCGGGGTGGCAGATGCCGGTCCGGTACGACTCCGACCTCGGCGAGCACCACGCGGTCCGCACCGCCGCCGGGCTCTTCGACCTCTCGCACATGGCCGAGATCGCCGTCGTCGGGCCGGACGCCGGCGCCTTCCTCGACCACGCCCTGGCCGGCACGCTCTCGACCATCGCCGTCGGGCGGGCGAAGTACTCGCTCCTGCTGGCCGCCGAGGGCGGGATCGTCGACGACCTCGTCGTCTACCGCCTCGACGAGCACGACTACCTCGTGGTGGCCAACGCGGGAAACCGCGAGGTGGCGTTCGCGGCCCTCGCGACCCGCGCCTCCGGGTTCGACGTCACGGTCGACGACGAGAGCGACGACACCGCGCTGATCGCGGTCCAGGGGCCCGAGAGCGAGGGCGTGCTCGACGAACTCGTCACGGCCGACCGCCTCCAGCCCGACGCCCCGCTGTCGACGCTGCGGTACTACCGCGTGCTGCAGGCCACCTTCGACGACGCCCCCGTGCTGATCGCGCGCACCGGGTACACCGGCGAGGACGGCTTCGAGCTCTACGTCGACCCCGAGACCGCCCCGTCGCTGTGGGCCGCGATCGCCGAGGCCGGCGGACCCCGAGGGCTCGTCCCCGCGGGGCTGGCCAGCCGCGACACGCTCCGCCTCGAGGCCGGCATGCCGCTCTACGGCCACGAGCTCGGCCTCGACGTCCGCCCCGACCAGGCGGGGCTCGGCCGGGTCGTCGACACCTCGAAGGACTTCGTCGGGCGCTCGAACGTCGAGCCCACCGCCGGCGCCCGCGTCCTCGTCGGACTGACGCTCACCGGGCGTCGGGCGGCGCGGGCGGGCTACCCGGTCGTCACCGACGACGGCACCGTCGTCGGCGAGGTCACGAGCGGCGCGCTGTCGCCCACCCTCGGCCACCCGGTGGCCATGGCCTACGTCGACCCCGACGTCGTCGACCGCGGTCCCGCACTGGCCGTCGACGTCCGCGGCACCGCCGTCGCCGCCACCGTCGTCCCGCTGCCCTTCTACAAGCGCTCCTAGGCACCCCCTCCCTCGAAAGGACCGGCCATGACCGATCTCACCGCACTGAAGTACACCGCCGAGCACGAGTGGCTCCTGATCGACGGCGACACCGCCACCGTGGGCATCACCGACTACGCGGCCGACAAGCTGGGCGACGTCGTCTACGTCGACCTTCCCGCCGAGGGCACCGAGGTCGAGACCGGCACGGTGGTCGGCGAGATCGAGTCGACGAAGTCGGTCGGCGAGCTCTTCGCCCCCGCGCTCGGCACCGTGCTCGAGGCCAACCAGGCCGTCGTCGACAGCCCCGACCTCGTCAACAGCGACCCGTTCGGCGAGGGCTGGCTCATCAAGATCACCCTGTCGTCGACCGACGGCCAGGGCCTGCTCTCGCGCGACGAGTACGTCGCGCTGACCGCCGAATGAGCGCCGGGCAGACGGGCGGGTCCGTCTTCGGCGGCTGGTCCGACCAGGTCGCCACCGGCTTCGTCGACCGCCACGTCGGCACCACGCCGGGTGACCAGGCGACGATGCTCGCCGCCGTGGGGCACGACAGCGTCGAGTCGCTCGTCGCGGCCGCCGTGCCCGACGCGATCCACGCCGCGGCCGTCGAGGGCAGCGTGCTGCCCGAGCCGATCGGCGAAGAAGAGGCGCTCGCCGAGCTGCGCGCCCTGGCGGGGCGCAACCGCGTCTCGCGCAGCCTCCTCGGTCTCGGGTACTACGACACCGTCACCCCGGCCGTCATCCAGCGCAACGTGCTCGAGAACCCCAGCTGGTACACCGCGTACACGCCGTACCAGCCCGAGATCTCGCAGGGTCGACTCGAGGCCCTCATCAACTTCCAGACGATGGTGGCCGAGCTGACCGGGCTCACGACGGCCAACGCGTCGATGCTCGACGAGGGCACGGCCGTCGTCGAGGGCATGCTGCTGGCCCGCCGGGCGTCGAAGGCGAAGACCGACGTCTTCGTCGTCGACAGCGACACCTTCCCGCAGACCAAGGCCCTGCTCGCCGGCCGCGCCGAGGCCGTCGGGATCGAACTCGTCGAGCTCGACCTCTCGGTGCTCGACCCCTCCGAGTTGCCCGAGTCGTTCGGCCTCTTCGTGCAGTACCCCGCGGCGTCCGGGTCCGTCTGGAGCCCTCGCGCCGTCGTCGAGGCGGTCCACGCCCAGGGCGGCCTGGCCGTCGTCGCCGCCGACCTGCTCGCGCTCACGCTGATCGAGGCACCCGGCGAGTTCGGGGCGGACGTCGCCGTCGGCACGAGCCAGCGGTTCGGCGTGCCGATGGGCTTCGGCGGCCCGCACGCGGGCTACATGGCCGTCCGCACCGGGCTCGAGCGTCAGCTGCCCGGTCGCCTGGTCGGGGTCTCGCAGGACGCCGTCGGCCAGCCCGCCTACCGCCTCAGCCTGCAGACCCGCGAGCAGCACATCCGCCGCGAGAAGGCCACGTCGAACATCTGCACCGCGCAGGTGCTGCTCGCCGTGATGGCGTCGATGTACGCGGTCTACCACGGCCCCTGGGGGCTGCGGCACATCGCGACGCGCGTGCACGGCCACGCCTCCGACCTGGCGGCCGCGATCGGGGCGAGCGAGCTCGAGCTCGAGCGGGACTCGTTCTTCGACACCCTCCAGGTCTTCGTCCCGGGTCGGGCGGCCGAGATCGTCGCCGCGGCCCACGATCGGGGCTACCTGCTGCACGCCGTCGACGACGACTGCGTCCGTCTCTCGTTCGACGAGACCACGACGGCCGACGACGTCCGGGCCGTCGCCGAGGTGCTCGGCGTCGACCTGCTCGACGGCGCCGCGCCCTCGGGCCTGCAGGAGGCGCTGCTGCGGACGAGCGACTACCTCACGCACCCGGTCTTCCGCACCCATCGCAGCGAGACCAGCATGATGCGATACCTCAAGCACCTCGCCGACAAGGACTACGCGCTCGACCGCGGCATGATCCCGCTCGGCAGCTGCACGATGAAGCTCAACGCGGCGACCGAGATGGCCGCGGTCACCTGGCCCGAGTTCGCCGGCGTGCACCCGTTCGCCCCGGCGGACGACGTGGCGGGTTACCTCGACCTGATAGGCCAGCTCGAAGGGTGGCTGGCCGAGGTCACGGGCTACGACACCGTCTCGCTGCAGCCCAACGCCGGCAGCCAGGGCGAGCTGGCCGGTCTGCTCGCGATCCGCGGCTACCACCTGTCGAACGGCGACGTCGAGCGCACGGTCTGCCTGATCCCGCAGAGCGCGCACGGCACCAACGCGGCCAGCGCGGTGCTCGCGGGCATGCGCGTCGTCGTGGTCGCCTGCGACGAGGGCGGCAACGTCGACCTCGACGACCTGCGGGCCAAGGTCGAGCAGCACGCGGCCCAGCTCGCGGCTCTCATGATCACCTATCCGTCGACGCACGGCGTGTACGAGCACGACATCGTCGCCCTCACCGACGCGGTCCACGCGGCGGGCGGGCAGGTCTACGTGGACGGGGCGAACCTCAACGCCCTGCTCGGGGTCGCGCGCTTCGGCGACTTCGGCGGGGACGTCTCGCACCTCAACCTGCACAAGACCTTCTGCATCCCGCACGGTGGCGGCGGTCCGGGCGTGGGGCCGGTCGCGGCCAAGGCCCACCTCGCACCCTTCCTGCCCGGCCACCCGATGGCCCAGCAGGCCGACCGCCGCACCGGGGCCGCCCCCGCGGCCGACGGCGACCGCCTCGCCCACGCCGGCGTGCCGGTCTCGAGCGCTCCGTACGGGTCGCCGAGCATCCTGCCGATCAGCTGGGCGTACGTGCGCATGATGGGCACCGAGGGCCTCACCCGGGCGACCGGGGCGGCCGTCCTGGCGGCCAACTACGTCGCCGCCCGCCTGCGTGAGCACTTCCCGGTGCTGTACGCGGGCGAGAACGGCCTCGTGGCGCACGAGTGCATCCTCGACCTGCGACCGTTGCGCGACGCGACCGGGGTCACCGTCGACGACGTGGCCAAACGCCTCATCGACTACGGCTTCCACGCCCCGACCATGTCGTTCCCCGTCGCGGGCACCCTCATGGTCGAGCCGACCGAGAGCGAGGACCTGGCCGAGATCGACCGCTTCGTCGATGCCATGATCGCGATCAAGGGCGAGGCCGACGAGGTGGCCTCCGGTCGGTACACCGCCGAGTCGAGCCCGTTGCGCGGGGCGCCGCACACGGCCGAGTCGGTCGTGGTCGGCGAGTGGACCGCCGAGTACGGTCGCGAAGAGGCCGTGTACCCGGTCCGCTCGCTCGTGCGCGGCAAGTACTGGCCGCCGGTGCGCCGGATCGACCAGGCCTACGGTGACCGCAACCTGTTCTGCAACTGCCCGCCGGCCGAGGCGTTCGCCTAGGCCACGGCCCGCTCCACGGACGGGAAACCGTCACCGCCCGATCCCGTCGGGCGGTGACGGTTTCCTCTGGGTCCCTCGGACGTCGGCCGCCGAGTGTCGCGGAGGGCGTTCACGTAGCGGCGACCGTCCCGATCGACGCCCGGGGGACAGCTCACGCTGTGTGGCTAGCTCGGATCGCCGTGACCCGTGCGTCCATCAGACTCGCCCCCCGGACGGGCGTCAAGACCCGGTTCCGGCCGTGGCGGTCCGGTTCGGCCCACCCGGGGCGTCAGGACGGGAGGCCGAAGAGCGCCGGGAAGGTCGTGGCGGCCCACGGGTAGCCCACGAAGACGGCCGCGTCCATCAGGACGTGCGCGACGACGAGCGGCAGCACCCGGCCGAAGCGCACGTAGAGCCAGCCGAACGCGACGCCCATGACGACGTTGCCCACGAACGCGCCGAACCCCTGGTAGAGGTGGTAGCTGCCCCGCAGCAGGGCCGCCGTCACGATGATCGACCAGGTCCGCCAGCCGAGGTCGCGGAGGCGCGCGAACAGGTACGCGACGACGATCACCTCTTCCGTCACGCCGGCCCGCAGGGCCGAGAGCAGCAGCACGGGGACGGTCCACCAGTGCTCGCCGAGGTTCGTCGGCACCACCGTGACGGTGAGGTCGAGGGCTTTGCCCGCGAGGTAGAGGCCGATGCCCGGGATGCCGATCGCGAGGGCCAGGCCGACGCCACCGAGGGTGTCCCGGCCGGCGCGCGAGAAGTCGACGCCGAGCCGACCCAGGTGTGGCCGCTCCTCGCGCCACAGCAGGAAGGCCACGAGCAGCACCGGCACGAGGTCGACCGCCACGCCGAGCACCTGGTAGGCGAGGTCGAAGAACTCGCGACTGCTGAGCGGCGAGTTCAGCGTGGCGGTCTGCTGCGACAGCGCGGTCTGCTGGGTGAGGCGGTTCACGATCGAGAGCACCGAGTACACGGCCGACGCGCCGAGCGAGAGACCGAGGACGATCGCGATCTCGACCCGGAGGCGCGCTCGGGTCATCCGTGCCGGGCGCGGTGCGAGGTCATCGGGTGGTGTCGCGGCGGGGGTGGGGTCGTGGGGGCGGCTCACGGGGGCGATCGTACGGGACCGGCGTGGGTGGGCCGACCCGCGCCTCCTGCCGTGGTGGAGAACAATACCTGCCAGGTGGCGGATTTCTCGCAGCCGATTCATGCGAACTTCAGGCCTCACGCGCAACGAACTGCATGCCGACGCAACGATCCGGCGAGTTGGTTTCCGTCGTGTAACCGTTGTCGTCGGGGTTTGGTGATGCCCGAACGGGATGCCTAGGCTCACACCATCCAACGCGGCACGGCCCCTGGGCACAGTGCTGCGTCCTTTCCCGCATCAGGAGGAACATTGAAGAAGACGCGCATGGGCCTGTCGGCCGTCGCCGTCGTGGGGACGGCAGCACTCGTCCTCACCGGTTGCGCCAGCGGCAGCGGGGACGACAACTCGTCGTCCGGTGACGCTTCCGCGATCATCAAGACGAACGGCACCGAGCCCGAGAACCCGCTCGTCCCGTCGAACACCACCGAGACCGGCGGTGGCCGCATCGTCACCTCGATCTTCGCCGGTCTGGTCAGCTACAACGCCGACGGCACCACCAAGAACGAGGTCGCCGAGAGCATCGAGAGCGACGACGCCACCGTGTGGACCGTCACCCTCAAGGACGGCTGGAAGTTCACCGACGGCACCGACGTCACGAGCGAGTCGTTCACGAAGGCCTGGAACTGGGCGGCCAGCTTCGACAACGTCGCGAACTCGTCCGGCAGCTCGTTCTTCGAGAACTTCAAGGGCTACAGCGACACCGCGCAGAGCGACCTCGACCTCACCGTCGAGAGCCCGACCGAGTTCACGGTCACGCTCAACACCCCCGAGGCCGACTTCCCCCTGCGCCTCGGCTACTCGGCCTACTCGCCGCTGCCGGAATCGTTCTACGCCGACCCCGCCGCGTTCGGTGAGAACCCGGTCGGCAACGGTCCGTACATGCTCGACGGTGAAGGCGCCTGGACGCACAACCAGGGCATCAAGCTCAAGACGAACCCCGACTACGACGGCAACCGCAAGCCGAAGAACGGCGGGCTCGACATCAACTTCTACACCTCGCTCGACTCGGCCTACGCCGACGTGCAGGGTGGCAACCTCGACGTGCTCGACCAGATCGGCCCGGCGGCGTTCCAGACGTACCAGAGCGACTTCCCCGACACGAACGTCAACCAGCCCGCCGCGGTCTTCCAGGGCATGACGATCCCGCAGTACCTCGCGCACTTCGGCGACGACGAAGAGGGCAACCTGCGTCGTCAGGCCATCTCGATGTCCATCAACCGCGACGACGTCACGAAGGTCATCTTCCAGGGCACGCGGACGCCGGCCAAGGACTTCACCTCGCCCGTCATCCCCGGTTACACCGACGAGCTCGAGGGCGAGAGCGTCCTCTCGTTCGACGCCGACAAGGCCAAGGACCTCTGGGACCAGGCCGACGCGATCTCGCCCTACGGCGACACCACGTTCACCATCGGCTACAACTCCGACGGTGGACACCAGGAGTGGGTGGACGCGGTCACCGCGAACATCTCGAAGACGCTGGGCATCAAGGCCGAGGGCAAGCCCTACCCGACCTTCGCCGAGTTCCGCACCGACGCCTCGGGTGGTGCCATGACCGGCGCCTTCCGTTCGGGCTGGCAGGCCGACTACCCGTCGCTGTACAACTTCCTGTACCCGACGATGGCCACGAGCGGCAGCTCGAACGACGGCAAGTACTCGAACCCCGAGTTCGACGACCTGCTCGCCGAGGGCAGCGCGGCGAGCGACGTCGACGACGCGAACGCTTCGTACCAGAAGGCTCAGGAGGTCCTGCTCAAGGACCTGCCGATCATCCCGCTGTGGTATGCGAACGTCAACGGCGTCTGGGCCGACACGGTGAGCAACGTCGAGTACGGCTGGGACTCCGTGCCGATCTACGAGAACATCACCAAGTAACCAAGTAAGGTCGTCGCTCACGCGCTCGACCGACGCTCGAGGGGGTCCGGGCAGTGTTCGCACTGTCCGGGCCCCTTCGGCGGGCCCACCCACCCCTCCCTCCACACGATTGCGATAACGATGCACGCGCAGACGTCCGAGGAAGCCTGATGCTCTGGTACACCGGACGCCGGCTCCTCCAACTGATCCCCGTCTTCTTCGGGGCGACGTTCCTCATCTACTTCATGGTCTTCGCGCTGCCCGGTGACCCCGTGGCGGCGCTGTTCGGTGACAAGACCCCGTCGCCGGCCGTCATCGAGGCCATCCGCGCCGAGTACAACCTCGACCAGCCGTTCATCGTGCAGTACCTGCTGTACATCGGCGGCCTCTTCACCGGCGACCTCGGCACGACCTTCTCCGGTCGTCCCGTGGTCGACGAGCTGATCCGGGCGTTCCCCATCACGTTCCGACTCGCGATGCTCGCCCTGCTCTTCGAGGCCGTCGCCGGCATCGTCGTCGGTCTGATCGCGGGCCTCCGCAAGGGCAAGCTCTTCGACACGAGCGCCCTCGTCGTCAGCCTGTTGCTGATCTCGGTGCCGACGTTCGTCATCGGCTTCCTGCTGCAGTACGTCTTCGGCATCCAGCTCGGCCTGTTCCGCACGACGGTCAGCTCTCAGGCGCCGTGGGACGAACTGGTCCTGCCGGCCATCGTGCTCGCCTCGGTGTCGTTCGCGTACATCGTGCGGCTGACCCGCGCCTCCGTGTCCGAGAACTCGAGCGCCGACTTCGTGCGCACCGCCTCGGCCAAGGGGCTCACCCGTGGCCGCGTCGTCACCGTGCACATCCTGCGCAACTCGCTCGTCCCCGTCGTCACCTATCTCGGTGTCGACATCGGTTCGCTGATGGTCGGTGCCATCGTCACCGAGGGAATCTTCAACATCCAGGGCGTCGGCGGCACCGTCTACCGGGCGATCACGCTCGGCGAGGGCCCCACCGTCGTCTCGTTCGTCGCCGTGATGGTGATCATCTTCATGATCGCCAACCTCCTCGTCGACCTGCTGTACGCCCTTCTCGACCCGAGGATCCGCTATGCCAAGTAACGACTCGTCGGCGTTGTCCGCCGACCACTTCGTCGCCGATCTCGACGAGACGCCCGTCAAGGCCGTCGACGCGATCGACGAGTCCGAGAAACCCCGCAGCAGCTGGAACGACGCGTGGGACGCCATGAAGCGTCGCCCGACGTTCTGGATCGCGGCGTTCCTCATCGTCGTCGTCATCGTGGTGGCGCTCTTCCCCGGGCTGTTCACCAGCGTCTCGCCGACCGCCGCCGACCTGCCCCGGAGCAACGAGGGCCCGTCGGCCGGCCATCTGCTCGGTTTCACGTTCCAGGGCACCGACGTGTTCGCCCGCATCGTCTGGGGCACCCGTGCCTCGCTGACCGTCGGTCTGATCGCGACGATCATCGTCACCGTCGTCGGCATCGTGATCGGCTCGCTGGCCGGCTTCTACGGCGGATGGCTCGACGCGGTCGTCTCGCGCATCGGCGACATCTTCTTCGCGATCCCCACCGTCCTCGGTGCCATCGTGCTGATGTCGATCCTGCCGACTCGGACGCCGCTCACCGTTGCTCTCGTGCTGTCGGTGTTCGCCTGGCCCCAGATCGCGCGTGTCATGCGCGGTTCGGTCCTCAGCGCCCGGGCCGCCGACTACGTGACGGCCTCGGCCGCGCTCGGGGTGTCCCGCTTCCGCATCCTGGTCCGGCACGTCGTGCCGAACGCCATCACCCCGGTCATCGTCGTGGCGACCGTCTCGCTCGGAACGTTCATCGTGGCCGAGGCGACGCTGTCGTTCCTCGGCATCGGGCTGCCGCCGAGCACCATGTCCTGGGGCAACGACATCAACGCGGCCCGCAACTCGCTCCGTGTCGCGCCGATGCCCCTGTTCTGGCCCGCGGCGGCGCTGTCCGTGACGGTGCTGTCGTTCCTCCTCATGGGCGACGTCGTGCGCGACGCCCTCGACCCGAAGGCGAGGGCACGTCGATGACCGACACCTCAACCCGACCCGAGACGGCCGGCACCGCGTCGTCGTCGACGCCCCTGCTCGAGATCAAGGGCCTCAAGATCGGCTTCAAGACGCAGGCCGGATACGTCGACGCCGTGCGCGGGGTCGACCTGACGATCCGCCAGGGCGAGAGCCTCGCGATCGTGGGCGAGTCCGGCTCGGGCAAGTCGACGACCGCCACGTCGATCATCGACCTGCTGCCCGGCACGGGTGAGGTCACGGGTGGCCAGATCCTCTTCGAGGGCAAGGACCTCACGAAGGTCAGCGCGTCCGAGATGCAGGCCATCCGCGGTCGCGACATCGGTTACGTGCCGCAGGACCCCATGTCGAACCTCAACCCCGTGTGGAGCATCGGCTTCCAGGTCGAGGAGGCCATCCGGGCGAACGGCGTCGCGACGGGCAAGCAGGCCGTGCGCCAGCGAGCCGTCGACGTCCTGAAAGAGGCCGGACTCAACGACGCGGGCGACCGCCTCAAGCAGTTCCCGCACCAGTTCTCGGGCGGCATGCGCCAGCGCGTGCTGATCGGGATCGGCCTGTCGTCGCGGCCCAAGCTCCTGATCGCGGACGAGCCCACCTCGGCCCTCGACGTGACCGTCCAGCGACGCATCCTCGACCACCTCGAGACCCTGACCCGCGACTACGGCACCTCGGTGCTCTTCATCACGCACGACCTCGGCCTCGCCGCCGAACGGGCCGAGAAGCTCGTCGTCATGTACAAGGGTCGCGTCGTCGAGTCGGGGCCTTCTCAAGAGATCCTCGCCAACCCTCAGCACCCCTACACGCAGCGACTCGTCGCCGCCGCTCCTTCGTTGGCCAGCCAGCGCATCCAGTCGAGCATCGCGCCCACGCACTCCCACGGGCTCGCGATCTCCGACGAAGGCGCCGACGACGCCGAGCTCATCGCTCGCGCCCGTCAGCGCGAGGAGGCCGGCAAGAAGGACTCCGAGTACATCTCGGTGACGAACCTGTCCAAGGTCTACAAGATCCGTCAGGGCGGGTTCAAGACCACCGATCTGCGGGCCGTCGACGACGTGTCGTTCTCGATCCCGCGGGGCACGACCATGGCGCTCGTGGGCGAGTCCGGCTCGGGCAAGTCGACCGTGGCCAAGCTCGTCCTCCAGCTCGAGTCGATCACGTCGGGCACCGTGTCGGTCGACGGGCAGAGCGTCGGAGCCCTGAAGGGCCGAGACCTCTTCGACTTCCGTCGTCGGGTCCAGCCGGTCTTCCAGGACCCCTACGGTTCGCTCGACCCCATGTACAGCGTGGGCAACACGATCGCCGAACCGCTCGTCACGCACGGCATCGGCGACCGGTCCAGTCGTCAGGCCCGCGTCCGCGAGTTGCTCGATCAGGTGTCCCTGCCCGCGTCGACGGTCAACCGGTACCCGAACGAGCTCTCCGGTGGTCAGCGCCAGCGCATCGCCGTCGCTCGGGCGCTCGCGCTCAAGCCCGACGTCATCGTCCTCGACGAGGCGGTCTCGGCCCTGGACGTCCTCGTCCAGGGGCAGATCCTCGACCTGCTCACCGACCTGCAGACCGAACTCGGGCTGACCTACCTCTTCATCACGCACGACCTCGCCGTCGTCCGCCTCATCGCGGACAACGTCAGCGTCATGCAGAAGGGTCGCGTCGTCGAGGCGGGCACGACCGACGACATCTTCGCGAACCCGGCCCAGCAGTACACGCGCGAACTGCTCGAAGCGATCCCCGGCGCGAACTTCGAGTTCGGCCGCTGAGTCGTTCGCGACCACGAAGGGCCCCGCCGGACGGCGGGGCCCTTCGTGGTCGCGGACGACGGTCGGCGTCAGGCGCTGTAGGTGAAGTTCCAGGTCTTGGACCCCGAGTAGTACGTGCAGGCCGACGTGATCGTGAGTCCGGTCTGGCGGTACGTCTTGGCCCCGGCGTTGCAGGCGTTCAGGGACGAGTAACCGGGTGAGGTGCTGGCGACCGCCGCTTGTGCGGCAGCAGGGGCGGCGACGGCGCCGGCGACGAGGCCGAGACCCAACAACACGGATGCGATGCGCTTCTTCATGGTGTCCTCCGTTCGGTGGGCGAGTGGCCCAGGACTTCACGCTCCCACCGGGACCAAAAGGTGACAAGAGGTCATGTGGGGGACCGGAAGCGTCCCCCTCGCCCTCGGGAAACCCTCGGCGGAGGGGTCCCTTTACCACGTGCCGTAGACTGTCTTCGCCGGGCTCTGACCCGACCACTTCCCCCTCTCTCTTCTCGTAAGGAATACATCCATGGCGACTGCCATCCGCAGCGACCTGCGCAACGTGGCGATCGTGGCCCACGTCGACCACGGCAAGACGACCCTCGTCGACGCCATGCTCAAGCAGACCAACTCGTTCGACGCGCACTTCGACACCGAAGACCGCATGATGGACGGCAACGAGCTCGAGCGTGAGAAGGGCATCACGATCCTCGCGAAGAACACCTCGGTGCTCTACAACGGTGCCCACGCGACCGACGGCCCGATCACCATCAACGTGATCGACACCCCCGGCCACGCCGACTTCGGCGGCGAGGTCGAGCGCGGCCTGTCGATGGTCGACGGCGTCGTGCTGCTCGTCGACGCGTCCGAGGGCCCGCTGCCCCAGACGCGCTTCGTGCTCCGTAAGGCCCTCGCGGCCAAGCTGCCCGTCATCCTGCTGGTCAACAAGACCGACCGTCCCGACGCGCGCATCGACGAGGTCGTCGCCGAGAGCCAGGACCTCCTGCTCGGCCTCGCCAGCGACCTGAGCGAAGAGGTCGACGACCTCGACCTCGACGCCATCCTCAACGTGCCCGTCGTCTACGCCTCGGGTCGCAACGGCGCCGCGTCGACGAACAAGCCCGACGACGGCTCGCTGCCCGACAACCCCGACCTCGAGCCCCTCTTCGAGGCGATCCTCACCCACGTGCCGGCGCCGCGCTACGACGACGAGCACCCCCTGCAGGCGCACGTCACCAACCTCGACGCCTCGCCGTTCCTCGGTCGTCTCGCGCTCCTCCGCGTCTTCCACGGCACCCTGCAGAAGGGCCAGACGGTCGCCTGGGTCAAGTCCGACGGCTCGGTCCAGAACGCACGCATCACCGAGCTGTTGATCACGAAGGCCCTCAGCCGCTACCCCGCCGAGAGCGCGGGCCCCGGTGACATCGTCGCCGTCGCCGGCTTCGACACCATCACCATCGGCGAGACGCTGTCCGACCCGGACGACGTCCGCCCGCTGCCGACCATCACGGTCGACGACCCGGCCATCTCGATGACCATCGGCACGAACACCTCGCCCATCATCGGCAAGGTCAAGGGCCACAAGCTGACCGCCCGCATGGTGAAGGACCGCCTCGACCGCGAACTGGTCGGCAACGTCTCGCTCAAGGTCCTCGACGTCGGACGCCCCGACGCGTGGGAGGTCCAGGGCCGCGGCGAGCTCGCGCTGGCCATCCTCGTCGAGCAGATGCGTCGCGAGGGCTTCGAGCTCACCGTCGGCAAGCCCCAGGTCGTCACGCGTCGTGACGAGAACGGCAAGCTGCAAGAGCCGTTCGAGCACATGACCATCGACGTGCCCGACGAGTACCTCGGTGCCGTCACGCAGCTCATGGCCGCCCGCAAGGGCCGCATGGAGAACATGGCGAACCACGGCTCGGGCTGGGTGCGCATGGAGTTCATCGTCCCCTCGCGCGGCCTGATCGGCTTCCGCACGCAGTTCCTCACCGACACGCGCGGCACCGGCATCGCCAACGGCATCAGCCACGGCTACGGCCCCTGGGCCGGCGAGATCTCGACCCGCACCAACGGCTCGATCATCGCCGACCGCTCGGGCGTCGTCACGCCCTTCGCGATCATCAACCTGCAAGAGCGCATGTCGTTCTTCGTGCAGCCGACCGAAGAGGTCTACGAGGGCATGGTCGTGGGCGAGAACTCGCGCGCCGACGACATGGACGTCAACATCACCAAAGAGAAGAAGCTGACCAACATGCGTCAGTCGACGGCCGACAACTTCGAGTCGATGACGCCCTCCAAGGTGCTGTCCCTCGAGGAAGCCCTCGAGTTCGCCGGTGACGACGAGTGCGTCGAGGTCACCCCCGACGCCATCCGCATCCGCAAGGTCGAGCTCGACGCGTCGGCTCGCCAGCGCAGCACCGCTCGCCTGAAGAAGCAGAACGCGTAAGCGGCAGCGCTCCACAGCACCATCCGCCGAGGAGGCGGTCCGCATCACCGCGGGCCGCCTCCTTCGTGCATGGTCGGCACGTTCTGCGCCGGTCCCCAGCGGCCACCGTTAACCTCGCGGAGTGCTGATCCAGAAGACGACCCTCGCCCGCTCCGCCGCCACGCTCGCGCTGGCGGCCGGCCTCGTGGCCGGCCTCACCGCCTGCGGTGAGGGCTCGCCCGTCGACAACATCGTGGGCGGCGCGGTCGACAGCGGCATCGAAGACCTCAAGGGCACCGCGCAGAAGGCCGTCGAGGATGCGGCAGGCGAGGCGCTGAACGGTGCAGGCATCACGACCGACGGCACCCTGCCCGCGAGCTTCCCGGCCGAGGTGCCGCTCGTCCCGGGGACGACCCGTGGTGGGGGAGCAGGTCCCTACGGCACCGGATGGGTCGCCCAGATCACCGTCTCGGGGGCCGACCAGTTCGCCGTCGCCCAGCAGCAGCTCGAGGCCGCCGGCTACACGGCCTCGGGGGTCGACACCGACGCCGAGAGCGGCTTCGGCACCTTCACCGGCTCCGCGTACCGCGTCGTGCTCACCGTCTCGACCGACAGCGAGGGTCAGGCGATCGCCACGTACGTCGTCACGTCCGTCTGACCACCCGCGGTGAGCGCCTCGGTCCCGGCGGGTCCCGATCCGTCGGGAGTCGCGTCAGCCGAAGAGCGTCTCGCCGACCCAGCCGTCGCGTGACGCCCCGGGCGGCACGGCGTAGATCGCCGACCCGACGTGCTTGACGTACTCGTTCATCCGGTCGTTCCCCGACAGCGCCTGCTGGATCGGCACGTACTGCCGCCGCGGGTCGCGGTTGAAGGCGATGAAGAACAGCCCGGCGTTCAGGCGGCCGAGTTCGTCGTTGCCGTCGACGAAGTTGTACCCGCGGCGCAGCAGCGTGGCCCCGTCGTTGTTCCGGGGGTGTGCCAACGCGACGTGCGAGTCGGGTGCGATGGCCGGCCCGCCACCGGTCGAGGCGGCGACGGCGAAGTCGGGGGCGGTGAACTCGGTCCCGCCCGAGAGCGGGGCCCCTTCGCCCTTGTCGCGGCCGACGACCGTCTGCTGCTCGGACAGGGAGGCGTGGTCCCAGGTCTCGATCGTCATGCGGATCTTGCGCGCGACCAGGTACGACCCGCCGTCCATCCACGCCGCACCGTCGGACGCGGTCGCCCAGACGCCGTCGTCCACCGCGGCGACGTCCTCGGCCTTGACGTTGGCCGTCCCGTCCTTGAAGCCGAAGAGGTTGCGGGGCGTCGTCTGGCCCCGGGTCGTCGACGAGGTGCGACCGAAGCCCAGCTGGGACCACCGCAAGGAGGCGCGGCCGAAGGCGATCCGCGAGAGGTTGCGGATGGCGTGCACCGCGACCTGCGGGTCGTCGCTGCAGGCCTGGACGCAGAGGTCGCCGCCGCTCGCGGCCGCGACGAGCTGGTCGCCCGAGAAGTGCGGCAGGTCGACGAGGGCCGGAGGCCGCTTCGAGGCGAGCCCGAAGCGGTCGGTGCCGTCGGCGGTGGTGAACAGGGTCGGCCCGAAGCCGATCGTGACCGTGAGCCCTGCGGCGGGCAGGCCCATGGCCTCGCCCGTGTCGTCCGGCGGAGCCAGGAGGCTGCCGCCCGTGGCACCGGTGGGGCTCACGTCGAGTCCGGCGGTCAGGCGCGAGGCCGCGTAGCTCCAGTCCTTCAACAGTTCGACGAGCTCGGTGCGCGTGACGCCGTCCGCGACGTCGAACGACGCGAAGTGCAGGCGGTCCTGGGCAGCCGTCACGATGCCCGACTGGTGGTCACCGAAGAACGGGTACGACGCCGAGGCCCCGGACGACCCGCCGGCGTGCGCCTGCACGGCGCGGTCGGTGCCGATCCCGACCCCGAGGCCCAGGACGCCGGCCCCGACGCCCGTGCCGACGAGCCCCAGCAGACCGCGGCGCGAGAGGCCGCCTCCGTCCGTCACCGTCAGGCGACCAGTGCCGAGGTCAGCTTGCTGAGCGGCTCGCTGAGGGCGTTGACGGCGTCCGACAGCTTCTTCTTGTCGGCGTCGGTCAGGTCGGTGTACGACGGGTAGCCCGCGTCGAGGCTGCCGTGACCGGCGAGCAGCGTCTCGACCTTCGTCAGCTGCGCGTCGATGGAGGTCGCCAGCTCGGGGTCCTTCTGGTCGACGACGTCGCGCACGCCGTCGAACGCCACCCGGGCACCCTCGAGGTTGCCCTGGAAGTCGTAGAGGTCGGTGTGCGACCAGATCTCTTCCTCGCCGGTGATCTTGCCGGTGGCCACCTCGTCCATCAGGCCGACCGCACCGTTGGCGATCGTGTCGATGCCGACCGTGAAGTCGCTCGCCGTGACCTCGTCGTAGAGGTCCTTCGTGTCGCTCGTCAGCAGGTCGGCGTAGTGCGTGCGTTCGTCGGCCGTCAGGGGGACGTACGCCGCCCCTCCGTTCTCTGACGCCGCGGGCTGCCAGAGGTCCTTCTCGATGCGGTGCCAGCCGGTCCACTCGGTGCCGGGTTCGACGTCGGCCTCGCGGAAGTCGATCTTCGGGTCGAGGTCGCCGAAGGACTCGGCCACGGGCTCGATGCGCTCGTAGTGTGCCCGTGCGGAGGGGTAGAGCGACCGTGCCTTCTCGTCGTCGCCGGCGGTGTAGGCGGCGAGGAACTCGTCGGTGGCCGTGACGAGCTGCCCGGTCTGGTCCTTGACGTAGCCGACGTAGGCCGTCGCCGCGGCGTCGATCTGCTGCTTCTCGCTGCCCGTGGCCTCGACGGCCGTGCCCGAGTCGGTCACCGTGAAGGAGGCGCGCACGCCTTCTCCGACGAGCCCCGGGACGCAGGCGGTGTAGTACTCGCCGGCCGGCACCGAGACGGTCATCGAGCCCGACGTGCCGGGGCCGATGTTCTCCTTCTCGCTGATGATGCGGAGACCGTCCTCGGCGAGCAGTTCGAACTCGCTGTTGTCGCTGCCGGAGTTCGTCATGGTGAACGTCACGGGGCCGCTCGGCACCGAGGTCGTCGACAGCGAGCAGGAGTCGTCGGAGCCGTCGACGGTCACCGCGGTGGCCGACGAGGAGCCGGCGGGGGAGTTCGCGACGCACCCGGTCAGGGCCAGTGCGAGCGCGGCGACGCCCGAGGCGACGGCGAGGGGGCGGAGGGGGCTGGCGATCATCGGGATGCTCCTGCGGTGCGGGGGGACGGGGTGGTCGGGGCGGCGGAGGTGCCGCGGGTCGTGGACGGGTCGGACGTGCTCGGGGCGCCGGGGCGTCGGCGGCGGGTCGCACGCACGAAGAAGGGGACGACGACGGCCAGGTAAGCGAGCCAGACGATCACCTGAAGCCAGCTGGGCGTCGGCGTGAAGTTGACGAGCCCTTGGAGCAGGGTGCCGTACCAGCTGGTCGGCGGCACGGCCGCGCTCACGTCGAAGGCCAGGGAGGCGCGGCCCGGCAGCACGGACGCCTCCTGCAGGTCGCCCACCCCGTAGGCGAGGACGCCCGCCGCGACGACGACGAGGAAGTAGCCGGTCACCCGGAAGAACCGGGCGACGTCGAGGCGGACCACGCCGCGGTAGATCGCCACCTGGATCGCGACCGCCGTGAGGATGCCGAGCAGGGCGCCCACGAGGGGCGTCGCGCCGCCGCCGGTCGACTGCACGGTGGCCCAGACGAAGAGTGCGGTCTCGATGCCCTCGCGCCCGACCGAGAGGAAGGCCAGGGCGACGATCGCCCCGGCACCGCCGACGAGCGCCCGGTCGAGGCCGGATTCGAGCTCGCCGCGCAGGCCCCGCGCGGTCCGGGCCATCCAGAAGACCATCCAGGTGACGAAGCCCACGGCCACGATCGAGAGTCCGCCGCCGATGATCTCCTGGGCCTGGAAGGTGAGCCCGTAGGTGCCGAAGGTCAGCACGGCGCCGAGTCCGAGGGAGAGGGCGACCGCGGCGCCGACGCCCAGCCAGAGGCGGGGGAGGACGTCACGTCGGCCGACCTTGACCACGTAGGCGATGAGGATGCCGACCACGAGAGCGGCCTCGAGGCCCTCCCGGAGTCCGATGAGGTAGTTGGCGAGCACGGGGACGGCTTTCTCGGAGGGGAGTGGAGCTCGTCGTCGAGCAGGGGCGGGAGTGGGCTCACGGTGCACTGCGCCGAACGGTGCCGAGACGGGACCGAACGGGCCGGTATGGTTAGGCTAACCTCACTAAGGGCACCCTGAGCCAGACCGACAGTAGTGCGGCGCGGCATATCCTGTCCAGTGATGAACTCCTCCGCCTCGCCGACGCCCGCGTCGCCCTCGACCGCCGGCGACCCGCGGCTCGAGCGCGTGCTCTTCGTCCACGCCCACCCCGACGACGAGACCATCACCACGGGTGGCACGATCGCCGCGCTGGTCGAGGCCGGTGCCGCCGTCACCGTGGTGACCTGCACCCGGGGTGAACTGGGCGAGGTCATCCCCGACGACCTCGCCGCCCTGCGAGACGACCAGGCCGCCCTCGCCGTCCACCGCGAGGGCGAGATCGCCGCCGCCGTGCACGACCTCGGCGTCGACGACCATCGGTTCCTCGGTTCGCCCGGAGCCCGCACGCCCGGCCTCCCCGAACGGGCCTACCGCGACAGCGGCATGGTCTGGCGGTCCGACGGCGTGGCCGGGCCGACGCCGGACCTGCACCCCGCCGCCTTCTGCGCCGCCGAGTTCGGCGAGGTCGTCAGCGACCTGTCGGCCGTCGTGCAGTCCGTGCGCCCGACCGCCGTCATCAGCTACGACGAGGACGGCGGCTACCACCACCCCGACCACGTCCGGGCCAACCGGGTCGCCGTGCGCGCCGCGCGCCTCGTCGGCGTGCCGTACTTCGCGATCGTGGCCGGCGCCGAGTCGGCCGAGGGCGCCGAGGCCGAGGCCCTCGCCACCGACGACACCGTGCTGACGATGGACGCACGGCACGTCGCACCCCGCAAGCTCGCGGCGCTGCGGGACCACCGCAGCCAGGTCGAGGTGGTCGACCTCCCGGGCGGCCGGGCCGGCATCCGCTTCCCCCACGGGGCCGTCGAGCCCGTGACGGTCCGTGAGTCGTTCCGCTTCGTGCCCGAGCCGACGGACGACCGGGGCGCCTCCGAGATGGCGCAGATGACGACGGGCGGTCGCGTCGCCGCGCTCGTGCTGGCGCTCGCCGCCGGGGCCGTGTTCGGCACCATCGGCACCGTGATGCACCAGTCGACGATCACCGTCGCCGGTTCGCCGGTGTGGTCCGGGCTCGTCCTCGCGCTGCTGATGAGCCTCGCGCTCCTCGCCGGTCTCCGCTCGGTCTTCGGTTCGCGGGCCATGGCCGGCGCCGCCGCCGTCGGACTGCTCGGGGCACTCGTGGTCCTGTGGCAGGCGAGTCCGGGCGGATCGATCCTCGTGCCCGACAACACGCCCGCCCTGGTCTGGCTCGGCGGCGTGTTCCTCATCTGCCTCGTGGTGCTCGGGTGGCCGCGGTTGCGAGACCCGGTCGCCGGGGGCCCGACGTCGCCCGGCGACTCGACCCGCGCCTCCTCGGTCGAGGCACAGCCGGCAGACGATAGGCTGGACGCCCTGCCCGACGCGAAGGGAACCCCCCAGACGTGACGTACGTGATCGCACTTCCCTGTGTCGATGTCAAAGACCGTGCCTGCATCGACGAGTGCCCCGTCGACTGCATCTACGAGGGCGAACGCTCGCTCTACATCCACCCCGACGAATGCGTCGACTGCGGTGCCTGCGAGCCGGTGTGCCCCGTCGAGGCCATCTACTACGAAGACGACCTGCCCGACAAGTGGGCCGAGTACTACAAGGCCAACGTCGAGTTCTTCGACGAGATCGGTTCGCCCGGTGGCGCGGCCAAGGTCGGCGTCATCGCCAAGGACCACCCCGTGATCTCGGCGCTGCCCCCTCAGGGCGCCGGCGCCTAGGTCGGCCTCCGTGGCGCTCGACCTGCCCGAGTTCCCCTGGGACGCCCTGGTGCCGTACGCGGCGACCGCGCGGCGTCACCCCGGTGGCATCGTCGACCTCAGCGTCGGCTCGCCCGTCGACCCGACCCCCGACGTCGTCCGCGAGGCCCTCGCCGTCGCGACCGACGCCCACTCGTACCCGCAGGTCGCCGGTACCCCGGCCCTGCGGTCGGCCATCGCCGAGTGGTACGAGCGGCGCCGCGGAGTGACCGGCCTCGGTGACGCCCACGTGCTGCCGACCATCGGCTCGAAAGAACTCATCGCCGGCATGGCGCTCTGGCTCGGCATCGGTGCGGGCGACACGGTGGTCTACCCGACCAACGCCTACCCGACCTACGCGCTCGGTGCGGCTCTCGTCGGCGCGACGGCCCTCGCCTCCGACGACCCGGCCGAGTGGCCCGCCTCGACGAAGCTGGTCTGGCTGAACAGCCCGGGCAACCCCGACGGAGCCGTCCTCGGCGTCGAGGCCCTGCGGGCCGCCGTCGCCCGTGCGCGCGAACTCGGGGCCGTGATCGCGGGCGACGAGTGCTACGCCGAACTCGGCTGGACGGGCGAATGGGCCGATCACCCCACGCCCTGCATCCTCGACCCCCGCGTCGTGGGTGACGACCTCCGTGGCGTCGTCTCGGTGTACTCGCTCAGCAAGCAGTCCAATCTCGCCGGGTACCGCGCGGGCTTCGTCGCGGGCTGCGACCACGTCCTCGGGCAGCTGCTCGCCGTGCGCAAGCACGCCGGACTCATGCCACCGGCCCCGGTGCAACAAGCCATGGTGGTCGCGCTGGCCGACGAGGCCCACGTGGTCGAGCAGAAGGCGCGGTACGCGGCCCGCCGGGCGCGCCTCCTTCCCGCTCTCGAAGGGGCAGGGTTCCGCATCGACCGCAGCGAGGCCGGGCTCTACCTCTGGGCCACGCGGGACGAGGACGCCTGGGTCACGGTCTCCTGGCTGGCCGAGCGCGGTGTGCTCGTCGCCCCCGGGTCGTTCTACGGGCCGGCCGGCGATCGTCACGTCCGCGTGGCGCTCACGACGACCGACGAGCGCATCGACGCCGCCGTGGGGCGCCTCGGCAGCTGACCGCTAGGCTGACCGGGTGACTGACACTGCCAACGACGCCCAGAAGGCCACGCTGCAGTTCCCGGGGGGAACAGCCGAGTTCCCGATCGTCGCGAGCACCGAAGGTGCCTCGTCGATCGACATCTCGACGTTCACCAAGCAGACCGGTTACACGACCCTCGACACGGGATTCGTGAACACCTCCAATGCCCGAAGCACGATCACCTACATCGACGGTGATCAGGGCATCCTGCGCTACCGGGGCTACCCGATCGAACAAGTCGCCGAGAACTCGACCTACCTCGAGACGGCCTGGCTGTTGATCTACGGCGAACTGCCCACCCCCGACCAGCTCGCCGACTTCGACGCGCGCATCCGGCGGCACACGCTGCTGCACGAAGACCTGCGTCGCTTCTTCGACGCCCTGCCGCACAACGCCCACCCCATGTCGGTGCTGTCGAGCGCGGTCGGTGCCCTGTCGACGTTCTACGAAGACAGCATGAGCGTGCACGACCCCGAGCAGGTCGAGCTGCAGACCGTGCGACTGCTGGCCAAGCTGCCGGTCATCGCCGCCTACGCGCACAAGAAGAGCCTCGGCCAGGCGTTCCTCTACCCTGACAACTCGCTCAGCTTCGTCGACAACTTCCTCAAGCTGAACTTCGGCACGATGGCCGAGCCGTACGAGGTGAACCCCGTCCTGTCGAAGGCGCTCGAGCGCCTGCTCATCCTCCACGAGGACCACGAACAGAACGCGTCGACCTCGACCGTGCGTCTCGTCGGCTCGACGCAGGCCAACATGTTCTCGTCGATCTCGGCCGGCATCAGCGCCCTCTACGGGCCGCTGCACGGCGGGGCCAACGAGGCCGTCCTCAAGATGCTCGCCGAGATCCGCGACAGCGGCCAGGGCGTCGAACGCTTCGTCGAGCGGGTCAAGAACAAAGAGGCCGGCGTCAAGCTGATGGGCTTCGGGCACCGCGTCTACAAGAACTACGACCCGCGCGCCAAACTGGTCAAAGAGAGCGCCACCGAGGTGCTCGAGTCGCTCGGCGTGAAGGACGACCTGCTCGACATCGCGATGGAGCTCGAGGGCATCGCCCTGGCCGACGACTACTTCGTCGAGCGCAAGCTCTACCCGAACGTCGACTTCTACACGGGCGTCATCTACAAGGCGATGGGGTTCCCGCCGCGCATGTTCACCGTGCTCTTCGCGATCGGACGCCTGCCCGGCTGGATCGCCCACTGGCGCGAGATGAACACCGACCCGACGACCAAGATCGGCCGCCCCCAGCAGTTGTACCTGGGCGCGACCGAGCGCGACTGGCCGCAGCGCTGACCCGTCGGGGCGATCGGCTGCCACACCGGTAGATGGGCACCATGCCAGGCGATGACCCGGCGTGGTGCCCATCTTCCGGCGTTGCGGGGGCGTGGTGCTGCTGCCCCGCCCGGCTACGCGTGCAGCTGCGAGTTCAGCGTGATGCCGTGGCCCTTGCGGGGCAGCACCTCGACGGCGCCGGTCAGCGAGTTGCGGCGGAAGAGCAGCCCGGGCTGGCCCGAGAGCTCGACCGCCTTGACGGTCTGCGGCGAGCCGTCGTTGGTGGGGGTGCCGCCCACGACGACGACCTTGGTGCCCGCCGTCACGTAGAGACCGGCCTCGACGACGGTGTCGTCGCCGATTGCGATGCCGATGCCGGCGTTGGCGCCGAGCAGGGCACGGGCACCGATGGTGACCCGCTGGGTGCCGCCCCCCGACAGCGTGCCCATGATCGAGGCGCCACCACCGATGTCGGACCCGTCACCCACGACGACGCCCTGCGAGATGCGGCCCTCGACCATGGACGACCCGAGGGTGCCGGCGTTGAAGTTCACGAAGCCCTCGTGCATGACCGTGGTGCCCGGGGCCAGGTGCGCACCGAGCCGCACCCGCGAGGCGTCGGCGATGCGGACTCGGTCGGGTGAGACGTAGTCGAGCATGCGCGGGAACTTGTCGATGCCGGTCGCGACGATGCCCGCACGCTGCAGCGTCGGACGCAGGCGCGCGAAGTCGTCGGGGTGGACCGGCCCGGCGTTGGTCCAGGTGACGATCGGCAGGTGCGCGAACACGCCGTCGAGGTTGATCGTGTTGGGCTTCACCAGCAGGTGGCTGAGCAGGTGCAGGCGGAGGTACGCGTCGGGGGTGGACGCAGGAGGCGCGCTCAGGTCGATCTCGACGGTCACCGGGACGAGGTCCACCGCGCGGCGCTCGTCGGGCCCGGCGGCGTCGGCCAGCTCGCCCGGGACGATCTCGGGGTCGCGGTCGGCCGGCAGGGCGCCGAGCCGAGGGGAGGGGAACCAGGTGTCGAGCGTGGTGCCGTCGTGCGAGACGGTCGCGAGGCCGTACCCGTAGGCGCGGGTCGGGGCGGTGGCGGTGGCGTCGGAAGTCATGGACCCGAGCGTATCGGCAGCCGCCGACGACCCGGTTGGAGGCGACCCGTGCCGTCGGCCCGTAAACTCGCCCGCATGGCACCGATCGACCTCTCCGTCTCGCCCGTCGACGTCACGAAGCAGCTCTGCGACATCCGGTCCGAGTCGGGCGACGAACGTCGCGTCGCCGACGAGATCTGGGCCACGCTCGACGGTTGCGACCACCTCGAGCTGTTCCGCGACGGTGACGCGATCGTCGCTCGGACACGGCTGGGCCGGGACTCGCGGGTCGTGATCGCCGGTCACGTCGACACCGTGCCCGTCAACGACAACGTCCCCACGCGCTACGAGACCGAGGGCGACGTCGAGTACCTGTGGGGCCGGGGGACGGTCGACATGAAGGCAGGCTGCGCCGTCCACCTCCGACTCGCGGTCGAGCTGACCGAACCGAACGTCGACGTCACGTGGGTCTGGTACGACCACGAAGAGGTCTCCGACGCGCTGAACGGTCTGGGACGCCTCGCACGCCTCCGGCCCGACCTGCTGGCCGGCGACTTCGCCGTCCTCGGCGAACCGAGCAACAGCGGGGTCGAGGGCGGCTGCAACGGCAACCTGCGCGCCGAGATCCGCACCTTCGGCGCCCGGTCGCACAGCGCGCGGTCGTGGGTGGGCGACAACGCCATCCACAAGGCCGCGCCGATCCTCGACGTGCTGGCGGCCTACGAGGCGCGCGAGGTCGAGGTCGACGGGCTCGTCTACCGCGAGGGCCTCAACGCCGTCGGCATCACGGGTGGCGTGGCCGGCAACGTCATCCCCGACGAGTGCATGGTGCACGTCAACTACCGCTTCGCCCCGAGCCGCAGCGCCGACGAGGCCGTCGCCCACGTGCGCGAACTCTTCGAGGGCTTCGACGTCACGATCGTCGACCTCGCCCCCGGCGCCCGGCCCGGCCTGGACGCCCCGCTGGCGCAGCAGTTCCTGCGCGCCGTCGGCGGCGAGGCCAAGCCCAAGTACGGCTGGACGGACGTCGCGCGCTTCTCCGCCCTCGGCGTGCCCGCCGTCAACTACGGTCCCGGCGACCCGATGCTGGCCCACCACGACGACGAGCGCGTGCCCGTGCAGCAGATCCTCGACAACGAGCGCGGACTGCGGGCGTGGCTGACGAACTGACCGTCGACGAGGCGAGCCGCGCCTCCTCGTCCCCGCTCCCGAGTCACGCCCCCCGACGACCGATCTCGCCGTCGAGGAGTCTCGTGCTGCGCTACCGCCTCACGCCGTGGTGGGCGCGCGTGCTCGTGGTGTTCGTGCTGTCACGCGTCGTCAGCACGGTCGCCCTGCTCACCTTCGCCGGCGCCCAGCAGGCCAACGCGTGGACCCTCGCGAGCCCCGACTACGGCAGCTTCGCCACCATCTGGGACGGTCACTGGTACTACATCATCGCCGTGGTGGGGTACCCGAGCGACCTGCCGATCACCGGCGACGGTCACGTGGGCGAGAACGCCTGGGCGTTCATGCCCGTCTACCCGTTCGTCGTCCGTGGGCTGATGGCCCTGACCGGCCTGCCCTTCGCGACGCTCGCGGTCGTCGTGTCGGTCGCCTGCGCCGCGGGGACGGCTCTGCTGTTCTACCGCCTCATGCGGCACTCGCTGTCCGAGTCGACCTCTTTGTTCGCGGTCGTCCTGTTCTGTGTGGCGCCCCTGTCGCCGCTGCTGCAGGTGGCCTACGCCGAGTCGATGTTCCTGCTGCTGCTCTGCGCGAGCCTGCTCCTGCTGGTGCGGCGACAGTACCTGGCGATGCTGCCGGTCGTGCTGGTCATGTCGTTCACGCGGCCAGGGGCGCTTCCGCTCGCCCTCGCGATCGGACTGCACGGGCTGTTGCGGTGGTGGCGGCGGCACGACGACCCCTTCCCGGTGCGCGAGCGGGTCCGTGTGGCGGCGGTCGCCGCGACCACGGCCGTGTTCGGCATCGCCTGGCTCGTCGTCGCCGGAGCGGTGACCGGCGTGCCGGGTGCCTACACCGAGACCGAGCTCGCCTGGCGGGCGCCGTACATCGGCTACGGGCCGCTGGTGCCGTTCACCCCCTGGGTCGACGGGGCGAACTGGTGGTTTCCGGGTGGTTCCGGCATCGCCTTGCTCGTCCTGTCGGTCCTCGCCTTCACGGCCCTGATGCTGTCGCCGTGGGCGCGCAGGACGAGTGTCGACCTGAGGCTCTGGGGTGTCGCCTACGCGCTCTACCTGCTGGCCGTGTTCTTCCCGCAGTCCAGCACCTTCCGGCTGTTGATGCCGCTCTTCCCGTTGCTGGGCGTGCTCGCGGTGCCACGGTCGAAGGTCTACCGAGTGCTGCTCGTCGCCGTGTTCGTGGCCGCCCAGTGGGTGTGGCTCTACTACTGCTGGTGGGTGAACGGGTACGACTGGACGCCGCCGTGATCGGTGGTCGAACGGCGTCGTTTAGGTCGGGGGCTGGAAATCACGGATAATGGGTCCAGCATCTTGCGAAAGGGGACTATCTGATGGCAGCCATGAAGCCGAGGACCGGCGACGGGCCTATGGAAGCCGTTAAGGAGGGCCGTCTCATCATCGTGCGTGTTCCGCTCGAGGGTGGGGGACGCCTCGTGGTGTCGGTCAACGACGACGAAGCCAAAGAGTTGCACGACGCCCTCGCCGGCGTCGTGAGCGCCTAGTCGGCCACCTCCTTAATAGCCCCGGACGCCCCGCCCGTCGCACCTGCGACGCGCGGGGCGTTCGTGCGCGTGCCCGCCGTCCGCTGCCAGCCCCTGCGCTCGCGTGCGTCGCCGGGCGCGAGCGTCTCAGCGCTTGACGAGCGAGAGCAGGCCGTCGCCCGCGGTCGAGAGCGAACTGATCACGGCCGGTGAGGTCGACACCTCGGTCAGCAAGGTGCGGAAGCCCGTGGTCGTGGCGTCGCGGACGGCGGGATTGGCCACCCTGCCGTGCCAGAGCGCGTGCGCGACGAGGACGAGTCCGCCGGGACGGGCGAGTCGCAGGCCGTGCTCGACGTACTCGATGACCGAACCGGGGTCGGCGTCGACGAAGACGATGTCGTACGAGTTCTCGTTCATGCGAGGCAGCACGTCGGCTGCGCGGCCCGCGATCAGGCGGAACCGGCTGGCCGGGACCCCCGCCTGCAGGTAGGCGTCGCGGGCGGCCTGCTGGTGCTCGATCTCACGGTCGATGGTCGTCAGGACGGCACCGGGGGCGCCCGAGAGCAGCCAGAGCCCGCTCACGCCCAGGCCCGTACCGACCTCGATGATCGACGAGGCGTTCGAGGCGGCGGCGACGACAGCGAGCTGGGCACCGACCGCCGGTGAGACGGCTTCGACGCCGACCTCGAGCGAATGCTGTCGAGCCTCGGCGATCGCGTCGCTCTCGGTGACGAGTTCTTCCGCGAACTTCCAACTTGACTCTATCTGCGACACACCCACTCCTCGAAAGGCCAACTCTAGGGGGTTCCCCGAGTCGTCACCGGTTAGTCTGCATGCGTGTCCATGTTCGGTCTGACGTTCGACAAGCTGCTCATCATCGGTGTGCTCGCGGTCTTCCTGCTCGGTCCCGAACGGCTGCCCGGTTACGCCTCGAAGCTCGCCCAGCTCGTCCGGACGGTGCGGGACATGGCCAACGGCGCGAAGACCCGCATGCGCGACGAGATGGGCCCCGAGTTCGACGACGTCGAGTGGCAGAAGCTCGACCCGCGCCAGTACGATCCGCGTCGCATCATCCGCGACGCGCTGCTGGACGGCACGGACGCCGCTCCCAAGCCTTCGGCGCCGAGCATGGCGACGGCCGGTGCCGCAGCCGCGGCGGTGTCCGCAGGGTTGCCCGGGGGCCGCTCCTCCGCTCAGGTCGTGCCCTTGGCGACGGGCGAGGTGCCGCCCTACGACTCCGAGGCGACCTGACGCTCTTGCCGCGCCGCGCCTCCTGATCCGGCGCCCGGTCGCCCCTCCGGCCTCGTGCACGGTTGCCCCGGCGACGGGTCAGACGCCGCCGTGCAGCGCCGCCACGCGGGAGGCCTCGGCGCGGAGCGCATCGACGACCCGCCGGACGGAGGGGCGCTCGGCCCGGTCGCGCCGCATCACGGCCGACACCCAGCGCACTGCCCGGATGCTCTCGAGGGGCACGAGCACCATGTCGTCACGGGCGTCCTTGGCCGTGAAGCGCGGCAGCACGGCGATGCCGAGGCCGGCTCCGACGAGCGACTCGGTCACCTTGGTGTCGCTGAAGCGTTGGGCGACACGGACGGGGCTGCCGGTCACCCGCTCGATCTCGCGGTAGACCCACTCGAACGGGAAGTCGTGCGGCACGCCGATCCAGTTCTCTCCCTCGAGGTCGCCGGGCGCGAGCGAGGCGCGACCGGCCAGTCGGTGGTCGGCGGGCAGGGCGATGTCGAGGGGTTCGGTCAGCAGCGGGACGGTGACGAGTCCACGGCCGGGCCAGGGCTTGTCGTCGGACGAGTGCGCGACGACGACGTCGTGGTCGGCGGCCAGTTCGGGGAACTCACGGATCGACGGGTCGTGGTCGCTCGCGACGACCACCAGGCCCGGGGTCTCGGCCACCGTGCGCAGCAGGCCCGGCAGCAGCATCTGCCCGCCCGTGGGAAAGGTGGCCAGCGTGACCTCGCCCTGGGGGGTCGCGACGAAGTCGTCCCAGACCGCCTGGGCGCGTTCGAGTGCGACGGCGACGTCGGTGGCCGTCTGGGCCAGCACGCGCCCGGAGCCGGTGAGCACGATGCCGCGTCCCACCCGCTCGGTCAGTGCGACCCCTGCTTCGCGCTCGAGCACCTTGAGCTGCTGCGAGACGGCGCTCGGGGTGCGGTGGGTGGCCCGGGCGACGGCGGCCACGCTGCCTCGTTCGGCGAGTTCGCGGAGGAGTTCGAGGCGCTTGACATCCATGTAGCAAAACTACTCTGTTTCGGTAGAAACGTGAGATTGATCTACCGCTTCCCGAGGCGCATCATTGAAGAGTCCCCGGAGCGCGTCGTAGCGCTCCCGAGCTCCGGTCGACCTGGTCCCGGGCTCGGTGGCGAATCCATCCCACCACGCAGAACCGCGCGCCGAACCGCGCCAGAAAGAGTCCCCCATGCTCACCGGAATCATCGTCCTCATCATCGCCGCAGTCGTCGGAATCGCCGGCTCGCTCGTCTCGGTCGCCCGCGACGGCTTCCGCGCCATCCCGACCAAGACCTACAACCGCTGGTCGTAGTCGACTTCGCGGTGACAGGCTCGTCTCCCTCCTGAGCGTGCCGTCACCGCGTCTGCCGCCCCTGTGCTGGGGTGCGGCACGAGCACGTCGCCGCCCCCGGGCGAGACGCTGTGACGAAAGGGCACCTCGCCACGCGAGGTGCCCTTTCTGCGGTTCCGGGAGTCGGGCCGGAGGTCAGCTGACGCTGAGTCCGAGCTTGCGGCCCGCCAGACCGCGTGCCCGCACGGCCAGTCGGCCCGCCAAGTCGTCGATGGCCGCGGCCGCGGGATCGTCGGGAGCGGCGAGCACGACCGGGACGCCGTCGTCACCGCCCTGCCGCAGGCCCAGGCTCAGCGGCACGCTGGCGAGCAACGGCACCTCGGCCTCTTGCCCGGTCGACAGTCGGCGTGCCGTCTCGGCGCCACCGCCCGACCCGAAG
The DNA here is from genome assembly GCF_014841545.1 of Frigoribacterium sp. CFBP 8751. Classification (NCBI taxonomy): domain Bacteria; kingdom Bacillati; phylum Actinomycetota; class Actinomycetes; order Micrococcales; family Microbacteriaceae; genus Frigoribacterium; species Frigoribacterium sp. CFBP 8751. The sequence goes on from NZ_JACYUB010000001.1 coordinate 1,120,348, forward strand.
AGCTCGAGCACGCTGCCGTCGGACTGCGGCAGGCCCGCCATGTTCTCGACCACCCCGAGCAACCGCTGACCCGTCTGGCGCGCCACGAGCCCGCTGCGCTCGGCGACGTCGGCGGCGGCCGGTTGGGGCGTCGTGACGACCAGCACCTCGGCGTGCGGCAGCAACTGCCCCACCGAGATGGCGACGTCGCCCGTGCCGGGAGGCAGGTCGAGCAGCAGGACGTCGAGGTCGCCGAAGTACACGTCGGTGAGGAACTGCTGGATCGTGCGGTGCAGCATCGGACCCCGCCAGGCGACCGCCGTCGAGGCGTCGTCGACGAACATGCCGATCGAGATGACCTTCACGCCGTGGGCCACGGGGGGCAGGATCATGTCGTCGACGCGGGTCGGCTTGACGGACGCGCCGTCGGGGCCGACGAGGCCCAGCAACCCGGGGATGCTGAAGCCGTAGACGTCGGCGTCGACGATGCCGACCGCCAGGCCGCGGGCCGCGAGGGCGACGGCGAGGTTCGCGGTGACGGTGGACTTGCCGACACCGCCCTTGCCGCTCGTGACGGCGTACACCCGGGTCAGCGTGTCGGGCCCGAACTGCATGCCCCGCGCCGCCCGGCCCGCCCGGAGCTTCTCGGTGAGGGCGTGTCGTTCGTCCTTGGTCATGACGGTCACGTCGACGGTGACGGCGGTGACGCCGGCCACCGAGGCGGTGGCCTCGCGGACGTCGCGTTCGATCGTGTCGGCGGCGGGACAGCCCACGATCGTGAGCTTCACGGCCACCGTCGCCGCGCCTCCTGCGTCGACGGCGACGTCGCCGATCATGTCGAGCTCGGTGACGGGCTTGCGGATCTCGGGGTCGAGCACGCGACCGAGCGCACGGCGGACGTCGTCCGGCGTCGGCACCGGCGGCCGGGGTGCCGGTGCCGGCTCAGCCACGGTGCCCGTCGCGCCGGGCCTCGCGTCGCGAGGGGGACGAGGAGGCGCGGGTCGCCTCGACCCCGGAGGGCTCGTCGTCGTCGCGGCGGTCGAGCTCGTCGAGCAGCGAGCGCAGCTCGGCCCGGATGAAGTCCTTGCTCGCCATGTCGCGGATCGCGATGCGGAGGGCGACGACCTCGCGGGCCAGGTACTCGGTGTCGGCCAGGTTGCGCTCGGCGCGCTGGCGGTCCTGTTCGAACTGCACACGGTCGCGGTCGTCCTGACGGTTCTGCGCGAGCAGGATCAGGGGAGCGGCGTACGACGCCTGCAGCGAGAGGATCAGCGTCAGGGCCGTGAATCCGATGGCGGCGCTGTCGAACCGGATGTCGACGGGAGCGACCGTGTTGTAGATCATCCAGACGACGCAGAACAGGGTGAGGGCGATCAGGAAGTAGGGCGTGCCCATGCCGCGGGCGATGGACTCGGTGGCCCGGCCGAAACGGTCGCTGCTGACCCGCTTCCGCCCGGGCAGGACCCTGGTGCGCAGACCCTTCGGAGCGTCGAGGCGGACGTCGTTGCGGTTATCGCGGGCCATCGTCGCTCCTCGTGCTCTGACCGATCGCCGGGCGACGGGCGCGACCACGCGGTCGGCTCGCGGTCAGGGGTTGGTCGGGGTCTTGACTGCGCCAGTCGTCGGGCAGCACGTGGTCGAGCACGTCGTCGATGGTGACGACGCCGACCAGGCGGTGGGCCGAATCGACGACGGGCACCGAGACGAGGTTGTAGGTCGCCATGACCCGCGTGACCTCGAGGGCCGTCGCGTCGACGCGGACCGGCTCGGTGGTCTGGTCGAGGATCGTGCCCAGGCGCTCGTTCGGCGGGTAGCGGAGCATCCGCTGGAAGTGCACCATGCCGAGGAACCGGCCGGTGGGCGGCTCGTAGGGTGGCAGGACCACGCAGACGGCCGCGCCGAGCGCGGGGGCCAGCTCGTGGCGACGGATGAGGGCCAGGCCCTCGGCGACGGTCGCGTCGGCCGAGACGATGACGGGCTCGGTCGTCATGAGGCCGCCGGCGGTGTCGGAGTCGTAGCTGAGCAGCATGCGCACGTCGTCGGCCTCGTCGGGCTCCATCAACGTGAGGAGTTGCTCGGTGCGCTCGTCGGGCAGCTGGGCGATGAGGTCGGCCGCGTCGTCGGGCTGCATCTGGTCGAGGACGCTCGCCGCGCGGTGGTCGTCGAGGCCCGTGAAGATCTCGACCTGCTCGGCCTCGGGCAGCTCTTCGAGCACGTCGGCGAGACGGTCGTCGGACAGTTCGCCGGCGACCTCGAGCCGCCGTTCGGGCGTGAGGTCGAGCAGGGTGTTCGCCAGGTCGGCGGGCACGAGGTCGGAGTACGCGGCGATGAGGTGCTCGGCGCTCTGCGCCTCGCCCGGGCCGGCCTCTTCGACCACGTCGTCCCACGCCGCGAACGCCGTGGGCGGTTTGACGAACGGGGACGGCGACGTCTTGGGCTTGCGCAGGAAGAGCTGGCCGACCTCCCAGTCGCCCTCGCTCACCTCGTCGATCGCCACGTCCTCGATCGTGGCGTGGCCCCCACCGTGCCGGAACGACACCCGACGACCGAGCAGGTCGGCGATGACCCGGGTCTCGCCGCCCCGCTGTTCGAAGCGGCGGAGGGTGATGACGCCGTTCGTGATGATCTGGCCCGAGCCGATGCTCGTGACGCGGCCGATGCCGACGAAGACCCGGCGCTTGCCGGGCACCTCGACGACGAGCCCCACCACGCGGGGCGCCCCGGTGCGGCGGTAGACCACCAGCACGTCGCGCACCTTGCCGACCTTGTCGCCCGCAGGGTCGAAGACGGAGCAACCGGCCAGGCGGGCGACGAAGACTCTGGTTGCACTCACGCGTCCAATTTAGTCGCTCGCACCGACGCCGCCGACGGGGGCTCGGCAGGGGCACCGTGTTTAATGCAGGGATGACGAACCCGGGCCCCGTGGGGCGACGCCCGCCGATGGTTCCCACCCTGCCGCGGGGTGACGTGCTCGGCACCTACGACACGTATCCCGAGGCCCAGCGCGTGGTCGACCGGTTGTCGCAGGCCGAGTTCCCGATCAAGCAGCTGGCGATCATCGGCAACGACCTCAAGACCGTCGAACGCGTCACCGGTCGGCTGAGCTACGGGCGTGCCGCGCTGGCGGGGGCCGTGACCGGACTCTGGCTCGGCGTCTTCTTCGGGCTCGTCATGCTCGTCTTCGCGACCGAGACCGCCACCGCCGCCACCGTCGGGGCGGCCGCCCTGCTCGGTGCGGGCTTCGGCATGCTCTACGGCATCGTCAGCTTCGCGGTCACGCGTCGTCGCCGCGACTTCACCTCGACGCACCAGGTGCTCGCCTCGAACTACCAGATCGTGGTCGACCCCGCGGTCTCCGGTCGGGCGCACGAGATCCTCGCCCGTCCCGAGACCCCGCGCCGCTGACGTACCCTGGTGTCGACATGGCACCCCGCGACCCCTCCACGACGGCCACCCGGGCCGAGCGCTTCGCGCGTGGTTGGCTGACCGCCGGCGCCTCGACCCTGGTCGCGGCCTTCTCCCACGTGGCGGGCGGCGGCATGCAACCCGGCGTGCTCGGCGTGGTCCTCGCCCTGGCCGTGGCCGTGCCGGTCTCGATCGCCCTGGCAGGCGTGCATCTCTCGACCGTGCGGCTGGCGGTCGCGGTCGCGCTCAGCCAGGTCGCGTTCCACCTGCTCTTCTCGCTCGGTGCCGAGGGCGTCGGCGGAGCCTCCGCCACGGGCGGCCACCACGCGGCGCTCGTGATCTCGACGGCCACCGACGGGTCGGTGTCCGGCACGGTCGCGGGTGCCATGGTCATGGGCGGCCCCACCATGTGGCTGGCCCACGCCCTCGCGGCCGTGGTCACGATCGTCGCCTTGCGGCGGGGCGAGGGCGCCGCGTGGGCCATCGTCCGACTGGCCGTCCGCGGTCTGACCGTCGCGCGCCTCCTGACGGCCGGACACCGACCCGAGGTGCCCGTCGTCCGACGCCCCTCGACCCCGACCGGCGTCCGTCCGCGTCCGCCCGGACGACGACACCTCACGGCCCGGCCCCGCCGCGGTCCGCCCTGCCCTGCCTGACCCCTCACGCCGTCGACTCCGTCGTCGGTGAACCCGTCGTGCGCGCCCCGCGCCGTCGGGCCCCATCGTCATGCACCGCAGACCGATCGCCCTCGCGATCGAGAGGACCAGATCCATGAACCGCACCACCGTCCCCGCATCCGTCACGACCCGCCGTCCCCGGTCGTCCGTCGTCGTCGCCCGGTCGGCCGCCGCCCTCGGCGCGGCCGCCCTGCTCGCGCTGGCCGCGCCCCTCGCGGCCTCGGCCCACGTCCACGTCGAGCCCGGCCAGGCCGAGGCCGGCTCGTACGAGACGCTGACCTTCAAGGTGCCGAACGAGTCCGCGACCGCCGGCACCGTCGGGCTGGTCGTCGACCTGCCCACCGACACCCCGTTCACCTCGGTGTCCTACGAGCCCCTGCCGGGGTGGACCACCGAGGTCACCACCAGCACGCTGCCCGAGCCTGTCGAGCTCGACGGCGCGACGATCACCGAGGCGCCGACCCAGGTGACCTGGACGGCCCAGGGCGACACGCAGATCGCCCCGGGACAGTTCCAGCAATTCGTCATCTCGGCCGGTGCGGTGCCCGACACCGGGTCGATCGCCCTGCCGGCCCACCAGCGCTACTCGGACGGCACGGTCGTCGACTGGGCCGACGCCACGCCGGCCTCGGGAGAAGAGCCCGAGCACCCCGCACCGACCCTCTACGTCAACGACGCCCCGCCGGCGGACGAGCACGCCGGGCACGAGACGGACGACGACACGACGACCGCGGGTCTGAGCACCTCCGGCGACTCCGCGTCGGGTTCCGGTGACGCAGCGGTCGGACCGCTCGCGATCGGCCTCGGCATCGGCGGACTCGCCCTCGGTGCGCTGGCACTCGTCGTCTCGGTCGTGGCGCTGACCCGTCGGCCCCGGGCGGCGGCGTCCGGTGCCTCGACGAGCGGTCGGGTGGACGCGTGACGGCCGCGCGCCTGCGGGCACCGCGCCTCCTCGGCGTCCTCGCGATCGCCGGCCTCGGCGTCGCGACCGGCACCCTCGCCCTCGCCCTCGTGCCGGCGGGCCCGGCCGCGGCGCACGACTACGTCGTGAGCAGCACGCCCGCCGCCGGCTCGACCGTCGACTCGTCCCCGTCGACCGTGTCGATCACGTTCAACGACGTGATCCTCGACCTCTCGGGGACGGGCAGCTCGAACGTGCTCGAGGTGACCGACGCCTCGGGCCTGCACTACGAGGACGGTTGCTCGACCACCTCGGGGCCCACCCTCACGACCGGCGTCGCGCTCGGGGCCCCCGGTGCCTACACGATGACCTACCAGGCGGTCTCGGCCGACGGTCACACCGTGTCGGACGCCGTCCCGTTCACCTACGCACCCGCCGCGGGCACGGCCGAGGGGGTCGGCTCGCCGACCCGTCCGAGCTGCGGCAGTGCAGGAGGCGCGGGTGGGGCATCCGGCGCGCCCACCGGTGACGAGACCGACGCGGCCTCGCCCTCGGCGTCGCCCGAGCCCGAGATGACGACCCTGGCGACCCCGGGTGACGACACCGTGGCGACGCCGTCGGCCACGTCCGGGTCGGGCTCGGTCAACGCCGGTCTCGTCATCGGCATCGCGGTCGCGATCGTCGTGCTGGCCGCCGCCGCTGTGGTCGTGGCGATCGTCACCGGTCGGCGGAGGGACGGGACGCCCGCCGAGGCCGATGCCGACGACCCGTCGGTGCCGGACGGCGACGAGTCGTCCGACGGGCGATGACCCTGCCTCGCTGATCGCGGCGTGGACGGACGAAGGGCCCCGGGTGCGATGCACCCGGGGCCCCTCGGCGTCGGNGTTCTCGGCGCCGTCGGCCGTCACGAGGATGTCGTCCTCGATGCGGACGCCGATGCCGCGGAACTCTTCGGGGACGGTGAGGTCGTCGGGCTGGAAGTACAGGCCGGGCTCGATCGTGAACACCATGCCGGGCTCGAGGACGCCGTCGAGGTAGAGGTCGCGGCGGGCGGCGGCGCAGTCGTGCACGTCGATGCCGAGGTGGTGGCTCGTGCCGTGCACCATGTAGCGGCGGTGGTACTGGTGGTCGGGCTTCAGCGACTCGTCGGCGGAGACCGGCAGGAAGCCCCATTCGGCCGTGCGTTCGGCGATGACCTTCATGGCCGTCGCGTGGATCTCGCGGAACGCGATGCCCGGGCGCACGATCGCGAACGCCGCGTCGGCCGCCTCGAGCACGGCCTCGTAGACCAGGCGCTGCACGTCGGTGAACCGGCCCGAGACGGGCAGCGTGCGGGTGATGTCGGCCGTGTAGAGGCTGTCGAGCTCGATGCCGGCGTCGATCAGGATGAGGTCGCCGTCGCGCACGACACCGTCGTTGCGGGTCCAGTGCAGGACGCAGGCGTGGTCGCCCGACGCGGCGATCGTGTCGTAGCCGACCGTGTTGCCGTCGGCGCGGGCGCGGCGGTTGAAGGTGCCCTCGACGAGGCGTTCGCCGCGCGGGTGCGCGACGATGTCGTCGAAGTCGGCGATCACGTCCGTGAATCCCTTTCCCGTCACCGTCACCGCCTGGCGCATCTGGGCGACCTCGTACGCGTCCTTGACGAGCCGGAGCTCGCTCAGGTCACGGGCGAGATCGGCGGAGGTCGCCCGCCCGGGGGCGCCGTCGTCGTCGGGTGTCACCTCGCCCGCCGCCGCCGAGGCGGGGGACTGCTCGGCTGCGGCCTCGACGACGGCGTCGAGACGACGGGTCAGGTCGGGGTCGGCTTCGCGGACGACGAGGGTCTCGGCGTCGACCGTGCCGACCACGGCCTCGAAGTCGGCCAGGTCGCGCGTGGCCAGACCCAGGTCGGCGGCGACCTGCGTCAACGAGGGGCGGGGGCCGATCCAGAACTCGCCGATCTCGGGGTTGGCGTAGAACTCGTCCGAGTCGCGGCCGGCGCTCGCACGCAGGTACAGGGTGGCGTCGTGCCCGTCGGCCGTGGGCTCGAGCACGAGCACCGAACCGGGCACGGTGTCCGAACCCCAGCCCGTCAGGTGCGAGAACGCCGAGTGTGCACGGAAGGGGTAGTCGCAGTCGTTCGAGCGGACCTTGGCGGAGCCGGCCGGCACGACCAGGCGGGTGCCCGGGTGCAGCACGGACAGCCGCGCGCGGCGGTCGGCGGCGAACGGCGCCTGCTCTCGCGGCTCGGGCAGGACGTCGGGGCGGTCGGCCCACTGCGACGAGATGTAGTCCTTGAACGTGTCCGACCCGGGGGTGGTGGAGCGGTTGGTGGTCGCGCGCGGCGCCTTCTGATCTGCCATGCCCACCATTGTCCCGCCAAACGGGCCGGACGCCCAGTCGGCGGGGTCAGGCTCCCGTGCGACTGAGCTGCGCGACGACCGGACGATGGTCGCTGCCGGCGTCGTCGAGCTCGGTCACGACCCGGAACCCGGTCGGCAGCCACTGCTCGGTCGCCATGACGTGGTCGATCGGGGCGCCGAGGAGGGGAGGGACGTCGGTCGGCCAGGTGCCCACCCCGGCGTTGGCGGTCGCCTCGGCCGTGTCACGGCAGGCGCCGAGGGCTCCACCGTCGGAGCCGAGCCCGGCCATGTGGTCCAGCGTGGCGTTGAAGTCGCCTGCCATGATCACGTCACCCGACCGGCAGACGTCGGCGAGGTAGCCGAGGCCGGCACGCCACTGCCCCATGTTGTCGGGCGTCGGCGAGACGGGGTGCGCGGCGACGATGGTGGGCCCCTCGCCCGACACGGGCGTCGCGACGACCGTCGGGAGCACGGGCGTCGTGCGCGCGTCGGTGGTGCCGTCGTCGCCGACCGCGACCTGGTACTCGCCGAGCGCGGCGCTGATCAGCAGGGTCGTCGAGCGACCGCTCGCGATCTGGTCGTAGGCCACCGTGTGCACCCACATGGGTTTGCCGGCGGCGGCCATGGCCTCGGCGACGGCGACGCCGACCTCCTGCCGCGTCTCGGGGAGGGCGATCACGTCGGCGCCGACCTCGGTGGCGAGGGCGACCACGGCGTCGGCCCCGGTCGCCGCGCCGAGCGTGTTCCACGACAGGACGGTGACGTCGGTGGGCGTCTTCTCGACGAAGTCGGTGCGGCCGAGGCCTCGAGCCGTCACCACGCCGGCCGAGAGGACGCCGAACACGAGCAGCAGCACGGCCGCACTCGCCGTCAACGACCGGATCGGTCGGGCGATCAGGCCGAGCACGAGCAACAGCACCGTCAGGACGATCGCCACGGCCGCGGCGACCAGGCGGAACGACACCACCTGAGCGACCGGGAAGACGCGCTGCAGCCCGACGGCTTGGGGCCAGAGGGCGGCCACCAGCACGGCGGCGACGGCGAGGACGAAGACGAGGGCGACGAGACGACGGATCATGGCCCCTGGAGCCTAGGGGAACCCCCGACCGCAGGTAGGGCGCCGCACGGACGGCTCGGAAGCGCGCCGCCTACGATGGGGGGATGCCCACGCGCCTGGTCGACCTGCACACTCACTCGAGCGTGTCGGACGGCACCGAGGCGCCCGCGGCGTTGATCGCGTCGGCCGTGCGGGCGGGGCTCGACACCGTCGCCCTGACCGACCACGACAGCACCGCCGGGTGGTCCGAGGCCTCGGCCGCCGTCGCCGGGACGGGACTCACCCTCGTCCCCGGCATGGAGCTCAGCACCCGGCTCGGCTTGAACAGCGTGCACATGCTCGGCTACCTCTTCGACCCCGCGCACCCGGGTCTGGTCGCCGAGACGGCACGCCTCCGCGACAGCCGTCTGCACCGCGCCGAGCGCATCGTCGAGCGCATCGCCGCCGACTACGACCTCACCTGGGGCGACGTCCTCGCCCAGGCCAGTTCGGGGGCGACGCTGGGCCGGCCACACATCGCCGACGCCCTCGTCGCGAAGGGCTACGCACCCGACCGCAGCGCCGCCTTCGCGGGAATACTGCACTGGCGGTCCGGGTACTACGAACCGCACGAGGCACCCAGCCCCCTGATCGGCGTCCGCCTGATCCGCGAGGCCGGGGGAGTCCCCGTCATCGCCCACCCCGCGACCCGGGGGCGCGAGCCCAACGTCTCGAGCGAGGGCTTCGAGGCCCTGGTCGACGCCGGCCTGCTCGGCGTCGAGGTCGACCACCGCGAGAACACCACGGCGGGCAAGGCGCGACTGCTCGAGCTCGCCCGGCGGTACGACCTCATCGTGACCGGCTCGAGCGACTACCACGGCGACGGCAAGCCCAACCGTCTGGGCGAGAACGCCACGGCTCCCGAGCAACTCGACCGGATCGTCGACGCGGCCACCGGGTGGGTGCCCGTCCGGGGCTGAGTCGACCCGCGCCTCCTCGTCCGGGACGGTGACGTGCCGGATGCACGAGACCCCCTCGCCGCGGACGGTCGAGGGGGTCTCGTGCTGGATCGGTCGTCAGCCTTGGGGCTGTGACGACGAGTCGCCGGCGGGACGACGGCGACGGTTGCGGCTGCGCTTGCGCGGGGCCTCACCCGAGCCCTCACCGGCCGGAGCGGTCGCGTCGGACGCCTGTGCGGCGCCGCGGCCCGTGGCCGAGGGCTCACCCGAGGTGCGCACGGGAGCGTCGCCGCGACCGCGACCACGGCCCCTGTCCCGGTCGCCCTGGGGGCCGCCGGTGCGCTCGCGCGAGCCGGCCGAACCCGCCTTGACCGCCGACAGGGAGGTCGCGCGCAGACGCCCCTTGGTGCCGGCGGGGATGTCGAGGTCGGCGAAGAGGTGCGGGCTCGACGAGTAGGTCTCGACCGGTTCGGGCTGACCCATGTCGAGCGCCCGGTTGATCAGGGCCCACTTGTGCAGGTCGTCCCAGTCGACGAACGTGACGGCGATGCCGGTCTTGCCCGCACGGCCGGTGCGGCCGGCGCGGTGCAGGTACGTGTCGTGGTCGTCGGGCACGGTGTGGTTGATCACGTGCGTGACGTCGTTCACGTCGATGCCGCGGGCCGCGACGTCGGTCGCGATCAGGATGTCCTTCTTGCCCGCCTTGAAGGCGGCCATGGCGCGCTCGCGTTGCTCTTGGTTGAGGTCACCGTGGACGGCGGCCGCGTTGAAGCCGCGATCGTTCAGCTCTTCGACGAGCTTGGCGGCCGCACGCTTGGTGCGGGTGAAGACGACGGTCTTGCCACGGCCCTCGGCCTGGAGGATGCGCGCGATCACCTCGTCCTTGTCGAGCGAGTGGGCGCGGTAGACCACGTGCTTGATGTTCGCCTGCGTGAGGCCCTCGTCGGGGTCGGTCGCGCGGATGTGGATCGGCTTCGACATGAAGCGGCGGGCCAGCGCCACGATGGGGCCGGGCATCGTCGCCGAGAACAACATGGTGTGACGCGTGGCCGGGACCTGCTGGAAGATCTTCTCGATGTCGCTGAGGAAGCCCAGGTCGAGCATCTTGTCGGCCTCGTCGAGCACGACCTCTTGCACCTCTTTGAGGTTCAGGAGGCGCTGGCCGGCCAGGTCGAGGAGGCGACCGGGGGTGCCCACGACGATCTGCGCGCCGGCCTTGAGCTGCTCGACCTGGCCCTCGTAGGCCTTGCCGCCGTAGATGCTGACGATCTTGGTGGCACGGTTCGAGGTGGCGACCTCGAGGTCGTCGGCCACCTGGACGCAGAGTTCGCGGGTGGGGACGACGACGAGCACCTTGACGCCGGGAGTCGGGTCGAGGCCGATCCGCTGGATGATCGGGAGGCCGAAGCCGAAGGTCTTGCCGGTACCCGTCTTGGCCTGGCCGATGATGTCTTGGCCGGCGAGGGCGAGGGGGATGGTCTGGGTCTGGATGGGGAAAGGTTCGAGGATCCCCTTCGACGCCAGAGCGTCGACCATGTCGGGGTCGATCGCGAGGTCAGTGAATGTCAAAGTGTTGCCCTGTCTCATATAGGGGGATGCGAGGAGTTTAGCCCGTCGCGACGGGCGGCCTCTCGGACCCCGTAAGATGTCGGCGTGGTGTCCTGGCCCGGTCGAGGTGCGAAACGCGGCGTCCCGTCCCTGCAGTGGCCGCGGCCCGCGGCGAAGCCGACCCCCGCGGCGCGTGTCGAGCTCGACCAGTTCACCCCCGACCTGTTGGTCTTCCTGGGGCACGCGGCCTACCTCGAGCTCGCGCTGTTCGAGACGCTCGGGCGCTCGTCGGCGTTCGCCCCCGACGTCCGCGCGAAAGAGACCACCGGTCGCATCGCCGAGTCGACGTTGGCACGACACCGTGGCCTGGTGGCCGAGATCGAACGATCGGGGCACGACGCCACCGAGTCGATGGAGCCCCACATCGCCGCGATCGACGAGTTCCGGGCCCGGACCGAAGGCACGGACTGGTACGAGGCGATCCTCGCGAACTACGTCGCGGCCGGCCTGCTCAACGACGTGTTCGTCCGGTTGGCGGCCGGGCTGCAGGCCGACCACCACAAGCGCATCGTGGCGGTTCTCAAGGCGCACGACGACGCACCGCTCGTCGTGCGAGAGCTCTCGGCGGCCATCGAGGCCGACCCGCGCCTCGCGTCGCGACTGGCCCTCTGGGGGCGCAGGCTGGTGGGCGACACCCTGTTGGTCGCGCGTGCTGCCGTCTCGGCGTCGCACGTGTCGGCGGACGACGAGCGTCTCGAGCCGGTCTTCACGGAACTCATCGCCGCGCACACCCGCCGCATGGACGCCCTGGGCCTCACCGCCTGAGCCGGTTCCGAGGCTCGGCCGATTCCGAGGATCGGCTGCGGGCAGATCCGTCAGGGGTCGCCGACCGACCTCTCAGCAGAGGCGTTCGACCGGATGTGCCGTGTCAGGAGGCGGAGCGGACCAGACGGGCGAAGTGCTCACTGTCGCGTGCCCGGCGACGGACGGCTGCGACGCGGCAGACGAGGACCGCGACGACGGCCGGGAGCACGAGCCCCACGACCCAGATCCAGCCGCCGTCGGCCGGCCACCCCGCCCAGGTGAGCGCCTCCCACACGATCGCGGCCACGACGGCACCGGAGGCCGGCGCGAGCAGCACTCCGCGGGTGTCCGCGTCGGGCAGCGCGTAGTGGAAGACGAATCCGAGGACGGCGCCGCCCAGGACGACGAAGAGGAGTTCCACGGCTAGCTGACGAAGCCGACTTTGCGGCTCTCTTCGCTGCCGACCTCGACGTAGGCGAGCGACGCGGTGGGGACCAGGTAGGTCTTGCCCTTGGAGTCGGCGAGGGTGACGTACGACTTGCCGCCGTCGAGCGCGTCGCCGACGACCTTCTCGACCTCGTCGGCGGTCTGCGCCGTCTCGAAGCTGATCTCACGGGGGCTGTTGGTGATGCCGATGCGAATGTCCACGTGGTCACGATAACCGACCTCGCCGCCCCGGCTCTGCACGTTCACTGTCGGCGCACAGGAGGTCGCCTCCCGGGCCGTCGCCCACCCGTCGGGCCGGCCTCGATGTCGGTGCGAGCCGGTAGCGTCGGGACATGGCCTCGACCGTCTCCCCGCCCCTCCCGGGCCCGACGCGAGCCGTGGCGCCGACGGCTCTCGACGACTCCCAGCGAGCAGTGCTCGACCTCCCTCACGGGTGGTCGGCGGCCGTCCTGGGGGCCCCGGGCTCGGGCAAGACCCGCACGCTCGTCGAGTTCGTGGTGGACCGGGTCGAGGTGCGCGGGTGGGGGCCGACGGCCGTGATGGCACTCGCGCCGACGCGGTCGACGGCCACGACGCTGCGCGACGTGATCGCGTCGAGGCTCACCGTCCCCACTCCGGGCCCCCTGGCCCGCACCGTCTCGTCGCTCGCGTTCGACGTGGTCGGCCATGCGGCACGACTCGTCGGCCTCCCCGCACCGACCCTGCTGACCGGCGGCGATCAGGACAGCATCGTCCGAGCCCTCCTCGAAGGGCACGAGCTCGACGGCACGGGCCCGTCCTGGCCCGACGGGCTCGGCCCGACCGTCCGTCGGCTCCGCGGGTTCCGGACGGAATTGCGCGAGGTCCTCATGCGGTCGACCGAGCACCGCATCGGGTCCGAGGGGCTCCGACGCGCCGCCGAGCTGGCCGGCCGGCCCGAATGGGCGGCGGTGGCCGACTTCCGCGACGAGTACCTGGGCGTGCTCGACGCGGCCCGGGGACGGCACCTCGACTCGGCCGACCTCGTCGACTACGCCGTCGCCGCCCTCGACCGGGGCGAGACCTCCCCGGCCGTCGACGGGCTGCGGGTCGTCCTCGTCGACGACGCGCAAGAAGCGACCGAGTCGACGGTGGCGCTGCTGCGCGCCCTGACCCGGCGGGGCGTCGCCGTGGTCGCGTTCGGCGACCCCGACCTGTCGACCAGCGCCTTCCGGGGCGGCACGCCCGACGTGCTCGGTCGTCTCGGCCCCCGGCTCGGCCTGCCCGACGTCGAGACGCTCTACCTCTCGACGGCGCACCGCCACCAGCCGCCTCTGCGGGATCTCGTCCAGCGCGTCACCTCCCGGATCGGGACGGCCGGGGCCGGTCGGCAGCACGGCGCCGTGGCCGCGCCGGTGGCCGAGCCCTCCGAGGTCGGCGACCGGCCCGACTCGCCGGTGCCCCCGATCGTCACCGTCCGGGCCGACAGCCCGACCCACGAAGTGGCGTCGGTGGCCCGGCTCCTGCGCGAGCACCACCTGGTCCGCGGGGTGCCATGGTCACGCATGATGGTCGTCGTCCGCAGCGGCGGGCAGGTGGCGGGCGTCGCGCGGGGGCTCCAGCTCGCCGAGGTGCCGACCCGCACCTCCGTCGCCGGACGCGCCGTGCGCGACGAGCACGCGGCACGTCACCTGTTGCTCGCCGCTTCCGTGGCCGTCGGACGGGACGAGCTCACCGTCGACCTCGCGACCGAGTTGCTGCTGGGTCCTCTCGCAGGCTTCGATCCGCTCTCGCTGCGCCGCCTGAAGCTGGCCCTGCGCGCCGACGAACTCGGGGCGGGCGGCATCCGCTCGGCCGACGACCTCCTCGTCGAAGCCCTCGAGGGGGCCGGCCGGTTCGTCACGATCGACTCGAGGTTCGCCGCCCGCGCCGGGCGTTTCTCGACCAGTCTCGACGCGGCTCGTCGCGCAGCCGCGACCGGTGCGAGCATCGAGGAAGTGCTCTGGGGTCTGTGGGAGCGCAGCGGACTCGCGGCCGAGTGGTCGGCGCAGAGCGACGGTCACGGCATCGTCGCCGCCGAGGCCGACCGTCACCTCGACGGCGTCGTCGCGCTGTTCACGGCCGCCAAGCGCTTCGTCGAACGCACCCCCGAGGCGCCGGCCGGGGCCTTCCTCGACTCGTTGCTCGGGGCCGAGGTACCCGAAGACACGCTCTCGCCGCAGGCGACGGCCGAGACGGTGCTGGTCTGTTCTCCGTCGAACGCCGTGGGAGTCGAGGTCGACGTGGTCGTCGCCGCGCGGCTGCAGGACGGCGTGTGGCCGAACCTCCGCATCCGCGGCGGGTTGCTCGCGCCGGACGAACTCGTCGCCCTGGCCGAGCGAGGGCTGCTCCGCGGCGGTCCGTCCGAGAACCCCGACGACGAGCCGGCCGCCCCCTCCGACGCGCGGGCCGTGGTGCTGTCCGACGAGTTGCGCATGTTCGCCCTCACGGTGTCACGCGCCACCCGGCAGGTCGTGCTCTCGTGCACCTCGAACGACGACGAGGGCCCCTCCCCGTTCTTCCGGCTGCTGCCGGACGGCTGCCCGGAAGCCCCCGCCGGGCACCCCCTGTCGCTGCGCGGACTCGTGGGGCACCTCCGGCACGTGCTCGTCTCGTCGCCTCACGGCCCACGGGCCGACGACGCGGTCGAGGCGTTGGCCCGACTCGCCGGCGAGGGCGTGGCCGGGGCGTCGCCGGACGACTGGTACGGCCTGCTCGACCCGACCACCGTCGAACCGCTCATCGACCTCGACGACCCCGAGGCCCACGTGCCCGTGTCGCCGTCGCAACTCGGGTCGTTCGAAGAATGCCCCCTGCACTGGTTCGTCGACCGGTTCGGCGGCTCCCCTCCCAACGCGGCGATGGGTCTCGGCACGGTGCTGCACGACGTCATGGAGCACGCCGACGGCACGGACGTCGATTCGCTCTGGCGGGCGGTCGAGGGGCGCTGGCCCGAGCTCGAGTTCGAGTCGGCGTGGATCGCCGAGTCCGAGAAACGCCGGGCTCGCGACATGACCGAGAGCCTCTCTGCCTACCTGCGGGACTTCGAGGCGTCGGGTGGCAGTCTGCTCGGAGCCGAGTCGACCTTCACCCTCGACATCGGGCCGGCTCGTCTGCGGGGGTCGATCGACCGGGTCGAGCGGACCGCCGAGGGCGCCGCCGTCATCGTCGACCTCAAGACGGGGCGGTCGGCCCCGACGTCGTCCCAGGCCGTGGCCGAGCACCCGCAGCTGGGCAGCTACCAGGTCGCCCTCGCCGATGGTGCGGTCGAGGCCGTGCCCGAGGGCACGCCCCCCGGTGGGGCCAAACTCGTCATCGTGTCGTCGGGCGTCCGGGGCAAGCTCTACCGAGAGCCGGCCCAGGGGGCATTCGACGACGACCGACTCGCGGCCTTCCGGGCACGGGTCGTCGACGCGGCCGAGCACATGGCGGGCCGGGTGTTCGTCGCCCGCCTCGACGACCACTGCGAGGGCCGCCACGGCGGATCGTGCCGCATCCACGTGGTGGGCGAGGTGAGCGGCTCGTGACGGCCGTGGGCCGGGCCCCCGGCACGGCTGATGCGGCGGGTGCGGGTGACGGGAGCGGCGTGGGCGCCGCGACCCGCGCCTCCTCGTCCCTGCTCGGAGCGGCCGAGATCGCCGAGGCACTCGGGCTGCCCACCCCGACCCCCGAGCAACAGGCCGTCATCGAGGCCCCGCTCGAGCCCGCCCTCGTCGTGGCGGGCGCCGGCAGCGGTAAGACCGAGACCATGGCCAACCGCGTGGTGTGGCTGCTCGCCAACCGCCTCGTCGGCGTCTCGCAGGTGCTCGGCCTGACCTTCACCCGCAAGGCCGCCGGCGAGCTCGGTGAGCGCATCGAGCGGCGCATCGCCCAGCTCGGGGCGGTCGGACTGCTCGGCGACGAGGTGGATCCGTTCGACGTGCCCACCGTCTCGACCTACAACGCGTTCGCCAACGCGATCTTCCGTGACAACGCGCTGCGGGTGGGGCGCGAGAGCGAGTCCCAGGTGCTCGGCGACGCGTCGGCCTGGCAGCTGGCGCGCTCACTCGTCGTGGCCAGCCACGACGAGCGCCTCGCCGGGCTCGGCCGCAGCGTCGACGGCATCACCGAGGCCGTCCTCCGCCTGAGCCACGCCCTGAGCGAGAACGTCACCGAGCCCGAGCCCGTGGCGCGCCTGGCCGACCGGTTCCTCGACCTCGCGAGTCTGCCGTCGACGAAGGGCAGCGCCTACAAGTCCGTCGTCGACGCCGTCGGCGCGGTGTCGGCCCTCCCGCCGCTGCTCGACCTCGCCGCGGCCTTCGCCGACGAGAAGGCCCGTCGCGGCCTCGTCGAGTACTCCGACCAGGTGTCCCTGGCCCTCGAGGTCTGCGACACGGCGCCGAGCGTCGTGGCCGAACTGCGCGACCGCTACCGCGTCGTGCTCCTCGACGAATACCAGGACACCAGCGTCGTGCAGACCACCTTGCTGTCCCGCCTCTTCGAGGGCACCGGGGTCATGGCGGTCGGCGACCCCCACCAGTCGATCTACGGGTTCCGGGGTGCCAGCGCCGCGAACCTCGGACGGTTCCCGGAGGACTTCGGAGCCCGTCCCGACGCCGTCTTCAGCCTCTCGACCAGTTGGCGCAACGCGTCGCGCGTTCTCGACGCCGCCAACACCGTCGTGGCCGAGCTCGCGCGGTCCGCCGGTGCGGTCGTCGGCGAGCTGAACCCCCGGCCGGGTGCACCAGAGGGTCGCGTCGAACTGCTCTTCGACCAGACGTTGCCCGGTGAGGCCGACCAGGTCGCGGCGTGGCTCCAGCAAGAGTTGGCCGTCCCGACGGTCGTCGACGGCGAACCGGCCCGCCGGACGGCGGCGTTGCTCTTCCGGTCGAAGAAGACCATGCCCGTCTTCGTCGAGGCACTGGCCGCGCGCGGGGTCGAGTACCACGTGCTCGGTGTCGGCGGTCTCCTGCAACGTCCCGAGGTCGTCGACCTCGTGTCCTGCCTCCGGGTGCTGCACGACCCGTCGGCCGGTTCCGAGGCGATCCGCCTGATGGCCGGGGCCCGATGGCGGATCGGCGTGCGAGACATCGCGCGGTTGCGCGACGTCGCCTCGTGGCTCTTCTCGCACGACCACGCCCAACAGCGCCTCGACGACGACGTCGCCGCCGGGTTCCGGGCGTCGGTCGCCGCTGGCGAGCACGGGTCCGTCGTCGACGCCCTGGACTTCCTGGCCACGGCACCCGTGACCCATCGTCAACTCGCCGAGTTCAGCGACGAGGGCCTCGTGCGCCTGCGGCGGTTGGGCTCGCAGCTCGCGTTCCTCCGGGGCCGCACCGGGCTCGACCTCGTCGACCTCGTCACGCTGGTCGAGCACGAGATGCTGCTCGACGTCGAGGTGGCGGCGGCCACCGGGGCGCCCTCGGGCGGTGCCTGGTTGCAGGCCTTCGAGGACGAACTGGCCGGGTACGTCGCGACCGACGAGAACGCCGGGCTCGGGGGCTTCCTGTCGTGGCTGGCGGCAGCCGAGCGTCGTGACGACATGGGGCCGAGATCCGAGCAAGCCGAGCGGGGTACCGTCCAACTGCTGACCATCCATGGGTCCAAGGGGCTCGAATGGGACGTCGTGGCCGTGCCCCGCTTGGTCGAGGGCGAATTGCCCGGCACGTCCCGCGAGGGTGTGGGGTGGCTCGGTTTCGGCGAACTGCCGTACGAGTTCCGTGGCGACGCCGCCGAGCTGCCCGTGCTCGGCTGGCGGGGCGTCGCCGACCAGAAAGAGTTCGACCAGTCGCTGAAGGCGTTCAAGGACGAGCTCGTCGTCCGGCACCAGGCCGAAGAGCGGCGGCTGGCCTACGTCGCGCTCACCCGTGCCCGTGACGCCCTGCTCGTGAGCGGTTCCTTCTGGACGAGCGCCGTGCGCCCTCGCCCGGCGAGCCGGTTCGTCGTCGAGCTGGCCGAGAGAGCACTCGTGCCGATCGAAGACCTGCCCGAGCGGCCCGACGACGACGAGAACCCCCTGGCTGCGGCATCCCGCGAGCTCAGCTGGCCGCTCGACCCCCTGGGTCAGCGCCGCGCGGTCGTCGAGGACGCCGCGTCACGCGTCACCGCGGCCCTGGACCGGCGCTCACGTGACGAGCCCGCCGACGAGGAGCGACCAGGACCCCGATCGAGATGGTCGTCCGACATCGAGCTGCTGCTGCTCGAGCGCGATGCCGCGCGAGCAGGCGCCGGGGCGGTTCCCCTGCCCCAGCGCATCCCCGCCTCTCGGTTCAAGGACTACGTCGACGATCCCGCCGCGGTCGCAGCCGCCCTCCGTCGTCCCCTGCCCGAACGGCCTTACCGGGCCACCCGCCTCGGCACGCTGTTCCACGAGTGGGTGGAAGAGCGCTTCCGGCCGACGGGTCGTGCCGAGACCCTCGACGCTTGGGGTGACGAGAGCGATCTGGACGACGAACGGGTCGGCTCGTCCGGGTCCGGGCCGATCGACCCCGACGACGCGAGGCGGTTCGAACAGCTGGTCGCGACCTTCGAGCGCTCGCCCTGGGCGTCCCTCGAACCGACCGACGTCGAGCTCGAGATCCACCTCCCCCTCGGCAGTCGCACCATCATCTGCAAGATCGATGCCGTGTTCGAACGAGACGGTCGGTTAGAGGTCGTCGACTGGAAGACCGGCAAGGCACCCACCGACGACGCCGATCTCGAGCTCAAGCAGCTGCAACTGGCGCTCTACCGCGAGGCCTACGCCCGGTTCACCGGCACCCCGGCCGAGAAGATCGACGCGGTGTTCTACTTCGTGGCCGACGACGTGGTGCTGCGGCCCCGACACGTGGCCGACCGCGGTGAACTGGTCGAGCTCTGGCAGCGGGTCGAGGCGGCGTCTCAGACGTGACGGCGCTCGGTCGCCTCGAGCAGGTCCTCGACGCCGTCGACATCGAGGGCGGCGGTCGAGCCCGAGCCGATGCCGGCCCGCCGATCTCCGGGCAACGAGTCGACGAGCTTCGTCATCATCTCGACGGCGTCGTCGACGACCGACGTGTTCTTGGTGCCGGTGCCGTGCAGCAGCCACTTCGCCAGGTCGAGTTCGCGGTAGAGGGTCGCCCGGTGCCGCAGCTGGTGGTCGCTCGTGCCGCGGGCGATGTTGTAGGCCTCGAACGCCGCGTCGACCGCCGTCGGGCTGGGGGCGCCGAGCAACCAGGCCAGGTCGCGGGCGGGGTCGCCGACCTGCAGCTCGTGCCAGCCGAGCACGCCGCTGACGGTGTCGCCGAGGACGAGCACCGAACCGGCGTCGAGGGAGCCGTTGACGACCGTCGGCTGGAATTGCCACAGCACGGAGTCCTGGATGGCGGCCTCCCACCGCTCGAGCAGTGCGGCCGGCAGCAGGCGCGTCGAAGCCGCGCGGTCGACGAGTGCCGCCGACGACCTCATCGCCTCGAACGGGGTGTGACTGGTCAGACCGGCGTCGGTCACGAAGCTCGTCGGCAGCGAGTGGATCGCCGCCACCGCACGACCCAGCGCCGTGGGCAGGTCGCTCGTCGCGGTCAGTCGCGAGATCGACAGGTGCTCGCCGGGGACGACGTCGTAGACGATGCCGCGCGTGCGGCCGATGGGCGCCTGGCCGCGGTAGGCGGGCACGTCGAACGAGAGCCGTCCGCGAACGCCGGCGCTCAGCGCGCGCAGGGCGACGAGATCGGCCGACTGCTCGGCCTCGGCTCGTTGCGACCGGGGGACACGGACGATGCAGTGCTCTCCGGCACGGCCGTCGACGAGTGCGGAGTCGAAGTCGCCACCCGTCTCGCTGCCGTGGCGTGACGCGCGCGTGACGTCCAGGTCCGCGACGGCGGCCGTGGCCAGCGCGGCTAGAGTGAGATGAGATCTGGCCATGCCCTCAGGGTAGGCCGCCGCACGCGATGCCCTGCCGTGCGCCACGCTGTCAACTCGCGATGATTGGTCGTCCGATGTCCTCGCCACTCACGTCCCGGCTCCCGTTGTCCCGCCACCAGGTCGACCGTGACTACCTCACCCGCGAGCGCGCCGGCGTCGTCGACGAACTGCTCGCCTCCGCGGCCACCCGTGTGCTGCCGGTCTGGCGGGGACGCACCCTCATGGCGTCGCCGGATTCCCTGGCTCTGCTGCCGGCCTCGTCGGTGCCGCCGGCCGACGACTACGTCTACCTCGGCGTCTCGAAAGACCCTTCGGCCGCCGAACCCGTGGGCACGCCCGTCCTGGCGGCACTCCTCGACGACGAACGCGCGAAGTCGATCGCGGCCGACGACTCGGCCTGGGGCAGTCCGCGAGTGTCGGGCACGGCGTTGAGCGCCCGCGACGCAGGCCTGGCCGTCGAGGCCGTCGCCGTGGCGAACTGGCACGACTCCCACCGGTTCTCGCCGCGGACCGGTCGGCGTCTGGTCACCGACAAGGCGGGCTGGGTGCGCCGCGACCCGGACGACGGCCACGAGATCTTCCCCCGGACCGACCCCGCGATCATCGTCGGCGTGACCGATGCCGACGACCGCCTCCTGCTCGGGTCGAACGCCCTGTGGGAGCAGAACCGTTACTCGTTGCTGGCGGGTTTCGTCGAGCCCGGCGAATCGCTCGAACACGCCGTGCAGCGTGAGATCTTCGAGGAGTCCGGCATCAACGTCGTGTCGCCCCGCTACCTGGGCTCGCAGCCCTGGCCGTTCCCGGCGAGCCTCATGCTCGGTTTCCGGGCCGAGGTCGACACCGATGATCCCGGCACGCTCACCCCCGACGGGGCCGAGATCCTCGACCTGCGCTGGTTCAGCCGGGACGAGCTGGCCGCGGGCCTCGGTGAGATCGTCCTGCCGGGGCGCACGTCCATCGCCCGTGCGATCATCGAGGACTGGTTCGGCGGCGAGATCGACCAGTGAGCGAGGCCGCCGACCTGATCGCGGGGCTCGACGAGCAGCAGCGCCGGGCGGCGTCCAAGCTGCTCGGTCCCGTGTGCCTGCTCGCGGGTGCCGGGACGGGCAAGACCCGCGCCATCACGCACCGCATCGCCTACGGGGTCGCCACGGGTGTCTACGCGCCGAACCGCGTGATGGCGCTGACCTTCACCTCACGGGCGGCCGCCGAACTGCGTGGTCGGTTGCGTCACCTGGGTGCCGGGGGAGTCTCGGCTCGCACCTTCCACGCCTCGGCGCTGTCCCAGCTGTCCTATTTCTGGCCGCAGACGATGGGCGGTCAGATGCCGCGCCTCCTCGACAGCAAGGCCAAGGCCCTCGCCCACGCCGCCGAGTCGTTGCGTCTCAAGATCGACACGGCGGCCTTGCGAGACCTCGCGGCCGAGATCGAGTGGCGCAAGGTCTCGCGGCTCACCCTCGAGGACTACGCGAAGGCCTTGCCGGGCAGGTCGCTGCCGCCCTCGATCAGCGTCGAGAAGGCCGTCGACCTGCACCGGGCCTACGAGGCCGTCAAGGACGAACGGCGCCAGCTCGACTTCGAGGACGTCCTGCTCGCGACGGTCGGCATGCTCGAACTCGAGCCGCGCGTGGCCCAGCAGGTGCACGAGCAGTACCGCTTCTTCGTCGTGGACGAGTACCAGGACGTCTCGCCGCTGCAGCAAGACCTGCTCGACCTCTGGCTCGGCGGTCGGAACGACCTCTGCGTCGTCGGCGACGCCAGCCAGACCATCTACTCGTTCGCGGGCGCGTCGTCGGACTACCTGCTCGGGTTCGGCGCGCGCTACGACGACGCCACGGTCGTCCGTCTCGAGCAGAACTACCGATCGTCGCGGCAGATCGTCGACACGGCCAACCAGCTCATGCGGGGTCGGCCGGGGGCGTTGCATCTCCACCCGGCCGTCGAGACGACGGGTCCCGTGCCACCCGTGACCGAGTACGCCGGCGATTCGGCCGAGGCCCGGGGCATCGCCGAGACGATCGCCGACGAGATCCGCTCGGGCGTCGCCCCGGAAGAGATCGCCGTCCTGTACCGGGTCAACGTCCAGGCCGCGGCGATCGAGCGCGCACTCGCCGACGTCGGCGTGTCGACCCGCATCCACGGTGCGACGCGGTTCTTCGAGCTGCGCGAGGTGAAAGAGGCCCTGATGATGATGAAGGGCGCGGCGGTCAGCATCGTGGGCGAGCCGCTCTTCAAGACCGTCAGTGACGTCCTGCGGTCGCTCGGCTGGACGCAGGACGCTCCCGACCAGAGAGGCGCGATCCGCGACCGGTGGGAGTCCTTGAACACGATCATGGGCCTGGCCGAGGCGTCGGCGCCCGGGACGACCCTCCGACAGTTCGTCGACGAGCTCTTCGCCCGCCAGGCCGGGCAACACGAGCCGACGATGGCCGCGGTCACCCTGGCGACGTTGCACTCGGCCAAGGGGCTCGAATGGCGCAGCGTGTACCTGATCGGACTGAGCGAGGGCCTCGTCCCGATCAGCTACGCGAAGGACGACGCGGCGATCGACGAGGAACGCCGCCTCTTGTACGTCGGCGTCACGAGGGCGCGTGAGCGGCTGCGGCTGTCGTGGAGCCGATCGGGGCAGGGACGCGGCGGCGAACGGCGCGCGAGCCGGTTCGTGGAAGAGCTGCGCACCCGCACTCCGGGTGGGGCGCCACGTTCGCGCGAGTGACGAGACCTTCGGCGATCGAGATCGACTCGACCTCGGAGTCGTCCGGTGTGCCGGCCGCACCGCTCAGACGCGACCACAGACGACGGGCGGCTCTCGTGGCGACCTCGTGGACGGACAGCAGCGGAGGCGCGGTGAGGGGACGAGCGCTCAGCTGACCGGCGATCGCGGGCCAGGCGCGGTCGGCCTCGCCGGCGCGGAGGTCGAGACACCGGGCGCAGGCCGTCGCGCCGGGCACCGTCACGGGCCCGATCCGCGCATGACGATCGCCCAGTCGCACGACGAGGTGCGTCAGGTCGGACCGCACCCACTCTCGGACCACTCCGGGGTCGACGACGTGCCCGCCGACCAGGACGCCGGTGGTGTTCCTCGGGGGCGGCAGGTCGGCGTGGGCCCGACGGACGTCGGCCCCGCAGGAGCCCAGGAGGCGCGCGACGGCATCGGCCACGGGGCCCGGCCCACCGACGAGGACGGACGGTGGGACGATCGGCTGGGTGTCGCCGTCCAGCGCGGGCCGCAAGCGCTCGACCGAGGCCTCGACCGCGGCGCGGTCGAGACCGAGATGGGCGACGAGGGTGGGCAGCCCGCCTGCGCCGTGGCCCGCGGCGACGGCGGCGACCACGCGCTCGTCGAGCCTGCTGACCGGACTCAGGACGAGCGTCGGGCGATCGACGCCGACCTGGAGGGTCGACGGATCACGCCAGACGACGGGTGTTCGGGGATCGAGGACGAGAGGCATCGTCCGATCATGCCGTGGAGCCGGGGTGGATCAGAGGTTGTCCACAGGCGACCGTGGATCGACGTGACGCGAGGTCTCAGGACCGGGGGGCGTCCGGGTCGGGCCCCGACTCGCCCGGCTCGGTCGCCGATCCGTCGTCACCCTCGCGGGGACGGTCGTCCGTGGTGTCGTCGAGCAGGTCCTGGATCGCCTGGTCGACGTCGTCGAAGGCGGGCTCGTTCGACGTCAGTCGAGCCACGAGGGCCTGGGGGTCGTCGACGTCGGCGCTGGTGGGCACGATGTCGGGATGCGACCAGAGGTCGTCTCGACGTTCGGCCCCGACGGCGTCGGACACGGTCTGCCAGAGGACGGCCGCCTCGCGGAGTCGTCGCGGTCGCAGCTCGAGGCCGACCAGGGTGGAGAAGGCAGACTCGGCCGGCCCACCGGCAGCGCGCCGCCGGCGCACCGTCTCGGCGATCGCCGCGGACTTCGGGAGGCGCGCCGTGGCCTGGGCGGTCACGACGTCGACCCAGCCCTCGATCAGGGCGAGCGTCGTCTCGAGGCGGGCGAGGGCGGCGAGCTGCTCGTCGGTCTTCGGGGGGATGAGGGCACCGCTCTTCATCGCCTCTTGCAACTCGCCGGGGCTCGAGGGATCGAAGTCGACCGCGAGCTCTTCGAGCCGGGACGTGTCGATGCGGATGCCCTGGGCGAACTCGCGGATGGACGAGATGAGATGCAGCCGCAGCCATCGCGCGTGGCGGAACAGGCGGGCGTGGGCGAGCTCGCGGACCGCGAGGTAGAGCTGCACCTGGTCGGCCTCGATGTCGAGACCCTCGCCGAAGGCGGCGACGTTCTGGGGGAGCAGCGCGGCCTGCTGCTCGTCGAGCAGGGGGATGCCGACGTCACCACCGGACACGACCTCGGTCGAGAGCTGGCCCACGACCTGGCCGAGCTGCATGGCGAAGAGCGTGCCCCCGACGCTCCGCATGACCTTGCTGGCCCCGGCGAGCATCGAGCGCATCTCTTCGGGAGCCTGTTCGCTGAGCACACCGGTGAGCGAGTCGGCGATCGACGTGGCCACGGGCTCGGCGAGCTGGCTCCACACGGGCATGGTCAGGCGGGCCCACTCGGCCCGGGTCACCAGGCGAGGCGTGGCGGTGAGCTCGGCCACGAACGTGACGTCGTCGAGCCACAGCGCGGCGACGTGGAAGGCCTGCTCGAGAGCGGCGGTCTCGGCGGCGGTCGGTGCGACGGCGGTCTGGGTGCCCACGGCGGTCGCCTGCTCGGTGGCGATCGACCAGTCGATGCCGTCACCGCTGCTGTTGACGGCGTTCTGCAGTTGGCTCATGAGTCGAGCCACGAAGGCCGGGTCGTCGGGCAGCCCCGCGGCCCCGGCGAGCTGTGACGGATCGATCTCGGAACCGCCGGAAAGGAACTGCCGCAGCATGTCACGGAACTCGTCCTCAGGCCCGCGCGGCGAATCATCGGTCATGCTGACTACGCTAGCTGCTGGCCGCACGAAGATCCTGGGATTCGGCCACCGCCCCGGGGCCGACGCTCCGCTCGTGGCGAACGCGACCCGCGCCTCCCCGGCCGATCCCGAAAGGACCCTCCGTGGCCTTCTTCACGCCCCCGCGCACCTCCCCGTCGTCCGCTCGCCGTGCGGGTCGGGTCGGCTGGCCCCTCCTGGGCGTGGCCGTCGTCTCGGCGGTCGTCCTGAGCCTGCTGCCGGGGCCGTACCTGATCGAGCAGCCCGGCCCGGTGTTCGACACCCTGGGCAGCGCCGAGTACGAGGGCTCGTCCCAGCCGCTCATCACCGTCTCGGGCCACGAGACCTATCCCACCAGCGGCACGCTCGACCTGCTGACCGTCAGCGTCCAGGGCAACCAGGACGTCCGGCCGGGGTGGGTCGACGTCGTCCGTGCCTGGGCGGATCGCAGCCGTTCGGTCATCCCGGTCGAGGCCGTGTACCCGTCGGGGGTGTCGAACGACCAGGTCGACGAGCAGAACGCCGTGGACATGCAGAACTCGCAGAAGTCCGCGATCGCCGCGGCGCTGATCCACGAGGGGTACGCCATCCCCAGCGCCGTGACGGTCAGCCAGGTCTCCCAGGGCAGCCCGGCCGAAGGCGTCCTGCGCGAGGGCGACGTCCTGGTGAGCGTCAACGGGACGAGTCTCGCCACCGATGCGGACGTGGACGTCCTCCGCGGCCTCGTCGCGGCGAACGGCGCCTCGACGCCGGCCGAGGTCGTCGTCGACCGGGCGGGGACGAGCGTGACCGAGGAGGTCACCCCGCAAGAGCTCGACGGCACGCCGCTGCTCGGGGTCGGGGTCAGCGTGGACTACACGTATCCCTTCGACGTGACCCTGAAGCTCGACCAGGTCGGCGGGCCGAGCGCCGGCATGATGTTCGCGCTCGGGATCATCGACAAGACGACTCCGGGCGAGCTCACCGGCGGCGAGAAGGTCGCGGGCACGGGGACGATCACGGCGTCCGGCGAGGTCGGAGCCATCGGGGGCATCCGACAGAAGCTCTACGGTGCCCGTGACGCCGGGGCGACCGTCTTCCTCGCACCCTCCACGAACTGCTCCGAGGTCGTCGGGAACGTGCCTTCCGGGTTGGACGTCTACTCCGTCGAGACCCTGGACGACGCGGTGACCGCGCTCGAGACGGTCGCGGGCGGGGGCGACACGTCGTCGCTGCCCACCTGCACGGCCGGTCGATAGGGTTCGTGCAGCCCACGCAAAGCTGAGAAGGGGACGCTGAGGCGGCCAGGCTCGACACGTAGGATGGCCGTCCACGTCCCCGTCAGCCAGGAGCACACCCTTGACGTCACCCGCATCGTCGCGAACCGCACGACGCTCGCCCCGATTGCCCGTCCTGGTCACGGTGGCCGTCCTCGCCGCCCTGGTCATCGCCTTCTTCATCTTCTCGTCGCTGCTGACGGACTACCTCTGGTACCAGCAGCTCGGGTTCACGGGGGTGCTGACGACGCAGTGGATCGCACGCCTCGTGATGTTCGCGGTGGGCTTCGTGGCCATGGCGGTGCCGGTCTACGTCAGCATCGAAGTGGCTTTCCGGTTCCGCCCCGTGTACGCCAAGTTGAACTCGCAGCTCGATCGCTACCAGCAGGTCATCGAGCCCCTTCGACGTGCCGTCGTCATCGGCGTCCCCGCCGTGCTCGGCCTCTTCGCCGGCATCGCCACGTCGACGCAGTGGCAGACCGTCCTCGAGTGGATCAACCGCACCCCCTTCGGCCGGACCGACGCGCAGTTCGGGCTCGACATCGGGTTCTACGTCTTCGAGCTGCCGCTCTACCAGGCAGCGGTCGGCTTCGCCTCGGCCGTCGTCCTCATCGCCGGCATCGCCGCCGTCGCGACCAGCTACCTCTACGGGGCCCTGCGCTTCACCGGGCGCGAGGTGCGCATCTCCAAGGTCGCGCGCATCCAGCTGGCCGTCACCGCCGCCGTCTACCTCCTGCTGCAGGGCGTCAGCCTCTGGCTCGACCAGTACGCGACGCTCTCCGACGGCACCAACAAGTTGCTCACGGGTGCCACGTACACCGACGTCAACGCGGGCATCCCCGGCAAGCAGATCCTCGCCGGGATCGCCGTCGTCGTCGCGATCCTGTTCATCGTGACCGCGATCGTCGGGCGCTGGCGCCTGCCGGTGATCGGCACGGCCGCGCTCATCATCATCAGCATCATCGTCGGTGGCATCTACCCCTGGATCGTCCAGCGGTTCACGGTGGAGCCCAGCGAACGGACGGTCGAGTCGCCGTACATCGAGCGCAACATCCAGGCGACGCGTGAGGCCTACGGCGTGGCCGACGTCGAGGAGCAGACCTACGACGCCAAGTCCGACGCCGAGGCCGGGGCCCTGGCCGGCGATGCCGTCACCACCGCCAACATCCGCATCATCGACCCCGCGCTGGTGACCGACGCCTTCGCCCAGCTCCAGCAGTACCGCCAGTACTACAGCTTCCCCGAGCAGCTCGCGGTCGACCGGTACACGATCGACGGCAACGTGCAAGACACGGTCATCGCCGTGCGCGAGCTGAACACCTCGCAGCTCGGCAACTCGGCGACCCCCTACAACACGACCTTCGTCTACACCCACGGCTACGGCGTGGTGGCGGCGTACGGCAACCAGCGGTCCGCGGACGGCCAGCCCGTCTTCCTCGAGTCCGGCATCCCCGTGACGGGCGCCCTCGGCGACGCCGGGGACTACGAGCCGCGGATCTACTTCGGCCAGGAGTCGCCGACCTACTCGATCGTGGGTGGCGACGGCGGCAACGACATCGAGCTCGACTACCCGTCGGGCAGCAACGACAACGGCACGAACGAGACGACGACCTTCGAGGGCAACGGTGGGCCCAAGCTCGACAACGTCTTCAAGAAGCTCATCTACGCCATCAAGTTCCAGTCCGAGCAGATCTTCCTGTCGGACGCCGTGAACGACCAGTCGCAGATCCTCTACGACCGCGACCCCACCGAACGCGTCCAGAAGGTGGCTCCCTACCTCACGATCGACAGCGCGCCGTACCCCTCCGTCGTCGACGGCAAGGTCGTCTGGATCGTCGACGGATACACGACGACGAACGAGTACCCGTACTCGAAGCCGCAGGCGTTGTCGGACGCGATCGCCGACACGTACAACGACCGCCCGGTGTACGCGTCGAACAACATCAACTACATCCGCAACTCGGTGAAGGCCACGGTCGACGCCTACGACGGTTCGGTCAAGCTCTACGCGTGGGACACCAGCGACCCGATCCTGCAGACGTACGACAAGATCTTCCCGTCGACGTTGTCACCCCTGAGCGACATGTCCGCCGAGCTGCTCCAGCACGTGCGCTACCCGCAGGACATGTTCAAGGTGCAGCGGGCGATCCTCGGGACGTACCACGTGACGGACGCCGACTCGTTCTACTCGAGCGACGACGCGTGGGTCACGCCGAACGAACCGACGAGCAACGCGCAGAACCCGCCGTTGCAGCCTCCGTACTACCTGACGCTGCAGTTGCCCGACCAAGACCCGGCGTTCTCGATCTACTCGACGTACATCCCGCAGCAGTCCGGTGAGAACGCCCGCAACGTGTTGACGGGCTACTTGGCGGCGAACGCCGATGCCGGGTCGACGCCGGGCGAGATCTCGTCGGACTACGGCAAGCTCACGTTGCTGGCCCTGCCACGCACCGACACGTTGCCCGGCCCCGGGCAGGTGCAGAACAACTTCAACACCGACACCGCCGTGGCGAACCAACTCGCACTGCTCACCCGGGGTGACACGAGCGTCGTTCGAGGCAACCTGCTGACCCTGCCGGTCGGTGGCGGTCTGCTCTACGTGCAGCCGATCTACGTGAAGTCGAACTCCGAGACGTCGTACCCCGTCCTGCAGCGCATCCTGGTGTCGTTCGGCGACAAGATCGCCTTCGAGGACACCCTCGACGGCGCCCTCGACTCGCTCTTCGGTGGCAACTCGGGTGCGACGGCCGGAGACAACGGCGTACCGACCACGGGTGAGGGAACCGACGGCACCGGAACCGGCACGGACTCCGGCGACGGGGCGACGGACGGGGGAGCGGCGACGCCTGACACCGGGTCGGGCACCGACAACGCGGCGCTCGACCAGGCCCTGGCCGACGCACAGCAGGCTCTGACGGACCGCGCCGCGGCCTACGCCGAGAACAACTTGGTGGCGGCGGCGGAGGCCGACACGCGCCTCCAGACGGCCCTCGAGGACGCAGTCGCAGCCAGCGGTCAGTAGTCACGCGACAGGCACGACGACGAACCCCCTTCCGGCACGCCGGGAGGGGGTTCGTCGTCAAGGGGGCGCGAGGTGGTGGTCGCCTCCGGGGGCTCGATTGGACGGCGTCCGAATGCCGTGCTAGTGTTTCTTCTTGTGCCGCGGGGTGGAGCAGTTCGGTAGCTCGCTGGGCTCATAACCCAGAGGTCGTAGGTTCAAATCCTGCCCCCGCAACAAGAAAGAAGAAAGCCCCGGTCATCGACCGGGGCTTTCTTCGTGTGGTCACGCCTCGGCCTGCTCTGTGCCGCCGGGGCGGATCATGCCAAGGTTGAGGCATGTCGAGACTCCGGGTGGTCCTCGCCCCCGATGCGTTCAAAGGCAGCCTGGACGCGTCCGAGGCTGCGGCCGCCCTCGCCGCCGGGTGGTCCCGGTCACGACCCGACGACGAGATCGTCGCGCTGCCCCTCGCCGACGGCGGAGAAGGCACCCTCGATGCATTCGAGCGGGCCGTCCCCGGAAGCATCCGCCACGAGGTCGTCGTCGACGGCCCCGACGGCCGTCCCGTCGATGCCCCCTGGCTGGCGTTGCCCGACGGCACGGCCGTCGTCGAACTCGCCTCGTCCTGTGGACTCGGCCTCTTGACGTCACCCGCGCCGCACGACGCCACCACCCGCGGCCTGGGTGACGTCATCCGCGCGGCCGTCGACGCCGGCGCCGTGCGGTTGCTCGTCGGCCTCGGGGGCAGCGGGTCGACGGACGGGGGAGCAGGTGCTCTGACGGCCCTCGGTGCTCGGATCGTCGATTCCCTGGGCGAGCCCGTCGGTCCGGGCAACCACGGTCTCACCACGGCTGCCCGGGTCGATCTCTCGGGTCTGATCGCCCTCCCACCGGACGGCGTGGTGTTGCTGGTCGACGTCGACAGCCCCTTGCTCGGACCCAGGGGAGCAGCTGCCGTGTTCGGGCCGCAGAAGGGAGCCTCGGCCGACGACGTCCTCGCGCTCGAACGGGGTCTCGAGCGTTTCGCGAGCCTCGTCGACGTCGATCCCCTGACCGCCGGTGCGGGGGCCGCGGGCGGAACGGGCTTCGGTCTGCTCGCCTGGGGTGCCCGTCTGCAGCTCGGGGCCGTCGCCGTCGCCGAGGCCGTCCGCCTCTCCGAAGCCCTGGCCCTGGGGGACGTCGTCGTCACCGGAGAAGGGCGTTTCGACGGTCAGACCGCCGCCGGCAAGACCGTGTCGCTCGTGCGGCGGATGGCCGACGCGGCCGGAGTCCCGGTCGTCCTCGTCGCCGGTTCCGTCGAAGCCCCCGACGACGGTTTCGCCGACGTCGTGTCGACCACGGAACTGGCGGGCGACGTCCTCGAGTCGACGACCCGCGCCTCCTTCTGGCTGGGCGAGGCGGCCGCGCTGGCGGCCGGGCGGTGGGCACGATGAGCACCGGCAGCACCGGCAGCACCGGCAGCACCGGCAGCACCGGCAGCACCGGCAGCACCGGCAGCGCGTCCGACGTCGTCGTCGCAGTGGTCCAGACCGCTCCCGGTGACGACCCGGAGCGCAACCTGCGGACGATCACGGACCTCGCCGAGGAGGCGGCTCGACGGGGCGCGCGGGTGGCCGTCTTCCCCGAGTACTCGTCGTACTTCTCGGCCGAACTGGGGCCGTCGTACCTCGAGGCCGCGGAGTCCACGGACGGGCCGTTCGTCAGCCATCTGACCGGACTGGCGGATCGTCTCGGCCTCGTGCTCGTCGCCGGTCTGGTCGCCGTCTCGCCCGATCCGGCGCGGTTCGAGAACCTGCTCGTGGCCGTGGCGCCCGATCGGGGCGTCGTCGCCACCTATTCGAAGCAGCACCTCTACGATGCGTTCGGCGGGCAGGAGTCCCGGTGGATCGTGCCGGGCCCGTTGGCCGTCGCCGCGACCTTCGAGGTCGGCGGGCTCGTCTTCGGCCTGCAGACCTGCTACGACCTGCGGTTCCCCGAGGTCACCCGGACGCTCGTCGACGCCGGGGCCGACGTGGTCCTCATGCCGGCCGAGTGGGTGCGCGGACCGCTCAAGCAGCACCACTGGACGACCCTGCTGACGGCCCGGGCACTCGAGAACACCGTGTACGTCGCCGCGGCGGACCACGCACCCCCCGTCGGCGTCGGCTGCAGCACGATCGTCGATCCGACGGGCGTGGCTCTCGCCTCGGTCGGCGACGAGGTCGACGTCATGGCGCTCGGCAGGGTCTCGGCCGACCGGATCGCTGCCGTGCGCCGGACGAACCCGTCGCTGGCCCTGCGTCGGTACGACGTGGTCCCGCGCCGTCGGGACGACGTTCCGCCCGCGGGGAGCGGCTCAGACCGAGAGTGACGCGAGCTGGGCAGAGGCCTGCTCGAGCACCTCGATGCGCTTGCAGAAGGCGAACCGAATGAGGGATGACTGCTCCGCGGCGAGCACCGGGTGGCAGAAGGCGCTGATCGGCAGCCCGACGACGCCGGCCAGCTCGGGGAGCCGCCGGCACAGGTCGGAGGCGTCGTCGAAGCCCAGGGGAGCGGCGTCGGCGACCACGAAGTACGACCCGTGGCTCGCCCGCACGGCGAACCCGGCACGACGCAGCCCGTCGGACAGGACGTCGCGTTTGTGGGCCAGTGTGCGTGCGACGCCCTCGAAGTAGGAGTCGGGGAGTCCGAGCCCGACGGCGATCGCGGGCTGGAAGACCGAGCCGTTCACGAAGGTCAGGTACTGCTTGACGGCCACGATCCGGTCGACGAGGTCCGCCGGACCGGTCAGCCAACCGATCTTCCACCCGGTCGTGTTGAAGGTCTTGCCGCCCGACGAGATGCTGATCGTCCGGGCCGCCGCGCCGGGCAGGGTGGCGAACGGCACGTGCACCGCACCGTCGAAGAGCAGGTGCTCGTAGACCTCGTCGGTGACGACGAGCGCGTCGTGCTCGACGGCGAGCTCGAGCAGGAGGCGCCGGGTCGCGTCGTCGAGGACGCTGCCCGTGGGATTGTGCGGATCGTTCAGAACGACGAGCCGGGTGCGCGGTCCGAAGGCCCGGCGCAGTTCGTCCGGGTCGACCGTCGAGTCCGGCCCGCGGAGCGGCACGGTGACGTGGACGCCGCCCGCGAGCCCGATGACGGCCCCGTACGCGTCGTAGAACGGTTCGAGCGTCACCACCTCGTCGCCCCGGTCGACGAACGCCAGGATCGTCGCCGCGAGCGCCTCGGTCGCCCCCGCGGTCACGAGCACCTCGCGCCGCGGATCGACGTCGAGGCCGTAGAACCGCCGCTGGTGGGAGGCGACCGCCTCGAGCAGGACGGGCATGCCCCGGCCCGGCGGGTACTGGTTGAGGCCGGCGCGCAGGGCCTCGTGCGCCGCTTCGAGGACCTCGACCGGGCCGTCCTCGTCCGGGAAGCCCTGCCCGAGGTTGATGCTGTCGGTGGCTGTCGCGAGGGCCGACATCTCGGCGAAGATCGTCGGAGCGAGTCGGCCCGCGGCGTCGAGGAGCATCGCGCCGCTCGCCGCGCGCTGCCAGGGTGCTGGAGGAGTCATGATCCCGTCACCGTATCTCCGCGGGACGGGTGCCGGGGTGGCCCTGTCCAGCCGCCGCATAAGCTGGGTGCAGTCCGCTCACAGGCTCGCCGTATGATCCGCCCAGCTTGGGCGACCAGGCTGTCAGGGCTTGGAAGGAGCACCATGACCGACACCCCCCGCCACGACGACACCGACGACGGCGCCCCGCGCACGCCCGAGGGCACCGCCGACGGTTCGCAGAGCGTTCCGGGTGAGGACCGGAGCGCACGCGACGGGGCCCAGCCCACGACGCCGTACCCGGCCGACCAGGGCGTCACCTACGGTGCTCCGCCGCTCCCCGGCAGCACCCCGCAGGCCGGGGCCTTCGGGGCCGGGCCCGAGAAGGCGCGGCACGACCAGGCCCACGACCCGAGTCAACCCCACCCCGGCTCGTACCAGCAGCCGCCCTCGTATCAGCAGCCTGGTTCCTACCAGCAGCCTGCTTCGTACCAGCAGCCGGGTTCTTACCAGCAGCCAGGGTCGTACCAGCAGGGCGACCCCTACCGACAGCCAGGGTCGTACCAGCAGGGCGACCCCTACCAGCAGCCGACCTCCGACCCGTCGGCGTTCGCCTACGACACCACGAACTCGTACGCCGCGGCGGGGTGGCAGGCGCCCGCCCAGAAGCCGAAGAAGAGCCGACGTGGTGTGGGCTCCGTGGCGGCGGCCCTCCTGGTCGGCGTCCTCGTGGGCGGCGCGGCGGGCGGTGGCGTCGCCGCGGTGCTCTCCCGCGACTCGGGGGCCGGGGTCTCGGCGACCGGCGAGTCCCGCGACCTGACGGTGAACGACTACGACGACGCGACGGTCGTCACGGCGGTCGCGGCGAAGGCGACGAAGTCGGTCGTCACGATCAACGTGACGGCGGGCGAGTCCGGCGGCACCGGCTCGGGCGTCATCCTGAGCGACGACGGGTACATCGTCACGAACACGCACGTCGTCACCCTGGACGGGGCCAGCGCGTCGGGCACCGTCACCGTCACGCTCAGCGACGGCAGCATCCTGCCGGCCGAGGTCGTGGGGCTCGACCCCACGGTCGACCTCGCCGTGCTGAAGGTCGACGCGACGGGGCTCACCCCGATCGACTTCGCCGACTCGTCGAAGCTGAACGTCGGTGACACGGCCGTGGCCATCGGAGCACCGCTCGGCCTGTCGAACACGGTGACCGACGGCATCGTCTCGACCCTCAACCGCAGCATCACCGTGCAGTCCTCGGCAGCGCCGACCGACGGCAGCGACGAGGGCCAGCAGAACGACAACAACGGCCAGGGGCCCTTCTCGTTCAACAACGGTGACGGCTCCACGCAGAACCAGGCCAGCTCGGTCATCTCGCTGCCGGTCATCCAGACCGACGCGTCGATCAACCCGGGCAACTCCGGTGGTGCGCTGCTCAACTCGCAGGGCGAGCTGATCGGCCTCAACGTCGCCATCGCCAGTTCGGGGGAGTCGTCCGGCAGCATCGGCGTCGGGTTCTCGGTGCCGTCGAACCTCGTGCAGCGGGTCGCCAAAGAGATCATGGCGAACGGCAAGGCGAGCCACGGCCTCCTCGGTGCCAGCGTGAACGACGCCACGAGCGACGCGGCGGCCACCCGGGTCGGTGCCCTCATCGTCCAGCTCAGCCCCGGTGGCGCGGCCCAGAACGCCGGCCTGCGACAGGGCGACGTCGTGACCGAGTTCAACGGCGTGCCGATCAGCGACCGCACCGACCTCACGGCGCAGGTCAGGTTCCTGGCCGGTGGCGCGACGGCCGACCTGACCTACGTCCGGGACGGGACGACCGACACGACGAAGGTCACCCTCGACACCTTGACCAGCTGACGGGTTCCCCGGTCGGCACGGCGGGGGTCGGGACGCGACGGCGTCCCGGCCCCCGTTCGGGTGTTGCTAAGCTCGCCACGATCCCTGCGGCCGTCCGCAGTCCCGACCCGCGCCTCCCCGGCGCTCACCAGCCCGAGGAACGCGATCCATGCAAGCAGGCGACGCCACCCGACCCGGGGTCTCGTACGTCATGCCCGTCCTCAACGAGGAGCGTGACATCCGGGCGGCGGTCGAGAGCCTGCTGGTCCAGGACTACGAGGGCCCGTTCGAGGTGATCCTGGCCCTCGGCCCGAGCGTCGACCGCACGAACGAGGTCGTGGCCGAGATGGCGGCGGCCGACCCCCGGGTCCGGAGCATCCCCAACCCCGTCGGCTCGACCCCGGCCGGCCTCAACGTGGCCATCCGCGCCTCGGTCCACCCGATCACGGTGCGCGTCGACGCCCATTCGGTGCTGCCGAGCGACTACACGCGCATCGCGGTCGAGACCCTCGAGCGCAGTGGGGCCGACAACGTGGGCGGCATCATGGCCGCCGTCGGTCGCACCCCCTTCGAGAAGGCCGTGGCCCGGGCCTACGGCAGCAGGGTCGGCCTCGGGGGTACGCCGCACCACGTCGGCGGTGCCGAGGGCCCGACCGACACGGCCTACCTGGGCGTCTTCCTGCGACACCGACTGCTCGAGGTCGGGCTCTTCGACGAGGGCGTCAAGCGCGGCCAGGACTGGGAGCTCAACCGGCGGCTCCGGGCCACGGGCGGGACGGTCTGGTTCACGCCCCGGCTCGTGGTCACCTACCGACCTCGCCCGAGCCTGCGCAAACTGGCCCGACAGTTCGTGGCCACCGGGCTGTGGCGCGGCGAACTGGCCCGGCGGTTCCCGAAGGCGAACACGGTGCGGTACCTGGTGCCTCCCGTCATGGTGCTCGGGGTGGCTCTCGGCCTCGTGGTCGGGTTGGTCGGCGTGGTCGGACTCGCACTCGGCAGCCCGCTCGGGTGGGCCACGCTCGCCCTCGTCGTGCCCGGCGTGTACGTCGTCTTCGTCCTCGCGGCCGCACTGCTCGCCGCCCGCGGCGACGACCTCCGCACCCGCCTCTGGTTTCTCGTAGTCTTGCCTTCCATCCACTTCGGGTGGGGCGTCGGCTTCGTGCTCGGCTTCCTCGACCTCACGAAGAACATCACCGCCCAGACCGGAAGGTAGCCGCCGATGACCGCGCTGCCCACGAGACCGAGTTCGATCGCCGAGCTGCGACGCGTCGCCCAGCCGCCCGAGGTGCGCAGTCGCGCGAACGCCGAGCACTGGACGGCCTCGTTGTACCTGCGCGACGTCTCGCCCTACCTGACCTGGTGGCTGCTCAAGACGAGCGTCTCGGCGAACGGCGTGACCGGGCTGATGATCCTCGTCGGCTGGTGCACCGCCCTGTCGCTGCTCGTGCCGGGCATCACCGGCGCGTTGCTCGCCCTCGTGCTGGGCCAACTGCAGATGCTCGTCGACTGCTGTGACGGCGAGGTCGCCCGCTGGCGGGGCACCAGTTCGCCGGCCGGGGTCTTCCTCGACAAGGTCGGCCATTACTCGACCGAGGCCCTCATCCCGATCGTGATGGGCATCCGCGCCGCCGGATTCCCGTTCGAGACGCCGGGTGACTTCCTCTGGACGACCGCGGGCTTCGCCCTCGCCCTCGTGATCGTGCTCAACAAGGCCCTCAACGACATGGTCCACGTCGCCCGTGCGAACGCGGGTCTCGACCGGCTCGAAGACAAACGAGGAGGCGCGACGCAGCCGAGCGGGCGCCTCCTTTCCCGACTGCGCAGCGCCGCGCGGTTCGTGCCGTTCCACCGGCTGTACCACTCGGTCGAGCTGACCATGCTCGTCTTCCTCGCGGCGCTCGTCGGCCTCGTCGTCGGAGGCGTCACCGCCGACCGCGTCCTGCTCGTCGCCCTGCTCCCGCTGTCGGTGCTGGCGCTGGTCGGCCACTTCGTCGCGATCATGGCGTCGAAGCGGGTGCGCTCCTGAGCGAGGCCCTGCCCCGGGTCGGAGTCGTGAGCCTGACCCAGGGGCGTCGCCCGGACGACCTGCGTCGGGGGCTCGCTTCGCTGTCGGCCCAGCGCGACGTCGCACTCGACGTCGTCTGCGTGGTCAACGGACGCGACGCCGCGAGCCCGGAGGTCGAGGTGCCCACCGGGGTCCGCCTGCTCGAGCTCGCCGAGAACGTGGGCATCCCCGCCGGCCGCAACCGGGGGGCCGAAGCCGTCGCGGGCGAGTGGATCTTCTTCCTCGACGACGACGCGAGCCTGCCCTCCGACCGGTTCCTCGCGGACGCCGTCGCGTTGTTGCGGGCCCGACCCGAGATCGGGCTCCTTCAGCCACGGGTCGTGGACCCCGACGGCGCCGCCAATCCGCGGCGATGGACGCCTCGCCTGCGCAAGGGCGACCCTCGCCGGTCGAGCGACGTCTTCTCGGTCTGGGAAGGGGCGACCCTGCTGCCCCGCGACGTCTTCGACGCCTGTGCCGGCTGGGGCGAGCCGTACTTCTACGCACACGAGGGCATCGAGCTGGCGTGGCGGGTCTGGGCCCAGGGCAGGCGCACCTGGTACGAGGGCTCGCTCGTGGCGAACCATCCGGCCATCGACCCGGCGCGTCACGCCGAGTACTACCGGCTGAACGCGCGCAACCGGGTCTGGTTGGCCAAGCGCAACCTCCCGTGGCCGCTCGTCCCCGTCTACGTCGCGTCCTGGACGGCGGTCCAGCTGCTGCGCTGGGCACGCACCCCGCAGCGCCTGCGGCCGTGGTTCGCGGGCTGGGCGGAGGGGTGGCGAGAGGCGCCGGGCGGTCGACGGTCCATCGGTTGGGTAACGGTCCTCCGCATGTCCAGGGCCGGTCGACCTCCGGTCCTCTAGGCTTTCCGGGGTCCGGCGCCGATCGGGGTGACGGACCGACCCGAGGAGGGCATGTGCCGCTGACCCGAGACCTGGGGCTCGCCTGGAGCCTGGCCCGCCGGGCCATCCGATCGCGCAGCAGTCGACGTCGGCTCGAGCGCGACCCACGGGCGGCGGCGACGCCCACTCCGGGCACCGTCCGCGTCGCCGTGTACTTCGCCGACACGACCGTGAACATGTACCAGATCCGACAGTGGTACGCCCCGCTCGCCCGCCTGGCCGAGACCTTCCCCGTCGCCGTCGTCGTCCGCTCGCCGGGCACGATGGTCACCATGCTCGACGAGAGCCCGGTGCCGCTCGTCTACGCCCGCAAGGTGGCCGACCTCGAGGACTTCGTCGCCGCTCAACCCCTGGCCATGACGCTGTACGTCAACCAGAACGCGAAGAACTTCCAGATGATGCGGTACGGCCGCATGTGGCACGTCTTCGTCAACCACGGCGAGAGCGACAAGATGTACATGACGACGAACCAGTTCAAGGCGTACGACTACGCCTTCGTCGCGGGCGACGCCGCGAAGGACCGACTCGCCGCCAAGCTCTGGGACTACGACCTCGACAAGCGCGCCGTGCCCATCGGTCGGCCCCAGGCCGACCACTTCTCGGGTGAGGTGCCCTACCCCGACGACGACCGTCTGGTCGTGCTCTACGCCCCCACCTGGGAGGGCGACCGTCCTGCGGCCGCCTACGGGTCGATCGCCACGCACGGCCTCGCCCTCGTCAGGGCCCTGCTGGCCTCGGGGCGTCACCGGGTCGTCTACAGGGCACACCCGCGCAGCGGTGTGCTCGACCCCGGGTACCGGCGAGCCCACGAGGCGATCATCCGGGCACTGGCCGAGGCCAACACTCGTGATCCCGATGCTCATCACATTCACGACGAGGGGCCCGAACTCGGCTGGCAACTGGCCGCGGCGGACGTCGCCGTGACCGACATCTCGGCGATGGTCTACGACCGCCTCGCGACGGGCCGACCCCTCGTCGTGACCCGTCCGGTGGCCGTCGAGGCCGACGTCGACGAGTCGGGATACCTCGGGGACGCCGAGTGGTTGACGGCCGACGGCGCGGGCGACATCGTTTCTCTCGTCGACAGGGTCGTCGACGATCCGGAGGCGCGGAGCCGTCTCGATCACTGGGTACGGCGTCACTTCGGCGACACGTCGCCCGGGGCGGCCACGCGTCGGTTCGAGAACGCGGTGGCGGACCTCGTGCGGCTGCGTGACGACTACGCCGCACGCCGACCGTCGTTCGACGAACCACGCTCGGCCGGTGCGGCCGACGACGCCGAGCAGGAGGCCAGCGACGCGGAGGCGACGGACCTCTGACCCCGGCGACGGGGCACGGAAAGCCTCTCAACGCTGAGGCATTCATGTCCCGGTGCTGAGGACTCTGGATCTCAGACGCTGAGCAGCGTATCCATGAGGCATGCCT
The DNA here is from genome assembly GCF_014841545.1 of Frigoribacterium sp. CFBP 8751. Classification (NCBI taxonomy): domain Bacteria; kingdom Bacillati; phylum Actinomycetota; class Actinomycetes; order Micrococcales; family Microbacteriaceae; genus Frigoribacterium; species Frigoribacterium sp. CFBP 8751. The sequence continues at coordinate 1,159,204 of NZ_JACYUB010000001.1, forward strand.
GAACCGACGTCCGCCGCCGCCCGCCAGTTCGGAGAACGCATCCGCGACGAGCGCCTGCGGCTCGGCCTGAGCCAGGACGAGGTGGCCCACCTCGCGGGCATGAACGTGTCGAACTACGGAAAGATCGAGCGTGGCATCGGGAACCCAGTGCTGCACACGATCGTCCGGCTCGCCGTGGTGCTGGGTGTCGACCCGGCCGTGCTGGTCACCGGCCTCGGGGTCGATCACCTGCCGCCCCTCCTGGAGGCATTCACGGCCGCGGACTACGTCGCTGAGAGACGGGCTCGGCTCACCAGCTGACGCGGCCCCCCACCCGGCAGGACTCGTCCACCCCGGAGGTCAGAAGCTGAACCGCCAGAGGTACTCGTCGCCGTCGGGCCGGAACCACCGCACGACGGCGATCGCGCTGCGGGCCAGTTCGACACCCAGCACACAGAGGTCGACCGAGTCGCCGGGGTCGAGCCGGGTGGTCGCGACGGGGACGAGCAGCCCCGTGCCGACGAGGGTGACCCGGACGCCGGTCACGGTCTCGGGGGAGTCGTTGAGCAATCGGTAGACGCGGGGTGCGCGGGAGCGGTCGAGGGTGAAGGGGACGGTGTAGGCGAGGGACGTCGACGTCATGTCGTCGACCCTAGGAGCGGCCGCCGAGGGTCGTCTCGAGTCCTTGTGGACGACGGCCTCTTGGGGAGGACCCGTCGAAGGGGACGTGGCCGACCACGCCGGCCGCCCCCGGCCGGCTGCTCAGAGGGACAGGGCGACCGGGAACTCGGCCGGCGCCGCACCGAACGCCGTGCGGGCCGTCGTGACGACCTTGCGTCCGAGCAGGTGGTTGCCCGTCCCTCCCACGACGGCCCCGATGCCGAACGGGAGGGCCCGCCCGAGGACGGAGGCCCCTTGCGAGGCAGCGAATCGCCGGATGAACTGTTTGCGGATCGTGTCGGTCAGGCCGCTCATGGCCGCCTTCGGCAGTTTGGAGGTGACCAGCTCGCCCCAGAACGCGGTCCGGGCCGGAGCCGTGCCCATGGCCTCGCCGGCGAACTGACGGACGAGGCTGGCACCGGGACCGCCGAGCAGCATCGCCATGACCAGTGCCCGGGCGCGGTCGGGGTCCGAGACGGCGATGCCGTGGACCTCGGTCACGGACTGGGCGAAGAGTGCGCTCGCCTCGAGGAATCCGGCGGTCTCGACGCCCGAGAGCGCCAGCGACACACCCCAGCCGACACCGGGGATCACCGCGCTGGCCCCGACGGCGGCCCCACCGGTCGTGACCGCGGCGAGGTACTCGCGCTCGAGGATGGTGATGAGCTTCTGTGGTGTCGCCTTCTTGTGACGCCGCCGCAGCGTGGCGACGTGCTTGACGACGACCGGACGCTGGACGGCCAACAGCTTGTCGAGACGTCGCACCCAGGCGGCGTCGTCCGACCGGTCGGGCGCCGACGTCTGGTAGTGGTACTCGGTCGAGTTCGCGGCGTCGCGGGCGGCGAGCTGTGCGTCCGTCGTCGAGGCGGCGTGATCGGGGCTGTGGGGCTGACTGCGTTCGGGCACCCCTCGACACTACGCCGAGGGGCGGGGAGGGTGATCGGAGGCGTACCGGGCCAGGGCGTCGTCGAGGGGGCCGTCGAACACCAGGGCACCCTTGTCGAGGTAGAGGCCCCGTCGGCAGAACCGCTTGAGGTCGCGTTCGTTGTGCGACACGAGGAAGAGCGTGCGACCGTCGGCCAGCATCTCGCCGATCCGGGCGTAGCACTTCTCGCGGAAGGCCTTGTCACCCACGGCGAGCACCTCGTCGACCAGCACGACGGGCTCTTCGAGCCGTGAGATGACGGCGAACGCGATGCGGACCTTCATGCCGCTCGAGAGGTGCTTGTACGGGGTGTCGACGAAGTCGCCGATCTCGGCGAAGTCGATGATCTCGTCGAAGCGCTGGTCGATCTCGGGGCGGGTCATGCCGTGCAGGCCGGCGGTCAGGTACACGTTCTCCCGCACCGTCAGGTCGGCGACGAAGCCACCGGTGATCTCGATGAGGGGGGCGACGCCGCCCGACACCTCGACGGTGCCCGTGTCGGGCAGGATCACCTCGGCCACCAGCTTGAGCAGCGTCGACTTGCCCTGGCCGTTGCGTCCCACGACGCCGATGGCCTCGCCCGGTCGGACCTCGAAGCTGACGTCGCGGAGGGCCCAGAACTCGCCCGGTCGCGACCGTCTGCTGCTGTCGGCGAAGAGGTCCTTGAACGATCGCCGCCCGCGCCGGTTGCGGCGGAAGCGGATGCCGACGCCGTCGACGCGGATCACGGGGCGTTGTCCGGTGGTGGACATCAGATCTCCTTCAGCACGGCACGCTCGCTGGCCCGGAAGACGAGCAGCCCGACGCCCAGGACCACGACGCACACGGAACCGCCGACGAGCACCTCGGTGAGGTCGAACTGCTCGGGGAAGAACGCCGACCGGTAGAGGCCGAAGATGCCGCTCAGCGGGTTGAACGCGGCCAGGAGGTGCAGGCTCCCGGGGAGGTCTTGGGTGCCGTAGATGATGGGCGAGGCGTAGAAGGCGAACCGCAGGGCGAGCTTCGTGGCGCGCTCGAGGTCGCGGAAGAACACGACGAGTGGTGCGACGACGAGCCCCACCCCGGCGACGAGTACGGTCTGCATGACCATGGCCAAGGGGAAGAACACCACCTGCCAGTGCAACTGGGCCCCTCCGACGGCGGCGAACAAGGCCAGGACGGGCAGGCTGAGGGCGAATTCGATGCCTTTGGAACCCACGAGTCGGAACACCCAGATCGTCCGGGGGATCTTGGTCGATCGGACGAGCTTCGCCTCGCGGATGAACGCCCGAGTGCTGTCGGAGACCGCGCCGTTGAACCACATCCAGGGCAAGAGGCCGGAGAGGAGGAAGACGATGTACGGCTCGTCGCCGACCGAGCGCTTGAACACGACCGAGAAGACGAAGAAGTAGATGCCCGACATCACGAGCGGGTCGAGGATCGACCAGAAGTAGCCGAGCTTCGAAGTGGAGTACCGGACCTTGAGGTCGCGACTCGTCAGCAACCAGAGCGTCTGGCGGTATCGCGCGAAGCCGCTGCGACGGGGCCGTTCGGCCAGGTCAGTGCTCACGGACGTCCTTCTCGTTCAGGACATCGCGTAGCGGCACGCGGCCGTCGGGAGACGGCCCGGTTCAGACGAACAGGTTCGCGCGCTCGAGGTCTTCGGCGAAGTCGACCTCGACGGCGTAGAGGTCGGAGATGTCCACGGGCTCAAAGCGTAGCCCGTCCTGGCCGATGGCCAGTTCGATGCCACGCTCGAAGTAGTCCTGGTTGTCGACCTTGGAGAGCTGGTGCATGAGTGTCGCCTTGTCGGACTTCGACACGTAGTTGATGCCCACGGCCTCGCCCAGCCCGCCCTTGACCTGCTTCGACAGCTCGGCGATGTAGCCCTCGGCGTCGGTCGTGTACTTCACCTCTTCGTCGGACACCTTGGAGGTGTTGACGGTGACGAACGACTGGTCGTCGCGAACGAGGCGGGCCGCACGGGTGAGGGCCGTCGGGTCGAAGACGACGTCGCCGTTCATCCACAACACGCCGCCGGAGGCGCTGGCCCGCAGGGCGCGGAGCAGGCTCTTCGACGTGTTGGTCTGGTCGTACATCTCGTTGTAGACGAACGAGGCGGACGGGAAGGCCTCGACGATGTGCTCGAACTTGTAGCCGACGACGACGGTCACCCGGGCGTCGGGCCCGAAGGCGTCGCGGATGTTGTCGAACTGCTGCTGCATGATGGTGCGACCGTCGTGGAGCTCGGTCAAGGCCTTGGGCAGCGAGCGGCCGAGACGGCTGCCGAGCCCGGCGGCCAGGATGACGATCTGCTGGCGGTGGTTCGTGTCGTTCTTGCTCACGCTGGTCTCCTCACAAGGGGCGAGCCCGTGCGGGACGGGCTCTGCGGTGGCCCCGGCGGTGCGGACCGGACCCGTCTCTGGGTGCGATTCGCCTCGTGTTCGAGCGGTGTTCACCGCGGAGCATCGATCTGGACACGTCGTCGTGCCGTTGAAGACTACCCGATCAGGCCAGGAGCAGCCAGGGAACGGCCCCGAAGCGTGTCCCTTTCGTGATATGCGCCTCCCGTCGTCCGGTCGGCGTCGTGGCCTTGGTACGGTGGGGCGATGGCTGGACGGCGCGAGGACGAAGTGGGTGAAATCGCCCCCGACTCGACGCCGGGTGACGACACGGTCGGAGCGGTGGGCGCATCCGACCAGGGGGAGAACACAGTGGACGACGACGCGACGACCGCGGGGGACGTGGCCGAGGGGACGGCCGCCACGACCGAGGCCCCGACGCCCCGCGTGCCGGTGACGAAACCGTCGACGGCTCGCAAGCCCTCGGCGCCCCGGAAGCCCTCCTCGCCTCGCAAGCCCTCTCAGCGAACCGCCGCCGATCGGTCGGCGGCGGCCAAGAAGGCGGCAGCGACCCGCGCCGCGAACGCGCGCGCCCGGGCCGAGGCGGCGGCGAGGGCCGCAGAAGAAGAGGTCGTCGCCGAACTGGCCGACGCAGGAGTCACGACGGAGGGCACCGTCGTCGTCCCCGTCTCGGCCGACGACTACTTCGGTGATGCCGTGACCGCCGAAGAGGAGTCGCCCGCCGCCCTCGACGACGCGCTCGCCGGCGACTCTCCGTCGACCGCCCCGGACGACGACGACACGACCACCACCGACGAGACCGTCGGCGACCTCTCCGAGGCCGAGGACGGCGTCGCCGTCGAGACCGAACGGACCTCCGCCGACGAGGGCTCGGTGCGAGCGGCGCGCGAGGTCGACGCCGAGGCCCCCGTGGTGCTCGCGATCTCAGGGCTCATGAAGCGCTACGGCGGCACGGTCGCGGTGGAGAACGTCGACCTCGAGGTCCGAGCCGGGTCGTTCTACGGAATCGTCGGTCCGAACGGGGCCGGCAAGACGACCACCTTGTCGATCGTGACCGGTCTGCTGCGACCCGACGCCGGCACGGTGACCGTCCTCGGGGCCGACGTCTGGCGCGACCCGGCCGCGGCGAAGCGGTCGCTCGGTGTCCTCCCCGACCGTCTGCGACTCTTCGACCGGCTGACCGGTGCGCAGCTCCTCTACTACTCGGCGACCCTCCGCGGGCTCGACGGCGTCACGGCACGCAAGCGCTCCTCCGACCTCGCCACCGCGTTCGGCCTGCACGACGCGCTCGGCCGTCTCGTCAGCGACTACTCCGTGGGCATGACGAAGAAGATCGCCCTGGCCGCCGCGATCATCCACTCGCCCCGGGTCCTCGTGCTCGACGAGCCGTTCGAGTCGGTCGACCCCGTGTCGGCCGCCACCGTGACGGACGTCCTGCAGCGCTACGTGGCCGGGGGTGGGACGGTGTTGCTGTCGAGTCACAGCATGGACCTCGTCGAGCGCATCTGCGACAGCGTCGCGGTGATCGTCGACGGTCACGTCCTCGCCAGCGGCACGGTCGACGAGGTCCGGGCCGGACGCTCTCTCGAGCAGCGGTTCGTCGAGCTCGCCGGCGGGCGCGCGGTCACGGAGGGCATGGAATGGTTGCAGAACTTCTCCGACTGAGGCTCCAGACGATCGGCAACACGGTCCGCTTCGGTCCGCGCCGCCTGACCGTCGCCGTGGCTTCCGTGCTCGCCGTCCTCATCGTCACGATCGCCGTCGCGAGCCTCGTGAGCGGCCTGCGCGACGCGCCCCTCGACGACGTCCGCGCCCTCGCGGTCGGTGGGGGCTCCCTGCTGCTGGTCGGCTTCGCCGTCGTCCCCTTCGCGACCGTCCGTCCCGCCTGGAGCGACCCCCGCCGTCTCGCCGTCCTCGGCGTGTCCGAGGGAGGGGCAGCGGTCGGCCTCGCGCTCGGTGCCGCGATCGGCCTGCCCACGCTGGCCCTGCTGGTCCTCTCGACCGGGTACGTCCGTGCCTGGGGCGAGGGCACCGGCGTCGCGGCGATCGCCGTCGTCGGCGCCCTCGTCGCCGGCGTCACGGCGCTGTTGCTGGCCCTCGTGGCCTCGACGCTGAACAGTGTCGTGCTGACGTCCCGTCGCGGTCGCGAGCTCGCGCTCGTCGGGGCCGTGCTCGTCGTCCTGCTGGCCGTGCCCGTGATCGTCGACCTCGTCCGCCTCTCGTTGCCCGGCCGCTCGGGCACCGGCGTCGTCGCGGACGCCCTCGCCTGGACGCCCTTCGGGGCCGCGCTCGCGCTTCCCGGCCACGTCGCCGCGGGCCAGACGGGTCGCGTCGTGGCCGACGTCGCCATCGCCGTCGTCTCGCTCGTGGCCCTCTGGCTCGCCTGGCGGGCACTCGTCGCTCGCGCGTTCGTCGACCGGCCCGAACCCGAAGAGGTCGACGACGGCGACGGCCTCGGCTGGTTCGAGTACGTCCGGGCCTCGCCGACCGGCGCCGTCGCCGGCCGCAGCCTCACCTACTGGATGCGCGACGCGCGATACCGCATGTCGCTCGTCATCATCCCGTTCCTGCCTCTGCTCGTCGTCCCCCTCGGCATCGCGGGCGTCAGTTGGAACTGGCTGGCGCTCGTCCCGGTGCCGATCATGTGTCTCATCCTGGGATTCCTGCCGCACAACGACGTGGCCTACGACAGCACGGCCCTCTGGATGCACGTGGCGTCCGACACGCGGGGCCTGGCGGACCGCGTGGGGCGACTCGCGCCTCCACTGCTGATCGGCGTCCCTCTCGTCGTGCTGGGCTCGGTCGTCGCGACCTGGCTGTTCGGCGACTGGCAGGCGCTGCCGTCCGAGCTGGGGGTGAGCGCCGGCTTCCTGCTCAGCGGCCTCGGCCTGTCGAGCCTGGTGTCGGCCCTCATGCCCTACGCCACGGTCCGTCCGCACGACGACCCGTTCCAGCAGCCGCAGTCGAACGGCGCCACCGCGGCCTGGGCGCAGACCGTCATGATCGGGGGAGCGGTCCTCGCGACGGCACCCGCGCTCTGGTTCGCCGGTCGCGGATTGATCACGGGCTACCCGGCGGGTGGCACCTGGGCGCTGGCGCTCGGTGTCGGCGTGGGACTTGTCGTGCTGGTCGCGGGTGTGGCCCTCGGCGCCCGGGTCTTCTCGCGGCGAGCGCCCGAGCTCCTGGCGTTCGCCCTCCGCAGCTGAGTCGAGGTCGACGTACGATGTCTGCATGACTGACACGCAGACGGGCGGCGGCCTCGACGTCATGGACCGCGAGCTCGAGAAGCTCCTGAACGACGAGGCGATCGACCCGGGCGACCACGAGCGCTTCTCGCACTACGTGAAGAAGGACAAGATCATGGAGTCCGCGCTCAGCGGCAAGCCCGTCAAGGCGCTCTGTGGCAAGAAGTGGACGCCTGGTCGCGATCCCGAGAAGTTCCCGGTGTGCCCGACCTGCAAAGAGATCTACGAGAAGATGACGTCCGAGTGAAGCCGGCGCCGGGTCAGGCGTAGACGGTCGGGACGACCGGCTCGCCACGGCCCAGCCTCAGCGCCTGGTCGGGCAGCTCGGCCACGGCCGCGGCTCGATGGAGGCGCGCGCGGGCCACGCCCTCGGCTCCCGTGTGACGGGTGTCGATTTCTCCTGCCACCACGAGCGGCACGTGCAGCGGGCGCTCCCCGGCCGCGACCTCCGACGATCCGACGCGGATGAGCTCGCGGGTGGCGACCCCGTCGACGATCACGCGCACGGGGGACTTCCGTCCACCGACGGTGGCTTTGTCGGCCGACTTCTTCGCCACCGAGACCCAGGCGCCGTCGTCCCCGCGACGCGCGACCAGCTTGAAGACCATGCCGGCGGCCGGGTGGCCCGAGCCCGAGACGACCGACGTGCCCACGCCGAAGGAGTCGACCGGGGCCGCGCGCAGGGCGGCGATCGTGTACTCGTCGAGGTCGTTCGTGACGGTGATCTTCGCCCCCGTCGCGCCGAGCTCGTCGAGCTGGGTGCGGACCTGTCCCACCAGTGACGGCAGGTCGCCGCTGTCGATGCGCACCGCTCCGAGCCCCGGCCCGGCCACCCGGACGGCCGTGGCCACCGCCTCGGGGATGTCGTAGGTGTCGACGAGCAGGGTGGTGCCCGGCCCCAGCGTGTCGACCTGGGCGCGGAAGGCGTCCTCCTCGGTGTCGTGCAGGAGCGTGAACGCGTGGGCCGCGGTGCCCATCGTCGGAACGCCCCACGACCGTCCGGCCTCGAGGTTGCTCGTGGCGCCGAAGCCCGCGATGTACGCGGCCCGGGCCGCGGCCACGGCGCTGCGTTCGCCCGTGCGACGTGAACCCATCTCGGCGAGGGGGCGCCCGTCGGCGGCCGAGACCATGCGCGCCGCCGCGCTGGCCACCGCCGAGTCGTAGTTGAAGACGCTCAGCGCCAGGGTCTCGAGCAGCACGGCCTCGGCGAACGTCGACTCGATGACCAGCAGCGGTGACCCGGGCAGGTACACCTCGCCCTCGGCGTAGCCCCAGATGTCGCCCGAGAACCGGTAGTCGGCCAGCCAGTCGGCCGTCGTGGCGTCCACGACGCCCGCCTCGCGGAGCCAGGCCACCTCGTCGTCGCCGAACCGGAAGTCGGCCAGGAGTTCGAGGAACCGACCGGTGCCCGCGACGATGCCGTAGCGCCGTCCCTCGGGCAGGCGTCGGGCGAACACCTCGAAGACGCTGTCCCGGTGGGCCGTGCCCGCCTTGAGGGCGGCCTCCACCATGGTGAGCTCGTACCGGTCGGTCAACAGCGCGCTGGTCACCCCGCCAGCCTAGGCTCGCCCGGTCGTCCCGGGGGGCGCGGCTCGCGACGGGTAGGCTTCGTGGTCGTGACGGACGCACCCATCGGAGTCTTCGACAGCGGCGTCGGCGGCCTGACCGTGTCGCGGGCGATCATCGACCAGCTGCCCCACGAGTCCATCCGGTACGTGGGCGACACGGCCCACTCGCCGTACGGACCGAAGCCCATCGCCCGGGTGCGCGAGTACGCCCTCGCCGTGATGGACGACCTCGTCGCCCAGGGCGTCAAGCTCCTGGTCATCGCCTGCAACACCGCGTCGTCCGCCGTGCTGCGCGACGCCCGCGAGCGGTACACGATCGGCGCCGGCATCCCCGTGGTCGAGGTGATCCAGCCGGCCGTGCGCGCCGCCGTGCAGCAGACGCGCAACGGCCGCATCGGCGTCATCGGGACCGAGGGCACGATCAACTCGCGGGCCTACGAGGACGCCTTCGCCGCCGCCGCGGGCCTCGAGTTGTTCACGCAGGCCTGCCCGCGCTTCGTGGAGTTCGTCGAGGCGGGCGACACGTCGAGCCCCGAGCTGCGGGCCGTCGCCGAGGGCTACCTCGCTCCGCTGCGCGACGCCGGCATCGACACCCTCGTCCTGGGCTGCACCCACTACCCCCTCATGTCGGCGGCCGTGCAGTACGTCGTGGGCCCCGACGTCCGGCTCGTGTCCAGCGCGGAAGAGACGGCGGCCGACGTCTACCGCACGCTCGTCCAGCACGGGCTCGAGCGCACCGACCGCGGCGAGCCACACCACGAATTCGAGGCCACCGGGCCCGACGAGAAGGCGTTCCTGCGCCTGGCCCGGCGGTTCCTGGGGCCCGAGGTCTCGCGCGTCGGTCACCTCGAGACGGGGGCGATCGAGTTGCCCACGAACCTCCGCACCGTCGAGCGGACCTGACCCGCGCCTCCTGCGTCCCTCGGGGTCGACGACCCCGACGCCACCGTCCACCACCGCCGAGAGAAGGCATCATGACCGACACCACGAGCACGACCGTCCGCGCCGACGGGCGCAGCACCACCGATCTGCGACCCGTCACCATCGAGACCGGGTGGAGCGCCCACGCCGAGGGCAGCGCCCTCATCACGTTCGGCGGCACCAAGGTGCTCTGCACCGCGTCCTTCACGAACGGCGTGCCCCGCTGGCTGACGGGCAAGGGCAAGGGCTGGGTCACCGCCGAGTACGCGATGCTGCCCCGGGCCACCAACTCGCGCAACGACCGCGAGAGCGTCAAGGGCAAGATCGGTGGACGCACGCACGAGATCTCGCGCCTGATCGGCCGCAGCCTCCGGGCCGTGGTCGACACCAAGGCGCTCGGCGAGAACACGATCGTGCTCGACTGCGACGTCCTGCAGGCCGACGGCGGCACCCGGACCGCCGCGATCACGGGCGCCTACGTCGCCCTGGCCCAGGCGATCGAGTGGGGCCGCGAGAAGAAGTTCGTGGGGCAGAAGGCCACGCCGCTGACCGACAGCGTCTCGGCGGTCTCGGTCGGCATCATCGACGGCGAGCCCATGCTCGACCTGGCCTACGTCGAGGACGTCCGGGCCGAGACCGACATGAACGTCGTCGTCACGGGCAGCGGGTCGTTCGTCGAGGTGCAGGGCACGGCCGAGGGAGCGCCGTTCGACCGGCGCGAGCTCGACTCCCTCCTCGACCTCGCCGTCGCCGGCGCCGTCGACCTGAGCCGCTTCCAACGCGAGGCCCTCGGCCGATGACCCGCGTCGTCATCGCCACGCACAACCAGGGCAAGGTGGCCGAGCTGCGGCTGCTGCTCGCCGAGACGGCGCCGGGCGTCGAGCTGGTCGCCTACGACGGCCCCGAGCCGGTCGAGGACGGTGACACGTTCGCCGCCAACGCCCTGATCAAGGCGCGTGCGGCAGCACGTCACACCGGGCTTCCCGCGCTCGCCGACGACAGCGGCATCTCGGCGGCGGCCCTCGGCGGGGCTCCCGGCATCCACTCGGCACGCTACGCCGGCACCCGCGACGCGGACGACAACGTCGACAAGCTGCTGACCGAGCTCGACGGTGCCGACGACCGCTCGGCGTGGTTCTCGTGCGCCGCCGCCCTCGTCGTGCCGAGCCCCGCCGGTACCGGGGGCCCCGACGGGCCGCCCGAGGCGAGCGAGTGGGTCGAGCACGTCGAGTACGGCGAGTGGCACGGCGAGGTGCTGGAGGCGCGGGTCGGCTCGAACGGGCACGGTTACGACCCCGTCTTCCGCCCCGAGGGCGAGAGCCGCAGCGCGGCCGAGCTCACCGCGGACGAGAAGAACGCCGTCAGCCACCGCGCCCGGGCGTTCCGGGCGATCGCACCCCGGGTGGCCGCGCTGGCGGACTGAGCCGCGCGCGCCTCCTCGGGGTGGTGCGGCCGGCAGCCGCCTGCGTGCCCGCGGTGCTCAGGCGTCGTGCGGCGCGGACGACACCTGAGGCGTCTCGACCTCGCCCGAGGCCTCGGCCTTCTTGGCCTGGTGCACCCCGTGGAAGTAATGGATGGCGATGGGGATCACCGTGGCCAGCACGGCCCCGAGCAGGATCAGGTCGATGTACGAGCTGACGAAGTCCGCGACGGGTGGGATGTGCCCGATGCCGAAGCCCGCCAGCGTGATGCCCATGCCCCAGACGACGGCGCCGATCGCGTTGAAGAGCGAGTAGCGCCGGTAGCTCATGTGGCCGACGCCGGCCATGATGGGCGCGAAGGTCCGGATCACCGGGACGAACCGGGCGATGATGACGGCCATCGGGCCGAACCGCTCGAAGAAGGCGTTCGTGCGGTTGACGTTGGCGACGCTGAACAGGCCGCTCTCTTTCCGCTCGAAGATGCGCGGGCCGACCTTGTGGCCGATCAGGTAGCCGAGCTCGCCACCGGCGAACGCGGCGATGCTGATGAAGATCGCGATGAGCCAGATCGGCAGGCCGAGGGCCCCGGGGTTGGTCGCGGCGAGGATGCCCGTGATGATCAGCAACGTGTCGCCCGGGAACAGGAACCCGACGAGCAGGCCCGTCTCGGCGAAGACGAGCAGGCAGACGCCGAGCACGGCCCACGGGCCGAAGGACGTGAGCAGGTACTCGGGGTTGAGCCAGGGGATGGAGACGAGGGGCAGCATCGGGTGTTCTCCGGTCGTGGTCGCCGGCGTTCCCGGGGCCTCAGATGGGTCGTGCGGGAGAAGGGACTTGAACCCTCACGCTCGAAAGCACAGGAACCTAAATCCTGCGTGTCTGCCAATTCCACCACTCCCGCGGCAGACCGAGTGTACCGACGACGGCCTCGGGCCGGAACGGCGGACGAGGAGGTGCTAGCGCTTCGACCGGGGCACGTGCGGTGAGTACCGGGGCACGTAGCGCACGAGGATCGCCGCGCCCACGAGACCGAGCACGCCCATCACCCCGCTGGCCAGCGAGATCGACACGACGGCGGTCACCCCGGAGATGAGGAGCGGAGCGGCCGCGCTGCCGGCGTCCCCGGTGAAGCGCCAGGCGCCGAGGAAGGGCGCGGGGTCGCCCTTGTCGGCCAGGTCGGCGCCGAGCGTCATGAGGATGCCGCTGCCCACGCCGTTGGCCAGGGACATCAGGATCGCGACGGTGACGAACCAGCCGACGTTCGCGTCGAGGTCGTGCGTGACCGACAGCGCGAGGTACGAGAGGCCGAGGCCGACCATGCAGGGGACGGCGCTCCACAGGCGCCCGAAGCGGTCCATGATCTGGCCGCTCGTGTAGAACAACGCGAAGTCCACGGCGCCGGCGATGCCGATGATGATCGCGGTCTCGGACGCCCCGAGGCCGATGCTGACGGCCCAGAGCGGCAACATGACCTGGCGGCCCGAGCGCATGGCGCCGATCAGGGCCGCGCCGCTGCCGAGCTTCAGCAGCACGCCGCGGTGACGCCAGAGGGTGCCGAAGAGCCCCTGGGCCTCCCTCGCGACGAGGTCGGCGCCGTCCTCGGTGCCGCGACCCGGCCGGACGCCGAAGGCCGCCGACGGGTCACGCAGGACGAGCAGCGCGACGGCCGCACCGAGGCAGCCGACGATGTGCACGACGAACGCCGACTGGACGGACCCGGTCAGCTCGATGACCCCGGCCGACAGGAACGGGCCGACGAAGTAGCCGAGCCGGAAGACGCCGCCGAGGCTCGACAGGGCCCGGGCGCGGATCTCGACGGGCACGAAGCTCGTCATGAAGGCGTGCCGAGCGAGGGCGAAGACCGCGGTCGCGAGGCCGATGACCAGCACGCCGACGGCGAGGACGATCTCGTTCGGCGCCAGCAGGCAGGTGACGAGACCGCCGATGCTGACGAGCGAGGCGCCGATCATCGAGGTGCGCTCGCCGATGCGACTGACGAGCCATCCGCTCGGGATGTCGCCGATCAGCTCGCCGACGAGGATGAGCGCGGCGACGAAGCCGGCGAAGGGGAGCGAGGCGCCGAGCTCGCTCGCCACCACGGGGATGATCGGGATGATGGCCCCCTCGCCGATGGCGAAGAGCGCCGCGGGCAGGAACGCCGCGAGGGCCACCGACCGCATGCTGAAGGCGGGGGAGGAGGAAGACATGTCGTCCGCCACCCTAGGCCCGCTGCGTACACTTGTCGGATGAAGGTCTTGGCAGCGATGAGTGGTGGAGTCGACTCGGCGGTCGCCGCGGCGAGGGCGGTCGAGGCCGGCCACGACGTGGTGGGGGTGCATCTGGCGCTCAGCCGCATGCCGGGCACGCTGCGGACGGGCAGCCGGGGTTGCTGCACCATCGAGGACTCGATGGACGCCCAGCGCGCCGCCAACAAGATCGGCATCCCCTACTACGTGTGGGACTTCTCCGAGCGCTTCAAGCTCGACGTCGTCGACGACTTCGTCGCCGAGTACACCGCGGGTCGCACTCCCAACCCCTGCATGCGCTGCAACGAGCGCATCAAGTTCGCCGCCCTGCTCGAGAAGGCGCTCGCGCTCGGCTTCGACGCGGTCTGCACGGGGCACTACGCGACCATCCTCACCGACGACCGGGGCAATCGCGAGCTGCACCGCGCCTCCGCCTGGGCGAAGGACCAGTCGTACGTCCTGGGCGTGCTCACCGCCGAGCAGCTCGCGCACTCGATGTTCCCGCTCGGGGCGACGCCCTCCAAGGCCGAGGTGCGGGCCGAGGCGGCCGAACGCGGCTTCAGCGTGGCGTCGAAGCCCGACAGCCACGACATCTGCTTCATCCCCGACGGCGACACCCGCGGGTGGCTCGCCGAGCGCGTCGGTGCCGAGACGGGCGAGATCCTCGACCGCAGCGGCGCCGTGGTCGGCTCGCACGAGGGCGCGCACGCCTTCACGGTCGGTCAGCGCAAGGGCCTCAACATCGGGTTCCCCTCGGACGACGGCAAACCTCGCTTCGTGCTCGAGGTGCGGCCCGTCGACAACACGGTCGTCGTCGGACCGAAAGAGGCTCTCGACATCGCCGAGATCGCCGGCGGCTCGTACACGTGGGCCGGGCTCGCCCCGGTCGACCCGACGGTCGCGTTCGACTGCGACGTGCAGATCCGTGCCCACGCCGACCCGGTTCCCGCCGTCGCGCGGGTGTCGGTGGTCGAGGGTAAGAAAGAACTCGTGATCACACCTCGCGAACCCCTCAACGGCGTCGCCCCCGGGCAGACCGCCGTCGTCTACGTCGGCACCCGCGTCCTCGGGCAGTGCACGATCGACCGCACGGTCAGCGCCGTTCCGGTCCCCGCTGCCGCCACCGCCTGAGGCGACCGACGATGAGCGAGACCGGCACCGACGCCGCCTCCGGGTCGGCGGTCGAGACGGACGGCGTCCCCGACGACCTGTCCCAGGCGCGAGACGAGGCAGAACGGCTGACGACCCGCATCCTCGAGCTGCGGGACCAGTACTACGAGGGCAACGGCTCGACCGTCGCCGATGCCGACTACGACGGGCTCGTGCGACGCCTCGACGCCCTCGAGCGGGTGCACCCCGAGCTGCAGAAGCCCGACAGTCCAACGCAGACGGTCGGCGGCCGGGCCGAGACCACCCAGTTCGCACCCGTCGAACACGCCCAGCGCATGCTCAGCCTCGACAACGTGTTCAGCGACGACGAGTTGGCCGAGTGGGCCGGCAAGGTGCAGCGCGACGCCGGCGCCGAGCGCGTGCGGTTCCTCACCGAGCTGAAGATCGACGGCCTGGCGATCAACCTGCGCTACGAAGACGGAGTGCTCGTCACCGCCGCCACGCGCGGCGACGGCGTCGTCGGCGAAGACGTGACCGGCAACGTGCTCGCGATGGGCACGATCCCCGAGCGCCTCGAGGGCACCGGCCACCCCCCGCTCGTCGAGGTGCGGGGCGAGATCTTCTTCCCGGTCAGCGAGTTCGACGAGCTCAACGCGCAGCAGCGTGAGGCCGGCGAACGCGTCTTCGCGAACCCCCGCAACGCCGCCGCCGGCTCGCTGCGTCAGAAAGAAGAGGGCAAGAGCCCCGAGAAGCGCGAGTTGATGCACGCGCGCCTCCGTCGCCTGCGCATGCTCGTGCACGGGATCGGTGCCTGGCCGGTGCGCGAACTCGAACGCGCGACCGAGGTGCGGTCGCAGTCCGAGGTCTACGACCTGCTGGGCGGGTGGGGGCTGCCCATCTCGACCCACTACCGCGTCTTCGACACGGTCGCCGAGGTCGAGGCGTTCATCCACGACTACGGCGTGCGCCGCTCGTCGGTCGAGCACCAGATCGACGGCATCGTCGTCAAGGTCGACGACCTCGCCCTGCACGACGAGCTCGGGGCGACGAGCCGGGCCCCGCGCTGGGCGACGGCGTTCAAGTACCCGCCCGAAGAGGTCAACACGAGGCTGCTCGACATCGTCGTCAGCGTCGGACGCACGGGGCGGGCCACGCCGTTCGCCGTGATGGAAAAGGTCGAGGTCGCCGGCAGCGAGGTCCGTCAGGCGACCCTGCACAACCAGCAGGTGGTCAAGGCCAAGGGCGTGCTGATCGGCGACACCGTCGTGTTGCGCAAGGCGGGCGACGTCATCCCCGAGGTGCTCGGCCCGGTCACCGAACTGCGCGACGGTACCGAACGCGAGTTCGTCATGCCCGTCGACTGCCCCGAGTGCGGCACCCCGCTCAAGCCCGCGAAAGAGGGCGACATCGACCTCCGCTGTCCCAACGCCGAGAGCTGCCCGGCGCAGGTTCGCGGTCGCGTCGAGCACATCGCCTCCCGTGGCTCGCTCGACGTCGAAGGCCTCGGCGAGGTCGCCGCCGCCGCGCTGACGCAGCCCGTCGAGCCGGCCACGCCGCCGCTCCGAACCGAGGCGGGCCTGTTCAGCCTGACGATGGCCGACATCTTCCCCGTACGGGTCGTCGTGCGTGATGCCGAGACCGGCATGCAGAAGCTCGAGGCCGACGGCCAGCCGAAACTCGTCACCCCGTTCCGGCGCAAGCGCGCCAAGCGCGACGGCACGTACGACCCCACGGCGGGCGAGTTCTCGGGCGACGAGACCTCGGTGCCGTCCAAGACGGCGCTCGAGATGCTCGCCAACCTCGAGAAGGCGAAGACCAGCCCCCTGTGGCGCATCCTGGTCGGTCTCAGCATCCGGCACGTCGGACCGGTCGCAGCTCGCGCCCTCGCGAACCACTTTGGCTCGCTCGACGCCATCCGGGCGGCTTCACGCGACGAGCTCGCGGCGGTCGACGGCGTGGGCGGCATCATCGCCGACGCGCTGCTGGCCTGGTTCGACGTCGACTGGCACACCGAGATCATCGATCGGTGGGCGGCCGCGGGTGTGCAGTTCACGACTCCGGGTCACCCCGGCCCGGGAGCGGCCGAGGCAGCAGGGGGAGTGCTCGCCGGGGTGACCGTCGTGGCGACCGGCAGCCTCGAGGGCTTCACCCGCGAGGGCGCTCTCGAGGCCATCGTCGAGGCGGGGGGCAAGGCCGCCGGCAGCGTCAGCAAGAAGACCGACTTCGTCGCGGCCGGACCGGGGGCCGGCTCGAAGTTGACCAAGGCCGAACAGCTCGGGGTACGAATCATCGACGCAGAGCAATTCGCTGTCCTCCTTAAGGAGGGCCCGGCGGCTCTCGTTGTCCCCCAGGTGGGGGACGAGGGGTCGCCTGATTCGTGATTTCCCTGGTCAGGGGTGCTTTTCTTTCCTAAGGTGTGAGGACGTGTCGTTCTCCAGCAGTAGGGAGCCGGGGTACAGGCACGTGACGAGGGGGAAGACCCGACGTGCTGTTCCTCGCTACAGCGATGCTCTCTGCCTCGGTGCACCTCGCCGGGGTGGCCGATGCTCCGACCGTGACCTCCGCGACGGTCCGGGCGCTCGACCGCCCGGCCGCCGTGTCGCTCGTCGACGCGTCCGTCCAGGACGTGCCCGGGCCGGCTCCGGTGCGGGACGGTCGGGCCGTGCCCGAGCTCGACGGCTGCCGGGGGGTCGAGGCGAGCACGTTCTCGGCCGAGGCCTGCCTCGACCAGTTGACCCGCGCCTCCTCGGCCGGGGTCGAACGGTTCGCCGCGTCGCTCGACGCCGACGGTGACGACGCGGCGGCACTCGTGGCGGCGGTCGGCGGACAAGTCCCGCCCGACGACGCGGCGGCCTGGTGGTCCGACCTGGGTGACGACCGACGGACGGTGCTAGCGCACGCCGTGCCCGGCGTCGTGGGCAACCTCGAGGGCGTCCCGTACTCGGTGCGCGACACCGCCAACCGCCAGTTCCTGCGCTACGCGACCACGGCCGTCGCCGGTCGGATCGGCTCGGACGCCGAGCGACCGGACGATCTCCGGCGCCTCGCGATGCTCGAGCAGGTGCGTGCGACCCTCGACGGGGCGACCCACGACGTGCCCTTCGCCGGGACCGCCGACCGGCACCTCGTCGCCCTCGACACCGTCCTGCCCGGCCGCGCCGCCGTCACCGTCGGCGACCTCGACACGGCCGACGACGTCAGCCTGCTCGTGCCCGGCATGCTCTTCACCGTGTCGGACCAGCTCGTCGACTGGACCAACACCGCCGGCGCCCTGCACGACGAGCAGGCCACCTGGGCGACGTTGCTGGGACGCGGCGGGCCGGGGCCCGTGCCGACCGTCGCCGTCGTGGCCTGGATGGGCTACCAGACGCCCGACCTGACGAATTTCTACGACCTCGGACTGGCCCAGCGGGGGGCCGCCCACCTCGAGGGCGCCCTCGCCGGGCTCGACGCGGCTCGCGCGGACGACGAACCGCGGGTGTCGGTCATGGCGCACTCGTACGGTTCGACGACGGCGACGATCGCCCTGTCGTCGGGACGCGTCGCGGTGGACTCGCTCGTGCTGCTCGGGTCGCCCGGCAGCGTCGTGCCCGACGCGGGCGACCTGGCCGTCCGCGGAACCGACGTCTACGCGGCAGCCGGCAGCTTCGACCCCGTGGCGGGCAGCGGCTTCTTCGGGGCGGACCCGGCCACGGCGGCCTTCGGTGCCGTCGTGCTGCACATGGGCGGCGGCTCCGACACGGTGACGGGCCGTCCCCTGTCCGGTGCCCTCGGTCACAACGACTACTTCCGTGCCGGCACCGAGTCGATGCGCAGCCTGGCCCTGATCGGGCTGGGCCACGGCGTGCTCGTCGACGGTCGTGCCGGCGACCCCGGCCGGGGTGGCACCGAGGCCCCGGTGCTCACGCTCGTGCGTCCCCAGGACGTGTACTTCCGCGACTGACGGGCGCGTCGGGCGCGTCGGGCGCGACGGGCGTGACGCCACCGGGAGGGGACGGGGTTCTGGCTCGTGGCCCGCCGCGCGGCGGCCGGGGGCCCTGCGACGGACCGGGGCCCCGGCGTCGGTGCCGCCCCGTAGAATCGTCCGGTAGCCCCGCCGCGGTACCCCCGCACGACCACGTGAGAGAGAAGCATGTCCGAAATCACGCGCGAGCAGGTGCAGCACCTCGCCGGTCTCGCCCGCATCGCCCTCACCGAGGCCGAGATCGACACGATGACCACCGAACTCGGCCACATCGTCGACAGCGTCGCCAAGGTCCGAGAGGTCGCCACCGACGACGTCCCCGCGACGAGCCACCCCATCCCGCTCGAGAACGTGTTCCGGCCCGACGTCGTGGGCGAGACGCTCACGGCCGAGCAGGCGCTGTCCGGCGCCCCCGACCACGACGGTTCGCGCTTCCGGGTGAGCGCGATCCTGGGAGAAGAGCAGTAGCCATGACCGACACCACCTCGCTCGTCCACCTGTCGGCCGCCGAGCTGTCGACCCGCCTCGCCGCCGGCGACGTGTCGTCGGTCGACGTCACGCGCGCCCACCTCGACCGCATCGAGGCGGTCGACGGCGACGTCCACGCCTTCCTGCACGTCAGCTCGGCCGCGCTCGACACGGCCGCCGACGTCGACCGTCGTCGTGCCGCGGGCGAGGCCCTCGGCCCGCTCGCCGGCGTCCCGATCGCCATCAAGGACGTCCTGTGCACGATCGACATGCCGTCGACCTCGGGCAGCAAGATCCTCGAGGGCTGGGTGCCGCCCTACGACGCGACCGTCGTCGCCAAGCTGCGCGCGGCCGACCTCGTCCCGCTCGGCAAGACCAACATGGACGAGTTCGCCATGGGCTCGTCGACCGAGTTCTCGGCCTACGGGCCCACGCACAACCCGTGGTCGCTCGACCGCATCCCCGGCGGGTCGGGCGGTGGCTCCGCGGCCGCCGTCGCCGCCTTCGAGGCGCCCCTCGCCCTCGGCAGCGACACCGGCGGGTCCATCCGCCAGCCGGGCGCCGTCACCGGCACCGTCGGGGTCAAGCCGACCTACGGGTCGGTCAGCCGCTACGGCGCGATCGCCCTGGCCAGCTCGCTCGACCAGGTCGGTCCCGTCAGCCGCACCGTGCTCGACAGCGCCATGCTGCACGACGTCATCACCGGGCACGACCCTCGCGACTCCACCTCGCTGCGCGACGCCTGGCCGTCGTTCACCGAGGCGGCCCGAACCGGTCTCGCCGGCGGCGCCCTGGCGGGCGTCCGCGTCGGCGTCGTCCGCGAACTGAACGGCGAGGGCTTCCAGGCCGGCGTCAAGGCCCGCTTCGCCGAGGCCCTCGAGCTCATGAGCGCGGCCGGTGCCGAGATCGTCGAGATCTCGGCCCCCAGCTTCGAGCACGCGATCAGCGCCTACTACCTGATCCTTCCGGCCGAGGCGTCGAGCAACCTCGCCAAGTTCGACTCGGTGCGCTTCGGCCTGCGGGTCGTCCCCGCGGGCGGCGGCACCGTCGAGGACGTCATGGCCGCCACGCGCGAGGCCGGCTTCGGCCCCGAGGTGAAGCGTCGCATCATCCTCGGCACCTACGCCCTGAGCGCCGGCTACTACGACGCCTACTACGGCAGCGCACAGAAGGTGCGTACCCTCGTGCAGCGTGACTTCGCGGCCGCGTTCGACCAGGTCGACGTGCTCGTCTCGCCCTCGGCGCCCACCACGGCGTTCCGACTCGGCGAGAAGATCGACGACCCGCTGGCGATGTACCTCAACGACATCACGACCATCCCCGCCAACCTGGCCGGCATCCCCGGCATCACGGTCCCGATGGGCCTGGCCGAAGAAGACGGTCTGCCGACGGGGTTGCAGTTCATGGCCCCCGCGCGCGGCGACGCCCGCCTCTACACCTACGGCGCCGCCCTCGAGCAGTTGCTCGAGCAGGGCTGGGGCCACACGCTCATCTCGCGCGCGCCCGACCTGAGCGCGACCGAGCAGACCGCCGCCACCGAGGGAGTCATCTGATGGCCAAGGCAGACCTGATGGACTACGAGAAGGCTCTCGAGCAGTTCGAGGTCGTCCTCGGCTTCGAGGTGCACGTCGAGCTCGCGACCAAGACCAAGATGTTCTCGGACGCCCCGAACTTCTTCGGCGGCGAGCCCAACACCAACGTCACCCCGGTCGACCTGGGCCTGCCCGGCTCGCTGCCGGTGGTCAACGAGCAGGCCGTGCGCTACTCGATCAGCCTCGGCCTGGCCCTGGGCTGCTCGATCGCCGAGAGTTCGCGCTTCGCCCGGAAGAACTACTTCTACCCCGACAACCCCAAGAACTACCAGGTCAGTCAATTCGACGAACCGATCGCGTTCGAGGGCGAGGTCGAGGTCGAACTGCCCGACGGGACGATCTTCGCCATCCCGATCGAGCGCGCCCACATGGAAGAAGACGCCGGCAAGCTGACGCACGTCGGTGGGTCGACCGGTCGCATCCAGGGCGCCGAGTACTCGCTCGTCGACTACAACCGTGCGGGCATCCCGCTCGTCGAGATCGTCACCAAGCCGATCATCGGTGCGGGCGCCAAGGGCCCCGAGCTGGGAGCGGCCTACGTCTCGACCATCCGCGACATCGTCCGGGCCCTGGGCGTCAGCGAGGCCCGCATGGAGCGCGGCAACCTGCGCTGCGACGCGAACGTGTCCCTCCGTCCGCACGGGCAAGAGAAGCTCGGCACCCGCACCGAGACCAAGAACGTCAACTCGTTCCGCTCGGTCGAGCGCGCGGTCCGCCACGAGATCCAGCGCCAGGCCGCGATTCTCGCCGCAGGCGGCACCATCACGCAAGAGACGCGCCACTGGCACGAAGACACCGGTCGCACCTCGGCTGGCCGCCCGAAGAGCGACGCCGACGACTACCGCTACTTCCCCGAGCCCGACCTGCTGCCCGTCGTCCCTCCGCGCGAGCTCGTCGAAGAACTTCGCCTCGCCCTGCCCGAGGCGCCGGTGGCCCAGCGTCGCCGGCTCAAGTCCGAGTGGGGCTTCGCCGACCTCGAGTTCCAGGACGTCGTGAACTCGGGGCTGCTCACCGAACTCGTCGAGACCGTCGCCGCCGGTGCCTCGCCCCAGGCCGCACGCAAGTGGTGGACCGGCGAGATCGCCCGCCTCGCCAACGCCCAGGGTGTCGAGGCCTCGAGCCTCGTGTCGCCGATGCACGTCAGCGAGCTCATCGCGCTCGTCGAGAGCGGCGAGCTGACCGACCGACTGGCCCGCCAGGTGCTCGAGGGCGTCGTCGCCGGCGAGGGCAGCCCGTCCGAGGTCGTCGAGGCTCGCGGGCTCAAGGTCGTCTCCGACGACGGCGCCTTGATCGCGGCGATCGACGAGGCCCTGGCCAGCCAGCCCGACGTGCTCGCGAAGATCCGTGACGGGAAGGTGCAGGCGGCCGGTGCCGTCATCGGCGCCGTCATGAAGGCCATGAAGGGTCAGGCGGACGCCGCGCGCGTCCGCGAGCTGGTGCTCGAGCGGGCGCAGGCCTGATCGACGTGACCACGGCCGCGGCAGGGTGCGGCGCACGATGAACCTCGTCGCGCGTCTGCGCCCCGCCGTGCCCGTGGCGGTCGCCCTCGTCGGCGTCCTCGTGACACTGGCCGTCGCCTCGCGCGTCCTGCCCGGCCGGGTCGTGATGGTCCACCTCAGCGAGACCGGCGGGTCGGCGTTCGCGGCCAGCCGCAGCGACCTCGTCCTGCTCGGCGCCGTCCTCGTGGTCGGCATCGTCGTGACCTGGCTGGTCTCGGTGCTGTTCCTCGCGGTGACGCCCGTCCGCCACGTGCTCGTCCCGCATGCCGCGTTCTGGAAGCAACCGCCGAACCGGGCCGAGATGAGGCGCCGGTACGCGCGGTACCTCGCCGTGGCGACCAGCGCCTCCTTGTGGTTCGTCGCCGCGTTGTTCGTCGTCGCGACGGTCTCGCAGAGCGGCCCTCTCACCGTCTGGTGGTTGCCGGCGGCCGTGTCGGCCGCGTTCGTGCTCTTCGTCCTGGGCGGTCTGGTCTGGGTCTTCGCCGCCGGGTTCACGCCGATCCCGCCGGGCGTCGCGGCCCGTGCGGCCGCGTCCGACCCGGAGGCGCGGGTCGCGTCCAGACCGTCGACCCCGGTCGTCGAGACCCTCCGGTCCGGCCCGTCGGCGGCACGTCCACCGCGCGCGAGCGCCCGTCCGCCGTCCGAGACCCCGCGGATCGGCACCGCGCCTCCTGCTGCGTCACCCCGGCCGGGCCGTGCACCCGGACGGCCCGCGACACCGACCGGAGACGGTCCACGCAAGGGTCCGCCCCGCCCCTATCAACCCCGACCCCGCTCTGGAGGCCCCCGTGAATGACGACCGGTACGGTGCCGACGTGCTCGCCGGCGACTGGAAGCGATCGTCGAGGCCCGCGCCGACGCCGACCGACGCCGTCCGCGACCTCGTGGTCGAAGAGGTCCGGACGGGTTTCACCGGGGCGATCGTGCGCGTCGAGGCCGGCACCGTCGAACTCGAGGACTGGAAGGGCCGGGTGCGGGCCTTCCCCCTGGCCGGTTCGTTCCTCATCGACGGCGCCCCCGTCGCGTTGCGGGTACCGCGAACGGCACCTCAGGGCCGAGCACGCACGGCCTCCGGCTCGTTCGCCGTCGAGGGGGCGAAGGCCCGGGTCGCCCGTCAGAGCCGCATCTTCGTCGAGGGGCGACACGACGCCGAGTTGGTCGAGAAGGTCTGGGGCTCCGACCTGCGGGTCGAGGGCGTCGTCGTCGAGTACCTCGAGGGCGTCGACCACCTGGCCGACGTGCTGCGCGATTTCCGGCCGGGGCCCGAGCGACGCGTCGGCGTGCTCGTCGACCACCTCGTCCCGGGCTCGAAAGAGAGCCGCGTCGCCGGGGGCATCGCCCGCAGTCCGCTGGGCCGCCACGTGCTCGTCGTCGGGCACCCGTTCGTCGACGTGTGGCAGGCCGTGAAGCCGGGCCGCCTCGGCATCGACGCCTGGCCCGTCGTGCCCCGCTCGGTCGAGTGGAAGCACGGCGTCTGCGAGGCGATGGGCTGGCCGCACGACGACCAGGCCGACATCGCCCGGGCCTGGCAGCACATCCTGTCGCGCGTGCGCAGCTACGCCGACCTCGAACCGTCGGTGCTCGGCCGGGTCGAAGAGCTGATCGACTTCGTCACGTCGGGCTGAGCTCACGCATCGGCCTCGCGAGGCCGGTTCGGGACCACGATCCCCGGGAATCGCCCGGGCGTGTCGGCTCTCGGGTGGCTTTTCGCCCTAGATTCGAGGGCATGGCCGAGCAGATCGAGGGACGCGTCAGCTCGGCCGTCGACGCCTGGCTGCGCTGGCTGCCACGGTGGCACATCGGCACCGCCCGGGGTCGCACGCGACCCTGTCGGGTGTGCCTCGGCTCGCCCGTGGCCACGGCGGCCGGTTTCGACCACGACGTGCCGCACGCCGTGCAGCACGCGCTGTTGAACCGGATGCGGCAGATCGTCGACGACGACGTCGACGAGTACACGGCCCGCAACCTGCCTCTCGTGACGCGCGAGCTGCGACTCGCCGAAGCCCAGGAGGCGCGGGGCTACCGACCCGAGCAGGGTCTCGACCCCGAGTTCCAGGGCCTCGACCTCGACCCCGAGCCCGAACCGGGGCAGCCGTTCCTCTTCACGCTCGCCGGTCTCGCGGGGATGCCCCCGGACGACGGTCTCGTCCCGCCCGACCCCTCCGTCGCGGGTGGCGAGCCCGCAGGGCCGATCACCGAGCCCGACGTCGGTGCCGCCTCGTTCGACATCGACGATCTCGACGGCTGGTTGTTGCCGCCCGACTCGGCGACGCCGGTCGACGCGCTCCCGCCGGACGCGCCTGACCCCGTGACGCGATCGGAACACCAGCCCGAGCCCGAGCCCACCCCGCGAGCCGAGTCCGAGCCTGAACCCGAGTACTCGGACGAGGCCAAGGCCGCGCTGCGACACGAGATCACCCTGGCCGGCGACCACGCGGAGGCCGTGGGCACGAGCCTGTGCCTGGCCCTCGTGCAGCACCGCCCTCGCATCGCCGAGGCGATCGACCGCCTCGTGGCCCCGCAGGTCGACGAACTCCTGGCAGAGTTGTCGCGCGCACTCGAGCAGCCGCGGTCCCGCTGAACCGGCACCGTTCGACCCACTGCGGGTGCCGATGCCACGAGAGGACCCTGAGATGACGCGCCCCACCCCGACCGCGACCACCACGACCCGGCGACGCGACGCAGGCCAGGCCAGGTGGCCGATCGTCGTCGACCTCGTCGCCGTCCTGGCCTTCGTCGCGATCGGGCGCCGCAGTCACGCCGAGGGCCTCGACCTCCCCGGGCTGCTCGGCACCCTGTGGCCGTTCGTCGTCGGCGCGGTCGTCGGCTGGGTGAGCGTGGCGGGGGTCCGCTGGCCGCTGTCGGTCGTCCGGTCGGGCGCGGTCGTCTGGGTCTCGACCACCGTGATCGGGGTGCTGCTGCGGGTGGTCGCCGGTCAGGGCGTGCAGCTCAGCTTCGTGGTCGTGACGATCGTGGTGCTCGGCGTGTTCCTCGTGGGCTGGCGGGCCGTCATCGCCCTGGTGCGGCGGGTGCGCGGCAGCCGGAGCTGAGGCTCGACGGCCACCCGACCCTGGTCAGCTGCGGCGCTTGGTGCTGTTGTCGAGACTCGGTTCGTCGGTCAGCACGAGGCCGGACGAACTGTTCGACGAGGCCGTCAGCTCGGTGAGCCAGTCGCGGTTGATCGACGGCACCCGGCCGCCGGAGTACTTGAAGTACAGGGGGATGCCGGCGTCCAGCCAGATGCTGCTCCGACCGTCACCGACCTTCTGTGTGTCGCGCCACGAGAAGAAGAACGACTCGCGGCGACGCAGCTTGGTGGCGATGACGATCTGGAGGTGTTCGAGCACGCGGTCCTCGAACTCGACCTCGATGCCCGAGGTTCCGTAGATGAGCGATCCCATGGGGGTCCTGTTTCTCCAGTGTGTCCGACGTCGGAAACCAAGCCGACACAGGTCAATCTAGCAAGCGATCCGGTGTTCCTCGTCAGGCGCAGTCCACCCGGGCGTTGTGGGCGGACGTGCAGGCTGCCCCGCCATACTCGGGGCTGCCGATCCGTTGCGCCCCCGAGCGCCCGACCGACCACCTGGGACCCATGACCTCGACAGCCCCCGTCCTCCGCGCCTCCTCGTCCTCGAGCCAGGACGTCGTCGCCGACCTCGACGGCCTGGTCGGGTTCGCCGCGCGCGTCATCGACGCCCTCGGTGAATGGGGCGTCGCCCTGCTGACCTTCGTCGAGACCGTGTTCCCGCCGATCCCCAGCGAGGTCATCCTGCCGCTGGCCGGGTTCCTGGCCGGCGCCGGGTCGATGAACATCGTGTTGTTGATCGCGCTGAGCACCCTCGGCGCCTACCTGGGAGCCCTGGTCCTCTACGGGCTCGGGGCCGGTCTCGGTCTCGACCGCAGCATCCGGTGGCTGGCCAAGCTGCCGCTGGTCGACCGCCACGACTTCGAGAAGGCGGCCGGCTGGTTCGAGCGCCACGGGCGGTCCGCGGTGTTCTTCGGCCGGTTCATCCCGGGCGTGCGCAGCCTCATCTCGCTTCCCGCCGGTGCCGAGCGCATGCCCCTGCTGGTCTTCTCGGTCTTCACGATCGTGGGCAGCGGCCTCTGGAACGGGCTGTTGATCGGGTTGGGCGCCGCCCTCGGCACCCAGTACGAGCTCATCGACCGGTACGCGAAGTACCTGGACTACGTCGTGTACGCCGCCATCGCGGGCGTCGTGGTGTTCCTCATCGTCCGGTCGGTGCGCCGCCGTCGAGCCGGCGTCGACGACGCGTCGCGTGACGCCGTCGATCAGGACGTTCGCGGCTGACGTTCCGTCGCCGTCCAGGCGGCGGGCCGGGACGATCCGTACCGTGGTGGGCAGACCGACGTCGCGCCCCGCGCGCGGCACCGAGCACACGATCCGACAGGACACCACCATGGGATTCCTCGACCGCCTCCTCGGCCGCGAGCCGCAGCAGGGCCAGCCGCAGCAGCCCTCCGCTCCGCAGGGCTACCGGTACGGGCAGCAGAGCTACGAGCAGCCCGCCGCCCCGCAGCAGGGGTACGCGCAGCAGGGCCACGGCCAGCAGCCCCCGGTCCCGTCCGCGTCGGTCGGTGCCGGCCCGGCCCGCAGCGACGACGAGATCGCCGTCGAGCGGTACCGCTACCTGCTGAAGACCGCCCCGCCCGAGACCATCGAGCAGGTGCACGCCGAGGCGTTCGCGAAGCTCAGCCCCGAACAACGCCGTCTCGTCTTCGACCAGCTGACGACCGAGTCGAGCCCCGGCGAGGCACCGCGCGGCGACGACGCCGGCTCGCTCGCCCAGGCCGCCACCCGGTCCGAGCTCCGACGACCCGGAACCCTCGAGCGCACCCTCGGCGGCGGCGCGGACGGGCGGCAGCAGGTCGGGCCGAACGGCCAGCCCCTCCGTCAGGGCCCGGGCATGGGTTCGATCATCGGGGGCTCGATCCTGGGCACGGTCGCCGGGTACGTCATCGGATCGACGCTGATGAGCGCGTTCCTGCCCGACGCCGGGGTGACGGCGGACGGAGGCTCGGGTGACGACGCCGGCGGCGACCAGGGCTCCGAGGGCGACGGCGGAGCGGACGGCGGTGCCGACTCCGGCACCGAGACGGCGAGCGACGGCGGCGGCGACTTCGGTGCCGACGGGGGTGGCGACTCCGGCGGGGGCTTCGGCGACTTCGGGGGTGGGGACTTCGGCGGAGGCGACTTCGGCGGAGGCTTCGACATCTGACACCTGGGCATCTCCCCCGGGACGGACCCCCGGTCGCGGACTAGCGTCGGGGATCAATCCATGACACGCCGAGAGGCCCGAGGGAGCACCATGACCAGCACGAGAACCGCCGTCGTCACCGGGGGGTCCGCGGGACTCGGCCGGGCCACCGTCCGAGAGCTCGCCGCGCGCGGATGGGACGTCGCGATCCTCGCTCGGGGACAGGACGGCCTCGACGGGGCCGTCCGCGACGTCGAGGCCGCCGGTCGCCGCGCGCTGGGCATCTCGACCGACGTGGCCGATCGCGCCCAGGTCGAGTCGGCCGCCGATCGCGTCGAGGCCGAGCTCGGCCCGATCGACCTCTGGGTCAACGACGCGATGGTCGGTGTGTTCGGCGAGTTCCTCGAGACGGACCCCGACGACTTCGAGCGGGCCACGGCCGTCAACTACTTCGGCTTCGTCAACGGCACTCGTGCGGCCCTGTCGCGCATGGTGCCCCGTGACCGCGGTCAGGTCATCCAGGTGGGGTCGGCGCTCGCCCACCGGGGCATCCCGCTCCAGGCCTCGTACTGCGGCGCGAAGCACGCCGTCCAGGGGTTCACCGAGTCGGTGACCACCGAGTTGATCCACAACAAGAGCTCGGTGCGGATCAGCACGGTCGACATGCCGGCCCTCAACACCATCCAGTTCAACTGGGTGCGCTCGACCCTGCCCGAGCACCCCCAGCCCGTGCCGCCCATCTTCGAACCCGAGGTCGGGGCGCGGGCGATCGCCGACGTCGCCGACAAGCCGCGTCGCCGGACCTGGCTCGGCGAGCCCACCGTCATGACGGTGCTCGGCAACCGGTTCGTCGCGAACTTCCTCGACGTCTACCTCGCCAAGAGCGGGTACTCCGGCCAGCAGGCTCCCGACAAGAGCGAACCCATGCTGCCCGACAACCTCTACGAGCCCACGGCCGGCGACCACGGGGCTCGCGGCATCTTCAGCGACCGCGCGCGCACCACGAGTCCGCAGGTCTGGTACACCCGGAACCGCGCCCTGACCGTGGGGGCCGTGGTGGGAGCGTCCGCGGCCGCCACCGCCGCCGTGGTGGGTCGGGTGACCCGCGGGCGTCGGGCATGAGCGCCGCGCCCGAGGTGGACGCGGTCGTCGTCGGCGCGGGGCCCAACGGTCTCGCGGCGGCCGTGGTGCTCGCTCGGGCCGGTCTCCGCGTCGAGGTCGTCGAACGGGCCGACACGATCGGTGGGGGAGCGCGCACCCAGGAGGCGACCCTGCCGGGCTTCCGTCACGACATCTGTTCGGCCGTGCACCCCATGGCCCTCGCCTCGGGGTTCTTCCGGCGATTCCAACTCGACCGCCGGATCGAACTCACGGTCCCCGAGATCTCGTACGCCCACCCGCTCGACGGCGGGCGCGCGGGCATCGCCTACCGTGACCTCGACCGGACGGCGGACGGGCTCGGAGCCGACGGGGCCGCCTGGGCGCGCCTCCTCCGGGGCCTCGTCGAGACCGAGCCCCGCATGGCGAAGTTCACGATGCGCGAGCTCGTCCGGGTGCCGGACGACCCGGTGACCCTCGCGCGCTTCGGTCTGGCCGCCCTGTCACAGAGCGGCCCCTGGTGGAACGCCGGGTTCTCGGGTGACGAGGCCCCGGCCATGCTCGCCGGGGTGATGGCCCACGCGATCCGCCCGATGCCGAGCCTGTCGACCTCGGCCGCCGGGCTCGTCCTGGCCGTCCACGCGCACGCCCGGGGCTGGCCGGTGCCGACCGGTGGCAGCCAGTCGATCGTCGACGCCATGGCCGACGACGTCCTGGCCCACGGAGGCACCATCACGACGGGCGTGGACGTCACGTCGATCGACGAGCTGCCGAGGGCGAGGGCCACGATCTTCGACACGAGCGCCCGGGCCCTGGCCGACATCGCGGGCAGTCGTCTGCCCGACCGGTACGAGCGCGCCCTGCGGCGCTTCCGCTACGGGAACGCGGCGGCCAAGGTCGACTTCGCGCTGTCGGGGCCGGTGCCCTGGGCGAACGACGAGGCCCGGCGCAGCCCCACGCTGCACCTCGGGGGGACGCGGGCCGAGATCGCCTCCGGCGAGCACGACGTCGCCTCGGGTCGACACGCCCGCACGCCGTACGTCCTGGTGGCCCAGGCGGGCGTGGTCGACGGCACGCGCGCCCCCGACGGTCAGCAAGCCCTGTGGGCGTACACGCACGTTCCGCGAGGGTCCACGGTCGACCAGACCGAGACCGTCATCGCCGGCATCGAGCGCTTCGCACCGGGATTTCGCGACACGATCCTCGCCACGAACAGCCGGACGGCGGTCGACCTCGAGGCGCACGACCCCAACTACATCGGCGGCGACATCGCCGCCGGGGCCCCGAGCGTCTGGCAGCTGGCGGCACGGCCGACGCTGTCGACCGAACCGTGGCGCACGCCGACGCCGGGCCTCTACCTGTGCTCGTCCTCGACCCCGCCGGGCCCCTCCGTGCACGGGCTGGGTGGCGCCTACGCCGCGCGCAGCGCCCTGAAGCACGAGTTCGGCATCGACCGGCTGCCGTACCTCGGCGTCGACTCCTGATCGGGTCGACTCCCGACGGGGGAGGCGCCCGACGCCCGATCTGATCCACGGCGGCAGGAGCGCGTCAGAGGGGGTGCGCGGCGCGCGGGGACCGTGCCAGGATCGACGGATGAGCACCACGCACCGCTTCATCGAGGCCTCGCCCCACGACGTCTTCGACGTGCTGAGCGACGGGTGGCTCTTCACGAGCTGGGTCGTCGGGTCGGCGCGCATCCGCGAGGTCGACCTGACCTGGCCGAGCGTCGAGGCCAGGGTCCACCACTCGTTCGGAGTCTGGCCGTTGGTCATCGACGACGTGACGACCATCCTCGAGTGGGACCCTCCGGTCCGGGCCGTGTTCCACGCCAGGGGCTGGCCGATGGGCGAGGCCCGGGTCGAGATCGACGTGCGCAACCGCATGGGCGGCTGCTTCGTCACGATGACCGAGTACGCCGTCGCGGGCCCCGGTCGGCTGGTGCCGAAGCCCCTGATGGACCCTCCGCTGCACTGGCGCAACAAAGAGGCGCTGCAGCGTCTCGCCTGGTTGGCCGAGGGACGCGTCAACGATCGCGTCTCGCCCAGCTGACCCGCGCCTCCCGGGCCGACCGACCGACCGACCGCATCGAAGGCGAGCGACCCGCGCCTCCTGACCGGCGTCCGGTCGAGGAGGCGCGGGTGCGGTCTCAGCGCTCAGCGAGCGAGTCGCGCACCTTGCGGCGCAGGACCTTGCCGATCAGCGACCGGGGCAGGTCGTCGACGACGACGATGCGCCGCGGCACCTTGTACGGCGTGAGGTGCTTCCGTGCGAACGAGCGCAGGGCCGCGACGTCGACGTGGGCGCCCGGCTTCACGACGATCGCGGCGGCCACCTGTTCGCCGCCGGGGGTGGGCAGACCCACCACCGCGGCTTCGGCGACGCCCTCGAACCGGGTCAGGACCTCTTCGACCTCGGACGGCGAGACGTTGAACCCGCCCGTGATGATCAGCTCTTTGATGCGGTCGACGATGCGGACGAACCCGTCGTCGTCGATGGTGACGATGTCGCCGGTGCGGAACCAGTCGCCGTCGACGAAGACCTCGCCCGATTCTTTTGGCTTGCGGTAGTACCCGCTGAACACCTGCGGTCCGCGGACGATCAGCTCGCCGCGTTCGCCGGCCGCCACGTCGACCGTGGGGTTCTCGGGGTCGACGACGCGTACCTCGGTGCCCGGCAGGGGCAGGCCGACCGTGCCGGCCCGGCGCGTCGGCCCCACCGGGTTGGCCATGAGGACGGGCGAGCACTCGGAGAGCCCGTAGCCCTCGACCAACCAACCGCCGGACTCGGCCTCCCACGGCTCGACGACGTCGGCCGAGAGAGGCATGGCACCCGAGATCGCCACGTCGACGCCCTTCAACGAGACGCCGGCGTCGTCGGCGGCCTTCTGCAGGCGGGCGTAGATCGGGGGGACCGCGGGGAGGAAGGTCGGCGGGTGCTTCTTCATGACCTTGAGCACCAGCGCCGGGTCGAAGGCCGGGAAGAGCACGAGTCGGGCCTCCATGCTCATCGCGAAGGTGAGGCAGAGCGTCAGGCCGTACGCGTGGAACATCGGGAGCACCGCGTAGACGACGCAGGTGCCGCGTTCGATCGTCGGCACCCAGGCCTGGGCCTGCGCGGCGTTCGACAGGAGGTTGTGGTGCGTCAGCTGGGCACCCTTGGGCGCGCCCGTGGTGCCGCTCGTGTACTGGATGACCGCGAGGTCGTCGGTGGTCGGTCGCGGGTGCTTCGCCTTGATGCGGGACGAGCCGACGACCTTCTCCCACGGCGTGGTGCCCGTCACGGTCGTCGTGAGGCGCTCACGGGACTGGCGGGCCTTCTTGATCGGCAGGGCCAGGGCGGCCCGCGTGGTGAACGGCATCGCCCGGGTGACGTCGACCGAGACGAGGTGCTCGACGGCCACGTCGTCGGGGAAGGCCTGGATGGTCTCGACCACCTTGTTCCAGGCGATGGCCACCTTGGCGCCGTGGTCCTCGAACTGGTGACGCAGCTCGCGCGGCGTGTAGAGCGGGTTGTGCTCGACGACGATCGCGCCGAGACGCAGCACGGCGTAGAACGCGACGACGTGTTGCGGACCGTTCGGCAACACGATCGCGACGGTGTCGCCGTGGCCGACCCCGAGCTTGCGCAGCCCCTCGGCCGCCCGCGCGATCTGGTCGACGAGCTCGGAATAGGTGGTCGTCGCCCCGAAGAACTCGAGCGCCACCGCCCTCGGGTACCGCGCGGCGGAGGCCTCGACGAGGTCGAGCAGCGAGCCGTCGACCGGTTCGAGGTCGTGCGGCACGCCGGGTGCGTAGGAGTCGAGCCAGGGACGAGCGCTGTCGGTGGTCACCGGGCCACTCTATCGACCGCCGGGCGTACCCCGTCGGCTCCGGGCCGCCTGGCAACCTGACCGCGGACGAGGAGGCGCGGCGCAGCATGGTCCATGACATCACGAAGAGAGGAACGACACATCGTGAGCAAGGTCTGGTTCATCACCGGTGCATCCAAGGGCTTCGGCCGCGAGTGGGCCGAGGCGGCCCTCGAACGCGGCGACCAGGTCGCGGGCACCGCACGCAGGATCGACGACGTCGCGCCCCTCGTGGACGCGTACGGCGACTCCTTCCTGCCCATCCAGCTCGACGTGAACGACCGTGCGGCCGACGTCGCTGCGGTGAAGAAGGCCGCCGAGCACTTCGGCCGCCTGGACGTCGTCGTGAACAACGCCGGCTTCGGCCACTTCGGCATGATCGAGGAGATCACCGAAGACGAGGCCCGCGCCCAGCTCGAGACCAACCTGTTCGGTGCCCTCTGGGTGTCGCAGGCCGCGCTGCCGATCATGCGCGAGCAGGGCTCCGGGCACATCGTCCAGGTGTCGAGCATCGGCGGCATCAGTGCCTTCCCGACCGTCGGCATCTACCACGCCTCGAAGTGGGCACTCGAGGGCTTCAGCCAGTCGCTGGCCCAGGAGGTCGCGGGCTTCGGCATCAAGGTCACCCTCGTCG
This sequence comes from Frigoribacterium sp. CFBP 8751, assembly GCF_014841545.1. Taxonomy (NCBI): domain Bacteria; kingdom Bacillati; phylum Actinomycetota; class Actinomycetes; order Micrococcales; family Microbacteriaceae; genus Frigoribacterium; species Frigoribacterium sp. CFBP 8751. Next base: position 1,191,939 of record NZ_JACYUB010000001.1, read on the forward strand.
AGCCCGGCGGCTTCTCGACCGACTGGTCCGGTCCGTCCGCCTCGCGCAGCGACGAGCTCGAGGCCTACGCCGAGGTGCGCGAGGCCGCGTCGAAGCGTCCCTCGGCCGCCGACCCCGGCGACCCCACGGCCACCCGCTCGGCGATCCTCACCGTCGTCGACGCCGACGAGCCGCCGCTGCGCATCTTCTTCGGCAAGGCACCGCTCGAGATCGCCACGAAGGACTACGAGTCGCGTCTGAAGACGTGGAACGAGTGGCAGCCCGTCTCGGTCGAGGCGCACGGGAACTGACGCCTGCGCCGTCCCGCCCGCCGCGCCTCCTGCTCTCCTCCCCGGGACGCAGGAGGCGCGGCGCACGTCCGCCGGGACCGCGAACGACGTCCGCCGTGAGCGTCCAGCCACCGCGGCGCATGATCGAGGCATGCCCGCACTGACCGAACCGCTCCGCGCCCGCCTGCAGTACACCTTCAACGGGCAGTACACGGGCACGCCCGAGTGGGTCACCGACCTCGAGAAGGGCGACGACGAGGGGTTCTTCCTGCCGGGCTCGGCGGTGTGGGCCGTGCACGGTGCCATGTCGACCATCCCGGCCGGCGTGCGGGCCCTGCTCGTCCAGGCGCTTCACCCGGGAGCGCTCGCCGGCGTGCACGACCACTCGCGCTTCCGCGAGGACCCGCTCGGTCGCCTGGCCGGGACCATCCGCTGGATCTACACGGTCTCGTACGGGAGCCGCGAGGCCGCGACGCACGCGTCGAACTGGGTGTCACGCCTGCACACGAAGGTCGTCGGCACGTACGACGACCGGAACGGCGTCACCCACGACTACGCCGCCAACGACCCCGACCTGCTCAGCTGGGTGCACATGGCCTTCGCCGACTCGTTCCTCGCCGCCTACCTCGAATGGGGTCGCGAGCCGGTCCCGGGTGGGCCCGATGCCTACGTCCGCGAGTGGGCCACGGCCGGCGAGCTGATGGGCGTGCCGAACCCGCCGCGCAGCGTCGCCGAGATGCAGCAGCAGCTGATGGACTTCGACCGTCGGGGCGTGCTCGAACGGACGGCCCGGACCGACGACGTCGTGAAGTTCATCAAGCGGCCGCCGCTCTTCCCCGCACTGAAGGTCGGCTACCCCGTGCTCTTCAACGGTGCGGTCGGCACGCTGCAGCCGCGTTTCCGCGAGCTGCTCGGGCTGCGCGCGCCGCACGTCGGGCCGATCGACCTGCCGACCCGGGCACCGGCCCAGGCCATGCTCGCCGGCGTCGGGGGAGTGCTCGGCAAGCGACCCGTCGCCGAGGAACACGCCCTCGCGCGTCTCGACCGCATCGGGTGGACGGCGGCCTGACGCGGCGCCTGACGCGCAGCGCGATCGTCCGCCCGAAGCCGTGCGCCCGCGACCGGACGGCCCCCTGACCGGGGAGGGCGGGGCCGGGCGTCCGCTGACAGGATGAGCCGGTGACCGACACCAGCCCCCTCGCCGACGCGACCGACGAGGCCGGGGCGACCCGCGCCTCCTCGACTCGGCGGGGCCCGACGGGACGGTGGCTGCTCGAGTTGCTGGCCATCGTGCTGGTCGGGCTGGTGCTGTCGTGGGGCGTCAGGACGTTCCTCGTGCGCAGCTTCTCGATCCCGTCGGGGTCGATGGAGCAGACGCTCATGATCGGCGACCGCATCATGGTGAACGAACTCGCCCCCCGCGTGATGCCGCTGCACCGGGGCGACATCGTCGTCTTCGAGGACCCGGGCGGGTGGCTCGGCTACGGTGACGACGCCGGGCAGGATCTCGTCAAGCGCGTCATCGGGCTGCCGGGGGACCACGTCAGCTGTTGCGACGCGGACGGCCACGTGCTCGTCAACGGCCGGCCCCTGGACGAGCCGTACCTCACGCTCGCCGACGGCGGCCCCCGGGCCTCGGCCACCGACTTCGACGTGACCGTGCCCGAGGGGGCGCTCTGGGTGCTCGGCGACAACCGCGATCGCTCGGCGGACTCGCGCGCCCACCAGACCGGGCCCTACGCGGGCTTCGTGCCCGTCGACGACGTGATCGGGCGGGTCTTCGTGATCAGCTGGCCGACGGACCGGTGGCAGCGGCTCTGATCTCGGCGACCGGGCCTGCCGACATCCCGGCCGGCCGGTTCGGCCGGCCGTGACCCGCCCGCCACCCTGCCTCGGCGCTCAGCCCGCGGCGATGAGCCGGTCGCGCACCTCGCGCCGGAGCACCTTGCCGATCAGCGACTTCGGCAACTCGTCGAGCTGCACGACCCGGCGCGGCACCTTGTAGGCCGCCAGTTGGCCGCGTGAGGCGTCGCGGATGGCCTCGGCGTCGAACGAGGCGCCGGGCTCGAGCACGACGGCCGCCACGACGTCCTCGCCGCCGCCCGACCGGGGCAGGCCGACCACGGCGACCTCGGCCACGCCGGGCGCGTTGCGCACGGCCTCCTCGACCTCGGAGGGGGCGACGTTGAAGCCGCCCGTGACGATGAGCTCCTTGATGCGGTCGACGATCGTGACGTACCCGTCGGCACTCATGGTCACGATGTCGCCGGTGCGGAACCAACCGCCCTCGAGGAACGCCTCGGCGGTCTCGTCGGGGCGGTTCCAGTAACCGCGGAAGACCTGCGGCCCGCGCAGCAGCAGTTCACCCGCGGCCCCGGCCACGACCGGACGGCTCGGGTCGGGGTCGTCACGGTCGACGACCATCGCCTCGGTCGACGGGAACGGCACGCCGACGGTGCCGACGCGGCGGGTCGGTCCGATCGGGTTGCCGAGCGCGACGGGCGAGGTCTCGGTCAGGCCGAAGCCCTCGACGAGCATGCCGCCCGTGACGCCCTCCCAGGCCTGGACGACCGCGGTCGGCAGGTTCATGGCGCCCGAGATGGCGAAGCGAGCCGACGACAGGTCGACGCCGCGCTCGCGGGCCGCGTCGGCCAGACGCTGGTAGATCGGGGGAACGGCCGGCAGGAAGGTCGGCGGGTGCTTCTTCGCGGCCTTGAGCACGAGGTCGACGTCGAACTTCGGGAACAGGACGAGGCGTGCCCCGATGCTCATCGCGAAGGTGAGGCAGAGCGTGAGGCCGTAGGCGTGGAAGAACGGCAGCACGCCGTAGACCGTCTCGTCGCCGTCGACCAGGCCGGGCACCCAGGCGCGGCCCTGCGCGGCGTTGCTGCGGAGGTTGCGGTGCGTCAGGATCGCGCCCTTCGGCGACCCCGTGGTGCCGCTGGTGTACTGCAGCAGGGCGATGTCGTCGACGTCGGGGCGGGGGTGCTTCTTCCGCAGCGGACGGTTCGCCAGCAGGCCCTGCCAGGTGACGTCGCCCTCGGCCCCGTCGGTCAGGGCCGCCCGGCTCTTCTTGGCGGCGGGCACCGGCAGCTTGAGGGCGAGGCGCGTGCCGAGCGGCATGCCCTTCGTCACGTCGACCGAGACGACGGTCGAGAAGCCGATGTCGGCGGGCAGGGCGCGCAGCCGGTCGACCAGCTTGTCCCACGCGACGGCGATCGTGGCGCCGTGGTCCTCGAAGAGGTGCCGCAGCTCGCGGTCGGTGTAGAGCGGGTTGTGCTCGACCACGACGGCGCCCAGGCGCAGCACGGCGTAGAACGCCACCACGTGCTGCGGGCTGTTCGGCAGGATCAACGCGACCCGGTCGCCGCGACCCACGCCGAGCCTCCTGAGGCCCTCGGCCGCGCGCGCGACCTGGTCGCCGAGGTCGCGGTAGCTGGTCTCACGGCCGAAGAACTCGAGGGCCGGTTTGTGCCGGTACGTCGACACGGCGTCGTCGATGAGGTCGACGAGGCTGCCCGTCACGGGCTCGATGTCGTCGGGGACGTCGGGGGCGTAGCTGTGCAGCCACGGGCGGTCGAACGGGGCGGTCATGCCACCACCTTGGCAGGGCCGGGTGATGAACCCCCGGGAGGCGCGGGTCGCCTCGCCGAGGACGCCCCCGGTCGGGCCCGCGCGGGGACGCCGGGCCCGCGCCGCCTCAGCGGGCGTCGCGCCCGGTGAGGGCGAGCAGGCGGATGCGCAGCGGGGCGTCGTCGTCGACCGGTACCGGCGAAGCGAACAGGCCCGAGGCCTCGAGGGCGTCCTTCTGCGGTGCGAACACGCCCCAGACGGCCTCGACCAGCGCGTCGTCGAGTTCTTCGTCGGTGCCCACGGCGCGGGCGAGGTCCCAGGTGTGGATCGTGACGTCGGCGACCTGCTCGGCGAGGTACTCGTGCACGGGCACGACATCGGCGCTCAGCCGCACCTCGGCGTGGGGGTCGGCCTCGCTCCAGGCGGCGGTGGCCGCGCTCGACCACCGGTGCCAGGCCTCGACGAGGTCGTCGCCGAGCGGCTCGATCGAGTTCTCGGCCTCGGCGGGGTCGCCGCCCTCGAGCAGGAGCGGCACCCACTGCTGCTCGCGCGTGACGTGTCGCACGAGGTCGCGCACCTTCCACTCGGTGTCGGGCGTCGGGGCGTCCCAGTCGGCCACGGCCTCGACGCGGCGGGCGAACTCGTCGTGGGCGGTCTTCTGCAGGGTGATCCAGTCGACGGTCATCGGGAGTCCTCTCGGGGTGGGGCGGTGGCTCTCGGCGTCAACCGCCCGGGACAGCTTGGTGTTCCCGAGAACACTGCCCCGATGGTAGGACCGTCGGCTAGGGTCGTCGGCATGACCCTCGGCCTCTCGATGCTGGCGCCCCTCGCGGCGTTCGTCGAGGCCGTGCTCTCGTCCGGCGGGGCGCCGCTGTCCGCGGTCGTGCTCGTCGGCCTGCTCGGCGCCGCCACCGCGGTGGTCGCGCTCGGCGTGGCCCGGGTCGTGCCTACGCTCTGCGGGCTGGCGGGGGCGGTGCCCGAGGTGACGCTCCGTGAAGAAGCCGGCACGCGCCTCCTCGTCTGGCGACGCGACCCCGACGCCCGCGGGCACGTGCGGTCCCGGGCTCCCGGGCGGGCCGTCCCGGCCGCCTGAGCGCACCCGCGCCCGCGTCGATCCGACGTCGCGTCGATCCGACGACCCTCGGCGGCCAGAAGACACCCACCGTCTCTCTGACCGAGGAGTCCTCATGGACCTGTCCACCTTTCCCCCGATCGCCGTCGTCCTCGGCGGTCTGCAGTCGCTCGTCACCACCCTCGGCGTGCTCGTCGAACCGGTCGCCGGGGCGTCCGCCGCCGCCCTCGGCGTCGTGCTGTTCACGCTGCTCGTCCGCCTCGTGCTCGTGCCGGTGGGTGTGTCCCAGGTGCGCGCCGAGATCGCCCGCCGTCGACTCGCCCCGGCGATCGCCGACCTCACCCGCCGGATCACCGACCCCGAGGCCCGGAGCAAGGCACTGATGGCGCTGTACGCCTCCGAGAAGGTGTCTCCGCTGGCCGGCTGCCTGCCGACGCTCGCGCAGGCCCCCGTGCTCACCGCCGTCTACTCGCTGTTCGCGCATGCCGAGATCGCCGGTCACGCCAGCACCCTGTTGACGCACACGCTCGGCGGTGCGGCGCTCGGGGCGAACCTCGTCGTCACGCTCGGGACCGGGTTCGCCGCGGTCTGGCCCTATCTGGTGCTGCTCGTGCTGCTGGCGATCGTCGTCGAGCTGAGCCGGCGCGCCACGCTGCGTTTCACCGGACCGGCGACCGTCGCGACGGCGGGGCCCGGGCAGGAGGCGCTCCCCGGCACGGCGGGCGTGCTGCGGTGGTTGCCGTTCGTCAGCGTGCTGTTCGCGGCGTTCGCGCCGCTCGCCGCCGCTCTCTACCTCGTGACGAGCGCGGCCTGGACGCTGGGGGAGCGCGCGGTGCTGCGCCGGGTGCTCGCCCGGTGACGCGGAAGGGCCCGCCCTCGCCGTGCGAGAGCGGGCCCTTCGGTGTGCTGCTGCCTACGCGGCGAGCGTGAACTGGATCTCGAGCGTGACGGTGACGTCGTTGCCGAGCGTGAAGCCGCCGGCCTCGAGGGCGGCGTTCCAGGTGACGCCGAACTCGGTGCGGTCGATCTTGGTGGTCGCCGAGAAGCCGAGCTTGGTCTGGCCGTAGCCGTCGACGACGAGGCCGCCGAACTCGCTCTTCAGGGTGACGGGCTTGGTGACGCCGCGGAGGGTGAGGTCGCCGTGCACGAGGAACGCGTCGTCGCCCTTCTCCTCGATGCTGGTCGACACGAAGGTCATCTTGGGGTGCTCTTCGGCGAGGAAGAAGTCGCCGGTCTGCAGGTGACCGTCGCGGTCCTTCTGGTTGGTGTTGACCGAGGCCACGTCGATCGAGGCGGTGACCTTCGAGGCGGTGTGGTCCTCGGCCGTGACGAGCGAGGCGTCGAAGGACTCGAACGAGCCCTTGACCTTGCTGATGGCCAGGTGGCGGACGCTGAACGAGACCTCGCTGTGCGTGGGGTCGAGGTTCCAGGTGCCGGCGGGGATCTTCTCTGCGGTGATGGTCATGGTGTTCTCCTGAATCTGTGAGGTCGAGGTCGATGACGTGTCATCGAAGCTGGTACGAGTATATGCAAGCGCATCCAGCCGGACAACATTCCCGGGGTGTCCGGAAGATGTCGAGGGGGTGTCCGACGGGCCGGCCCGGGTCGGGCCGGCCTCGGGTCGGGCGGGTCAGGCGGGGCGACGCTCGGGCGAGACCGTCTTGGCGGGGTCCTTCTCGGCGAGGTCGCCGAGCGCCTCGTCGATGCGGGCCATGACGTCGGCGGGAAGCACCACACCCGCCGCCTTGACGTTGTCGGCGACCTGCTCGGGGCGCGAGGCCCCGATGATCGCGGACGCCACGTTGTCGTTCTGCAGCACCCACGCGATGGCCAGCTGGGCCATCGAGAGGCCGAGGTCGGCGGCGATCGGCTCGAGCTTCGCGACACCGGTGAGCACCTCGTCGGTGAGGAAGCGCTTGATCGTGTCCGCGCCTCCCTTGTCGTCCGTCGCGCGGCTGCCCGCGGGCAGCTCGGCGCCCGGCTTGTACTTGCCGGTCAGGACGCCCTGGGCGACGGGCGACCAGACGATCTGGCCGAGGCCGTGCTGCTTGCTCGCCGGCACGACGTCGGACTCGATGACGCGCCAGAGCATCGAGTACTGCGGCTGGTTCGAGATCAGCTGCACGCCGTGCTTCACGGCGAGCTCGTGGCCCGCGCGGATCTGCTCGGCGGTCCACTCGCTGACGCCGATGTAGAGCGCCTTGCCGGCTCGGACCACGTCGGCGAAGGCCTGCATGGTCTCTTCGAGCGGGGTCTCGTGGTCGTAGCGGTGGGCCTGGTAGAGGTCGACGTAGTCCGTGCCGAGGCGGCGGAGCGACCCGTCGATCGACTCGAGCACGTGCTTGCGGCTGAGGCCGACGTCGTTGTGCCCGCGGGGGCCGGTGGGCCAGTAGACCTTCGTGAAGATCTCGAGGCTCTCGCGACGCTCGCCCTTGAGGGCGTCGCCGAGGACCTGTTCGGCCGCGGTGTTCGCGTAGGCGTCCGCGGTGTCGAAGGTCGAGATGCCGGCATCGAGGGCCGCGCGGACGCACTGCGTCGCCACGTCGTTCTCGACCTGGGACGCGTGCGTCAGCCAGTTGCCGTAGGTGATCTCCGAGATCTTGAGTCCGCTGTCGCCGAGGTGTCTGAATTCCATGACCCCACGCTACGCGTCGCGACGGACGGGGCGAAGGGGTGTGCGGCCGACTCGGAAGGCGTACAGTGACGATTCATCAGATCGTGTCCCCCACCTGGGGGACACGATCCGTCGGACACCGCGGTCCCACCCGGGGCGGGCGTCCGAGGCTCCTGCTGACCCGACCCGACTGGAGCACCACCGTGACCTCCGCACCGCCCCTCGCGGCGCCCGGCCCCGTCCTCACCCCGACGCTGCCCGCGACGCCCACGCCGTTCGCGCCGAACCGTGACGGCCTGCCCACCGGCCCGGTGGAGAACGCCGCGGCCGCCCTGCCGTGGGCCGACTGGTCGAGCCTGCAGTGGGCCGGCTTCCTGCTCCTCGCCGTGGTCGTCGCCCTGGTCCTGCTGGTCTCGATCCGTCGCATCGTGCACAGGCTCCACCTGGTCCGCGAGCAGGAGGAGCTGGGCCACCGCGACCTCGACGGCCCGGTGCTGCCCCCGGCTCACGTCTTCACCGCGCTGGTGCCGGCGCGTGGTCCGGCCGGCCTGGCCGTCACCCTCGACCTGCTGGCGAGGCAGCAGCACCCCGACGTGCGCGTCCTCGTCGCCGTGGACCCGGTCGACACCCTGACGCTCGACGTCGCGACCTCCGCCGCGCGGCGTCACCCCGGTCGCGTCCGGGTCGTCCGAGCCGGGTCCTCCGCCGGGCGTCCGTCCGCGGTCGCCGCGTCGCTCGTCGACGCGCTCGCCGAGGTCGGCGACGGCGTGGTCGGGATCTTCGCGGCGGGCGACCGTCCCCACCCGCGGCTCTTCGCCCTCGTCGACTCGGTCCTGACCCGCACGGACGCCGACGCCGTCCAGCACGCGAGTCGGCCGGCACTCGAGGCGGCTCCCTGGTGGGCGCCCCGAACGGCCCTCGACCGGTGGTGGTGGTCCCGGTCGGTGGTCCGCTCCCACGGCCGGGCCGGCTTCGTGCCGCTGTCGGACGGCACGCTCTTCGTCCGTCATTCGTGGCTCGCCTGGTCGGGCGGCTGGGATGCGAGCTGTGCCGAGGCGGGCCTGGACCTCGGGGTCCGCATGACGGTGGCCGGGGCTCGCGTCGTCATCGCCACCTCACCCGAGACGACCACCGTCGAGCGTTCGCCGGGCGGGCTGCGCGACCTGGCCCGCGCCCGGTCGTCCTGGGTCCGGGGGTGCCTGCAGGTGCTCGGCCACGGGGACTGGCGTCGGCTCCGGCCGGGGGCACGGCGCCGTGCCCTCGGTGTGCTCACCGAGCCACTGCTGGACGCCGGCGTCACCATCGTGACGGCCGCGGCGCTCGTGTCGACGGTCCTCGTCGGCGCGCCCGGCCTCGTGATCGCACTCGCGGCGGTGCCGGTGCTGCCCTGGCTGCTCTCGCAGCTCCTGGACGTCGGGGGCGCGACGGAGGCGGCCGCGGAACAGGGGCGCCGGGCGACGGGTCGGGAGCGCCTCCTGGTCGTCGTCGGTTCGGTGCCCGACCGGCTGGTCACCCTCGTCGCCGTCGCGGCGGCGGTCGGGGCGGAGCTCGCGACCGTGCGGTCGAGGATCGAGGGTCCGTCCGCGTCGAGCGACCCGATCCGCGCCGGACGACCCGTCGGGGTCGACGAACCCGCCACCGGATGAACGGCAGATGTCGCCTGTCTGGCAGTTGGCCCAGATCTGCGTACCCCGACCAAACCGATCCGGCGACGTCCCCCGAACCGGTGTCATGCCCGAACCAGAGTCCCCCGTCCAGGGGGCACGTCCCGACCGTGCCGCCACGACGAACCCGACGCCACCCCTGCGCCTCGTCGCCCGGGTGAAGGAGCTCGCGACGTTCGGCGCCGTGGGCGGGATCGCCTTCGTCGTCGACGTCGGCGTGTACAACCTGCTCCGTTCGACCGTCCTCGACGACAAGCCGATCGGCGCCAAGGTCATCTCGGTGATCGTCGCGACGGCCGTCGCCTGGCTCGGCAACCGTTACCTGACCTTCCGGCAGGGCCGCAACCAGGCCGTCGTCCGCGAGGCCGTCACCTTCGGCCTCGTCAACGTGGGCGGCCTGCTCATCGCCTCGGCCTGCCTGTTCGTGTCGCACTACCTGCTGGGCTTCACGAGTCAGCTCGCCGACAACGTCGCGGCCAACGGCGTCGGCCTCGTGCTCGGGACGGCCTTCCGGTACGTGTCCTATCGCCACGTCGTCTTCCGCGGCTCGTCCGCGGTCCCCACCACGGTCGACACCCCCGACGCGTCGGCCGCGCTCGCCACCGTCATCGGCCCCGGGCCGACCGACGACCCCACCCGACAGAACACCGCGCAGCCCCACCTGCACCCGACCCACTGACTGGAGAGTGATCCTGTGTCGACTGACCCGACCCAGATCCCGACATCACGTCTCGCAGCGGGCGAACCCGCCCCGCTGCTCACCCCGCAAGCCCCCGCCGACCCGTCGCAGTTCGTCCCGAACCGTGGCTCGACCGGTGCCACCGAGTCGATGATCGGCTTCCAGTTGCCCGACTGGTCGCCGCTCGAGTGGATCGGCTACTCGTCCCTGATCGTCGTCACCATCCTGCTGACCGCGGTCGCCGTGTCGACCCTCTGGTGGATGCTGCACGCCTGGCGGTCGAAGGACAACCTCGACGACAGCCAGTTCAGCGAGAACCCGCTCGAGGCCGCCCACTCGTTCACGCTGCTCGTGCCCGGCCGGCACGAGGAGGAGGTCATGGGCCAGACCCTCGACCGTCTCGCCCAGCAGGACCACCCCGACTTCGAGATCATCGCCATCGTGGGCCACGACGACCCCGGCACCGAGCGGGTCGCCCGTGAGGCCGCGGCCCGCCACCCCGAGCTGATCCGCGTGGTCGTCGACTCGAGCGTGCCGAAGAACAAGCCCAAGGCGTTGAACCTGGCGCTGCAGTCGTCGCGCGGCGAGATCGTCGGCGTGTTCGACGCCGAGGACGAGGTGCACCCTCGCCTCCTGACGCTCGTCGACTCGCGGTTCACCGAGACCGACGCCGACGTGGTGCAGGGCGGCGTCCAGCTGATGAACTTCCAGAGCAGCTGGTGGAGCCTCCGCAACGTGCTCGAGTACTACTTCTGGTTCCGGTCGCGCCTGCACTTCCACGCCAAGGAGAAGTTCATCCCGCTCGGCGGCAACACCGTCTTCGTGCGCAAGGACTGGCTCGACTGGTCCGAGGGCTGGGACGCCGAGTGCCTCGCCGAGGACTGCGAGCTCGGGGTCCGCCTCTCGAGCGCCGGTGCCAAGGTCGTCGTGGCCTACAGCCCCGAGGTCGTCACCCGGGAGGAGACCCCCGGCACCTTCGTCTCGCTGCTCAAGCAGCGCACCCGCTGGAACCAGGGCTTCATGCAGGTCTACGGCAAGGGCGAGTGGAAGAAGCTGCCCCGTCTGCGCCAGCGCCTGATGGCCCGCTACCTGCTGACCATGCCGTTCATCCAGGCCGCCACCGGTCTGCTGATCCCGGTCTCGATCATCCTGATCCTGACCACCAAGGTGCCGACCGCCATCGCGCTCGTCTCGTTCGTGCCCCTGGCACCGACGCTCGTGCTGCTGGCCGTCGAGTTCACCGGCCTGCGCGAGTTCGGCCGCGTCTACGGGCAGAAGGTCCGCGCCCGGGACTACTTCCGTCTCGTCTGGGGACTGCTGCCCTACCAGATCTTCCTCGCGCTGGCCGCGGTCCGGGCGGTCTTCCGCCAGCTGAAGGGCCTCAACGCGTGGGAGAAGACCGAGCACACCGGAGCCCACCGCGACGAGGTCGCGACCGAACCGCAGGAGGCGCCCCGCGCCTCCCAGCCGGAGCCCGCCCTGGCCATGACCGGAGGTGACCGATGACCAGCACGCTGAACCGCCCCCGCGCCGCCGACACCACCGTGTCGAACGGCCCGGGCACCCCCGTGGTCCCCACCAAGGACCCGCGGCGCTCCGAGCCCGCCTCGTGGTTGCGTCGGCACGGCGCGAGCCTCGCCTGGCTGTTGCCCGTCCTCGCGATCGCCGCCGTCGTCATGGCGTTCAACATGGACGGCTCACCGCAGCGCATCGACGACGAGGGCACCTACGCCGCCCAGGCCTGGGCGATCCAGAACCTCGGCGAGATCACCCACTACACCTACTGGTACGACCACCCGCCCGTCGGCTGGCTGCAGATCTCGGCCTACACGGCCGTGACCGGTGCCTTCTCGCGCTACGACGTCGCCGTGCTCGCCGCGCGGGAAGCCATGCTGTTCTTCACGGTCGTCTCGGTCGCCCTCGTCTGGCTGCTCGGCCGCAAGCTCGGCCTCAGCCGTCCCGCGGCCGCCGTGGCGGGCCTCGTGTTCGCCGTCTCGCCGCTGGCCCTGCAGTTCCACCGCACGGTCTACCTCGACAACGTCGCCACCCCGTGGCTGCTCGCCGCGTTCGTCTTCGCCCTGAGCAAGCGGTACCAGCTCGCCGGCTTCGCCGCGGCGTCCCTGTCGTTCGGCATCGCGGTGCTCTCGAAGGAGACCTACCTGCTGGCGCTGCCGTTCCTGGCCTGGATGATGTGGCGCGGCGCCGACAAGTCGACCCGTCGCTACACGTTGTCGATCGCGGGCAGCCTGCTCGTGCTCGTCGGCCTCGGCTACGTCGCGCTCGCCGCCGTCAAGGGCGAACTGCTGCCCGGCGCCGGCCGGGTGAGCCTGCTCGAGGGCATCCAGTTCCAGCTCGCGACCCGTGAGGCCAGCGGTTCGGTGTTCGACACCGGCAGCCTGTTCTTCGCGACCGTGTCGCAGTGGTGGCAGCTCGACCAGGTGCTCATCGTGCTCGGCACGCTGGCCTCGGTCGTCGCGGTCTTCGTCAAGAAGCTGCGTCCGCTCGGCGTGATGATGGTGTTCCTGATCGCCTTCATGTTCCGCCCCGGCGGCTACCTGCCGGTGCCCTACGTGATCATGCTGCTGCCGTTCGCGGCGCTGCTCGTCGCGGCCGTCACCGACCACGCGGTCCGGGCGTTCCGTGCCCGCCGGGCCGGCGCGCTCTCGACCGCGGCGTCCCGCACCGGCTCGGTCGCCTGGCTCGCCCTGACCCTCGCGGCCGTCGTGGCGATCGTCCCGCTCTGGGCCGTGCAGCTGCGCGGCTTCCTGGACAGCGACCTCGACGCGCCCATGCGCAACGCCGAGAGCTGGGTCGAGACCAACGTGCCGAAGGACAGCCGCCTGCTGGTGGACGACGCCGTGTGGGTCGACCTGGTCAAGGCCGGCTTCGCCCGCGACAACGTGATCTGGTTCTACAAGATCGACACCGACGGTGCCGTCCAGGCGCAGTCGCCGAACGGCTGGCGCGACTCGGACTACCTGTTCGAGACCGAGTCCGTCCGCACCTCGGGCCCCACCTCACCCGAGATCCGCGAGGCCCTCGCGAACTCGACCGTCATCGCCTCGTTCGGCGACGGCGACCAGCAGGTCAACGTCCGGCAGATCGACAGCCAGGGCGCCGCACAGGCGCAGACCGAGGCGGACGACGCCGCGTCGGCCCGCGCGCAGGCCGGTGCCGAGCTGGCCCAGAACCCGAACCTGCAGATCTCGTCGACGCTGTCGACCGCGCTCTCGGACGGCCGCGTCGACCCGCGCGCCATCATCGTGCTCGGCCAACTCGCCGCCCTGGGTCCGATCTCGGTCGCCGATCCCGAGGCCCTTCCCGGCGAACAGGACGCCCTGTTCCGGCAGTTCGACGTCACCCCGCAGGGCGGCCAGTCGGTCGACGAGGTGCGGACGACGCTCGAGGGCCTGGGCAGCGTCTACGTCCCCGAGTCCGTCGTCCCCTCGGGTGACGGACTGCGCGTCACCTTCTCGGCCGTCGCCCCGACCGGCGTCCTCTCGAACTGATCGCCACGCCGGTGCCCGTCCTCGGGCGGCACCGGCACCTCCTCACCGCGTCCCACCCGTCCCGGGTGGGACACCCGACCGGAAAGGACCAGCCCCCGTGGCTTCCCTCTCACGCACCATCGGCGCCCCCGCCCCCGCCGCCGTCACCGCCGTCCCGACCCGGCGCCGCCGTCTCCTGACGGTGCTCGCCCTCACCGCCGCCACCGGGGTCGCCCTCGCCGGCGCCCTCGTGGGCACGTCGCCCGCCCACGCCGCCGACGGCGACGGGTGGGTGCGCGTCGGCCACCTCTCGCCCGACACGAAGGCCGTCGACGTCACGCTGACCTCGCTCAAGGGCGGGCAGGTCGTCATGGACCTCGACGACGTCACCTACGGCCAGGTCAGCCCGTACCAGGCGCTGGCCGCCGGCACGTACGTGGTCGCGATGACCGCAGCCGATGCCCCCACCAGCGCGAAACCCGTCATCACGGCCAACATCACGGTCGACAGCGGCCAGCCGATCACGGCCGTCGCCTACGGTCCGAACGACGCCCTCAAGACCCAGGTCTTCAAGGACGACCTCACGGCCCCGGCCGACGGCCAGGCCAAGGTCCGCCTCGTGCAGGCCGCGAACGTCAGCAAGACCGTCACCGTCGCGACCAGCACGGGCACCACCATCGCCGAGGACGCGCCCTTCGGCAGCGCCAGCGGCTACGCGCAGGTCGCGGCCGGCCCCTGGACCCTCGACCTGACCGGCAAGAAGGTGACCGGCACGAGCGACGTCGACCTCGCGGCGGGCAGCATCAACACGCTGTTCGTGCTCGACAACTCGACCGGCGGTCTGACCGTCGTCCCGGTCGTCGACAGTGCGGCCACGGCGCAGGCGCCCGTCGGTGGCGTCCAGACCGGTGGCGGCTACCTCGCCGAGCACCCGCAGAAGAGCGAGTCGAAGGGCCTCTGGGCCACCGTGCTCGGCTGGTTCGGGGTCTGACGACCCGGCCCGGCGAGCACGGCCCGGCAGGACGAGGAGGCGCGGTGAGCGACACACCGCACCGCGCCTCCCCGGCTCCCTGCCCCACCGCACGACCGACGCCCGGCACCACCGGGCAGGAGAAGAGGACGACATGACGAAGAAGACGAAGGCGCTGCTCGCAGCGGCCGTCGTGGTGGCCCTCGCCATCACCGCCGGCATCGCCTCCCTCGTCGTCGGAGGGGCCGGCGGCCCGTCGACGGACCAGGCAGGCGGCGGCGCGGGCGCGACCGGCACCCCCGGCGCGGGCACCGCGACCCCCCAGCCCCGGACGGCCACCGAGATCGGCGAGGACTTCCTCGCGGACTACGTCGACGACGACGGCCGCGTCGTCCGGCGCGACCAGGGCGACGACAGCGTCAGCGAGGGGCAGGCCTACGGGCTGCTCGTCGCGGTCGCCGTGGGCGACGAGAAGCGGTTCGACGCCATCTGGCGCTGGACCGAGGACGAACTCGTCCGACCCGACGGGCTGCTCGCCTGGCAGTGGAAGGACGGCGCGGTCGTCGACGACATGCCCGCCAGCGACGCCGACGTGGACGCCGCCCGGGCCCTGGTGCTCGCCGGTTCGACCTTCGACCGACCCGACCTCACCACCGCGGGCGTCGACCTCGGCACCGACGTGCTCGACGAGATGACGGTCTCGACCGACGTCGGCCGCATCCTCTTGCCCGGACCGTGGGCGATGGGCTCCGGCCCGTGGTCGTACAACCCCTCGTACGCGTCGCCCGCCACCTTCGCGCAGCTCGGCGAGGCCAGCGGCGACCCCCGATGGGCCGAGCTCGAGACCGGCTCGCGAGCCGTGACCACGAACATCCTCGCCTCGACGGCCCTCCCGAGCGACTGGGCCCAGGTGCGGCAGGACGGCACGACGGTCCCTCTGCCGAGCGCCGACGGGTCGTCGGGCACCGTGCAGTACAGCTACGACGCCGGTCGGCTCGCCCTGCGCTACGCCGAGTCGTGCCAGCCCGAGGACGTGGCGGTCTCGGCGTCGATGGCCTCCGTGCTGCAGCGCTACGACGAGCTGCCCATGCAGCTCGACCTCGGCGGGCAGTCGGTCGGTTCGGACCAGAGCCCGCTCGCCTACGCCGCCCGCGCGGCCGCCGAGGCCAGCGACGGCCAGCACGACCGGGCGACGGCCGACCTGCGGACCGCCGACTCGCTGTCACAGTCGACTCCGACCTACTACGGCAGCGCCTGGGCGGCTCTCGCCGCCCTGCAGCTCGAGGGCACGAGCCTCGGCGCCTGCTCGCCCCTGGCGGTGGCCCGATGAGCCTCTCGACCTTCGTCGCCGGTCACCGCGCGGCGGTCCTCGCCGCGGCCGCCGTCGTCGTGCTCGTGGCCGGCGGCGTGACGGTGGCCGCCGTCGCCGCCCGGTCCGACGCGGACGCACCCGGCTCCGTCGCCACGGCCTCCGCCACCACCGGTGCGACGCCGGATGCGGCGAGCGGAGCGGCCGGCGCCTTCCAGGACCCGGCGGCCCCGTCGTACACCCCGCCCCCGGCCGACGCGACGCCGGTCCGCCTGCAGATCCCCTCGATCGGGGTCGACTCCGGCCTCGAAGACCTCGGCCTCGGCGCCCAGGGCGAGCTCGACCCGCCGAAGGAGTGGCTGTCGGCCGGGTGGTACGAGGACGGCGTCGTGCCCGGCGCGGTCGGCCCGGCCGTGATCGCCGGACACGTCGACTCGGGTGACGCCCCCGCGGTCTTCGTCGACCTCGCGAAGCTCGTGCCCGGCGACGAGGTGCAGGTGACGCTCTCGACCGGCTCGGTCGAGACCTTCCGCGTCACGGGCAGCGAGCGCACCCCGAAGGCGACGTTCCCGACGAGCGACGTCTACGGGGCCAGTCCGACCCCCGGCCTCCGGCTCATCACCTGCGACGGCACGTTCGACCGGTCCACCGGTCACTACGTGGACAACCTCATCGTGTTCGCCGACCTCGTGACCTCGTGACCGGAGGCCACCCGGTCGGCCGGCGCCGCGCCTCCTGAGCCCCGGGCCCCCGACACCCGACACCCGACACCCGACACCCGACACCCGACACCCGACACCTCCGACTCCCACCCGACGGGAAAGGACCCACCATGAACGACGCCCTCGTCATCATCCCGACCTTCAACGAGCGCGAGAACCTCGACTGGATCGTGGGGCGCACCCTCGCCTCCGGTGCCTCGGTCGACGTGCTCGTCGTCGACGACGGCTCGCCCGACGGCACCGGCGAGCTGGCCGACGCCTACGCCGACCGCGACCCCCGCGTGCACGTGATGCACCGCACCGAGAAGGCCGGCCTCGGTGCCGCCTACCTCGCCGGCTTCGCCTGGGGGCTCGAGCGCGGGTACGACGCCCTCGTCGAGATGGACGCCGACGGTTCGCACCACCCCGAGTACCTGCCCGGCATGCTCGAGCTGCTGCGCGAGAACGACCTCGTGCTCGGTTCGCGCTGGGTGCCCGGCGGCGCCGTCGAGAACTGGCCGCTGCGTCGCGAGCTGCTCAGCCGCGGCGGCAGCTGGTACACCCGGGGTGCCCTGGGCATCCGCGTGGCCGACACGACCGGAGGGTTCCGGGTGTTCCGCTCGTCGGCGCTGCGCCGGATCGACCTCGACCGGGTCGAGTCGCGCGGCTACTGCTTCCAGGTCGACCTGCTGTGGCGCGCGCTCCAGGCGGGTCTGCGGGTCGTCGAGACTCCGATCACGTTCACCGAGCGCATCCACGGTGCCTCGAAGATGAGCGGTTCGATCGTCCGGGAGTCGCTGACCAAGGTGACCCTCTGGGGTCTGCGGCGACGGTCCCGCGCCGTCGTCGAGCTGGTCGTGCGACACCGTCGGCTGCCGAGCGTCCGCGCCACCTCGCACCGGGTCGGACCCGTGCGCGGCGGCGTGTCGACGCGCTAGCCGCGACGCGACACGCGGGCGCCCGGGGTGGTCAGCCCCGGGCGCCCGTCGTTCGTGACCGCCTGGTCCGCGCCGGGGTCAGCGGACGATCGCGACCGAGTGCGCCGGGAGCAGCAGGCTCGCACCCGGGACGATCGACCCGTCGCTGGCGAACAGGACGGTCTCGGCGCTCACCGCGACCCGTGCCTCCTGGTCGGCGAAGTTGACCGCGATCTTCAGGTCGCCACGGGTCAGCACGAGCCAGCGGGCGTCGCCGTCGTACTCGACGCCGGTCTCGCCGAAGCGGGGGTCGGTGAGCGCGGGCTCGCTGCGGCGCAGGGCGCCGAGGCGGCGGTACGCGTCGAGCAGCACCGCGTGGCGGCCGGTCTCGAGTTCGGACCAGTCGAGCTTGCTGTTCTCGAAGGTCGAGGGCTCCTGCGGGTCGGGCACGGACGACTCGTCCCAGCCCATCTTCGCGAACTCCTCGATGCGGCCCTTCGCCGTCGCCTCGCCGAGGTCGTGTTCGGGATGCGAGGTGAAGAACTGCCACGGGGTCGAGGCGCCCCACTCCTCGCCCATGAAGAGCATCGGCGTGTAGGGGCCGGCCAGGGTCAGCGTCGCGGCGATGATCAGCTGCCCGTCGTCGAGGGTCGCCGCCAGGCGGTCGCCGATCGCCCGGTTGCCGATCTGGTCGTGGTTCTGGTTGGCCACGACGAGGCGCCAGGTCGGCATGTGCTCGGTGTCGACCGGGTGCCCGTGCGTCGCCTCGCGGAACGACGACCAGGTGCCGTCGTGGAAGAAGCCCTTGGTCAGCACCTTCGCGAGGGCGCCGAGCGGCTCGAAGTCGGCGTAGTAACCCGTCGTCTCGCCGGTCAGCGCGACGTGCACCGCGTGGTGGAAGTCGTCGCTCCACTGCGCGTCGAGGCCGTAGCCCTGGCGGTGGTCGGGGCCGAAGCCGCCGCCGTCGCGCGGGGTGACCAGGCGCGGGTCGTTCAGGTCGCTCTCGGCGATCAGCGAGAGCGGTCGGCGCAGATGGCTGCTGAGGGCGGCGGTCCGCTCGGCGAGCTCCTGCAGCAGGTGGACCTCGCTGTCGTCCTTGAGGGCGTGCACGGCGTCGAGGCGCAGACCGTCGACGTGGTAGTCGTCGAGCCACATCGCCGTGTTGTCGAGGATGAACTCGCGCACCTCGTGGGCTCCGTCGTCGTCGAGGTTGACGTTGTCGCCCCAGGTGTTGGCGTGCTTGCTCGACAGGTACGGCCCGAACAGCGGCAGGTAGTTGCCCGAGGGGCCGAGGTGGTTGTAGACGACGTCCTGCACGACGCCGAGGCCAGCCGCGTGCGCGGCGTCGACGAAGCGCTGGTACGCCTCGGGGCCGCCGTAGTTGTCGGTCACCGTGAACCAGTCGACGCCGTCGTAGCCCCAGTTCCAGCGGCCGTTGACGCCGTTGACCGGCAGCAGTTCCACCAGGTCGACGCCGAGGTCGACGAGGTACGGCAGCTTCTCGATCGCCGAGTCGAGCGTGCCCCCGGGCGTGAAGGTGCCGACGTGCAGCTCGTAGACGACCGAGCCGGCCAGCTGGCGGCCGGTCCACGCGTCGTCCGTCCAGGAGAAGGCACCCGGGTCGTAGGTCTCGCTCAGGCCGTGCACGCCGTCGGGTTGGCGACGCGACCGCGGGTCGGGCAGCGGCGTCCCGCCCTCGGGGGAGTCGCCGCCGTCGAGCACGAAGCCGTAGCGGTGGCCCGGGCCCCGGTCGAGGTCGGCGGGGGCGCGCCACCAGCCGGTGTCGGCCTCGGCCGTCAGCGGCAGCAGATCGCCGTCGAGGTGCAGGTGCACGGTGGTCGCTTTCGGGGCCCAGACGTCGTAGACGCTCATCGGTCTCCTCGGGTTCGGAAGGGTCGGGGGAGGGGAGGGGAGGTCGAGAAGGCACGACATGCCGCTCACCACCGGAGGTGAGCGGCATGTCGTGACGTGTCGCCCGGGGGCGACGGTAGTCGGGCGCGACGCGGCGCGACCCGACGGGGTCAGTCCTCTGCGGGGATCAGCAGGGCGACGGGGTACGTGTCGAGCACGTCGGCCAGGCGGAGGCGACCGCCCTCGTGCCGACGGCCGGTGAGCACGTCGCGGTACGCGCCTCCTGCGGTCAGGACCACGGTGTCGTCCCAGCCGCCGGCCTGCTCGAGTGCGACGGGCAGGCGGGTCGCGATCGCGAGCGCCCCGCCGCGGTCGACGGCGACGGCCGACGCGGCCTGCTCACCGAAGACGGGCAACGCGGCGTAGCGCGTGAACAGGTCGGGTCGGTCACGGCGCAGCGTCAGGGCGTGGTGCGTCACGACGAGCTTGGCGGCACCGGTGTCGTCGATCGCCGGCGTCGCCCCGCCGCGGATCTCGTCCAGGAGGCGCCGGCGCAGCCCGAAGTCGACCTCGCGTCGGTTGTCGGGGTCGACGAGCGAGAAGTCCCACAGCTCGCCGCCCTGGTACACGTCGGGACTGCCGGGGCCGGTGAGCTGCATCAGCGCCACGCCCAGCGAGTTGCTGTAGCCGGGTGCGCGGAGGACGTCGACGATGCGCTCGACCTCGTGACGCACCTCGTCGTCGTCGAAGGCGGCGTCGACCGCGGCGTGCATCCGCCCCTCGAAGGCCTCGGCCTCGTCGGTGCGGTCGGTCCACGTGGTCGACGTGCTCGCCTCGCGGGAGGCCTTCTCGGCGTAGGCGTGCAGGCGCTCGCGCGACGCGGGCCAGGAGCCGACGATCGTCTGCCAGAGGATGTTCTCGAACGGTCCGTCGCCGACCGGGGCGAGCTCGCGCAGGCGCTCGAGGGTCGCCGCCCACTCGGTGGCGACCTCGGCCAGCACCGAGACGCGGGCGCGCACGTCGGCACTGCGCTTCGTGTCGTGCGTGGACAGCGTCGTCATGCCGAACGGACGCTCGGCCAGGCGCACCTGCTGACGCGCGTGGAACTCGTCGGGCGTCAGCGAGAACTCGCTCGGGTCGGCACCCACCTCGGTCAGCGTCGCCAGGCGGCTGTAGCGGTAGAAGGCGGTGTCCTCCACGCCCTTGGCCATGACCATGCCGGTCGTCTGCTGGAAGCGCACGGAGGCGGGGTGCGACTCGTCGCGCAGCACGGCGACGACGCGTCCGACGGCGTCGGCGAGGTCGGGACGGTGGCTCGTGGCGACCTCGGCGGCCTCGGTCAGCCACTCGGCGCCCTGCGGCAGGTAGCTGCGGTACACGGGGAAGGCCGCGGCCAGCTCGGCCAGCGCGTCCACCACGGACGGGTCGACGGCGCTGCCCTCGGCGATCAGGCGGGCGAGACGGTTGATCTCGCTGCCCAGGATGCCGTCGGCGATGCCGCGCTTCGTGCCGAGGATCATCTCGTGCCAGTCGACGGGCGCGTCACCGGTCGTCTCGTCGGCCCCGGCGGCCTGCTCGTCGGCGTCGACCCCGCGGGCCCGGCGCAGGCGCGCGTCGAGGGCGTCGAGGGCGGGTGCTCCGCTCGGGTCGACGAAGAGGCGGTCGAGGTCGGCCAGGGCGTCGTAACCCGTCGTGCCGGCCGTCGCCCAGTCCTCGGGCAGGCGCTCGTCCCCCTCGAGGATCTTCTCGACGAGCACGTGCGCGTCGCCGGTCAGGGCGGCGAGCAGGTCGAGGTAGCCCTTGGGATCGGCGAGGCCGTCCGGGTGGTCGACCCGCAGGCCGTCGACGAGACCCTCCGAGAACCAGCGGCCGATCTCGGCGTGCGACTCGGCGAAGACACCCGGGTCTTCGACGCGGATGCCCGCGAGGGTGTTGACCGCGAAGAAGCGACGGTAGTTGAGGTCGGTGTCGGCTTTCTTCCAGTGAACCAGCTCGTAGTGCTGACGCGAGTGCACGGTGGCGGCGTCGTCGCCGGGCGAGCTCGTGCCCGGGGCGATCGGGTAGACGTTGTCGTAGTAGTGCAGCTCGTCGCCCTCGACCGTGAGGCCCTCGATCGCGCCGTCCGCCGAGGCGGGCTCGCCGAGCACGGGCAGCAGCACCTTGTCATCGCCCGCGGCCCAGTCGACGTCGAACGCGTCGGCGTAGCGGGACGCGCGGCCGTGGGTCAGGAGGTCCCACCACCAGACGCTCGCCTTCGGGGTCGCCACGCCGACGTGGTTCGGCACGATGTCGACCAGCACGCCGAGGCCCTCGGCGTGCGCGCGCGTCGAGAGCTCGTCGAGACCCTCGGCACCACCGCGCTCGGGGTCGACCTGGCTGTGGTCGACGACGTCGTAGCCGTGGTCGCTGCCCGGCTCGGCGGCGAGGATCGGCGACAGGTAGACCCAGTCGGCACCGAGGTCCCGCAGGTACGGCACCAGGTCGGCGGCCGCGTCGAGGTCGAAGGAGGCGCGCACCTGCAGGCGGTACGTCGAGCGCGGGTGCATGGTCGGTTCGTGTCGGGTCACAGTTCTTCCTCGGCCGTGGCACGCAGGACGACGAGCGAGCGACCCGCCACGGGGAGTCGGTCGCCGGCCCGCAGGGCCGCGGGGGCCTGCGGGGTCGAGGGCGGTTGGGTGGTGGTGGCGGCGCGGGTGGCCGTCGGGGTGCGGGGAGCGGCGCTCGCCGGGGGCGGGGGCGCCGTCACGGTGCTGTCGACGACGACCTCCCAGCCCTGGGCGTACTCGTCGGGCGGGAGGACGAAGGTGACCGTCTCGGCGCTGGCGTTGAAGTACAGGACGAAGTTGACGTCGGTGATGCGACCGCCGCGGGCGTCACGGCCACGGATGCCGTTGCCGTTGAGGAACATGCCGATCGCCTTGGCGTAGGACTCGTTCCACTCGCCCTCTTGCATGGCGTCGCCCTCGGTCGTCAACCAGACGATGTCGGGCAGGGGTTCGCCCTCGCCGCGGGTGACGGGACGGCCGTTGAAGTAACGCTGTCGGCGGAAGGTCGGGTGGTCGTGGCGCAGCTTGATGACCTCGGCGACGAACTCGATCAGCTCGCGGTCGGCGTTCGGCCAGTCGATCCAGCTGATCTGGTTGTCCTGTGCGTACGTGTTGTTGTTTCCGCCCTGGGTGCGGCCGAGCTCGTCGCCGTGCAGCAGCATGGGCACGCCCTGGCTGAGCAGCAGCGTCGCCAGGAAGCTGCGCTGTCGTTGCTCGCGCAGGGCGCGGATCTCGCCGTCCTCGGTCTCGCCCTCGACGCCGGAGTTCCACGAACGGTTGTGGCTCTCGCCGTCGTTGCCGTCCTCGCCGTTGGCGTCGTTGCGCTTGTCGTTGTAGCTGACGAGGTCGCGCATCGTGAAGCCGTCGTGCGCGGTGACGAAGTTGATGCTCGCGACCGGGCGGCGTCCGTCGCGTTCGTACAGGTCGGCCGAGCCGGTGATCCGGCTGGCGAACTCGCCGAGCGTCGAGGGCTCACCGCGCCAGAAGTCGCGGACGGTGTCGCGGTACTTGCCGTTCCACTCGGTCCACTGGGGCGGGAAGTTGCCCACCTGGTAGCCGCCGGGGCCGACGTCCCAGGGCTCGGCGATCAGCTTGACCTGCGAGACGATGGGGTCCTGCTGCACGAGCTCGAAGAAGGTCGAGAGGCGGTCGACCTCGTAGAACTCCCGGGCGAGCGACGCCGCGAGGTCGAACCGGAAGCCGTCGACGTGCATCTCGGTGACCCAGTAGCGCAGGCTGTCCATGATGAGCTGCAGCGAGTGCGGGTGACGGACGTTCAGGCTGTTGCCGGTGCCCGTGTAGTCCATGTAGTGCTGTTGGTCGCCGTCCATCAGCCGGTAGTACGCGGCGTTGTCGATGCCCTTGAAGGACAGCGTCGGACCCAGGTGGTTGCCTTCGGCCGTATGGTTGTAGACGACGTCGATGATGACCTCGATGCCGGCGTCGTGCAGCACCCTCACCATCGTCTTGAACTCCTGCACCTGCTGGCCGATGTCGCCGGTGGCCGAGTAGGCGGCGTGCGGGGCGAAGAACCCGATGGTGTTGTAGCCCCAGTAGTTGCTGAGGCCCTTCTCGAGCAGCGTGTTGTCCTGCACGAACTGGTGCACGGGCATCAGCTCGAGCGTGGTGATGCCGAGCTTCTTCAGGTGGTCGATGATCGCCGGGTTCGCGACGCCGGCGTAGGTGCCGCGTTCTTCCTCGGGGATGTCGGGGTGCGTCTCGGTCAGGCCCTTGACGTGCGCCTCGTAGATGACGGTCTCGTCGTAGCTGTACTTCGGTGCGCGGTCGCCCTGCCAGTCGAAGAACGGGTTGATGACGACGCCCAGCATCATGTGCGGGCCGGAGTCTTTGTCGTTGCGCGAGTCGGGGTCGCCGAACGTGTAGGCGAACAGCGCCTCGTCCCAGTCGATCTCGCCGCAGGTGGCCTTGGCGTACGGGTCGAGGAGCAGCTTGTTCGGGTTGGCACGCGAGCCGTTCGAGGGGTCGTACTCGCCGTGCACGCGGTAGCCGTAGCGTTGGCCGGGCTGCACCGTGGGCAGGTAGGCGTGCCAGACGTAGGCGTCGACCTCGGTGAACTCGACCCTCGTCTCGGTGCCGTCGTCGTCGAACAGACACAACTCGACCTTGCTGGCGGCTTCGCTGAAGATCGCGAAGTTGGTGCCGCTGCCGTCGTAGGTCGCGCCGAGGGGGTAGGGGTTGCCGGGCCAGGTGTGCATCGAACCTCCGATTGGGACTCGCTCAGCCTAGGGGCGAACGAGCGCCCCGTCCGCGCGAGGACGGGGCGCCCGCCGGGCCGCTCGGGCCGGGTGGGCGCCCCGTCGGGGCGACGACAGCTACTTCGTGACGGCCGCCAGGGCGTCGACGATCCCCTCGCCGAACCACCCGTTGTCCGCCGGCGTGCCCGTGCACGTCGTGGTGGCGGACGGGCAGGGGGTGTCGGTCGCCTGCTGCTCGAGCAGTCCGGTCAGGGCCGCACCCTTCAGACGCGGGTGGGTCGACTTCAGCAGGGCCAGCACGCCCGCGACGTGGGGCGAGGCCATCGACGTGCCCGACTTGGTGCCGTAGCCGCCTCCGGTCACGGTCGACAGGATCGCCGAACCGGGGGCCGCGACGTCGACGACCCCGTCGCCGTAGTTCGAGAAGCTCGACTTCGCCCCCGCCGAGGTGGTCGACGACACGGTGACCACGCCGTCGAGCTCGGTCGGGATGTCGAGGCAACGCGAGTCGATCGGTCGGGAGACCGGGGTGGTGTCGTTGGGGCTGGCGGTGTCGACCGTCTTGTTCGCGAGGTCGATCGACGAGTTGCCGGCCGCCGCCACGTTGACGATGCCCTTCTTCTGCGTGAACTGCACCGCGCGGTCGACGGCGGTCAACACGGCCGCCTGGTCGACGTCCGAGCCGCACCAGAACTGCCACGGGTCGACGTAGTAGCTGTTGTTCGTGATGTCGGCACCGGTCGCGGCGGCCTGCATGAAGCCGCAGATCGCGGCCTCGGGGTAGATGAAGCCGTCGTCGCTGACGACCTTGACGGCCGACATCGTCACGCCCGGGGCGACGCCCACGATGCCGACGCCGTTGCGGGCCGCCGCGATCGTGCCGGCCACGTGGGTGCCGTGGTCGCTCGTCGTGGGCTGCCAGGCGTCGTAGCTCGCATCGGGCGTCCCGGTCAGGCAGCTCGCCGAGGCGGCCACGTCGATGTTCGGCTGCAGGTCGGGGTGGTCGCCCTCGATGCCCGAGTCAAGCACGGCGACGAGCACGTCGCGGCTGCCGTCGGTGACCTGGTGCGCCCGGTCGGCCCCGATGGCCGTGAGATCCCACTGCTGGGCCTCGAGGGGGTCGGCGACGACGGTCGTGGCCTCTTCGAGTCGCTGCTCGGGCGAGGTCGCGGCCTTCGGCTTGCCGGGGTGTCCGGGGCCACCGGGCTTGCCCGGCTTGACCGGCTTCCCCGGGCCCGGGGTTGTCGTGCCGACGCCGAACGTCGGGTCGGTCTCGGCGACCGCGGCCGTGCGGGTGGCACCGGCCGACGTCACGGCCTTGTCACCGCGCACCGACGCGGCGAAGTTCGTGTTGCTCGACTGCGCGACGACCACGCCGAGCTCGGCGTACGCGGCGATGACGCTGCCGCCGGCCGCGGCGACCGCCCGCTCGACCTGCTTGGTCGCGCCCGGGTTCGCCTTCGTCGCGTTCACGACGTAGTTCATCACCGGGCCCTCGACGACCGGCAGGGTCGGGGCGGGGCCGGGCTTGCCCGGGGCCGCGGGGGCACCGGGTGCGGACGTGGGAGGCGCGGCGACCGCGGCTCCGGAGCCCACGGCGACGAGTCCCAG
Source organism: Frigoribacterium sp. CFBP 8751 (assembly GCF_014841545.1). Lineage (NCBI taxonomy): Bacteria > Bacillati > Actinomycetota > Actinomycetes > Micrococcales > Microbacteriaceae > Frigoribacterium > Frigoribacterium sp. CFBP 8751. The sequence goes on from NZ_JACYUB010000001.1 coordinate 1,217,419, forward strand.
GGTCAGGGACGCCGCGAGGCAGGCGGTCGTCACGCGGCGGCGGATGCCGCGGGTGCGGGGGTCGGTGAAGGTCATGGTTCTCCTCGTCGGGTCGCGCGTGCCGGATGGGACGCGCGGAGCGGGAGGCTCGTCGCGGGCCGTGCCCGGTGATCCGACGAGCCGCCGTGCTCCTCATGGGAAGTCTGAAGAATCCGTGGCCACGGCGCAGTGGGCACTTGAGGGGACGCTGCATGACCCCCAGGCGGGGTACACCGGTGTCGGGGGTGTCGGGGGCGCCGGGTAGCGTCGGGCCATGTCCTCCGATGCCGTGCGCAGCGCCGCCACTCCTCGCCCCCGCCCTCCGCTCCGGGCACTCTCGATCGTGTCGGGGGTGGCGTCGTGAAGATCGTCGTCATCGGGTCCACCGGCCACGTGGGCGGTTTCCTCGTCCCGCGACTCGTCGAGGCCGGCCACGAGGTGGTCGCCGTCAGCCGCGGGGCCTCCGAGCCGTACCGGCCGCACGCGGCGTGGTCACGCGTGACGCGCCTCCTGCTCGACCGCGAGGCGGGCGACGCCGACGGCACCTTCGCGGGCGCGATCGCCGGGCTCGGGGCCGACGTCGTGATCGACATGATCTGCTTCACGGTCGCGTCGGCGCGTCAGATGGTCGACGCGTTGCAGGGGACGGGCACCGTGCTGGTGCACTGCGGCACGGTGTGGGTGCACGGCCCGTCGCGTGAGGTGCCGATCACCGAAGAGGCCGAGCGCACCCCGTTCGGCGAGTACGGCACGCAGAAGGCCGCGATCGAAGAGCTGCTGCTCCGCGAGTCGCGGCGCCCTGGCGGAGTGCAGAGCATCGTGCTGCACCCCGGGCACATCACGGGTCCGGGCTGGCCGATGATCAACGCGGTGGGCAACCTCGACCTCTCCGTCTGGGAGGCCCTGGCCGCCGGACGCGAGATCGCCATGCCGGGCCTCGGACTCGAGACCGTCCACCACGTGCACGCCGACGACGTCGCACAGGCCTTCCAGCTCGCGGCCGAGCGGCACTCGCAGGTGGTCGGCGAGGCGTTCCACGTCGTCAGCGAGCGGGCGATCACGCTGCGCGGGCTCGCCGAGGCGATCGCGCGGCACCACGGTCAGGAGGCGCGGCTGCGGTTCGTCTCGTGGGCCGAGTTCCGAGACCAGACGTCCGACGAGCACGGCGACGCGTCGTGGCAGCACGCCTCGCGCAGCCACTCGATGAGCATCGAGAAGGCCCGCCGACTGCTCGGCTACGCTCCGCGGTACACCTCGGTGCAGGCCGTCGTCGAGGGCCTCGAGTGGCTCGAGGCCGACGGGCAGCTGACGCTGGGTTGACCCGGGTGCGCGTGGCTCGGGCAGGCTGGTCGAGTGACTGATGACGCTCGACAGCTCGTGCATTTCCACCGGAAGCACCACGACGCGATGGTCCGTGGTGAGAAGGTGACCACGGTCCGGTGGGGCGAGTCGATGCGGGTCGGCCCGTCCACGTTCGTGTTCGACGGCCATCCCACGGCCGTTCCCCTCGCGGGGCACGTCACCGCCGTGCGGAGGCACCGACTCGACGAACTCACCGCACGACAGGCTCGGCAGCCCGAAGGCACGGACATGATGCGCTTCGGGGAGCAGCTGCGGGAGAACTACTACCCCGACATGCCGGACGACGCGATCGTCGAGGTCGCCGAACTCGTCGTTGAGACGCCATCCCTTCAGCCGGGTCGTCGAGACCGAAGATGACCGGACCGGTCGTCGTCAGCCGCGGCGGAGGAGGTGGGCCGTGACGGCGGCCTGCCACGAGGGGCCGTAGCGGGTCGTGCCGGCCGCGGTACGGACGACGAACGCGCCGGCCCGGTAGGCGAGCCGCCCGTGGCTGACGAGTTGCTCGCCGAAGCGCTCGGCGATCGACCAGGTGTCCGACGACTCGAAGCTGATCGCGACGGGGAATCGTGAGCGTGGCAGGCGCACCTCGACCGGCGCTGCTCCGGCATGGGTCGGGAGACGCCCGAGGAGCATCGGGGGAGTCGGAGCTGAGGCGGGGTGCACCACGGGGTTCCGTTCGTCGGTCGGCGGCTGGGCAAGGGCAGAGGAAACCCCCTCCCGCCCGGAGGCGGAAGGGGGACCACCGGGATGACCGGCCCTCGACGTGCGAGGGCCGATGCGTCGTCACGGAGACGACCCGGGTTCCGGGCCGCACCTCGCCAGGCGGGGTGCGACCCTGGGGCCGGGCCGGCGGGTAGCCGGCCAGACGGGTGTTACTCCGTGGCGGCGGTGATCTTCGCGACGCCGACGAGCATCTCGTCCTGGACGGCGTCGGTCTT